>NZ_JAIXTC010000025.1 GCF_027484365.1 Brevundimonas sp. | reverse complement strand
TCTGGCCGAGATGTATGCAGCCGTCCGAACTCTTCGCCTCGCGGACGGTCCGGACGAGGTCCACAATCGCGCCATTGCCCGGCTGGAGTATGCCAAGCACGGGGGCCGGCCGGTTCGCTGAGTGGGGGCCTCTGCCCCCGTGACCTGCGGGGGCGGAAGCTGTCCTACTTCAACGGCAGGTGCAGTTCCGCCGCCGTGCCCAGTTCGGGTTCGTCCAGAAAGAAGCGCTGGCAGTAGATGGGGAAGTCGCGCATCTCCTCGCCGCTGGGCGGCAGCCAGTCTCGGTAAAGATAGAGGGCGGCGGGCTCCAGGTTGTGGGTGTCGCCGGTCACGCGGAGCACAGCGCAGCGACCGCCCGGAATCTCGCCTTCCCTGACCGTCTCGTCGGCGGGATCGATAAATTGGTCCGCATCGATGCCGACGCAGAGCTCCATGCGATAGTCGGCGGGGTTCGTCGGCCGCCGCTCAGTGTGCCAGATATTGAAGACCGGATGGGTCTTGGGCGACATCCCGGCGGCTTTGCGCCAGGCGATGAATTTCTGGATGGTGACGTCGAGGGTCTCGGGATTGCCCCGATGTTCGAACATCGCCACGCGGGTCGGCGCCACCATCGCGGATGGTCACCTGATCGGGTGTGAAAGTCGGCTGCATGATCCTGCTCCTGGCTGAGTTGAGCGGCCCGAAGGCCGCAAGCCACGGCTCCCAGTCGGGAGATTTCCGGAAACGCGACGGCGACTGCGCGAACGTCTGCCGAAAGGCGCGGGCGAAGGCGTCGGGCGTCTCGTAGCGGGCGTCCAGGGCGATGTCGGTGATGCTCCGCCCCTGGCCATCGGCCAGCCGTTTCGAGGCCTGCCGCATGCGGGCCAACTGGACATATTGGTGCGGGGACACCCCGAAGGTGGCCTTGAAGTGCCGGTGGAAATGGAATTTGGAAAACGCCGCGACGCCGCTCATCGCCTCCAGGTCCAGATCGCCCTCCAGATGCCGGTCGATGTGATCCAGCCCCCTCAGCATCCGGGCATGGTATTGGTGGAGCGCCGTCGTCATCGTCCTCATCCGTCGTGGCGGTCGCGGTATGGCGCGTGCGGCCGCTGCGCGCTCGACCGACCTTGCGGTTCGGGGCAGGGTTCAACGTCGTCTGCTGCCACCACGCTGTCAGCATGCGCGCGGCCGGGCGTGTAACCTCTTCTTGAAGGCAACGAAACCGGAACCGATGTGTTAGCCCGACGCGAACGACCCAAGGGGGGCCGTCTTGCGCCGCTGGAGCCTGTCTGATGAAAGCAACTGCGCGAGCCGCCTCGCCCGGGGCGGATGATCTGGGGCGTTATCGCTCCATCCGCGCGACCATGCCCGCCCTGGCGGCGACGCTTTCGGCCGAGGATCTGGCGGCGCAGTCGATGCCCGACGCCAGTCCGGGCAAATGGCATCTGGCCCACACCAGCTGGTTCTTCGAGGCGATGATCCTGGCGACCCAGCCGGGATACGAACCCGTCGATTCGCGTCTGCAGCAGCTGTTCAACTCCTATTACGAGAGCCTCGGGCGGCGGGTGGAACGGCCCGAGCGCGGCCTGATGACGCGCCCGTCGCTGGACGAGGTCCTGGCCTATCGCGCCGAGATCGACCGGCGGATGGCCGAACGCATTGCGCGCGGCTTTGACGATCCGCTGGCCGCCTATCTGTTTGTCCTCGGTCTGCAGCACGACCAGCAGCATCAGGAGCTCTTCCTGATGGACCTGCTGAACCTGATGTCGCGCTCGCCGCTGGATCCGGCGGCCTATGCTGTCGAGCCGCGCCCGGGCGGGCCATTGCAGCCGGGGCGGGGCGGTCAGACCCGGTTCGAGGGCGGTCTCGTCGACATCGGCCACGACGGCGCGGGCTTCGCCTTCGACAACGAGGGGCCGCGCCATCGGGTCTGGCTGGAGCCCTTCCTGCTGGACCACGACCTTGTCACCAACGGTCAGTGGCTGGCGTTCATGGCGGACGGCGGATACCGCAGGCCCGAGCTCTGGCTGGCGGACGGCTGGGCTGTGGTGAAGGCCGAGGGTTGGGCGGCGCCGCTCTACTGGCGGCAGGACGACGACGAATGGACGGTTCTGGGACTCGGCGGGCGGGCGCCGGTCGATCCGGACGTCCCGGTGCGTCACATCAGCGCCTATGAGGCTGATGCCTACGCCCACTGGGCCGGCAAGCGGCTGCCGACTGAGGCCGAATGGGAGAGCGCGGTCGCAACGGCCCCGGACGTCTTCTCCAACCTGTTCAATGAGGTCTGGCAGCACACCGCCAGCGCCTATTCCCCCTATCCCGGCTTCAGGCCGACCGAGGGAACGGCGTCGGAGTACAACGGGAAATTCATGGCGAACCAACGGGTTCTGCGCGGGGGCTCATTCGCCACGCCGGCCGGCCACGCCCGCGCTACCTATCGAAACTTCTTTTATCCGCATCAGCGCTGGGCCTTCATGGGGCTGCGGCTGGCCTCCGACGCTCCGGCGGGAGAGCGGGTGCGGATCGAGGATCTGGAGACCGCGCGGTTCCGTGCCGAACTGGTCGCCGGCCTGTCGCGACCGGAGAAGTCGGTGTCGCCCAAATGGTTCTATGACGCCGCGGGGTCGGACCTGTTCGAGGACATCACCCGCCTGCCCGAATACTATCCGACGCGGCAGGAGGCCGGCCTGCTGCGGGTCATGGCTCCCGGATTGACCGAACATTTCGGCGACGACGCCGTCCTGGTCGAATTCGGGTCCGGCGCCAGCGAGAAGACGCGCATCCTGCTGGACTCGGCTCCGACCCTGCAGGCCTATGTCCCGATCGACATCAGCCCCGACGCTCTCAACGCCGCCGCGGCGGCCATCGCGGAGGCGTATCCGCACCTCGAGGTGGCCCCGATGGTCGGCGACTTCCTCAATCTGGCGCCCCTGCCGGAACTGGGGCGCGGCCGTCGGATCGGCTTCTTCCCGGGTTCGACGATCGGCAATCTGGAGCCGGATCAGGCCGTGGCCTTCCTGGCCAATGCCCGGGACCGACTGGGGCCGTCCTCTCTGTTCATCCTCGGCGTCGACCTGGTCAAGGATCCGGCCGTGCTGGTCGCCGCCTATGACGATGCCCAGGGCGTGACGGCGGCGTTCAACAGGAACCTTCTGGTCAGGGCGAACCGGGACCTGGGCGCCGACTTCGACCTCGACGCCTTCGAACACCTGGCGATCTGGAACGTGGAGCGGTCCCGTATGGAGATGCACCTGCGCGCCACACGCGACATGGAGGTCCGGATCGGCGGAGTGGTGATCGCGTTTGCGGCGGGCGATACCATCCATACCGAGAGCTCGCGCAAGTTCACGCGGGGCTCCGTGACGGCGATGGCCGAGGCCGCGGGCTGGCGGGTGGTGTCTTTCGAGCAGAGTCCTGATCCATCGGTGGCCCTGGTTCTGCTCGCGGCCTGACACTGATCCGCAGGGCCCGGCATTCCGTCAGTGCGCCGGATCGCGTCGAAGATAATTTTTCTTGCGACATCGAAATCGCGATCTGGCCAGCTGTGGCGGGCATAGACGCGGTCCGGATGCGCCCTCGTCCGGCGCGGGTGTAAGCTACTGCCTCTCGTTTCGTGGAGAGGGCGAGCCGAATTTTCGTCCGTTTCGTCCGTTTCGTCAGGGTGTTTTTTGTCCGGACGGACGGACGAACCTGAGAGGGGCGTCGGACTGCCGACAGGTCGGTCGGCCAACAAAAAGGGCGGCCGGTTCGCACCGGCCGCCCTCATCGTTGTCCCGGCCCGGACGCTATTCGGCCTGGCCTTCAGCCTCGGTGTCCTCGTCGGGGCGACGCGAACCGTGCGAGGCTTCGCCGCCCTTCCGGCCGGCCTGGGCGGCCAGACTGCGGTCCTGGGAGAAGCTGCGCTTTTCGCTGGGGACGCTGGCGCCGCCCTTGCGCGCGATCTCCCGCTGTCGCTCCGGGTCCATCGAGGCGAAGCCCCGTTTGGAAACTCCGGAGGGACGGTTGGGCTGACCTTGGGCCATGCGAGGCTCCCTTTCGACTTTATGCTGGCGGTTGCAGAGGGAAACCCCGAAGGCCGGTGGCGGTTCCGAACAACCGGGATTTCAACAGTGTGCGAATCAGTCAGCGCCTGGTCTGTCGACCTCTCCATCAGTGTCGCCGGGCTGGGGCGGCACCTCGTCGGGCGTGCCTGCGGGATCGATTTCAGGTTGCGGCGACGGTGTCATCGGCGGGGTGATTTCGGGCTGCGGCGTGGGGTCGGTCATGGGGCTGGCTTTCCTGTGTGGACGGGTGTCACAGACCGGAACTGTCACGGGCCGCCCGGGTTCACTCATCCGGATCACAAAACCCGAGGAGTTTCCGATGACGGACATCAATCCCGCCGCCCTCAGCCCCGAGGACATTGTCGACGAGAGCGACCGGCAGCGAGCCCGCCTGGACCGCGCCGGCGACCGCTGGATGGCCGAAGCAGAGGGTCGCACCTTCGCCCGCGACGCGGGTGTTCGTCAGGCGCTCCGATCCGATCTCCAGACCGGTCGTGACCGGGCGCGTGAACAGGCGGCCCTGATCAGGTCGCGGATCGAGGAAAGGCCGATGAAGGCCACGGTCCTTGCGCTGGGAGTCGGCGTCCTGATCGGCCTCCTGCTGCGCCGCTGAGGCGTCAGGCCGGTCCTGACGCCGGCCTGACCAGCGGCGTCCGGGCCACCGCGGCATCAGACACATAGGGATTGGTCCGGCGCTCCTCCCCGAAGGTCGAGATCGGACCGTGCCCCGGGACGAAGGTCACGTCGTCTCCGAGAGGCCAGAGCCTGGTCACGATCGAGCGGATCAGGGCGGACGGGTCGCTGCGCGGGAAATCCGTGCGCCCCACCGACCCCTTGAACAGGACGTCGCCGACCTGGGCGAAGCGGGAGGCCCGGTTGAAGAAGATCACATGGCCGGGCGTGTGCCCGGGGCAGTGCGCCACCTCCCAGGTCGTCTCGCCCAAGGTCACGGCATCGCCGTCGTCCAGCCAGCGCGTCGGGACGAAGGTGCGGGCGTCGGGAATGCCCCAGCGCTGGCCGTGCTCGGGCAGATCCGCGATCCAGAACTGATCTTCCGGGTGCGGGCCGATGATCGGCGCCCCCGACTTCTCCGCCATCTCCGCCGCACCCGCGGCATGATCGAGATGACCGTGGGTGATCCAGATCTGGTCGAGGGTCAGGCCGCGGCGCGCCACCTCGGCGATGATCTGGTCCACCGAACCGCCCGGATCGATCACGGCCGCCTTGAGGGTAGCAGTGCACCAGACAGTGGTGCAGTTCTGCTGCAACGGGGTCACCGGCGTCACGAACACGCCGACGGGGGAGGGGGCCTGGGAGGCGGACTGGGTCATTCCTCCGACATAGCGAGCCTGTGCGTCCGGTCAAACAGCCTCCGCGTTGACCTTTGGAGCCCATCTCGACATAAGGGCGGGCTTCGAGGCGCCGCTCCGGAAGGGGCGGCCCTTTCTGCATTTCCCATCTTCGCGTGCGCCGACCTTCCGGCGCCGCCCCAGAGCGTCAGATACGTCCCATGCAAGTCGTCCAAAACACCACCGAAGGCCTGAGCCGCGTCATCACCGTGACTGTGCCGGTCGCCGAACTGAACGCAAAGCTGGACGCCAAACTGGCCGAGATGGCCCCGAAGATGAAGCTGAAGGGCTTCCGTCCCGGCAAGGTGCCCGCCTCGCACGTCAAGAAAACCTTCGGCCGCGACATGATGGGCGAGATCGTCAACGACGCGATCAATCAGTCGAGCCAGGCCGCCCTGGACGAGATCAAGGTGCGTCCGGCCGCCCCGGCCGACATGAAGCTGACCTCGGACATGGAAAAGGTCCTGGCCGGTTCCGACGATCTGGCGTTCGAGATGGCCCTGGAAG
This sequence comes from Brevundimonas sp., assembly GCF_027484365.1. Classification (GTDB taxonomy): domain Bacteria; phylum Pseudomonadota; class Alphaproteobacteria; order Caulobacterales; family Caulobacteraceae; genus Brevundimonas. Next base: position 112,371 of record NZ_JAIXTC010000025.1, on the reverse strand, counting down.
TCATGCCGGACTTCACCCCGGTCGACCCCAAGACCCTGAAGCTGGACCGTCCGGTGTATGAAGCGTCGGACGAGGACCTCGACGAGGCCCTGAAGGAACTTGCCGGTCAGGCCAAGTCCTATGAGGACAAGAAGGGTAAGGCCGTGAAGGCCGCCGACGGCGACCAGGTCACGATCGACTACCTCGGCAAGCTGGACGGCGTCGCCTTCGACGGCGGCACCGCCGAAGACGCCGACCTGGTCATCGGCTCGAACCGCTTCATTCCCGGCTTCGAGGAGCAGCTCAAGGGCGCCAAGGTTGGCGAAGAGAAGACCATCGAGGTCACCTTCCCCGAGAACTACCAGGCCGCCAATCTGGCCGGTAAACTGGCGACCTTCGACATCAAGGTGAAGGCCATCAAGGCCGAGGCTGAAAGCGTCGTCGACGATGAGTTCGCCAAGCGCATTGGTCTCGAGTCCCTGGACAAGCTGAAGGACCTGCTGCGTCAGAACCTGAACCAGCAGTATGCCGGCGCCGCCCGCTTCAAGCAGAAGCGCGCCCTGCTGGACCAGCTGGATACGGCCCACAGCTTCGACCTGCCGCCAAAGATGGTCGAGGCCGAGTTCGACGGCATATGGAAACAGGTTGAGGCCGACAAGGAAGCCGGCAACCTGACGACGGAAGACGCCAAGAAGTCCGAGAAGACGCTCAAGGAAGAGTACCGCAAGATCGCCGAGCGCCGCGTCCGCCTGGGCCTGGTGCTCGCTGAAATCGGCCGGACCAATAACGTCGGCGTGACGGATCAGGAACTGAACCAGGCGATCATGGCAGAGGCCCGCAACTATCCGGGCCAGGAGCGTATGGTGCTGGACTTCTACCGCCAGAACCCGAACGCCGCCGCCCAGATGCGTGCCCCGATCTATGAGGAGAAGGTCGTCGACCTGATCTTCGATCAGGCCACGGTGACCGATACGCCGATCACCAAGGAAGAGCTGCTCAAGGAAGAAGACGAGGAGTAATCCTTGCACGCGCGACCGGCGGATCGGTAGCGTCTCTGCGCGTATAGGTAGTGAGGTTTCGCGTGCTGGTATCGGCTCTCTCGATCGCTCTGATGCTTGCGGGGGCCGGGACCCCGCAGGCGCAGGGGCAGGACTCTTCAACGGCATTGCCGACGATTGAGGTCCAGGGGCAGCGGCGCACGGCCTATGAAGCCGCTCGCGCCTTCACCAATGAAATTCTGGTCATGCCGCCCCGGCGCGGCATTGCCCGCTGGCGCACGACCGACGCGATCTGTCCGGGCGTCGTGAACATGCAGCGGGAGGTGGCGCAGGCCCTGGTCGACCGTATCGTCGACCGGGTGATCGAACTTGGCCTGCAGGCCGGCGAGCCCGGTTGCAAGGCCAATGTGATCATCGTCGGCACCGACGACGGGGCGGCCATGGCCAGCAGTCTCATCGAGGCCCGACCGAGGGCCTACATTACGGGGATCGCAGGGACTTCGCTGACCTACCGCGCCCTGAATGCCTTCCGCACCTCCGACGCCCCTGTGCGCTGGTGGATGCTCACCCTGCCGCTCGATGCCCGAACCGGCGAACTGACCGTTCGAATTCCAGGCCAGGAGCCGCAGCGGCGCGCCATTGACGGCGCCAGCCGGCTGCGCACCCAGGACATCAACGCCATCTCTCGGGTCATGGTCATCGTCGACGTGAACCGCATCGGCACGGTCGATGTCAGACAGCTCGGCGACTATATCGCCATGGTCAGCATGGCCCAGGTCGATCCCGAATCTGACGTCTCAAGCTTTGAATCCGTCCTGAACCTTTTTGACGACCCGGGCGGCGTCCCGGGCATGAGTGACTGGGATCTGCTCTATCTGCGCGAACTCTATTCCGCAGAGCTGAGCGCTCTGCAGGTCTCGCGTCAGGTCGGCGCGATCGCCGGCGGCATGGCCCGCCAGGACGATGAGGATCAGGGCGAACAGTAGGGATTGAGCGGGTTTCCAGACCACGCCCGCTTGTATCGCTTGCGCCGGACCGCAATATGAGACCGGAACCGCGATCGACCTGAGTCGCGGGCCCCTGCATCAGCGAGATTCCATGCGCGACCCGATCGACTACATTTCCTCGAACCTCGTTCCCATGGTGGTGGAGCAGTCCAGCCGTGGCGAGCGGGCCTTCGACATCTTCTCCCGCCTGCTGCGCGAGCGGATCATCTTCCTGACCGGCCCGTTCGAGGACGGGATGGCCAGCCTGATCTGCGCCCAGCTGCTGTTCCTGGAATCGGAAAATCCGAAGAAGGAAATCAGCATGTACATCAACAGCCCCGGCGGCCAGGTGACCTCGGCGCTCGCGATCTACGACACCATGCAATACATCAAGTCGCCGGTCTCGACGGTGGTCATGGGCATGGCTGCGTCGGCCGGCTCGCTGATCCTCACGGCCGGCGAGGCGGGCCAGCGTATCGCCCTGCCGAACGCCCGCGTCATGGTGCACCAGCCCTCGGGCGGCTTCCGGGGCACGGCTTCGGACATCGAGCGTCACGCCGAGGATATCATCGCCACCAAGCGCCGCCTGAACGAGATCTACGTCCACCACACCGGCCGGACCTATGAGGAAGTCGAGCGCACCCTGGACCGCGATCACTTCATGACTGCCGAGGAAGCCAAGGCCTGGGGCATCGTCGACCACGTCTACGACAAGCGCACCGAGGCCGAGGCCGACGGCATCAAGACCGTCTGATCGAACCCGCCGACGATTGAACAGGGAAGGGCGCGTCGGGATCGGCGCGCCCTTTTCGTTTGTGCTATCAGCGCCCCATGCAGCACACGCGAGACCTCAAAGGCGTCGTCCAGGTCGACGGCGAAGACTATGAATGGGAGGTCCGCCGCCAGCCCCAGCGGACCACGGGCAACAATTGGGACGGCATCGGCATCGCCCTGAAGCTGGTCGAGGGCCAGCGTGAAGCCATCGTCCTGTTCCCCATGGTGATGCGCGCCAACGGCACGCCGAATTTCGAACGCCAGCGGATCAATATCGAGAGCGTCAGGAACGCCGTCGCATCCGCCATCGCAGCCGGCTGGGACCCGACTTCGCGCGGCAAGGCCGTGGTCTTCGATGTGGACGCGAACGGCCACTAGATCCGCGCGGGGCGTCCCTTGAACACGCGGAAGCCCGGCAGTTCCGCGATCGCGAGCATTTCGGTGTCGCCCGACGTATCGCCATAGGCCGCCGCCAGCTTCAGATCGGGACCAAAGGCCTCGTGCAGGCGGCGCACCTTCTCCTCGCCGCGACAGTTGGGACTGGAGAAGGCGCCGGTGATCCGGTCCTGGTCGTCGAAGGTCAGATGGGTTCCCAGAAGATCCTCCGCACCAAGTCGTCGGGCGAACGGAGCCACGGTGATCTCGGGCGATGCGGTCACGATCACGCGATGAGCGCCCCTGCTTCCCCAGTCATCCCAGACCTTGAGCGCGTCGGGCCGCATGAATTTGTCCCAGTTCGCATCGGCGAACCGGGCGGCGTCTGCCTCAAGCGCGGTCCGGGTCACGCCTTTCAGGAAGACCTTCACTGATGCGGCCTTGATCGCCCCCCGGTCCCGATCCCGCGCATAGGCTGTCGTGGCCTTGCCCATCCTGACCAGTCCAAGCGCCCAGCCGCCTGCGCCCGCCCGCCAGCGCAGGAACTGGGTGAAGCTGTCGCGAACCGTCAGAGTACCGTCGAAATCGAACGCGACGATGGGCCGCGCAGGGTCATCGGACTGGCGAAAGCCCGCCGTGGCGCCCATGTCACCCATTCGCCGTGATCTCCATCCAGCCTGAACAGTCCACGTGAGTCGCACTTCGCCGGTCGTCGGCGGGGTTGTGGCGAGCGTTCGGATGGGTGATTGTCATTTTTTGAATATCTTCGCGTCCATAGTGGTGGAATCAACGCGTGGAAAGCGCGCCCGTCTCCCAGAACGGCGCGAGAGTGAGAAGGGTCTATGACCAAAGCAGCCGGCACCGACGCCAAGTCGACGCTCTATTGCTCGTTCTGCGGCAAGAGCCAGCACGAGGTGCGCAAGCTCATCGCCGGACCGACCGTGTTCATCTGCGATGAATGCGTCGAACTGTGCATGGATATCATCCGCGAAGAGCACAAGATCGGCTTCGTGAAATCCAAGGACGGCGTTCCCACGCCGAAGGAAATCCGCGAAGTCCTCGACGACTATGTGATCGGCCAGAGCCACGCCAAGAAGGTGCTCTCGGTCGCAGTCCATAACCATTACAAGCGCCTGAACCACGCGACGAAGAACAACGACGTCGAGTTGGCCAAGTCGAACATCATGCTGATCGGGCCCACGGGCTCGGGCAAGACGCTGCTGGCACAGACGCTGGCCCGCATCATCGACGTGCCCTTCACCATGGCTGACGCCACCACCCTGACCGAAGCCGGTTATGTGGGCGAGGACGTCGAGAACATCATCCTGAAGCTGCTCCAGGCCTCCGACTACAACGTCGAGCGGGCCCAGCGCGGCATCGTCTACATCGACGAGATCGACAAGATCTCGCGCAAGTCCGACAATCCCTCGATTACCCGCGACGTCTCGGGCGAGGGCGTGCAGCAGGCCCTGCTGAAGATCATGGAAGGCACGGTCGCCTCCGTGCCGCCCCAGGGCGGCCGCAAGCACCCGCAGCAGGAGTTCCTGCAGGTCGACACGGCCAACATCCTGTTCATCGTCGGCGGCGCCTTCGCCGGGCTGGAGAAGGTTATCTCGGCGCGCGGAGCGGGCGCCTCGATCGGCTTCGGCGCCAAGGTGTCGAACGTCGACGAACGCCGCACCGGCGACATCCTGAAGGGCGTCGAGCCCGACGACCTGATGCGGTTCGGCCTGATCCCGGAGTTCATCGGCCGTCTGCCGGTTCTGGCGACGCTGGAAGACCTGGATGAAACAGCCCTGGTCACCATCCTGACCGAGCCGAAGAACGCCCTGGTCAAGCAGTACAGGCGACTGTTCGAGATGGAGAACGTCAATCTGACGTTCACCGACGACGCTCTTAATGCCATCGCCAAGAAGGCCATCACGCGCAAGACCGGCGCGCGCGGCCTGCGTTCCATCCTGGAAGGCATCCTGCTGGAGACGATGTTCGAACTGCCGACCTTCGAGGGCGTCGAGGAAGTCGTCGTCAATGCCGAGGTCATCGACGGCAAGGCCCAGCCCCTTCTGATCTACGCCGAGAAGAAAAAGGCGGCCGACGGAGCCGCCTGACGTCCGATCCTTACCAACCGGTCTTCCGGACCGGGTCTAGACTTTCCGCCACCAACAGATGGAGGCGGACATGGATCGTAGACAGTTTTCGGCATTGCTGGTGGGCGGGGCTGTCGGCTCGGCGGGCGTCTCCGCGGCAGATGCACGCGAAGATGCCGGCAAGGGGTTCGTCACCGCTGCCGGAGAGGGGCGGTTTCGCGAGCGGACCCGCCTTTTCGGCGGCACCAGTCCGAACGACATCAAGGTGTCGGGGCGCGACACCGGCGGGCGACTGGCTGTCTTTGAGTACGTCGGCCACGTCCCGGGCGGCCCGCCTCTGCACGTCCATCCCGATCAGGACGAAATGTTCTATATCCACGGTGGCGACTATCTGTTCCAGGTCGGAACCGAGCGGCGGCGTCTGCGGGCGGGCGATACGATCTTTCTGCCGCGAGGGGAGCCCCACACCTTCGCCCAGTTGAGCGACATCGGCCGGATGCTGTTCATGTTCACCCCGGCGGGCGACATGGAGAATTTCTTCCGCGCCATGGCAGAGCTGGCCGGCCCGCCGTCGGAGGCCGAAGAGGCGGCGCTCTTCGCCGCCCACGGCATGAGGCGGCTTGGACCGGGGCTCGATCCGATCGAAGGTGTTTGACCAAGGTCGAAAGGACATCACCGTGAAGCCAGTGTTTCGGGACGCGCTGCCTGCGCCGGCCCTTCGGGGTTGGGTCAGCCGTTACCAGATCATTCAACTGGATTTCCGCTCGGTCGCGGCGGCGCCGGCTAAGGCCTATTGGCCACGTCCCGCCTGCGCGCTGGCCTTCTATCCGCGCGACCCGGAGATCGTGAGCCGCCCGAGTGCGGGCTTGTCGGTGACCAAGCCCAGAGCGGTCCTGATCGGACAGGCGACGGCGATGGAGTACCGTTGCGGCGGACGGGATTTCTGCGTCTTCCAGGTCGAATTCAGGCCGGGAGCCCTTTTTCGTCTGACGGGCGGTCTCAGGTCGGTAGAGCTGACCGATGGCTTCGTAGATGCCGAAGTCGTGCTGGGCCGGGACGTGGCATCCGCCGCATCGGCGCTGTCGGCCGTTGATACCGCTGACGCCATGGTTCCGATTGTAGATGAATTGATGTCCCGGCTTGTCGCGCGAGCGGAACAACGACGACGCATCGATGGGCACGCGGCCGATTGGGCGGCCCATCAGCTGGGTGTGGGGGCGACGGGATCGTTGTCTCGACTGGCGGATCGAGCCGGTTTGAGCACTCGCCAACTTCACCGCAGTTTCCTCGACCGGATCGGCGTCGAGCCCAGCGTTTTCGGGCGGATCGCACGCTTCGATCGCCTGTTACGGGCCCGCAATACGCACCACGACTGGGACTGGCTCAGCCTGGCGCTGGACGCCGGCTATCATGATCACCGTCACATGGCCCGGGATTTTCAGGCATTCACCGGCCTGAGCCCGAGCGCCTTCTACCGGCAGGAACTGGAGGCGCCCGAAAGACATTTCGGGCACCTCGAGATGTGAATCGCCCCCCAGCCCGGACGTCAGACCCGTTCGCCAGCGCACCGCTTGAACCCGGGGGCCAAGGGGCCACATACTCACTCGAACGCCGTCGGAATCGACGGGCCTCTCCAGGGTGTCGCTGCATATCGCGGGACGTCGGGGGCGGCGGGCCGGAGATCGTCAATGGCCCAGGAGCGCATAATGTCCGAGAGTAAAATTCTGCCCGTCCTGCCTCTGCGGGACATCGTCGTCTTTCCCCATATGGTCGTGCCGCTCTTCGTAGGGCGCGAGAAATCCGTGCGGGCGCTCGACGAGATCATGAAGGGTGAAAAGCAGATCCTGCTGGCCACCCAGAAGAACAGTGTCGACGACGATCCGTCGCCGGACGCCATCTATCCGGTCGGCGTGCTCGCCACCGTGCTGCAACTGTTGAAACTGCCCGATGGCACCGTGAAGGTCCTGGTCGAAGGCAAGGGCCGCGCGCGCCTGACCCGGTTCACCGATCGCGCGGACTATTTCGAGGCCGAGGCGGTGGAGATCGAGGACGACCTGGGCGAGCCGGCCCAGGCCGAGGCCCTGCTGCGCGCCGTGGTCGAACAGTTCGAGAGCTATGTGAAGCTGAACAAGAAGGTGCCGCCCGAGGCGCTGTCTTCCATTCCCCAGATCACTGACGCCTCGAAACTGGCCGACAGCGTTGCAGCCCATCTGTCGGTCAAGATCGCCGACAAACAGGCCCTGCTGGAAACCATCGCGGTCCCCGCCCGCCTGGAGAAGGTCTACGGCCTCATGGAAGGCGAGATCTCCGTCCTGCAGGTCGAGAAGAAGATCCGCTCGCGCGTGAAGCGCCAGATGGAGAAGACCCAGCGCGAATACTATCTGAACGAGCAGATGAAGGCGATCCAGCGCGAGCTGGGTGAGACCGACGACGCGCGCGACGAGATCATGGAGCTGGAGAAGCGCATCCGTAAGACGCGCCTGTCCAAGGAAGCCCGCACCAAGGCCGAGGCCGAGGTCAAGAAGCTGCGCAACATGAGCCCGATGTCGGCCGAGTCGACGGTGGTCCGGAACTACCTCGACTGGCTGCTATCCATCCCGTGGGGCAAGACCAAGCAAAAGCCGATCGACCTGAACAAGGCCGAGGCCATCCTCGAGGAGGACCACTACGGTCTCGAGAAGGTCAAGGAACGCATCATCGAGTATCTGGCGGTGCAGGCGCGCACCAACAGCCTCAAGGGCCCGATCCTGTGCCTCGTCGGCCCTCCGGGCGTCGGCAAGACCTCGCTGGCCAAGTCGATCGCCAAGGCGACCGGGCGGGAATACGTCCGCATGTCTCTGGGCGGTATGCGCGACGAGGCCGAGATCCGCGGTCACCGCCGCACCTACATCGGGTCGATGCCGGGCAAGATCATCCAGTCGATGAAGAAGGTGAAGACGACCAACGCCTTCATCCTGCTGGACGAGATCGACAAGCTGGGGGCCGACTGGCGCGGGGACCCGTCCTCGGCGCTGCTGGAGGTGCTGGATCCGGCACAGAACAACGCGTTCGGCGACCACTATCTGGAGGTCGACTACGACCTGTCGAACATCATGTTCGTCACCACCGCCAATAGCTTGAACATGCCCCAGCCCCTGATCGACCGGATGGAGATCATCCGGGTCTCGGGCTACACCGAGGACGAGAAGGTCGAGATCGCCAAGCGTCACGTCCTGCCCAAGGTCACGACCGACAACGGCCTGACGCCGGCCGAGTTCGTGGTGCCCGACGAGCAGATCCGCAACCTGATCCGCTACTACACCCGCGAAGCCGGTGTGCGGTCGCTGGAACGGGCCCTGGGCGGCCTGGCCCGCAAGGCCGTGCGCGAGATGTCCAAGCAGAACCTGCTCTCCATCACCGTCGACGAGGCCAAACTGGCCGAGTACGCGGGGGTGAAGAAGTTCCGTTATGGTGAGACGGATGAGGAGGATCAGGTCGGAATCGTCACCGGCCTGGCCTGGACCGAGTTCGGCGGCGACATCCTGACCATCGAGGCGATCAAGATGCCGGGCCGCGGTCGCATGACCGTCACGGGCAACCTGAAGGACGTGATGAAGGAGTCCATCTCCGCCGCCGCCTCCTACGTCCGGGCGCGCTCGCTCAGCTTCGGCGTCAAGCCGCCGGTGTTCGAGAAGACCGACATCCACGTCCACGTGCCGGACGGCGCCACGCCCAAGGACGGGCCGTCCGCCGGCGTCGCCATGACCGTGGCCATGGTCTCGGTCCTGACGGGCGTGCCGATCCGCAAGGACATCGCCATGACCGGCGAGATCACCCTGCGCGGCCGCGTCACCGCCATCGGCGGCCTGAAGGAGAAGCTGCTCGCGGCCCTGCGCTCCGGCGTGAAGACCGTGCTGATCCCGCAGGAGAACGAAAAGGATCTCGCCGACGTGCCGGACAATGTGAAGGGCGCGCTGGAGATCATCCCGATCTCTACAGCGGACGAGGCCCTGAAATGGGCCCTGACCGGCTCCCTGACCGCCGTGGAGTGGGATGAGGTGGCGGAGCCGCTGAACCCCGCTCCGCAGGCCCCTCCGGCCCCCGACGGATCGACCGTCGTCAGCCACTGACCGGAACAGCCTCCCCGCCCACCGGCGGGGAGGTTTTCTTTGAGCTGAAGCGGCTTGAACCGACGAGCGTGTGAGGGCACAACCCGCGTCCGTGGTGAGGGCGGCTAGCTCAGCTGGTCAGAGCATCTCGTTTACACCGAGAGGGTCGGCGGTTCGAACCCGTCGCCGCCTACCACCCCTTCGCTGGTTGACCGAACGCTGTTTTCATCCTCTTCTTTCCGCGCGCTGTCGTGCGCAAGTGGGAAGGGGACTGTGATGATCCATCTGGTTGCGGCAATGACGCTGATCGGCGCCGATGAACCGGCGACGCCGCCGCTCGATCCGTCGTGTTTCGCTGCGGTCGCATGGGTCGTAGATCCGGCGGCCGAACCCATTCAGATCTTCGGCTGTCGCGAGAGCAAGGACATTCCTGCTCCCAACGCTCAGGGCTGGGTGACCTATGAGCCCACAGACGGTGGCTTCGTCTGGGGCAGGCTGGATTCCATCAGCCCGTCGGGCGAGTGGAAATTCCACGTCATGTACAACGGAGGCGGCTCCGGCAATTTCGAGTACATCGTCACCGGCGAGCCTGACATGAACGGCATCATCCAGTCGCCCAAGGTCGAGGCCCTTCCGGGCGACTGACCCCTATCAGAACCGGAAGCTCGCCCGCAGCAGCAGGGTGTAGCGGACGTAGTCCTCGATCATTTCGGCATCGGCGCTGATCGAGATCTTGCCGAGATCGTTGCCGACGCTGAGGTGGAAGCCCGCGATCGGGCCTCCGCCTTCGATCGAGTCCGGCGTCAGGGTGAATTGCGAGCCGCCCGAGGCGAAGCGGGCGATGGTCTCGCCCGGATCGACCGAGAAGTTCTGGCGCCAGCCGAGGCGGACCTCGGGACGGATCCAGCCGTTCTCGCCGAAGCCGTAGCCGATGTTCACGGCGGCGACACCGGAGAACATGTGGCCGTTGCGGTCTTCGATGTTCAGGTTGAAGCCGGGTTCGACGCCCTCCTCGGTATGGGCGTCCTCGTTCAGCGAGAAGTACTCGGCATAGGCTTCCGGGCGGATGCTCAGGCGACCGAAATTGCGCTCGTAGGAAGCGCCGCCGCCCAGCGACAGGGTGAACCCGTTCCAGCTGGAGGTGTTGATGAGGTTGATGTTCTGGGTCACCAGCTGGCGCGTCGAGTCGAAGGTGGCGTAGCCGCCCGCAGCGCGCGCCCAGGTGCTCCAGGCCTGGCCCTGGGCCCGCCAGTAGAGACCCAGCTCGACCAGGTTGGCCGACAGGATTTCCTCGGCCTCCGCTTCGGGATCCTCGATATCCGATGAGGTAAAGGCGAGGGAGACGCCGACGGCGCCGAGGCCCGTGCCTCTTTCGACGCCGCCGGCGACGCCGAAGCCCTCGGACCGGAAGCCGTAGGTGTCGGTCTTGTCCTTGTCGGCGTAAAAATTGATTTCCTGCAGCCAGGCGCTGGTCTCGCCCGGTTCGACCGTGGCGTTGCGGCCGGTCAGGGCGCGGGTGACGGCGTCGACGCCCGAGGCCAGCGAGAGCAGCGGTCCGCCCGAGTGGTCCGGCAGAAGCTGCTCATAAAGCTCAATGAAGCCTTCACGGCCGGTCTGGGAGATGAAGGCGTTGCGGAGCGCCGTGCTGGAGCTGAGTGCGCCATAGAAGGAATCGAAGATCTGGGCTTCGACCGGGATCAGGCTGGCCTCGGCCGCCGTGCGGCGACGGGCATCGATATAGACGTCGCCAGCCGCAACATCGGCGCCGGCGCTGACCACGTACAGATAGGGCGAGTTGGCCTGTACGGCGGTCTGGTCGATCGTCCCGATGGTCAGGGTATTGGCGTCGATGACGGTGAAACGCTGGGGGCCGGTGATCAGGGAGTTAAACCGCACGCCGAGGCCCGCCCCGGTCGCGAGACTGGCCGCTCCGTTGACGCGGAACCCGGCGTTGGTCGAGGTCGCAGGATCGACCGTAACGATCAGATCGCCGGCTGCGCCGACGTTCAGGCTGGTCACGTTCGTGCGGGTCAACTGGCGCGCATCCAGCGTGCCGTTGGTCACATTGATGTCCAGGCGGCCGTCGCTGTCGGTGATCGCGCCGGTCAGTATGCCGCCACCCGTGATGTTCAGCCGGTCTGCGCCCGCGCCGAACGACACGTCGCTGTTCATGAAGCCGTTTTCCAGGCTGATCAGGTCCGCGCCCGATCCGAAGCGGATGGCTCCGACAAGAGCCGGCTCGTTCGAGTCGGTGACCCCGTCGCCGTCGGTGTCGGGATCGCTGGTGGAGGGCGTGCTCGTCTCGCCGTACTGGCGATAGGTGACGCCGGTGGTGTTGGCCGAGACGTCGATGGCCGTGACCGTGCCGGTGAGCGGATCGCCGGCCGCATTGGCGAGCAGCGACACCTGGATGGCGCCTGCGTTGTTGATCGACCTGAGAGTGCCGGACAGATCGCGAATGCCTGTGACGTTCGACACGCCCCCGCCTGCCGTGGCGAGGATCGACCCGTTATTGAAGATGTTGGGCAGGTTCGCACCGGCCGCGATGTCGATACCGATCGCCGGAGAGTTCGCAAGCGTGCTCGAAACACCCGCCGTGATGTTCGAGATGTTGTCGAACCGGTTTGTGGTGACCCCGGCCCTGATCGAGACGGCCGTCGCGCCTCCGTTGCGGCCGATCGCGGTGATTGCGCCCTCGTTGCGAACGCCGCCGTTGATGGTCACGCTCTGGCCGCCGGCGACGCCGAGCTGCATGCCCAGGCCGTTGACGTTGTTGTAGACGCCGTCGGCGTTGATCGTGCCCCGGTTGATCAGGCCGTAGTTGGTAGTCGCCGTGGTTCCAGCGACACCGAGGGTGACGCTGCGAGTGCTCGAACCGACGGTCAGGGCCGCGCCCCCGCCGTAACTGTTGATAACGGAGTTGCTCTCGGACGCATCGGCGACGCCGTCCCCGTCCTCATCGGTCGTGGTGGTGTTGCCCGTCACGTCGGTGATCAGATCGGCGGGGCGGATATCCAGGACCACGCCGCCGGCGACATTGCCGCCGATGACGACGGCTGAACCACCCTGAAGCAGGTCGTCGGCATCGAGCAGCGCCAGGGCGGTGTCGCCGGGGCGGGTCGTATAGCGATAGCCGGTTGCGGCGATGTCGCCCTGGAGCGTCAGACGTCCGCCGATGTCGCCCTGGATGTTGACGGCGTTGGCGCCAAGGCCCTGTGCCGTGATGGGGCCGCCCAGATTGACCGCGCCCGAAACGTTGCCCGCCTGGGAGTAGGCGATCGCATTGTCGCCGACTGCGCGTAGCGAGCCGTAGGTGGTGACGTTGCCGGTCAGGGCGCGTTCGATCGAGATGGCGCGTGCGTTGGCGCCCTCGGCCAGGATGGCGCCGGTGTTCTCGACCAGGATATTGCCGGTCAGGGCTGTCGTGCCGACCAGGCGCAGTCCGTATCGATTGGCGCCGGCCGCGATCGGACCGTCCAGATCGCCGTCGTTGTCCGAGTCGGTGTAGGTATCGATGTTGTCCTGGACCGAGATGGTCCCGCCGATGATGATGTTGGCAGCCGTGGCGCTGGGCCCGACCAGGATCGCGGTCGATCCATCGGCCGAACTGGCCATGGTGATGTTGGTGCCGCTGTCCAGATCGATGTTGTTGTTGGAATCGACCGTGATCGCCGCGCCGGTGTTCACGGCGATGGAGCCGCCTGTTCCGATACGGATGTCGTCGCGTGCCGTACCGGTCGCGAGAGAGGTGACGATGGGCGTCGTGCGGGCGGTCGAAATCACGACCTCGGCATGCGCTCCTGCGGCCATCATGAGAGGGGCAAGCGCTACCGCGGTCGCAAGCAGTCTACGCATTCGGAAATTCACCCCAAGTGGACACGCGCACGGGCGCCGGGCGCCTTCTAACAGGGGCGTCGCGACCTGTCTCAAGTTTCGCGAATTTGAGGCGAATGCAAGGCCGAAAGCGATGTGTCGGATGACCGGAGGTCGCCGAAAGCGTTGCAGGGCGCTCTCAAAAGTGATATCACTTTCATATCGAAATGGAGGGCGCGATGACCGACCAACGCACAATCTCACAGGAACGGCCTGCAACGACGACCAACGGCATACTGATGTTGCTGGTCGGTCTTGGGCTGATCATCCTGGGTCCTGTAGGAGTCGCGCAAAGCCCCGATACGGCGCTGTATGTCGTGGGAGGCATCTTCCTCGCCATGGTCGGCCTGTTCCTGCTGTGCGGACTCTATGCGCTGCAGCCGAACGAGGGCGCGGCCATCATGCTGTTCGGCGCCTACCGCGGTACAGACCGGACCACGGGCCTGCGGTGGGTCTTGCCCTGGTACACACGGAAGAAGATTTCGCTCCGCGCGCGGAATGTCACCAGTGACAAGCTGAAGGTGAATGACAAGCGGGGCAGCCCCGTCGAAATCGCCGCCAATGTCGTCTGGCGGGTCGAGGATTCGGCCCAGGCGTTGTTCGACGTCGACGACTACCAGGCCTTCGTGAACATCCAGATCGACACCGGCCTGCGCGATATCGCGTCTCACTACGCCTACGACCACGGCGAGGAGCAGGACGGCGTAGAGCAGGAGCTGACCCTGCGCGCCGACGCAGAGGACGTCGCCGGACGTCTGCGCGATGAGCTGGCCAACCGGGTCCGGGTGGCGGGCGTCGCCATCGATGAGGCGCGGCTGGCTCATCTGGCCTATGCCCCTGAGATCGCCGGAGCCATGCTGCGACGCCAGCAGGCCGAAGCCATCCTGTCGGCGCGCCGCCTGATCGTGCGCGGCGCGGTCGGCATGGTCGAGAGCGCGCTCAAGGATCTGGGCGAGCGGGAGGTTGTTCATCTGGACGAGGACCGGAAGGCCGCCATGGTGTCCAATCTGCTGGTCGTGCTGTGCGCCGACCGCGAGGCCCAGCCTGTCGTCAACACCGGCACCCTCTACGGTTAGGGCGTGGCGAGGGTTCGCAAACCCTTTCTGATGCGCGCGTCTGCGGGCGTGATGACGGCGGTCGAGCGGCTGGCGTCGGCGGAGCTTCGTTCCGTCAACGCCCAGCTGGAGATTCTGCTGAGGGAATCGCTGGAGCGCCGGGGTATCCGCATCCCGCCGCCCGGCGATACCGATGATGAGGCTTGAGCTTCATTGTCGGCGGGCGTAGGGGCGCTTCATGGCCCGGCCCAAACCGTCCGCACGCATCCCTAAGTCCCGGACGCGCGTTCAGCCGCAGCAGTCCCCGGAGCACGACGCCATGAGCATGACGGACCTCGACGTTCACGAAGGTGAGTTGCGGCTCATTCCTGGGTGGGACGAAGAGGTCGCCGAGACGCTCAGAGTTCTGAAGGCTTCCACACAGGATCCGCGCCCCCGCATGGTGGACACGACCATGCTCTATGCGCCGCGCTCCGGCGGCGTGAAGCGCTACCTGTTGTCCAAAAAAGCCTGGCTTGAGGCGAACCGTCCGGGGGTGGCCCACTCCTTGGTCGTGCCGGGCGCCCAGCACAAGGCAGGGCGCGATGGCGTGATCCAGCTGCACGCGACCAAGTTGCCTTTCGGCGACGGCTATCGCTGGCCCAGTTCGGTCAAGCGTTGGGGCGCCTGGGTCGCGTCAATGAAACCTTCGCTGATCGAGGCGGGCGATCCCTATACGCCGGGGCAGGGCGCTCTCGAGGCGGGCCAGAGGGCGGGGTGTCCGGTCGTCGGATTCTGCCACTCAGATCCTGCAGGCCTTGCTGCATTGCATTTCGGCGAATGGGCCAAGAAGCCGGTCGAGAAGCGCTGGGCCCGTCTGTTCGGCCAGTTCGACCGCGTCATCTCGCCGAGCCGTTTCATCGCGCGCCGCCTCGAAGAGGCCGGCATCCGGGACATCGTCATCCGTCCTCTGGGCGTGGAGATCGACACCTTCCGTCCGGATCGCCGCGACCGTGACTGGCTTTTGAAGAAGCTCGGCCTGCCGGCCAGCGCTCGCCTGCTTTGCTTTGCCGGTCGACCGGCGCGCGAGAAAAACATCGACGTCCTGATCGAGGCCGTCCAGAAGCTGGGCGCGCCCTATCACCTCGTACTCGTCGGGGCGGGGCAGGGAATGCCGGCCGAAGATCGCGTCATCGCCCTGCCTTATGAGCGTGATCCGAGGGCCGTCGCCCGGATCATCGCCAGCTGCGACGCCTTCGTGCATGCCAACGACAAGGAGCCGTTTGGCCTGATCGTGCTCGAGGCCATGGCCTGTGGCCGCCCGGTCGTCGGCGTCAACGCCGGCGGGGTGGCCGAGACCGTCAACGACAGCGTGGGCCAACTGTCGCGTAGCGCCGATCCTGACGACTACGCCCAGGCCATTGAGGCCCTTTTCGCTCGCGATATCGAGGCCATCGGGGCAGCGGCGCGGGTCCACACCGTCGAACGGTTCTCCTGGAACCGCGTGTTCGAGGACCTGTGCATGACCTACGGCGAGGTCAGCGGCCGGGCTGAGTTCGTCCAGTCGGGCGACGAACTGGCGGTTCACTAGGCGGCGCGCTGCACGATCAGGACCTGACCTGATCTCCACTGCTCTTCGCCCGCAGTCTGAAAGCAGGCTGCCACCGGCTTCGCACGGGTTGCGCTCGTCCTTGGTTGACGTGTGACTGCTTCAGCAGTCGCCTATCTACCCGGCGGCAAGGCCTTGGCAGTCCGGCGCTTGGTTCATGGTCGGAAGGGCGGCGGAACGTTGTTCCGTGGTCTGAGATAAGTAAACTATTTCAGCGCATTGTCGTTGGTAGAGGGGCGCCGATCTCAGGACCGGAAGAAGGCGCGCCTCGCTCTGCCGTTCTTAGCGACCCGTGATCCATATTCTGTTGCAACGCAACATATTGTCGGTATGTGTTTCCTGAACGCTTTTGATGCGCCCGCCTTTCGCATCGCCTGCGTCAGCGCCGGGGGGAGCATGGACGGGACGATTGTCGTGTTCGGAGGGAGCGGGTTTATCGGGACCCATTTGCTCCGAAGGTTGGCCGTCGATCATCCTGGCGGGCTGGTCAGCGTCGATCGACGCCGACCAGGGACTGAAGTCGCGGGCGTTGACTACGTGGTCGCAGACGTTCGAGATTTGTCACGGCTCGCAATCGAAGGCCCGATTTCGACGATCTACAATCTGGCTGCGGTACACACGACGCCGGGCCATCCCGAACACGAGTACTACGAGACGAACGTCGGGGGCGCGACAGCGATCACCGCGTTCGCTCGACGTTGCGGCGTGCGAGATATCGTCTTTACCAGTTCCATATCGGTCTACGGTCCCGGCGAGGATCCGAAGCTTGAAGGGACGCCGCCGGCTCCCGAGTCCGCCTATGGCTGGTCCAAATGGCTGTCAGAGGCGATCTTCCGCGCCTGGCTGGATGAACAGGACGACCGCCGGCTCGTGATATGCCGTCCCGCCGTCATCTTCGGCGCGGGAGAGGGCGGCAACTTCACCCGCCTGGCGAAGCTGATGCGGGCAGGACTGTTCGTCTATCCGGGCCGAAAGGACACCGTGAAGGCCTGCTTCTACGTGGAGGACCTCGTCGAAGCGCTGCTCTATGCCCATGGCGAGCATGAGAGGTACGTCCTTTTCAACGGCTGCTATCCGGACCGGTATACGCTCGAGCAGATCGTAGAGGCGTTTGCCCCTCATTTCCCGAAGATGCGCACCATGACCCTGCCGCGGGCGGTCGTGAATGCTGCCGCAGCGGTCCTGACGCCGATCTCGGCGCTCAACCTTGGCATCCATCCCGACCGGGTCACCAAGCTCGTACGCTCGACCGACATCCGGCCCGGATGGCTGATGGAGCATGATCGGGCCAGGGAAGGCCAGCTCGCGCCGGCTCTGTCCAGATGGGCGGAACAATCCGGGGGACTATGGGCATGATGCCTCCGCCTGACGGCCGGCTATGCCGCCACAAGAGCGGAGCGGGTTTCGGATGCGGGCCGTCATCATGATGATCGTTCATGTGATGACCCGACTCATGCGCGGCGGCGCGGAAGAGAACACGCTCCGAAGCTGTCGAGCCCAGATGGCAGCAGGGCACCGGGTCGTCCTTGTGCATGGCGCCGAGTATGATCCGGCGGCGCGCGAGGAAGCCGCCGGGGTGGTCGAGGTCCGCACCGTCGAACGCATGTTCCACCGCATCTCGCCTGCGGACGATATCGCTGCCGTTCGCGCGCTTCGTGACCTCTATCGGGAAGTCGGGGCAGACGTCGTCCATACTCACCAGAGCAAGGCCGGCGTCCTCGGGCGGCTTGCGGCCAGGCTGGCCCGGACGCCAACGGTCATTCACGGGATCCACATCCTTCCGTTCGTCAACGTCGGCCCGGTTGAGGAGGCGGTCTACGTCGCGGCCGAATGGATCTGCGCGCCGATCACGCACGGCTTTATCAGCGTCAGCCCGTCGGTTCGCGACGAGTGTGTCAGACGAGGCCTCGGGCGACCCGAAAAGCATTTCGTGGCCATGAGCGCGATGGATGTCGAGCGCTTCAAGACTGCCGCGCCGCCTGCCGACTGGCGAACGCTTCTCGCCTTGGCGCCCGGGCAGGATCAGCCTCCCACGGCCGTCATGCTGGCGACGTTTGAGCCGCGCAAACGGCAGCTTGAGTTCATCAAGGCGGTGCCGGACGCCTTCGCCGGAGTACCGGACTGGCGCATCCTGTTCGCAGGCAGGGGAGAAACCTTGGACGAAGCGCAGGCTTTGGTCGAGGAACTGGGTCTGACCCATCGGATCAGGTTTGCGGGCCATCGCCCTGATCCAGAAGCGATAATTGCGATGGCAGACATCGGAGTCCTGACGTCGCTGAGAGAAGGCCTGCCTCGCGTGCTTGTCCAGTACGCTGCAGCCGGCAAGCCGGCGGTCGTCTCCTGTCTGCCGGGTATCGGGGATGTCGTGACGGATGACGTCAATGCGATCATCACTCCGACGGACGACATAGCCGCAGCCGCCAGGGCGGTTGCCCGGCTACTCGGAGACGTCGTGCTGCGCCAACGCCTGTCGGCGGGAGCCCTGAATGTGGACGTCGACGCCTGGTCTCCGGAACGCATGGATGCGGCCGTGGACGAGGCCTATCGGCGGGTTCGAGCCGCGTGAGCTGACGGCTCTCATGTTCCTGTGGCTGTGCGGCAACTCCTGATACCAATGGTCTTCCGGAATGGAATCTTCGTTGCGCTGCAATATGAGCCGGGGTCTAGATCGGGACAGCGGCGAGCGGGGGTTGAAGTGAGGAGTGATCGCTGCGCCGCCGATGGTGAGGCCCGCTCGGGACCAATGCCGTGAACAGCATCGTCTCGCTGGCCCTTCTCAGCCTCTTCCTGCCGCTGAAGATGATCCTCGGGCCCGTTCAACTGAGGCCGTTTGACCTGATGGTCGTGGTCCTCTGCGCGATGACGGCCGTGATCGCGCCGAGGCTCCCTGCGCGTCCCCGACCTGTCGCAGGCTTCTACCTGTTCTGCGCCTATGCGGCCTGGCACGCGTTCTCCGCCTTTCTGGTCTCGTCCGGGAACGGGATCAGGGAGTTGCTGCAGGTCACGATCATCCTGGCCTTCGGCGGATGCGTCATCGCCCTGCTTCCGGTCCTGAATCTCAAGCGGATCGGCATGTTTCTGCTCATCGGTATGGCGGCCGTGACCGCGTGGAGCATCGTCTGGCATCTCCAGCACGGGTTCCTGACCGGCTGGAAGCGCCTCGATGACCCCAAGACGACCTTCACCTTCCTTCCGACGGCGCTCGGTTGCGCGCTGCTGTTCGCCGCCCGGAACCGGAAGCGCGTCTATATCGGGCTTTGGGGGCTGCTGGGCGTGATCATCCTCCTCTCGGGTGAGCGAAAGGCGCTGGGAATCTACGTGCTGATCACGGCTGCCTTCCTGGCCAGGGGACGGTTCTCGCCGGCGCCGATCCTGCTCGTCGGTGCGGCCGCTGCGGCCTCGATCTCCCTGCTCGCCGCCAGCAACGCCTATATGGCCACCCAGCTTCAGTCGTTCATGGATCCCTTGGACTCCCGAAACAGCTTTGAGTCCGTGGTCCGGGGAGGGACGCCGCAGTCCTTCAGCAACTCCCAGCGACTGTTCGCCGTCAATCTGAGCAGGCAGTTGATCGCCGAGAGCCCGATCATCGGCACAGGCACCAACGGCTATACCGACCGCCTCGCACAGGAATTCTACTACGTCCCTGCGTTCTTGCGGGTGAACATCCACGGCGAGCCGCTTCGTGTGCTCGTGGAGAACGGTCTTGTCGGGCTGCTGCTGTATCTCTCGTTCTGGATCGTCAGTCTTCGCGCGACTCTGAGGAGCTGCCGTCAGCTGATCCATGCCTGGCCGCTTCCGCCAGCCTCGGCATTCATCCTTCTCGCGATCCTTGTGGCTCCCCTGGTGTTCTACGCCCTCTTCGAAGGCAGCGGGACCCACATGTTCATCGTCGGCTTGCTGGTGACCCTGTATCCGGCGCTGATCAATGAGATGGCCGTCCGGCGCCGGCCCGACCTGTTGCGCGCCTTTTCGGCAAGCCGTCCCGTGGGGAGTTCGTTCCCGCGCCAACAGCCGCCGGGCTTCCGCCGAGGGCGTGGACATGTCGCCTGACCCCTCCGGAACCTGGACCGGGCGCGAGACCTGCCCCGGGGACAAGACGGACCGGCGCAGGGTCGTGTGGCTCATCAACGATTTCGATCGTGGCGGTGCGCAGCAGGGTCTCGTCACCCTTGCCCGGAACGGGGCTTTCGCGGGCGTGGCTCTGACGATCGTCCCGGTCGTTCGCGGCTCCGGCGCCTTCGTCAAGGACCTCGAAGGTCCGGATATCCGGGTCCTGGCGCTGGACGATGCCGAACGGATGAAGGTCATCCATCTGGTGTCCGGAGCATGGCGCCTGTGGCGCCTGCTGGGCGCAGTGCGACCGTCTGCGCTCATTCTGTCCCTGCCGCAGGCCAACATTATCGGTCGGATCGTCGGGCGACTGAGAGACGTGCCGGTGATCGCCTCGTTCGAGCACAACACTCATCTGGCCAAGCCGGTCTATGAGCTGGCCTACCGTTGGACGTCACCCCTGGTGGACTGGACTCTGGCGGACTGTGACGCGACGGCGGACGAGGCGACGCGGCGCCTCTACGTCCGGAGGGCGACGCGTAGAACCATCCTGCCGCTCGCCAGCTTTTCCATCGAACCCCCCACGTCTGAACCGGAAGCGGCAAGGACTGGGCCCTTCCGGATCGTGAATGCCGGACGGCTCACGGCCGTCAAGAACCAGACCGCCTTGATACACGCCGTCCGACTGCTGCGGGATCGAGGCCATGACGTCTCGCTCCGCCTCTACGGTGAGGGCAGGGAACGCCAACGGTACGAGGCCCTCGTCCAGAAACTGGCGCTTCAGGATCGCGTTCATTTCATGGGGCATGTGACCGGCTGGTGGACGCAGGGTGCCGATCTGTTTGTGCTCTCCAGCCGTCACGAGGGTCTCTGCATCGCGCTGCTGGAGGCGATGGCCGCCGGCATACCCGCGGCGGCCCCCCTTGTTGGAGGCGTGCGGGACTACGGGGCCGACGGGGCCGTGGACATCCTGGAGGACGTCCTGCCTGAAACCATCGCCTCGGCGATAGAAGGCCTTATGGCCGCGCCGGAACGAAGGCTGGAATTCTCCAGGCGAGGCCGTGCGGTCGTGGTTGAACGTTTCGGGGATGAGGCCATTGGGGCGCGATACAAGGCCTTTGCAGCCGAACTGCGAGCCCTGCCATGCCGCTGACTCTCGACCGGGATCTGCTGAGGAAACGCCGATGACTGTGACCGACGCCCAGTGCTGCCGACCATGCGCATGGGGGTTCCAATGAAGGCTCTGCTCAACACGCTGAAGTTTGCGGTCCGCAACGACGGATGGCGGGTGATCGGCCAGAAGCTGAGGGCCAGGATGAGCTCGGCCAGCGAGGCGCGCGACCGGGCCGAGGTGCTGGAGTGGTGTCGCTCGATCGCCGAACCCTATGCCGAATGGGCGGAAAGCGTCTCGCCCGAGCTGTGGGCCGAGGCTTCGAGGTTCGGCGAGGATCTCGTGGCTCGTGCGACCACTGAACTGGCCACAGCGAAGACGCGTTTCGGGGGAGGCGGGGCCTATGCGCTGCTCTACTTCATGGTCCGGCTTCATCGCCCGTCGGTAATCGTCGAAACCGGCGTCGCCGCCGGCTGGTCCAGCACGGCCTTCCTGTCGGCCCTTGAGGCGAACGGCCACGGGGAACTCTGGTCGAGTGACCTGCCCTATTTCCGGCAGGGCGCGAAGGTTGAGGAAATCGGGGTTCTGGTGCCCGAGTCTCTTCGGGGCCGGTGGCGCCTTTTCGTCGAAGGCGACCGGGTCAACCTGCCCAGGATCGTGGACCAGGTGACCGGCATCGATCTCTTCCACTACGACAGCGACAAGACCGGAGCGGGGCGTGACTACGCACTGGAGATCGTGTCACCGCTGCTGTCGGAGGACGCGACTGTCCTGTTCGACGACATCCTGGACAACGGCCATTTCCGCGATCTGGCCCTGCCCGGCAAGCGGGTGCTGAGCGATCATCGTCGGTTTGTGGGCATGGTCAGTCCCGGTCGGCGCTAGAACTGGAAGTAGATGAATTCGCTGTAGCCGCCGATGCTGCGCGCCGCGACCGCGAAAAGAACACCAAGTGCGATCGCCCAACGCCAGGTCAGGCGAACAGAGATCGCCGGCACCCGGCCCACGGTCTCGTAACCGGGGGACTGCAGTCCCATCCTGAAGCGACGCATCAGCTCCTGGCTGTTGGGGGCGAGCGCCGCCAGCACCAGTGCCGTTCCAATCAGCAGAAGGTCCGGGACGTCGAAGCGGATCTGATCCGGAACGATGTGCAAGGCCTCATAGACGGGCGAGAGCGGGCCGAGGGCCGGGAAGGAGAAGCCGCTCACGCCCAGCATGCCCGCCCACAGGGTGGTGGCGATCTCCATGGTCGGCGCCCGGAACGGCACCCAGGCCATGACGACCAGAAACAGCGTCAGGGCGTAGCTGAGGACTGGCGGCACCCGGGGCATCCGGAGATCGCGCCAGCTGTGGGCGAGGGCAAGAGCGGCCCCGTGGATCGCGCCCCAGACCAGGAAGGTCCAGCCCGCTCCGTGCCACAGCCCGCCCAGAACCATGGTGACGGCCAGATTGAGATACCTGCGGGCCTTGCCTTTCCTCGATCCCCCGAGGGGGATGTAGAGGTAGTCGCGCAGGAAGCGCGACAGGGTGATGTGCCAGCGCCGCCAGAACTCGACGATGCTCCGGCTCTTGTAGGGAGAGTTGAAGTTGTACGGCAGTCGGATCCCCATCATGCAGGAGATGCCGATGGCCATGTCCGAGTAGCCGGAAAAGTCGTAGTAGATCTGACCCGTATAGGCGAGGGCTCCGACCCAGGCAGAGACGAACTGCACCGGTCCTAACTCCGCTGAAGTGAAGATTTCGGAGGCTATCCGCCCGCAAGGATCGGCCAGAAGGGTTTTCTTCGCCAGCCCGACGGCGAACATTCCGACACCCGCATAGAGGCGAACCGGCAGATGGGTGACGCGCCCCCGCATGAACTGGGGGACCATCTCACGATGATGAAGGATCGGCCCGGCGATCAGGTGCGGGAAATAGGTGACGAACAGGCCGTATCGGACGGGATCTGTCCTGTCGGCGTGGCGAGCGTAGCAGTCACAGAGAAAGGCGATCTGGGTGAAGGTGTAGAATGAGATCCCGATGGGCAGCGACAGGCCGGGATCGGGAATCTGCACGCCCGACAGCAGATTGATCTGGCTGACAAAGAAGCCGGAGTATTTGAAGGCGAACAGGACCCCGAGATTGGCGACCAGTCCAAGGATCAGCCAGGGCCTTCGTGTCCCGGGGCCCGCGCCCAGAATGGCGTGGCCGACCAGGAAGTTGAACGCGATCGAGACGAAGATCAGCCATTGATGGCTGTGTTCGCCCAACAGATAGAAGGCCACCGAAAACGCCAGGGCCACGGCCGACGCGGCAAACGGCCCGGCCATCCTCATCGCCAGGAGATAGGCCGCCACCGCCAGGGGCAGGAAGGCGAATATGAAGGCGTAGGAGTTGAACAGCACTCAGTTCACCAACACGGCTCTGGTTGTCGCAGTGACGGCGAGCCGGCCGGACTCCGACAGGTGCCCACAGGCGCACCATCGATCCGCAAACTGCTCCGGGCCGAACGGGCCGATCTCGGTCATCACCACGCCGAGTGCGGCGGCCCGCCGGACAATCTCGGCACGCCGGGCGTCGACCTCCGCTGCCAGCCCGGCGTCGAGTTCACGCAGGCCGGCCATGTCGTTCGGCAGGAAGATGACGACGAGCCGCTTGCCCCGCGCGGCGGCCTGCCGCTGGAGATCCCCGATGTCTTCCAGCAAGGGCCAGAAGGGCTCCGGCCGCACCAGATTGGTCCAGAAATTGGCCTCGATGAACCGCAGGTCCTGTCCCAGTGTCTCGGGGCAGCCCTGCCTCGCCTTTTCATCGGCGAACCAGGTCATCTGGATCTGGTCGTAGGCGGGATAGTCGATGCCCTTGTATTGAAACGGAAGTCGGGCTGTTGCAGGGCCAGGCAAGATCCCTGTTCCCCGTGAGAATCGAGCCCACAGGTCGTTCACGCGACGCGGTCCGGCGACCAGTCGCAGGAAGGCGGTTGTCTGCACGTCGTTGGGGTCAGGATTGGCCAGAGACCCCTGACCGAGATAGAGAACGACCGTGCTGATCCCGGCTTGCTGCAGTGCAATGGAAGCGTAGCTGATCGACTCCGCCAGCGGCTCCCCGCCGTAGCTCAAGTCCACAACCTTAGATTCAAGCGTGTCCTGCAGTATCGCGGGTATGCCACGCCGATCGACGTCACACTTTGAAACGTGGGTGACGACGGAATTGCCGACAACGGCCAGCTCGGCGTCGCCGGCTCCGAGAGCGGCAAGGGTGACCTCGCCAACCCTCTGTCGTGGCACAGGAAACAGGAAAACTACGCAGAAGGAGGCGGCCATCAGAAGGACCAGCCACCGCCGTCGCGATCCGATTTTCTTGTCCCCCATGGACCTCACCCGACCACCCCCGCCAAGCTATGGCAACGACCGCCCAAAGATCAAGTCAAGGTTCAACCTGTGGCAGTTTTGTGAAACCCGCGATGCGAAGCCCCATGCGGCCGGATTTTCCGGAAAACAGGGTTGCGGCGCCGCAGCATTTGCTGCCTGATCAGATCGCACCCTCACGCGGAAGTTCCGGGGGCAAAGGCGCTTTCCAGAGTGGTTGGATCCAGGGTGGACGTCGGCATGGAGGGGGAGGGCAGGGACCGCGCAGTCCACGGGACGATCTGTGTTTTCACGCGGAGCTGGCGATATGCCACCGGCCCCTTCGCTCAGAAGCTCGCTGACTCCATCGCCCTGCAGGGGGTGACGACTTTCCTCGTCGCGCCTCCACCGGAGACCGCCGGGTTTATCGCCCGCCATCCCAATGTGGTTCAGAGGCGGACACCCCGGGGATTGGCAGGGCAAGGCTCGCTGGCGGCAAGGATCGTCGCCACGGTCCGGCGGATGGGATCGGGCGTCTTTCAGGTCCTGAGGGCCCGTTTGCACACCCGGCGTTTTGTCATCACCGCGCCGGAAATCCTCCCCGTCACCCTGCCACTTGTCGTCCTGCTTCGGTTGAGTGGGGGGCGGGTCGTGCTGGTCGTGCACGATCCGACGCCTCACCGCCGTCGCAACGCCCTGATCGGTGCGCTTGAACGGCTCATGCTCAACGTCCTGTACGGCCTCGCCTCGGAGTTGGTGGTGCTCAGCGAGTCCACCCGCCGGGCTCTATCCGACAGCTATCGGCTGCGGCTGAAGACGATCAGCGTCATTCCGGAGGGGATGCCGATCCTCGACGCGCCGCCACTGAGCGGTTCAGGGCGGCTGCTCCTGTTCGGAACGATCCGCGCCAACAAGATGGTCGCCGAGGCTGTCGAGGGCGTCGAGATGGCCCGGAACACAGGCCTGGATGTCCAGTTGACGATCGCGGGGTCGGCCTCGGAGGGCGAGGAAGACTATTTCGCGGCCATCGCCGAAAGCGTTTCAGCCAAACCTCACGTCCGGGCTGAGCTCGGCTATGTGGACGACGCCAGACTCCCCGGGCTTTTCGCGGAGTGCGACGCGCTGTTGCTGCCCTATCGAAATTTCGAGTCTCACAGCGCCGTGGCCCTGCTGGCGGCCGCCGGGCGACGCCCGATCATTGCCACCGCCTCCGGCGGAATAGCGGACCTGTTCAGGGAAGGGATCGCAGGCGTCGAGATCGAAGAAAACACGCCCGAAGCCATCGCCAGGGCGATCGAGAGCTTCTTCGGCCACCCGATGTCCTGTTGGGTCTCACACGCGGAGAAGGCGAAGGGCGAGCTGGAAGGAAGGTACAGCTGGGCCGCAGCGGGCGAACGATATCTGGCCCTGCGGAGCATGAGAGCGGGGTGAGCCGCTTTCAGGACAGCGAGCAGACGCAAGAACCCGGCGAGGGCAGTCACATGCTGACCGGCGTGCGCTGGCTCGTGTTCGGCCGCCTGTTGGTCATGGCCCTGTCGCTGATCGGGACGGCGGTTCTCAGCCGCCTCCTGACCCCGCTGGAATTCGGCATGATGGCGGCCGCGCTTGCCGTGATCGGCTTCGCCGATTCCATGTTCGAAGGCGCATTCGGCCTGAACCTGATCCACGCGCAGGGGATCGACGAGGATGATGTCGCAACGTCGTTCTGGTCGGTCTTCGCGCTGTCGGTGGTTCTCGCCGCGGCGATTGTCCTGTTCGCCCCGCTTATCGAGCGCTTCTACTCAACGAGTGGGATCGCGGTCACCATCGCCTTCGGCAGCCTGGTGGTCGTGGCGCGGGGGATCGGCGCCATCCCGCGCGCGGTCATGCAGCGTTCCGGCGACTTTCGCGGCCTGGTCGGCTCCAACACCGTCGCCTATCTGATCGGCCAGTTCGCCCTGTCCATCGGGCTGGCCCTTCTGGGCTTCGGCGTCTGGTCCCTCGTGTGGGGCAGTGTCGTTACCGGAGCCATCGAAGCGGGGCTGAACCTCGTCCAGTCCCGTATCAAGCCGTGGCGGCGGGTATTCCCCGGAGCGGCCGTCGCCCTGGTTCGCGACAGCAGCCCCTATGCCTTGTCCCAGCTGCTGAGCTGGGCCGCCAACAACGGGGCCAATATCGTGGTCGGACGTACTCTGGGAATCGTCTCCCTGGGCCTGTTCAGCCGGGGTTGGCGGTTGGTCGAGATCATCAACGCCCTGGTCTCGACGCCGCTGCAACGCGTGCTTTTTCCCGCCTTTGCGACTCTGAGGGGCGATAGCCGTCGTGCCGGAGCCGTCATGGCGAGCGCCTTGCGATCAGGGCTTCCGGTCTTCGGGCTGGCCGCCGTGGCCGCGGCTCTGCATGCGTCCGCCATTGTGCGGCTCCTGCTGGGACCGGCCTGGGTCGAGGTGATTCTGATCCTGCAGCTGCTGGCGTTGGGCCTGCTGCCCCGGTGCGCCTACAAGGTGACCGAAAGCGTTGCCTTCGGGATGGGGAACTCGGCCGGGACGGCTGTGCGATCCGCCATCCAGGCCGTCTTGCTGGTGGGTGCCGCCTTCGTGGGTGGCATGTTCGGCCTGCTGCCCGTCGCCGGCTTCCTGTCAGCGGCGATGTGGATCTACTACCTGATTTCCCTCGGCTACGCGGCCTCCTTGGTCATTGCTACGGTGGGCGATCTTCTTCGCCTTCATGCGAAGGCGATGTTGCCGGTTGCTGTTTTCGCGATCGCCGACAGCCTGGCGGCGAGCGCGGTCCCTGAAGCCTGGTTCTGGATCAGTCATTTCGTCGGAGGCGGCGCCGGGCTGTTGGCCGTCCTCCTGTTCATGGCGCTCGTTCCGAGGACCTGGCTCGGTCCCGAATGGTCCACCGCCCGGGATCATCTGACGCGCCCTGTCGTCGGCGTTTTCCGCCGTCCGGGCGCGTAGACATGTCCCTCGAACCCCTTCCTTCCGGGAGCGACCGACCATGCATATCGCGCTGATCGTTCCTGGCAGTCTTCGGGAAAACTACGGGGGAGCGGAGCGACAGGCCGAGCTTCTGGCCGGCGCAATGGCGGCTCAGGGCGTCCGGGTGACCATCGTGGCGCCGTGCAGGCTGTCCGGGTCCGCTGAAGTCGAAACGGAGTTCGGCGCGAACCTGACCGTGAAACTGCGGGACTACCCCAATTTCGGGGGCCGTCGCATGGGGTCCACCCTCGCATGGACCGCCAGGGTGTTGGCCTGGCTGCGGCGACGCCACGACATCGACGCCGTCTATGTGTTCCACGCCCGCCTTCACACCCTTCCCGGGCTGATGGCCAGGATGGTCCTCGGCAAGCCCCTGTTCATCAAGCTTGGAGGCGGCGGAAAGGTCGGTGATTTCAGGGCGCTGGAGTCAAAGACGGGCGGCTACGGGCGTGTGGTCGCGCGTCTGATCCGCGCGCGCGCCGACGGATTCGTGGCCAACAGTCGGGAAATTGTCGCCGATCTGAAGGGCTATGGCGTGCCGGTCGAAAAGATCATCGAGATCTCCAACGGCGTCCTGGCGCCGACGCGGGAGCAGTTCGAGGCGTTCCGGGCGGCAAGGTCGGGGTACAGGTTTCTGTATACCGGCCGCATCGAGCCGGACAAAAACGTGCCGGTGCTCGTCGAGGCCCTGGCGCTGTGTCTTGCACAGGGAGCCGTCGCCGATCTCACCATCGTCGGCGACGGCTCCGATCTTTCGAATGTGGCGGAACGCGCCTCGCGTCTGGGCATCTCGGCGTTCGTTCACCTGCCCGGCAGGCAGGACGATGTTCGGCCCTATCTGACGCAAAGCGACTTCTTCCTGTCGGCGTCCCAGGCCGAGGGGCAGTCCAACTCGCTGCTCGAGGCCATGGCCTATGGGCTCATCCCCATCGTTGCCGAAGCGAGCGGCGTGCGGGATCTGGTCTCCGACGGCGAATGGGGCTTCGTCGCTGCGTCGGCGGATCCCGCAGAACTGTCCGTGTTGATGCTGCGTGCCCTGGCGGTTCCGGAAGCCGGGCGCGGGACGATGGCGGCGAAGGCCCATGGCTACATCGCGAGGCAATTCGGGATTGACCACGTGGCCAGGCAGACGATCGACGTCATTTCCGCGCGCCTGCGTGCGACGCAAAACGGTTGAAGACCGTGGGTCTCTGAACACAGCCGGGGCGGCCGATATGGCCTATGCTGGCGCAATTTTTGGGGACTGGATCATGTCGGTCGCAATAGAGCGCTACACCGGGTCCGGCGGGGCCGACTATCATTCGCGCAGGGCGGCCGGACGGTCAGCCGCGGAACAGCAGGTCCGTGCGGTCTATTTCGAAGGGGTCACCACGGCCTCCGATGTCGTCCTGGACTTCGGCTGCGCGACAGGCGGTATCCTGTCGTCCTTGCCGGCCGCGATGCGGATTGGCGTCGAGGTCAGCGAGGTGTCCAGCGCGGAAGCGCGCAAGGTTCTGGATCGGGTTGTCGCCCATCTGGACGAGATCGAGGACGCCAGCATCGATGTGGCGATCAGCTTCCATGCGCTGGAGCATGTCCCCAACCCGCAGGCCGTGCTGCTCGGCCTCCGTCGTGTCTTGCGTCCCTCAGGGCGGCTCCGTCTCATTGTGCCTTATGAAAATGTGCTGCTGAACCGCCAGCATCGCCAATGGTCGGCCGGCGACCCCGATCAGCACCTGTTCGCCTGGACGCCCATGGCGCTGGGCAATCTTCTGTCGGTCAGTGGCTTCAGGGTCGAGCAGGCCAAGTGCACCCACTGGGCGCGACCGGGTAGACTGGGGCGGCTCGTCGGCGCCGAGCAGGCCCGATGGTTCAAGGCCATCCGGGCCGGGCGGCTTCAGGTTGTCGCGGACGCGCGCTGCGCGGGGTAGCCCATCGGCTTTCGGGCCTATGGCTTTTGAAGAACTGCGACCGACACCTGATAGGGTCTGAAGAGGAATGTCAGTCGGTGAAGCCGCGAAAGGCTCTCTCTCCAGCCGCCCCGGAGCAGCAGGACGCGGGCTAGTGACTTCAGGACCCCGACAGGCCTCCGGTCGAGGTCGGTCCAGAACGAGCCACCGGTCACGCGTTCCGCAACCTGGACCCTGTAGCCCGGGAACAGATCGACCAGCTCTTGCGGCGCGGGCCGATACATCGTGTCGATAGGGTCGAGGTGATACGGGTAGCGGCAGGGGACGCTGACGATCATGAATCCGCCCGGCTGCAGGATTTGGTCGCAGATCGATGCGAAACGCGATCGGTCGGACACGTGTTCGAAGATGTTGCAGCAGAGAACGGTTCTCGCGCCCAGCGCCGTCAGACGGTCCTGGACATCCGCCGTGTAGATGTCGCCGCTGACGTCTATGCCGTCGCCGTCCCTAAGGTCCGTGTGAACGACCTCGACGTCACGCACCCGCAGGGGCGCATGGATGAACCGGTCGATGTGAGGTTGTTGAACCGTGCGGAACGAGGCGGTTGACGAACCCAGCTCTATGACAGGGCCGATCTCCCCTGGAAGCTCCGCCAGCAGCCGGCCGATTGTTTCGGCTTCTTCATGGCGCATGACCAGGCCTTCCTGAACGGCGGAAGCGTAGACACACGCTCCAGCAGTGTGAGACGGTGCCGCGATCGGTGCGTCGGCGTCACAATTTCGCACTGCTCCAAGCAGTCTGTATAACGTCTATATGCAACCATGGGAAGGTCTTCTCTCCAGCGCGCGCACTGGTTGTCCGTCCGGGCTGATGGTCGTCAGACAGGGAGATCCCGGCAGCCGCTGCGCCGTTCCAGATGCGGAACGACGCAGCGTTCGCGATGCTCAGAACTTCCTGCCGAGCCCGAGCGAGATGACCCAGGGGTCGAGGTTGACGTCGCTCTTGAGCGTCCCGCCGTTGATGTCGGCGTCAGTGTTGAACCAGACCTTCTTGACGTCGAGGTTGACGGTCCAGGGGCCTGACACGGCGATATCGGCGCCCGCCTGCAGGGCATAGCCGAACCCGTTGTCCAGATTCACGTCGAAGCCGTTCCGGTTGTCGCCGTTGAAGAACACCATGTAGTTCAGACCGGCGCCGACGTAGGGACTGACCCGTGCTTCGGGCGCGGGGCGATACTGAACCGTCACGACCGGGGGCAGGACCCAGGTTTCGTGAACGGCGAGGTCGGTGGCCGGCCCCTGGGCCCGGATCTCGTGCCGGGTGGCGCCCAGAATGGCCTCCACCGAGATGTGATCCGTGACGAAATAGGTGAAGCCGAGGGTCGGCATCACGCTGTCGCCGACATCGACGCGCAGACCTGTGGCCGCGCCGGCTGCGGTGGTGATGGCGTCATCGGCCCCCGAGGCCACATCGGTGACCCGGCCCGTGACAATCCAGTCTCCCTTGCGGGCGACCTGCCAGTCCTGCGCCGACGCAGGCGCGGAAGCGAGGGTGAGGACAGCGAAGCCGGCCCCGAGGGCGGCGATCCGGGAAGAGGGGTTCAGGCGCATCTTGGTGGTCCACGACGCGGTCCGGCGGCGGGATGCGGCCGGTTGGAGGCGTCATGGAGGGTGTGGTCCCGATGACGCCGCCCGGCCTTGATCCAGCGCAATTCTCAGATCAATCGCCCATGTCTCGATGGCGAGGTCGAGAGAGTTGTATCGAACGCGGCGCAGACCAGACGGACGAACGGCCGACCGGCGTCGGTCACTCCGACGACGTCTCCGTCGCGTCGCGCCAGCCCGTCATCCACCAGCGGCTGCAGTCTGGCGAAGGCCGCAGAGAAGCGATCCGGAGCCGGGCCGTGTTTCCGGTCGATGTCCTGGAGGTCGACCCTGAAGTCGCACATCAGACGTTCGATGATATCAGCGCGCCGGCGATCGTCCGTCGTCAATCCGAGGCCGCGCGCGACCGGCAGACGACCTTGGCCGACCGCCGCGCGCCAATCGCGTTCAACGGTGTGGTTCTGGACGTACCCCTCGCGGGTGCGGCTGATCGACGAGGCGCCGAGGCCGATGAGGGTTTCGGCGACGTCCGTGGTGTAGCCCTGGAAGTTGCGGTGCAGCCTCCCGGTGCGTGACGCGATCGCGAGGCTGTCTGTCGGCAGGGCGAAATGATCCAGTCCCACAGCCGCATAGCCCTGATCGAGCAGAAAGGCCGAAGCCGCCTGGCTCTGGGCGAAGCGGTCTTCCGGCCCCGGCAGATCCGCCTCGTTGATCAGCTTCTGATGCGGCTTCATCCATGGAACATGGGCATAGCCGAACAGGGCGATGCGCCCGGGACGCAGGGTGGTCACCTGGTCCAGGGTCGCCAGCAGATCATCGCGGGTCTGAAGTGGAAGGCCGTACATGAGGTCGAGGTTGAGAGACTTCACCCCGGCCTGCGATAACCAGTCGGCGGCCTGGGCCACTGTGGAGAAGGGCTCGATCCGGTTGATCGCCTTCTGCACCTGCGGCGACAGGTCCTGAACCCCGAGGCTGGCCCTGTTGAGCCCATGATGCGCCGCCCGCTTGACCCAGGCGTGCGACAGGCTGGCCGGGTCCAGCTCCGCCGCGATCTCGATGTCCGGGGCGAAGTCGAAGACGTCACGCAGGCCCGAGAACAGTCGATCGAGGTCGTCCGGGGACAGCATGTTCGGCGTGCCGCCGCCCAGATGCAGCCGGGCGACCCTTTGGCGACGGCCCAGCCGATCCGCGACGAGACCCGCCTCGGTCAGCAGCAGATCGACATAGGTCCGGATCGTCTCGGTGCGGTTCACCGCTCGCGTGTTACAGGCGCAATACCAGCAGAGCGTTCGGCAAAACGGGACGTGGACGTAGAGTGAAACCGCCTCGTCCGCCGCGACCGCCTCGAGCCACCGTCCTCCGTCCTCGGGACCCACATCCGGGGTGAACCGGGCCGCGGTCGGATAGCTGGTGTAGCGGGGGACGTTGCTGTCGTAGCGCCGGATTAGCGCGGCCGTTCTCACCAGACGGCGGGTCTCAGCGCAGGCCGACATCGGTCGCATCGGTCTCTGGCGCCGACAGGCCCTGGTCGCCTTCGTCGGAGAGGTGGAACTCGTGCCAGAGGCCGTTCAGCACGCCGAAGCCGACGGCGAGGCCTACGCCCAGTATCCAGGTGAAATACCACATGGGTCAGGTGTCCTTCGGATCAGTAGAGATCGGGATTGGTCTTGAGCGCGGTCGTAGACGTCCGGCCCCACAGCACGCGGTAGACCCAGGCCGTGTAGATCAGGATCAGGGGCAGGAAGACGATGGTGACGCCGAGCATGATGAACAGGGTGGTCTGGGTCGACGAGGCGTTCCACACCGTCAGGCTCGAACCCGGATGGATCGAACTGGGCAGGATGAAGGGGAACATGGACAGGCCCACGGTCGAGATGATCCCGACAACTGCGATCGAGGAGCCGGCGAAGGCCAGGGGCTCGGACCGGCGCCACAGTCCCAGCAGGGAGATCACGGTCCCCACGAAGCCCAGCACGGGCGCCACGATCATCCAGGGATAGGCGGCGTAGTTGTCGAGCCAGGCGCCCGGAGCGGCGACAACGGCGGTCCGCAGCGGGTTGGAGAAGCCCGACGGATCCACGGCCCCGACGATGCGGTAGCCGAGATCTCCGAAGGCCACGAACAGGCCGCCGGCCGCGAACAGGACGAGGCTGAGGAGGGCCGCGATGGTGCCGAAGGTCCGTGCCCGACCCTGGACCGGCCCAAGCTCGGCCTTGAGGCCCAGCCAGACCGCGCCGTGCAGCACCAGCATCGAGACGGACAGCAGACCGCAGAGCAGGCTGAACGGGGTGAACAGACCGAGCAGCGTTCCCTCGTAGAAGGACCGCAGATCACCATCCAGGCGGAAGGGCGCGCCCAGCAGGACGTTTCCAACCGCCACGCCAAACACCAGGGCCGGGACGAACCCGCCGATGAACAGGGCCCAGTCCCAGGCCGAGCGCCAGGTCTTGCCGGGACGTTTCGAGCGATATTTGAACGCGACCGGCCGGAGGATCAGCGCGGACAGGACCAGGAACATGGCCAGGTAGAAGCCCGAGAAGCTGACGGCGTAGACAAAGGGCCAGGCCGCGAAAATCGCGCCGCCGCCGAGGATGAACCAGACCTGGTTGCCTTCCCAGGTCGGGCCGACGGTGTTGATGACCATCCGGCGCTCCTCGTCGGTCCGGGCGACGAAGGGCAGAAGCGCGCCGACGCCCAGGTCGAAACCGTCGGTCAGGGCGAAGGCGATGAGCAGCACGCCCAGCAGTCCCCACCAGATCAGGCGGAGGGTGGCGTAGTCGAGGGGGATATCCATCTCGGTTTCCTAGCGATCAGGTCAGGCGAGGGCGGGAGCGACAGCGGGCGGGGTGTTGGGAGCGTGAGGACCAGGCTCGTCGGCAGGGCGATCCGCGAACTCCTCCTGCTCGGCGAACGGGCCGCGCTTGATCGTCTTCAGGATCAGCCCGACCTCAATCACCGCCAGCCCGCCGTAGAGGGCCGTGAAGCCGATGATCGTCGCCCACAGCTGGGGCACGCTCAGGCTTGAGGCGCCCAGGAAGGTGGGCAGGATGCCGTCCACAGCCCAGGGCTGACGCCCGACCTCGGCGACGATCCAGCCCAGCTCTGCGGCGATCCAGGGCAGGGGTATCGCGAGCACGGCCAGCCAGAGGAACCAGCGGGTTTCATGCTTGCGCAGGGTGGACAGGATGAAGGCCGTGGCGAACAGGACGATCATGGCGAAACCGATCGCGGCCATGAACCGGAAGGTCCAGAACATCACCGGCACGTTGGGCACGGTGTTCCAGGCGGCGACGACAATCTGGTCGGGGGTGGCCTGGCGCGGGTCGGCGACCAGTTGCTTGAGCATGAGGCCATAGCCGAGGTCGTTGCGGTGCAGCTCGAAATCGCCGCGCGCCACCGGATCGTTCGGGTTCGCCTTGATCCGCTCGAGCGCGTCATAGGCCAGGACGCCGGATTCGATGCGGGTCTGGGCCGTGGCGACCAGGGGCAGGATGCCCTCGACTTCCCCGTCCAGGCTTCGCGTCGCCATCAGGCCGAGCGCCCAGGGGATGGTCACCGCAGCCTCAGTGCGATGCGTTTCCATGTTGGGGAAGCCGAAGGCCGTCAGGCCGGCGGGCGCCGCTTCGGTGTTCCACATGGCCTCGATCGCGGCCAGCTTCATTTTCTGGTTGTCGGTCAAGGTGTAGCCGCTCTCATCGCCAAGGACGACGACCGACAGTGAAGCCGCCAGCCCGAAGGCGGAGGCCACAGTCATCGAGCGTCTGGCGAAGGCCCGGTGCCTGCCCTTGAGCAGGTAGAAGGCGGACACGCCGAGCACGAACACCGAGGCGATGACATAGCCCGCGCTGACGGTGTGGACGAACTTGGCC
The DNA here is from genome assembly GCF_027484365.1 of Brevundimonas sp. Lineage (GTDB taxonomy): Bacteria > Pseudomonadota > Alphaproteobacteria > Caulobacterales > Caulobacteraceae > Brevundimonas. The sequence goes on along the minus strand of NZ_JAIXTC010000025.1, from coordinate 77,759 downwards.
TGGGCGACCGGGTTCATCAGAACGGCCATGAAATCCGACACCTCCATTCGCATGGTGTCCGGATTGAAGGTCGCGCCGACCGGGTTCTGCATCCAGCCGTTGGCGATCAGGATCCAGAGGGCCGACAGATTGGTGCCGAGCGCGACCATGAAGGTCACGAACAGGTGGGCGACCCGGCTCAGCGTTTCCCAGCCGAAGAACATCAGCCCGACGAAGGTCGCTTCCAGGAAGAAGGCCATGAGACCTTCGATCGCCAGGGGGGCGCCGAATATGTCGCCGACGTAGTGGCTGTAGTAGGCCCAGTTCATGCCGAACTGGAACTCCATGGTGATGCCGGTCGCGACGCCCAGCACGAAGTTGATGCCGAACAGGGTCGCCCAGAAGCGGGTGATGGTTCGCCAGATCGGCCGGCGGGTCATCACATAGATCGACTCCATGATGACCAGCATGAAGGACAGGCCGAGCGTCAACGGCACGAACAGGAAGTGGTAGAGGGCTGTCAGCGCGAACTGCAGCCTGGAGAGGTCGACGACCGCCAGGTCCATGGGAAAGCTCCGGATCGCCGGTCCCCACGACCGACGAGACCCTCCGTCTAGAGACCGGCCCGTGGACCGGCTTTGATCTCGATCAAAGCCGGTCCAACGGCCTCCCCTTATGGCTGCGGCATGACGCTCGCTCCCCTCACAGGGCAGATCACCCTGCCTCCCGAACGTCGGCTGGCGCTGTGGGCGCGGTCACACCGTCGCGGGCGGACGCTGGCGGACCTGCTGACCGTCCTGGATGCGACTCCCGCCATCGGCTTCGCTGCGGGATTGGCCGGGGCCTTGGGGCAATTGGCCAACGGGGAGGGACAGATCGGGCTCTGGCTTGCGCTGGCGCTGCTCAGCCTGGGCGTCAGGGCAGGGCTCGCCCAGATGGCTGTGCGCGTCTCCGCGTCGACGGCGATGGGGGTCAAGCGCGGCGTGCGGCATTCCGTGCTTGAGGAACTGTTCGCGGGACGGCGCGACGGAGCGGGCGGCGTGTCGTCGGCGGTCGAGGGCGTCGAAGCCCTGGACGGCTATTTCGCCAGGTTCACCACCCTGCGGAAGGCCGCGGCGATCGCCCCGTTGCTGATCATTGCGGCGGTCGGTTTCGCCAGTCCCGTGGCGGCGGGCATCCTGCTGTCCACCCTCGTGCCGTTCGCCGTCGGCATGGCCCTGGCCGGGATGGCCGCCGCCGCCGAGAGCCGGCGTCAGTTCGAAGCGCTGCAGCGACTGTCCGTCCTGTTTCTTGATCGCATCCGGGCCTTGCCGGTCCTGATCGCGTTCCAGGCCGAGTCGCGGACGGTCTCGGAGATCGGTCGCGCTTCGTCGGAGCTGGCCCATCGCACCGGACGCGTCCTGAAGGTCGCCTTCCTGTCCTCAGGCGTGTTGGAGTTCTTTGCGGCTCTGTCGGTCGCCCTGGTGGCTGTCTACTGCGGGTTCAATCTCCTTCGTCTGCTGCCGTTTCATGCGCCGGAGACGCTGACGCTCACACGCGCCTTCTTCGTCCTGGCCCTCGCACCCGAGGTCTATGCGCCGCTCCGGCGGCTGGCTGCCGCCTACCACGATCGTCAGGCGGCGGAGGCGGCGGTTCCCGCGCTCGTCGGAGACGCGGACCAGGGGCCGCGGCGGCCCCATGCCCGGATCACCTGGGCCGAGCCGCCCATGATCCGGTTCAGGGACGTCGAGATCCGCTACGAAGGCGGCGCGGCGGTCCTGAGCCGGTTTGATCTCGATGTCCCGGCGGGCGCTGTCGTCGCGATCACCGGCGCGAGCGGGTCCGGCAAGAGCAGTCTGCTGCATCTTCTGCTGGGCCTTGCGCCGCTGTCGGCAGGCGAGGTCGAGATCGGCGCGCAGCGACTGTCGGAAGTCGGGGACTTCGCGGGCTCGGTCGGCTGGGCCAGCCAGGCGCCGATCGTCATTCCCGGGACCCTGGGCGGGAACGTCGCCCTCGCAAGGCAGGGCGCATCGTCCGGGGCGATCCTGCGCGCCGCCGGCCGGGCCGGGTTGCACGGTGATCTTGCGCGGACGCTCGACGAGCGGGGCGGGGGACTGTCGGGCGGGGAACGGCGCCGACTGGGTCTCGCCCGCGCCCTGCTGTCGGAGTCGCGGGTTCTGCTCTTCGACGAGCCCACAGCCAACCTCGATCGCGACACGGAGACGGCCTTGATCGGTGCCCTGCGTCAGGCCTGCGAGGGCCGCACCGTCCTGATCGCCACCCACTCCGAAGCAGTTCTGGCCTTCGCCGATCATGTGGTGCGGCTCTGATGACAGGACGTCTTCGGCTTCACGCCTTGCTGGCCGGCCAAAGGCGCGCCCAGCGCGTCAGCCTGGCGACGGCGGCGGCGTGCGCGGTCGTGGCGGCCGCAAGCGCGGTGCTCCTCCTGGGTCTCTCGGGCTGGTTCATAACCGGGGCCGCGCTGGCGGGACTGGCAGGCGTGGGCGCGGCGCAGACCTTCAACGTCCTTCTGCCGAGCGCAGCGATCCGGCTGCTGGCCATCCTGCGGACCGGGGGCCGCTACCTCGAACGGGTGAGCGGCCACGACGCGGCGCTGAAGGCCCTCGCGTCCCTGCGGCCGGCCCTGTTCGCGGAACTGGCCTCCGCCGCGCCGGACAAGGCCCTGGCGCTGTCCAGCGGAGAGGCCTCTGCCCGGTTCGTCCAGGACGTGGATGCGATCCAGACCCTCTTCGTGCGTCTCAGCGGCCCCTGGGGCGCGGCGGCGGGGGCCGTGGCGGCCGTCGGTCTGGCGGGTCTGGCCGATATCAGGGCCGGGATCGTCGTAGCGCTCGGTCTGACGATCTCGGTGGCCGGATCGCTCCTCATCGGCCGCCAATGGATCGATCCCGCGGGCCGTGAGGTTCAGGTCGCCGTCGGTCGGCTGAAGGATCGTCTGTCGTCGCTACAGGCCTCGGCCGCTGAACTGCGCGCCTATGGTCTGGAGTCCTGGGCCGTCGACGAGACCGATCGCACCGCATCCGCCCTCGATCAGGCGACGCGCCAGGTCTCGATCGCCGGAGGCAGGATCGCGGCCTGGCAGACGCTCGTCATGGGCGTCGCCGCTGTCGGCGTGTTCGCGGTCCTGATTCACCACCCGCCGGCGCTTGTCGCCCTCGCCGTGCTCGCGGCCGTCGCGTCCCTGGAAGCCGCCTCATCCCTGTCTGTGCATTTCCGATCCGCGGGTGCGGCGGATCAGGCGCTGATCCGGCTGTCGGAGCTTGTCCCTGATCCGGCGGTTCCTTCGCTGGATGTCCTGCGTATGGGATCGGTCTCGAAGCTGGGGTTCCGGTCCGTCGCCCTGGGTCTCGAGCCGCCTCAGCGACTGGCCGTCACGGGCGCGACGGGCCGCGGCAAGACCACCTTGATCGAACGGCTGATGGGCCTCCGTCCCTGTCCGGATCGGAGCCTCACAGTGGCCGGAGTCCCCTCCTGCGATCAGGACCGCGCCGTGCTTCGCCGACAGTTCGCGTACGCGGCCCAGGAGGTCCGGCTGCTCGACGGCACCATTCGCTCCAACCTCCGCGTCGCCGATCCGGAGGCCCGCGATCAGGACCTCTGGGGCGCACTTGGAGACGCAGACCTCGCGGACCGGGTTCGTCTTTCTCCCCTCGGCCTCGACATGCCGCTGGGCGAGAACGGCGCCTGTCTGAGCGGCGGAGAGCGGCGGCGCCTCGGCCTCGCCCGCGCCTACCTTCGCAGCGCCCCCTGGCTCGTTCTCGACGAACCGACCGAAGGTCTGGACGCGGCCTGCGAAGCCCGCGTGATCGAGGGCTTGAGGCGCCGGCTCGACCGCAGCGGGCAGGGCCTGATCGTGATCAGCCACAGACCTGCCGTCCGATTGCTGTGCGACGCGTCCATCGAAGTCATGGGCCTGCAGGCGAGCGGAGAGCTTGTGCTGACGACAGGCTTACGGCGCGCTGTCGCCGCCTGAGATCAGGCTTCGCCTTCCGCCATGGCCTTGAGCACGGCGGGCTGTTCGATCCGCAACTCGGTCAGGGACAGCAGACGGATGACGCCGCTTGTCTTCAAACGTGTCAGCACGCGACTGACGGTTTCGATGGTCAGCCCGAGATAGTCCGCGATTTCGAGGCGGGTCATCGGCAGATGAACATGACCGGCGACCGTCGCGCGGACCGGATCATGGTCCGGCAGATCCAGCAGGAAGGTCGCGACCCGTTCAAGGGAGGTCTTCCGTCCAAGCAGCATCATCTGGTTCTGGGCCGCGGCCAGCTCGTGGTTGGCGCGATCCAGCAAGGCGGCTTCCAGCGCCGGCGTCTCGCGGATCAGGGTACGATAATCGCTCTTTCGGAAGCGGCAGGCGGTCGCCGGCTCGATCGCCTCGGCGGAGAAGACGTAGGTCTCTCCGGTCGCGAGGCCCAGGAAATCGCCGGCGAAGAGGAAGCCGGTGATCTGACGCCGACCGTCGGAGAGCAGCTTGTAGACCCGAACCGAGCCAGAGGTGACATTGAACACATGCCGCGCCGGGTCGCCTTCGCGGATCAGGGCTTCGCCCGGTTGCAGGACGAGGTGCTCCGCCAGGGCGTCGAGGCGACCCAGATCAGCGTCGTCGATGTTGCCGCAAACGCTGAACGGACGTGCGCCGCAACCGGCGCAGGCGTTGCTGCGGCGACGGTCTGCGCATCCGACGGGAAGAGCCTTGAGCTCGAGCATGATCTTGTCCTGACCGGGGCGATCCTAAGGCGTGCGACCGGTGACGGCAAATGTCGAATTGATCGAGATCAAGGCGGATCGCGATGGCGTGACCCTAGGCTGGGCCATGACCGAGGTGCGCGTTCATCCTCTCCGTGAGGCCGATCTGGACGAGGCGGTCGTTCTTGCCAGCCTCGGATCCGGCGCACTTGATCCTGATCACTGGCGGCTCGGCGCTCTGACGCGGCTGCAGGACCCTGCGAAGGGAGGTGTTCTGGTCGCCAGCACCGGTTCGGGGCGACTGTGCGGACTTCTGACCTATCGAATTATCCCCGGCGGCGAGGCCAGGCCGAGTCTGGAGGTCGAACGGCTTGTGGCCTTCGATCTGATTCATCCTCGCGCGATCGCCGACGCCCTCATCGCCGAGGTCGTGGTTCTGGCTCGGGGGCAGGACTGCGACAGCCTGCGCCTGGTCCGGCCGTTCGATCCGCCCGCCGACACGACCGCGTTCGTGCTCGCCTCCGGGGTCGGCGATCTGCACAGCGTGTTTTGATCTCGATCAAGGCGGTGGCGGCGTCATGGGTCCATCAAGGTCCGCAAGGAGAAACACCATGCCCCTGGACGCCATTCCCTTTGTCGGAGCGGTCATCGCCGCCTTCGCCCTGTTCATCGTCTCAGTCGGCGGCGCCGCCGCCTGGACTGCTTTTCCGCGACGCGACCCGCCTCTCGAGCGCTGAGCGCCCCCGACGAGGCATTGATGCGGATCAATGTCGGCTTCCGCCTGAGGCTTCAGACTGCCCGATAGCAGGGGCAAGGGCGACTTCATGACGGACAGACGGATCGCGAGCCTCGGCCACCGGACCAGGGTCATGCCGGCGGCGGCGGCGGCGGCCCTGATCGCGCCGAATACGACCATAGGTCTCAGCGGCTTTACCGCTTCCGGCTATCCGACCGCCGTGCCCTTGGCCCTCGCTGCGCGGATTGAGTCCGAGCATGCTGCGGGCAGACCCTTCAAGCTGCGGATCTGGACCGGCGCCTCGACAGGACCCGAACTGGACGGCGCCCTGGCCAAGGCCGACGGCATCGAGTTCAGACTGCCCTACAACTCCGACCCCACATGCCGCGACAAGATCAATCGCGGGCAGATGGAGTATTTCGACATGCACCTCAGCCAGGTGGCGCCCGCCGCCTGGCAGGGCATCCTCGGGCCGCTCGACACGGCGATCATCCAGGTGACCGGCATTCGCGAGGACGGGGGGCTGATCCCTGCGTCCTCCGTCGGCAACAACAAGACCTGGCTCGACCGGGCGGGACAGGTGATCCTGGAGGTCAACCGCTGGCAGAGCCCCGAACTGCTGGGGATGCATGACATCTACTATGGTGCAGCCCTGCCGCCGAACCGCGTGCCGATCCCCCTGATCCGCCCCGGCGACCGGATCGGCGAGCCTTGTTTCCGCTGCGATCCTGACAAGATTGTCGCCATCGTCGAGACCGATCGACCGGATCGCAATGCCGGCTTCACGACCCCTGGGGCGGACGATCTGGCGATCGCCGGCCATCTGCTGGAGTTCTTCGAACACGAGGTGAAGAAGGGGCGGCTGCCCCCGTCGCTGCTGCCGCTGCAGTCGGGTGTGGGCAACACCGCCAACGCCGTGCTCACGGGCCTGATCGACGCCCCGTTTGAAAACCTGAGCGCCTATACGGAAGTGATCCAGGACGGGATGCTGGCCCTGCTGGACAGCGGCAAGCTGAGGATGGCGTCCTCCACCGCGCTCAGTCTCAGCCCGGACCTGAGCGAGAGCGTCAACCGGCGTATGGGCGAGTATCGCGACCGCATCATCCTGCGCTCGCAGGAGATCACCAATCACCCGGAACTGATCCGCCGCCTCGGCGTCATCGCCATGAACGGGATGATCGAGGCCGACATCTACGGCAACGTCAACTCGACCCATGTCATGGGTTCGCGGATCCAGAACGGTATCGGCGGCTCGGGCGACTTCGCCAGAAACGCCTACATCTCGATCTTCATGAGCGCGTCGACCGCCAAGGGCGGGACGATCTCGACGATCGTCCCGCACGCGTCCCACGTCGATCACATCAATCAGGACGTCCAGATCATCGTCACTGAACAGGGACTGGCGGATCTGCGCGGCCTGTCGCCGAAACAGCGGGCGAAGGTGGTCATCGAGAACTGCGCCCATCCAACGTACCGACCGGTCCTGGCCGACTACTACCGGCGGGCGCTGGCCGGTTCGTTCGGGCTGCAGACGCCCATGCTTCTCGATGAGGCCCTGTCCTGGCATTCGCGATATGTCCGCACCGGATCCATGGCGTCCGGACCGGGAAGCGCGGCATGACCGGGCCCGCTCCGATCCAGGCGCGTATCGAAGAAATCGCGTCCGAGATCGTCCGGCTTCAAAGCGAACTGGATCGGGAGATTTTCCGCCGTCGCGAGGCCCTCGGCTGGCGGCTTCACGAGGGGCTGGTGGAGTTCGAGCACGGGGTCGTGGCGGAACACCGACGCCTGAAGCGGGGCGCCGCTGCCTTCATCGCCGGCGCGCCGCCAGCGACGGTGCTGACCGCCCCGGTGATCTATTCCCTGATCCTGCCGCTGGCGCTGATCGACCTTTGGGCCTCGGCCTATCAGGCGATCTGCTTCCGCGCCTATCGCCTGCCTCGTGTCCCCCGACGCGACTATATGATCTTCGACCGCGAAGCCCTGGCCTACCTCAACTGGATCGAGCGCCTGAACTGCTGGTTCTGTGAATATGCCAACGGGGTCGCCGCCTATGTCAGCGAGATCGCCAGCCGGACCGAACAGTACTGGTGTCCCATCAAGCACGCGCTCAAGGTCACCAGTCCCCACCAGCGCTACCAGGCCTTTGTCGAGTTCGGCGATGCCGAGGGTTACCGGGATCGTCTGGGGCGATTGAGGGCGAACCTTCGGGCCGAGCCGAACGGGAGCATGCTGGGTGTTTCGACCCGCTCGCCAGACGCAGAGTCGGGCGGGTCTCCGCCGCCAGTTTCGCCGGACCGTTGACGCGCCGCCACGCCTGCGAGCGCCCGCTTCCGGGTGACCCGCCATCGTCAAAAGGCAATCTGAAATGATGGTGCCGGCTGCAGGAATCGAACCCGCGACATCCAGTTTACAAAACTGGCGCTCTACCAACTGAGCTAAGCCGGCCCAGATACCCCCTGGAGGGGTGATCAGGCGCGGGGTTTAGCTGGCGTGAGGGCGAGCGCGCAAGCCATCAAAACACATGCCGAGCCCGACCTGCATCCTGCCTGTGGCCATGCTGGTGCTGCCGAAGGACTTCGCGTTGAGCGCGCCGGGCGCGAAGCTGACGTGACACACGCCTGCCGCTTCGCCCTGATCTTCGCCGGCGCGTGGTTCGTGTTCCTGGGCTCGTTCTAGAGGGCGGCCGCGATCCTCGCCGCCGTGGCCTTCAGATCCTCGACGTCGGCCATTCCGGCCTGGCCGTGGCCCTTCAGCGGTCGGTCGGCCCAACGCGGAATGACGTGGAAATGCAGGTGGAAGACGGTCTGGCCCCCGGCCTCGCCGTTGAATTGCATGATCGAGAAGCCGTCGGGAGACAGGGCCTTCTCGACCGCCCGGGCGATCCGCTGAGTTGCGGCGGCGAGGGTCGCCAGGGTCTCGGGCTCGACCTCCAGCAGATTGCGTGCGGTGGAGGTCTTGGAAATGATGAGGACGTGGCCCTCGGACTGGGGGAAGACGTCCATGAAGGCGAGGACGGCGTCGTCCTCCCACACTTTCACGGCGGGGATCTCCCCGCGCAGGATTTTGGCGAAGATGTTGGACGGATCGTAGGGGGCGTGCAGGGTCATGAGGCTCGGCCTAGGCGTAGCGCCTGCGCTTCTCGGCCGAGATCAGCGTGGACCGCACGAAGTCGGCGGGCGGATCGGTTTCGGCCAGCACGGCTTCCTTGATGGCGCGGGGTTCGCCGAACAGATGGCCCTGGCCCATGGAGATGTCGAGTTCGAGAATGTCGACGATCTGGCGCTCGCTCTCGCACTTCTCGGCGATGACCTCGATGCCGTAACGGCGGGTCAGCTGGGCGAAGTCGGCGGCCTGGATATCGCGCAGGGACGGGATCGGCGAGCCGCCGTCGAGATCCAGCAGCTGTTCGATCAACAGGTCGGCAGAGACCTTCACGAAGCGGACATCGGAGCGTTGCAGGTCGTTGAAGTCGAGGTCCAGGGTCTGGACCTTGTCGATCGAGAAGCGGAAGCCGAGGTCGGCCAGCTTGGCCATATTGCGCGCCTCGACGGCGCCGCGGGCGTCGAACGTCGCCTGACCCAATTCGAAGATCAGGGCCTGGTTCAGGTCGCGGTTCTCGGACAGGAACTCGAGGAACTGGGGGAAGAAGGTCTCGTCGCCGAGGGACGACAGGGCGACGTTGCAGAAGACTCCGACCTTCCTGTCCTGACGCGCCAGACGACGCACGATCTGGGCGCAGCGGAACAGCAGCAGGTTGTCGATGGCGGGGACCAGACCCTCGCCCTCCGCGATCGACAGATACTCGGCCGGCATCATCACCCGGTCGGTCGAATCGCGCAGGCGGGTGAAGCTTTCGTAGAAGACCGTCCGGCGCTGGGGCAGGGTAACGACGGGCTGGAGGTACAGGTCGACGCGGTTCTCGCTGAGCGCGTCGTGGACGGTCTTGAGCAGCAGGTTCGACTGATGGTGACGTCGTGCCTCGGCGCTGTCCGGAGCGACCATGGGCGCGACCTTGAGCCGTTCGTCGATCGAGACGCTCATCTGCTGGATCAGGTCTTCCAGCATCCGGACTTCTCCGGTCAGTTCGTCGGTGCGCGACAGGGCGCCCGCCTCGATGGCCGTGGCCAGGTCGCCGAGCGCGGACTGGGTCTGTTCCATGGCGTCCGCGAGCAGGCGGTGGGCCTCGCGGACCTGGCCGATCTCGGCGCGCAGGGCCCTGCGTTCGCCGATGCCGGTGAAGATGGCGTGGATCGCGGTCAGGACGCCGAGAACGCCCAGCGTCGCGGCCACGCCCGGACCGATGCCGAGGCCCGCACGCCACAGGAAGGCGCCGACCGTCATCGCCAGGAAGACGTAGCCGAAGAACAGGAAGCCGTTGGTCAGTGCGCGCATGGGAACGGTGAAGTCCGACTTCCCGGATGGAATCGTTTCAGTATCGGGGTATCAGGGCGAAACAGCTAGGGTGTGCGGAACAGAAAGCACGCCGAAACAGGGGATACGCATGGAATTGTTCGATCTGGGCGGCAAGGTCGCCGTCATCACGGGTTCGTCCAAGGGCATCGGCAAGGCCATCGCCGAGCGGATGGCCGAGCATGGCGCGAAGGTCGTGATCTCCTCGCGCAAGGCCGGACCCTGTGAAGAGGTCGCCAACGAGATCAACGGCAAGTACGGCGAAGGCCGGGCCATGGCCATTCCAGCCAATATCGCCTCGAAGGAAGACCTGCAGAGGCTGGTCGACGAGACCAACGCCGCCTGGGGCAAGATCGACATCCTGGTCTGCAACGCCGCCTCCAACCCCTACGCCGGTCCGATGGCGGGGATCGCCGACGAGCAGTTCGAGAAGATCTTCCACAACAATGTGCTGGCCAACCACTGGCTGACCCAGATGGTCGCGCCCCAGATGCTGGAGCGGAAGGACGGGGCGATCGTGATCATCTCGTCGATCGGCGGCCTGCGCGGCAACGCCCTGATCGGCGCCTACAACGTCTCCAAGGCCGCGGACATGCAGCTGGCGCGCAACCTTGCCGTCGAGTGGGGGCCATCGAACGTCCGGGTCAACTGTATCGCGCCCGGCCTGATCCAGACCGACTTCGCCCGCTATCTGTGGGAGAATGAGGAGGTGTTGAAGGTCACGGTCGAGCCGAACCCGATGAAGCGGATCGGCCAGCCGGACGAGATCGCGGGCACCGCCGTCTATCTGTGCTCGAAGGCGGGGTCCTATGTGAACGGCCAGACCCTGGTGGTGGACGGCGGACTGACGATTGCCTGGTGAGGCGGCCAGACGCCCGGGCTTCCGCCAGGACCTGATCTGGCGGCTGGAGGCGGCGGCGTTCGCGGGCTTCATCGGCCTGATGCGCCTGATCGGGCTGGAGGCGGCGTCGAACTTCGGCGGCCTTGTGCTGAAGACGCTCGGGCCGGTCACCGGAACGCAGAAGACGGTGCTGCGCAACCTCCGCATCGCCTTCCCCGGGATGAGCGAGGCTGAGCGCAGCATTCTGGCTCTGGCGCAGTGGGAGCAGACGGGGCGGACCTTCGCCGAAACGGCGGTGATGGACAGACTGACCCCCGCGTCCGGGCGGATCGACATCGTCGGGGCCGAACGGCTGGAGGCGATCCGCGCCTCCGGCAAGCCGGTCGTGTTCGTGTCCGGCCACATGGCCAATATCGAGACGATGGCGGCGGTTCTGGTGGCCTCGGGCGTGCCGGTGCAGGTCACCTACCGCGCGGCCAACAACCCCTATGTCGACGCCCAGATCATTGCCGCCCGGGCGCGCTACGGGGTGAAGCTGTTCGCCCCCAAGGGCGGAGACGGCGCCCGTGAACTGCTGGCCGGGATGGCGCGGGGCGAGAGCGTCGCCCTGATGAACGACCAGAAATTCTCCGAGGGGCCGGAGGTGAGCTTCTTCGGTCAGCCGGTGAACGCGGCGCCGGGGCCGAGCCGGCTCGCGCTGAGATTCGGGACCGTGCTGCAGCCGATGTCGGTCGTTCGGCTGCCTGGCGTGCGGTTCCGGGTGACGGCGCACGAGCCGATTGAACTGGCCAGCACCGGCGACAGAAGCGGAGATATCGCTCGCGGGGTGCAGGCGATCACCACCTTCATCGAGGAGAGGGTGCGCGAGCATCCGGTGGACTGGTTCTGGGTCCACAGGCGGTGGCCGGACCGGGTCTACAAGGCTCTGGAGCCGGAGGCCTGAGCGATCAGGCGTTGCGGACGCCGTCTTTGCCGGTTGAAACGTCCTCGGCCACATCGCTCGCACGGCGGCGCGGTCCCTGGTAGTGATTGGCCGCCGATGTTCGCCTGCGGTCCGGGCCGAAATAGCCGTCGGTCTTCACGAACGGACGCGGGCGCAGGATGACGGCCTGGATGCGGTCGAAGACGGCCTTGGCGGTGATCGGCTTGACCACGAACTCCGTCACCCCGGCGTCACGGGCCTCGACCACGCGATGCTTCTCCGAATGACCGGTCATCATGATGATCGGCAGATAGGGGTTGGCGCTGTCAGGACTGTTCCGGACCAGGCGCGTGAACTCCACCCCGTCCAGCGGGAACATGTTGAAGTCGACAATGGCCAGATCGATCTCGTGATCGCGCATGACGTCGAGCGCCATGGCTCCGTCCGAGACCTCGCGGATCTTGCGGATGCCGGCCGACTGCAGGATCGCGGAGGTGATGGCTCGCATGTGCTGGTTGTCGTCGACCAGCAGAATGTTGAGCGTTTGAAGGGCGGACATGGAGTGACAGGCCGAGACCACCCCGTCGGCGGTCTAATACTCAATTCTAGGGTGAAAGCGCTGCAAGGTCCACGCGGAACCGCAGGCTAGCGGGTCCGGTAACCCATTTCCGGAGCCGATTGCCCCACCATCAGCGATGGATCGCAGTTCCGGTCTCTCCATTTCATGCGCCAGCACAGGTGCGGACCAGTGGCGCGGCCGGTCATTCCGACCCGGCCGATGACGTCGCCGCGCGTGACGCGCTGGGTCGGAACGACCTCGATCCGGGATTGATGAAGATAGGCCGTGATCAGACCCTGGCCGTGATCGATCAGGGTCAGGCCGCCCTCGAAATGCATGCCTTCACGGGCGAAGGTGACGACGCCGTTCGCGGGAGCCCGGATCGGCGACCCGGCCGGTGCGGCCAGATCGATGCCGAAATGCGGCCGGGCGGGCGTGCCGTTGAGGATCCGCTGTGAGCCCCAGAGACTGGTCACGCGATAGGTATCAAGCGGCCAGCTGAAGCCGGACTGGAAGTCGTCGGCGTCGACGCGGCTGGCGAACCCCTCCGTCTTGAGCGCGATCTCCTGCTGGATGCGGGCGAGAAGAGCGGGGTCGGAGGGCTCGACCGTGGACTGGGGCAGGCCGTTGATCCGGGTCGAGGGGAAGGTTCCCCGGTCGATGGTCAGGGATCGTCGGGCGACGCGGTTCTGGCTGCGGACCTCAAGCTGAACCGAAGGCGGGGCGTCGCGGTCGAAGCCGACGATGAACAGTCCGGCTGCAGAGGCCGTCGTCAGGGCTTCTCCGTCCACGAAGACCATGGCGCGTGGCGCAGACCGGCCCATGGCGAACCCGCCCTGGATGAAGCGACCGTCGAGGGCGAGGCCGTCGTCAGTCCCGGCGAAGACTGAACCGCCCAGCGTCGCGGCGCCGGCGCCCAGAATCAGGCCGCGCCGCGAAGGGCTCACGGATCGACCATCCGCGACAGGGACTCGGTCGGACCGAAATAGGGCTCCTGATGCTCGACGGACCAGTAGCGCAGGGTCTCGAGCGGGATCGGGCGGCCGGAGACGGCGCACAGGACGAAGGGGCCGGGTTTCAGGACGGCGAACTCGCCGTCGCCGTAGTGGAGCGTCGCGGGGGAGGGGGCGGAGGTCATGGGGTGAGATTAGCGGCTTCGTCGGTTGCAGACCACTGACTAGAACAGATCGCCCTGCGAGGCGGGCGATGGTCTCGGCCGGGCGACCGGCCGGGGTCGCGGCGCGTCTTCGCCTTCGATCCGCGCGCCCTTTGAGCCATCGGGGAACACCAGCGTCACTGCCTGCCCGGGCGACAGCAGAGCAGCGGACGAAACCATGGCGCCGGTCTCGTCGTCGATACGGGCGAACCCCGGCTTGGGGCGTTTCGGGTCGAGCGTGGCGAGGGCGCGGGCAAGGGCGGCTAGGCGGGTCTCCGCGCGCTCCAGCGCCTGCGGTACGGGTCGGGACAACCGGTCGGAGACGGTCTCCATGCGGGCGGCGCGCTGGTCGAGGCGGCGGTGGATGGAGTCGAGGGACAGTCGGCCGGCGATGCGCAGCAGGCGGCGCTCGTGCACGGCCGCGTTGGCGCCCAGCCCGGCCGCCAGACGGCTGGACTGGCCCTCCAGCCGCGCCGTCCGCTGTTCGATCGCGCGGTCGAGCAGGGCTGGAGCGAAACGGCCGACGACACCGACCAGACGCCGGTGATGCAGTTCGGTGTTGCGGCCCAGACCGGAGGCCAGGCGGCTGGAGGCATGGTCGAGGCGTTGCTGGGCCAGGGCGACCAGGTCCTCGGGACGCGAGGGCAGGCCGCGCGCGACCGAGCGCAGCCGGACTCGTCGGTCTTCCAGCAATCGCGCACCGGCACGGTCAAGCCGGCGTTCGAGGTCGGTGATGAAGGCGCGAAGGTCGGCGAGGACGGGGGTGGCGAGTTCGGCGGCGCCGGTGGGCGTGGGCGCCCGGCGGTCCGAGACGAAGTCGATCAGTGTCGTGTCAGTCTCGTGCCCGACGGCCGAGAGGATCGGAATGGTCGCCGCCGCCACTGTGCGCGCCAGACCTTCGTCGTTGAAGCACCACAGGTCCTCGACGGACCCGCCGCCTCTCGCGACGATCAGCAGGTCGGGGCGGGGGATCGGCCCGTCCGGGGTCATGGCGTCGAAACCCCGGATGGCCGCGCTGATCTGACCGGAGGCGGCGTCGCCCTGGACCACGACCGGCCAGACGACCACCCGACAGGGCCAGCGTTCGGCGATCCGGTGCAGGATGTCGCGGATCACGGCGCCGGTCGGGCTGGTGATCACCCCGATGGTCCGGGGGTAGAGGGGGATGGCCTGTTTGCGGCCTGCGTCGAACAGACCCTCGCCGCTGAGTTTGACCTTGAGACGTTCGAGCTGGGCCAGGAGGGCGCCGGCGCCGGCCGCCTCCATCGATTCGATGACGATCTGGTACGACGATCGGGCCGGATAGGAGGTGATCTTGCCGGTGACGATGACCTCAAGGCCGGTTTCCGGCTGGACGCCGAGGCCGCGGACCGAACCTTTCCAGACGACGCCGTCGATCGCGGACCTGTCGTCCTTCAGCGTCAGATAGATGTGGCCGGAGGCGTGGCGATTGACCTTCGACACCTCGCCCCGCAGTCGCACATGACCGAACCGGTCCTCGAGCGTGCGCTTCAGTGCGAACGACAGCTCGGAAATCGACAGGGGCGGATTGTTGTCGCGCGGGACGGCCGGCTCGGGGTCGGCGGGGCCTGCGAAGACGTAGTCGTCGGTCATGACGCGACTGTAGCGGCGCCGGGGGGGTGCGGAAACCGCTGCATTCGGCCTATACCTTCGAGATGAGCGACGATCGCATTCCCCCGCGCGACGAAGAGAACCCGGACGAGCGCGCGCTTTCGCGCCGCAGTGGTGACTCGGCGGTCAGTATCTGGGCGATCCTGGGCCTGATCTTCATGCTCGCCGCCCTGGTCTATGTGGTTTCCGCCCTGCTCTGAGCGTCTGCGGTCTTGACCCGCAGGGCCGGCGCGGCCATTCCGCGCGGATGGATATCCTGCTGGTCGGATCGGGAGGGCGCGAGCACGCCCTGGCCTGGAAAATGCGGCAATCGCCGTTGGTCGACCGCCTGTTCTGCGCGCCCGGAAATCCCGGCATCGGCAAGGTCGCCGAATGCGTGCCGGACATCCGCGCCGACGACGCCGAAGGCCTGGCCCGGCTGGCGCGCGAGCTGAAGGTCGGTCTGGTCGTCGTGGGACCGGAGGTCGCCCTGGCGGCTGGATTGGCGGACAAGCTGAACGCAGCCGGCATTCCCTGTTTCGGTCCCAGCGCCAAGGCGGCGCAGCTGGAGACGTCCAAGGCCTTTTCCAAGGCCTTCCTCGAACGGCACGAGATCCCGACCGCCCATTACGGCGTCTATGATCGGGTCAAGGACGCCAGGGAGGCGCTCAAGGTCTTCAAGCCGCCCTATGTCATCAAGGCCGACGGCCTGGCCGCGGGCAAGGGCGTGGCCATCAGTCCCGATCGCCACGACGCCGAGGCCGAGATCGAACGGATGCTGGGCGGCCGCTTCGGCTCGGCCGGGTCACGCGTCGTGATCGAGGAGTTCATGGAGGGCGAGGAGGGGTCCCTGTTCGCCCTGTGCGACGGCAAGCGCGCCGTCCTGTTCGGCGGCGCCCAGGATCACAAGCGCGCCTTCGACGGAGACCTGGGGCCCAACACCGGCGGCATGGGCGCCTATTCGCCGGCGCCGGTCTTCGACGAGGCCCTGGTCACAGCCGCCAACCGCCTGATCGTGCAGCCGACCCTGAAGGCGATGGCGGCCGAGGGCGCCCCCTACAAGGGGGTCCTCTATGCCGGGCTGATGTCCACCGACGAAGGTCCGAAGGTCGTCGAGTTCAACGCCCGCTTCGGCGATCCGGAATGTCAGGTCCTGATGATGCGGATGGCCGGAGACATCGTGCCCTATCTGCTGGCCTGCGCACGGGGGGACGTGTCGCGCCTGCCGGATCCGGAATTCAAGCCGCAGACGGTGATCTGCGTGGTCATGGCGGCCAAGGGATATCCGGACAGCCCGCTGGAAGGGTCAATCATCCGGGGCGCGGACCAGGACTTCGGTCCGCACGTCCAGGTCTTCCACGCCGGTACGAGGCGGCGCGAGGACGGCACCCTGGTCGCTGCGGGCGGGCGGGTGCTGAGCGTCTGCGCAGAGGGTGACGACATCGCCGAGGCGCGCGAGCGGGCCTATGCGGCAGTCCGCAAGATTGACTGGCCCGGCGGCTTCAACAGGACGGACATCGGCTGGCGCGCTCTGGAGCGCGGCTGAACCTCAGGCGTAGGCGAACAGCAGACGTCCTTCGCCCATACGCTCGCGCAGCATCGGCAGGTCGGTGTGGGCGGTCGAGAAACAGCCGTAGCTTCGGCCCAGCTTGCCCTCGCGCGCAAGGAATTCCGGGTCGGCGTAGTCGGCGCCGTGGACGATGATGGCCCGGTCGCGGGCGAGGTTGTTCGAATACTCCAGCCCGTCGAGCAGCACGTTGGGGCCTTGTTGCGAACCCCAGCCGGCACCGGCGGTCGCATAGGCACCGACCGAGGACATGTAGCTTTCCGGCGTATTCGAGAACCGACGGGCGAACCCGGAGTGTTCGGGATCCGAGCCGCGGCCGTGGCTGGTACGGAATGCGGTGACGCGGCCGCCGATCAGGTCGACCTCGAACATGCGGGCGTCGCCCGAGAATTTCTGGAAATCGACCAGATACATGCGATCGCGCAGGGTAATGCGGTGGCTGTGCACATCCAGGGCCGCCATGGCGCGGCTCATCAAATCCGGCCGGACCAGGCGACGGGGATCAAGCGGCGGCGGCGTGATCTGGGGGATGGGCGGCAGGGGCGGCGGCGGCGGGGCGGCGGCCAGCACGATCGGGGTCTCGACGACGGCGGCAGGTGCGGTTGCGCAGCCGGCGAGCATCGCCGAACCACCCAGAATCAGACCCCGTCTCGATAGCCGCATGCGACGCCCTTCGTAGCGGTTATGCCGAAGCCACGACTTGTTTCACAAATGCACCGCCGGTTTCAACCGAAGCCTTGGCCGAGGCTCGCCGACGCGTATGGTGAAGGCATAGTATCCGGGAGAGGTTTATGAAGTTCGTCGCACTGGCGGTCGCCGCCGTTTTCGCGCTCGCCACGCCTTCGCAGGCGCAGCAGGGCCCCGCCTCACAGGCTTTTCCCGCGAACGGGGAAACGACGTTCGTTCAGGCCGGGCGGCTTCTTGCGGACCCCGCGACCGGTGTTGTGCTGCGCGATAAAACTCTCGTGATCGTGGGGAACCAGATCACGGAAATCCGCGACGGCTTCGTCGGTGAGGGCGCCAACGTCGTCGATCTCCGGGATTCCTTCGTCCTGCCGGGGCTTATCGACAGCCACGTTCACCTGACCTCCCAGCAGAATCCGAACGCCCGTCTGCAGGCCGTGACGCGCGACGCCGCCGACAGCGCCATGGTCGGCGCCGGCTATGCGCGGCTGACCCTGATGGCCGGCTTCACGACGGTCGCCGATCTGGGAGCCGCCAACGATGCGATCTTCGCGCTGAGGGACGGGATTGCACGCGGCGACGTGCCGGGGCCGCGTGTCATCGCCTCCGGTTCCGCAGTGTCGATCCACGGCGGGCATGGCGATGTGAACGGCTATACCGACGACATCATGCACCTGCTGTCGTCCGAGAGCGTCTGTTCGGGCCCGGAGGACTGCATGCGGGCGGTGCGGACCCAGGTCCGGTCGGGCGCCGACATCATCAAGATCACCGCCACCGGCGGGGTGTTGTCGAACACGGCGGCGGGCCTGGCCCAGCAGTTCACCGACGCCGAACTGGCGGCCATCGTCGAGGTCGCGCACCGGATGGGGCGTCAGGTGACGGCCCACGCCCACGGCGTCGACGGGATCAATGCCTTCCTAAGGGCCGGCGGAGACTCGATCGAGCACGGCACCTATCTGGACGACGAGTCGATCCGCCTGTTCCGGCGCGAGGGCGTCTATCTGGTGCCGACCCTGCTGGCCGGAGACTTCGTGGCCCGGGTGGCGTCCAGCCCGACCAATTTCTTCACGCCCGCCCAGACGGCCAAGGCGCTGGAAGCCGGGCCGAAGATGCTCGACATGGCGCGGCGCGCTCACGATGGCGGGGTTCGGATCGCGTTCGGCACGGACACGGGCGTCTCGGCGCATGGCGACAACGCCCAGGAATTCGCGCTTCTGGTGCAGGCGGGAATGACGCCGCTGGAAGCCATCCAGGCAGCGACCGTGGTGGCGGCCGAGCATCTGCGGATCGCCGATCAGGCCGGCCTGATCGCGCCGGGCCGTCCGGCGGACATCGTGGCGGTCGAGGGCGATCCCCTGACCGACGTCACGGCGCTGGAGCAGATGGCCTTCGTGATGAAGGGCGGGATCGTTTACCGCAACGACTGAGCCAGGAAGGCGGCGAACGTCGCTTCGTTCTCGAACCGGGCGGCGACGGGCCAGGAGACTACACGGGTCCGCCAGTCGGGCGGCAGGCGGACCCAGTCCTTTTCGGTCGTGACCAGACCGGCGTCGAAGACAGCCGCGCGGTCGGCGAGGAAGGCGAGGTCCTCCGGCCGGTACTCGGCGTGGTCAGGGAAGGGCGCGAAGTCGATGAGGTCGGCTCCGGCGGCTTTCAGCGCGCGCTCGACCTTCCACGGCTTGGCGATCCCGGCGAACCCGACCTGGGGGCCGGGCGGGGGCGGACCGGCGGGCTCCAGCCGGGCGATGAACGTGGGCAGGGCGCCGAAGACTGCGAGCAACTCACGATCGACAGGCGGGGCGTCGGCGGGAAGCAGGACGATGACCGCGTCGGTACGGGCCAGCCCTGCGGCCAGGGGTTCGCGCATCGGACCGGACGGGAAGACCGAGCCGTCGCCGAACGGCCATTCGTCCTCGCGCGTCTCGCCGTCGACGACGATCAGGCTGAGGGTTTTCGTCAGGGCCGGGTTCTGGTGGGCGTCGTCGAGGATGAGGGCCTGAGCTCCGGCCTCGACCGCCGCGCGGGCGCCGGCCACGCGGTCGGCGGAGATCCAGGCGGGCGCATCGCCGGACAGCATCAGGGGCTCGTCGCCCACGTCGGCGGCGGTGTGACGGGCGGGATCGACCTGAAGCGGGCCGGTCAACCGTCCACCGTAGCCGCGCGACAGGGCGTGGGCGTCGACACCGCTCCGCTGCAACAGCCGCAGGACCTCGCGCGCGACCGGGGTCTTGCCCGATCCGCCGACGGTCAGGTTGCCGATCGAAATGACCGGGACGCCGACATCGACCGGCGCTGCGCGGGCGATGCGCCGGGCGGTGGCCGCGGACCAGACCCACGAGACGGGCTTCAGCAGGGTGCGGGCGACGCGGCCATGGCGACCGTCGCGTTGGTACCACCAGCGGGGGGTCGAGAGTTTCATCGGGGCGCCGCTGGAGGCAGTAGCGGCTGGAGCCCGTCCCACAGGCGGTCGAGACCGGCCCCGACGTCGGCGGCGGCGCGGCAGGCGCGTTCCCCCATGGCCCGGGCGGCCGCAGGAGTGTCGAGCAGGGGGGCGATGACGCCAGGCAGGTCGCCCGGCGTGGCGACGAGGGCGAGGCCTCCGGCACGGACAAGGTCGTCGGTTACGGCCAGCCAATTGGACGCGTCGGGCCCGGCGACGGCAGGCTTGGCCAGGCGCGCGGGCTCCAGCGGATTGTGCCCGCCCCAGGGCTCGCGCCCGAGGAAGGACCCGAACGAGCCGCCCATGACCACCACATCGGCCAGACGCAGGAACAGGCCCAGTTCGCCGAGGGTGTCGGCGACATAGATGTCGGTTTCGCCGGTCGGCTGGCTGCCGCGCGACCGCAGGCCGAAGCGATAGCCGTCCCGGGTCAGGGCGGTGGCGATCTCAGGCCCGCGCTCGGGGTGGCGAGGGACGAGGATCAGGCACAGGCGTTCGGCGATATGGTCAAGAGCGCGGACGATGGCGATCTCCTCGCCCTCGTGGGTCGAGGCCGCGACGACCACCGGCCGGTCGCCGATGGCGGCGCTGAGCGCGGTGAAGGCCGAGGCGTCGTGGGGAAGGGGCGCGCCGGAGAGCTTCAGGTTCACCTGGCCGTCGACGCGCGAGCCGAGACTTTGCAATCGGGCGGCCGAGGTGTCGTCCTGGGGCATGACGACCCGGAAGGCGGACAGCAGTTCGCGGGCGGAAGCCGGGAACCGCGCCCAGCCGGCCGCTGTCTTTTCGGTGATGCGGGCGCTGACGAGGGCCAGCGGAATCGCCCGGTCGCGGGCGGCGAGAATGAGGTTGGGCCAGATCTCTGACTCGACGAAGACACCCAGCGACGGGCGCCAGTGGTCGAGAAAGGCGGCGACTGCACCGGGCGCATCGACGGGCGCAAACTGATGGATGACGCCGGGCGGCAAACGGCGGGCCAGCAGCTCGGCCGAGGTGACGGTCCCGGACGTGACCAGCACCGTCAGGTCGGGACGGGCCTTCACGAACCGCTCGACGACGGGGAGCAGGGACAGGGTCTCGCCGACGCTGACGCCGTGCAGCCAGATAAGTTCGCCGTCCGGCCGGGCGACCCCGGCGACGCCCAGGCGTTCATCGACGCGGACGGGATCTTCCTTGCCCTGTTTGACGCGGGCATCGAGGAGACGGGGCACCACGGGCTCAAGCGCCCGTGTCAGCAGGCGATACGCGACGAGGGGCAGGGTCACAGCCGCTCCAGCCCCGTGATCGCGTCGGCGCGCGCCTCGACGGCGGTCAGCAGTTCCGTCCACGGGCCGGTCACGTCGGCGAGGTCGGCGCCGTCCGGATAGCGGCGGACGTCATAGACGATGGCGCCCTTGCCGAAGGGCAGGGGCAGGACAGCGCGGTCCCAGCTGCCGAGCCGGATCGCCGGATTGCAGCTCATGCCGATGAACAGGACGGGCGCGCCCGACATGCGGGCCATCAGCGGCAGGCCCTCGGCCATGACGCGACACGGGCCGCGCGGACCGTCCGGCGTGATGGCCAGAGCACCGATCTTCAACTGCTTCAGACCGTCGCGAAGCGCGCGGGAGCCGCCCTTGGCCGCGTCGGCCTTGTCCTTGTTGGCCGAGGAGCCGCGTACGGCGGGGAATCCCTGGAGTGCGACAGCCTTGGCGATGAACTGGCCGTCGGGACTTAATGAAATCAATGCCTTGGCGGGTTGAGCCAAGTCGAGCGGCCAGCAGGCGGGCGAGAGACCGATGCGGGAGTGCCAGAAGACGCACAGGACTCCGCCGCCGTCGGCCCAGACCTGTTCGGCATGCTCGCGGCCCTCCCAGGTCCAGCGGATGGTGGCGAAGCAGAATTTCATCCAGGCGGCCAGCACGGATGAAAGTATGGTCTGGATGACCGGGTTTCGAAGCGGCCTCACGTCAGGCGACCGTGGCGACGGCGGGCGTTCCGTCCAGGGACTGCTGCTTCGCCAGCCGACTGTAGAGCCCGCCCTTGCGGACCAGCTGCGCATGGCTTCCGCTCTCGACGATACGGCCGGCCTCCAGCACCACGATCCGGGTCGCATGCCGGACGGTGGACAGTCTATGAGCGATCATCAATGTTGATCGCCCCGCCATCAGCCGCTCCAGGGCCGTCTGGACCAGGGCCTCGCTCTCGGTGTCGAGGGCGGACGTCGCTTCGTCCAGGAGGAGGATCGGCGCGTCTTTCAGGAAGGCGCGAGCGATAGCGATCCGCTGGCGCTGGCCGCCCGAAAGACGCATGCCGCCCTCGCCGGCGCGGGTCTGGTAGCCTTGGGGCAGGGCCGTGATGAATTCGTGGGCGGCGGCCGAGCGGGCGGCCTCTTCGATCTGCTCGGATGTGGCATCGGGCCGGGCATAGGCGATGTTTGCGGCGATGGTGTCGTCGAACAGGAAGGGTTCCTGGGTCACCAGGGCGATACGGGCGCGGAGATCCGAAAGTGACAGGTCGCGAAGGTCGGCGCCGTTGACGGTCACCTTGCCGGAGGTCACGTCGTAGAAGCGCGGCAGGAGGCTGAGCAGGGTCGACTTTCCGCCGCCGGACGGACCGACCAGGGCGACGGTCTCTCCCGGCGCGACGGTGAGCGAGACGCCCGAGATCGTCGGGGCCGCTGCGCCGTAGCTGAACGACACGTCGTCGAACACGATCGTTGCGGAACCGGGCGGCAAGGCTTTCGGCGACGCGGCCTCGCGGATCTCGGGGTCGATGTCGAGCGCATCGAACAGGCGACGGGCGGCGGTCAGGCCCTCGGCGATGACGGTCTGGAGATTGGTCACCTGGCGCAACGACTGGCCGGCGGACATCAGCAGACCGACATAGGCCGCGAACGCGCCCACCGTCATCTGCCCGTGACGCGCCTGCCACCCGGCATAGGCCATGACCGCGGCGACCACGAGCATGGCGACCAGGTTCGAGAAGGGGCCGGCAAAGGCTCTGGAATCGGCGGACTTGATCACGTGGCGCTGGCGGCGGCCGACCACCTCGGCGACGCGTGCTTCCTCGGCCGCCTCACGGTTCTCGATCTTGATCAGACGGACGCCGTCCAGGTTTTCCATCAGGGCGGTGGAGAGGTTCTCGGTCTCGACCATGGCGCCCGTCGTGGCCTTGCGCATCCGCTTGCCGAAACGCTGGATGACATAGGCGATCAGCGGCGCGCCGAGCAGGACGATGGCCGTCAGCCGCCAGTCCGACCAGGCCATGAAGAGGAGAACCGCGATCAGGGTCAGGCCGTGCTGGGTGTAGTTGACGACGCCGCTGGTGAAGGCTTCCCGCACCAGGTTTGCGTCGAACAGGACGCTGGAAACGAAGGCCCCCGAATGCTGGCTTCTCAGCCGGGCGAGGTCGGCCCGGATCATGGAGCCGAATAGCCGCACCTGGATGTCGCCGACGATGCCGTGTCCGAGGCGGTTCACGAGTGCGGCCTGGCCGAGCGAGGCCGCCGTCCAGATCAGGCCGATTCCGACGATGATGGCCGGTATGGCGACCAGCGCATGATGCGGCGGCACCACGAACAGACCGGCGACCTTGACCGGCTGGCCGAGGAACATGCCGTCGATGGCGGGCTGGAGCAGTTGCAGCACCGTGGCGGCGCTGAGGCCCGCGACCGCGGCACAGATCATCGACAGGACCAGAACGGCCCTGCGACGGGACAGGTAGTCGCGCCAGATGCGGCCGATCAGGGGACGCGAGGCGGCGTCCTCCTGCGGTACGGGCGATGCGGGCGAAGTCATCCGCACGAGGTCGGATGCTCCGCCCCTCAAGTCAAGGGATCACTCGACCAGGCTTCACTCGGCCAGGCTTCACTCGGAAGGAGGCGGAAGGTCGTCGTCGGTGATCACCACGGTTCCGTCGGCCCCGACCAATGCTTCGTCCGACGGGAAGCGCGGATAGGACTGGCCGTCGAACGAGACCCTGGCCTCATAGGGGGCTGGACCGCCGCCGCCGGAGACCGTCACGCCGATGTCGGGCAGGCCATTGCTGGAGGTGGTGAGCAGGCGCACCGGATTGCTGACGCGCGCAACGTTTCCGACCTCCTCCCAGCCGGCCGCGCCGGGCCGCAGGATCAACAGGCTGCAGCCGCCGGACCCGCACCAGTTCATGCCGACGAGGTAGACCAGGGCGACCCGGCCGGGACCCTCGCCGACAATCCGAACGACGGTGCGCGTTGAGGCGGCGTCCTCGCCGAGAGTGTTTGCGATGGCTGTAGCGAGGGCGGGGTCGGCAGCCGGGTCGGCAGAAGCTGCGGGCGCGACATGCAGGGCGGGGGCCACCGCTTCGGTCGGAGCGGAGGTCGGCTCCTCGGCGGCGGAACAGGAAGCGAGCGCGAACGGCGCGAGGATCAGGGCGAGGGGAATCAGGCGCACGGGGGCCTCCACAATGACACAGGTCGGTCGACGCGACCCTGCACGGGATGACTGTGGCTGTCGCCCCCTCTATGTCTGACGGGATGACGCGTTTTGATGTGAGCACGGAGGCCGGGCGGCGCGCGGCGGAGCGGGACTTCTTCTGGAACGACCACGCCTTCCTGCGTCTGGCGTTTTCCAATGCTCACTGGCTGGGGCCGGACCTCGTTCGGACCAACCAGCCGTCGCCGCGTCAGCTGGAGGGCTGGGCGAAACGGGGGATCAGGACCGTCATCAACCTCCGCGGCGAACGGGACGAGGGCTATTACTGGCTGGAAAAGGCGGCGTGCGAGCGGCTGGGCCTGACGCTCATTGATGCGCCGCTCGATTCGCGCGACCCGCCGGGCAAGGACCGGGTACGGCGGGCGCGAGACCTGTTCCGGTCGATCGACTATCCGGTGCTGATCCACTGCAAGTCCGGGGCGGATCGGGCGGGACTGATGGCGGTCTTCTACCGCCACTTCCATCTCGGCGAGCCGATCTCCACGGCGATGCAGGAACTTTCGAAAAAGTACCTTCACAGCCGCGAGGGCCTGACCGGCGTGCTCGACCATTTCCTCGAGACCTATGTGAACGAGGTCGAGCCCACAGGGATGGGCTTCATGGAATGGGTCGAGTCGGACGCCTACGATCCCCAGGCCATGCGCAAGGACTTCCGGGCCAACTGGTGGGGGACCCTGCTGACCGAGAAGCTGCTGAAGCGGGAATAGGCGTCAACCCCAGGGGCCGGTGCGGTCTCGCTTCTGATCCTGCGCCGCTCCGGTCTCGGCATCGAGGCGGGCCTTGCGGTCGGCCTCCCATTGCCGGAACCATTTCGCATAGCCGCGCTCCCGGCCCAGAACGATCAGCCACAGGGCCAGCGTGGCCAGCAGCCCCACGAGGCCGGCGATCTGGGCGCCGTCGAGCGTTGTGCCGAACAGGGTCACGAAGCGCGCTCCTCGGGTCTGACGTCCGCCGGAGCAGGCTCGGTGGCCAGGGACGGGGTCAACACAGGCGCGTGGGCAAACGGGTCGGCCACGATCGGGGCGATGTTCGCCGCGATGGTCGGGTCCGCCCAGGCCACATCGCTGTCGACAATGACGTCCTGTCGGGTGGACGGGCGCCGGGTGGCGAAGGCGACGATGCCGACGCCCAGCGCCAGCAGGCCCAGAACGATCAGGGTCGGGATCATGGAGCGCTCCTTTCGCGAGCAGCCTAGACCGTTACAGCGCGAGCGTCGCCGCGACGGTTCCGCCTGCGACGATCAGGCCTCGCCGCGGGGGTCGATCATCCGGTGGGCGTGCAGGATGAAGAAGCGCATGTGGGCGTTGTCGACCGTGGCCTGGGCGCGGGCCTTCCAGGCCGCCTTGGCCTCGGCATAGTTCGGGAAGGCGCCGACGAATTCGACCTTGGACAGGTCGCGGAAGACCGGAGCGTCGAGGTGGCGCAGCTCTCCGCCGATCACGAGGTGAAGCAGCTGGGGGTCGGAGCTATCGGGGGCATCGGTCATGGGGCGGGTCCGCAGAGGGGGATCAGGTCGCCAGCGGGATAGGCGCTGTACGCCTCAGGATCAACGGGTGCAGGGCCGGTGCGGCGCAGACGAGGCTGGCCTGACGCGGGTCGGGCCGGTTGAACAGCCACGGACGACCGTGGTGATCGCTGACCGCGGCGCCGGCCTCGGCGGCGATCAGGGCCCCGGCGCAGACGTCCCAGTCCCACTTCGGCGTCAGGGCGATGGCCGCATCGAAGGCGCCGGACGCGACCAGGGCCATGCGATAGGCGAGAGCGTTGCGCTTCTCGTAGCGCATCGGCGGCCAGGGCTCGGGCCAGTGCGGCCCCTCCATCAGCCGGGCGTCGGCGAGCACGGCGGCGTCGTCCAGCGCGTCGACGTCGGAGGCCGCGATTCGCCGGCCATTCAGACGCGCGCCGCCGCCCAGGGTCGCTTCATAGGTCTCGCCGGTGGAGGGCACATGGATGACGGCCGCGACGGGCCGTCCGTCATCGACCACGGCGATCGGCACGCACCACCAGGGCTGGTTCTTGAGGAAGGCCACGGTCCCGTCGATGGGGTCGACCACGAACAGGCGGCGGCGCGACAGGCGGTCAGACGTGTCGGCGGTCTCCTCCGACAGCCAGCCATAGTCCGGGCGGGCCGCCAACAGCCGGTCCTTCAACATGGCGTCCACGGCGATGTCGGCATTGGTGACGGGCGAGCCGCCGTCCTTGTGGGTGATCTTCAGTCCGCGATCCCGCTCGGCCTCGGCCAGGGCGCCGCCCGCGAGAGCCGCAGCCTTGATCAGGGCGAGGTCGGCGGCGAGATCCATCATTTGCCCGCGATGGCCACGCCGTCGAACAGCAGGGACGGGCTGTTGAACCCGCCCCGGAACTCCAGATCCGAGCCGGGCACGAGACGCATCCACAGGTCGGCGAGGTTTCCGGCGACGGTGATCTCGCTGACGGGATAGGCGCGCTCGCCGTTTTCGAACCAGTAGCCCGATACCCCGGCGGACCAGTCGCCGGTGTTGGCGTTCAGCGAGGGACCGAACATGGAGGTGATGACCAGGCCGGTCCCCGCCTGGCCCATCAGGCCGTTCAGGTCGGCCTCGCCTGGCGTGAGGTGCAGGTTGTGGGTCGAGACGCCGGAGGGGCCGACGAGGCCGCGCGAGGCGTGGCCGGTGGACGCCAGGCCCAGCTGGGCGGCGGCGGCGGTGTTCAGCAGCCAGGTGGTCAGGATCCCGTCGTCCACCAGGTTGCGGCGTTCGACCGGCGAACCCTCGTCATCGAAGGGGGTGGAGGCCATGCCCCGGACGCGGAACGGGTCATCCACGAGGCTGAGACCCCTGGGCAGGACCGGCTGGCCCATCCGGTCCTTCAGGAAGGACTGGCCGCGCGCGATCGAGGGGCCGGAGATGGCACCCAGCAGGGGCGACAGGACCTGGGTCGCGACGCGGCGCTCGAAGATGACCGGGGCGGTGGTCGAGGCGATCTTGCGGGGGCCGAGTTTCTCGATCGCACGGCGGCCGGCCTCGGCGCCGATTCCGTCGGGTCCGGGCAGGTCGGCGAGCCAGCGGGTCGAACGGCTTTCGCCGCCTCGCTCCATGGCACCGTCCTTCTCGGCGATGACGCCGACACCTAGCGAATATCCCGTCGAGGCATAGGCGCCGTCAAAACCTTCGGAGGTGACCAGCCGCCAGCGGCTGGAGGCGGTGCTGGCGTGACCGCCTTCGGACCTGGAAACCCCGGAGACGGCGAGGGCATGGCCTTCAGCCTCCCGGGCGACCTGTTCCAGCTCGGCGGCGGTCCGTTCGGCGGTGTCCGCGAGCTGCAGGTCGGGGAAGGGACCGCGCGCCAGTCCCGCGGCGGGGACCAGGCCGGCCCAGGGATCCTCCGGGGCCAACCGGGCCATCGCGACGGCGCGCTCGATCAAACGCTGGCGCGTCGCGGCCGAGAGGTCGGAGGCGGATACGGTCGCCTGACGCTTGCCGATGAAGACCCGGAGGCCAAGGTCGCGGCTCTCCTCGCGCTCGACGTCTTCCAGGGCGCCGTTGCGGACCCCCACGGACAGGGAGGCGCGTTCGGCGGTGGCCGCCTCTGCGGCATCAGCACCGGCCCTCAGGGCGGCGGCGACGATCTCGTGGAGGAGGTCGGTAGCAGGGAGGCTGTCAGGCATGGCCCGATATGGCGGACCCGGACCTCTCCCGCAACGGGCCTAGCCGTGCGGCGTGCCGACGAAGGCGTGGACGATCAGCATGGCGCCGGCCGCGATCAGGGGAGTCCAGGTCAGGACCATGCCGACGATGCGGCCGGCAGTGACCTTCTTGTTGCTCAGACCGAGGCCGTGGATCAGCCGGCCGAGAAACAGCAGGCCGCCGAGGACGTGCAGCACATAGGACGGCATCCCCAGCAGGGTCAGGACGGCGAGGGCTCCTATGGCGATGGGCGTGTATTCGGCCGCATTGCCGAACACGCGGCTGGCCAGCAGAACGGTCGGATTGGAGCCGTCGCCGAGAAGGACCTTGTTGCTGCGCCGGGCCAGGGCGACCTGTATGCCCAAATAGACAAGCCACAGGATCATCAGGCCGCTCCAGAGAGCCGTCGCCTGGGCCGAAGTCATCTCAGTGAGCATATCCATTTTCTGGTTCCTCCCGTCCGACCGGATAGAGTCGGTAGCGGTCATCATAGAACGGGGTTCGCTCGTAGAACCACGCCAATCTGGAGTCGCCGTTGGCGGCGAACGCGGGCTCGGCGGCGAGTTTGGCCTCGAACTCCGCCTTCAGCGCCGGATCGGCGGCCATCATGGCCTCGGCCAGAGGCGCGATGGCGTAGCCCTCGATATACTCGACCCGGCTGAGAACCTCCGGGAACAGGCCCCAGGCGAAGAAGCTCTCTGACGACTGCGGCTCCAGCAGGAGGACGGCGATGTCACCCAGCGGCTGGTCTGTCGGCACCCGCACGGACCCAGGAGCGTAGGTCCAGTCGCGACGCTCGGGCGTGACCTCGGTCACGCTCGCCTGGACGTGACCCTCGTTGGTCCGGGACGCGAGGGTCGGGTTGCCCAGACGGAGCATCTCGACCGAAACCGTGCGGGGTGTGTCGAGCGTTTCCATGGTCAGGCCGTGGATGCGCAGACGCTCGATCAGGTCCGTGCGGTAGGCCGGGACCCAATAGGCCGCCGGACGCTGCAGGCGGATACCGGGGCGCGAACCATAGTAGGGCAGGTGCCACAACTCCGGGTCCGGGCGGCCCAGCCAGCGGACCTCCTGACGGCCGGAGGCCGGGCTCGCATAGGTCTCGTAAAGCACGCCCCTGAAGGCGCGGGTCTGGTGCGGGACCGGATCGGACTCAAAGTTGGCGAGCACCTCCGTCGGCCGCAGGGCCCGATCGGCGGCAATAGCGGCGCGCAGAGGGGCGGCATTGGCGGCGAGGATGCGCATCGATGCTTCGAGGAAGACGTAGGTCCCCAGCACCCGCTGTTCATAGGGCTTCAGGCTGTGGTTCTCGATCAGGATGGTCGGGACATGGGCGGCGTCGCCCCAGCCGTTCGAGAACCGTTCGCCGAGCCCGCCGTCATTCAGGCCCGCGCGGGGGTTCTGGTCGTCGATGCCGAACACGAGCGGACCGGGGATATGGCCCTGATCCTCCAGCGCCGCGTTCATGGCGGGCTTGAACACTGTGTCCAGCCAGCGGGCGCTGGACGGCGAACGGCTGAAGGCGTCGAACTCGCCGTTGAAGCCGTAGGTGACGTCGTACTGGTAATCCATGCCGTCGGTGACGTGGATGTCGAGATAGAGGTCCGGCTTCAGGCCGTTGATGAAGGTGCGCAGGGCGCGCATCTCGGGCTGGTCCAGCTTGAGGAAGTCGCGGTTCAGGTTCTGGTTGGTGCCGGTGTTGCGCCAGCCCTGGATGCGGGGACCGCGCTGGTTCGGACGGCTGTAGGCCGAGGCCCGCTCGTGGCCGTCGACCGACAGGATCGGGATCAGCACGAAGTTGGCGTGATCCAGAAGGTCGCTCTTGTCGCCAAACGCCAGGTCGCGCAGCAGCATCATGCCCGCGTCCTTGCCATCGATCTCGCCCGGATGGATGCCGGCCTGGGCCAGCAGAACCGGCTTGGCGGGGTCCAGCGTCGCGCCGTCCTTTGACGCGAAGACGGCATAGATCGGGCGGCCCTCGGGCGAGACGCCGAACTGTTCGATGCGGATCAGGTCGGACGCGGCGTCCAGCCGGTCGAACCAGGCGCGGGTGGCGGCGTAGTCGGGGCTGAAATCATGCGCCGGATCGCGTTCGAACTCGGTAATCCACGGGTTCGACGGATCCGCCAGAAGGGCGCGGCTGGCGCCGTTCCACTCCAGAGCCGGCGGCAGGAAGGGCTGGTCCCACGGTGCGGTGTTCGACACGGCCCGGACTTCAGAATTCTGGGACATGGCAGGACTCGAGGACAGGGCGGCGAGGGCCGCGAACAGAAGGGCGGTGCGCATGGCCCTTCGTCGTCTCATAGGGTCGATCTTGCAAGCCTTGGCGGCGTCAGACAGGCGGTGACCAGGCGCCCGCCGCGATCAGCTGCGAGCCTGCCCGCACCATGTTCCAGAGGGTATAGGCAAGGACCACGATCAGGGCCCCGATCACCACGCCCCGCTGCGGTGCGAACGCGGCGGTCGCATTGCAGACGGCGAACAGGATGACCCCGAAGATGAGGCGCGGCGACCAGAACGCGGACCAGGCCGGATCGGCAAGCGCCAGAAGCCCCAGCAGCGCCCAGACCATGGCATTGGCGGCCAGAACGCAGCCGAACACCACACGCCGATGGCTCCAGAAATGGTCGTCTAGGTCGATGCGGGTCTCGCCCCCCTCGGCCGTGACGCGCGGGAAGGTCACGCTGGCGGCGATGTAGAAGGTGGCCGCAATGACCAAGCCGACCAGGAGCAGGGCCGGATTGAAGGGAGCGTCTCGGAAGAAGCGCCAGGCCTGGTTCCAGAATGTCGCCAGGTCGAGGGCCACGAACAGGGCCAGCAGCGGTGTCAGCCAGCCGAAGCGCACCCGCTGGCGCTCATGCAGGACGCGCGAGAAGCCGCCGACCAGCTCAGCGACGGACAGGCCCAGTAGCAGGCCGTAGAAGCTGAAGAAAAACTCGAAGTCGCTCACATCGGCCCCCCGGCGGCGTTGTAGGCAGACGCTACTTCCAGATCGGCGTCCCGTCGCCCGGCAATCCGAGGCGATCCCACATGGCCGAGACCCGGTCGACGACCTGGCGATCCATCTGGATTTCCTCGCCCCATTCGCGCTTCGTCTCAGGCGGCCACTTGTCGGTGGCGTCGAGGCCGATCTTGGAGCCCAGGCCGCTCTCCGGGCTGGCGAAGTCCAGATAGTCGATCGGAGTGTTCTCGATCAGGGTGATGTCGCGGGCCGGGTCCATCTTGGTAGCCATGGCCCACATGACCTCTTTCCAGTCGCGGGCGTCGATGTCGTCGTCCACGACGATGACCCATTTGGTGTACATGAACTGGCGCAGATAGCTCCAGACGCCCAGCATCACCCGCTTGGCGTGGCCCGGATAGGCCTTCTTCATCGACACCACGGCGATGCGGTAGGAGCAGCCCTCGGGCGGCAGCCAGAAGTCGGTGATCTCCGGGAACTGGGCCCGCAACAGCGGAATGAAGACCTCGTTCAAAGCCTCGCCCAGCACACTCGGCTCGTCCGGCGGGCGGCCGGTGAAGGTGGTCAGATAGACGGGGTCGCGGCGCATGGTGATGGCGCTGACCTGAAACACCGGGAAGGTCTCGACCGAATTGTAATAGCCCGTGTGGTCGCCGTAGGGGCCCTCTGGCGCGTGCTCGTTCAGCAGCACATGACCCTCCAGCACGATCTCGGCCTGGGCCGGCACCATCAGAGGCACGGTCTTGCAGGCCACGAGCTCGGCCTTGGCCCCCCGCATCAGGCCGGCGAACTGGTATTCGCTGAGGGTGTCGGGCACCGGCGTCACGGCCGCCAGGATCGTCCCCGGATCCGCGCCCAGGACGACAGCGCAGGGCAGGGGCTCGGTGGGGCGCGCCTTCCTGTGCCGGGCATAGTGCTGGGCCCCGCCACGGTGGGCCAGCCAGCGCATGATGGCGCGATCCTTGCCCAGCACCTGCATGCGGTAGATGCCGAGGTTGAAGTCGTCCTCGCGGTCGTCGGACGGACCCTTGGTCACCACCAGACCCCAGGTGATCAGGGGGGCTGGCTCGCCGGGCCAGCAGGTCTGGATGGGCAGTTTGCCGAGATCGATCTGGTCGCCCTTGAGGACGATCTCCTGAACCGGCGCGGACTTCACCACCTTCGGCCGCATGGCGAGCACCGACTGGGCCAGGGGCAGCATCTCCATGGCGTCGCTGAGGCCGCGGGGCGGGGTGGGGTTCTTGAGGAAGGCCAGCAGTTCGCCGACCTCGCGCAGTTCGGCGGCGGTGGTGCGGGACTTCTTGTCCAGCGTTACGCCCATGGCGACCCGCTTGACGGTGCCGAACAGATTGGCCAGCGCCGGGATCGGGCTGATCGAGCCGTCGGGCATGACCGGCTTCTCGAACAGGACCGCCGGGCCGCCGTTGCGCAGCAGCCGGGTCTGGATCTCGGTCATTTCCAGCACGGTCGAGACGGGCTCGGTCACCCGGACCAGCTCGCCCGAGGCCTCCAGTTGGGCCATGAAGTCGCGCAGGGATTTGTAGGCCATCGGTCGCTCCGGTCTGGGCGACGCCTTAGAGCAGATTCCGTCGCTGGAACATCACCGCCCGGTCGATGCGAGCTCGAGGGTTCTGGGCTCAGGGGGCCGGTGTTCGCGCTGCATGACGGAGGTCGGGCGATAGGGGACGTCGGCGGCGCCGTGGACCCCGACCTGGGTGATGGTCGCGCAGGCCGAAACCGCGGCGTCATAGACCTCGGCCTCCGAACTCTTGCGCTCAGCATAGGCCACGAGCACCCGGCAGAGTTCGAACACCGGCTCCATCACATCCTTCCAGAGCGGCAGGTCCCGGCGCGCCTCGACCTCTGCGACAACATGCGCCCCGAAGCGGTTCAGGCGCTTGGCAGGAAAGTCGCCGGGTCTCAGCGACGACATGGGCGGGTCGCCGGGATTCGCGCCGTGGGCGACCTCGATGGCCTGTTGTGCATTGCGCCAGAGCTCGTCCCGGTCAGCGGTCGGATCGTCGTGCCCGGCGACCAGGGCCTCCAGGGTCTCCAGAAGAATCGGCGCGGCGCGGGTCAGAGCGCTGTCGACCGGGGGTGGTGTGCCCATGGCGGCGCGCCACAGGCTTTCCTTGTCCGGAAAGTGCGCGAAGACGAGGCCGGTACTGCGCCCCATCGATTCAGCGATGCTTCTTATGGTTGTTGATTCATACGGCACGGTTTCGAACAACGCTCGTGCGGCAAATATCAACTCCTGACGCGATTTCTGTTTAACCTGCGATCGCTGCAACGCACAAATCTCTCATACCGGCGGTATTCACAATCCTGACTGCTTCATGGTCGATCTGGATATTCACGAATGATCGACGCAGAATAAGGAACAGTACACGGAAAAACACTGTTGTTGAAATGAGAACCTTAAAGGGAGCAAAATGAGTCCGAGCAACCGTTGGTTTGGTCGGCCCCGGCTGTTTGGATTGCTTCTGGCTGTCGGTTTTTCAGCAGTTGTCTGGGTATTGATCTATGTGGCCGTCAACGGCTTGCCGCAGCCGCAGCCGGCCGCATCGAACCCGTCCACGGTCAAGGTTCAGCCGCAGCCCGACCCCGGATCCGCGCCGGCGCCCGTGACGGATGCTGTCAGGACGGAGTGAGGGTGCTGTCGCCCTTTCCCAGGGCCGCCAGACCCCGATCCAGGGCTGCGACAATCAGGCCCAGGACGAGGAAGAAGGCCAGCAAGGCTGCAAGGTTCACGGCCGCGCGACCCCAGCCGAGCGCGCCGATATCGACGAACCAATAGGGATACCAGCCGATCAGTTGACCGTGGATCACGGTCCAGAGGCCGTAGAGCAGGGGCCAGGCCAGCCACTTCACCGGATCGATCCAGCGCAACCGGCCCTTGGGCACGAACAGCAGCCAGTCCAGCACGAAGGCGATCGGCATGACGGTGTGCAGGACCTGGTTGACATAGAACAGCAGCCCCTCGGGGCTCCACGTCGCGTCGAGCAGGGCATGATAGATCAGGCCGACCACGGCGATGTACATGGCCACGGCGGCGCGAACCCCTTCGGTGGCGGTCCAGCGGCCGAGGCGGCTGTCCGGGAACAGGGCCGGGGCGGTCAGGGCCAGCGCGACCAGCACATTGGTCAGAACGGTGAAGTAGCTGAAGAAGATCACGGTCGAGCCGAAGACGGATCGGGTCCCCGCCTCCAGCGACAGGGCGTATTGGGCGATGAGAGCGGCCCAGCCGATGACGGCGAAGAGGATCCGCCAGCCACGCGCCACGCCGTGCATCTTCCGGTTCATCAATAGGCCGGACCGTCTGACACGAGCGCCCACATCGGCAGGCGCAGGCGATGGGTGGCGGCCGCAATCTGGAGCGCGGTCAGGTGGGCCCGGCCGGCTTCGGCCCGACGTTCCTCTTCCGGGGTGATCTTCAGGGCGGCGGCGACGGCGTCGACATCGACTCCCCGCTGTTCCCGCCAGTGTTTCAGGCGTGCTCCGACGGCCGCGTCATGCGGATCGATTGCGGGAAAGCCGAGAACAGAACCCATGGGCCGCCTCCTCGGGCCGCTTTCGTGCAGCGTCTGCGGCTATTCCTGGTCCCATGTGAAGTCCTTGTCGAGCCAGTCGCCGAGGCGACCGTCGGGGCGCGCAAGGGCGTGGATGAGCGCCATCTCCTCGTCCGTGAGACGGAAGTCCCAGATGTCGAAATTCTCGGCGGCGCGGTCGGGCTTGACCGTGCGGGGGATGGCGATGACCCCCTGCTGCACCAGCCAGCGCAGGGTGACCTGGCCGCCGGTCTTGCCGTGGGCGCGGGCGATTCCGGCGATCACGGAATCGTCGGCGATCTTGCCTTGGGCGAGGGGAGACCAGGCCGTGATCGAGGAGCCGAGGTCCGCGGCCGTGGCGCGCAGCGTATTGAGCGACAGGTACGGGTGGTATTCGACCTGGTTGGTGATCAGGCGGGCCGGTGACAGGCGCTGCGCCTCGCGGAACTGGCCGGACGGGAAATTCGACAGGCCGATGGAGCGGGTCAGACCCCTGTCCTTGGCCGCGTTCAGCGCGCCCAGGGTCTCGGCGAAGGTCGGGGTGGTCTTGGGCCAGTGCAGCAGCAGGAGGTCGGGGGTGAAGCCGAGGCTCGCCGCCGATTCCTCGGCTTGCCGCAGCAGGGCGTCGTGCTCGAAATGGGCGACCCAGATCTTGGTGGTCAGCCAGATGTCTTCGCGCGCCACCACACCCGCCTCGATGGCGTCGCGGATGCCGTCGCCCACGGCGGTCTCGTTCTTGTAGATCCAGGCCGTGTCGATGTGCCGGTAGCCGATGCGCAGGGCTTCCGCGACCATGCGCCGCGCATCCGCAGGCTCCAGCTGCCAGGTGCCGAATCCGAGCTGTGGGATGGTCAGTCCGTCGATGGTCAGGGACAGGTGTTCGGACATCGGGCGGCTCCGGCCAGGGTTCGGGGGAGGCCGGATATGGGTGGTGAACCCACCGGCGCCAGCTACCGGTCGGTCAGCCAGTCTGAAATCTCGTCCCAGAGCGGCTCAAGACCGCGCCGGAATGCGCCCTCATGGGCGATGCGGGCGACGCCATAGTCGGCCGGGTCGCGGACCACCAGCTCGCCGGGCGCGTTCGGATAGACCTCCAGCATTCGCGGCGCGGTCTTTCGATTGGCGATGGGGTCGTCCGTGAAGATCCATGACCGGATCGGCGCCGTGACCTCGGCGAAATGATTGGGCTGCAACGTCTTGCCCAGCCGATCCGCGAAATAGCGGGGATCGTGGCACCAGCGTCGCCAGGGCAGGAAGACGCCGCGCGGCAGGTCGGCGCCGCGCCAAAGCCCGCCGCCCTTGATGTATCCGTGCCGCGCCAGGCTCCACGGGCCATAGATCCACCAGAAGAAGATCTCGATCGGGTTGTAGCTGCGGAAATGGTCGACCCAATAGCCCGAGCCGACGGCGACGAAGGCATGGCGGGCAATCCTGACGTGGTTCGGCATGAAGCCGGCGAAATGGCCGCCGACACTATGACCGACGTGGGAGACCTCCAGGGCCGGAAAGGCTGCGACCAGCGCCTCCAGGGCGGCCGGCATGTCGAGACGCCCCCAGTCCTCATAGGTCATCTGCAGGGCCGCCAGATCGTCGGGCCGCGACCCGCCGATCCCGCGCATGTCATAAAGCAGGACCGCGGCGCCTTTCGCGGCCAGATGGCGGGCGAACCGGTCGTAGAAGCCCATCGGAAAGCCGGTGCCCGAGGTGACGAGCACCGCATGGACGGGGTTCGCCGGCGCGATCAGTCTCAGCGCCAGCCGATAGCCGTCCGCTGCTTCGGTCGTCAGATCGCGTGCAATGAGCTCGGGAGGGTTCACGACCAGTCCGTCCTGTTTGGAAACGAACCTGGCACGTTGACGTCGCGTCAGGTCAAGCGGCGGGGGTGTAGGTCTTGGACACCGACTTCGGCACGATCTTCAGCCAGCGCTTTTCCAGGGTCTTCCTGAGCCAGACCGGATCCACAGTAGACAGTCGGGCCAGGACGATCGGATAGCCCCGATAGTGGTCGGTGATGTGGAAGGTCTCGGGCTCGGCCTCCATCAGCATGTCGCGATGGTCCTCGCTGTCGACATAGACGACGACGCTTTCGTCTTCGGACCGGAGCCGGGTGAAGAACCGTCCGGCGGCCTTGAACGACGGCCGGCCGTGAGTCGTCCCCACCTCCGTTGCCGGGAAGGTCAGGACGAGGGCGCGGAGGTCGGCGGGGGTCATGGCTTTGAACCTAGGCCGGATGGCGCAAATGAAAAGGGCCGCGTCTCTCTCGAGACGCGGCCCTGATCGGTGCGAAGAGGCGTGGGCCTATTCGATGTCTTCGTTGAGCAGGCCGACCTTGTAGAAGCCGTTCTTCTGCAGGTCGTTCATGACTTCCATGAAGGCGTTGTAGCGGACTTCCGGCTGGGCGCGGACGAACACGCGCTCTTCCTGGCAGGCCGGCGAACCGCCACCCAGGGCGGCGCAGACGTCCACGGCCAGGGTTTCGATCGTCGTCTGCTGTTCGGCGATGAAGATCGAGCCGGTGTCCTGGATGGTGATGTAGACCGGTTCCTTCGGCTCTTCGCCGGTCGGCGGCGTTGCCGGCGGCAGGTCGAGGCGGATGGACACGGTGGCCAGGGGCGCGGCGACCATGAAGATGATCAGCAGCACCAGCATGATGTCGACGAACGGCGTGACGTTGATGTCCGCGTTCTGTTCGATGGTCTTGCCACCCTGTCCGGCGGGACCTGCGAGCTTGGAGCCCATGCGTTGATTCTCCATGGAGGCTCGGGCGCGGGGGCGCGAGCGACGCGTTACGGTTCGGACGGTTTCTTGGCGTCTGCCGTCGGGCTTGTAAAGCGGTCTCGGACGGAACTCGGTTCCCCGGGCGCGGTTTTCGCCCGGACGGGGAGAAATCCTCCTCCGCGGCAGGCGAAGGAGGATTTATCGATCAGCCCTTGGCCAGCTTCAGGAAGCGTTCCACGAGCGAGGGGTCCGACTTGAAGGCCCCGGTGAAGCGGGTGGTGATGGTCGAGACGTGGCGGTGATGGACGCCCCGGGTCGTCATGCACTGGTGTTCGGCGTCGATCAGGACCGCGACGCCAGCCGGGTTGAGGTTGTCCTCGAGCGCCTTGGCGATCTCCTGGGTCAGTGTCTCCTGGGTCTGCAGACGTTTGGAGAAGATCTCGACCACGCGGGCGATCTTGGAGATGCCGACGACCTTTTCGGTCGGCAGATAGGCGACATAGGCCTTGCCCAGGAACGGAGCCATGTGGTGCTCGCAGTGGCTCTCGACCTCGATGTCGCGCAGCAGCACCATGTCGTCATAGCCCTGCACGTCCTCGAACGTGCGGCTCAGCTCCTTGGCCGGATCGGCCGCATAGCCCTCGAACCATTCACTGTAGGCGTCGACCACCCGTTTGGGCGTGTCCAGCAGGCCCTCACGGTCGGGATTGTCACCCGACCATGCGATCAGGGTGCGAACGGCGGCCAGGGCCTCCTCGCGGGTCGGGCGGGACAGATGATCGTTGCCGACGAGGGTCGGCCTGGAGGCGTTGGCGTCCATGAAGTGTTTTCTAAGCGACCAGTAGCGCCGGAACGAAGGTTCCGGTTTGACGCGCGCCGCTCTCCCTTTTCGATGACGTCGGCTATTCGCCGCGTCGACACGGCTATATGGGACGCGGGGCCCGTCCCGCAAGAAAACCGACTGCACCGCGATCAAATGACACTGTACCTGCACGACACCCTGCGCCGCGAGAAGCGCGCCTTCGTCCCCCGGGACCCGGAACGGGTGACGCTCTACGTCTGCGGTCCGACGGTCTATGACTACGCCCACATCGGCAATGCGCGCCCTCCGGTGGTGTTCGACGTGCTCGTCCGGTTGCTGCGTCGCGAATACGGGGCCGAGAGCGTGATCTACGCCCGCAACGTCACGGACGTGGACGACAAGATCAATGCGAAGGCGCATCGGGAAGGTGTGCCGATCGGCGAGGTCACGGCCCGCTACGAGGCCGCCTATCTGGCCGACATGGGTCTCCTGAACGTCTCGCCGCCGGACATCGCGCCCCACGTTACGGACCATATGGATGCGATCATCCGGCAGATCGGCGAGATCGTGGACCAGGGCTGCGCCTATGCCGCCGAGGGCCATGTGCTGTTCGATGTGTCGTCCTACCCGGCCTACGGTGCCCTGTCGGGCCGGAATCTGGATGACATGATCGCGGGCGCCCGGGTCGAGGTCGCCCCCTACAAGAAGAACCCCCACGACTTCGTCCTGTGGAAGCCGTCCAAGGCCGACGAACCGTCCTGGCCCTCGCCGTGGGGCGACGGCCGGCCGGGCTGGCATATCGAATGCTCGGCCATGATCGAGAAGACCCTGGGCTTGCCGATCGACATCCACGGCGGCGGCATCGACCTGGTCTTCCCGCACCATGAGAACGAGATCGCCCAGGGCGTCTGCGCCCACGGCCATGCGCATGGCGAGGCGGCCCATGACGAATACAGCCGCTACTGGATGCACAACGGTTTCCTGACCGTCGATGCGGAGAAGATGTCCAAATCGATCGGCAACGTCCTGTTGCTCCACGACCTGGTCAAGGCGATCCCGGGCGAGGTGGTCCGCTGGGCCCTGCTGAGCGCCCACTACCGCCAGCCGCTGGACTGGAATCAGGGGCTCCTGGAACAGTCGCGCAAGAACCTCGACCGGCTGTACGGCGCCCTGCGTCGCGCCGAGGGCGTCGAAGCCCTGGGCGACATGCCGTCACCGGAATTCCTTGAGGCCATCTCGGACGACCTGAACACTCCGGGCGCGATGGCGACGATGTTCGCCCTGTCCAGCGAGATCGAACGGGCCATGACGGCGGGCGACCATCACGCGGTGGGCATCGCCAAGGCGGAACTGATGGCGTGCGG
This sequence comes from Brevundimonas sp., assembly GCF_027484365.1. GTDB lineage: Bacteria > Pseudomonadota > Alphaproteobacteria > Caulobacterales > Caulobacteraceae > Brevundimonas. The sequence goes on along the minus strand of NZ_JAIXTC010000025.1, from coordinate 38,652 downwards.
CCGGATCCTCGGTGTTCTGCTGTCGTCTCCCGATGCCTGGTTCGAAGGCGGTGCAGACGACGCCCTGAAGGCCGAGGTCGAGACTCTTCTGGCCGAACGGGTCACGGCGCGGGCCGACAAGAACTGGCCCGAGGCCGACCGCATCCGCGACCGGCTGACGGCGCTGAACGTCGTGGTCATGGACGGCCCGACCGGAGCGACCTGGCGGCTGAAGGAATAGCAGGTCTTCCTTCTCCCCTTGCGGGAGAAGGTGGCAGCCGAAGGCTGACGGATGAGGGGTCACGCCGGCGGTCGGTGTCTGGATCAGCAGCGCCGACCTTTGACGTCAGCGTGACCCCTCATCCGACCTCGCTTCGCTCGGCCACCTTCTCCCACAAGGGGAGAAGGAAATTACAGCCTCCTGAACGCCTCGCCGTCTGCGTCGAACAGGTGAACTTTGTCGGCTGGAACGCCCAAGATCATCACATCGCCGTTGCCGAGGTCAGCTCCGCCCGAGAGCTGGACCGTCAGTTCGGTGTCGCTGTATTCGACGTAAACGTAGGTCGCGTGGCCCAAGGTTTCGACGAAGCGAACCTTGGTCTTGATGCCTATAGTGCTGGACCATCCGAGGTGCTCGGGTCGAATGCCCACCGTCACGGATTGACCGACCTTTGCGTGATCAAACCTGCCGCATCGAAGCACATCGCCTGCTTGGGTGCGCACCGAGACCCAGCCGCCTTCGTCGATCTCGATCACCTCGGCCGGGATCAGGTTCATCTTCGGACTGCCGATAAACTCGGCGACGAAGCGGGTGCGGGGGTGCTCATAGAGCTCCATCGGCGCTCCGACCTGTTCGATCACCCCGCCGTTCAGGACCACGATCCGGTCGGCCAGGGTCATCGCCTCGACCTGGTCGTGGGTGACATAGACCATGGTCGTCTTCAGCCGCCCGTGCAGGGCGGCGAACTCGTAGCGCATGCGCACACGCAGGGCGGCGTCGAGGTTGGACAGGGGCTCGTCGAACAGGAAGACCTCGGGCTCGCGCACGATGGCCCGGCCGATGGCGACGCGCTGGCGCTGGCCGCCGGACAGGGCCTTGGGCTTGCGGTCGAGGTAGTCGACGATGTTCAGGGTCTCGGCCGCGGCCATGACCCGCCGGTCGATCTCGGCCTTGTCGGTCTTCGCCAGGGTCAGGCCGAAGGCCATGTTCTGGCGCACGCTCATGTGCGGATATAGGGCGTAGGACTGGAACACCATGGCGATGCCGCGGTCGGACGGCGACAGGGCGTTGACCACCCGCCCGCCGATCGAGACCTCGCCGGCATCGGCCTCTTCAAGCCCGGCGATGACGCGCAGCAGGGTGGACTTGCCGCAGCCGGAGGGGCCCACGAAGACCACGAACTCGCCGTCGGCGATGGTCAGATCGACACCCTTCAGAACCTCGGTCGCGCCGAAGCTCTTGCGAATGCCGCTGAGTGCGACGTCGGCCATCGTGTCTCCTGTCCCTGAACGCCTGTTCTTTTGCAGCCGTTGTAAGCGGTTACGCGGAGGCGGAGAAGGAGTTTCGGTCGCGTCCTTCTCCCCTTGCGGGAGAAGGTGGCAGCCGAAGGCTGACGGATGAGGGGTCGTACCGGCGTCTGGAGTGGCGGATCGCGCACGGACGGCGGAGGTCGGCATGACCCCTCATCCGACCTCGCTTCGCTCGGCCACCTTCTCCCGCAAGGGGAGAAGGACGTCCGTTACCCGTTCGGCTTCTTCTTGGCCTTGAACGGCTTCTTGTCGCCGGCCGGCTTGCCGTGCGCGTCCTTCGCGGCCCAGGGGCGGTCGCCGCCCTTGGGCTTGCCCTTCCAGGGCTTCTCGCCGGGCGCGGCGGGAGCCGCGTCGGAAGCGGGCGCCCAGGGCTTCTTCTCGGCGAAGGGCTTCTTCACCCACGGCTTCTTGCCTTCGGGCGTCGGGGCGTCCGGCGTGCGCTTGACCCATTTGGGCCGTTCGCCGTCGGCGGCCGGGGCGGCGTCGCGCTTGACCCAGGGCTTCTTCTCGCCGGCCGGCTTGTCCTCGCGCGGCTTCCAGGCGGGCTTGTCGCCGTCCTCGCGCGGTTTCCAGGCCGGCTTGTCGGCACGGGCAGGGCGGGCGCCCTCGGTCTTGTTGGCCCACGGCTTGCGCTCCGGGCGATCACCGGCGTCTCCGGCCGGCTTCTTGTCCCAGCGACTGGCGGGGCGTTCCTTCGGACCAGGCGCGACGGCGTCGGAGACGGTCACGCCATCCTCTGTCCCGGCCGCGATCGCGGCGCGGAACCTGGCTTCGGCGGCCGTCGTGATCTCGAACTTGGTCTCGCGGTCGAAGATCTTGATCGAGCCGATGTCGCCCTTGGTGACATGGCCGAGGCGGCACAGGGTCGGCAGCAGCCATTTCGGATCGGCGTTCTTGTCGCGTCCGATGTTGATGCGGAACCAGACCATGTCGCCGCCGCGGGCGAAGTCGCGCAGGGGGCCGTCGACCTGGCCGCGATCGTTCACGCCGTTGACCTGGGCGCGCTTCATGCGTTCGTCGTCATAGACCTCTTCCGGGGCCGGCAGCTTCTGCCGGTAGAGGCGGATCAAGGAGGCGGCGACCTGTTCGGGCGTGGTCCGCTCGAGCAGCAGACGGCCCAGTTCCAGAGCCTCCTCGTCCTCGACCGGCGCGGTCAGGGCGGGATCGGCCAGCAGGCGCTCGCGGTCCTTTTCGAGAATCATCTCGGCCGACGGCGGGCCCGACCATTCGGCGACGATCGAGGCTGACTGCAGCATCAGCTCGACCTTGCGGCGGCGGGTGTAGGAGACCAGCAGGACCGAGACGCCCTTCTTGCCCGCGCGTCCGGTGCGGCCCGAACGGTGCAGCAGGCCGGCCTTGTTGACCGGAATCTCGGCGTGGATGACCAGGCCCAGGTCGGGCAGGTCGAGGCCGCGCGCGGCGACGTCGGTGGCGACACAGACCCGGGCGTGGCCGTCGCGCAGCGCCTGCAGCGCCTCCGACCTCTGGCTCTGGGTCAGTTCGCCCGACAGGCCGACGACGGAGAAGCCGCGCTCACGAAGGCTGGACGTCAGGTGCTTCACCCGCTCGCGCGTGTTGGCGAAGACCAGGGCGCCGGGGGCCTCGAAATAGCGCAGCACATTGACGACGCCGAGTTCGATCTCGTTCGGGGCGACGCGGATGGCCTTGTACTCGATGTCGGCGTGCGACTTGTTGCCGGCGACGGTGTCGATACGGACGGCGTCGCGCTGATAGGTCTTGGCCAGCTGGACGATGTCGCGCGCGAGGGTGGCCGAGAACAGCAGGGTCCGGCGTTCGGGCGGGGCGGCGTCGAGGATGAAGGTCAGGTCCTCCTGGAAGCCCATGTCCAGCATCTCGTCGGCCTCGTCGAGCACGACGGCGCGGGCTTCGGACAGGTCGAGGGCGCCGCGTTCCAGATGGTCGCGCAGACGGCCGGGCGTGCCGACGACGATATGGGCGCCGCGTTCCAGCGCCCGCCGCTCGACCTTCGGATCCATGCCGCCGACGCAGGAGACGATCCGCGCCCCGGTCTGGGCATAGAGCCACTGAAGCTCGTTGGAGACCTGCTGGGCCAGTTCACGGGTCGGGGCGATGACCAGGGCCAGGGGATTGCCGAAGTCTGTGAACTTCTCCGCATCGCCCAGCAGCGTCGGGGCCAGGGCCAGGCCGAAGGCCACGGTCTTGCCTGATCCGGTCTGGGCCGAGACCAGCAGGTCGCGGCCCGTTCCGTCCTCGGCCTGGGAGGCCTCCAGCACCGCCGCCTGGACGGGCGTGGGCTCGGCATAGCCGCGTTCGGACAGGGCGCGGTCGAGCGCGGGATGGCTGGCAGGGAAGGGCATGTCGGTTCCGTAGGGCGCCGGGCCCGGATTGGCGAGCGGCGCGGGGCGTTCGTTTGGGCCGCGCGGGGATTTCGCGGGGCGGGGCTTTTGGGCCGCGATCAAGGCCGAATGAGGGTGATACGGCGGGAAGATGTCGAAATCTGACCCTCGTTCCGCGAGCCCGTGACATCAAGCCGGACAGCGGGCAATGTCCCGCCGTCTTTCGGGGGTTAGAGTCGTCATGCGCAACGTCCTGTTTTCCACGGCCCTTTCGCTGTCGATGGCGGCCACGCCCCTGCTGACGGGTCCGGCCATCGCCCAACAGCGGCTGCAGCCGGGCGGATCGGTCCAGGGCGAGCTTTCGCGTGGCGACAATCAGCTCGATACCGGCGAGTTTCTTGACGTTTATGAGGTTCAGGGTCGGGCGGGCCAGCCGCTTTCGGTGGTCATGCGCTCGGACGATTTCGACGCCTATCTGATGATTCGCGGTCCGGGGGACTTCGAGGAAGACAACGACGACTCGGGCGATGACGGCACCAATGCCGGCCTCGACGTGCGCCTTCCGGCCGACGGGACCTACCGGATCACGGCGACCAGCTATGAGCCCGGCGAGAGCGGCCGCTACAGCCTGTCGATGAGCGGCGGGGCCGGAGCCGGTCGCGGGGGGGCGGGGGCCTATGCCCAGGCGTCGGGCGGCGGTCGCGTCCAGCAGAACGCCGGGGGCGGGGGCCTGCAGCCCGGCCGCTCCGCGTCCGGCGCCCTGGCCCGGGGCGACCGCACGCTCACTTCCGGGGAGTTCGCCGACGACTGGCAACTCCAGGTCCGCCGCGGCGAGACCTATACGGTCAGTCTCGATGCCAGCGATTTTGACGCCTACCTGATGGTGCGCGGCCCCGGCGGTCTCAGCGAGGACAACGACGACGACCCCGGTCAGCGCGGCGGCCGCAACAGCCGACTGACCTTTACAGCCGTCGCCGACGGCGTCGTGACGGTCGCCGCGACCAGTTTCGGTTCCGGCGAGACCGGCCGCTACCAGATCCTCGCAGAGCAGGGCGGACGTGCGCCCTACGCCGGGGGCGGGCGTCCGCCGCAGCAGTCCTACCAACCGCCGGCGCGTCAGGCCGACGGCTCGATCCAGGTCGGTCAGACCGTCAACGGCAACCTCGGGCAGGGCGCCCGCCAGCTGGACAGCGGCGAATACATCAACACCTACACCCTGCGCGGGCGTCGCGGTCAGCAACTGGACCTGCGCCTGTCGTCCTCCGCCTTCGACCCCTACATCGCCATCCAGGGGCCGGGCCTGTCGGAGTTCAATGACGACGATCCCGACGGCGACGGCGCGCTGGACAGCCGCCTCTTCGTCACCCTGCCGCAGGACGGGGATTACCAGATCACCGCCACCAGCTACGCCTCGGGTGAGGCCGGAGCCTATCGGCTGGGCGTCTTCCCGGCCGACGGTCGCGCCTCTCAAGGTCGTCCGCGTCAGGACTCCTATGTGGAGGACCGGGGCGGGCGTCAGGAGGTCGAGGGCGGTTCGATCTCGATCGGCGACACGGTCGGCGGCGCGCTGCAGTCAGGCGACGACCAGCTCGACAGCGGTGAATACGTCGACACCTTCACCTTCACCGGCCGTCGCGGCCAGCGGGTGGCCGCAGAGCTGACCTCCTCGGCGTTCGACGCCTATATCATCCTGACCACGCCTTCGGGCGAACAGCTCGACAACGACGACGGCGAGGACGGCACCAACAGCCGCCTCGACACGGTCATCCAGGAGGACGGCGAATATCAGGTGAGGGTCACCTCCTATGCCGCCGGCGAGACGGGCTCCTACCGGTTTTCGGTCGTCCCCAGCCAGGGTTCGCCGCGTCAGGCCTCGGTTGAGGGTGGTCCGCGCGTCTTCGCCATCATGGTCGGCATCTCGGACTACGGAGATGTCGCCAACGATCTTCCGTATACGGACGAAGATGCCGAGAAGCTGGCCGAGACCCTCCAGCGCGGCGGCGTTCTGAACCCCTCCAGCGTGGTCCTGACAAATGCCGAGGCCACGGTCGGCGGCGTGCGTCGCGCCTTCCAGGATGTCGCGCGCCAGGCGGGACCGGACGACATGTTCCTGTTCTTCTTCTCCGGCCACGGCAGCCAGGAAGACGCCGCCGCCAGCGCGCTCGAGCCGGACGGCCGCATGGAATCGATCGTCCTGCGCGACGGCGAGATCACCGATCAGGACATGGCCCAGATGTTTGACGGCCTGAACACGCGTCTGTCACTGCTGGTGCTCGACAGCTGCTTCTCAGGCGGCTTTGCCCGCAACGTCGTCGATCGCCCGGGCGTGATGGGTCTGTTCTCGTCTGAAGAAGACCTGACCAGCGCCGTGGCCGACAAGTTCGAGGCCGGCGGCTATCTGTCCCACTTCCTGCGCGCGGGTCTGGGCGGGGCGGGCGATGTCGACGGCGACGGCATGGTCACCGCCGGCGAACTGGCCACCTATCTGCGTCGCCAGTTCGTGGCCGAGGTCGAGAACGTCGAGTCCGAAACCATTGACGGCCAGCGCAACTATCAGAACCTGGTCATCGACCGGGGCGGGGTCCAGGTCGACGACGTGGTCCTGCGCCTGGCGTCAAGTGGATACAACGCCGGTTCGCATTGAGCCGTTTCCGAACCCCGCAGGAGTAGAGTCATGACCGTCCGTCGCACGACCGCCTTCACCGCCGCCGTCCTTGCGCTCGGCGCCTGCCAGCAGAAGGCCGAGGCTCCGGCCGCACCGGCGACGCCCCTCGCCGAGGTCGTCAGCGGTGCGACCGGCGTCGACCAGGCGGTCGCCTGCATGGCCTATCTGGCGCTGAAACAGACGGCGCTGGAGGCCCGGACGCCCGCCGGAGACGTCACGGCGGTGCGCGCGGCTCTGAACGACTGGGAGGGCCTGGCGCTTCAGTCGATGACTGCGGACGAAGTGGCCCAGTACTTCGCCAGCTCGGTCGCCGTTGAGGACGACGCCTCGCCGGAGACGATCGAAGTCACCGCCGCCTGGTGCCTCGCCAACAAGCCCGCTGCCGCCTGACGAACGGGTCTCGCCTCGCGGGCCCCGTCTGGTGCAAGAGGTCGGGATGAGCGCGTCCCGAGGCCCACAGTCCCGACACTATGCCGAGCTGGAATACACGGCCGGCTACTACCACGAGCTCGGACCGGCCCATCTGCGGTTCTGCGGCCTGGTCGCGGGCGTGGACATCTCCGTGCCGGAGGCCCCGACCTGCCTCGAACTCGGCATGGGGCAAGGGGTTTCGCTGGCGTTGCACGCCGCCGCCAGCGACGGCGACTTCCGCGGCGTCGACATCAATCCGGCCCATGTCGAGCACGCCCGCGCACTGGCGACGTCGTTCGACGGCGCCGTGCAACTCTACGCCGAGGATTTCGGGACATTCGCAGCGAGGGACGACCTGCCGCAGTTCGACATCATCACCCTGCACGGGGTGTGGAGCTGGGTCTCGGACGACAGCCGTCGGGTCATTGTGGCGCTGTTGCGGGACCGGCTGAAGCCCGGCGGCGGCGTCTATCTGAGCTACAACTGCCAGCCGGGCTGGGCCTCCCGGTCGCCGGTGCGCCACCTGCTGAAACTCGGCCACACGGCCCGGCCGGCCGGGGCGCCCGAGGCCCGGATCGAGGGCGCGCTGGAGTTCACGGAGGATGTCGCCGCCGCCGACGGCCGCTTCTTCGCCGAGAACCGCCCCGCCGCCAGCCATGCCGCGTCATTGCGCAAGGTCGGCGCCCAATACCTGGGCCACGAGTATCTCAACGCCGACTGGCACGTGCCGTACTTCTCGGAAGTCGCCGGGGCGCTGGCGGACGCCGACCTGCGCTTCGTCACGTCCGCGCGGCTGTTGGACCGGGTCAACGCACTCCACCTCCCGCCCGCCGGAGTGGCCCTGCTGGACCGGCAGAAGGACCCGGTGCTGCGCGAGTCCGTCCGCGACTTCCTCGTCAACCAGCAGTTCCGGCCCGACGTCTTCGCCAAGGCCGCCCGGACCCTGTCGCCGGCGGAACAAACGGCGAGGCTGGACGCCCAGGCCTTCGTCCTCGCCTGCGGGCTCGACGAGATCGACTTCCAGCTCACGGGGGGCCAGGGCGAGCTCGTGCTGCCCGAGGCGACCTACGGGCCGCTTGCGATCGCCCTGGCGAGCGAGGACTTCCGCCCGAAGACCACGACCGCACTCATGGCCGCGCCCGGCGTCTCCGGCCTGAGGCGCAGCGACGTGATTGCCGCCCTGATCAACCTTGTCGGCATGGGCGTGTTGCGCCCGGCCCAGACCTTCACCCCCGAGATCCGCGCGCGATGCGAGGACTACAACCGTCTCGTCCTCGACCGCGCCGTCACCGGCCCCCACCTGAACCATATGGCCTCGCCGACGACCGGAGGCGGCATCCTGACGCCGCGCTCGGCCCAGCTGTTTCTGCGCGCCTGGCTGGCCGGCGCGCGCTCGACGGAGGAGATCGCCCTGTCGGTCTGGGACGTGTTCCAGACAACCGATGAGCGCGCCTTCCGAAATGGCTCCGGGATGGTCACCCGCGAGGACAATTTATCCGCGCTCGGCGACATGGCACGCCGCTTTCTTGACCAGACCGTCCCGCTCTATCGCGCGCTGGCGATCCTCTAGATCCGTCCCACGACCCACTCGGTCAACTCCGGTCCACCGCCTTCGCTCGACAGCGCCGGGCCGGTGGGTCAGGGTCGATCTCCCGCCGTCCGTGAAAGAGTGTCGCCCGTGTCCGTCCGTGTCAGCCTCGCCGTCCTCGCCTTCGTCCTGTCCGCCTCAGGCGCCGCAGCCCAGGCGGGCCGCATCGACCCGGACCGGCTGAACGCCGCGGTCGCCGTGCTGGCGGGCGATGATTTCGAAGGCCGCGCCCCGACCACGGCGGGCGAGGAGCGCTCGGTGACCTGGATCGCGGACCAGTTCCGGGCCCTCGGCCTCGAACCCGCAGGCGACGACGGCACATATTTCCAGACCGTGCCGATCAACCGCTTCGTCCAGGACGGACCGGCCGTCATCACGGCCACGGCCGGCAGCGAGACGATCACGCTCCAGCGCGGCGCCGACATTATCGCCAACAGTCACCGGCCGCAGAACCACATCACCATCTCCGACGCCCCGGTGGTCTTCGTCGGCTATGGCGTCTCGGCGCCCGAACGCGGCTGGGACGATTTCAAGGGCGTCGACGTCCGGGGCAAGGTCGTCCTGATGCTGGTCAACGATCCGGACTTCGAGGTCGCGGCCGACAGCCCCACGGCCAACCGCTTCGACGGCCAGGGCATGACCTGGTACGGGCGGTGGGTCTACAAGTTCGAGGAGGCGGCCCGGCGCGGGGCGGCGGCCGTCTTCGTCATCCACGAGACGGCGGGGGCCGGCTATCCGTGGAACACCCTGCAGAACTCCTCCACCGCTCCCGGCCTCGACATCGTCCGCGCCGATCCCGAGCGCGAGCGGGTTCAGGCCCAGGGCTGGATCCAGCAGGAACAGGCCGCGCGGCTGATGACGGCGGCGGGCCTCGACTATGCGACGCTGAAGACGGCGGCCCAGTCGTCGGACTTCCGCCCGGTGGCGCTGGACGGGGTGACGATGTCGCTCGACTTCGGCCAGACCTTCAGCCGCCTGACGACCCGCAACGTCGCGGCCCGCCTGCCCGGGCGGCGTCATCCGGACGAGACGATCCTGTACGGGGCCCACTGGGACGCCTACGGGCGCGCCGTGGCCAATGCGGCGGGCGACGACATCTATAATGGCGCCGTGGACAACGCGACGGGCGTGGCGGCCATCCTGGAACTGGCCCGCCTCTATGCCGAGGCGCCGAGCACCGACCGGTCGATCCTGTTCGTCTCCTGGGCGGCGGAGGAGGCGGGGCTGCTCGGCGCCTACCACTATGCGGCCCATCCGCTGGTTCCGCTGGAGACCACGGTGGTCAACATCAATATGGACAGCCTTCTGCCCGGCCCGGCGTCGTCCGAGATCGTGGTCATCGGCTTCGGCAAGACCGACGCCCAGAACCGGCTGGCCGATCTGGCCTCGGAAGAGGGGCGGTCCCTGATCCCTGACCCGGCGCCCCAGGTCGGTGCCTTCTATCGCTCGGACCACTTCCCCCTGGCCAAGATGGGCGTCCCGGCCCTGTTCGCCGCCGCCGGCTTCACCGGGGCGTCCGACGCCAGCCGCGCCTATGTCCGCGACCGCTATCACCAGCCCACCGACGCATGGTCCTCCGACTGGTCGATGGAGGGCGCGGCCCAGGATTTGCAACTGCTCTATCGCGTGGGCCGCGACCTGGCCAACAGCCGCGACTGGCCCGCCTGGATCCCGGGCAACGAGTTCGAGGCCGTGCGCGAAGCGAGCGCGGCGTCACGTCTGGAATGAGGGAGACGGGATGAGGAGTGAGGCGCAGGTCTCGAACCGAAATCCCGCGGGCAGGGTTGGTGTGGCGGCTGCCCGCCAGAAAAATGGTGGATGCTGCAGGGATTGAACCTGCGACCCCCTCGGTGTGAACGAGGTGCTCTCCCGCTGAGCTAAGCATCCATCTCGGGCCCGCCAGAAGCGGGGAGGCGGGGACATAGCCCGCTCCCCGTCCGGAGGCAAGCCTCAGATGCCGGCCGCCCGCACGCCTTCGGGCGTCTCGGCGTCGGGATCGCCCGGCAGCCAGGCGACATGGCCGTTATAGATCCCCTCGTTCAGGATGCCTTCCTCCTTGGCCACCAGTACGGGGACCAGCATCTGGCCGGTTACATTGGTCGCCGTGCGCATCATGTCGATGATCCGGTCGATGGCGACGATGTAGCCGATCCCCTCCAGCGGCAGTCCCGCCGTGGACAGGGTCAGGGTCAGCATGACGATGGAGGTGCCGGGCACGCCGGCCGTGCCCAGCGACCCCAGAACCGCCGTCAGACCGATCAGGACGTACTGGGTGATTGAAAGCTCGATCTGGAAATACTGGGCGATGAAGATGGCCGCGATGGCCGGGTAGATGGCGCCGCAGCCGTCCATCTTCACGTTGGCGCCCAGAGGTACGGCGAAGGCGGCATAGGCCTGGGGCACGCCGAGCCGCTCCACCGTCTGGCGCAGGGTGATGGGCAGGGTGCCCAGCGAGGAGGAGGTCGCAAACGCCGTCTGCTGCGCCGCGAAGGCGCCGCGGAAAAAGGCCGTCGCCTTCAGTCCGTGCAGTTTCAGCAGGCCCGAATAGACAATCAGGATGTGGAACAGGCAGGCCGCATAGATGGCGAGAATGAACTTCCCGAGCGGCAGCAGGGCCTCCCATCCGTAGCCGCCGACGACCGAGCCGATCAGGCCGAAGACGCCGAAGGGCGTCAGCTGGATGACCCAGCGGGTGATGCGGAAGACGATGGCCGCGCCCTCGTCGACGAACCGCCGCGCCGTCTGGGCCCGGTCCCCCAGCGCCACCAGCGCCGCCCCGACGAGCGCCGAGAAGAAGATGATCTGAAGCACCTTGCCTTCGGCCAGGGCGGCGAACGGATTGGTCGGGACGATGCCGATCAGCACCTCCAGCGGCGTCGGGATCTCCCGCTCCCGCACCTCGCCCAAGGGCAGGTTGGCCAGACCCACGCCGGGATTGATCAGATGTCCGAAGGCGAACCCGACCAGAACGGCCAGCAACGACGTGATCGCGAACCACAGTATGGTCCGCGCTCCCAGCCGGATTGCCCCGGCGCCTTCGCCCAGTTTCGCAATCGACGAGGCGATGGTGAACAGCACCAGGGGCGCCACGACCATGCGGATCAGGTTCAGATAGATGTCGCCGATCGGCTGAAGCCAGACCTCGGCCTGGTCCCTGAGGATCAACCCGGCGATGATGCCCAGGGCGAAACCCGCTGCGGTGCGCTGCCACAACGGGATGGCGAAGAATCTGGCGAACATGCAGGCGGCTTTCGGGGAGGGACCCGCAACATGTTCGGCCTCGCCGCGGTTCGCAACCGCGATGGGGTCTCAGGAAATCTGCAACGGCGTTTAGATTTCCTGACAAACTCAGTGCGCACCGTTCAGCATCCCGAACACCGAAGCATAGTCTCCCCGCCGCTCCGCCTCGCTGAGGAACCGGACCCGCTGCACCTGAACCTCGTCGTCGCCGGCCTCGAACAGGGCCAGGCTCTCGGCAGTGAAGTCCGCCAGCGGCATGGAGTTGGGGTTCTCCGCATGGCCGGGCATCAGGTCGGTCGCCACCGCAGGCGGGGCCCATTCGATCACCCTGACCGAGGTGCCGGCCAGCTGGCTGCGCAGGGACTGGCTCCAGGAATGGATGGCCGCCTTGGTCGCCGAATAGGTCGGGGTCGCCGCCAGCGGCACGAAGGCCAGGCCCGACGACACGGTGACGAAACTGGCCGAGGGCTTCGTCAGCAGGTGCGGCAGGACCGCCGCCGCCAGCCGGATCGTGCCGAGCAGGTTGATGGCGACCGTCTCGTCCACGACGCCCATGTCGAACGTCCCGCCCGACAGGCTCTCGGCCTTCATGATCCCGGCGTTCGAGATCACCGCGTTCAGGTCCGGATGGGCGGCGATGACCCGTGCGGCCAGGGCGTTGATGGACGCGGCGTCGGCGACGTCGACCGTCTCGAACGCCATGCCGGGGTTGGCGGCGCAGACCTCTTGCAGCACCCCGGCTCGGCGGCCGGCGATGATGACCTTTGCGCCCTTCGCGTGCAGGGCCTCGGCGAAGGCGCGGCCGATGCCGGTGCCGCCGCCGGTGATCAGGACGGTGTCTCTGGCGGTATCCATGGGGTGTCTCCAAAACGGATGTGAACCGATGGAGGATCCGCTATACCAGTCACTCTCCATCGGGAAGAAGGCACCCGAAGGTTCTGTACGCACCTGCGAGTAAGAAATGACCACCGCTGCCGTTCGGCCCCCGATTTTCGATCACCCGCCCGTGGATCCCCGCGTCGAAGCCCTCGTCACCGAGGTCATCGGCCGGGTCGCCGACAAGTGGACGATGATCGTGCTGGAGGTCCTGGTCGAGCACGGCGAGCTGCGGTTCACCCGCCTCGCGGCCCTGGCCGACGGCATCAGCCAGAAGATGCTGACCCAGACCCTGCGCCAGATGGAACGCGACGGCCTCGTGATCCGCACCGTTCACCCGGTGATCCCGCCCAGGGTCGAATACCGCCTGACCGACCTCGGCTTCAGCCTGGCCGAAGCCTTCTGCGGAGTGTGGCTGTGGGCTGAAAAGAACCTGGAGCGGATCGAGGCGTCGCGCGCAGGCTTCGACGCGGCAAAGGCCGGCTGAGGCGTCCCTGCCTCTGAGTTCGATCAGCCGATCAGTTGAACGACGGCGACAAACGTCACGATGAGCGTACCGGTCAGCGCCACACGATTGTGTCGATGCAGGTAGGTGAGAACTTCTCCGAACACAGGCTTCTCCTTTTCGGGACAGGAAGCTTGGCAGGAAGGTCTGAAGATCGGGTTAGGCCGTCGTTCGCCGCCTCAGGTCCCCGAAAGCGCCCGCGCGACATAGTGGTCGACCACGATCATATCGACAGCCTCCTCGATGTCCTCGAAGGCGTCGACGATGACGTCGGGCTCCAGATCTTCCATCGGGACCGGTGTATAGCCGAAGGTCACGCCGATCGACGGCACGCCGGCATCCTTCGCGCAGCCGATGTCCGGCGCCGCGTCACCGACCATGATGGCGCGTTCCGGATCGCCACCGACCGACTTCACCGCCTCGACCAGATGAAGGCCCGAGGGCTTTCTCGCGCTGACACGGTCCGGTCCCACGATGGCGGCGAAATGCCTCGTCAGGTCGATCTTGCCGAGCAGCAGTTCCGACAGGTCCGACCGCTTGTTGGTCACGACGACAAGGGTCGCGCCACGCTCGGCCAGGGTCTCCAGCGTCTCGACTACGCCCTCGAACGGGGCCGAATGGTCGGCGATATGCTCGATGTAGTCGGCGATGAAGGCGTCGAACAGGGCGGGGTCCTGAGCCTCTTCGACCGGCGCTCCGGCCAGTTCGAAGCCGTGCGTCAGCAGCGCACGGGCCCCGCCGCCGATCAGCTTTCGCGCGCTCTCCATCGGCGCGGGCGGCAGTCCCTTCAGCACCAGCATCCGGTTCAGGGTGCCGACCAGATCCTGATGGGTCTCGACCAGGGTGCCGTCCAGGTCGAAGGCCAGGGTCCAGCCTTCAAGGTCGCGTTCGATCATGGCCGTCTCCCGTCCGGCCCGCCGATGGGCTAGACCACGGCGCGTGACTAGACCCCGGACCGATTCATGACCACCCATCCCAGAGCCGCCATCATCCTCGCCGCCGGCCAGGGGACGCGGATGAAGTCTCCCCTGCCCAAGGTGCTGCACCCGGTCGGCCACCGCGCCATGCTGGATCACGCCATCGACGCGGCCGAGGCCCTCGGCTGCGAACGGATCGTCGTCGTCGTCGGCGCCCACTCGCCGGAGGTGCGCGCCCATGTCGTCGGGCGGCTGGGCGAGGACGCCGTGGCGGTCCAGGACCCGCCCCTGGGCACGGGCCACGCCGTCCGCGCCGCCGAGGCCGTGCTGGGTGACTTCATCGGTCAGGTCGTGGTCACCTATGGCGACGTGCCCCTGCTGCGCGCCCACGACATCGAGGCGGTGTTCGCGCATCACGACGGCGTCACCGTCATCGGCTTCGAGGCCGCCGACCCAGGAGCCTACGGACGTCTGCTCATGGACGGCGATACCCTCTCGGCCATCACCGAGGCCAAGGAGGCCTCGCCGGAGGTTCTGGCCATAACCACCTGTAATTCCGGCGTCATGGCCGCGCCGGTAGGTCTGCTCTTCTCCCTCCTGGCCGAGGTCCGGAACGACAACGCCAAGGGCGAATACTACCTGACCGACGTGGTTGAGCTGGCCCGCAGGCGCGGCGAGCCGACCCGGGTGACCATGGCGTCGGAGGACTCGGTCATGGGGGTCAACGCGCAAGGCGAACTGGCCCAGGCCGAGGCCCTGTTCCAGAAGGTCCAGCGCGAGACCTTCCTCGCGGCCGGCGTCACCATGCCGGCTCCGGACACGGTCCATTTCGCCTGGGACACCCGGGTCGGCGCCGGATCTTTCATCGAACCCTTCGTCGTCTTCGGCCCGGGCGCAATCATCGCCGAACGCGCCCGTATCCGCAGCTTCAGCCATGTCGAGGGCGCGACGGTCGCGTCGGGGGCAGAAGTCGGCCCCTATGCCCGCCTGCGTCCCGGCGCGGACCTGGGCGAGGATGTGAAGGTCGGAAACTTCGTTGAGGTGAAGAACGTCCGCATGGAGGCGGGCGCCAAGGCCAGCCACCTGTCCTATCTCGGGGACGGTTCGGTTGGGGCGGGCGCCAACATCGGCGCGGGCACGATCTTCTGCAATTACGATGGGTACAACAAGGCGAAGACCACGGTGGGCGAGGGGGCCTTCGTCGGCTCCAATACTTCGCTGGTCGCGCCCGTCACCATCGGGGCCGGGGCCATCGTCGGCTCGGGGTCGGTCATCGTCGAGGACGTGCCGGCCGATGCGCTCGCCCTGGCGCGCGGGCGTCAGGTCAACAAGGACGGCGCCGGCGCGGCCTTCCGCGACAAGGCCAGGGCGAAGAAGGCGGCGAAATCGAAATGAGCGATCTCCAGAAACAGATCTCGGGAGAGGCTGCGGCCCTCCGTGTCGAGGCCGGCATGGTCGTGGGCCTGGGCACCGGCTCCACCGCCGCCTGGTTCGTCAAGGCGCTCGCAGCGCGCAACCTGACCGGCCTGCGCTGCGTCCCGACCTCGGAGCGGACGGCCGACCTGGCCCGCGAACTCGGCCTGCCGCTCACCACTCTGGACGATGTGTCCCGCATCGACCTGACCGTCGACGGCGCCGACGAGGTCGGCCCCGGCCTCGCCCTGATCAAGGGCGGCGGCGCGGCCCTGCTGCGCGAGAAACTGGTGTGGGAGGCTTCGGACCGCTGCATCGTCATCGCCGACGCAGCCAAGGTCGTGCCGGTGCTTGGCGCCTTCCCCCTGCCGATCGAGGTCGTCGCCTTCGGCCACAAGGCGACGGCGAACCGGATCATGGACGTCCTCATCGACCACGACATCCAGATGCCGGCCCGCCTGCGTCAGGCGGATCGCGGCGTGGTCCGCACCGACGGCGGCAATGTCATCTATGACGCGAAATGCCAGGCCATCCACGACCCGGTCCGTCTCGCTGACGATCTGAAGCTGATCACCGGCGTGGTCGAGCACGGCCTGTTCCTCGACCTCGCTGACGAGGCGATCATCGGTGATGACCAAGGGGTCAGGGTACTGGCTCCGTAGCGTCTCGGGTCAGTCGGTGTCAGGCACGACAGTGGGCTCGCGTTCGCGCAGCAGCCGGTGCTCGCGACGGATCGCGTCCACGATCTGGGACCGGCCTGCGCGCCGGTTGATCTGGTTGTGTTCGGCGCCATACAGCCCGCCGAGATAGGCGAGGTCCCAGTCCGTCAGGCTCTGGCTGCCTTGCGGATCGTCGAACACGTTCAGAATGGAGGCGTAGCCACTGGTGTCGGCGTCGGGATCGATCTGGGCCAGGGAGACCATGGCGATATAGTCCGCCAGTTGCAGCACCGAGAGATCCGAGACCTCATCGACGTCCACAATCACCACCGCCCGGATCAGATTGTCCACGATCTGGGTGCGGAGGCGCGACGCAGCGAAGATGTTGACAACGGGGGCGTAGTCCAGCGGGCTTGCGCATGGGTCCCGGCACTCCCCCGGCAGTCTGACGGCCAGAAGACCGGTCTCGGAGTCGACCGGCGCACTCATCTGCCACCACCGCACCGGTCTGTCCGTTGCGACGAAATCCCGAAGGGCCGCGCCGCCGCGATCCATTCCTGTGCCGCCCATGCGGAAGGCCCGAACCCGGTCTTCCACGAGGTTTCCGGCCAGAGTACTGCCGTCAGCCGTCGCGACCACCAGGAGGTTCGGCCGGCATCCGGCCTCGCCGACCTCGAGCCCCAGGTCCCCGGCGACCGTGGAGACCCGATCGGCGATATAGCCGGCGACCTCACCGCGGAGATTGATGACCCCCACACAGACACTTTCCCGCCAACGGGCAAGGCCGCGATTGTTGTTGGGCTCGGCAACCTCACCAACGAAATCGAGGATCATCCTGTCGAGCGACCGGCCGCTGACCACCACATCCTCAAGCTGAACCGGTTCACCCGTCTGGGCGACCTGCGGGGCGACCTGGATCGGTCGAATTGAGGCATGGGCGTCACCCTCGATCGACAGGGTGGCCATGACGGCCAGGGCGGCGAGCGTAAGCATGACGGCATCTCTCCCGAACAGGTCCCGGAGACGAGGTTAACACTCATCTTTGGTTGTTCAACTGCGGCGGATTCAACGCACTCGCGGTGACGAGCAAGCGGCAGGTGCGATCGGCCATCAGCGGACGCCGGGCCCCGACACAGTTCCGTTCCGGCCCTGCCATCGGGGAGGGAGAACGGGGAGAGGAACCGGGGACCTGGCTTTGAAGGGGGTGGGGCGCTTGTCCCGACTGTCAGCGGCGCCTAAATCCGTCCGCCGACGCCGCCCGCGACCCCGGCCTCTCCGGACGCTTCGGACGCTTCGGACTGTGTTTTCCGTCCGGTTCGAGATCGCCATGGCCGACTACGACTACGACCTCTTCGTCATCGGCGCCGGCTCGGGCGGGGTCCGTGCCGCGCGCCTGACGGGGCTGGGCGGCAAGAAGGTCGCCATCGCCGAGGAGTTCCGCGTCGGCGGGACCTGCGTCGTGCGGGGCTGCGTGCCCAAGAAGTTCATGGTCATGGCCTCGGACTTCGCCCACCAGTTCGAGACCGCCGAAGGCTACGGCTGGACCGTCGAGGCCAGTTTCGACTGGCCGAAATTCATCCAGGCCAAGGATGTCGAGATCGCCCGCCTGTCCGGCATCTACGCCGCCAACCTCGGCAAGGCAGGCGTCGAGCTGATCCACGGTCGCGCCGTCCTCAAGGACGCCCACACTGTCGAGATCGTCGGCAAGAACCAGACCATCACCGCCGAACGCATCCTGATCGCCACCGGAGGCCGGCCCTGGTTGCCCGAAAACCTCCCGGGCATCGAACATGCCATCAGCTCTGAAGAGGCCTTCCACCTGCCGGAGTTGCCGAAGCGCATCCTGATCGCGGGCGGCGGCTATATCGCGGTGGAGTTCGCCGGCATCTTCGCCGGCCTCGGCGTCGAGACGACCCTGATCTATCGTGGCCCGAACATCCTGCGCGGCTTCGACGACGACGTGCGCGCCCACCTGGCCGGAGAGATCGAGAAGCGCGGCATCAAGGTCATCCTGGGCTGTCAGCACGCGGAGATCAGAAAGACCGCGACCGGCCTGATGAACGTGCTGGAGAACGGCATGGAGATCGAGACCGACGTCGTCATGTTCGCCACCGGCCGCGTCCCGCATGTCAGGGATCTGGGGCTTGAGGCAGCCGGCGTTGCGCTGAACGAAAAGGGCGCGATCAAGGTGGATGCCCTGTCGAAGACCACCGCCGACAATATCTGGGCCATCGGCGACGTCACCGACCGGATGAACCTGACCCCGGTCGCCATCCGCGAGGCCGTCGCCTTCCACGAGACCGTCTATCGCGACAATCCACAGCATTTCGACTACGAGGCCGTCGCCACCGCGGTCTTCTCGCAGCCTCCGGTCGGCGTCGTCGGCCTGAGCGAGAGCGAGGCGCGGCACACCTGCAGCAAGGGGGTCGACGTCTACGTCACCCGCTTCCGGCCGATGAAATACGCCTTCACCGGCTCGGACGAACGGGTGCTGATGAAGCTGGTCGTCGATGCCGACACCGACCGCGTCGTGGGGGTCCACATCGTCGGTCCCGAGGCCCCGGAAATGATCCAGCTGGCCGCCATTGCCGTGAAGGCCGGCCTGACCAAGGCCCAGTGGGACGCCACCTGCGCCGTCCATCCGACCATGGCCGAGGAACTGGTGACACTGAAGGTCAAACAGTCGCAAGACGTCAGCGCGGGTTAGATTTGTTGTTTCGCAACCGCGAGAGGCCTATCCTTCGACAATGACCAAGCGCTGGACCCCTGAATCCTGGAGAAACAAACCCGTCGCGCACATGCCGATGGATTATCCGGACGCGCACGCGCTCGCCGCCGTCGAGGACGAGCTGCGCGCCATGCCCCCGCTCGTGTTCGCGGGCGAGGCCCGCAGCCTGACCGCCAAACTGGCCCAGGTCGAACGCGGTGACGCCTTCCTGCTCCAGGGCGGGGATTGCGCCGAGAGCTTCAAGGAGTTCTCGACCGACAACATCCGCGACACCTTCCGCCTGATCCTGCAGATGGCCGTGGTCCTGACCTTCGCCGGCCGCAAGCCCGTGGTGAAGGTCGGCCGGATCGCCGGCCAGTTCGCCAAGCCGCGCTCCTCGCCGGTGGAAGAGATCGACGGCGTCGAACTGCCCTCCTACCGCGGCGACAACATCAACGGTTCGGCCTTCACGCCTGAGGAGCGGATCCCCGATCCCCAGCGCCTGCTCAAGGCCTACAACCAGTCGGCCTCGACCCTGAACCTGCTGCGCGCCTTCGCCGGCGGCGGCTATGCCGACCTCTACAACATCCACCGCTGGACCCAGGGCTTCGCCGACGGCGGCGTGGGCGCCCAGTATCGTGAGCTGGCCGAAAAGATCGCCGAGGCCCTGGCCTTCATGGAGGCCGTCGGCGTTACGCCCGAGACCCATCCCGACCTGAGCCGGGTCGAGGTTTTCACCTCCCACGAGGCCCTTCTGCTGAACGTCGAAAGCGCCCTCACGCGTCTGGACGGCGGCTCCGGCGAATGGTTCGACACCTCGGCCCACATGCTGTGGATCGGCGAGCGCACCCGTCAGCTCGACGGCGCCCATGTCGAGTTCATGCGCGGCATCAAGAACCCGATCGGCGTCAAGTGCGGCCCGACCATGGAGCCGGACGATCTTCTGCCCCTGATCGACGCCCTGAACCCCGAGAACATTCCGGGCCGCCTGACCGTCATCGGCCGTTTCGGCCACGACAAGGTCCACGACCGCCTGCCGCGCCTGATGAAGGCCGCCAAGGCCCACGGCAAGAAGGTCATCTGGTCGATCGACCCGATGCACGGCAACACCCTGAAGGCATCCAACGGCTACAAGACCCGGCCGTTCGACCGGATCCTCGGCGAGGTGAAGGGCTTCATCGAGGTGGCCGAGCACGAGGGCGTCCACCCCGGCGGCGTCCATCTGGAGATGACCGGCCAGAACGTCACCGAATGCCTGGGCGGGGCCCAGGCGGTGTCGGAGGACGACCTGTCGAGCCGCTACCACACCCACTGCGACCCGCGCCTCAACGCCGACCAGGCTCTGGAGCTGGCCTTCCTGGTGGCCGAGCGTCTCAAGTCCGGCCGCCTCAACAAGTCGAAGGCGGCGTGACAGCCGGCGCGATCGGCAGACCCGCAGGCGACGACCGGGGAGGGCGCACGGCCTTCCAGGGCGCGCCGGGTGCCTTCAGCCACGAGGCCTGCGTCGAGCTGCGCCCCTGGGATGTGCACGTGCCGTTCGACACCTTCGCCGAGGCGATCGCGGCGGTGAAATCGGGCGACTGCGACTGCGCCCTGATCCCGATCGAGAACTCGACCATCGGCGCCGTAGAGCCGGCCGCGACCCTGGTGGCCGAGTCCGGCCTGATCGTCGTCGGAGACGTCTGGCGAACGATCCGCATGACGTTGATGGCCATCGAAGGCGCGACGATCGAACAGGTCCGCACCGTGGCCAGCCATCCCATCGCCCTGCGCCAGTGCGCGAAGACCCTGGCCGCGATGGACGTCGAGACCGTCGAGGTCTTCGACACCGCCGGCGCCGCGCGCGAGGTTGCGGAAGGGGGTGACCGCAGTCGGGCCGCCATCGCCCCGGCGGCCGCCGCTGAGGCCTATGGGCTGACGGTTTTGCGCAACGACCTTCAGGATTCCGACGATAACCGCACGCGATTTGTTCTTCTGGCCGGCGAACCGGGTTGACGTCGCACGATCGTTGCGTGTCTTAAGGGGTCAAGGATCGCCAAAGATCCGAACAACCGGTTCGACCCATGTCCCCGCTGCGCGCCTCGCTTTCGACCCTTTCGCTCCGTTCGCGCGCGGCCGCCCTCTATTTCGGCTTTTATTTCTTCGGCTTTCGATACGCCGGCTGAGGCCTCGAGCGACCCCCGCTCCTGACAGCCTCGCCGGCGACCGCCCTCAACCAGGGCGGCGGCGCACCCATTCGCCCTTCATCGAAATGCATCCCGTGAAAGCCCAGAATCCATGCCCAGATCGAACCTCCAGCAAGTCTGGCCCGACATGAATCCCGAAGAGATGTCGCCCGAGCAGATGGCCCTGGCCGCCCTGCGTCACGAAATCGATCTCGTCGACGACGAGCTCCTCGCCCTGTTCCAGCGCCGGCTCGCCATCGCCGCCAAGGTCGGCCTGGCCAAGGACGCGCCTCACGGCCCCCACACCAAATTGCGTCCCGACCGCGAACAGACCGTGCTCAGCCGCGTCATGGCCCGGGCCGAGCCTGAAAACCTGCAGGCCGTCGAGGGTCTGTGGCGCGAGATCGTCGGCTGGGGGCTGGCGCGTCAGGGCCAGCTTCATGTCCAGGTCTGGGCCCCCACTGATCCCACCCGGGCCTTCGACGGTGCCCGGCGTCGGTTCGGGACAGCGGCCTCCATCCGCATGGTGCGCGATCCGCAGGGCGCTCTCGCCTTTGCCGCCGAGGGCAAGGGCGTGGCCGTGCTGGCCGTGAACACTGACGATTCCTGGTGGGTCGGACTGCGCCGTGACTGGTCGAGCCTGAGCGTATTCGACGGCTTCGGGTCCGCAGGCGGTCAGCCGACCTCCCTCGCCGTCGGCAAGATCGATCCGGCCGCCCTGCCGAAGGGGCGTCGCGTCGTGGTCTCGGCCGGTGGCGACGCCGGCGACGGCGGCGGCGCGCGTCGCTGGGGCCTGAACACCCACCACGGCTGGACCCTGGCCCTGACCGACGCCGAGTTGATCCCCGGCGACGCCGAGGGCTGCGTCGGGGCGATCGGCTAGGTCAGACGGCCGGAGGCGTCGTCGGCGCCGTACCCGGCGGCAGAGGGGGCGGCGCAGGCTGGCCCGGATCGCCGGGCATTGACTTGATGTAGCGATAGACGGCGCGCTTGTCGGCATCCGACATGGCGCGGACGCTTGGCCACGGCATGGGCGGCAGACTGCTGCCCGTGCTCAACAGTTGCACCCACTCGTCCTCGGAATGCCCGGCGACGGTCAGGCGCAGGTTCTTGCCGTAGCTCGTGCCCCACGGTCCGGTGTGGCCCTCGTTCGAGCCCTGCAGCCACTCGCTCTCGGGCGGCTGGGCCCCGCCGGTCACGGCGTACTGCGGCGTGTGGCAATCGTTGCAGCCGCCGATCAGGACGACATAGCGTCCGGCCTCGATGTCGCTCGCGGCGATCACCTGAGGCCCGGCGGAGCTGTCCGTCACCGTCACGCTGGCCTGCTGGCAACCCGACAGCAGGGCGGCGCCGACGCCTGCGACGGCGATGGTCGATCTGAACATTTCGAATTCCCCCGTTCTTTGACGAGGGAACATGCACCGGTGTTCGCGGTCAAGCCGTGGGCTGCTCAGACCGCCATGTTGTCGATGAGCCGGGTCTTTCCGAGCCAGGCGGCGGCCAGAATCCGCCCTGGCCCCTCGATCACGCCGTTCGGAAAGACAGCCAGGTCATCGGCCCGCCGCACGGCCACATAGTCGACCCGTTCGAACCCGGCCCTGAGCAGGTCGGAGTAGGCGTCGCGTTCCACGGCCGCCAACGGCCGCCGGTCCGCCGCCTTGATGGCCGCCTCGGCCAGCACACCGTTCAGCCTGCGGGCGATCTCCAGCTCCGCCTCGGCCAGGTAGGCGTTGCGCGACGACAGGGCCAGTCCATGCCGGTCCCGCTCGGTCGCCGAGCCAACGATCTCCGTCGGGATGTCCAGGTCCCGCGCCATGCGGCGCACCACCATGAGCTGCTGGTAGTCCTTCTCGCCGAACACGGCGACGTCGGCCTGGACCTGGTTCAGCAGCTTGGCGACCACCACCGCTACGCCGCCGAAGAAGTGCGGCCGGAAATCCGTCTCGAGGCCCTGGGACGGCCCACCCACGCTGACCGAGGTGACGAAGCCTTCAGGGTACATCTCATCGACGGTCGGGGCGAACAGAAGGTCGCAGCCGGCGCCGGCCAGCAGGCCTGCGTCCTCCGCTTCACGACGAGGATAGGTCCCCAGGTCCTCATGGGCGGCGAACTGGGTCGGGTTGACGAAGACGCTGGCCACGACCTTGTCCGCCCGCCGACCGGCCTCGCGCACCAGGGTCAAATGCCCTTCATGCAGCGCGCCCATGGTCGGCACGAAGCCCACGGCGAACCCTTGTCGACGCCACTCGCGGACGGTCGCACGCAACGCTTCGACGGTTCGCGCGATGGGAAGGGGAGGAGCGATCTCAGTCATGCTTACCGGGTTAACCGTTCGACTTAAGGCTGTTCGTGCACGGGGCGGAAAAACCTGCCGGGCTAGGGTCGGCTTATGACGCCCAGCAGAATGCTTCGTCCAGTGCTCCTTGGTCTCGCCGGTATCGCGACGTCGTCGTGCAGCCTGGTCGAGGGCGACCCGCACCGGTTCGAGTCCATGGCCCAGGCCGTGGCCGAGATCCCGCTCGACGGGGAGGCCCGCCCTGTCCGCACAGCCGCCGAGCAAGGCCTCCGCCCCGCGCTCGCCTCGACCGAAACGGTCGTGAATCCCGGTGCCCTTCGCGTCGAGGTCATGGACCCTCACGACCTGTGGGACGCCCGCGACGCCGGCCTGCGCGGCGCGGTCGAACGCGCGTCTCCCGCTCTCATTGAGGCCGCCGCCCCGGTGGTCGCCGAGGCCGTCGTGCAGCAGGTCTCCGACCGGATCCAGCCGCGTCGCGTTGAACGCAGCGAGGTCCGCGCGACGCCCGCTGCCGTGCCTCCGCCCCCGGCTTCACCCACGACCCTGCAACTCGGCGCCTTCTCGAGCCCGGCAGCCGCGCGCGCCGCCTGGACGCGGATCGCCTCAGCCGGCCGTGCCGTGGCCGAACTGTCTCCGACCTTCGAGCCGGTCGAGGTCGATGGCCGCCGCCTGACCCGTCTCAAGGTCATCGCCCCTGCCCACGCGGCCCGCGCCGTGTGCCGCGCCGCCGATGCCGCGCAGCTCGGATGTCTGCGGCGGGGCTGAGCCCTCCATCGCGCTCAAGCAGCGAGACGCTGCGCGTCGAGCGTTGGCGCCCAGATCCGCGCTCAAGCAGCGAGACGCCGCGCGTCGAGCGTTAGCGCCCCAAGAAGAAAGCCTCCACAGGCGTCGCTTAACCTTTCGTTGACGGAAGGGGCGGCTCCCCCGATTCTGGCGAACCATGAGGACCGGCGAGTGAGTCGGTCGTCGCCAGCTTTCGGATCATCGGATCATGACGCAGCCCCAGGTCATCGTCGTCGGCAATGAAAAGGGCGGGGCGGGCAAGTCCACCCTGGCCATCCACATCGTCTGCGGTCTGCTGCATGCCGGCCGGCGCGTCGCGGTCCTGGATCTGGATCTGCGTCAGCGGTCGATGTCGCACTTCTTCTCCCACCGCGCCGCCTGGACCGCCGCCAACGGCGTGACCCTGCCCATGCCGTTCGAGCCCGATCTCGGCGAGGGCAAGGCCCTGGCGAAGGCCGACGAGGCCGAACAGATCGCCCGCTTCGAGGCCGCCTTCGCCGAAGCCCAGGACGCAGACGTGATCCTGATCGACACCCCCGGCGGCGACACCGCCCTCTCGCGCGCGGCCCACGCCCGGGCCGACCAGATCGTCACCCCGATGAACGACAGTTTCGTCGATTTCGACATGCTGGGCACGGTCGATCCGGTGACCCTGGACCTGCTCAAACCCTCGACCTATTCCGAGAGCGTCTGGGAGGCCCGCAAGCATCGTGCGATCAAGGACGGTCGCCAGGCCGCCATCGACTGGGTGATCATCACCAACCGCCTGGCCGTCGCTGAGGCCCGCAACCGGCGGCGCCTGGAAGAGAAGATGCAGAAACTGGCCAAGCGGGTCGGCTTCCGCGTCGGTCCGGGCCTGCGCGACCGGGTCATCTACCGCGAGCTGTTCCCGTTCGGCCTGACGGTCGCCGACCTGTCCAACGAGGTGCGCCCCGTGGCCGTGTCCCTGGCCCACGTCGCCGCCCGTCAGGAGATGCGCAACCTGATGCAGTCTCTGGGTCTCGACGCCGTTGCCCTTCCGGCCCTGGACGCGGCGGCCTGACCCGGGTCTCGCCATGGGCCTGATCTGGCTGGTGCTGGTCGGCATCGGCGTCTGGGCCCTGGTCCGGCTGGGCCGTCAGACCGAAGGCCCCCGCCGTGGCCAGTGGCGCGTCGCCGCCACACTGATTTCCGCCGTCATGCTGGCCGGAGGGGCGCTCGCCCTGTCGAAGGGCGCATGGATCAGCGGCGGAGCCCTCGTCGGCGCGGCCCTGTGGCTGACCGTGGCGTCGCGCATCCGGTCCGTGCCGGGGAAGCGTGAGAGTCTCGGCGACGCCGAGGCCCGCTCCATCCTCGGCGTTTCCGCCGACGCCACCCCTGAAGCCATCAACGCCGCCTGGCGACGTTTGATGGGCCGCGCCCATCCCGATCAGGGCGGCACCGAGGGTCTTGCGGCGCGGTTGAATGCGGCAAGAGACCGGTTGCTGAGAAAATGACCCTCTCCCCCTGCGGGAGAGGGAGGCGGCGCACGAGAGCGCAGCGATCGTTCTTGCGCCGGCGGGTGAGGGGTCAAACCGACGCCCATCGGTCACTCAGCAAAACCCCTCACCCTTTCGGCTAAAGACGCATCGCTCCGCTCTGCGAGCCTCAAGCCCTCTCCCACAAGGGGAGAGGGTCCGCCTTTGCCTTCCGTCGCGACCGCTCGTAAACCTCGCCCCATGCCGAAGCTGTCCTCCGCCATCGACCCGCATTCGCCGAGCTTCAAGGCGCTGCACGCCCACAACACCGCCCTGAACGCGGACCTGCGCGAACGGGTCGCGAAGGCGGGGCGGGGAGGCTCCGACGCCAGCCGCGACCGGCACGTCTCGCGCGGCAAGCTCCTGCCCCGCGACCGGGTCGAACGCCTGCTCGATCCCGGCTCGCCCTTCCTCGAGATCGGCCAGCTCGCCGCCAACGGCATGTACAATGACGAGGCCCCCGGCGCGGGCATGATCTGTGGTGTCGGCCGCGTCTCGGGCCGCGAGGTCATGATCGTCGCCAACGATCCGACGGTGAAGGGCGGCGCCTATTTCCCGATGACGGTGAAGAAGCACCTGCGCGCCCAGGAGATCGCCGAGCAGAACAACCTGCCCTGCGTCTATCTGGTCGATTCCGGCGGGGCCAACCTGCCGCACCAGGCCGAGGTCTTCCCCGACCGCGACCATTTCGGCCGCATCTTCTTCAACCAGGCGCAGATGTCGGCCAAGGGCATCCCCCAGATCGCCTGCGTCATGGGCTCCTGCACTGCGGGCGGCGCCTATGTCCCGGCCATGTCGGACGAGACGGTCATCGTCCGCAACCAGGGCACCATCTTCCTGGCCGGTCCGCCCCTGGTGAAGGCCGCCACCGGCGAGGTCATCTCGGCCGAGGAGCTGGGCGGCGCCGAGACCCACGGCCGCCGCTCCGGCGTGGTCGACTATGTCGCCGAGACCGACGAACACGCGCTGGAAATCGTGCGCGACATCGTCGGCCATCTGAACAGCGTCAAGCGCGTGGACATGGATGTCCGCGAGCCGAAGGAGCCCGTCCTCGACCCGCAGGAGCTCTACGGCCTGATCCCCGACGACGTCCGCGCCCCCTATGACGTGCGCGAGGTCATCGGCCGCATCGTCGACGGCTCCGAATTCGAGGAGTTCAAGGCGCTGTACGGCACCACCCTGGTTTGCGGCTTCGCCCGGATCTGGGGCTATCCGGTCGCCATCCTGGCCAACAACGGCGTGCTGTTCTCCGAGAGTGCGCTGAAGGGCGCCCACTTCATCGAACTGGCCTGCAAGCGGAAGATCCCGCTGGTCTTCCTGCAGAACATCTCCGGCTTCATGGTCGGCGGAAAGTACGAGGCCGGCGGCATCGCCAAGGACGGCGCGAAACTGGTCACCGCCGTCGCCAGCGCCTCCGTGCCCAAGTTCACCATCCTGATCGGCGGCTCCTTCGGCGCCGGCAACTATGGTATGTGCGGCCGCGCCTTCGGCCCGCGCTTCCTGTTCACCTGGCCCAACTCCCGGATCAGCGTGATGGGCGGCGAACAGGCGGCCGCCGTGCTGGCCACCGTCCACCGCGACGCCGACAGCTGGACCCCGGAACAGGCCGAGGCCTTCAAGGCGCCGGTCCGCCAGAAGTACGAGGACGAGGGCAATCCCTACCACGCCACCGCGCGTTTGTGGGACGACGGCGTCATCGACCCGACCCAGACCCGCGACGTCCTCGGCCTGGCGATTTCCGCCAGTCTGAACGCGCCGATACCCGACACGACCTTTGGCGTGTTCAGGATGTGATTGAGGAGTCTTCCATGACCGACAAACCCGACGAATCCGACCTGAACGCCCTGGACATCACCGACGCCGAGGCCGCGGAGATCAATGCGATCGCCCAGCCCCTGGTGCCCGACCCCGCGCCCGACGCCAATGACGACCTGGTCCAGGTCGACGGCACCGCCGACGGCGTGGTGTTCGTCACCATCAACCGGCCGCACAGGAAGAACGCCTTCGACGCCGCCACCGTCGCCGCTCTACACGAGACGTTCGAGACCCTCGGCGGGGCCGACAATGTGCGGGTGGTCTTCATCCGCGGCGCGGGCGGCACCTTCAGCGCCGGCGGCGACCTGAACTGGATGCGCGACGCCATCGACTGGTCCGAGAGCGACAATCGCGACGACGCCATGATGCTGGCGAAGATGCTCAAGGCCCTGCACGACATCCCGGCCCTGACGGTCGCCCTGGTCGAGGGCGCGGCCATGGGCGGCGGCGCCGGCATCGTCTGCGCCTGCGACATGGCCGTGGCCGTGGAGGGATCGCGCTTCGCCTTCTCCGAGGTCAAGCTGGGCCTGATCCCCGGCACCATCGCCCCCTATGTGATCGAGGCCGTCGGCGCCCGCCGCGCCAGACAGCTGTTCCTGACGGCCAACATCTTCGACGCGGACTATGCGGCCCACGCCGGGATCATCGACATGGTCCTGCCCGAGGGCTCGATCGACGAGTTCGTCTCCATGCTGACCGACAGCCTGAGCCAGAACGCCCCCGGTGCCATGGGCGAGGCCAAGCGGCTGGTCCGCGACGTCGCCGGCCGTCACATCGACCACGGCCTGATGGAGGAGACCGCCAAACGCATCGCCCGCGCCCGCGTCTCGCCCGAGGGCCAGGAGGGCGTCCGCGCCTTCCTCGAAAAGCGCCCGGCCCGCTGGGCGGAGTAGGGATTCACGTCTCCTCCCTGTTCGCCGCTTGGCGAATGGGGAGGTGGATGCGAGCTCTTCGCGAGCAGACGGAGGGGGCGACCCGGTCTCGACGGGCGAGCACCATCAGCCCTCGACCCACACATCGCGTCGCCCCCTCCGTCACGGCGCTGAAGAAGCGCCGCGCCACCTCCCCATCGCTGCGCGACGGGGAGGAGACAACCGCTCCGGGCCGCTCTAAACCGGGTCCATGTTCAAGTCCGTCCTGGTCGCCAATCGCGGCGAGATCGCCTGTCGCGTTTTCCGCACCGCCAAGCGGATGGGGATCCGCACCGTCGCCGTCTATTCCGAGGCGGACGCCGACGCCTTGCACGTGCGCGAGGCCGACGAAGCCGTCCTGATCGGCCCGGCGGCGGCCCGGGAGTCCTATCTGGTCGCCGACAAGGTCCTGGCCGCCGCCCGGTCCACGGGCGCCGAGGCCATCCATCCCGGCTACGGCTTCCTGTCGGAGAACGCCGAGTTCGCCGAGGCCGTCATGGCCGCCGGGATTGTCTGGATCGGCGCTCCGCCGGCCTCGATCCGCGCCATGGGCCTCAAGGACGCGGCCAAGACCCTGATGGTCGAGGCCGGCGTGCCCGTCACCCCCGGCTATATGGGCGAGGACCAGTCGCCCGACCGGCTGAAATCCGAGGCCGACGCCATCGGCTATCCGGTCCTGATCAAGGCGGTCGCGGGCGGCGGCGGCAAGGGCATGCGGCGCGTCGATGCGAGCGAGGCCTTCCTCGACGGCCTGGCCTCCTGTCAGCGCGAGGCCGCCTCCAGCTTCGGCGACGACCGGGTCCTGATCGAGAAATACATCCTGTCGCCGCGCCACATCGAGGTTCAGGTCTTCGGCGACAGCCACGGCGAGGTGGTCCACCTGTACGAGCGCGACTGCTCCCTCCAGCGCCGCCACCAGAAGGTCATCGAGGAGGCCCCGGCCCCCGGTATGGACGCGGCGACGCGCGAGGCCGTCACCTCGGCGGCCGTGAAGGCGGCCAAGGCCGTGAACTACATCGGCGCCGGCACCATCGAGTTCATCGCCGACGCCTCCGACGGGCTCAAGGCCGACCGCATCTGGTTCATGGAGATGAACACCCGGCTCCAGGTCGAACACCCGGTCACGGAGAGCATCACCGGCGTCGACCTCGTCGAATGGCAATTCCGTGCCGCCGCCGGCGAGCCCGTCCCGCTGAAACAGGTCGACATCCCGATGAACGGCTGGGCCATGGAGGCTCGCCTCTATGCCGAAGACCCGGCCAACGGCTTCCTGCCCTCGATCGGCAAGCTCGACCATTTCGTCCTGCCCGACGACATCCGCATCGACACCGGCGTCGAACAGGGCGGCGAGGTCAGTCAGTTCTATGACCCCATGATCGCCAAGCTGATCGTGCATGAGGATACGCGTGAGGCGGCGGCGGCGGGGCTGGCGGAGGCGTGCGGCGCGGTCGAGGTGTGGCCGGTCCGGACCAATGCCGGGTTCCTCGTGCGGTGCCTGGAGCATCCGCGGTTCGTGGCGGGGGATGTGGATACGGGGTTCATCGCGGCGGAGGAGGAACACCTCGTGGCCGCCGAGGATGGTGAGCGCGACTTGGCAGCCATCGCTCTCTTCGCTCAGCACACTTACGAGCCCGAAGGTCAGCTTCATGGGAACGACTTCTTTGGTGCCTTCAACCCGCTCAGTGGAGCCTTGGGCTTCCGGCTCAATGGCGGTCCCAAGTCAGTCTTTGTGGCATCGGTGAACGGCCGCAAGGTTGTGATGAATGCGGTCTCCGCCCAGTCCAGTGACTCGACCTGGATAATCGGTGACGGAGCCGACCAGCGCGCCGTCCGCTACGACTATGGCGATTGGGGCCATGGCGCTGTCTGGGTGGGCGACAAACGATTTGGGCAGAACAAGATTGGCGGTGACCTGGTGTTGTTTGCCGGCGGCGACGCTCTGCTTGTGGCCAAGCCCTCGTATGCTTCCGGATCGGGCGGCACCGCCTCGGACGGCTCCCTCCGCGCCCCCATGCCCGGCAAGATCGTCGCCACCCCCGCCAAGGCCGGCGACACGGTGACCAGGGGCCAGCCGGTCATCGTCCTGGAAGCCATGAAGATGGAGCACGCCCTGACCGCCCCCTTCGACGGCGTGGTCGGCGAGATCGGCTACGCGGTCGGGGATCAGGTGACGGCGGACGCGGTTCTGGCCCGGGTTACGGAACAGTCTTGATCCCGCTCATCCCCGCGACCCGCAGGGCGGCGTGAAACAGCCAAAGCGGGGACCCAGTTCTTTTGTGAGGCACAGGCGTCGGGGATCAACGGCAGGGCCCAATTGGTGAGACATCTCGCCCAAAACACTGGGTCCCCGCTTTCGCGGGGATGAGCGGAGAGTATATGGGCGACATGCCTCTCCACATGATCAAGCTCTGCGTCGGCGTTTCAGAGGTCGAGACGCTGGAGCGTCGCGCCGCGAAGAATGAATGGCTGATCGTCCACACCCGGATGACGCCCAAGCGCGCCGCCGAGATCGAGGACGGCGGCTCCCTCTACTGGGTCATCAAGGGTTCGGTCGCCTGCCGCATGCCGATCACCGACATCACGACCGAAGGCGAGGGCAAGACGTCCCGGTGCCGGATCACCCTCGCGCCCCGGGTCATCCGCACGGCGCCCCTGGCCCGCCGCCCCTTCCAGGGTTGGCGTTACTTCGACCCCAAGGACGCGCCCGCCGACCTGTCCTCCCTCGACGCCGGCGACATGCCCGAGGACCTTGCGAAACAGCTGCGCGAGATGGGGGCGTGGTGAAGAACGCCTTCTCCCCTTGCGGGAGAAGGTGGCCGAGCGAAGCGAGGTCGGATGAGGGGTCACGCTGACGTTTGAAGTCAGCTTTGCCCGCCCTTACTCCAGCCTCCGGTACGACCCCTCATCCGTCAGCCTTTGGCTGCCACCTTCTCCCGCAAGGGGAGAAGGATCGGGTTGACCCCACCGTCGGACCGTGGTCTGCGCCGCCTCCCATGACCTTCCTCTCCCCCGCCACCCGCGCCGCGACCCGCGAGCTCCTGACCCTGGCCTGGCCGGTGGTGCTGGCGCGCATCGGCATCATGACCATGGGGCTGACCGACGCGATCGTGGTCGGCAATTACGCCTCGCGGGAACTGGCCTTCCATTCCCTCGCCTGGGCGCCTCATTCGATCATCGTCGTCACGGCGGTCGGCCTGCTGTTCGGCGTCCAGGTCATGACGGCCCGGGTGCTGGGCGAGGGACGCCGCGCCGAGGTCGGGGCGGTGCTGCGGCGCGGTTTTGTCTATGCGCTCCAGCTCGGCGTCGCCGCCTGTATCGCCCTGATTTTCTTCGGCCCCTGGCTCCTGCGCCAGATCCATCTCGAAGCCGGTCTGGCCGAGGGCGCGGGTCCGGCCCTGATCGTCCTCGCTCTGTCCATGCCCGCCTACCTCGTCTCGGTCGCGGCCCAGTTCTTCCTCGAGGCCCTAGGCAAGCCGAAGCCCGGTATGGTCGCCATGTGGGTCGCCAACGGGGTCAATCTCGCGCTCAATCTGCTGCTCGTCCCCGACATGCTCGGTCTCGGAATCCATGGCGCAGAGGCGTCCTGCTGGGCCACCTTCGCGGCGCGCGCGGCCCTGGCGATCTTCCTCGTCGTCTACATCGTCCGCCTGCCGGAGGCGCGGGCCCTGGGCGTCTTCACCCGACCCCGTCCCGATCCGGTCGCCGCTGCCGAACAGCGCCGCATCGGCTATGGCGGAGGCTCCTCCTATTTCATCGAGGTCGCGGCCTTCGCGGCCATGACCTTCATCGCGGGTCAGCTGGGCGCCAACGAGACAGCGGCCTGGGCGGTGGTGCTGAACGTCTCGGCGATCGTGTTCATGGTCCCCATGGGCCTGTCGTCGGCGACGGCCGTGCTGGTCGGTCGCGCCTATGGGGCAGGGGACAGTAAGGGGGCGTTGCGGGCCGGACTGGTCGGGATCGGGGTCGTCACCGGCCTGACCCTGGTCGTCGCCCTACTGGTCTGGCCCGGCGCGCATCTGCTGGTCGGCGCCTATAACCGGGATCCCCTGCTGCTGGCCATCGCCGCGCCCGCCCTGGTCCTGGCCACCCTGTTCTTCGTGGCGGACGGCATCCAGGTCGTCGCCGCCCAGGCCAACCGCGCGGCCGGCGACGTCTGGTGGCCGACCATCATCCACTTCGCCGCCTATGGCGGGGTCATGATGCCGCTCGGCTGGGTGCTCGCGCACCGGATCGGCGTCGACGGCCTCGTCTGGGCCGTCATCATCGCCAGCCTCGTTTCGTCCACCCTGCTGACCGGCCGGTTCGTCAGGATCGCGAAGCGGCTTCAGTCCGTCGAGGCCTGATCCCGCGTCTTGTCAGGGCAACGGCCGTTACCTCCGGGCCGGACTTCGGTGGTCACGATCATGACCGAGGCGACCGCGAACATCACGGCCGCCATGCTCGCCGAGTCCGCGGATCCGGACCAGACGGTGAAAAAGAGCGCTCCAAGGCCGGCGAAACACCCGGCGAGAGTCCAGCCCAGACCACGCGGCATCGTCTTGCTCCATATCGACGCGCCTTGATGGCGCTTACCCTCATGTAAAGCATCCTGTACATTAGAGGGGGACGATGTGTAAAGTGTCCTAGACACTGTCAGCGCCGGGTGAAGCAGAGCCTGTTGCCGTCGGGGTCGTCGACACAGAACTCCCGCGTGCCCCAGGTCTGATCCGTCGGGCCCTGATGGATCGGCGAGTCCAGCTTGTGTGACCCGTCCAGCCCCCGTGCCTTGAACCGCGCGAACAGTTCGTCCACCTCGTCGACCAGCACCGTGATCGACTGGCCATAGGCTCCGTCGCCGCCATGACTGGACAGGTGCAATTCGTCGCCGTTCCGGGTCAGGATCGAGAAGCCAGGGTCTGCCGGTTCCGGCCACACGCCGACCAGCCGGAAGTCCAGCACCTCGGTGTAGAAGGCGATCGACCGCAGGATCGCGCTGGACCGTACGACGGGGATGATGGGCATGGCAGGCCTCCATCTGGAGCGGCGGGGTGACGCCGCGACCTCGCCACTCTATATCCGTCCGCTCCCCAGAACGACCGGAACCCCATGGCCCGCATCCTGATCACCTCGGCGCTGCCGTACATCAACGGCATCAAGCATCTGGGGAATCTTGCGGGGTCCATGCTGCCGGCCGATGTCTTCGCGCGCTTCAAGCGGGCCCAGGGCCACGAGACCCTCTATATCTGCGCCACCGATGAGCACGGCACCCCGGCCGAGCTGGCCGCCGCCGCCGCCGGTCAGGACGTCCAGACCTATTGCGACGAACAGCATGAGATCCAGAAGGCGGCGGGCGCCGCCTTCGGGCTCAGCTACGACTGGTTCGGCCGCTCCTCGCGCGAACCCAACCGTCGCCTGACCCAGCATTTTGCCGAAGTCCTCGAAGAGAACGGCCTGATCGAGGAACGGGTCGACCGGATGATCTACTCGATCGACGACGCCCGCTTCCTGCCCGACCGCTATGTCGAGGGGACCTGCCCCCATTGCGGTCACGTCGGCGCGCGCGGCGACCAGTGCGACAACTGCGGCCGTCTGCTCGATCCGACCGACCTGATCGCCCCCTATTCCTCGGTCTCGGGCTCGACCAATCTCGAGGTCCGCGACACCCGCCACCTCTATCTGCTGCAGACGAAGATCGAGGGCCGCATCCGCGACTGGATCGAATCGAAGAGCGACTGGCAGACCCTGGCCCGCTCGATCGCGCTCAAACATCTGGACGAAGGGCTGATCGACCGGGGCATCACCCGCGACCTCAAGTGGGGCGTGCCGGTGGTCGATCCCGACGGCGGGCCGCGCCCGGGCATGGAGGGCAAGGTCTTCTACGTCTGGTTCGACGCCCCCATCGAATACATCGGCGCGACCGAGGAATGGGCGGAGGCCAACGGCACGACCTGGCGAGACTGGTGGCGCACGGACGAGGGCGCAGACGACGTCCGCTACGTCCAGTTCATGGGCAAGGACAATGTCGCCTTCCACACCGTCAGCTTCCCCGCGACCATCCTCGGCTCGGGCGAGCCGTGGAAGACGGTCGACACCCTGAAAGCCTTCAACTGGCTGAACTGGTACGGCGGCAAGTTCTCGACCTCCCAGAAGCGCGGCGTCTTCATGGATCAGGCGCTGGAAATCCTGCCCGCCGACTACTGGCGCTGGCATCTGACCGCCTATGGGCCGGAAGGGTCGGACGCGGCCTTCACCTGGGAGCAATTCCAGTCGACGACCAACAAGGATCTGGCCGACGTGCTGGGGAATTTCGTCAACCGGATCGTCAAGTTCGCGGAATCGAAGTTCGACGGCGTCGTCCCCGAGGGCGGTGAACCCGGCCCGCTGGAAGAGAAGCTTGAGGCCGACGTCCGCGCCGGCATCGCCGAGGCCACCGAGGCCTTCGAGGCCATGGAGTTCCGCAAGGCCTGCCAGGCCCTGCGCGCCGTCTGGGTGCTCGGCAACGAATACCTTCAGGAAGCCGCGCCCTGGACCGCCTTCAAGACCGATGTCGACCGTGCCGCCGTCGGCGTCCGGACCGGCCTGAACCTCGTCGCCCTGTTCGCGCGCATCGCGGCGCCCGTCATGCCCGCCTCGGCCGAGAAGATCGCCGCTGCCGTGGGCGAGGCCGACCTCGCCTGGCCCGCCGTCGACGCGCCTCTGCTGGACCAGCTGCCGCGCGGTCAGACCGTCGCCGCCGCCGAGGTGCTGTTCAGGAAGATCGAGGACGTCCAGGTCGCCGAGTGGAGCGAGCGGTTCGGAGGGGCCCAGTGACGCCCGCGCTGGCGGATCATTCGCCGGCGACCCTCCGGGCGGTGCGTTCGCGCCTCGCCGCTACCGGCCGCGCCCAGCTGCACGATCTTCTGGCCGTCCCCTACGCCGAACACCTGAGGGTCGAGGCCGAAACGCCCGACTTCAACGTCGTCACCCGCCGCACGACCGGCCATGTCGACCTGTCGGCCGCCTGGCTGCACTCGCTGGAGCCGCATCAGCGACAGGCGCTCGGACAGGCGGTCCAGGCCGCCGCCACGGACGACTTCCAGTATCTGTTCGACAACCACCCCATCTACGACATGGTCGAGGCCGGGACCGCCGAGCCGGTCTGGGCCGATCTGGTCGCCTTCCTGAACGGCGAGGCCTTCCTGGGCCTGATGCGGGAGGCGACCGGTGAGCCCCGGATCGCCCTCGCCGACGCCCAGCTGACCCGCTTCCGCAAGGGCCATTTCCTGACCGACCACGACGACACGGCCGACGGCAAGAACCGGCTCTATGCCTATGTCCTGGGCCTGACGCCCGGCTGGCGCATCGACTGGGGCGGCCTGCTGGCCTTCCACGACGCCGAGGGCAATGTCGGCGAGGCCTTCACCCCGCGCTTCAACACCCTGAACCTGCTCAAGGTCCCCGCGCCCCATTCGGTGACCCAGGTCGCCCTCTCCGCCGGTGCCGACCGCGTGTCGGTCACCGGCTGGCTGCGCGCCGTCTGACTATTCGAACAGGCGCATCGGCGCGCCGTGCTCGTCCGGCCAGGCCAGATAGGCCACGTCGGTCGGACCGACGACGAAGGTCACCACCCGCCACGTCCCTGCGCTCCGGCGCAGCAGGGCGAAGGTCCCGGGACCGTCGAAGACGCCGTTCTCGAGTGCGCTGGCGTAACGGGTCTTGCTGAAGTCGATCGGCCGGCCGTTCGGCTGCTGGACCGAACCCGCATAGAAGGCCCAGTCGCCCTGGACCCGCAGCCTGTCGACCATGAACTGGACCGGTTGGCCGCCGAGGTCGCGCTGGATCGCCGGCCGCAGGGCGTCGAGGATCGGACGGCGCAGGGGATCGCCGACGGGGACGTTGCGCGGCCCGGCCTGGACGGCTGCAGGCGGCGTGGCCGAGGCCGAACCCGCCGACAGGGGGGCGCCGATCAGGGCGAGGACGAGAAGAAGGCTCATGCGGGTTCCTCCGCGCGGCGACGCGGACCCGTGTCCGACCTGACCGCGCCCTGAGACCCTAGC
The DNA here is from genome assembly GCF_027484365.1 of Brevundimonas sp. Classification (GTDB taxonomy): domain Bacteria; phylum Pseudomonadota; class Alphaproteobacteria; order Caulobacterales; family Caulobacteraceae; genus Brevundimonas. Next base: position 2,363 of record NZ_JAIXTC010000025.1, on the reverse strand, counting down.
TTGGCCCCGACGCGACCGAAAGCCGGATCGTGCGCCCGGTCAGGTCGGATCAGGGCTTGGCGATCGCCTGCTGGGCCAGGCAGACCGTCAGCTTCTCGCCCACCTCGGGCCGGCAGGACTTCTGCACCTCATAGGCGGTGATATCGAGGAAGGCCGGGGCCGAGGCGTTGTGCTGTTCGACCGCAAGGGCGCGAACCACGGTGGAGCGGTAGCCGTCCCAGATCATGTGCACCGCGACATAGAGGACGATGACCAGGCCGACATAGCCGATCCAGCGGTATTTGCTCAGCAGCTTGGCGATATAGGTGGCCGCGACGCCCATCAGGCCGATCGACAGAACCAGGCCGAACACCATGATCCACGGGTGGTCATGGGCCGCGCCGGCCACGGCCAGCACATTGTCCAGCGACATGGTCACGTCGGCGATCAGGATCTGCACCAGGGCCGCGCCGAAGGTCTTGCGCTTCAGCCCCATTTCCTCGGGCGAGGGGCCCTTGCCGTGCTCGATAGCGATGGCCAGCTCGAGCTCGGCCTGGGCCTCGGCCTGGTCGTGGGTCGCGGCCTCCTGCAGCTCGCGCCACATCTTCCAGCACACCCACAGCAGCAGCACCCCGCCCGCGATCAGCAGGCCGATGATGGCCAGAAGCTGGACCGTGACCAGGGCGAAGACGATCCGCAGCACCACGGCGGCGGCCAGACCGATCAGGATGGCCTTGCGACGCAGCTCCTGCGGCAGGGCGGCGGCGGCCAGACCCACGGCCACGGCATTGTCGCCGGCCAGGACCAGATCGATGGCGAGCACCTTGCCCAGGGCGGACAGCTGGCTGGCGAGTTCGGGGGAGCTGAGGAATTCCATGGGGCGCTGTTAGGGCAGGCGGTCGGGGTTAATCAAGCGGCCGTTGCTTCCGTGTGGCCTCATACAGGGCGACGGCCGCCGCATTGGACACGTTCAGACTCTCGAATCCGCCCGGCATCGGAATTTTGGCCAGAACGTCACAGTGTTCGGCCACCAACCGACGGATGCCGTCGCCCTCGGATCCCATGACCAGAACGGTCGGCCGGTGATCCAGCGCGTTCTCAAGCAATTCGTCCGACGACCCGTCCAGCCCGACCGCGCGCCAGCCCAGGTCGGCGAGCCGCTCCAGCGCCCGGGACAGATTCGTCACCCGCGCGCAGGGCAGGCGTTCGGTCGCCCCGGCCGAGGCCTTGGCCAGCGCCCCGGCCAGCACCGGCGAATGCCTGTCCTGCACGATGATTCCCTTGGCCCCGAAGGCGAGGGCCGAGCGGAAGATGGCGCCGACGTTCTGGGGATCGGTCAGCTGGTCCAGCATGACGATGAGTCCCTCGGCCGGGTCGGCGAAGTCCTCCAGCGCCACCCCTTCCAGCGGCTGGACCTTGAAGGCCAGGCCCTGATGCACCGCGCCGGCGGGCAGCATCCGCTCCAGAGCCAGCGATTCGATCACCTCGACCCTGTGGCCGTTGGGGATGCCCTCGCGCTCCAGCTCCGCGGCGCGGTCGGCGGTGGCCAGCAGACGGCCCATCCCCTTCCGCGCCGGGTTTTCCAGCGCGGCGAGGACAGGATGGCGGCCCCAGACGAATCCGTCGGCGTCCACCTTGCCCCGACCGGCCCGCGGCGCGGCCGTGCTGAAGCTCTTGGCCGGCGGATTGGGGTTCCAGCCGCCCCGGTCGGGACCGCCCTTCGGGGCGTCGAAAGCCCCGCCCTTGCGGGTTCGATCGTCGGTTTTGCCGGGCGCTTTTTTGCCCGATTTCCGGTCGTTGCGTTCTGGATTTCTCGACACTATAAGACGCCCTCCGATTTGGAGCCCTAGGGCTTTCGGGTCTGGCGCTCCCTCTATCTCAGGCGTGTCCCGACCTTGAAGCCTTTTGTTCCGACACCGGTCGAAAGATCGGTCAGGGACGGTTCGGACGGATCGACAAGGCGCGTTGGGGGAATGTCCCGAGCGGCAAAGGGGGGGGACTGTAAATCCCCTGCGTAAGCTTCGCAGGTTCGAGTCCTGCTTCCCCCACCACGCGCCTTCGATACGGACGACAGGGTTTTCGAAGAGGATCAGCTGCGGAAGTTTCTTTGTGAAAACAAAGGGCTGCCGTGGTTTCCGTGCGGGTATAGTATAATGGTAATACAGCAGCCTTCCAAGCTGAATATGTCGGTTCGATTCCGTCTACCCGCTCCAGGTTTTTGATAGCACCCAGCGCCCCTCAACCCGGGCCATCAGGAGTTTGGCCATGGCCAAGGAAAAGTTCGAACGTAACAAGCCGCACTGCAACATCGGCACGATCGGTCACGTGGACCACGGCAAGACGACGCTGACGGCGGCGATCACGATGACCCTGGCCAAGGCCGG
>NZ_JAIXTC010000027.1 GCF_027484365.1 Brevundimonas sp. | reverse complement strand
GTGGTCGGCATGGACCTCGGCCCAGTAGTCGGTAGCCCGGGGCAGGACCTTGTCGTCGAGGAACCGGTTGACCCGATCCTGCCAGTGCAGGGCCTTGTCGCTGTGCTTGAAATCCATGGTGGTCGTCCTTCCCGATATGCGAACGGCGCGATCCGCAGGGACCGCGCCGTTCTGACGTATAACTTTTGTCAGCAGACCACTAGCGTTTCAGCAGCGGAGCCAGCTTCTGGGCGATCATCATGTCGCCGGCGATCTTCAGCTTGCCCTGCATGAAGGCCATCATGGGATCCAGCTTGCCTTCCGACAGGCTCATGAAATCGTCCCAGGTCATGGAGACGGTGGCGTCGGCGGGCTTGTCGTCGTTGGTGACGGTGTTCGGGACGGCCGCGCCGTCGATGAAGATCTTGCCGACATCGCCGAGGTCGATCTTCACGGTCTTGCCCAGACCGGAGTTGTCGCCGACGGCGCCGCGGATGTGTTCGGTAACCTGAGCCAGATCGGCCATGGTTCGTCTCCCTGGGAACGGTGGAGCCGAAGCCCTATCGCTCCCCGCTTCGCCTCACAAGATCACGTCGGGGAAAGGAGGCGACGGGTCGCACACAGCCGATCGCAAACAATGCCTCCCGGCGGATTGCGTCGCGTCGCCGGCTCGGCTATCGAGCCTGCCTGCCGGAGACGTGGCCGAGTGGCTGAAGGCAACGGTTTGCTAAATCGTCATACCCTGTAAGGGGTATCGAGGGTTCGAATCCCTCCGTCTCCGCCATACACCCCCGATAGGTTGTCTCTCTCGTCCGCTCCTGCGGACAACCGTCGGAAGACGCCGACCAATTCCCGCTCAATCCGCTCTGAAGGCCGCGAGAGACGCCCGTCTCCGAGGCGCCATTCGGCGCATTCAGGGGATCAGTCTCTGCTTGGTCTCGCGGCAGTGGAGTTTGGACATTTCCCTGTTATCGCCGTTTTGCGCTTTTCTGGGTGACCGCCTGGATCGCCCTATTTCGCGTGTACGCCTGCGTTTGCGGGTCGCACTTCCCGAGGCTTCCGCGTGAAAACAGGGAAAATCGGGCGCTCGGAACAGGGATTTAACAGGGTGGGATCAGGGGCCGATCAGAGGGTGATCAGGAACCTAAATCAGCCGAACAGGCGCTGTTGTTCGATCCAGCAGGTTGGCATCCGCGCTTCCATCAGACGCGCCAACGACAGGCTCGGAGGCTGCCGACCTTCGAGGATGCGCTGCTGCAGATCGGGAGCAAGGAAGGCGAGCCGGACAAGCTTGCGCTCGTAGCTGTTCCGCAGTGGTCGTTCGCGGTGACAGACGACCGCACCGGCCGCACCTTCCCAACCGAGCGTCTTGGCCAACCGATGCGCTTGGCGCAGACCTCGAATGAGCACGGAATCAGGCCGATGCCGCGGGGCGGTTGAAGATCCGTCGGGATTTACAAGATCAATGCGGCCACCACGCATCTGGCAGCGCACTGCCAGTGTCATGACGGAGTGAGCCGGATTCAACGGGCTCGGCACAAGTCCAGATCGTGCACCGGCAGCGAGCCTGGTGGTCACGAACGAGACTTGCAGATGGTCCGGCAGGACGTCGATGCGGGTGACCGAGCTGAGCAGTTTTGCCCAAGCTGTCTGCTCGTCTTTCATCAGGCCCCGGACGGCGTGCTCGACGATATCGTGAAGCGTCTCGGCCTTCACCCGGCGAATGACGTCGCGATCGACGCCAGCGCCCCTGCCCTGCTGAAGCGGCGCCGAGACATAATAGCGGTAGACCTTGCCGCCTCGGCCGTAACCGAACGAGGGACTCATTCGATGACCATCGGCGTCGTAGAGCAGACTCTTCAATGGCAGATCAGCTGATCGAAGTGGTCGGTCGCTACGGGCAGCGGCATTCTCGGTCAGTCGGCGCTGGACCTGATCAAACACTTCCGGATCGACGATGGCCGGATGAGCGCCGCTGACAACGCCGGCGCGGTGGACGATCTCTCCGAGGTAGACGCGGTTCTTGAGCAAATGGAACAGAGCGCCCCGGTTGAACGGCACGCCACCGACGGTCTCATCTCGCCGGGTTTTTCGTTCTCGTGTGCGCCAACCCTGCTCTCCCAACCACTGCTCCAGTGCCGACACCGAGCCCAGGTCGAGATAGCGCTGGAAGATGCAGCGGACGCGTTCGGTCTCCACCGGATTGACCACCAGCGCGCGGGTGACCGGGTCCGTCGGAATGTCGTACCCCATCGGCGGCACCCCACCCATCCACATGCCCTTGGCCTTGGACTGGGCGATCTTGTCACGGATACGCTCGCCGGTAACCTCCCGCTCGAACTGGGCGAAGGACAGGAGGACGTTCAGGGTCAACCGTCCCATCGACGTGGTCGTGTTGAAGGCTTGGGTCACGGAGACGAACGACGCGCCGGCCGCGTCGAGGCGCTCAACGATACGCGCGAAGTCAGATAGGGCCCGGGTGAGCCGGTCGATCTTGTAGACCACGATGGTGTCGATCTTGCCTGCGTCGATGTCGGCCAGGAGTTGCTTCAATCCGGGTCGTTCGATGTTGCCGCCCGAGAACCCGCCATCGTCGTAGAGCGTCGGCACCAGCGACCAGCCCTCTGCGGCCTGGCTCTTGATGTAGGCCTCGCAAGCCTCTCGCTGCGCATGCAGGCTGTTGAACGCCTGGTCGAGCCCCTCCTCCGAGCTCTTACGGGTATAGATGGCGCAGCGGATCACCTTCACGATGGGACCTCCGTCCGCAGGCCAAAGAAGCGTGGCCCGTTCCATCGCGTGCCGGTGATGGCCCGGGCCACATGAGAGAGGCTGGCGTACCGCTCACCTGACCAACTGAGTTTTCCGTCGGCTTCGACGACCACTTCGTGGCGTACGCCCTGCCACTCGCGCGACAACCTGGTGCCTGGCCTAAGCGCTGACATGCCCGGCGATGACGCCGGTCGCCTGAGGCTTCGACGAAGGTCGACTGAAACTCCGCCAGCCTGGTCGGCTTGAATGCGGTAGGCCAACATCAAGGCCAACATCTCAGCTGACCTCAGTTTAGGTGGCTGACCGTAGCGATGTCGCCATGCCTCACGCAGTTCATCAAGAGAAAGGCTGGCAACTTCGCTGACTGGGAGTGTGTCTAGGTTGATGTCTTTGGTCATGGCTTGCCTAAGGCTGGCCGTGAGTGATTGCTCCAAGGCAGCGATAAGTCCACTCACTACTCCCAAAGAATTTTTGCAACCGAAGTTATCCACAAATCTACGGTGGCGCGGTCCGCTTTACGGATCGACGAATCGGACCTCAGCCGGCCACTCTTCTTTCGAACCGGGCACAACTGAAACCTCTTGAGCGGTCGCTTGGCCGAAGGAGAACGCCTGTGCCTAAGCTGCCAAACGATCGCATTCTAGCGATCGAATATCTGAGATCGGCGGAGCTGCGTCCCGATCCTAACAACCCTCGCACCCACTCGAAGAAACAGGTCGCGCAGATCGCCGCGAGCATGCGGGCGTTCGGGGTGGTGAACCCGATCCTGGTCGACGAGGACAAAGTCATCATCGCCGGCCACGGACGGCTCCAAGCGACCCGGTCGCTGGAGCACGAGTTCGTCCCTGTCATCCGGCTGACCGGCCTGTCGCAGGCGCAGCGGAAGGCGCTTCGGATCGCAGACAACAAGATCGCGACCAACTCCGGGTGGGACGCGGATCTACTCCGGCAGCAGGTCATCGAAATCCAGGCCCTGGAGATTGAGTTCGACGTGCAGGTGCTAGGCTTCGAGACCGCCGAGCTGGACCTGATGATGACGCCGGCGCCGGCCGCAGTCTCTGACGACGACAGCTGGCCCGAAACTGCAACGGTCGCACGCGCGCGGCTCGGGGATATCTGGGCATTGGGTCGCCACCGGATCGGATGTGGTGACTGCCGGGATGCGGAATTTCTACAGGCGGTCGTTGGAGTCGACACGAAGGTCGACGCCGCCTTCCTCGACCCGCCCTTCAACGTCAGCATTCAGAACCACGCCAACGTGCGTAAGTCGCACCGTGAGTTCGCCATGGCGTCGGGCGAGATGACCGACCCGGAGTTCATCCGCTTCCTGGAGACGACTTTGGGCGCCTGCGCCAACGCGTCCAAGGACGGAGCGGTGCACTTCGTCTGCATGGACTGGCGGCACATGGAGCACCTCATGCGTGCAGGCGAAGTGGTATACGACGATCTGCTGAACCTGTGCGTCTGGAACAAGTCCAATGCCGGGATGGGCTCGCTCTACCGCTCCAAGCACGAGTTGGTATTCGTCTATCGCGCCGGCTCGGCCCAGCACTACAACGCTGTCGAGCTCGGCCGGCATGGGCGCAACCGCACCAACGTCTGGGACTACAGCTCCGTCAACGTCGGAGGCTCGCGTCGCGGCGAGCTCAAATGGCATCCGACGGTGAAGCCGACGGCCATGGTAGCGGCGGCCATCCAGGACGTGACCAAACGCGGGGAGCTCGTGCTGGATGCCTTCCTTGGATCCGGGACGACCCTGATCGCGGCGGAGCGCGCGGGCCGTGCGTGCCGCGGGATCGAGATCGACCCCGCCTACGTCGACATCGCCATCGAGCGGTGGGAAGCGGTCACCGGGCTGGAAGCGGAACTCATCGACCGGGCTGCCGGCGTCGACCGCGACGCGGAGATTGCGGCATGAGCGACGACGATGATGCCGTCGGCTACTGCAAGCCGCCCAAAGGGTCGCAATGGAAGAAAGGGCAATCGGGTAATCTCAAGGGGCGCCCCAAGTTAGAGAAGGCCGAGCGGGCGCTCTCCAGCCGCCAGTTGATCCGTGACATCATCGAGGCTTTGGAGAAGCCTGTTACCGTGCGCACACCATCCGGTGCTGTGAAGATGACCGCGAGCCAGGCTTTGATCGCTCAGGCCACGCAAAAGGCATTAAGCGGCGATCGCATCAGCGCGCGCTTTCTGCTCAAGCAGTATGCCGCAGCCCTTGATGAACTCGAAAAAGATCGATCGCCAACGCTCATGTTCCGCGAGTTGGAGACATACGAACGCAAAGCGGCCTCCGGAGGCCTACCACCGGATGAGCTACGCCTTCTAGGAATCCTTCGAAAGCACAGTCGGACGATTGTGTGATGGTCGCCGCGCTCTCAGTGGAGTTCGGCTAGATTTCCGGGATTGCGGTCAATCGCGGGAGCAGATCGGCCGGTGCCACTCCGAGCGCCCTGCACCAGGCCAAGAACTCCAGAACGCTGAGATTCCGCTCCAGCGACTCCACTTTCCCGACGAACGAGGGTGGTTTTCGAAGCTTTGCCGCCAGATCGCGTTGGGTCATTCCGGCCGAGGTACGGGCGGCGATCAGCGCGTCGATGACGTGGTGGTGCGTCGAAGATGACACCCAAGCGGGCATAGTGGGGTCCGCTCCGGAAGGACCCTTACGCTATGGCGCACAACGTCTATGCTCCCATCGTAGGAGCAACGACGGAGGTTTCGGGTGTCATTCATTGCTGTGGCGGCGGCGGTCGTCGCCCTCGCTGGTTCGGGTCAGGTCGACACCGACTACTCGGCAGCTCGGAACCGACCTTGGCGTGTCGGTGATGAGCGAGAGCTGATGGCCGGCAGCTATACTCGCCTGTTCGATGAGATCGAGGGATGGCGCATATGGCGGAGCGAAAGCCGTTACGGCCTCTACTGTACGTTGGTCAAACCTGCCCGAGGCGTGGCCCACCCCAAGCCATTTGGAGGAGGCGCTTTCTTCGATGGCTTCCCCGCGATCCGGATCTACTCCGATACGCTGCGCGACGGGGACACACATCTGCGCTGGAACCTGCTCGATCTGTGGCCCGACCCCGCTACGCAGGAATATCGAGAGGTCGGCGCCCGCTTTTATACGTCTCGGCCGGATCTCTTGGCCGATGGTCCCGAATGGCAAGACCTACTGTCCCGTGACGGCCAAGCGATCGAGGTTCACGTCATAAGCTGGCGATATCCCTCGATCGATGAAGGCCGTTCAGAATCTACCGGCATAATCAGTTTGACGGGCTTGAACCTAGCTTTGGCGAAAATGGCAGAGTGCCGAGACTCCTAGGTCGCCTGTGCCCCAGAAGCGGAAATCGACGAACAGCCGATTTCCGAACATTAACGACAGGCGAAACGGCTACCGTTTCCTCGATGGATGCGGACGACCGCAACCGCGTCCCAACCACGTCCACCACCACCTCTGGCACCACATCAGCTTGAGGCGAAACGCAGTTCCGCGTGGACTATGCGATGGCAGTTGGCGCACAGGCACTGGAGGTCCTCAAGAACCGTCAGGTGACCATTGAGCATCCCGCTTACAAACGTCCGTCGGTGGTGAACCTCAATGCAGGCTTCTCCCACCTCGCCTCCAAACCGCTCTATTGGATCGAGTTCGCACCGTTCGCAGAACAGCCGGCCGTGCTCGCGCACGAAGGCACTCTTCTTCGCCTTGGCCAGCCCGGCTGCTCGCTCCCGCCGCAGATGGGTGACTCGCTTCGGCTCGCCCTCGCACCGTTCGCGATCTTCAGCGGTGACAGGCAGAACGTCAGTCGACACGGCCTGACCTTGCGGCACCAGGACATGTCCAAAAGCAGCGAGCCGGCGCGCGATCTCGTTCTCGGAAAACTCGCCCAAGACGTCCTCCCCCAACTCTTCGCCCCGGGTCTGATGCACGGCGAAATTCAGCACCGACGCCGGATCAAGCCTGCGTCCGTCCTCGGTGACGAGATCGAAGGCGCGCGTCGAGGGCGGGGTCGCTCCAGATGACGCCGCCATTTGCTGCACCGCCATCCAGACCTCGTGGGCGGGGATTGCGTCGAGATCTAGCGTCGATCGGCTTCCCGCGAGTCGCCGACGCTCGGTCTTGCGAACGCCGAGGACACCGACGAGGTCAGTCCCCTCCCCCAGACCTGAGACCGCGATACGCACCCTCTTGACCCGGCTGCCTCCGGGCTTGGCCCCCTGCCGTCGTCCGAATACTTGGGCGCGAGACGTGATGAGGGTGAACCAGTCCGCCGGGTCAGTCCCGCGATCGTCAGAGCCGAACATCTGACGCTCGGCTCGAGGGAGGTGAACTGTCCGGGAGGTCTCCAGCCACGCACCAGAAATTGAGAGCCCGTAATCGACGAGCCGGCCGAACAGGAGGCGCATCGCCGGACCATAGTCGAGGTTGGTGGCCGTTCCCTTGTCGCGCGTCCCTCCGCGGCTATGGAAGACGAACTCTGACCCTTCGATGTCTAGGTGCGCGTCCATGACGCTCCCGTCGTTCGCGACCACCTGATAGGTCATGACACGTCCCGGATGGTCATTCGGCGTCGGGCGCGAACCCGAATAGCTCTTCGAAGCACCCGGCAAATATTGGGTTGGAAGTCGCGGCGAGACGCCTTTGCTGATCTAGATGGAGAGTGCTCCAGCGCGGCAACGGCGTCTGTGCGAGGAAACGACGGTAGAACCGGTAATAGCCGTGCTTGAGCTGGGGCGCACAGGCCTCCGCCGTGATCCTCATTAGACCTGCGTTCAAAACCCGCTGGAGGATCGTCGTCGGCCATTCGCAGCTCCAAACTACGTAGAGCGAATGGGCGGGAATGGACGTCGTCGCGTCCAGGAAGGCTTTTGGTCGCTGGCAGAGCTCCGGGACGATCAGCTTCGGCGACACCATCCACTGAGGTCCGATCGCGTCGATCGTCCGCCACCATGCGCCGTCCGGCCGCACGCAGGATCGCGACGACAGTGCGGCGCGGTGCTGCTCCGCCCACCGGGCGAACCCTGGCCAGTCCTGTAGATCGATCGGTTTGCCGCGGACGTCATACGGACAGGCGACCATTAGACCTGAGGATCGGGGTTTGGGGCCGGCCAGATCCCCTCGCGCCAGATAGGGGCGAAGAATCTCCGGCTCAACGCCGGCCGAAGCGGTTTCATCGAGGATGTAAGTCCGTCCGCATCCGAGGGCCGGGCCGACCCGGATCACGCACCCCGCGCCCTCGATCGTTCCATGGCGACCGACGAGTTCCGCGTGGATCTCACGCTGGTCGCGCCGCGCCACGCCGCCGGAGGGGCGCCGCTTCACAGGCCAGAAGCCGACGATGGCGGAATAAGCTCCCACGTCGCGGATGAAAGGCGCCGAAGGGCGTTCTTCCAGCACGTTCAACGCCCAGCCGCGAGCAGCTATCTCCTCGACGAAGGCGGCCCCGTACTGGGCGAACATCCAGCGATCACTGACGAGGGCCACGACCGACCCGTGACCGTCGGCCCAGTCGAGCATCCGGTCGATGAACGCGACCGCGAGATCGCCGCGCGTGGCGGTCTGGCGCAGCGCGAGCCGATATGCCGAGGCGAGGGATTTCGGCAGCTTCGACCATCGCACATACGGCGGATTGGCGACGACATGGCTCGCCTGACCGACCTCGGCAAGGAGGAAATCAGCCTTCCTCACCCACCGCGTCGACAGCATCTTCGCGTCACTGGCGGTCAGACCCGCGGATCTCAAAGCGCGTTCGATAGTCTCCCGAGTAGCCGTGGCGGTCTCAGCATGAATTTCGAAACTGACGATCCTGTCCGCGAGGCTGTCCAAGGTGAGTAGGCGATCATGGGTCCGGAACGACTGAAGCAGCCGATCCACAGCCTCGGTCAGGATCGCTCCCTCGCCTACACAAGGCTCTAGAAGCCGCCCGTTGCTAAGATCGCTTCCCGCGGTCCAGCCAGCCATATCGAGAAGCTTCGCCGCCGTGGCTGTCGCCGTGTAGACGGCGCAACGGTCGTGTAGCTCTTGAATGGCTCGTGCTGCGTTCATTCGGATCGCCAGTGGCGTAGGTTGTGTGCGAAGCTATATTGCCTCGATTGTCCCGGCGAGACACGTCGTGAGCAAGGCTCGGGGTCCCATTGGCAAAATTCAGCGTAGACACCAAGCTGTTCCGCGAGCTGGGCGAACTTCTCGTCGGACGAGAGAGCACGGCCTTGGTCGAGCTCGTGAAGAACGCGTACGATGCCGATGCACGCCTCGTGACCGTGCTTGGTACGGACCTTTCCAAGCTCGTCGATGCGCCAACGGAGCCAGACGAGGGCAGCGGCGAAAAGGATCAGGATGTCGGTGGGGGCACGATCGTTATCGCTGATGACGGCATCGGAATGACCTTGCCGATCTTCGAACGCGGTTTCCTGACGATCGCTGGAAGGACCAAGGTCGAAGGCGACACGCGTTCGGCCTTGTTCGCGCGAAGGTTCACCGGCGAGAAAGGTGTCGGCCGTCTCGCGGCCCACAAGCTCGCGGCCAAGCTCGACGTCATTTCTTGGCGGTGGGACGGCTCGGAGTACGTCGCCGGCCAGCCTCTCAAGGCCGATGGGGGCGTGAAGGGCGGGATCGACTGGGACCTCGTCGAAGACCTACAAACGCTCGATGACGTCGAAGGCGCCACGGAAGCGCTGAGCACCTCTAAACTGACCGGCTTCGGGCAGGCCGGCACACGCCTTACGCTCACGCGAACTCGGCGGGCGTGGTCGCGAGCCGACCTTGAGGACTTCTTCAACGACGTCGCGACCCTCGTCCCTGCTGAAGCGCTCGTGGAACCGCTTCCGAAGACCGTGGTAGACAAGCCTCTGGTGTTCGCCACGCCTTTCGTCAGAGACGCAGGGGCGAACGATCCCGGGCTAAGGATCCAGTACGCGGGCGACTTCGCCTTGCCTGCCATGGACGTGCCCGCAGCGGCTGAAGCCGCCGCTTGGGTCATAGAGGTCGTCTGTGATCCATCAAAAGGTCAGGTTACGATCGCGGTCGAGCCGACGAAGGCGGGCCGCCGGATCCCGAAGTTCAGGGACGCCGAGGGTTGGTCCGCGACTTACGAGATCAGCGACACGGAAAACGCCGTCGCGTTCTCGGCCCGGATCTTTGAGAAGGAAAACGAGAAGTGGCCAAGGGCGTTTCGCGGCATCCGGGTCTATCAGGAGGGGTTTCGCGTACCGCCTTACGGCGACGCGCAGGATGACTGGCTTGGTCTCGACAGCGACTACCGAAGCCGAGGAAGGGGCGAGCTCGGGCGCCTGAAGCGCTTTTCCCAGTGGGAGGTCCCTCCGGGCGACGAGGGCGAGGGGCTCACGGTCAAGGGCAACGAGCACTATTTCGGCGGCGTGTTCCTGACGCGGAATGGCGCGAGCCAGCTGAAGATGCTGGTCAGCCGCGAGGGATTCCTGCCGGGGCCGAGCTGGTCCTTCATGCAGGACACATTGCGCTGGGCGATCGGCATCCAAGTGCGCCAGAGGCGTCTTGCCAGCCACGAGATGGTTGGGCAGCAGAAGGCCGAGTCACGACGGCGCCGCGAGATGCATATCCCGGTCGAGGAACGAGGGCAGCCTGCATCGGTACAATCGAAGGCGCTGCACGACGAGGCCGCGACGATCGTTCGTGAGGTCAAGGCCCTTACGTCGTCGGGAGACGTAGCCGCGGCCGGTGTGCGTCTCGATCGCCTGCAGGACGTCGTCAGCCAGGCGGCCGAGTTGTCGGCTGAAGGCGTTTCGGAAGCGGTCATGTTCCGGATCCTGGCCTCTATTGGACTAGAACAGGCAGCGTTCGTTCACGAGATCTTGGGGCTCGGGACGACGGCCGAAGCCGTAGCGGCCGGGCTGGAACGTCTTGGTTCCACCGTCCCCGGCGAACAAGGAGTGCGTATTCGCGCCTTGGCCGTGGAAGCGAAGGAGCTGCGCGAGCGCCTCCGCCGGAATGGCATCTATCTCGCCGACATGACCGGCGTCGAAGCTCGCAAACGTCGCTCAAGGGTCAACCTGAGTCAGCGGTTCGATACCACCGCTGACTTCTACCGCCACTCGGCTGACCAACGCTCGGTGGCGATCATCAATGATCTGCCACAGAAACTCCGGTCTCCGCCCGTGTTTCCTGCCGAAGTCTCGGCTCTCTTTTCCAATCTGCTGAGCAACGCGATCAAGTTCGCGGGGACCGGCGGCAAGGTGCGCGCCTCCGGGTCCGACGCGGGCGACGAGGTCGTCGTTGTCATAGAGAACACTGGACAGTCTGTACCAATCGACAAAAGCGAATCCTGGTTCGAGCCCTTCCGGTCTACGACGGCGGAAGTCGATGCGGTTCTGGGTCAGGGGATGGGGTTGGGTTTGACGGTCTCGCGCAGCTTGATGGACGAGTACGGAGGCGTGATCCGTTTCACGACGCCCTCGGATGGGTACGCCACGGCCCTTGAGCTGAGGTGGCCGAAACGATGAGCCGAGTATGGATCATAGACGACGACCTTTCGCTGCAGGCGGCAGAAGCGCTCGTAGGCAACGGGCACGATTTGACCGTGACCGAGCCGTCAGATGAGGCCTTTCTCGATGCGCTTGCCGAAGACTGGGACCTGATCCTAGTCGATGAGGAGCTGTGGGAGGCCGAGAAAAGGACGCCTCCGCACGCGGTAGACGGTGCCAGCCTTGTGATGACGATGCGGGCTTGGGCGAGACGCGTGAAGCGCCGGTTGCCCAGCATGGCGATCCTGACCAATGCACCTGGCGTCTTCGCGGACGAGGTCCCAGCCGTCGGCGCCTGGCGGCCGGTGGCCGCGAGCTTCATCGATCACGAGCCTCAAATGGGACGCACGCTCGATGTGGAATGGCTCTTCTACAAGAGTGATCCGGAGCTGAAAGCCAAGGTTGAGGATCTGGCCAGCGCCTACGAGCGCGCCTACCAAGAGTTTGGGGAAGGCGGCACCAGTTTCGTTGAAGTCAAAACCTACCTCGGCCTGAATGATCGTGCCGAATGGATTGCGTTGGCCGAAGACGCCATTCGGGAGGCGCGTCCCCCCGTCACCGAGGATGCGGCGAACCAGCCGACGCCGCAACGCGGGCCGGTCACGATTATCGTCTGGCTGCTCCAGCGCGCGCTTGCTTTCCCCGGCCTGTTCGTTTCCGACAATCACGCCGCCGCATTCCTCGGAATCAAGGCCGAGGCGCTGGACATGGCGATTGAGGCCACGCCGGCCTTGGCAGCCTGCAGATACACAGGGCCGCTTTCACAACTCGTCACTCGCCGCTGGTGGACTCCGGCACTCGACGCGCTTGCAGCGGCTTCAAGCAGCTCAGAAATCCCGGCGTGGTGCGAAGGACTGAGACCGGAGGATCTGCTGACCGTCGATGATCCTGTCGTGACCTACGACATAACCTTGGCCGAGGTCGGCATCACCTCCGCCGCGGACGCCGTGCGGGTCAACCCGCGAGGCTGGCCTGCCGAATGCCTTCAACCCTGGATGTCCCGCGCGACGATCAATGAAGGACCGCGCTGGCTGAAGGAAATGGTCGATCCCGATGACCGTGGCGGCGGTGCTGCTTGACCTTCTACCTGACGGTCTCTGCGGAGACGGAAGTTCGCACCTTGGCGACGTTGGTGGAGAACGCGAAATCCTGCCTCGACCCGTCATCGATCGCCGCCTTCGACTACAGCAAGCGAACCTTGATCGCCATGGCGAAGCCACCCACGGGGCGCTGGCTCGATCAGGACCCGAATGTATTTAAGTTCGGTCTGAAGGCCCCGCTGAAGACGAAGATTTCGAGAGAGTACAAGGGCGATCGCAATGATGCCGCCGCTCTCTATGCCGAAGTCGGATTCGAGTGGAAGATTCGCAGGGTGCCAGCTGAGGAAGGCCGGTTCGAAGTGCATGGCGGCGGCGTAAACGTCGAGTACCTGCAGCCGGACGGTCAGGGATTGAAGGAGTTCCACTACGACGTCTGCCGGGGCGGAGTGGATGAGCACGGCGGGGCCGCGCACCACCCGTTCGCCCACTTTCAGTACAGCCAAGCGTTTTCCGATCTGCCCCGATTGCCGAGCCTCATATTCACGCCGACCGACATCCTTGAGCAGGTGCTTCTGGATCTTTGGCCAAGGAGCTGGCCTGCGACATCACAAAAGCTAGGGATCAAGGCCGCGCTGCACCGGCACTATCAGGGACAGAAGAGTCGGCTTGAAGCGTCTGCGACATGCTTCGTGGCCTCGGCGAAAGCGGCAAGACTCCCTCTGCGCGGCATGCAGGACAAGCTCGCCGCGAACCTCGCACTCTGATGCGCGCCGTCAGTCTGTTCAGTGGCATCGGTGGCTTCGAGCTGGGTCTGATGGGCACAGCCGAGTTCGCGCTGATGAACGAGATCGATCCCGCAGCCCAGGCTGTCCTCGATTTTCGATATCCGACAGTGCCGAGGGTGGACGACGTCGGCCTAGTGCGTCCGGAGGATCTCCGACAGGCGGCGCTGCTGGTTGCCGGCTTCCCCTGTCAGGATGTTTCGATCGTCGGAGGTCAGCGCGGCCTCGGCGGCGAGAAAAGCGGGCTGGTTCGACACATGTTTCGGCTGGCCGAAGCCGTACGTCCTGATCGGCTATTGCTTGAGAACGTTCAGTCGATCCGGTTCGTGCACGGCGGTCGGGTGCTAGCGTATGTGATGCACGAAGCCGAGCGCCTCGGCTATCGCTGGGCGTACAGGATACTGGACTCGCGCGCATTTGGCCTGCCCCAGCGTCGGCGCCGCTTCTATTTTCTCGCATCCAGGGTCGACGATCCTCGCGAGGTCTTGCTGAGCGACCACGGGCCCATGCCAGCCTCCCCACCCCTGTCTCAAGACTTTCCGATCGGCTTTTACTGGACCGAGGGGCGGTTCGGGCATGGTCTAACCTCGGACGCTCTGCCGCCCATCAAGTCAGGCTCGGCAATTGGCATCCCGTCTCCGCCGGCTGTATTGATGCCTTCGGGCGAGGTGCGATTACCCACGATCGAGACCGCTGAGCGCATCCAAGGCTTCCCTGTGGGTTGGTCAAAAGCTGCTCCGGCTCGCCAAAGGTGGCGACTGGTAGGGAACGCTGTATCGCCTCCCGTGCTTGAGTGGCTCGGGGGCCGGTTAAAGAATCCGGGCCCATTCTCTGCGCCGGGATTCGATATGCCCAACCGCACGCCTTGGCCGATCGCGGCTTGGGGCGACGGCAAGGGGCGGCGTCAGGCCGTGATGCTTTCGGAAGCGCCTAGCGATGCGCGGCTCGGGCGACTATCCGAGGGCTGCTTCGAATGGGCACCGATCTCATCTCGGGCACTGCGGGGGTTTGTCGATCGCGCGACGGACAGCAGGCTGTCTTACCTCGCTGGTTTCCTTGACTCACTTCGGACAGCCCTCAAAAGCCAAGATCTCGCTTGAGGTTCGAGCGAGCGCTCAAGAGCTAACGCTCACAGGGTCAGCGAGAGTCTGAATCGGACCTCATCGGAACTCCTCCAGCGGCAGCGGTTCGCCGACGTCCCGGCGGCGGCGATAGTCGGCGTGACCTCCCGACCCAAGGGTGAACGCTCCAGACGGCCATCAGGCAGTTCCTGCAGAGCGCCGGCGCAGCAACGGACTGACGCCGCCGTTTGCAAGGGTGGAGCATCGAGCCGCGCTGGCTCCAAGCGGCCATCCTTATCGATCAGGCGGCTAGGGGCGCCTGCGATAAGGCCTTCGCGGCAAGGTCATCGCCGCCAAGGCTGTGGCGAGTTTTGGCTCGCGCATGACCTTGGCGGGAAAATCGTCGAACAGGGTGAAGCCGCTCCGGTCATTCACCGTGAGCGTCGCCATAGGCGGTGGCGGACCGCGATTGTCGAGCATCAGGTCGAAGATGACGCCGCAGACGATGAAGCGCCGGAAGCGGCGATCCAGTTCTGAGTAAAGGTGCGGATAGGCACCCATGTTCATGATCTCAGGGCCGTCCAGCCGATAGGCGTTGAGCGAAACGAGAAGCGGTGGATCGAACGGCTCGTCATAGAACAGCAGACGTTCGATGCGCCGGGCGTAGACCCCCAGGGCGCGTTGCGGAGCCAAGTCGCTGCGAGACGCCGCATAGCGCCAGACGACTGAGGCGGCAAACGCGACCAAACGACCGGGCTCGGGGTTGGACACGTCGATCACCAGTTGACCGGCATCGATCTCCCGCTTGATCGTCTTGCAAAGTTTCACGGCATAGGCGTCGAACACCCCGAGGCGAGCTTCATGACGTTCGCAAAGCAGTCGGGTATCGACGGCGCCGGACTGGCATTCGACCCAACCCGTGTCGCCGCGGCGATTCATCACCAGACTGCGACCGGGCCGCTTCATCGCATGGATCAACGCCCTTGGAATGATGTGCGAGCGAACAGTCGTCTCGTCACCGCAGATTAGACACGGCATTGGCATCAACCCTGCAGAACGAAACCCGATTGCGACTGCGCCTCCACGGCGCCCGTGGAGGCGGATGAGCGCGAAAAAGTCTACAGGATCGCCTTGTTCGTCACCCTGATAATGATCCTCCGGCGGCGCTCCCGTTGCGGCATCCATCGCCTCGCGAAGCGTCGTCTCCGCAGCATGCCGAGTGTGAGAAAAGCCAACGTCGACATTGCGATATCGTCGCCGCTGATTTTGGGCAAAGACCAAATGACCGAAATCATTGTCTGTCCGGTCTCGCAAGATCATTCCAAGAATGAGTCCGCAGTCCTGCTCGTACAGCTAGCTCCTCTGCAGCGACGCGGGCCATGGGCGCGCGGGCGTAACCGGCGAAGGCGTCGAAGCGAACGACTGAGATCGAGATCACGGCAGCCTCAACACGAGTTCGAATTCCTCGATGGGAGGGGGTGAGATGTGCTCGTCTAGCAAAACTGATGATCGTCTTACACGCCGGGGGCGGGTTTACGCCGGCCATATTTGCGACCTAGCACCCGATAGGCCGCCGAGTTCGCCTATGTCGCCGGCCGTAGCGCACATCGCGCGTGATCCGAGGACCCTGCCGAATGCGCAAGCCCGAAAGTCCGGGGTCGTGGCGTTCGTTTTTCGCGATCTGTCACAGCCGGCTGCGCCTGATGCCCCGCCGGCACCTGTCGCGGCGGAGCCGACTGGGAACGCTGCCATCGTGGTGGATGGCATTGTCGAGCGCGCTCCCGGTGCCTAGCCGCTGGGGCGTGGGTCAAACTAAGTGCGGCTCACAACACCGCGTTCCAACTAACTAGGCGGCCGGTCCGGGACGGCAGGGGCGGTCTGCTCGATGCCGAGGACGTTGTTGGTGGCGTTTGTGAACATCCTGCTGCCGGCCGCACTTCCGAGGGCGAACAGAAAGATCATCAGGGAGATGATCACCACGGCGGCGGGGATGCCCCATCCTTCGGCGTGCACCTTGATCTTCCAAAGCTCGACGATGACGACATGCGTCGGCTTCACCGGCGAGGGTGTGGGGACGGACTGCTTTTTGAAGAGGTTCATCGGACGCACGTCTCCATTGAAAGGAACACCGTGCGGAAGAGGGGTTATAGGGGGGCGGACTCGCGAAGTTGGCAAGTGAAATCGGAAGCTTCCCAACAGACGTGAATCGCGAGCATCCATTCAAGCCTAATTTCTGATCATTTTCCGATTGCGAGTCATCACCTTATGGGCCGCAAACAATTTAGCTTTCTGACGAAAATAAAGTTTGAGCACGTCTTGGGAGTCTAAGCCTGTCAGGTGCTGAAGCAGCCCAATCCTGTCCGTTTTTCGGCTTTCGGATCGTATGACGCGGAGCTAATCGCTAGAGTTAGTGATGTTGACCGGGAGCGTCAGGTCGTTGCTCTCGATCCGGTTGACCTTGACGCCATGTCGCGGTGGCGACGGACCAGCCCGAATTGTCAGCGAGGACGCGGGAGCGAGCCGAAACAAATACCGGCCCGATTACTGCCCGTGTCAGAATTCGTCTTGAGGGTTGGGCATCTCAACCGAGGTGACGTGTCGCACAGACGCTCCCTCGAACTGAGGTTTGCGCCTAAGCGGCATTTCACGAAGCGCATCGGGCGGCAGCAGCCGACTTGACCGTGTAGCCCCGTCTAGGCCTTCAGAGTCGTCATCGAGTCCGCGATGCTCGCTAGGTATTCCGCCGGGATGCGTACATCGACAACGACGACCTCGCCTCGATCCACCGCGGCGATCGCGGCAGCGAAAACCCCAAGCAAATCGGCTGCTTGGTCCACCGGACCAAAGGTGGTCGCGCCCTGAGCTGAGGCAAGTTGGACGATGCTGATCTCAGGATCGTCCAACCTCTGGCCGATCCAGCGGTTCTCATGGGGGCGGCCACGCATACGGGCCACGCGCTCCTGATGAACCTCGTCGTTGAAGAACGATTTGTTGTTGAGGATGATCATGAGCAGCGGGATGCGGTAGTGAGTGGCAGTCCATATGGCGTTGCAGCCCATGATGAAGTCGCCATCGCCGGTCACGGCGATGGGTAGGCGACCGCTACCGCGCAGCGCCAAGGCCGCGCCAATGGCCACGCCTGGGCCCGCGCCGATGCCAGCTCCGCCCTCTCCGCCGATAAAATCCAGAGGGTGGCGGAATGGCCAGAATCCCCCGTCCCACGAAATCGGGAGGTGCAGCAGGCTCACATCCCGGTCTTCGCAAGCTTGCCACAGCGCGCTTGCAACCTTCGCGACGTCGGCTTTCCCGGCGAGCGGCGTCTGCGCTGGTTCGCTCAAAACGTAGCCCGCCGTAGCGGCAAGTTCGGCTGTGGCCGCCAGCGCCAGAGCCGTCAAGTCAGGATCAGCGGCGACAAACATGTCGACGGCCGCGAGCGCCTGGTGGTCCGTGCTCCAGCCGTTGTGAACGTGGTGGTCCAACGTGATCTGCACGACCTGCTGGGCCCGTGTCTGATCACCCCAAGCGGTCTTCAACGTCCCTTCCAAGTCGACCCAGTCGAAGCTGACCAGCAAATCAGCCTCTCGGATCAAGCGCCCCCCTTCGGTCGAAGGGAAGGTGCTCGGCGGGATGGCGTGAAGCGGGTGATCGGTCGGGAAGGTAGCGCCGACCTTAATGTCAGTCATGACCTTGGCGCCGAAGCGCTCCGCGACTGCTACTCGCGCCGCCCAGGCTTTGGGGTCACGAGACCCACGCCCGAACAAAATCAGGGGGCGTTGCGCGTCGGACAGTAAGGTCTCCAGCCGTTCGACCTCTGCTTGGCCAGGAGAATATGTCATCTGCGGCATGTAGCGGTCGGGATCGGCCGGCGGGACCGGCGCGGCGAGCCTTCCCTCCTGCATCTCCACGTCGAGGTTGATGTACACGGGTGCGCACGGCGCTGATCGAGCCAACCAGAAACCCCGCCAGACCGCTTCTCTAGCCGCCAGGGGCGATGCCGGTTGATCGTCCCATTTGACATATGGACGAACGAGGGCCCCCTGGTCTCGGGCGGTATGGATCCAGTCAATCCACGGACGGCGTTTAGCAGCATCGATGGGACCGGTGGCCCCGATAATCAGCATGGGCATGCGGTCGCACCATGCGTTGAAGATCGCCATAGTCGCGTGCATCAACCCAACATTGGAGTGAAGCGCGACAGCCAGCGGGACACCCGTCACCTTGGCGTAGCCGTGAGCCAAAGCGACCGCGTGCTCTTCATGCAAACAGACCAGCATCTGCGGATCCCGATTGCCGAGGTAGTTTACCAGGCTGTCGTGCAGGCCTCGAAAGCTCGCGCCTGGCGTTAGTGCGATGAATGGGACACCTGTCGCGCGGATCGCATCGGCCACTACATCGCTGCCAAATGCCTGCTCCGCACCCGGATTGACCGGGAGTTCCAGCTCTTCAGTAGCATTGCCGGTGTTCTGCATGATCTGGATCCGTAGAAGCTGGTAGCCCCGATGTCTGGGCGGTCCGTGAACGTTTCGGTGAGCGTCGCCAAGGCACTGCTCTGGCGAGCAGGCGCAGCTAGCTAGACTTGGCCCGCGATCCCGGTGAGAGGACTAGTTGGCACCGAACCAGGCAGCCCGGTTCGTCAATGTATTGAATATCTGTGCGGCGCTGGGGTGTCAACGACGTCAAGCCGCCCCCTGAGCGCTGACCGCTACAGGTAGTCAACGCGTTGACTACCGCCTTCCGGCGATTAAACTGCCAACCACTGAGTTACGTTTGGAGCCACGTTTGGTCCGCCAGCCTCACAATTGCATCGGCAAAATCGGGCTGCCGTATCGATGAGCCGGGAACGAACGGCGCCCGTGCTGCTCATTCACGGCGCGCTCTGTGATGCCTCGATCTGGCAGCCGCAGGTGAGTGTCTTACGCCGTGCTGGATGGGCTGTATGTGCGCCAACGCTTCGCGGTTTCAACGCGCCTCGACCGATGGCGACGACAATCACTTCCGACAGCCACATCGATCAACTTGCCGAGCTTTTGGTTTGTCTCGGAAGACCCGCCCATGTGGTTGGCCACTCGCGCGGCGGCCGATTGGCCTTGCATCTGGCGGCGGACTTTCCGGATCTAGTGGAGTCCCTTGTCCTCGCAGAGCCGGGCGGCGCGCGTGAACAGGGTTTCCTGCCAGACGAGCTGCCAAGCAGCCCACCGCCGTTGTTCCCGAGCGCCCGCGTATCGAACTCCGACCGAGAGGCCCTCGCCCGAGAGTACATTGTTGCCGGGCACGGCGAGGAAGCTTGGGCGCAGCTTTCTCCGCTGTTTCGGAAAGCGGCATTGAGAAACGTACAGACACTGCGCTTTACGGTCCCTGACCGGTCACGCCCCCTGGCTCGACCAGTAGCCCGACGCATACGTTGCGCGACGTCGATCATCATCGGTGACGCCTCCCCTCCTCTATTTTTACAGATTGGTCGCGCTCTCGAGGAGGAAATCCCAGGCGGGCGGCTGATGATCCTGGAAGGGGCGGATCATTTCGCGCCGACCAATAAGCCATCCGCGTTCAACGCTGTGATGCAGTCATTCCTGGACGAGCGGAGTTAGAAAAAATGGCATCGACTTTCGTCGGCCGAAACCCCGCTCCCCCTTGGAGGTAGCGTCGAATCCCGAGCCCCGCGCGATTGACACCTGATCCTCAGGGATATAATCAATACGTTGATCAAATAATCGCACTCTGAATGCGAGTTCGGGAGAGATATTTTGCCGTCCGAAACACTAACGCGCAGTCCGGGCGCCTACGATGGTTATTACCGCAAGCAGGTCGCTGAGCCCGACATCTTTCTGTGTGGCGTCGGCCGAGGAACGCCGGGCGGTGAATATCTCCGCCGCTATTGGCATCCGGTCGCCTATCTCGACGAGTTGGGCGAACTGCCTCTGCGGGTGCGTGCCCTTGGCGAAGACCTGGTAGCCTTCAGGAACGGCCGAGGCGAAGTCGGCGTGCTCCATCTTCATTGCTGCCACCGAAACACCTCTCTGGAGTTCGGCATCGTCGAACAGACCGGGTTGCGCTGTTGCTATCACGGCCGACTGTTCGCCCCCGATGGCACCCTGCTGGAGATCCCGGGCGATCCGAACGAAGAGCGGCTGAAATGTGAAGTCACCCAGGGCGGTTATCCAACCCATGTCTTCGCCGGCATCGTCTTCGTCTACATGGGACCGCCCAACGACATTCCCGCCTTCCCGATGCTCGATCGCTTCGACGTTCCTGGCGTCCGTCTGGTCCCCGGCGTGCGGCTGGAACTCGAGTGCAACTGGGTCCAGATCAAAGAAAACGTGGTCGATCCCCACCACACAAATATTCTCCACGTCATTCCACAGCGACGGGGCGTGGAGCACTTTGCCGATGAGTTCGAGGGCTTCCCGGAGATCACCTTCATGGAGACGCCGGCCGGATGCATGTAC
This sequence comes from Brevundimonas sp., assembly GCF_027484365.1. Lineage (GTDB taxonomy): Bacteria > Pseudomonadota > Alphaproteobacteria > Caulobacterales > Caulobacteraceae > Brevundimonas. The sequence continues at coordinate 68,131 of NZ_JAIXTC010000027.1, read as the reverse complement.
CTCGCGGCGCGTCGCTCGGGCGATAACATCTGGGTTCGATCAGCGGAGTTTTACGGCCCGACCATCCACTGTATCAGCTCGATCTTCGAGGGTGGAATCGAAGCCAAGGCCGCTACTCCTCCCTTCATCACCTTCTTCACCCTGCCCGTCGACGACGAAAACAGCATCAACTTCTTCATCAGCCACGTCTCCGACGAAGAAGATATCCCGTTCGAGAAGCGGCGTGCCCTTGAGGTCTTCGGCCAACACGAAGATCGGCCTTACACCGAGCGTCAGTATCTGCCCGGCGACCACGAGGCCCAGGTTGGCCAAGGCAAGATCAATCCGATCGCTCTTGAACACCTGGGCACCCACGATCGCGGCATCGTCATGTTCCGCCGCTTTGTCCGGATGGGCATCAAGGCGGTGAGCAACGGCAAGGATCCGGTCGGCTTCTATCGCACCGCGGCCGAACTGCCGCCGACCTTCGCGAACGACCGCGTTGTCCCCATCTCCGAACTCGCTGGCTCGCCCGACGACCCCGCAGTGCTGCTCAAGCTCGCGGACGACATTGGCGCGGACTACCTGCTCAACCCACCCATCCACACGCTCAGGGCGATGCGGGCCGAGACCGCGCGATGAGCGAAGGCGGAGATTGGGTACCCACGATCACCCTCAACTCGATCGATGACGAGTACCCATCGATGGTGAAGATCGGCGATCTCGAACTGGTGGTCTGCCGGGTGGATGACGAGGCTTTCAGCCTTGGCAATATCTGCAGCCATGCGTTCGCCCGCCTGTCAGACGGAGTTGTCGAAGGTGACCAGGTCTTCTGCCCCCTCCACCAAGGCAGTTTCGACTTGCGGACCGGCGCCGCGGTCGCAGCGCCTTGTCACGTGGCAGTGAAGAGCTACCCGACGCGCGTTGAGGACGGCGTGGTCTACGTCCTGCCCCAGGCCCGAGAATCACAGGCCGCCTGAGAGCGCTGCGATGAAGTCTTTTGATGTTCTGATCGTCGGCTCAGGTCACGCCGGCGCCCAAGCGGCGATTTCGCTGCGACAGTCTGGTTTCGAAGGCTCCATCAGCATCGTCACCGATGAGGCACACCTGCCGTACGAGCGTCCCCCCTTGTCAAAGGACGCGTTGTCTGACGCCTACGATTTTGAACAGGGCGCCATCCGGCCATCGGCCTTCTGGAAAGAGCAAGGTATTGAGCTTCTGCTCGGCCGCCGGGTGATCTCCATCGATGCCGAAGCCCACACCGTCGCTCTAGATGATGGTGGGTTGCTCGGATACGCGAAGCTCATCTGGGCCGCGGGCGGGAGCCCTCGCCGCCTGCCCTGCGTTCCCGACGACCTGCATGGCGTTCACTACCTGCGAAATCGTGCGCACGCGGAAGCGATTCAGATTGCTCTGTCTCGGGCCACCAACATCGTTGTCGTCGGCGGAGGTTATATTGGGCTTGAGGTGGCCGCTGCGCTGGTAAACCTCGGCCGAACGGTGACCCTCGTGGAGACTTCTCCGCGGCTCCTGAGCCGCTCTGCGAGCGAGCCCCTGTCGGACTTTCTCCATGCGGAGCACACCCGGCAAGGTGTGGATATTCGCCTCAACGCCAAGGTTGCCGCAGTCGAAGCTCAAGACGGCGTCGTAGCAAGCTTGACGCTGGAGGACGGCGAGAACCTTCCAGCTGACTTGCTGCTCATTGGAATCGGAATCGACCCCCTTATCGACCCTTTGCAGCAAGCGGGAGCTGAGCTTGGAGCCGGCGGCGTCCTCGTTGACAGCAGGTGCCGCACGACCCTGCCCGACGTCTACGCGATCGGTGATTGCGCCGCGCACGTGAACGCTTACGGCGATGGCCGGGTTCTACGCCTTGAGTCCGTCCAGAATGCGCATGATCAGGCGGCCGTGGTCGCAGCCGAGCTAGTTGGAAAAGGTGCTGACTACGACGCCCTGCCGTGGTTCTGGTCAGATCAATATGACCTCAAACTCCAAACAGCGGGGCTGTCCCTGGATTTTGACCGGGCGATCGTACGGGGAGACATCGCGTCACGCAGCTTCTCGATCGTCTACAAGCGCGACGGTGTTGTGATCGCACTCGATTGTATCAACGCGCCTCGAGACTACATCCAGGGCCGGTCGCTGGTGACCCGCAGATCAACGGCCTCTGATGAGACCATCGCAGATGTGACAAGCCCGATAAAGTCTCTCGCTTGAAGCAGCGGGGAGCCAACGACCACACTACTCTCTGCGACCGCAGCGACCGCGTTGATTTAAGGGCTACGTGACTTATACCCGCTCGGGTCTCCCCCAGCATCCGGCGCCGCAGGCATGACTTTGAAACTTTCCGAGATTTCAGGCTACACCTCGTCGTACGACGTCCTTGGTTACCAGCTGCGCCTGATGTCCTCGATATGGCATCGCAAGCTCAATGCCGGCCTCGCTGAAATTGACCTGACCGAGATGCAGTTCGTCCTTCTGATCGGTTTGGGCTGGTTGTTGGAGGCGAACGTCAAAGGCGTCACCCAGCGCGAGCTTGCAGACGCGTGCGGCTGCAGCACCGCCTTGGCGTCCCAGGTCATGCAGAAACTCGACAAGAAGGGTCTCGTCGACATCAGCAGCCATGCAAAGGATGCACGGGCGCGAGTAGTCAGCTTGAGCAAGACGGGGGAAGAACGCCTCAAACAAGCCGTCGGCATCTTGCGTAAGGCGGACGAGGAGTTCCGGGCTGACGACCCCGAAGTGAACCAGAAGCTTTTCGAGGCTCTGCGAGCGGCGCTTGCGGTGAAAATCAAAGGCGCCAACGATCGCCTGGACGAACTTGGAGCGATGCCTCTCTAGCCCGAGGCTACGTTTTCAGGCGCTAGGCTCGCACGAGATGCGCGCAGCCCGCCCGCGTCGCCCAATACTGCCAGGCCCGACGAACCTCGGGAGAGTCGGGCCGGACATCCCGGATACGCTCCACCTCGCCCTCGCTTAGATAGGTCACCGCGCCGAGCTGGGATGCCTGGGTCACAACGGTCGCATTGACGCGCAAATACACGCAGATCCGGATCAACTCGACGAGACTGCGCGCGCCGGCTGAGAACCCGTGTCCCCGCATTAGAACCACGTCGCATACGCCCATCCGTTCGGCGAGGTCGGAGCCCTGCACGTCGTTCACGACGAGCATATTCGTATCGCCGAAGCGATCCCGAATATCCCAGACCGGTATCTCATGACCTATGACGCCGGAGCTGTGGATCGCAGGGCGAAGAGGGGCATCCGAGACTGTGAAGGGCAAGACTTCACTCGCATGGCTGTGGGCTGCCGCGACAATGTCGTCACGCTTCGCGTAAATGGCCCCGTGAATGAACCGCTCCAAATAAGGCGGTCGGGGATCATCACCCACCACTGTCCCGTCCAGCTCGAACTCCATGATGTCTTCGGCTTCCACGAGAGCGGGGCTCAGCGACCGTGAGAGCAGGAACCGATCGGGACGTTCAGGATGACGAACGCTCACGTGTCCGTAGGCGTCCATGACGCCTTCATGGGCGAGAATGCGATTGGCGACCGCCAAATCAGACTTGGCGAGCTCGATGGCGCTGGTCATCAGCCGTGTTTCCTTTGCAATTCCGGATAGGCCTCGGCGCGCGATCGGATGATCAGGCTGAGTACGAGTGCGCTAACCGTCGCGACCAGGGCAGGGAAGGCGATGCCCGCGAAGATGAACCTGATAGGCAGTTCGGCTGCCACCATGCCGCCGACGACCAGAGAACCAACGATCTGCCCGGTTCGCCCGATCCCGAGCGCCCAACCCACACCCGTTGAGCGCATTGCTGGCGGATATACGCGGGTCGCAACATAGACCATGCCCGCGATCCCAGGCCCTTGCAGAAGACCAATGATAATCATTGATGCCGCGATTACCGGCACGACATGCAGCAGGGTGGAGAGAACGAGGCAGATCGCTATCAGGCCGATGTAGCTACCGATCACCAGCAGGAAGGGTCCCTTGCGATCGATGACGAAGCCCGCGGCCGCCTGGCTCGGAATGGCAGCGAAGTTGTTGAGCGCCACCATCGAGGCCGCCAGCGACACGCTGTAGCCTGCCTGTGTGAGAAGAGCTGGCGACCACAGAACGAAGAAGTTGCTGATCAGGAAGGTACAGAACAGTGGAACCCACAACAGCAGGGTCAAGCCCAGGCGACCGCTCGTGAACAGGCCCCACACCGGCGCCTTGGTGACGGCCCCGGTAGAGCTGGGCAAGATATCGATCTGATCGACATCTGTGCCGGGGCTCAGGCGGGTCAAAATACGCCTTATGCGGTTCGCGCCCTTCTCCCGCAAAGCCAAGAACTGGACGGACTCAGGGAGCAAGGTAATCTGCAGGATGACGACGAACAGGGCCAGGCCGCCGCCCAGAAGAAAGATCGTCTGCCATCCCGACACCGGCAGCAGGATTGCGCCAAGCGAGGACCCCACCAGGCCTCCGATGGGGTAGCCGCACCACAGCACTCCCGTCGCCAGGGCACGGTGGCGCTTAGGCGCATACTCCGAAACCATGGTGAGGAAGATCGGCATGGCCCCGCCGAGGCCAATGCCCGCGATAAAGCGCAGCAGCATCAGCTCATTGGTTGAACGTGCCAAAACGGTGGCGAGGGTCAGAACAGCAAAGAGCAAGGTGCACAGGCTCAGAGCCATCTTGCGTCCAATGCGATCGGCGACCGTGCCGAGCGACAAGGCTCCAACGAGGGCTCCCGCCGCACCAGCCGAAAAAATCCCGCCGAACTCAGCGATCGGGATACCCAGATCAGCAGAAATGGCCTGGGCGGAGAATCCGACCATCTGATTGTCGAGGCCGTCCACCACGGCTGTGGCAAAACAGATAAGGAAGATCTGCAGATGGTAGCGCCTGAGGGGCGCCTCATCGATTACGTTTGCCAGTGTTCGCCGCGCGTCCATGAAGCCTCCCGTTGGAACTGGTGTTTACCGGGCGTCCGGGACGCGACGGGTTTGCATAAATTCTTCGAATTCTTCGCCGCGCATCTGGGCGTACATTTCGAGGTTGGGCACGCCCGACACGCGGGCGAGTTTCTCAAGCAAGAAGAAGTTGGCGCCCTGGTGAATGAGACCGATCCAGTCACGCGCGCGAATCATTTCGCGTTCCGTGGCTCCGAGGTCCGCAGATTCCATCGCCGCTTCCCAATCCGTGCCGATCTCCACGCGCTTGTTCGCGTCAGTCAGCTGCCAGAGAAAGCGGTTAAGCGGCATGCTCGCGCGGGCCACGCGACTATCGAAGACATAGGTGCCTTCCAGACCATCTAGCCCTGCCCGCTCGCGAGCGCCGGGCTCATACCCGTCTCCTGAGGGTTGGTCGGCGTCATCTCCAAACTCCGTCGGCTCGTACAAGGTCACAGCCATAGCCGTCGTGGTGGCGAGGTAATATGCGCGGTGCAGTTCGTGCACAGCGCCGCCGAGGGCGCCGCGCATGGCCAGCCACATGATCATCTCGACGCTCTCCGCGCCGCCTCGGACGATATAGTCCGCGTGCCGCAGCCGGGTCAGCGCTTCGGGATCATCCCGGATCAGATCGAGGAACTCGGTGTCCCAACCCTCATTGTTGAAACCCGTTCGCTCACCGTGAACTTGATGGGACAGTCCGCCGGTTCCGACGACGGCGATCCTCGCGTCGCCGGCGAACGACTGTACTGCGCGTCGAATGGACTGCCCGAGACGATAGCACCGGTTCGCTGTTGGTAGCGGGAAGTGCAGGACATTGATCGCGATTGGGATAATCGCGCCCGGCCAGTCCGGCACGTGCGGCCAGAGAAGCGGCAGGGGCGAATGGCAGCCGTGATCCAGGGCCCCATCCTGAATAACAGTAATGTCGAACTCGTCCTCCACCAGGACGTCGAGGAGGTGGGACGAGAGCTCGGGCCAACCCTTGATCGAAGGCAAAGGTCGCAACCCGGAGCCCTCGTCTGCGAGGGGGTGTTCATCCGCTATGCCCAGGGCGAATGTTGGGTAGCGATCAAAGAAAAACTGTGAGGCATGGTCGTTGTAGAAGACGATCAGTGCGTCGGGCTTATGCTCGGCAAGCCACGCGGCTACCGGCTTGTAGCCTTCAAACAGCGGGGCCCATGCCGGGTCATTGGAACGCCCTTTGTCATAGGCGACGCCGATGGTTGGAACGTGCGATGTTCCGATGCCGCCGATGATGGTCGCCACGACAGTCCTCCGCTAGCGCCAGCTTCTCCGAGCTAGTCTGCGAAGAGGGGTAGCACGCCGACCCTCATTGTCAATGTATTGATTTGTTGATGGTCGTTCTGCCGCAGTGCCCAATCCTGTCGTCGCATTAGCAAAAGAAAGCGCCGCCCGTCCTTTCGGACGAGCGGCGTCAAGTTCATGGGAAGGCTGGAAGTTGGAAGAAGGCGGACTACCAGTTTACGCCAAAGCGTACGCCGACAGTCCGAGGAGCCTCCAGGCCGCCGCTCCCAGAGGCGGTTATCGTGGTGCCGGCCTGAAGGGCCGTATAGACCGCTTCATCCTCAAGATTTCTGACGAAAGCTTGCACATTCCACATGCCACTTGGCGGGGTGTAGGTGATCGACACGTCCGTTTTCGAGTACGACTGCTGTCGCGAATTCGGGAAGTTGTTGAAACTGCCGAAGTGGCCGTCGGAATAGAAGGTGTCGGCGCGCGCTTCCAGATCGCCAGCCGTGCCAAGCGAGAAGGTGTGCTGAATCCCCGCCTGAACGACCAGATCCGGCGCGTTGATCATCTGGTTGTCATTAAAGTTGTAACCCACGCCGTTGAACGTTTCGTACCGAGCCCGCTGCAGAACCATAGCGGCGTTCAGGCTCGTATCCGGCGTAACCCGCGCTCGGATGCTGAGATCAAGGCCGTAAATCGTCGACGACTCCGCATTGAGAACAGTCGACCTGCCAGTCTCATTCACAAACTGAATAGCCTGGAAGTTTTCGTACTCGTAGTAATAGGTCTCGGCGTTCACTTCGAGGCGGTTATCGAAGAACCTGGACTTCACGCCGGCCGAGTAGGCAGTCAGTTGCGACTCCGGAACGATGGGGGTCGGAGCTACGTCGGGATTATAGCCGAACGGAATGTAGCCGGATTGCAGGTTGGCATACACCAGAACCTGCTCGGCCAGGTCGTAGTCGACCCCGATTTTGTAGTCTGTATGAGTGGCTCCACGGTCAAAATCGATGCGGGGGCCAACGGTCTGGCCTGCAGCGATAGCGCCGACGCCCTCCGCGTCAATCGTATCTCGGGTCACGCGGCCGCCCAGCGTCACCCGCAGCCGGTCGCTGAGCGAGAGAACGCCTTGGGCGTAAGCCGCGGTGGTCGTGTTCTCTTGATCGGTGATGTTCAACAGAACTCGCGTGCTCGCTGTCGCCGACGTAAAGCGAAGCTGTGAGTCGTTGAACTCAGTGAGGTTACGCAGATAGAACAAGCCGGATGACAGTTTCAGATTTCCGAGCGTACGATTCCAACGAAGTTCTTGGGAAAATTGCCGTTCGTGGTCGAACACCTGGAGTTGGTTCCCTGTGAGGCCGACATAGTATTCGTAATCAGCGGTGAAATCGATGTAACCGCCAATGTAGGTGAACTCGTTACCACCGATGTTGAAATCAACGTTGGTGCCGATGATGTCGCTGACGTTGTCCTGGCGGGTAAACCGTCCGTCAATCGGGTTGCCGTTCACACCTGTGGTCCGCAACTGGTAGGGATCCGGGTTGGCAAACGGGCTTGCGACGAGCGTGGTGATCGGCCGCCCCGTATCCCGCGCATGGTTGTAGAAAATGTAGGTCGAGAAATCATCTGATGGGCTGTAGAGCAGCCCCGCTCGCCCGCTGTAATTGTTCTGGGTGTTGATCCCTGCGGAATAATAAGCGTCGCGAGTGTTGTAGTCGAAGCCGACACGGCCGCTCAGATCGTCGGTCAGAGATACATTCGCCGCGACGGAGGCGCGGAAAGCTTCAAAATCACCAACCTCCAGCGACGCACGGCCCGAGCCATCATTTCTCGGCCTGGCCGAGAAGAGGTTCACAGCGCCGCCGGCCGCGTTACCGCCGTACAGGGTCCCTTGGGGGCCAGCGATCGACTCAACGCGATCGAGGTCGGAGGTGAGACCAAAAGTACCGTACCGCTGAACGATCAGACCGTTGTAAGTCAGGGCCGAAGCTGCGGCGAAGTTCGGCAAGTCGCTGCGGGTGCCGACGCCGCGAATGAAGACCTGGGTAACCGGTCCTTGCCGGCGCAGACTGGCGCTGGGAAGGAACTTTTCGAGCGCCTGCGGATCGCTCACCCCGCGGTTCGAAAGCTCTTCGCCAGAGACGGCGACGATGGTCGCGGCTGCTCGTTGATTGTTTTCAGACGTCTTCCGAGCCGTGACGACAATCTCGTCGAGCTGAGATTCTTCCTGTGGAGCAGCATCCTGAGACGCAGCCTGAGTATCCGCCTGAGGATTGGCTTGCGCCGCTACAGGGCCTGTAAGTCCGAGCACCAGAGCGCTAGCAGCGGAGCCCCACAAATAACGCTTCATCGACATCGACATTGTCCCTCTCCGACTTCGTTAAATTAAGCCCTCTTCGTGGCTTGAATTCCAACTACTTGGCTTTACGTAACTCGTCAATACGTTGATGAACATGAATTGACTATCCTCTGCGGGAGGACAAATTCGTCACGCCCCGCCACCCCCGCTAGCTCGTAAGGGGAGCCCGCGAGGGACGGTCCTTTGGCACCGTGAGGAACAGGAGACCGCATCCGAGACTGATCGCGGCGAGGGCGGCGAGAGGCGCGGCAAACGAGTTGGACTGCTGAAACGCGAACGCCAGAACTGCAACGCCGATCGCATTTCCGAGGTTGAAGATCGCGAAAGTGAATCCGTAGACACGGCCGAAGCCGGTGACAGGGAAGTGACGGCGGACGAACACTCCGAGGATGTCAAATTCGGCGCCAATGACGATGCCGCCGAGAGCAGCGAGAGCAACGGCGAGGTGACCCGCAGCCGGCGACAGCTGAAGCACGAACGTTATCGTCAAGATGGTGAACATGAAGAGGCCGACCAGCCGAACATCCGTGCGGTCCAGAACCCATCCCGTGGCCACCCGGCCGACCAGAAGGCCCGCGCCCACGGTTGACATGAGCTGCAGCGCATCTCCCGCCTCGAGCCCATACCACCTCAAAATGGCTACGCCGTGGGCGAGGATCGCTGCGTTTGCCAGCCCGAAACCAAAGAAGACCGCCAGGCCAATCCAGAAGATTGGTCTCGTCGTAAGGACCAGGGCCTTGGCATTGTCCAGGGGGATCGAGATCACCGCTTCGACCGCTGCGGGAGCCATACGCATCCACCGAATGAGCGCGGGCCAAACAACGAGGATAACGAACACGCCCAGAGCAGCATAAGTGCCTCCCCAACCGAGCGCCGCAAAGCTGTACTTCATCAGCACGGGCATAATGATCGTGCTGATGCTGGCGCCCATCATAACCGTGGCGATCGCCAGACCGAGCCGCCGTTGGAACCAGCTTGCCAACACCCTCATGTAGGACGCCGGCCAAAGGCCAAGACTGGCGAAAATCATCAGGACACAGGCAAGGTAGAAGGCCGCGATATCCTGTTTTGCCAGGTTCAGGGCGATCAACCCCAAGCCGTAGAGGGGGGCGCAGATTAGAATGAGCCGTCGGGGTCCGACCCTGTCGACGAGGAACCCCTGGATGGGCGCCGAGACCACAAGGGCCAGAGAAATCAGGGTCGCGCCATAGGCAACACTGCTGTGGGACCATCCCGTTTCGGCTTCGAGCCCGGCGGCGAGCACGCTGAAGGTCGTTGCCAGGAGCGCGGTCGGGCCGACTATGAACGCGAACATGCCGACGAACGCGGCTTTCCAGCCCGGGGAGATCTGACCGTCAACCTTGAGCCGTTCCGCGTCCCTGACCAGGTTTTCGCTGTTCGCGGTCATCCGTCTGCCTGCTGCTGAGTCTGGGATACGGCATGCGGAAGCTCGACAGGCGTCAGGATCCGCGACTGCTGAGACTTCAGGAGAGGAAGAATCCCGCGCAGGAAGTCCGCCCACTCGGGGCGAGCTGCGAGTTCCGCACGGCGCGCCCGACGATCCTCAAAGCTTTCGTAGCGCCAGAGATGGACCAACTCGTTCACGTCACCGGTCTCGGCGACGTAATAGCCGACGCGGTCGCCGAGAATTGACTCCTGCAGGCGATCTGGTCCGGCTCTGTACGCTGCCAAAAAGACGGGCAGCGCGCCTGCTTCGAACGTGTATGTCCTGAGTTCCACGAGCATGTCAGGTCAGGTTCACGTAGACGTTCTTTTCCTGGGTGCAGGCGTAGAGCTCCTCAATCCCGCCTTCCCGTCCTAGCCCTGACTGCTTGTAGCCTCCGAAAGGCGCGCCGGTGATGTGCTTACCCACATCGTTGATCCAGACCTGACCGGCTTCGACCTCATGCGAGAGACGATGTGCCGCAGAAATATCGCGGGTCCAGATCGAACAGGTCAGGCCGTACTCAAGGGCATTGACCTCCTCAAGCATCGCGTCCTCGTCTGACCACTTGAGCACCGAGAGAACGGGGCCAAAGATTTCCTCGCGAGCGATGCGCATTGCGGATGTCACATCGACAAAAATCGTGGGGCTGACGAATGCGCCCTCGGCAAGGCTCGCATCGCCCTCCACCGGCCCGCCAACCAGCATGCGAGCGCCTTCGGCTTCGCCTGAGCCGATATAGTCGAGGACGCGGTCGTAATGAGCCCGCGAAATCAAAGACCCCATCGTAGTCGCCGGATCAAGCGGGTTGCCCGGCACGAAAGACGCGACCTCGCCAACCAAACGCTCGACTACGTCATCATGAATGGAAGCATGCAGGAATGCCCTGCTGGTCGATCCACAGGACTGGCCGCACCAGTTGAAGTTCATTCCCGTGATCATGGCGCGAGCAACTACTTCGGGATCGGCGTCCGCGCAGGCGATCAGGGCGTTTTTTCCACCCAGTTCCAGCACCACAGGTTTTATGGTCTCGGCCGCGCCTCTCAGCACAGCTTTTCCGGTCGCGATGCTCCCGACCAGCCCGACCATCGCGACACCGGGATGGCTGACCAGACCCGCGCCGAAGGCGCGATCGCCTGGCACGATGTTGAAGACGCCAGGAGGCAGAATCCCGTCAATCAGTTCAGCAAACCGGAGGGCTGACAGAGGCGCCTGTTCAGCCGGCTTGATGATGACAGAGTTGCCGACGGCGAGCGGTGCTGCGGCCTTCAACGCGACAAACATGAGAGGGTGGTTGAAGGCTACGATGCGCGCGACGACTCCACGCGGTTCCCGCCGTGTAAAGTTCAGGGCATCTGGTCCAACCGGAATCGTGTCGCCCTTGGCCTCCGTCACCAAGCCGGCGAAGAACTCAAGCGAAGCTGCGGCGATGAGGACGTCAATCCGGGCGTTGCGAACAGGATTGCCACAATCGGCAGCTTCAAGGATCGCCAGCTCTTCGGCATTGTCGCGCAAGACACCTGCCATTTGGCGCAGTGCTGCCGCCCGCTCAGGCGGGCTACTGCGTCGCCAAGCGCTGAACCCTGCTTTGGCGGCAGCGACGACCGCATCCACATCCCCTGCCCCTGCCTCAGCAAACGTCGCGAGAGGCCTCCCGTTGGCCGGGTTTACGCTGGTGACTATTGAACCCGCGACAGGGTTCACCCAACTCCCGCCGAAGGGAAGTCCAGCACGACTTGGGAAACGGATGTCAGGCTGCAGCGACGTCATGAGCAGGTCTTCTGCCTTTCAGCGGGCCCCACACTGAGAAAGGAAGCCGGCAGCCCGCTGCAATCGGCGACTTCGGTCGTTCGGGCATCCTGCATCTTTATCTCCCAGGCCATGTCCGGATCTTTGACCAGCGCGCCCGGTTCGGCCCTGCCTGCGTAAGCAGGACTGACGATCTCGTCAATATGTTGATTAGTTTGCATGGATTGTAAACGTTTCTGTTGGCGACCGATTGGCGACCTCCGCCATCATCAGATCTACGCCTCTCGCAGCCACTGCCATGGCCGTCGCATTCGTCCCGGCACGGATCAGCACCGGCATCATGGATGCGTCCATCACGCGGAGGCGATCCACGCCCAAGACCCGAAGGCGCGCATCGACGACCGAATCTGGTGCTTCTGGACGGCCCATCCGGCAGGTGCCGCCTGGGTGATGATTGCTCACGAGCGTTTTGCGGATATGCGCGAGAAGATCATCATCGCTCTGGACCTTCACGCCGGGCCAGACCTCTTCACCCAGTACGTCGGACAAGGGCGGTTGGGCGAGGACCCGCCGGGCATAGCGGAACGCGCGCAGCATCGCTTGGCGATCCTCCTCATCGACAAGCCACCCGAGGTCGATCATAGGCGTATCGGCGGGGTCTGCGGACTGGAGGCTGATGGTCCCTCTCGCGCGTGGAGCGAGAAGATTCACCAACAGTGTGAGGCCATGGGTCTGTAGCTCGGCGGGAACCGTGGGATGCATGAGCGCCATACAGTAGAGCTGGAATTCGACCTCCCCGCTTGAAGGCTCGAATGGCAGGAACGCCATGCTCTCGGACCCGCTCACCGCCGCCGGACCATCCTTGAACAGGAGGTAGCGAAGGCCGTTCACGATCATGGCAAACCCGCGATCTTGGGCATAAAAGCCGCTCCCGGCGGGTGCTGGGGCGCTGACGACCGAGTAGTGATGGTCCTGCAGATTCCGGCCGACCCCTGGTCTGTCGGCCAAGACAGGAATGCCAAGCGTCTCAAGGGCGGAAGCCTCTCCGATGCCGGATAACATCAGGAGTTTCGGGGTCACGTATGCGCCCGCCGTCAGAACCACCTCCTGCCGCGCTGTGGCACGGCGCAGGGCTCCATCAACGAGGTAATCAACGCCTATGGCCGCCCGGCCCTGGAAGTTGATCCTTGTAACGAAGGCTCGTGTCACGAGCCTGAGCCGATTGTCCCGCCGGATAGGATCAATGAAGGCCTCAACGGCGCTGCTGCGTTTGACGCCATCAATCGTGCACTGCGAATATCCGACGCCGCCCAGATACCCGTCGGTGAGATCGGCCCGGAAAGGCACGCCCATCCTCTGCATGGCCCGAGCGAACCGGTGGCTGAGCTCGGATCGATAGACGGGACTTGAGACCTTCAACGGTCCGTCGCCGCCATGCGATTCATTATCGAACCGCTGATTGCCTTCCTGCTCCCGAAAGTATGGAAGAAGATCCTCCCACCCCCAGCCGGCTCCGGCGGCCTCGCTCCAGCCGGCGTAGTCGTCCCTTGAGCCACGCATGTAAGCCATCATGTTGATGGAGCTTCCACCGCCGAGAACACTGCCGTGTTCAAGGGGAACAATTCGGCCGTCGAGACCCGTTTGGGGTTCGGAATGGAAACGCCCGACATAGCCCGTCTGGCCACGCCACATCTTCACCGTTCCGGCCGGGATCACCGCCAAGGGGCTCTGCTTGTCTGGGCCCGCTTCGAGGAGCAATACGGTCGCGCCATGACGTGTCACCAGTCTGTTGGCCGCCGCGCAGCCGGCACTTCCGCCACCCACGACGATGAAGTCAAACTCCTCGCTGAGCTGGCCTGCGTCGCACGAGGTCATGTTGCGCTACGCAACTTTTCGTCGAGACGTGGAAACACACGCCGCGCATTGCCCTCAAAGATGGCGTGGCGCTGTTCGGCCGTGATGTCGAGCGCATCGACATAGCGCTTGGTGTCGTCGAAGAACTGGCCTGTTTCAGGATCGATACCGCGCACGGCCCCGACCATTTCAGAACCGAATAGAATGTTCTTGGTGTCGATGACCTTGGCGAGCAGATCGACACCGGGCTGGTGGTAAACACATGTGTCGAAAAAGACGTTGTTCATCAGGTGCGACGCCAGGGCGGGCTTCTTCAGCATGTCAGCCAAGCCGCGGTAACGCCCCCAATGATAGGGAACGGCTCCTCCCCCATGCGGGATGATGAAGCGCAGCGTGGGGAAGTCTTTGAACAGGTCGCCTTCAATGAGCTGCATGAAGGCGACGGTGTCGGCGGCTATGTAGTAGGCGCCCGTCGCGTGCAGCGCGTGATTGCAACTGCCGGAGACATGGATCATGGCCGGCACATCCAGCTCGACCATCTTCTCGTAGAATGGATACCAGTATCGATCGGTCAGCGGCGGGTGATCGAAATGGCCGCCGCCCGGGTCGGGGTTCAGGTTACAGCCGATGAAGTCCAGCTCGGTGACGCACCGCTCCAGTTCAGCGATCGATCCAGCCAGGTCCGCCTTGGGAGACTGGGGCAGCATGCAAACCCCGACGAAGGTCTGCGGGTAGAGGCCGACAACGCGCGCGATCAGGTCGTTACAGCGCCGTGCCCACTCAAGGCTTACCGCCTCGTCACCGACATGAGGCTGCATGGTCGAGGCGCGGGGCGAAAAGATCGTCAGATCGGCCCCGCGTTCGCGTAGCAGCTTCAACTGGTTGTTCTCGATCGTCTCGCGAATGTCGTCATCGGAGATGTCGGGATAATGCGGCGCCTGCGTCCCGGCTTTGAAAGCGGCCACTTGGGCCTCGCGCCACCGATTATGGGCCTCCGGCGCGGTGGTATAGTGGCCGTGACAGTCGATGATCAGAGTCATGCGGCCTCCGTCCTTCGGTTATGGATGGAAGCGATCTTGGCGAGGAGACCTTCCGGCGGCGTCTTCAATCCCATCGCGCCGAGGGCCGCCTGCCGGACCGCCGTAGCCCGGCTCATGTCCGAATCGACGCCCATATCATCGAGCGTGCGGACAACTTCCTCCATCTCCGCAGAGCGCCGCGAACCGTGAACCATCATCCGGTCGAGGTTGTAGTCGGCGCGCGCCGCCCAGTGCGCGCCGGGCCAGCTTGCGTCCAGAGAGTTGACGACTTCGTCGAGAACACCGGCTTGGCTGGCCGCCAGGATGCATTCGGCGATCAGGGCTTCCATGCCCTTGATCATGACCGAGCGGATCATCTTGATGGATGACGCGCGACCGACCTGTGGCCCGACCACGCGAACGTTTGAGAAGCCAAGGGAGATTAGGATCTTCGCGGCCTCATCTGCGCGGTGTCCGGACAACAGCAACGGAACTGCGAGTGCCGCCGGCTGCACGGGAGACATCACCGCAACGTCGACATAACGTCCGCCCGCCGCCTCGATAATCTCGGCGGAGGCGCGCTTTGTCTCCGGGGCTACGCTGTTGAGATCGCAATACAAAGCGTTCGCCTCGATAGACTGACTGACCTCCAAGGCCGATGCGAGCGCTTGGTCCGCAGTCACCTGAGACAGGACAATTCGGCAACCGGTGACGGCGGCCGCGCAGGTCAGTTGGCCGCGCACGCGAGCGGCGCCGTACTCTGCACGCATCGACGCCTGCATATTAATGTCGTCGGTTAGGCGGTCGTAGACCTGCGCCTGATCCGCCCACTGCCCGGCCAAGGCAAAGGTACGCCCCGCCTCACCGAACCCGATCATCGACAACGACGCAGTGGTCATCTGGGTCGGATAGGACCGCCACCGGGCGCCGACCAACGCAAACACCGGCGTTCCTATTAGGGGATGTGAATCAAATATCGGCCTCCGCCACCAGAATCTGCAGGAACTGGCGCTGTGCCTTGGTCGGCCTCCAATCGCTTCGGACGGTCACCCCGATCGTGCGTCGCAGATCGCCCGGAGGTGTCGCCACTGATTGCAGCCACCCAGATCTTAGCTCGACAGCGATCTGAGAGGGCGACAAGAGCGTCAGGTAATCCCCGCGCACCAGGAGATCCCGGATCAACACCATAGATCCGCACTCGATGGGCACCCTTGGTGGAGTTGCGCCAACGGCCGCAAACATTGCGTTCCACTGCGCTCGTAAAGGGGTGCCCTCAGCAGGCACGATCCAGGGAAAGGCCATCAAATCCTCGGCTGTTGGAGGGCTTGGGCGAGTGGACAACGGGTGACCGGGCCGTCCGGTGATAACCGGATGATCGTCAAACAATGGCGTTTGCAGCAGGTCGGCAGCCACCGACGCGGGCCGCAGGGCGCCAATCATTATGTCGATCTGGCCGTCTCTCAGCGGACCGACCAGATCCACGTAAGAGCCTTCGACAATGGCTACGTCTACGAGGGGTCGCACCGATGCAAACGCCGCCAGAGCTGCCGGAAGTGGTCGGGCGCGCGACAGTGGCATCGCGCCGACAACGATACGGCCCACGTCCCGCCCTTCCAGTTCGGCGAGCTCAGCGATGGCCGAACGAAGCTCGGCTCTTCCCAAGCGCAGACGACGGGCAAGCCCACGCCCCTTGGCTGTCAACGCCAAGCCCCTTCCGCGACGCTCCAACACACCATCACGGGTTCCGCTGGACAGATCAGAGACGGCGCGATGAAGCGCAGATTCGCTTAGCCCGGTCGCAGCAGCCGCCGCTGAGTACGTGCCGGCGTCCGCGACAGCCAGGAACGCGTTCATCTGGACGGTCGATGGCGGCGGCCCCTCGATAAGTCGGAACACGGCGGCAGCCCGTATCGCAAGCATCCGGCCCGCTTCGGTCAGGGCCATTCCTCTGGGAAGTCTTTGAAACAGCGGCAACGCGAGATCACGCTCCAGGCGCGCGATGGCCTGAGTGACCGCAGATTGGGTCAGGTTAATCGCCGTGGCAGCACCCGTGGCGCTTCCAGCCTCTGCTACCGCGAGGAAGGCTCTGAGATGGCGAAGGCTGATACGAGACGGGTCCACAACATTGCCATTAACAAAAACTAATAGATCGTGCAGCCTTCGCGTTGGTTTTTACTCTGGGCCGCCGTCAACAAGCATTTAGTTGGAGGAGGCACTATGGCCGGAATCGTCGCTACCAAAATCGTCCGCTGCGCACTCGAGACGGTCGATGGCCTCGCGGCGTGCGGCGTCGCCACGGTCCACGAGGCCCAGGGTCGGACCGGTCTGATGGCCCATCACATGCGCCCGATATACGTCGGCGCCAGGATCGCCGGATCCGCAGTGACGATCTCCGCGCCGCCCGGCGACAACTGGATGATACACGTAGCCATCGAGCAACTTCAGGAGGGCGACGTGCTCGTGCTCGCCCCGACCAGCCCCTGCACCGACGGCTATTTTGGGGATCTCCTCGCAACTTCCGCCCAGGCGCGCAAATGCCGAGGCCTCATCATCGACGCCGGCGTCCGCGACGTGCGCGACCTGACACAAATGAACTTTCCGGTCTGGTCGAAGGCCGTCCACGCCCAGGGCACAATCAAAGCCACGCTCGGTTCCGTCAACGTGCCGATCGTCTGCGCAGGCACCGTAGTGAATCCCGGAGATGTCGTCATCGCCGATGATGACGGTGTCTGCATCGTCCCCCGCGCCGACGCGGCGGAGGTGCTGAAAAAGGCCCAGGCCCGGGAATCTCTGGAGGAATCCAAGCGCGCCCGCCTCGCCGCTGGCGAACTCGGCCTCGACATCTATGACATGCGCGGCAAGCTGGAGCAGATGGGCCTGAAGTATGTCTGACCATCTGCGCACATCCGCGCCGGTGATGTGGATGCGGGGCGGCACGTCCAAAGGAGGCTATTTCCTCAAGGACGATCTGCCCACAGATACTGAGGAGCGTGACGCGTTTCTGCTGCGGATCATGGGCTCGCCCGATCCGTGCCAGATCGACGGTATGGGCGGCGCCGACCCGCTGACCTCAAAGGTCGCCGTGGTCTCGAAATCGGATCGTGACGGCGTGGACGTAGACTACCTGTTCCTGCAGGTGTTCGTGGACAAGGCCATCGTTACGGACGCTCAGAACTGCGGCAACATCCTTGCCGGCATCGGCCCTTTCGCCATCGAACGCGGCTTGGTCGCCACGACAGGCGACGAGACAGCCGTCACCATCTTCATGGTCAACACCGGCCAGATCGCGGTCGCGTCGGTGAACACGCCGTCGGGCGTCGTGACCTACGCCGGTGACGCCCGAATCGACGGAGTGCCTGGAACGGCCGCGCCCATACCTCTCGAGTTTCGCGACACCGCGGGATCCAGCTGCGGCGCTCTGCTGCCGACTGGAAACGCCGTCGACGAGATCAACGGCGTGCGCGTCACCCTCATCGACAACGGCATGCCCTGCGTCGTCTTCAAGGCCGAAGACGTCGGCGCGAGCGGCTACGAAACGCGCGAGGAACTTGACGCCGATGAAAGGCTGAAGGCCAGAATCGAAGCGATCCGGCTGATCGTCGGACCAATGATGAATCTGGGCGACGTGGCAGATAAGTCCGTGCCCAAGATGATGCTGGTCGCCCCGCCCCGGAACGGTGGCGCCGTGACGGTTCGCAGCTTCATTCCGAAGCGCGCCCACGCCTCCATTGGCGTTCTGGGCGCCGTCAGCGTCGCCACGGCCTGCCTGATGGAGGGTTCGCCCGCCGCCGAGGTCGCCGTCGTCCCCCAAGGCCGCCGCAAGACCCTGTCCGTGGAACACCCGACAGGCGAAATGACCTGTGTGATGGGATTGGACGCGGCTGGAGCGGTCGTCAGCGCCGCCTTGCTTCGAACCGCGCGAAAACTCATGGACGGTAGGATCTACCGACACAACTGATCATTCGTCCGACATCCAGGCTGCGAGATGCGCAGCGACCTCGTCGCTGTTGTTCTCGAGCATCATCATATGGCCATTGCCCTCTATGCCCAAGGACGCCAGCCTGAGCATCTCGGCACGGGCCCCATTCTGGTTGAGCCAGCGAACGGTAGGCTCGTCAGTGGTTTCGGTATGGTCCGGATCGGAAGTGCCGATCACGATCAGCATTCGTTTGCCCCTAAAGTTCGCGAAATCATTCACCTTCAGCTGTCTCGAATCCGCGTTAACGCGCTCAAGTACGAGCAGTGGCGGCGTTGCGGCCAGTGACGCGAGATATCGATCCGCCGTTTCGATTGGGAATCGACCACCGCTGCCAATGAGCTTGCGCCGCGCCCATCCCAGGTCCGGCATCGCCATGGACTGCAGGTTCACACGGTAGGGGCCCGTCGGTTGTTCAACGACGATGAAACCCTCCCCTCGCTCAAGCACCCTCGCGGCGGGTTGAATGTTTCCTGGAGGGGCCGGTGCGATTGCGACGACCTTAAGGATGCGACTGCCGCAGCTCTCGACTAGCTGCCAGCCGAACGCTCCGGCCATCGAGTGGGTCATCAGGATTACAGGCTCCCCGGCCGCCTCGATGACGTTGGACAGGCCCGTGCAAACGGCTTGCCCTCCAAGCTCGTCCAATGCCACCCCGCCGCTTCGCCCCATCCCGGGCCAGTCCGGCACGAAAACACGGTGTCCCTGTGATGCAAAATACCGGGCCCAGCCAGGTCGGCCGTCTGGCGTAGAAAGGTAGCAGCCGCCCGTGTGGGCTCCGCCATGAACCATTACGATCGCCGATCGAGTCGGACCGCTCGCGGGCTCTAGGACGTCGTAGAAAACCGAGGCTACTCGCGGGTTGGCCCGTCCGGTGGTGAAGCGGCTGAATTGGCGCAGGGGCGTCGATCCTTGAGGCACTGCAAGGGAGGATGCTTTGACCGGAACGGCCAAGGCCATCAGTGTGCCAGCTGCTTGGCGGCGTGATACCTTCATCGCCCGAACCCCCGAAGACCTCGCGCGTATCAAGTCGACCGCGTCTACGTCGCAACCCAGAGCAAACTGGGCGGTAAATCACTCAATACGTTGATTAGTGTTGTCAACTTAAGTTCGGCGAAAACGCGAGTAGTTGCCCCGCCCACAATCATGCGACGGCGACTCGCCAGACCTGATGAGCGGCCGCGCGGAGGAGTTTCATGGTCGGTCGAGAGGCCAGATGCCGCTGCGTGTAAAAGGTGTTGTAGACGGCCGCGTGCGTGGTCAGGAACCGCTGCGCTGAGGGCTGAGACTTGAACCCTTGCATCCGCCGCTCGCGCTGACGGATCGGCAAATGGGAGTTTTCGACTCGATTGTTTTCCCTCAGCTGCCCTGGGTGATGGAGGTCTGCAAGGCCCAGGGCATCAACGGCTGAGACGTACGACCTGAGCCCGTCCGTTACGATGGCCGTCGGACTAACGGGCTGATCCCTAAGTAGCTTCTGAATGAACGATGTGGCCGTGGCAGCGTCACGTCGTTTAGCAACAGTGGTCGCCAACACCTCGCCTTCGTCATCTACCGCTCGCCAGAGATACATGTGCCGGCCACCGATCCGGCTGACCATCTCGTCCAGATGCCAACGCGACGAAGGTGCCGGCCGGAGCCGCTTCAGGTTCCTGGCGATCTGCGGTCCGAACTTGCGAACCCACATCCGGATGGCTTCGTAGGAGACGTCCACACCCCTCTCCGCGAGGATCTCCTCGACGTCACGAAGGCTGAGCGAGAAGCGGAAGTAGAGCCAAACTGCCTGACGGATGACCTCCGCCTTATGCCGATAACGCTTGAACGAAAGCCGCCGCATAACTCACTGTTCCACATCGCCTTTCGGCTCTTCAGTGGAGACGAGTTAGCATTGGACTGACAGCACCGCCAGTCCACCATCAATAACTTCACGGTCCGATTAGTTACTGTAAAGTTATTGATGTTGACCAGCATCAGAAAGTGAAGTCCCGCGCCGCCCAAAAAATAGTAACATTCTGCGTGTTACCGCAAGAAAACATCCCGGTCTTTTTCGCGTTAACTCAGCACGGACATTTCCGTGGCTTGCAGCGAGAAGAGTGCCGTCTATTCGAGCCTTATTCGCTCCGGGCGCGCGGGGTTGCGAAGGGGGCATCAGCCTGAGGTTTGCGAGGCATGGGGATCGTTCCTTGGGTCAGCGAGCGCGGTGTCGCGCCCGACTGAGCCAGGCCCGGACGGCCGGGCGTGAGCGTCATCACGGCCGCTTGCTCAGCAGCGCCAGTCCAGTCCGAAGACGCGTTCTGACGATTTCACTCGCCGCGTCTTGCTTAAGTCAGGGGCGGCTCTCTCCGCGACCTCGCCACACCGCGAACATGAACAAGCCACAACTGCGACCGCCGGACGGCGTTCAGAGACCGTTGGTTAACCATCACCTCAGGCCAATCACGGCCTTGAGGACCAAGCCATGAAGAGCACCCTTACCATCGGCGCCATCTGTACTGTTGTCGGCCTGACAGGCGTCGGCACCGGCACCCAGGCCCAAACCTACCGCCTGCCGGACAATGCCCGTTTGCCTGCGCATACCCTGCCCGGAAGCGCCCGGCTGCCTGATCTCCGCGGCGTCACGCCTCGCCCCGTCGCCTGCGACGTCGATCCCATGATCGCCAGCGTCACCCTGACCAAAGGCGCCCGTCGCGGGCAGGTCAGCGTCAGCTATGAGGTCGTCAACGCCGGGCGCTCCGCCTGGACATCGGGGCCCCGTCAACAGGGCGTCAATCTGCTGGCCCACAACGGAAATACCGGTCGTGACTTCCGCAACCACCAGTCCATGACCGGCACGGCCGGGGCGGGCGCCAGCATGATCCGCTATGACTCGCCCATGATCTCGAACGCCTTCGACGATTTCGAATTCGGCGGTCACGTCGATGTCGCCATCAGCTACGATCCAGACATCGCAATCGATGGCAACACCTGCAATGACGATCGCGCCTATGCCAACAACACCCTGCGGATCGAGAACTCAGCGATCCTGGACTTCATGCGCGGGACGGCGACCCGCCAAACCTTCCGGCGCTGAATGCCGGGAATGACCACCAGTCCGTCGGCTTACCGCCTTTCCTGAGAGCTCAGGGAAGGCGGACCGCCGTCATTGTTCAGTTGTCATTTAGCGGGCATTGCCGGGGTCGCGCTTGACTCAGGAGTGGACGTCCCCTGCCCCACCCATTTGCGCCCAAGCGCCATTCTTTGAAACGACAGAAAAGGTTGGAAAAGCTCCTCCCCGTAGCCTTGGTCCTCCTGGTTCCCGCAGAAAAAAGCCCCGAAGCTGGAGGCTTCGGGGCAAAGCGTTCAGGAGGGATTGAAGCTAGAAACTTGCTCGCAAGGTGACGCCGGCATAGCGCTCGGCGTCCTTGGCCGGGAAGTAGGCGATGTTGCCGGGGTTGGCCGCATTGGTGACGATCGACTCGCGCTGCATGCCGTTTACGAAGTCCTGATCGAACAGGTTGCGAACGAAGAGGCTGAGCGTATAGCGATCATCCGCAGTGCTGGCGCCGACGGTCAGATTGACGAGGCCGTACCCATCCTGAACCAGGCCCGGGTCTTGCTCGAGCGAGAATGTCACCTCGCTCTGCCGGGTGGCGGCCAGTTGGATAAAGCCGTTCAGATCTGTGCCGGGGATGGTGTCGTCGTACCGGATCGACAGATTACCCCGCCATTTCGGCGCGTTGGGAAGCCGGCCGTCGACCACGTTCTGTGCGGTGCCGTTGCCGATCCGGAAACAGGTGTTCACGGGCTGGGCCTGGCCGGCGGCGAGGGTGATCGCGGCGGCCTGGGCGGTCAACGGGCATGACAGACCGGTCGCATCGAAGGTGGCGTCCGCATAGGTGAGGCCGCCGCTCAGGCTGATGCGATCCGTGAGGGCGAACTGGAACTCCACTTCAGCACCCTTGGAGACCGAGGAACCGGCATTCGTCGGGATCGATACGTTCGGAGCGACCGTCGATTGAACCTGAAGGTTTTGATAGTCGGCGTAAAACAGTGCCGTGTTGACGCTCAGCCGTCCGTCGAGCCCCTGGGCTTTGTAGCCCAGCTCCCAGGCCTCTACAGTCTCCGGCAAGACCGCCACCTGGGTCGAGAAATTTGCAGTCAACTCAACATCGTAGCCCCGGCCCTTATATCCGCGAGACCAGGTCAGATAGGTCTGGGCCTGCGAACTGAACTGGTACTGAAGCCCCAACTTGCCGGACAGATCAGTGTCGGCGACTTCTCCCCCACCGGAGGACGCCCCGAAGAGCAGACGATCGCCAGCGAACGGGGGCGTGTTCAAGCGCAGCCCCTCGTAGCTCACCGTCTCACGCTGCAAACGGGCACCGAAAAGGGCCGAAAGCTGATCGGTCAGATGCCATTCCGCCTGGCCGAACGCCGCCACGTTTTCCGTCCGTGTATTGGCGGTGTGTGCGGCGGAGGAGAAGAAGAAGGTCGGGCAGGGCTGACCGAAGGCGGCCGGATTGGTTACGCAGCCGCCGACCCGGCGACGGAAGTCGCGATCCAGGTCGAGGTTGAAGTAGAAGACGCCGACCGTGTACTCGACCGGCTGATTGGACGGCGAGGTCAGACGCAGTTCCTGGGTGAATTGGCCGATGTCCAGCCCCCCGCCGTTGATGCCGAAATAGCCGTTGCCGAACGGCACATAGAGCGGCGTCGCCGACTGGAAGCCGTCGACCTCGACATTGTTCTCGAGCGTCCAGGTCCGATAACCGGTCACCGAGGTCAGGGTGTAGTCACCGACGGACAGGTTGGCTTCAAGCGACACACCCGACGACTTGCTGTCGGCGAAGGTCGTCCCGTCGGTTTCCACCGAACGGTTCGTTGGCGACGCCACGATCGGCGCGCGGATACCCGCGAGCACCGTGTTGGTCGTCTGATAGGGCACGAGTTGGCAGCAGGTGCTGTCGCTTTCGCGATAGTCCGCCGAGACCAGCAGGTTCAGGTCTTCACTGGGCTGCCATTCCAGCTTGCCGCGCAGACCGAAGACTTCGCTGCCGTACACCGTCTGGCCCGTCCCGGTGTCCTGCACATAGCCTTCATCATCGGTGTAAAAGCCGGTGAGGCGCCCACCGAGGGTGTCGGTGAGCGGGCTGGCGATCGTGCCCTTGAAACGATACTCTCCGTGCTCGGCCGCAGTGATCTCGGCCGCTCCGGAAAGGTAGTCGGTGGGGCGCTGGGTGACGACATTCACCACGCCCGCCGTGGCGTTCTTGCCGAACAGGGTGCCCTGCGGCCCGCGCAGAACCTCGACCCGCTCGATGTCGATCAGTTCCTGGAAACCCTGACCCTGACGCGACATGACCACGCCATCGACAACGAAGGAGACGGCCGATTCCAGACCGGTGTTGAACAAGGCCGTGCCGACGCCGCGGATCCGGACGTTGTTGTTCAGGTCGCTGGTCGACTGGGTGTAGGTCAGGGACGGCACCAGGTTGGCGAGACCGCTGGTCCCCGTGATCTGGGAGTTGCTGAGCGTCTCGGCGCTCAGGGCCGTGACGGCGAGGGGCACGTCCTGCAGGCGCTGGCTGCGCTTCTGCGCCGTGACGATGATGTCCTCGACCTGCGCAGTGTCTTCGGATTGCGAGGCCACGTCCTGGGCGAACGCGGGCGCGGCGGCCGCAGCGAGAACGAGGATTGCGGCGCTGGCCATGAGGCGGCGGCTGACGTGAAACTGCATGGTGTCTCCCCATTTGCGTTCCCGCCATCGCCCGGACACATCCGAAGCGCAGCGGTTGTTGTTGCGTCATCGTTGAACTGGGCGAGGTCCCATCGTCAAATGATTGAAAATGGCTACGTGCACCATTTCACTTATGACTGCAGGTGCTGCGCCCTTTACCAGGCCTGAAGCCCGGCCCCTCGGGGATACAGAGGCCGGCGCGTGTCCGACCCGACGTCAGGAGCCTGCGCCGCCACCTCGGCCATTGACGAGGGGAGCTCGAACGGCAGCCGCGCTCCGGGGGTCACCCGACCGGTGACGAAGTCGAAGAATGCTGCGTCCGACGCGCCAAACTCTCCGATCAGCGCGGTCGCCAGGGGCCTGATCTGCGTCAGGACGGCAGGACGATCGAGATAGATGCTGACGACGGTCGGGGTGACGGCGCTGGCCCTCTGAACGGCGAGCAGGTCGGCGTTGTCGACCGGAAAATCCAGCGCGCCTTCGTGGTGACGTTGGCCGAAGAAGTAGGCCGGATGGCTGGTGAACGGCGTCGCGATCCGGACAAGTGACAGGTCGGCCTCCGCCGGATCATCAACGACGGTGAATCCGCGCGCCCGGGCCTCGTCCGGCGACACCTTCCACAGCCAGACCTTTTTCGCTTCCGGTCGAAGCGGCAGAACGCTGTCGCGGTTCTCCAGGAGCACGAGCGAACGCCGCTGCGCTTCGAGCGACTCCTGGCGATGTTCGGGCGAGCCGACGATGCGTCGCGCCGCGTCCGGATCGACATAGGGGTTTTCGAACAGTCCCAATTCGAAGGTCTGGATCAGTAGCCGCATAACCGACTGGTCAATCCGCGCTTCCGGGATCCGTCCGGAGGCGACGACATCGATAATGACGGTGGTGTCCGCCACCCCGCCGAACTGGTCGACGCCCGCCTCGATCGCCTTGGCGAACCGCTCCGACTTGGTCAGGTCTTCGACACCCCACGGCATGCCGACACGGCGATAGTCGAGCGTCCCCGCCTCGCAGTCTGCGAGACAGTCGTCCGTGACCTTCCAGTCGGTCAGGACGACGCCGTCGAAGTCTCGATCCTCACGCAGCAGTTCGGTAATCATCTGCCGGCTGAAGGCAGCCGCGACCCGCTCGGCCGGGCGGCCGTTGATTTCCAGGCCCTCCGGCGGGCGGGCATAGGTGGGCATGACCGCGGCGACCCGCGCCCTGAACGCGCCGTCGAAGGCGCTCAGGTGGTCCTGGAACCGACCCCCGGGAAACACGATGTCCCGGCCATAGGGATTGTGAGCGTCGTAACCCTCCGGCTGGGCTCCGTAGCCGACCCAGTGTTTGACCACGGCGGCGACGCTCTGCGGCCCCAGGCCGGATGTCCCGCCCTGGAAGCCTTCGATATAGGCGCCGACCATGTCCGACACCCTGCGCGGATCGTCGCCGAAGGTGCCGCTGATCCGTGGCCAGCGCGGCTCGCTGGCCAGATCGGCCATCGGCGACAGGGCCATCCGGACCCCGATGGCGCGGTACTCTTCCGATGCGACCTGACCGAAGCGGCGGACCAGCTCGACGTCCCCGATTGCGGCGAAGCCCGTGGTCTCGGGCCATTGCGAGAAGGCGCCGGCGGCCACGCTCAGGCCGAAGGTGGTCTGGAAATGGTTTCGGGGATCCGAGCTCAGTGTAAGAGGGATGCCCAGCCGGCTGGTCTCGGCCATGGCCTGGACCGTATTGCTGGTTTCCGCGAGCGCGCCCGCGTCGTTGCTGCTCACCCGATGGATGATGAACCGGATGTCCTGATCGCGGATCATCGGTTCGATGCCGGCGAGGTCCCATTCCGCCCTGAGAACGCCCCCGACAGTCGGGGGCGAGGCATGCACCATCAGACCGGCTTTTTCGTGCAGGGTCATGCGGGCCGTGAGATCCTCCGCCCGGGCCGCGGCGGGGAGCCGCCAGTCCTCGTAGGGGGTGAGCCGGCCGTCGCGATCAAGATCCTTGAACCGCAGACCGTCGATCGTCAGCACGGAGGCGCTTCGAACACCCAGATAAGGCTGGTTGACGCTCCTGCCGAAGCTGTCGGGCGAAACGGAAGCACAGCCTGACATGGCCGCGCCGAGGAGGGCCAGGACGGTCAGACGTCTCATTTGCTCACGCTCACACCACGGACGGTTCGGTCGCGGGTCGCAACGAGGGCGGCGACGGCCTGCGAGCTCCCAGCGTCAAAGCCGCCAGCAATTGGGCGACCGCCAGCATGCCCAGCGTCGCCCAGAGCGCAGCGGGCAGGCCCTGGGTGAAGCCGATCAGCATCGGTCCGGCCACGCCGCCGATCCGGTTCACCGCCACGGCCACGCCGACTGCGGTGCTGCGAAGGCCGGTCTCGTAGCTCATGGCGATATGATTGTTCATCACAGCCTGGGCGCCGAAGATGAAGAAGCCGGTGGCGGCGACAGCGATCATGGCGAAGGGCGTGTTCAGCGTCGCCGCCAGGCTGATCAGCGACAGGGCGCCGCCGACGAACCCCCAGCAAATCACCGGGACCCGCTCGAACCGATCGGCCAACCAGCCGCCCGCAAGACCGCCGAAGATCTGCATCGTCATCAGAAGCGAGCCATAGCCGAAGGCCGTGCGTACCCCTGCCCCTTCCGCGAGGACGATCGAAGGCAGCCAGCCCGTCAGGCCGTGGATGCAGAGCAGGCTCAGCGCACCCGCCACCCAGATCGAAACGGTCGTGCGCAGGTAACGCGGCGCCAGCAGGCTGGCGAAAGCGCCCTTCCCGCTCGACGTCTCACCGGACTGGAAGGCGGCGCCGACATAGGCGGCGGCGCGGTCGGGGCGGGCGCGGGACAGGATCTGCGCCACCTTGCTCCACCGTTCGCGGGACGCCAGGAAACGGACCGATTCCGGCAGCATGGCATGAGCGAGAAACGCGACCGGTAGACCGAGACCGCCGATCAGATAGAGGGCGCGCCACCCCCATTCCGGGGCGATCAGCAGGCCTGCCAGGCCCGCGGCGATGCCGCCGAGCGAGAAGGGCAGGACGAACGCCAGGGTCGCGAACCGATTGGCGCACCGGCTCGGCGCCCACTCGTTGATATAGACGAAGGCGAGAGGCGACAGCATGCCCAGCGCGACGCCGAGCGCCAGGCGGATGGCGCAGAACACTTCAAACGAATGAGCGAAGATCGCGAGGGCCAGGCTGGCCAGACCTAGAAGCCAGACCGCCCCCAGGGTGATCGCGCGGCGCCCGAACCGGTCCGCCAGCGGCCCCTGCAGCAGAGCTCCGGTCGCCAGCCCGACCAGCCCGATCGACAGCATCATGCCGATCTGCGGAGCCCGCAGCCCCCATTCCTGGCGCACATAGGGCGCGACATAGGCGGCGTTGAACAGGTCATAGCCGTCGAGGAACAGTATGGCTCCGATCAGCACGGCGAACCGGATGTGGAATCCGGACAGCGGTGCATCCCGCATTTCGGCGGCGACGTCGATCACCGGTTCGCTCATGGGTTCGTTCCCTCTGGAAGCGTCCGATCTTGCGCCGGATCGCGGA
Organism: Brevundimonas sp.; assembly: GCF_027484365.1. GTDB lineage: Bacteria > Pseudomonadota > Alphaproteobacteria > Caulobacterales > Caulobacteraceae > Brevundimonas. Next base: position 40,314 of record NZ_JAIXTC010000027.1, on the reverse strand, counting down.
TGAATGATCAGGCGGAGGCGTCTTCCGCAACCGGATTGCTCAGGACGCCGAGGCCGGTAACGGTCACTTCGACCACATCCCCGGGCTTGAGCCAGAGCGGCGGCGTCCGCTTGGCCCCGACCCCGCCCGGCGTCCCTGTCAGGATGACGTCGCCCGGGCTCAGGGTCGTGAAGCCCGAGCAGTAGGCGATGATGTCAGCGATCGAAAAGATCATCTGGTCGAAACCGGCATCCTGCACCACCTCGCCGTTGACGCGGGTAGTGATCCGCTGTCGGTCCAGCGGACCGAGCTCGTCCGGCGTCATCAGCCAGGGGCCGAGCGCACAGGTGTCCGGAAAGTTCTTTCCGGGCGTGAACTGGTGGGTGTGCCACTGCCAATCGCGCACCGAGGCGTCGTTGGCGACGGCATAGCCCGCGACATGATCCAGGGCCGCTTCCCGCGGGATGCGTCGCCCGCCCTTTCCGATGACCACGGCCAATTCGCCCTCGTAGTCGAGATCGGTCGATTCCCGCGGTCGCACGATCGGCCGGCCGCCGGCGATGAGGGTGTCGGCCCAGCGCGTGAAGATCGAAGGATGATCGACCTTCGCCCGGCCGGTCTCCTTGCGGTGATCTTCGTAGTTGTGACCGACGCACAGGATCTTGCCGGGATTGGGCAGGACCGGCAGCAAGGTGACATCCGACAGTGGGATCGACCCGCCGCTCGACATGACGGCGGCGACGCCGCCCGAGGCCAGGGCCGCCTTCAGGTCGACGGGTCCGGAGGCCGGCGCCACCGCGATGCGGTCGCCTTCAAGCACGCCGTAGCCGGCGCGTCCCTGGTGTTCAAAACTGACGATCTTCACGGGTCGGCTCCTTTCAGGCGGCCGGCAGCGCAGGCGCGCCGGGGAAACGGAATTTGCGTTCGGCGACGGCCAGGGCGGCGACATCCTTGTCGGTGACCCCCCATTGATCGATGCGGTTCTGCGGCCAGGTCCAGTCCTCCGGCGTGCCGGTCCGATAGTCGTCTCCGACCTTCTCGACCGCAGTCGAATACTCGATCACGGGACCGAAGGGGGCGATGTAGTAGGCGAAGACATTGTCGCCGGGACCATGGCGGCCGGGGCCCCACGCGGCCGTCAAGCCATAGTCCCGCATCCGCCCGATGCCCCGCATGACCGCGTCGATATCGACCATCTCGAACGCGATGTGATTGAGCGTGGCGACGCCGGCGCGGGCGAAGGCGATCGAATGGTGCGAGTCATCACACCGCACGAACACCATGCCCTTCGTCCTGTCCGAGACGCGGAAGCCCAAGACCCGCTCGACAAAATCGCCGGACGCCTCGGCGTCCCGGGCATTGAAAACGACATGGGTGAGGCGGTTCGGCATGTCGGGACATCCCTCCAGCCGTTCATGGCTCTGGACGCCGGACAGGAAGCGGAACCGCTCGCCATCGGGGGCGGTCACCAGGATGCCGCGGCCGGATCCGGCTTCAGCCGTCGCGTCGACCCGCTCGACCGGTGCCCCTTTCGCCATGGCCGAAGCTTCGATCCGATCGATCTCGGCCTCGGACGCGATGAAGGTGACCGACTGAACCGTCGGGGCATCCGCCTCGGTCAGGGCCAGCAGATAGGCGTCGTCTCCTGCGCCGCGGAGGTGCCAGGTGTCGGCCTCACGCGTCGCCGGAGCCATGCCCCAGTGCTCGGTCAGAAAGTCGGCAGCCGCCCCGGCGCCTGGCAGCGCAAGCTCGATGCTGCGGAGTCTGGTCATGGACGGGCCTCCGGATCGGCGCCCGGATCGGCGACCAGGCCTGCGGCCGCGATGCCCGCCACCGCGCAGCGTTCGTCGAGATCGGAGGTGTCGCCGCTGATCCCGACCGCCCCAAGGATCGCGCCGGCCGCGTCGCGGATCAGCACCCCGCCAGGCGCGAGTGCGATCTGGCCCTCCGTCACGGCCGAGAGGGAGGCGAAGAAGGCCGGCGACTGCCGGGCGCGCGCGGCGATAGCGCGGCTGCCCATTCCCATGCCCAGGGCTCCGGCGGCCTTCGCCGTCGCGATGGTCGAGCGGAACAGGCTGGCCGTCTCCTGACGATGGATCGTCAGGACATGTCCGCCGCCGTCAAGGACGACCACGCTGAGCGGCCTCGCTCCGTCCTCCCGCGCCTTCACGAAGGCGGCTTGCGTAATGGTCAGGGCGAGATCGAGCGTCAGGCCGGACATAGGGTCTCCTCGGCGGCGACAGCATGTGTGAAGTCGCGGGCGAGACCCGACACCGCGCCCGCTCCGCTCGCCGTCCCGAAAACATAGAAGTCGGGGCGCAACAGGACCGCGTCGGCCTCGTGCTCATCCAGCCAGCGACCAAGATCGCCGGCCGCGTCTTCCAGGTCTTTCCCGATGCGAAAATGCCGGATGCGGAGGCGCTGCAGGAGCGTCGGCTCCACACCTGCCTGCTCGCCCCGCGACAGGATCACCAGCCCGCCGCCGGTGGCGTCATCCAGCAGCCCCTCCTGTTCCGCCGAACGGACGGTGGGCTGAATGAAGCGCTTGCCGGCGCCCGGGCTGTCGAGCGTCAGGCCCCGGATCGGCGTGATCAGGTCGGCGGCGGTCCGCACGGGGTCGCCCTGCCTTGCACGCATCTCGGCGTCGCGTGCGGCAGCACGGATCGGATCGAGCATGCAGATATAGCGCCCGGCCTCGACCGCACTGGCGATGACCGAGCGGACCTGGGGTTCGCGCTCCTGCTGATAACCATCCAGCAGACCGTCGGGAGCGCTGCCGGACAGAACCTTCTCCAGCTTCCACGCCAGATTGGCGACATCCCGCATGCCATGGCACATGCCCTGGCCGAAAAACGGCGGCGTCTGGTGCGCCGCATCGCCGGCCAGAAACACCCGGCCGACCTTCCAGGTCTCGGCGATCAGCCCATGAAAGCGATAGGTGGTCGCACGCACGATCCGGCTCGTCGCCGATCCGACCCAGGGCGCCACCAAGGCCTCGATGGCGTCAGCGTCCAGCGTCGTCTCGTCTTCTCCGGGGAGCAGCATGAACTCCCAGCGGCGGTGGTTGCCCCTGCCGGGAACGATAGTCGCCGGCCGTCGTGGATCGCACAGCATGATGGACAGTTGCTGCAGATCCGCGCCCTCGGGCACATGGTGGAAGCCCGGGAACACCAGGGGCCCGTCGACTTCGGCGTCCACCACCAGCCAGGGCTCCTCGAAACCCAGATCATCCAGGACCACGCCCAGAGCCTTGCGCGTCGGGCTACTGGCCCCGTCGCAGGCGATCACCCAGCGGGCTGAAACGATGGTCTCGCCCTCCGGCGCGGCCAATCGCAAGCGGACGCCCCGATCGTCCTGGTCGATCCCGAGGCATGCGACGCCGAGGCGCAGATCGACCTCCGCGAACCGGTCCAGCCCCTCGCGAAGCACAGCCTCGAGCTCTGGCTGGTAGAAGAAGTAGTCGCCGGACCAGCCGAAAGGCCGGGGTCGCCCTGCGGTGCCCATGTAGCGGATGACGCCGCCGTCGGCGCCGATATGCATATGCCCCTGGGTGTCACGCACGAGCGACGAAACGCGGTCGACCAGGTCGGCGCTCTGGAAGAGGCGCATGACCTCATGGTCGATGTGCACGGCGCGCGGCAAGGGATGGGGTTCAGCGACGCGCTCGACGACCAGCGTCCTCACCCCGGCCCTGCCGAGAAGATTGGCCGCCAACCCACCGACCGGTCCGCAGCCGATGATGACGACATCGTAGTCCAGCACGCGGTTCCGTCCCTCGGTTTTCTCGTTGGCATCGTGTTGACAGTCGCCGACACCCTCCGTCAAATGATCGAAATTGGGGTAGTGGGTCGTTTTCCTTATGGCTGTCGAAGCGTCCCAGATCGCCAACCTGCTCGCGATCGCCCGCCATGGCTCCTTCACCCGCGCAGCGGCGGAAAAGGGCATGTCCCAGCCCGCCCTGTCGAACAGCATCGCCCTGCTTGAGCAAAGGCTGGGCGTGCAGGTGCTGGAAAGAAGTCGTCGCGGATCAACCCTGACGGCCTTCGGCGAGATCCTAGTCCGTCGCGCCGAGGGCGTGCAATCGCTGCTTTCAGACGCAGAGGCCGAGGTCCGCAGTCACGCCATGGGCATATCGGGCCCCCTGAGAATCGGCGCCACGCCCAGCGTGCTGGCAAGCCTTCTGCCCAATGCGCTCCGACTTCTGGACAACGGCCGGACGCCGCTGGATCTCGAGATTGTCGATGGTCTGGACGGCCGGCTGGTGCCGATGCTGAGGTCCGGGAAGATCGACATCATCGTCGGCCCCGTCGACGAGATGCTCGGCGGGACGGATGATGTCGTCGAGGCCGTTCTGTTCGACGACCCTTTCTGGTTGGCCGCCGGCCCGGCCAGCCCGTTTTACGACGCGAAATCCCTGTCGCTCGGTCAACTGGCGGACGCGCCCTGGGCCTTGCCGCGGGAAGGGAGCACCTATCGGCGCCACGTCGAAGCTCTGTTCATGACGGCGGGAGTCGCCTGGCCGAGGGACTGCATTCTCGTGAACGCCCTGCCCTTGCTCGAAAGTCTCGTCACTCACACGTCGCGCATCACCCTGGTGTCTCGCGCCCAGTTGACCCAACCACCTCAACCTTTCCGCGTGATCACCTTGCAGGGGGCCGGCGGACGCCGCATCGGATACAAGCTGCGCCGAGGCGGCCGTCCGGGCCCGCTGACGCAACAGTTCATTGAGGCGCTGAGAGCGTCAGCCTCTGAGTTATGACCCTTTTTCGGCGGAACTCGCCCCTGCCCCGAGCCGCCATATGTGCGCCGAGATACCGCTCCTGGCGGCGACGGCCCTTAAGGTCAGTAAATGATCATGAGCGACGTGCCGCCGCCTATGGATATCCGCGCCTTGGTTCGGACTTCATGAACAACCGCCATGAGTTCAGTAACGGACCTTCCCTCACCTGACCGCTTTGCGCCCAAGCGAAATTCCGCGAAACGGCTCGACCCGCTCGATTGCCCACCGATTCCTTCAACCCCGCCAGGATTGCACGCCCTGCATACCCGTGCTCGTCCGCCAGGCGCATTTCATTCCATCCGTATCGAAGGGCTTGGCGATGGCGCCCTCGCGATCGACGGCGATCAGGCCGCCGTCGCCCCCCAGCCGCGCGACAGACTCCAACACCTGAGCGCCCGCGTCGGCCAGTTGCGCACCGCCGTAACGCATGCGGGCAGACAGGTCGTGGGCAGCGGCGGCACGAATGAACGCTTCGCCCAGGCCGGTGCAGGATACCGCCACGCGATCATCGGCCCATGTGCCCGCGCCGATCAGGGGTGTATCGCCCACCCGGCCGGGCCGCTTGCCATAGATTCCGCCGGTCGAGGTCGCGGCGGCCAATCGGCCCTTCTGATCCAGCGCGACCGCACCGACAGTGCCGTGACCCTCGTCAAGGTCCGCAGGATCGAAACCGTCCGGTCGCGTCAGCCATGTCGCGAGATCGCTGACCGGTTCGCAGCCCTGTTCCCTTGCGAACCGCTCGGCCCCGGCTCCGGTCAGCATCACATGGGGAGACGCATCCATAATCCGTCGCGCCACAACGACCGGGCTGGCAAAACCACGGATCGCCGATACCGCGCCGGCGCGTCCGTCCGACCCATCCATGATCGAGGCATCCAGTTCGACATCGCCGAGCGCATTGGGAGCGGACCCCCGGCCGGCGACGAACAGGCCGGAGGCCTCCAGCGCCTCGACCATCGCCTGGACCACGTCGAGCGCCGGAGCACCAGCGGCGAGATCACCGGCCCCCCGCTCGACAATCCCGGACATACAGGCTTCCGCCCGGAGATAGGAGCGGCCGGCCTGAACTCCCGCACCGCCATGGATAACCAGCGACCAGGGTGCGCTCACGGCCGGACATCCTCCACTGTGACGATCACCGGCATGATCGACAGCCGCAGGTCACGCAGTGTCAGGCCCGGACCGGGCCCGGAGCCAAGCCTACGCATCGCCGAGGTGCGGTCCGTTGTCTCAAAGCGAAAACGGACAGCCGCACCCGCGTCACCGAGGCTGACCCTGTCAAGGACGGTTAGATTGGTCTCAATCAGGCCCATATCCAGCAGATCGATCAGCGGCCGGGCCGGATAGGCGGGGCCGACCCCGGCGCCGTCGCCGGGAGTAGGAACCGGGTCGTCCATGGGATCGCCCTGACGACCGGCGGCAGAGATGACGTCACCGCTGGCCAGGTCGATCCGGTCGCCGGATGACGCGACGGACAGGCGCAGGCCTGTGACCGCAAAGTCGGGGTCTGCAGGTTGAGACGCCTCGACGTCGTCGATCATCGTCACGGTGCCGGCACCCCTGACGGTTGCGGTACGGGTGGCCGTCTCGACGACCAGCGCCGTGTTCTCATCGATACCGTAGCCGAACCGGTCCACCGGACTTTCGATCACGGCCCGGGACAATCGACCGAGCCGCGCCTGTCGGTCGAAATGCTGATCGACGATCCCGTCGGTGAAGAAGCCCGCACCCTGGCCCAGGATCAGCCGGCCGTCTTCCATGTCCGCGTCGGCGCCGGGGGATTTCATCGGCCGGGTCAGAGCGATCAGGCCGTCGCCGCGCAGGATCATGGTGGCGCTCTGGATTGCGGCTCCGGCGCTGGAGCCACCGATGACGGCGCCCTCCGCCAGGCGGCGACGCAGAGCGACCAGAAGCGGCGTCGGCAATCCCGCCGTATCAAACAGCACCCGTGCGGTCCTTGCCTGATCGCCACCCGTGAACCAGATCCCGCCCGCCCCCTCAGCGATCGCGACCGCCGCTGGATCAGCGCCTCCATCGGCCCAGAGACTCTCGTCCTCGGACGTGGCCGGATCATCAATAACGGCGGCCCGAACGAGGACGACGCGGTCAGGGGAAACGCCGTGGAGCGCCAGCGCCGCGCGGGCCGACTCAAAAGACGCGACAGGCTCACCCGATGCCGCCGCGACGATGGCGATACGGTCGGTCGCCGGATCAGGCAGCCCGTCCAGAAAGGCCCCCCAGATCTCGGCGTTCCTCGCGTCGAGCGCACCGCCGACAATCACCAGACGCCCAGGCTCGGCGATCGCGGGGGCCGCGACAAGCAGCCCGACAAGCCCTCCGAGGACGGCATTGAGGAAATGCCCTCGGCGCGTCATCAGCGATATCCCGTCAGCGTTGCGACAACGACGAAGGCCACAGCCAGACCCAGCAGCGCCAAAGTCGGCTTCCAGATGAACCTGAGCCAGGTCGCCCAGTCGATGCGCGCCGCCGCCAAGGATCCCATGAGCGCCGCCGAAGCAGGGCAGACAATGTTGGTCAGGCCATCCCCGAGTTGAAACGCCAGGACTGACGTCTGCCGTGTGACACCGGTCAGGTCGGCAAGCGGGGCCATCAAGGGCATTGTCAGCGCCGCCTGTCCCGAACCAGACGCGATGAACAGATTCAGCACGCTCTGCAGGCCCAGCATGCTGAGCGCGGCGCCCCAGTCCGGCAGATGCGATGCCCAGCTTCCGACCAGGTCCAGCAGGGTGTTCAGTACGCTCGGTCGGGTCGGGTCGTCTCCTCCCAGAAGCAGGACTATACCCTTGGCGATGGCCACGACGATCACTGCCGGCGCCATCTGCACGGCCCCCTCGCGGAACGCGCCGGCCAGGCCATTGGCATCGACATCGGGAAGTCGAAACGCCAGGGCCAGAACTCCAGCCGCCAGACCGAGTGCGAGGAACTGACCAGCGATCTCGGCCAGGTAATAGCCCTCGGCGACGACGCCCCACGCGATCCAGGCGATCGTTGCTGCAAGCAGGATGAGGATCGCGATGTCACCGGTCCCCAACCTGCGGACTTCGATCACGGTTTCGGCGGAACGCGCCCGGACCGCCTCGTCAATCCGATAGGTCAGCGACCTTTGGGGCCGGGCCTTTATCTGCCGGGCGTAGCGCCAGGTCGCCAGCGCTGCCAGCCCGGTGAAGGCCGCAAACATGGCAAGCCTGAGCGCCATGCCCGACAGGATCGGGACGCCGGCAATCCCTTGCGCGATGACCAGACCGAAGGGGTTCATCCAGGAGGTGGCGAACCCGACCTGGGTGGCGACATAGGTCACGAGCACGGCCGTAAGGCTGTCGTAGCCAGCCCGGATCAAGGCCGGCGACAGGATCAGCACAAAGACGATCGCCTCCTCGCCCATCCCGAAGACGGCGCCACCCAGTGCAAAGATTGCGAACAACACCGGGATCAACCAACCGCCCCCCGCTCCTCCCCAGGTCATCAGGATTCGCAGGCCACGTTCGACCGCCCCCGTCCGCATGACCACACCGAAGGAGCCGCCGACGATCAGCAAGAAGGCCATCAGCCCAACGGTCGCGGCGTTGCGGTCGCCGCTCACCAGACCTTCGAAAAGGAAGTTCAGAAACCCGACCTCTCCTCCCGACCCGAAGAACGGCGCCCCGCCCCCCTCCGATGCCGGAACGATGTGGAACGAGGTTGGATCGATCGCAGGACGCCCGCCCGCGCCGACGACGCCCGCAAGCTCGAATACGCCCTTGGGCGCCAGCCAACTGGCCGCGAATGCCAGGATTGCGACGGCAAGAAGGATCAGGAGGGTGTCGGGGCCCTGCGCCTTGGCCTGCACGGCCGTGTCGGAATGGGGAACTGTCATAGTGGTACAGGGTCAGGGCCGGCGGGACGGCGATCAGCCGCCCCGCCCACGCCTTAGAACCGCCGGGTCGCCCTGACGGTGACGAAGCGACCGAGGGTGTCGTGGTTGATGTGATCCACATTCGCCCCGCTGCCCAGGACACGCGGCGCGTCCTCGTCGAAGAGGTTCCGGATGTTCAGCTGGACATAGGTGCTTTCACCAAAATCGCGGCTCAGGCTGATGTCGACCGTGGTCCATGCGTCGACATTCACGATGGCCGTGGTCGGAAGGCCGACCGCGGTCAAGGTGCGGGGGTCGGGATCGTCGCGGTAGTCGGAAGTGTAGTTGACCTGTCCGGTGGCGCGCCAGTCGCCGTTCCGCCAGCGCAGTTTGGCCGTCGCGACCAGTTGTGGGTACTGATACTCGCCCGCCTCGTCGATGACGGAAGAACCGACCGAGGCCTGACGGTCGAAGGCGATCAGATAGCTGGCGTCGACCAGGGCGGTAAAGTCGCCCCAGGCCGTATCGTCGATATGCTGAGTGTAGGTGAAGTCCAGGCCGCGCGTATGCTGGAAGCCCAGGTTCGACAGCTGGAAATGAGCATCCGTGACAAATCCGGTCGCCGAGCGCTCCAGGCCCGGCGTACCGGTCGGCAGAAGGCCCTGACCGACCACCGGGAACTCGCCGGCGAGGGCTCGCCGAATGAAGTCGTCGCGGTCCAGACCGACCAGGCTTTCGTGACGGATGTCCCAGTAGTCCAGGCCGATCGCGATGTCTTCGGTCGGCTTGACCAACCCGCCGAAACCATAGGTCTCGGCATTTTCGGCCTCCAGATCGGGATTGCCGACGTCTTCCGACAGCAGCGCCTGACCCGTGGCGGTCGCCGAGCCATTGCAGGCTCCGGGCGTGATGCGACAGTTGACGCGGTAGCTGGACAAAAGCACGCCTGCACCGCTTTGCGCCAGAGAAGGCGCCCGGAACGACGTCGACCAGTTGCCACGCAGGATCAGCGGTCCGACCGGTTGCCAGCGCACCGCCACCTTCGGATTGAAGTCCGATCCGAAGTCATCGTACTCGTCGAACCGCCCTGCCAGTTGGACCTCCAGGGTGTTGGTCAGTGGCACATAGAGCTCGCCGAACACCGCCCATTGATCGCGCTCGCCAAAGGCCGAAGTGGAGCTGAAGCCCAGGATCGGCTCGGGATTGGTGGACGTGGCGACCGCTTCGCCCGAGGGCGTATCGGAGAGTTCTTCATGCCGGTACTCGGCTCCGAAGGCGGCCTTGATGGTGCGACCGTTCAAGGTGAACAGATCGCCGTCGCCTGACACGTCGAGGGCCCACAGACGCGACTCGCCCTCGCGTTTCGCCGTCGTCTCCAGAATGCTTGCGAGACCCGCCGCCTGGTTCCGCTGACCGCCAAAGGGGTTGTACCAGAGCGTCGTCTTGCCCGCGGCCTCGCAGGTGTTGCCGACATAGCGGGCCGAGGGGCGCGTCAGATCCACGGTCCAGCGCCGAACACGGCTGCCGTCAGTACAGATGTTACCGAGATTGGCGTCATAGAAGGCGGCGGATCGGACCAGGCCGGACGTGCCGGTCTGTGTCCGGTCGTTGCCGCCGAGCGTCAGCGCCCCCTCGACCGTCCAGCCGTTCTCGAACTGATGGTTCAGACCCGAAACGAAGCGCAGGCTCTGGCTCTCGACCTCGACGGCGCGAGGATCCAGCAGCTTGCCCCAGGCGAAGATTGGAAAGCGGTTGAAGCCGGAGAAGTTCGAGAAGCCCGCCTCCCTGCGCAGATCCTCGCGGAAACTGGCCGGGAAGTTCGGGTTCTCAGGGTCGATCGGCGCCCGCGAAAAGTTGGACGGCGAGCTCGTTCCGCTGGAATCGGTTTCCTGGTAAAGAAGCTCGTTGAACCATTCGGTGTTGTTCCCAAGCCGGGCCTTGTGGGTAAACAGGGCACCCCGGCTTTCGAATTGCTCGTCGGTGGCTGTGAAGTCGTTGGTGTCGACTTGACAGTACTCGCCGAGATTGCCGGTCCGGAAATCGGATGCCGGACAACCGCCATTCGCAGGCGACTCGGTCTGGTCGTTGAACATCGCGAACAGGTCGTTGAAGCTGGGATAGAAGCCCTGCTGGCTGGGCCGGAAACTGTCGGCCGTATAGGCGCGGTCGCGATCGTAGAGTGCGTTCCGACGATACCAGTTCGCCACAACCATAAAGGAATGGTTGCCAACCGTCGTCCCGGCTACGGCGCTGACATCCAGCCGTCCTTCGTCGGTGCCGGCGGTCGAGTCGCCATAGGACACCGATACCTCGGCACCCTGATAATCGTCCTTGAGAATGTAGTTGACCACACCCGCGACGGCGTCGGCGCCGTAAAGCGCGGAGGCGCCGTTCGGCAGCACATCCACCCGCTCGATGGCCGCCAGCGGTATGGAGTTGGCGTCGATGAAGGATTCCTGGCCTCGCGCGAACGAAGCGATGGAGGCCCGGCGACTGTTGATCAGCGTCAAGGTCGCGCTGGTCCCCAACCCACGCAGCGAGACACCGGCTGCCCCGACCGGCGTGTTGGACGAGAGCGGACCCGAGGTCGAGGTCGAGAAGGTCCCTGACCCGCCCGAGGTGGCGGGCAGATCACGCAGGACGTCGATGATCTGGGTCGCGCCGGATTCGCGGATGTCCTGGGCCGTGATGGTGCGGGCCTGGACCGGTCCGTCAGTTGGAAGGCCGCGGATGCGGGAGCCCGTCACGGTGACGGTATCCAGTTGAGACGTGTCGGGTTGGTCTGAGGCCCCGCTCACCGAAATCGCATAGGCTCCCGATGTGGTTTGCGACCATCCAAGGCCGCTGCCCTCGAGGATGGCGTCCAGGGCCTGACCCTGGGACGTTGCGCCCGAGACGCCGCCGCTGCGAAGGCCGGACGTGGTCTGGCTGGAGAACAGGACATCCCGGCCGGTGACGAGTGCAAAGCGACGGAGTGCATCGTCGAGGGCGCCCGCCGGCACCGTGATCGGCCGCGCGGTTTCCTGAGCCCTGGCAGGTTCGGCGTGCCCTGCGGTCGTGAACAGTGTGGCCGAAGCGACGCCCAACATAAGGGCGAGCTTCAGGCCGTGCGTATTGGATTGAATCATTGGTCATCCCCCGGAAAGATCGCGCGCCCCAGGCGCTCTCACCCTGTTCGACGCAAGGTGAAGCCTGGCGCTCACCCCCTGCCCGAAGAAAATGTGACGGGCCGATGGCGAATTCATCTCGGACCAGCGGTTCAGCCTTTAGGACGGCGTTCCAGCCTGACCATTTCTCCATCACGCGCCGCGACCCGGGCCGGCAGGACCATGACAACGGCCTGGGCGAAGGCATCGGGCTCATCGGTCCGGAACACGCCACTGATCGGCATGGCAGCCAGAACCGGATCGTCCACCACGATCACGCGCGCGTTGTAGCGATTGATCTCCGCCACCGCCTCGCCGAGGGGGCGGTCATCCAGCACCAGACGGTGATCCCGCCAGGCTCCTGTAACTTCGAGATCTGCCGTCTCAACGTCCAGACCCGTGCCGTCGGCAGAAGCCTCGGCCATCTGACCGGGGGCCAGAACCGTGACAGGCTGCCCCGTCTCGGCCACGGGTCGAAGGCGACGGCGATCGGCCGGGAAGAGCCCCACGGACCCGGTTTCCAGGACAACCCTGAAGTTGCCATCCGTGCGACGAACGTCGAAAACAGTTCCCAGTGCCCGAACTTCACGATCGTCCGAGAAGACACGGAAGGGCCTGGACGCGTCGTGGGCCACCTCGAACCGGGCCTCGCCGTGGTCGAGCCACAACACCCGTTCGCTCTCCTCCATCCGCACCCGGAGCCGTGAGCCGACGTTCAGCGTGATCACCGATCCGTCCTTCAACTCCACGCGCCGCATCTCTCCCACGCGTGTCTCATAGACAGCCGGGCGGTCCAGCAGGGTCGGGGTGATGAAAGCGGCGAATACGCTGGCGGCCAACGCCACGATGATCGCGATGGTGCTGCGCCGCCCGAGAACCTGTGCCGGGCGACTGCTGCGTAGCACGGCCCTTGACTTGGGATTTCCGGCCGCCGCCGACAGCATCGCGGTCAGGTCCGCCATCCGCTCATAGTCGGCGCGCCCTTCAGGGTGCTCCAGCGACCACCGCTCGAATGCAGCGACATCATCCGGCGTGTGCTGGTCCGACAAGAGCCGTGCCAACCAGCCCGCAGCATCGCGCGGCGTTTCTGCGATTTCGGGCGTCGTGATCAGCCGAAGACGGTCGCGCATCGTCATCGCTCCCCCATGCGGCGATGCAGGTGGGCGATCGCCTTCATCATCTGTTTCTCGATCGCGCTCACGGTCACTCCATAGCGGGCCGCCAACTGGCTGTAGCTCAGTCCGTCCATTCGACTGAGCATCAGTATCTCCCTGCGACGCGCCGGCATTTCATCCAGGACGACACGCAGGCGTTCCAGTTGCTGCCTGTCGGACAAGACGCGCTCTGGCGAGGGTTCCTCACCGGCGATCGAAAGATCGTCTACGCTTTGGTGCCGCGACAGTTGTCTAACACCGTCACGACGGGCGCGATCCGTAACAACCGTGCTGGCCACTCGAAACAGATAGGCTTCAGGGTTTTCGATGCGGGCGTGATCTTCAAGGCCAAGCATGCGCGCGAAGACTTCCTGGGCGCCATCCTCGGCAGCATCGGCGGTATATCCGCGACGCCTGAAGAACCGCACAAGTGGAGCGAAATGCTGCGCTGCGAGCCCGGCGAGGGGCTGCGTGTGGTTCTTTCCAATACGGTGGGTCCGGTCCCCGTCCATGGGTGCTCAGTATCACCATCAGTCCCAGCGCCCTAGGTGTTCAGTCCCGGCATCTGGTCGATCGGGTTGATCGATGAACCGTTGTGGTTCTGACGACCAGATTTGGGCGATGGACTCCCAGGGCGTGAGGCCGCTTCGCGCCCAAGCGCCCTTCCGCGAATTGGCGCCGCGAGTGCGCTTGCGGCGCGGTCGTGCCAGCACCCTCTGGCTAGCTGACCCAGCCGGGAAGAGGCGCACCCAGCGAAACCCACCCTGCCGTAGCACACCCGAGGAGAATTCCCGAAATCAGCCGCCAGAAGGGCGCGAACTGAGGATCCTGCGTCTCCGCCGACACCTTCTTCCAGCCCGTGAACATCGGTCCGATCAGATTGTCCCGCTTCACGAGAAGATAGAATGTGACCGCAGCAAGATGCAGGCCCACGAGCCACAAGAGGGCGTCAAAGACAACGCCATGCCAGTCCCGCGCAGCCTCTGCGACACCGTAGGAGACGTGCCGCGCCAGCGGACCCGCCTCCAGACCGTCCACATCCTGAGCGAACAGGCCCAGTATGATCTGGGCGAGAAGCAAACCCAGCAGGGCGACGACACTCAGGGCGCCCAACGGACTGTGACCCGCGCCCGATACAGCCTTGCTGGCGAACAGGGCGCGGACATAGGCTGCCACGGTCCCGGGTCCTTTCAGGAAACCGGCGAACCGCGCCGGCGAACTCCCCGCGAACCCCCAGTAAAGGCGGAACACGATGAGTCCGAGCATCCCGTAGCCAAGCCACCTGTGCAGGGACATCTGGTCGTTTTCAGATGTCCACCAGAGCGCCGGCAGCAGGATCACAAAGGACCAGTGAGCAATCCGGACCGGCCAATCCCACAGCTTGATCCGCCGTGACCCCGGTCGCCCGTCGCCCTGCCCGCTTCCCGCGACCTCCATTGTCACTTCTTGGCGCGGAACACGGTATGGCAAGACTTGCAGGTCTGGCCGAGCGCTTGAGACGCCGCCCTGATCTGGGCGGCGTCTCCGGCAGACGCCGCCGCTTCAAGTGCGTCGGCGGCCCTCGCGAAATCTGCGGCCCGAAGGGCGAACTCCTCGTTGCGTTCCCAGATGGCCGGGAGCGCCTCTGTTTCTTCGCCCGCTACCGCGCCCGATCCGGCCGGGAACCAGCTCGGGACCTGGGGCGCGAGGCGGGCGATGATCGCCGCATTGGTCCGAACGATCTCGGCCGATGGGGCGGGCTCCTTGAGCTGGTCACCGATCGCCTTGTTCGCCGCGCCAATCCGCTTGAACTCAGCCTGGCGGGCGGCGACCGGTGACGGCGCGGCAACGTCAGTGCCCGCGGCCGCCTTGTCGCTCTCGGGCGCTTGCTGGGAACAGGCCGCGAGGCCGATCACCAGTGCCAGACTGGCCACAACGTCAGGAAGTTTCTTTGAGAGAGTCACCGTGGTCTCCGTTTTTGGTCCGCTGAATTGCGGAGGGGATAGCCTCAGAAGGTCTTGCGAAGGCGCATGAAGAAGAAGGGATCGAACGTGGCGCTGCGGCTCTCGATGGCGCTGACGTCGGCTTTGTCGCGAGGCCCGGTAAAGAGGGTGCGGGTACGGGTCCGCTCGCGCGAGGTGAAGTTGTCGATCTGGAAGCGAAAGGCCAGATCCGGCCTCGCGCGCCACTCCCAGTAGACTTTCCACCACCCGCTCTGGTCCAGGCGTTGCACCTGCCGAAGCCGATAGGAGGTCTCGCTGTAGGGCAGATCCCCTTCGAGGAAGAAGCTTGAGTTCCAGGCCGGCACGTCCCGCGACAGCAGGAACGTCCCTTCAAAGGGCCGTTCTCGCGAAATGCGGCGATCCTCGCCCGTGACGGGATCGGTGACTGACGACCACCGCCGGGTCCCATTGAACCGGAGCAGGCCACCCGAAAGGCCCAACCTCTCCAGTGGTACGGTCAGGCTGACCGTGACGGCGTCCCGGGTACCGTCGCCGATGTTGCCCGGCGCATCGAAAAGGCGGTTGATCGGGATCAGGTCGACAACGTCGCCGACTTCATCATGACGCAGCGTCAGGACCAGAGCGCCCCGATCCCAGAACCGCTGTTCGATCGTGAACTCGACGACGTCCGCCACTTCAGGCTCAAGATCAGGGTTGCCTGCGCTGACGACGCCCTCGCTGACATCCGAGGACGCTGCAAAATCCTCGAAGTTCAACTGACCGACCTCGCGCTCCAGTCTGAACCTGAGCTGGGTGTCTGGCCTCACCTGCCAACTCGCAAGCAAGCGGGGCTTGAAGAAGGAAAGCGACTTTTCCTGCTCGGCATCGCCGGTCAGCGATATCGTTGAGGTCTCGAAGCGGCCGGAAAGTTCGAGATCAAAGCCATCTCGCGGAGACCAGCTGGCCAGCGCAGCCCCCTCGGCGCGGCTTTCCTCGATCAGGACGTTGGCGACCGGCAGGACGACGGGCAAGCCGCCTGAGGTACGGGCGGACTCAACATCAAGACTGTTGAAGGCTCCCTCTGCGGTGAGCTCCAGCCTGAACGTGTCCGAGGGCTCAAAGACCGCCGTGGCACGTCCGATAGTTTCGCTTGCGACGGCGACCTCATTGTTGTTCTCGGGGGCCCGTCGGCCAGAAACACCCGACACTTCGACATCCCGTTCATAGGTCTGGACCAGAAGAACTTCAGACAGCCAGAGGTCGCTCAATCGGCGCTGGTAGGCTGCGCTGATTTCGCCCCCGTCGCTCTCGAAATCGCTTTCCGCGACCTCCCGGATCGGCCCGGCAGTCGTGCTGATGGTCTCGTAGCTCTCATTGCGCTCAGTCTTTCCCAGAGACAGGGCTGCATTGACGCGAAGCGTTCCGGGCCCACGGGTCAACTCGCCCGAGAGGCTGCCTTCGATCTCGTGGTTCCAGTTGTCCGCAAGGAAATCGCCGTCCTCGAAGATTTCGCCGCCGGGTCGGCGCAGACTGAAGGGGCCTTCGCCTCCGTCGGACTGGATGCGTTCCTCGCGTGTCGACAACGCGCCCTGCAACGAGAAATCATCCCAGTTCCGCCCCGCCTCGAAACGGACCTGGGTCCCGACGCTGGCGTCTGGATAGACCTTGGCAGAAGCCTGCATCGCGGCGGTGGAGTAGGCGCCGCCAATGCGGATCACATTCACGACGACGGCCTGGCCCTGCATGTCGATGCCGGGGGCTCCGCCGCGGATCAGGTCAATACGCTCAACTGTGTCCGCCGGGATCCGCTGCAGGAAGTTCCTCAGGCTGACCGATTTGGCCGCAGGAAGCTGGCCATCGATCAGAACATTCCCTGTGGCTCCAGACAGACCACGGACATCCTCTTCCGTCTCGATCATGGTGAAGCCGGGCACACGGGCGATCATGTCCAGGGCGGTGGTGGGGCTGGCGTTCGCAAAGAAGCCGGCCTCGTAACTCATCACCCCCGATACGCCTTCTGCCGTCGCCGGGGGCGACGAAGCCTGTTCGCTGTGGGCAAGGACAGACTCGGGCACGGCAAGCATGATCACCGCCAGAACGGGCATGGGCCATCGTGCCGGTCCAGACGGTCGCGTCGAAGGCATGATCGTGGACGTCATCAACATCTCGTCTTCGTCTTGTGCGCGCCTCTGGAGAGCCGGGTGCGCCTCACGGAGCAATGGCCGCCGGTGACTCATCGCGAGGAGCCCTTGCCTCTGCAGGCCCGGCCGCAGCAGGACGGCGGTGAGGGCGTTGCAGGGTGCGGAGCTGGCCGCGCCTTGCCCGGCCTGTCCCGCCGAACCCGGGTTGGCTGCGGATCAATCGTGAGGTCCGCCGCTCTCCTATGGTGGCTTCCGTCAGACATCAGGGCCCGAAACAGGTGAGGATGTGCGGGCAGTAGTAGGTCGGAGTGCGTCCGCTGATCGGATTTCGATACGCGAACCACATGGGCTTCACATCGGGGAACCGCGCATTCCCGCCCCGACGATAGGAGAACAGCGACCAGGGGATGTCAGCCGGTCTGGTGATGTCGCTGTTGTAATACCGGCTCTCCTCGCCCTCATCATTACCGCGTCCCAGGTCACGATGCGGCGGGGTTGCCGGCAGATCGAGGCCACGACGCGCCCATCCGTCTTCATAGCTGGTCGATCCGATGTAGGTCTGGTCGATCACGCCGCCGACCTCGTATTTCCAGACGCCGTCCTCGAGCACGAGCGTCTCGTTCGGATACATGCCGCCGTTGAATGCGCCCGCTCGCACGTCGTTCGCGAAATACAGGAACAGTCGCGTCCGCAGAGTGGCGCGGCGGCCGTCGGGCGTGACCTGGATGACCGGCTGGATGCGTTTGTGCGGGCGGACATTGTCGCGAGGGTTGGTCGCCGAGGGCGGGGCGCGATGCGACTCCGTCATGGCATTGTAGACGTTGTTCCGGCCGACATGGAAACCGCTGCCCTGCGGACGTGTCCCGTCTTCTGCCATGATCGCCGAGAACTCGTCCCACAGCCAGTCGTCGAGATAATCGCCGAAGGCCCCGGACAGGTTTTCGATCGCATCATAGGCCTTGGCCACATTCAGCTTGCGGCGTGCTTCGGCAATTCGCGGTGCCTGCGCACCGTCCCGGGCCGGGATTGCCAGGGCGGCCGGCGCGGGTAACAGGCGGTCGGCACCGACCCCCGAGAAGCCTCCCGGATAGCCGACGTCCCTGCCATTGACGGGGTTCCTGAGGAAGACCGGCATGACCGCACTGACCTGCGGAGACTGATCAGCGCCGGAAGCCCGGTCCGGGGCAAGAGGACCCGACGGGGCCGTGTCCACGACCTGGCTGAGATGCCAGCCTTGATAATAGTCGGCCTTTACGTCCGGGAAGAGTCGCATTTCCCGGATGCGCCATTTGCCGTCGGCACCTTTCACATACCGGTTCACGAAGGTGGACACGGACCAGAAGGCCCGGCCCAGTTCGGGCGTCACCATACCGAGCTGTGTGCCCCGGACACGGGCCTCGTAGCCGTTGGGATCGACCTCAACGACCGTGTGGAGCTGGATGTTGTCGTTGATCTGCCCGCGCTGAAGGCCCTGCAGGCCATCCCTTTCGAGGCCGCGACGGATGCTTGCCGACCCGACATAGATCCCGACGCCCGCGATCTCCATCGCGCCATCTGCGGCGAACAGGTCCGTTACATCATCCCACATCTTCTGATCGACGTAATAGCCGTACATGTTCTGCAGGCTGCGGATCTCATCTTCCGCATTCATGGTGTCGATCTGTGCCTCGATCTGCTCCAGCGAGAGGCCGCGCAAGGTCCGATCAGCGTCGCCAGGCTCGGTGGGAACAGGGCGTCCGACCTGCAGGGGCGAGAAGTGGTAGGGCACCAACGGCAGTTCCGGATGGGCTGCGAAGAAGCCGTCGTAATAGGATCCTTCGAGCTGGTGATAATCGCGGACGCGCGAGATCTTCCAGACGCCGTTCTCGCGAACATAGTCGTTGACCTGCATCCCGCCGGACCAGTCCGCCGCCGGATTGCGGCCGTTCCAGCGCCCCCGCATCGTCAGTTCGGTCCAACGACCGGAGGCGCCCCGGCCGTCGTAATTGAGCGTGACGGTTGGTGACATGAACATCTGGTGGAACAGTTGCTGGGGTCCCAGACCGTTCTGCCCGCCGAGCCTTTCGGTCCAGTAGCGACGGATAGCGTCATGCCCCTGGATCGTTCGGCCTTCGTAGACCTGCTCGATGACCGCGCTGTCCGAATAC
Source organism: Brevundimonas sp. (assembly GCF_027484365.1). GTDB lineage: Bacteria > Pseudomonadota > Alphaproteobacteria > Caulobacterales > Caulobacteraceae > Brevundimonas. The sequence continues at coordinate 21,192 of NZ_JAIXTC010000027.1, read as the reverse complement.
AGCGTCATGATTTCGTCGATCAGGCCGTATTGGGCATACTGGGTCAGGGAATACTGCAGGTCCTTGACCTGCCGTATCGACCGGGCGCGTTCCACATCGCGCGCCAGCATCTCCACAGGATCGTCCTGTCGCGGCGCACTCATGCGCTGGGCGAACGCCGGCGCGGGGACCGCCAGTTGCCCGGCAAGCATGAGGACTCCGGCGAGCATAATGCCAAGAGGCATGAAATCTTTGATAGTCGCCTTCATAAGAAATCCTATCAGTACTGGACGACCGGTCTTTCGTCCGCTTCGCTCATTTAAATAAAACAGCTGCCAGTCTGTTTGGTCCGCACTGGATCTTGTCCATGGCCGGCGTCCACATCACCGGCCTTCATCTGATCCTCAGGGTCTCGACCGTTCGGGCTGAACTGGAAGGACAGCCACGTCGTTGTCGGTTGAGGTCGACGGCGAAGCGGTGGCCTTCGATCGAAATCAACGTCGCGAAACACCGTCCCCGACCCGACTTGCTGCACCCCTGGCAGCAACCGTTTTGCGGTCATGGCGCCATACCCGGATGATCCCGTTCCCGTCAGCGCATCCTCTGGAGAGCCCCGTAGTGGTTTGATGATTTTCGAAGGCCTCGCGCCACAACTTCTAAATCTCCGATTGAAAAATCAGGCCAGAAACGGCCTCCAGTCAGTTTGAAACGGGGACCCGGACTATGGGCCGAAGCAAGTCAGTATGTCCGGACAGTAGTATTCGGGCGTACGGCCACTGATCGGATTGCGATATGCGAACCACATCGGCTTGATGTCAGGGTAGTTGGTCGTGCTGAAGTTCCTGCGCCGATAGTCGGCGTAGAGGCTCCAGGGGATATCGGGCGCAAAACTGATCGGATTGCCGTTGCGCGAGGCCTGTCGAGGCGCCCCGGGCGTAACGGCTCCACGAGGCCTGGAACGGGCCCAGCCTTCCGCGTAACTGGAAGAATTGAAGTAGGTCTCGTCGATCACGCCCCCGACCCTCATCTTCCACACGCCCTCTTCGAGCACCGCTGTGTCGTTGGGATACATGCCGCTGTTCCAGGCACCGGCCCGGGTGGAGTTGGCGAAGTAAAGGAACATGCGCGTCCGGATCTTCGCCGAACGGGCATCCGGCGTCACGTCGATGACCGGCTGAATTCGCAGATGCAGGCGAATGCCGTCCAGCGGATTGCTTTCGGACCACGGAGCGAGATGGGACTCGAGCATGGCGCGGTACAGATGCTCGCGCCCGACATAGAAGCCCGCGCCCTGGGGACGGGTGCCATCGACAGCCATGTTCTGGACGAACTCATCCCATTTCCAGTCATCGAGATAGTAGCCGAACGTCGATGAGATGTTTTCGACCGCGTCATAGGCCTTGGAGACGTCCAGCCGACGTCGGGCCTCGGCCACTCTCTGGTCTTCAGTCCTTGCCGTCTCGACGACAGCCGGAACAACCGGTCCGGGAACCAGTCTGTCGTCACCTACAATACGAAAACCGGTCGGGTAGGATGGCGCCTGACGCGTGACCGGATTCGTAAAGAAGGCCGGGATCACCGGGCTCAACTGCGGCGAGTTGGATGCCGGAGAGGCCCGATCAGGGGCTGCCGCCCCTGTGGGAACCGGGTCGACAATCGAGCTTCTGTGCCAGCCCTCATAGTAGTCGGCCTTCATCTTCGGATAGATGCGCATCTCGCGGATCCTCCACTTGCCATCCTGCAGCACATAGCGGTTCACGAAGGTCGAGACCTGCCACTGGCCTACGCCGAGCTCCGGCGTCAGCATACCGAGCTGGAGACCTCGGCCCTGGGCCTCCACACCATTGGGATCGATCGTGATGACGGTGTGTAGCTGGATCTGATCATTGATCTGGCCTCTCTGGAGGCCCGCAGGTCCGTCACGTTCGAGGGCGCGACGGATGCCGGCGACGCCGTCGTAAACGCCCACGCCCGCGATCTCGAGCACGCCGTCCGACGTGAACAGATCTGTCACGTCGTCCCACATCTTCCGGTCCTGGTAGTAGCCGTAGATGTTCTGCAGATTTCGGACCTGGTCCTCCGCATTCATCGCCGCGACAGTCTGTTCAAGATCTGCCAGCGGGATGTTCCTCGGCGTCCGGTCAGCGTCGCCGGATTCGATCGGAACCGGCCGGCCGGCCAGACCGGGTGTATAGTGATAGGGGACGAGGGGTGTGTTTGCAGTCGGAGTGAACCAGCCCGTTTCATAGGGTCCCGCGAATTGGGGGATCACTCGCATGCGGGAGATCTTCCAGACGCCGTCTTCCTTGACGTAGTCGTTGACCTGCATACCGCCCGACCAGTCGGCACGCCCGTTCATCGTCCCGGTCATGGTCAGTTCAGTCCACCGACCCGTCGCACTTCCACCATCGACGGAAAGGGTGACCACCGGCGCGTAGAACATCTGGTTGCGCAGTTGTCCGACCACCAGACCGTTTCGGCCACCGCCGAACTGTCTCAGGAAGTGACCCCGGATGGCTTCCTGACCCCGGATCGTCGTGTCGCCATCAATGTACTCGGCGTTGCTGGCAAACAGGGAAGCCATGTCAGCCCACAACCCGTACTCGCCGTACTGGGCGAAGGTGTACTGGAGATCCTTGACCCTGCGCAGAGACTGGGCGCGTTCGATATCCCGGGCGATCTGTTCCACAGGACTGCTCGCAAGGAACGGACCCGTTCCGAACCCGCCTTCTTCCTGGGCAACCGCTCGAGCCGGAAGAGACGTGATCCCGCCGAACAGCAGGCTGCCCGAAACAAGAGCCATGAGGCTCAACCGCCCGATCCTGATTTTCGGAGTTGAACGCGAGTCACACATAAGGCGTACCTTTGCAACGAATAGACAAAAATGATCTGGACGCCGAGGTTGTCCGTCAGATTTCAGGGAGCGGATACTGCTTCCGGCTGTTCAGGTACTTCGCCGATACAGGTCGTTACATCGGGGCAGAAGAACTCCGGGCGTCGACCGGTGACAGGGTTCAGATAATGGAACCACATCGGCTTGATATCCGGCCAGGATGCGAAGCCAGGATAGCCCCGAACGACCCCGTAGCCGCGTGCTCCAAGACCTTCCGGAGGAAGCTCCGGCGGATAGGACAACTGATCAGCAGGCGGGCCGCCGGCCTGGCGGCCTCCGGTCCCCCTGCCCTGTTGAGGCACGTCGAGCGGCGCATCCGGCCTGGCCCATCCCAGCGCATAACTTCTGGAGTTGAAGTAGGTTTCGTCGATCCAGCCACCCACCTTCATCTTCCAGATCCCGTCCTCCAGGACGGCGGAATCGTTCGGATACATGCCACTGTTCCACGATCCGGGCGAACGGGTGTTGGCGAAGTAGAGGAACATGCGCGTGCGGATATAGGCGGATCGAGCATCCGGCTGGATGTCGATCACGGGCTGAAGCCGGGTGTGCAGCCGGATCCAGTCACGGGTCGTCGGCATGGGCCCATAGGACAGGGCTTCGCCCTTGAAGATGGAATCGCGCCCGATATAGATCGAGCCACTCGCCTTCCGCCGCCAGCCGTCGACCGAATAGTTCTCGACGTAACGCTGCCACTGGTAGTCGTCGAGGTAGTAGCCGAAGGTGGAGGAAATGTTCTCCACGGCATCATAGGCCTCGGACACATCGAGACGCTGGCGCAGGTCGACCAGCCGTTCGGCCTCGGCCCCACCGGAAGCAGGCGAGGCGCTCAGGTCCCGAAGGGCGAGATCGCCGACGACTGTGAACCCGTTCGGGATCGTCACAGGACGTCCGGTGACAGGATTATCGAAGAAGGCCGGGATCACATTCGTGACCTGGGGCGACCTGTCTGCCGGCGAAGGCCGATCCGGCGCTCCGGCGCCCGTCGGAACGGGCTCAACGACCGAGCTACGGTGCCATCCCTGGTAGTAGTCCGTCTTCATCCGCGGATAGATCCGCATTTCGCGAATGCGCCACTTGCCGTCGGCCCCCTTGGCAAAGCGGTTCTCGAAGGTGGAGATCGACCAGTAGGCTTGGCCGAGCTCAGGCGTCAGCATGCCGAACTGAAGGCCACGCGCGACCGCTTCCGAGCCCCCGGGCGCGACAGTGATCAGGGTATGGAGTTGAAGCTGGTCATTGACCTGACCGCGTTGCAGATTCTGCGGACCCTGCAATTCGAACGCCCGGCGGATACTGGCAACGCCCTCGTAGATGCCCAGGCCGGCGATCTCGAACACGGCGTCCGATTCAAAAAGATCGGTCGCGTCATCCCACATCTTCCGGTCCTGGTAGTAGCCGTAGATGTTCTGCAGATTTCGAACCTGATCCTCATCGTTCATCCGCGCGACCCGCCGCTCCAGATCAGGAAGGGCTGTCTGCGCACCGGCGCTGCGAAGAGCTTCCTGCTGCTCGGCCGTCAGGGCCGAGACCGGCCGGCCCGCCTCTTCCGAAGTATAGTGATAGGGAACAAAGGGGATCTCGGCCCCGATGCTGAACCAGCCTGTTTCGTAGGGTCCCTCGAACTGCGGGATCACATTCATGCGTGCGATTTTCCAGACCCCGTCCTCGCGCACATAGTCATTGACCTGCATGCCTCCGGACCATTCGGCCGAACCGCCCATGCGGCCGCGAAGCGTCAATTCCTGCCAACGGCCTCTCGCGGTTTCGCCATCGGCGGCCAGGGTGACAACGGGGGCCATCATCAGCTGGGTATTGACGGACCCTGCCGGCAGACCATCCCGGCCCTGTCCGATCTCGTCACGGAGGTAGGTCTCGATGGCGGCCGGACCGGCAATCGTCCGGTCGCCGATCACCAGCTCGCCGCCCAGGCTGAACAGAGCCGCCATCTCGCTCCAGAGGCCATACTCCCCGAACTGGGCGTAGGCGTACTGGAGCGTCTTGGCCGCCCGAAGAGCACCCGCCCGCTCGATCTCTGCCTCCACCACGGCGACCTCGCCGGAAGCCTGGACGGGATTGACGACTGTCTCGACGGCGAACGCCGGATTGGCACTCGCCGACCCGGGCAGCATCGACAGGCTGGCCGAGGCCAGTCCCACCATGACAACTGCGGTGAGGGCGCGCGGGATTCTGTAACTGATCATGAGGCCCTCAAGGCAGAAACGTTGGTGACGCCTGCAGCCGGGCTGCAGGCGTCACCCGGAAGACTACTTGAACTTGAACCGCAGCCCGACGGAGTAGGTTCGGCCTACGGTGTCATACAGCGCATTATTGGTTTGGGTCGGCTGCTGACCCGTCGCATAGAGAGCAGGCGGATCCGAGTTCAGGAGATTATCGACCCTGCCGAAAGCGGTTATCTCGGAGCTGTCCGTTTCCATAACGACGTACTGAACGGAAGCACCGAAATAGGCTCTCGAGTCTTGATAGTTGTCTGCAACATCAAGAGCCGATTTGTTGAACTCATTGTCGATATTGCCGCCGCCGATATAGCGCATGTTGGCGGCGAGGGTGAGCGGGCCGTTGCGGTAAGAGGCGTTGCCGCTGACACGCCAGTCCCTGCCGGCTTCACCGGCGATATCGACGATCGCGAACCCGTCATCGGTCGAGATCTCGTTCATCTTGCTGGCCAGCAGGCGGAGGTTCACCCGGCCACCGTCATCCAGGTCGAAGGAGTAAGCTGCTTCGATATCGAACCCGGTGGTCCGCTCCTTGGCAAAGTTCTGCTGGGAGCTGGTGACTTCCGTCATGACGCCGCCGACCCGGGTAATGTTCGCGCAGAGTGACGTAGTTCCGGCAAAGCAGCGATCAATCGTCTGCTGGGCGGCGACGTTTCCGATCGCGTCGGCGATGTCGATGTCATAGGCGTCGAAGGCCAGTTGCAGTCCCGGGATGACGGCCGGACGGAACACGACGCCATAGGTAAGCGTGTCCGCGATTTCCGGCGTGAGATTGAGGTTGCCGGTGGTGATCGTGACGACGCGAGGCTGGGTGTTGGTGAACCGGTCGATGAGCACGGCGCTCCCCCGGCCGCCCGGCGCGAAGAGCTCATTCAGCCGCGGCGCGCGAATGTCCCGTGAACGGGTGACGCGCAGCCGGACCTGTTCGTCGAACTCATGCGTCCAGCCGACTTTCCAGGTGGTTGCGGGACCGGACAGATCGTACTCCGTCGAGCGCACAGCAGCGTTGATGTCAGACGACAGGGCGAAAGGCAGGTCACGCGCCAGCGGAATGACGGTCTCGATGAACGCCTCCTTCACGCTTTCCTCGCCCGACTGCGGCTTGGCATTGCCTAGGCGGAAACGGTTGGCCTGGGAGTCTGCGTCGGTCACAACATTCAGCGACTCGGTCCGGAACTCGAAACCGGTGGCCCAGGAGATCGGCCCCGCCCAGGTGGCCCCGAGATCGCCCCGCAGTTCGCCCGCAACGACTTCCTGTTCGTAGACCGACCGGGTCGTGCCGACCCCGGTGGCATAGTCGGCGGCCTCGGCGCTGATGGATCCGGCCCCGAAGACATTTATGGGAACGCACCCGTTCGTCGGGTTGGTCAGTGTCGAGCGGCAAATAGGCCGTCCCGTCGCCGGATTGATTACACTGTCGATTCCGAGCAACCAGTTATCCTCGTATCGACTTCCGATATCGAGGTCATAGTTGCTGGTGCCCTTTTGATAGTACGCAGACCAGCGCCAATTGTCATTGATATTTCCGTCTGCCCCCAAAACATAACGGCTGGTTTCATAGGTACCATCCGAGTAATCATCGCCAAGTTCATAGTTCAGCCTTCCCATCAAGAAGCTCGTGACGTTCGCGGTGACCATGGCGGCCCTGGTCGCAGCCGGCAGGAACGCGTTGTCGCGCTGAATTCTGATGGTTCCCTGATCGTAGGGGGTGATGATGTCGTAAACCGTACGGGAGTAGGCGTTTGACGCCTCGGCGTAGACTGTGATGTCCTCGGTGACGTCGAATGACGCCTTCGCATAGACGCTGTTCCGCTCAAGCGGCGACACCAGATTGATGCGATTGCTCAGCCAACCACCGTCGCCGCCCTCCATGAACAGGGCCGCGACGTTCGTACCAAGCCTGAAAGGTTGCGGCACGCCGCCCGTTCCAAACTGTGTGTTGGCCAACGGACCGCTGAAGATGACTCCCCCGGCGGTCATGCGGGAGAAGGTCGCATTGTCGCTCGGGATCAGCCGGTACTGGCCATTCGTCGTGGTGTAGGTGGGGTTCACAATATAGGCGCGCTGCACCTTGCCCCAGTCCCGCGTGGCGCCGTCTGCGATACCCTCGAGGTCCGAGACTTCGCCGGCGACCATCACGCGCAACCGGCCATCCAGGAATTCGCGACCGGCCGCCAGCTCCACCGTCGTCTGGGCGTTGTCGCCCAGTTCGGACACATTGTATTGTACGCTGCCCTCGATACCGTCGATGTTCCGCTTCAGGATCAGGTTGACCACGCCGGACACGGCGTCGGATCCCCATGCCGCCGAAGCGCCACCGGTCACGACTTCAAGACGCTCGACCAGGGAAGAAGGAACGATGTTCAGGTCGACATTGCCTGCAATGTTCGTCGGCACGACCCGGCGCCCGTCGATCAGGACCAGGGTTCTTGCGTTGCCCAGATTGCGCAGGTTGACATACTGGCCACCCGGGTTGGCGCTTCCCGTGCCCCCCGGTGCAGCGCGGACGACCTGCGGAAGTTCATAGAGCACGTCACGGACGTGGGTCGCGCCGCGCGCTGCCATCTCTTCCTCACCCACAGTCGTCAGGGGCGTCGGAGCCACAAAACCCGGGCGGGCGATGCGGGTGGCAGTGACGACGATGTCCTCGATGTTCGTCGCTGTCTGATCGCTGCGCGCTTCAGCTCCGGTCCCCTGGGGACCTGACGCCGCCGGCGCGGTCTGCGCCAGGCTGGGACTGGATCCCAGCGCGAAGGCCATGGCCATTGCACCCAGGCTCGCAGAGCCCTGAAGCGCGAGGCGCAAAGCCCCCTTACGTGTGTTCAATTCCACTTTCATAATCCCTCCCGAGGATCTTCGCCCTGCTCAACAGTCGCCGCTTTCCGGCTATCCTGCTGAAGTCCCGGCGGGGTTCATTCTCCGCCTTCAAAAGGCACTAAGCATGTCCTTTTAGACCAATGTCAACCGACCGTGCGACCAATGGCGCACGGGCAGAATGAAGGGCGGCTTATGATGCTGTTTTATAACGCGTTACTGGTCATTGCTCCGGGCGGCGCCCAGGGCACTGCCAGCCCACGGGAGTCCGTCGCCTGTTGCGAAACGACCCTAAAGGTCGTTAGTCTAGCTTTTCGGTAAGGAGAATCGCGGTGACCCAGGAGATTACGCGTCGGGGCTTCGGTCCAATGGCAGTGGCGGCGGCGGCGCTTGTGGCGGCCCCTGCCAGAGCCGCACCCGCCCAAACGGCCCCTGCCGGAGGGGCACCGGCCCGATTGGAAACCCGGCTGATCCCCGCACAGACAAGCTGGGAAGCGCCGCCTGTTTCAGCGGCGCAGGAGGGCATGGCCGATGTCGGCGAGGCCCGTCTTGCGTACTGGGATACGGGCGGCACGGGACAAGCTGTTGTGCTGCTTCATCCAGCGACCGGCTCCAAGGATATCTGGGCTTATCAGCGGGGCGTATTCGCTTCCGCCGGTTTCCGCGTCATCGGCTATTCGCGGCGCGGCCACGCCGGCTCCGATCGCGGGCCCGACGAGTCGACGGTGAGCGCTGCCGATGACCTCAAGGCCCTTGCTGACCATCTTGATCTCGACCGGTTCCATCTTCTCGGTTCGGCAGCGGGCGGCTTCGTCGTTCCGGACTTCGCCCTCTCCTATCCGGACCGACTGCTGAGCATGACCATCGCCTGTTCACAAGGCGGAGGAGCGGATCCCGCCTATCGGGAAGCCATCCGCAGGATCTCGGCACCCGGCTTCTCGGAAATGCCTTCGAGCTTCCGGGAGTTGGGGCCGTCCTATCGAGCGGCCAACCCGGAGGGCATGGCGATCTGGGAGGCGCTGGAGCACGCTTCCAAGCACGGTGAGCGCATCCGCCAGCCGACCCGCAATACCTTGACCTGGGAAGCCCTCAGCAAGATCCAGACCCGCGCCCTGGTCTTCACGGGTGCTGCAGACCTGTACCTTCCGCCGGCCCTGATGCTTCAGTATGCCAGCAATCTGCCCAATGTTCAGACCGCCATCATTTCAGAGGCAGGGCATTCGGCTTACTGGGAACAGCCCGAAGCGTTCAACAGCCTGGTGCTAGGCTTCCTCCAGAGCTGAAAGGTCAGACCGGCGCGAGGCTCGCGCCGGTCAAGGCCGCCCGGCGTAACAGGGGAGACGCCCGGTAGCGTCCATCGGGCGAATCCAGGCTCAGCGCATCCAGAATCGATACAAGCCGCGACGGTCCGAGGGACTCCGACCAGGCCAGGGGTCCGAACGGATAGTTGGCGCCCTTGACCATTGCCGAGTCGATGTCGGAGGCCGAGGCCACACCTTGCTGAAGCGCATCAGCCGCTTCGTTGGCTATCATGGCCAGAGTTCGGCCCAGCACGAGGCCCGGAACGTCGTCAATATAGTGGATCGTCTGGCCAAGGGCAGCGAAGGCGGCTCCGATCGCGTCGCGTTGCATTCGGGAGACACCGGGAGATGTTGCGGCCGATCGTGCTGCCGCCGTCCGCTCGTCCATGACCAGGTCAACAACGACGACCGCCTCACCGGTCTCGATCTCGCGCTGCAAGGCCGTTCGGCCATCCGTCTCGAGAATGAGCACACCGCCAATCCGCAAGCCGTCGGACCCGTCCGCTTCGATGACCTCAAGCTCACTGTTCCGGAATCGTGTCGCCAGGCCTGATGTGGCGTCGCGCCCGAGGCGGACGATACCTGGTGCTGGCCAGGCCTGTTCCGGAACAACCGTCGTCGGTTGACCGTCCAGATAGGTATAGAAGCCCACGCCGGACTTGCGGCCCAGCCGGCCTGCATCGACCAGTGCCTTCTGAACCAGGGAAGGGCGATATCGAGGGTCCTGGAAGAACGCTTCGAAAACAGACCGGGTCACCGCGAAGTTTACATCGTGTCCGATGAAATCCATCAGTTCGACCGGCCCCATCCGGAAGCCGCCGCCCTGCTTCACGACCGTGTCAATGACCTCCGGGGCACAGGCACGCGCCTCCAGAAGTTTCAGCGCCTCGCCATAGAAGGGTCGTGCGACGCGGTTGACGATGAAGCCGGGCGTGGATGAGCAACGGACCGGCGATTTTCCCCAGGCGGCGGCGAGCTCGAACACCCTGTCGGCAACAATCGGTTCGGCCATTGCGCCCGACACAACTTCCACCAGCCGCATTGCGACCGGCGGATTGAAGAAGTGCATGCCGACAACGCGACCGGGCCAACGCGTGGGCGCTGCAATCGCATCAATACTGAGCGACGATGTATTCGTCGCCAGGATCGCATCGGCGGACACGATGTCATCAAGCGCACAGAACAGATCGACCTTGGCTTCCAATTTCTCTGCAATGGCTTCCAGCACAAGACTGCAGTCGGCGAATTCCTCAAGCGACTCGACGGCCTGCAGACCCTCCTGGATCTTCCGTGCCTCGTCGGCAGTCAAACGCCCCTTTTTGACCTGACGTGCGAGATCAGAAGCGAGGCCGATCAGGCCGGCTCTCGCCGCGCCGGGCACGCGGTCATACAGCTTGACGGCAAAGCCCGCCTGGGCCGCGACCGAGGCGATCCCGGAGCCCATCGCTCCCGCGCCCACTACTCCAACAAGCAAGGGTCTACTCCGCCGGCCGGGCGGCAGGGATACCGGAAAGGTCTGTACCGGCGAGTATCGCGGCAAGAACTTCAGGCCCCAATTCCGGGAGCCGCGACAGTTCGCTACCGATCGGGAGCAGACTCTCCCGGGAGTTTTGCGGTCTGGGGATGCCGTGGGCGTTCAGAGTCATCGCCACCATGGAGTAATAGCCGATCAGCGCAGTCAGTTCGACCAGCCAGACGTCGTCGAAACGCTGATGCAGCAGTTTGTAGATGTCGCCGCCGACATACCCGGTCTGCAGCAGTTGCCGGGCATAATCGTAGATCAAGGCTTCATCCGAATCGATGAAGGACGGTGAAAGGCACCGACGGATTGCCTCGATGATCCCGGCGTTCAGGCCTACAGCGCGCGCAATGTCCGCATGGATCGCCCACTCGGTGTCGCTGCTCCAGTGCCGAGCGACAACGAGGATCGCCAGTTCGCTCTGAACCGGAGTCAACGAAGTCTTGTAGCGTAGATGTTCGCCGAATTTGGACCAGCGGTCGGCCAGCTCCGGCGAGTGAAGCGCCGCCCTTAACGGACCGACCATCCGACCACGTGGCCCGTTGACGACCGTGTCGTAGATCGCCTTCTGCTCCGGTGTCAGACCGTCTCCGTCGAGTAACCGGATGCGCCCGTCATTGACTCCGTTGATGTTCGTCATGGCTGGACTCCCGCGCCGAATGGGGGCGCCCGCAAACCGAACTCATCCAGAATTTCTTCGGTATGCTCCCCCAGCAAGGGCGGCGGCCGGTCGAAAACAAGCGGAGCCTGATGAAAACGCATGGGACTTGTGACCAGTTTGATCGGTCCCATGCACGGATGATCAAGGGTTTGTAACAGGCCTCGATCCTGGACCTGCGGATCAGCGAAAACGGAGGAGATCGTGTTGATCGGACCGCAAGGGACGCCGAGCGCATCCAGTCGCGCGACCCAGACGGCGAGGTCCTCCTGGATCAGCGCCTCACGAATAATCGCTGACAGCTCCGGCAGATTGCGGACGCGTTCCGCGTTCCGCGAGAACCTGACATCATCTGCCAGCTGCGGGTGGCCGATCGCCTGACTGAAGGCACGAAACTGACCATCGTTCCCTACAGCAAGAACGATGTGGCCGTCGCGGACTGCAAAGACATCCTGGGGCTGGATGTTCGGATGGCTGTTCCCCGACCGCCGCGGTTCGCGACCGGACAGCAAGAAATTCTGGGCCTGATTGGCAAGGAAGGCTGTCTGGACATCGAGCATGCCGATATCGATATACTCACCCTCACCGGTCTTCTCTCGATGATTCAGGGCCGCGAGGACCGCCACGGCCGTATACATGCCGGTCATCAGATCCACGATGGGCACGCCAACCTTCTGGGGACCACCTCCCGGTCGGTCGTCGCGCTCCCCGGTAACGCTCATTAGGCCCCCCATGGCCTGAACCATGAAGTCATAGGCAGACTGATCACGGCGCGGTCCGGTCTGACCGAAGCCGGTGACAGAGGCATAGATCAGACCCGGATTGACCTTGCGAAGGTCGTCATAGCCCAGACCGTATCTGGCCAGAGCGCCGACCTTGAAATTCTCGACTACGATGTCCGACGACCGGGCCAGATCGCGGATCACGGCCTGGTCTTCCTCCCGGGACATGTCGAGAGCAATCGAACGTTTTCCGCGATTGACCGAGAGGAAATAGCCGCTCGCCAGATTCTCACCGTCCTCGCCTTCCACGAAGGGAGGGCCCCAGGACCGCGTATCGTCTCCGACATCCGGCCTTTCGACCTTGATCACGTCCGCGCCCAGATCAGCGAGGATCTGGGTCGCCCAGGGACCCGCCATAATGCGACTGAGGTCGAGCACCCGCACATGGGAGAGAGGACCAGCCATGCTCAGGCCTGAAGTATGGTCACGGCGCAATTGCCGCCTGCACCCAACACATGGGCGAGTCCCACCTTGGCCCCTTCGACCTGCCGCGGACCGCAGTGTCCGCGCAGTTGGGACACGAGCTCCACGATCTGGCCCAGGTGCGATGCCCCGACGGGTTCGCCCTTGCTGATCAATCCCCCACTCATGTTCACGGGATGCTTGCCGGTGATCTCGGTCACGCCCTCGTCGACAAGGCGGCCACCTTCCCCGACCGGGCAAAGGCCGAGTTCCTCGTAGATCTCGATCTCGCAGAATGCGTCGGTGTCCTGAACCTCGAAGCAGTTCACGTCACCGGGACCAAGACCCGCCTTCTGATAGGCCTCCCGAGCTGTGACTTCGGTCGGTCCTTCGTTGTTGACCGTGGAACTCATGCTGTCGGCAGGGCAACGGAAATCCGCCGAGTAGCGGGCGATCGTGTGCGCGACACCCGCAATGCGAATGCCATTGGCTCCCAACTCCCGCATCTTGCGCTCGGACGCCACGACCACAGCTGCGGCGCCGTCATTCGGCGCACAGATCTCAAGCCGACGGATCGGATCGCAAACCAGCGGCGACTCCAGAATTTCCTCCAGACCGAAGGCCTTCTGGTACATGGCATTGGGGTTGTGGACGCTGTTGCGGTGGTTCTTGTAGGCGACCTTGGCGATCTGCAGGTCGGTTGTTCCGTAGTCATGCATGTGCCGCATGGCACGCATCGACCAGTAGCTCGGATTCAGGGACATCCCCAACTCGATCTGCCAGGGCGCGTAGATCATGGACGGGTCCATGAAGCCGCGAGGCATCTTCTCGCATCCGCAGACCAGGACCAGATCCACTTCGCCGGACTTCACCGCGAGGACCGCCTGACGGAGCGCCGCCCCGCCGCTGGCGCAAGCCGCCTCAATGTCGACGATCGGGATGTCGGTCCCTCCCAGCCGGCGAAGGATACGAGCGCCCGACGTCGCCGGGAGATACATGCGCGAGAGATAGGCCGCCTGGATGTCGCGCCATTCAACGCCGGCGTCCTGAAGGGCCGCCGCCGCCGCCTCCGCACCGATGGCCTCATAGGGCTTGTCGAAGCGGCCGAAGGGGTGAATGCCGGCGCCCAGAATGTACACTTCAGTCATGGTCAGATCTCAGGCGACTTGAAAATCGAAGGCGACCACTTCGGCGCCCGCTTCGTCACGACGGAGCACGAAGGGATGAAACTTCAGCGGCATGCCGATCTTGATGGCGTCCTGCTCGACCTCAACGCGGGACAGGACCTTGAGGCCGTCCGGAAGATCCACCAGACCCATGGCAAACGGCTTGAAGGGTTCAGGCATCTGGTAGTTGCCGGGCGGACGGTGGCGAACCATCGTATAGGTCCACAGGACGCCTTCACGGCTCAAAGGCTTCTGCTCCACCTGGTCGCCGCCGCAAGCCGGGCAGACAGTGTTGGAGCCAAGCGTTGTTTCCCCGCAAGACCGGCAAAGCGTGCCGCACAGCGTTGCGCGCTCCATATCCTCAAGGTCGCCCCAAAGGAGCCCCTCTCGCAACGACCGTCGCGGCATCGAATCCGTCATTTCCGCTCTTCCCGCCGATCCAACCAGTTGGATAGTCATAAAGACTAATCTTCTGTCCTTTCTGGCGCGCAGATCATCCGGGGTCAAGTCGCCTCTCATCAGTTGGCCGACGCACGCGTTGAGCAAATCAACGGGCGGCGGTATAGGGGGCTGATGATTGATATGATTGAGGGCGACGCCGGGCTCGGCCGCAGTGCGGTCTCCCGATACATCCAGCTTGCTACCCTTTTCCGCCGCCGGATCGAGTCCGGACAATGGCCGGTTGGTCAGCAAACGCCGACCGTCGACGAGTTGGCTCTGGAATGCGGCGTGGCGCGGGCGACCATTCGCCAGGCGCTAGGGCTCGTCGAGGCAGAGGGGCTCATCGAGCGTTTTCGGGCCAAGGGAACTTTCGTCAAGCGCCGGCCCCAGGACCTGCTCTGGTGCGGCGTGGAAACCGATTGGCAAGGCCTCTTGAGCTCCCGCGAAGGGGCCGAGATTGAGGTCCTTGTCGACGAAAAGGGCGGCGCGCCGCTTGTGCATCACGCCATCGGTCAGGCCGGCCAGACCTACCGCCGTTTGCGGCGCCGCCATTCGATGAATGGCCAGGCCTTCCTTCTGGCCGATATCTATGTTGACGAACGGATCGCTTCGAAGCTCAGCGATGAAGACCTCAGGACAAAGACCGCACTCCGGCTTGTGTCCGGCGTCTCGGGTGTGAAGATCGCCGAAGCACAGCAGACGCTCACGATCGGAACAGCGGACATCGAGACCGCGCAGTTGATTGGGCTGCCGCTGAACGCGCCGATCTGTCACGTGACGCGTTCGGCCGTCGACCAGCGCGGCCGTCTCGTTCTGGTCTCGAACGGCATCTACCGGGGTGATGTCGTGCGGGTCGACATCCGGCTGAAATAGGTCAGCAGCCGCGATAGGCGGGTGGCCGTTTCTCCATGAAGGCTGTCATGCCTTCCTTCTGGTCCGCCGAGGCAAACAGGCTCGTGAAAAGACTTCGCTCCTCGGCGAGGCTGGCGTCCAGGCCGTTGTCCGAGCCAAACCGTATGGCCGACTTGATGGCCTTGACCGCCAACGGCGGCATCGTGGCGATCTGTCTGCCCAGCGCGATCGCGCGGTCCGTCGCCTCGCCCGCAGGCACCCTCTCCGACACCAGACCGAATTGCTCGGCCTCCTCGGCCGAAATCTGCTCGCCGGTCAGACACAGCTTCATCGCCCTGTATCGTCCAATCGCGCGCAACAAGAGTTGGGATCCTCCTGCACCGGGCATGATGCCGACCCGGATCTCCGGCTGGCCGAAGCGCGCACCCTGCCCTGCGATGATGATGTCCGAGTTCAGCGCCAGCTCACAGCCACCCCCCAGGGCATAGCCCTCCACCGCGGCGATCACCGGCTTGGTACAGGCACGCAGCGTGATGAAGACCTGGTTTGTGCCCAGTTCGGCATGCCGCTCCGGGCTCATGTCCCGCATTTCAGCGATGTCAGTCCCTGCCACAAAGGCCTTGGGCCCGCCCGTGAGCACCAGGGCGGCGACGGTGGGGTCCGTGTCAGCCCGCTCGATCGCGGCCTGGAGTTCGGTCTTCACAGCCATATTCAGGGCGTTCAGACGCTCGGGCCGGTTGATGGTGATCAACGCTACCCCGCCGTCCAGAACACTGAACAGAACGACGGCTTCGTTTGCCGTTTCCAGTTGACCGGTCATGAGGCCGCCTTGGGCGCGGAACGCGACAGCAGAACGAGCAGGATCGCGCCGATCGCCAGCAGCGTGCCGAAATAGACCTGACCGAAAGCCAGGGTTCCGGTCCTTTCGGACACCCAGCCGACAATGATCGGACTGAAGAAGCCCGCCACGGCGCCGCAGGTCGTGACAATAGCGATCCCTCCGGCTGCAGCCGTGCCCTTCAGATAGGTCGCCGGAAGGCTCCAGAATGGTCCGGTGGCTCCGAACATCCCGATACCGATGCAACAGGCGGCGACCACCGAGAGCACAAGATTACCCTGGACCAGAGGCAGGCAAAGCCATGCGGCCGCGCCGAACAGGCCCGCTCCGGCCGCATGCCAGCGGCGCTCCTGAAGACGATCGGAGCTCCGGGCGATCAGCTGCTGGGCCACAACCCCGAAGACATAGGGCAGCGCCGAAAGAAGGCCCACGGTCAGAACATCCTCGATCCCGGCACGACGGATGATCGTCGGAACCCACAGGCTGAGGCCGGCCAGCCCCGAAATCATCGCCATGGCCATGACCGCGAGGCTATAGAGCCGGGGATCCCGGACCGCGTCGATGATGCGAGTATGCTTCTGAACCCCGTTGGCGGCCGCCTCCCGGCTGAGATCCTCCTCCAGCAATGCCTTCTGCCTGACGGTCAGCCACTTCGCCTCGGCGGGCCTGTCCGTCAGATAGAAGAAGGCCATAATGGCCAGGGCGCAACCCGGGAGGCCTTCGACGATGAACAGCCACTGCCAACCGGCCAATCCACCGAGGCCGTCCATGCTGGACATGATGACCCCACCGATCGGGTTGGCGATGACCCCCGCGAGGGCCATGGCCGACATGAACTGGGCGGTCATGCGGGCCCGGCGCGCCGCCGGAGCCCAATAGCTGAGATAGAGCAGTACGCCCGGGAAGAATCCAGCTTCAGCGACACCGAGCAAAAACCGCAGCGTATAGAAATGCCAGGGGAACAGCATGAAGGCCGTTGCCGCGGAAAACAGGCTCCAGAGGAACATGATCCGGGCGATCGTCAGCCGCGCGCCGATACGCTTCATCCAAAGATTGCTGGGCACCTCGAACAGGCTGTAGCCCAGATAGAAGAGACCGCCCGCGAGCCCATAGACAGCTTCGGAGAAGCCGAGCTGTCCCATGAACCCGAGCTTGGCAATGCCGATGTTCGACCGGTCGATGTACGCGAAGATATAGCAGACGATCAGGAACGGGATCAGTCGGCGTGAAACCACGCGATATGTTTCGTCGAGTTCGGCTGCCACCGACCCCGGCGCGTGTGCTGCAGACATTCGATTCCCTCGCCAAGCTGACGTGCGGCTGTGACAGCCGTCGTAATCTTTAGGCTAGCTTATTAGTTTTTATGGCCCGGTCAAAGCCGAATAGCGCTTCGGCGTTAGCGACCAGAATTCGTCGCCGAAGCTCCATGTCTCCATCAAGCCAGGCCGTGAACCGGTCCAGAAGCAGCCCCACATCGGGGCCACCATTGTCCATGCGGATGAAGGGCCAGTCCGACGCCCAGAGGACACGATCCGGAGCCGCGGACACCAGGACCCGATGGAACGGCCCGGCATCGTCAAATGCCGGTCCCTGCTGCGACACACGGCAGACCGAGAGTTTCACCCAGACAGCGCCGTCGGCCGCGGCTTCCACGATCTGCCGGAAGAGCGGATCGTCCGGGCCCCTGCTCAGGTCAGGCATGCCCATGTGATCGAGAACAATAGGCATGCCAAGCGCGCGCAGCCAGGGAAGGCGTTCCACGATCGTTTCAGCCGGCGCCCAGACCTGGGCATGGAGCCCGAGCTCACGCATGATCGGCGCAAGCGCTTCCAGATGCGAGATTCCGACGCTTCCGGGTCGAACCCCACCGCCCGGAGCCGGGAAGTCCGAAAACCGGAGCGCCACAACCCCTGCCTTGGCCAGAGCCTCAAGCACGGCCGGGCTGACACTCCCGTCCGCAAGGGCGACGCCGCGCGTATTCGGGCAGGTCGCAAGAGCGTCCACCAATGCAGAGTGGTCGAACCCGTAATGGGCAGGCTGAACCAGAAGGGCGCGGTCCAGCCCGGACTGCGCCCAGTATGTCTGGTGTGCAGAGATCGGCGCCAGCGGTGCCGGGAACGCCGGCGGATGGACGAGCGGGAACCGTTCGAACGGGCCGAATACATGCGTATGGGAATCGCAGGCCCCTTGAGGCAGGGGCTCCTGCGGGGCCCTCACCGGCCGGCCGGGTATCGGGTCGAGGATCATGACGGCACGGTCGCGATCGCCGACGGTCGCGCAGCAAAGGTTTCATACCACTCCGCCAGCGTCGGATAGGCAGCGCGCCAGTCCTCATCTGCGAAGCGAAAGTCCAGATAGCCGAGCAGGCATCCGGTCGTGATCTGAACGATGTCGATCTGCTCGCCGCAGGCCTCCGGCGGCCAGGAGGCGATCTCCCGCAGCGAGGCGGCCTTCTTGACCTCGAAAGCATCGATGTGAGGTTGTGACCGGGCGCCGTCTGGCCGCTCTCGCTCGTTTCGCAACAGGATGAGAACGTCAAGCAACCCGCTCACCAGCGCATGCCTTGCCGACGCTTGCCAGAGCGCCCGGCCTCCGGCGGGGAACAGGGTCGCCGGGCCTTCCAGCGTATCAAGGTAGGCGCAGATGAGCCCCGAGTCCTGAAGGACGATCCCGTCCGGCAATTCCAGCGTTGGCAATTTGCTGAGCGGGTTGACCCGCATCAGTTCGGCATTCGGCTTGGTCATCGCAACGGGATTCCGGACCAGTTCGATCCGGTCCACGAGCCCTTTTTCGTGGGCGGCAATCATGACCTTGCGGACGAAGGGTGACTTTGGAGACCAATGCAGAATCATGACGCCAAACCCCTCCGATGAACAAAGCCTAGTCTTTTGTCCTTTTGCTGCTAGATGATCGCCGGGACAAGGACAAAGAGTGGACCATGAGCACCCACGCCTACATCTGCGACGCCGTCCGTACACCGATTGGCCGCTTCGGCGGAGCCCTGGCATTCACACGAGCGGATGATCTCGCAGCCGCGCCGGTCAAGGCATTGGTAGAGCGAAACCCGTCTGCAGACTGGTCACGGCTCGATGAGGTCTTCCTCGGATGCGCCAACCAGGCCGGTGAGGACAACCGCGATGTCGCCCGGATGGCCGCCTTGCTGGCGGGACTCCCGACATCGGTTCCCGGCACCACCATCAACCGTCTCTGTGCCTCTGGACTCGACGCCGTCGGGTCAGCGGCGCGGGCCATCCGCTCCGGAGAGATCGGTTTCGCGATCGCCGGGGGGGTCGAGTCCATGACGCGGGCGCCCCTCGTCATGGGCAAGGCAGAGAGCGCCTTTCAACGCACCGCCGAAATCCACGACACCACGATCGGATGGCGATTCATCAACCCGGCCATGCGCGCCGCCCATGGCGTCGATTCCATGCCGGAGACGGCCGAGAATGTCGCCGCTCGCTACGAGATCAGCCGCGAGGACCAGGACGCCTTTGCATTGAGAAGCCAGCAGCGGGCAGCAAACTCGAGGGCCTTCTTCGCTTCGGAGATCATTGGCATCGAGGCTCCTGATGCGAAAGGCCGAACCCGTCTGTTCGGCGAAGACGAACATCCGCGCGCGGACACGACCCTGGAGGGCCTTGCGAAGCTCCGGGCACCTTTTCGTGACGGCGGATCGGTCACCGCCGGGAACTCGTCAGGCGTCAATGACGGGGCCGCGGCCCTGATCATCGCTTCGGAGGCTGAAGCTGTCCGGCACGGCATTGTCCCTCGGGCCCGTATCCTGGGTATGGCGACCGCAGGCGTTGAACCCGCCGTCATGGGTATCGGACCGGTTCCCGCCACCCGGAAACTTCTCGACCGGCTCGGCCTGGAGATTCGCGACTTCGATATCCTCGAACTGAACGAGGCCTTTGCAAGCCAGGCGCTCGCCGTTCTTCGTCAACTCGGCCTGGACGATGACGCGCCCCATGTGAATCCGCATGGCGGCGCGATCGCGCTTGGACATCCCCTCGGGGCCAGCGGCGCCCGCCTCGCCCTGACCGCAACCCATGCCCTCGAAATGAACGGTGGCCGGCGCGCGCTCTGCACCTTGTGCGTGGGCGTGGGCCAGGGCGTCGCCCTTGCGCTGGAACGCGTGTGACCAGCGCTCAGCGTCCCTGAAACACCGGCTTCCGCTTCTCCGCGAAGGCCTTGAAGGCCTCTCGGGTGTCTTCAGTCAGAGCCAGGGCTGCTGTCTGTGACTGCTCGTATCGATAGCCGTCGCGCATGGACATGGCTTCGGTAAAGTCAAAGGATCGTTTTGCGGCGATCACCGCGAGCGGGGCTTTGGACGCAATCTCACGCGCCAACCCCAGCGCGGTCTCCATCAACTGATCTGGCGTCGCCAGTATCGAAGCGACATTCATCCGATAAAGATCGGCACCGGAAATACGCCTGGCAGTCAGAACTACCAATCGGGCATCTGAGGGGGAAAAGCTGCGCAACACATGTCGCGCTCCGCCGGCCATGCCGACGTCGACCTCGGTCATCGCCAGAAAGGCGTCCTCGGACACGACCATGATATCGCAACACAGGGCCAGGACGGCTCCGGCCCCGATCGCTGCGCCGTTGACCGCGGCGATGACTGGCTTGGGACACTCGATCGGGGCATCGAAGGCCGCACGAACAAGCCGATTATGCCTTGCATAGCCGCCCGGTTCATCGGCCAGTTTTGGGCGCTCGCCCAGTTCCGCCCCGGCCGAGAAGGTCTTTCCGCGCCCGGTCAGGACGATCGCACTGACCGCATCTGAAGCGCCGAGCACGTCAAACGCCCGAACGAGTTCCTCTCTCATTCGACGATCCTGGGCATTCACCGGAGAAGCTGCCAGCTCGATCGTCGCGACATGATCGGACACATCCACAGCGAGGCGCTCGAACAGGGCGAACTCGGTCTTCAAAGTCGTCATTGCACGGGTCTCGACGCTGCGGGGACAGTCGCTGACGCGTCGCTGACCAAAGACAGCATGTCAACCGATGGCCCTGTCAGGCGGCTCTGTCAGCCTAAACTGATTGCTGGTTTTCGCCGAGGCACCTGGCGTCGCCGGCATGACCACGACGCCAGGTCGAGGTCCTTGGCACCAAGCGAAGTTTGGGCTGACAGGGCCCTGCGAAGGCATATAGGGTAATAGATCGTAGTTATTGCTCTTGAGGCTTTCCATGGATTTCAAGCACAGCGACAAGGCCCTGCACTGGCAGGATCGGGTCAACCGGTTCCTCGACGACAAGGTCCTGCCCCGGGCTACCGACTACTGGGCCGAGGTCCATGCCGACCAC
>NZ_JAIXTC010000020.1 GCF_027484365.1 Brevundimonas sp. | reverse complement strand
AGCCTCTGAACCGTCGCGCCACCATCGGCATCAACTTCTAGGACGACTGAAAAGGCCCCGATCCCGCAAGGGATCGGGACCCGATCAGACCGAACTCGAAGACGCTGGAGGCGTCGGGCGAAAGCCCTGACGAAATCAGACAAGACACTGCGGGCCCGCCCTTCTCGTTCGAGATCGGCGGGTCCGTTTGTTTTTGCAGTCCTTCCGGATTGCAACGGCCCGCATCGGTCATCGCGGTTGACCTCGGTCGAGGTCATCGGCAAACCGTGCACGCCTTTATGGCTTATCCGCGCGTTGCCGAACGTGCCGGCAGACGTCTCAGTTCGGAACGCGCCATGCTTCGATTTTTCAAGATTCTGTCGGGACTTCCGGAACGCCTTCGTCGCGCCGAGGACCGCCTTCGGGTGATCAACCAGTATCAGGACGCGATGTGGTTCGCGTTCAACGAACACCGACGCGAGATGCGGACCGTCCTCGGTTCGATGTCCCTGCCGGACCCTTCACTCTGGCGCAATCAGCCGGCCCTCGTGCCCGGCCAGCCGGCCGCGAACGCCTTTCCGGTCGCGACCCTCTGCCGCCAGTCCAGCTTCGAGGAACCCTATTTCTCCTTCTGGGCGGCCCGATTGGGCGAGGCGCTGCGCTATCACCGCAAGCTCTGGGAGTTCGTCTTCATCTGCCAGGCCTTGTGGGAGCGGGGCGCTGTCAAACCGGGCGCGCGCGGCCTCGGCTTCGGCGTCGGCCTTGAGCCCCTGCCCGCCTTCTTCGCCTCCGAGGGCTGTGAAATCGTCGCCACGGACCTCAGCCCCGCCGCAGCGGCGGCCGAGGGCTGGGCGCAGTCGTCCCAGCACGCGATCGACAAGGCGGCGCTGCGTCGCCCGCAGGTCTGTCCTGACGACCTGTTCGAACGCAATGTCTCGCTCCGTCAGTGCAACATGAACGACATCCCGGCAGACCTCGTCGACTTTGACTTCTGCTGGTCGGCCTGCGCCCTCGAGCATCTGGGTTCGATCGAGAAGGGCCTCGACTTCATCTTCAACTCGGTAGCCTGCCTCAAGCCCGGCGGCTGGGCCGTCCATACGACCGAGTTCAACGTGAGCTCCAACACCGAGACCGTCGACGAACTGGCGACCGTCCTGTTCCGGCGCAGCGACCTGGAAAGGCTGGCAGAGCGATTGAACGCGGCCGGTCACAAGGCGGCAGTGTTCGATTTCGAGCCGGGAACCGGGCCCATGGACGTCTATATTGACGTCCCGCCCTATCGGGAGCAGCCCCACCTGGTCGCCGCCCTCATGGGTTTCGCGACGACCTCGATCGGCGTGATCGTCCAGCGTGGCGAGGGCGTCTGATCGTCAGCTTGCGCCGCCCGAGGCCGGATCGTCGCGTCGGCGGAAAGAGAAGGGCCGCAAGGTTCGATCGCTTGCATTCGGCTTCAGCGGCCCTTTCATCACCCAGCGGACGAAGCGCAGCCACGGGGTCGTTCTGACCCCGCGACGGCCGGTTGGAAGCGGCGCGCCGAACCAATAGTCGATCAGGGCCCGGAGATAGGGCGTGTTTCCCGGATCCAGCATGACGGCGCGCCGGATCAGACCTCGTGCAAGGGCCTTCTCATGGTTCAGCCAGCAGATGTGCGCCGCCCAGGCGTGAAGGTGGGCCACGTCGCTGGTTCGTGACAGGGCCTCGTCGACGATGACCCGGGCCTCCGCGATCCGGCCGGCCAGGACGAGGGCGTTGCCATAGTCGACGACATAGGTCAGGCCGCGATCGCTGGTCTGCACGACGCTGTCCAGGATCGTCAGCGCCTCGTCATGCTGTCCTTCGCGGCTGAGCAGGCGGGCCAGGCTGACCTGGGCATGATAGTTGCCGGGGCTGACGTCGACGGCGCGCCTGGCCAGGGCCAGGGCCGTCGCGGCCTTGTGTTGCGGCTGGGCCGCGGCGAGTTCTCCGAGATAGATCCCGTTTCGCGCCCGGCGACGGCGCGCCTCGCGTTGAAAGCCTCGGGCTTCGAAATCCCCGGCGAGCACATCCTTCAGAAGCGGCCCGAGCAGGCTGACATCCGCCAGATAGGTCGTGACCGGATGGGCGGTGTAGGGCAGGCGAATGGCGCGGAAACCCAGGTCCTGCTCGATGCGTTCGCCATGCCAGCGATCGGGACCCGTGGGGTCGAACAGAACCACCGGGCGAGCCGAGCAGACAACAGGGCCGCTCAACTCCGGCCGCCAACGGATCCGCTTTGCGTCCTGGGTCCAGCGCAACTCCTGTGGCGCGACCCTCGGATCGATCGAATACTGGGGGGAAAGCGCCAGGGCGTCTGTGGCCCCGACGGCGTCCGCGAAACGCAGGGCCGCATATCCGCCCATGCTGGAGCCATAGGTCACGACCCGGTCGGCCCCTGCCGTCGCTGTCCGGACGGTCGCCAGCGCCGCCGCCATGTCTGGATACTGGTACCAGTCCTCGGAGCGACCCATGACATGGATCGCCGAGATGCCCTCGGATCGCAGATAGGCTTCGCCGAAACCCGGACGGTCGAACCCCGGACCGATGGCGTAGTGATCGAAGGTCACCACCCAGCGATCGGACGGCCCTGCGGGTACGCGCCGCACGACGACGTCGTCGCTGCGGAACAGCTCGTCCGCGTCGAGCGCGGTTTCGGAAAGCGACCCCATGTCAGACACATAGAGCATCGCATCCGGCGGGCCAATGTCTGCAGCCGGCAGGCGAGCGGTCCGCTGTCGCGTTCAGGCGTCGAAGGCGGTCTCGATGACGTCGCAGACGCGGTCGACCTCGGCGTCGGTCAGGCCGCTCCCCGAAGGCAGGCACAGGCCGTTGGCGAACAACACCTCGGCGACGCCGTCGTTGATCATCGGGGCGTCTCTGAACACGGGCTGCAGGTGCATCGGTTTCCAGACCGGCCGGGCCTCGATGTTGGCCGCGTCGAGCGACAACCGGAGCCGCTCCGGGCCGACGCCGGTGATTTCCCGGTCCATCACCATGACGGTCAGCCAGCGGGTGTGGCGGCGGCCGGGGGCCTCCGGCGCGAAGGCGACCCCGTATCGCCCTCCCAGCCGGGCCTCATAGCGATCGAAGATGGCGCGGCGACGGGCGACCTTGGCCTCCAGCGTTTCCATCTGGGCGAGGCCCAGGGCCGCGGCGAGGCTGAGCATGCGATAGTTGAAGCCGACCTCGGCGTGTTCGTAGTGAACCGCCGGCAGTCGGGCGGCGGCGGCCAGGTTGCGGGCGCGCGCCACCAGCGCTCCATCGTCGGAGGCCAGCATGCCGCCGCCGCCGGTCGTGACGATCTTGTTGCCGTTGAAGGAAAAGGCGGCGGCCGAGGCCCCGTGGCCCGCGTGGCGTCCGTTCAGGGTCGCGCCGACGGCCTCGGCCGAGTCCAGGATGACCGGAACGTCGTGGGCGTCGGCGATCTCCCGGATCGCGTCGATGTCGCAGCACTGGCCGTAGAGGTCGGCGGGGACCACCGCGCGGACGGTCAGTCCCTCGGTCCTGGCCCGATCGAAGGCCTGTTCGAGCAGGCCGGGATCAAGATTCCAGTCGGCGGGGCTGCAGTCGACGAACATCGGTCGGGCCCCCGCATGAACGATGGGGCTGACGCCGCCGATGAAGGTCAGGGTCGGACAGATGACGGCGTCGCCGGCCCTCAGATCCAGCATCGTCAGGGCCAGATGCAGGGCGGCAGTGCCGGATGAGACGGCCGTGGCATGGGCGAAACCGGTCGCTTCTGCGAAGGCCCGTTCGAAGGCCTCGACCACCGGGCCTGCGGAGGAGACCCAGCCGGCATCGAAGGTCTCGAGCAGGCGGGCGCGTTCGGCGAGGCCGATGTCGGGGGCGGAGAGGGGGATGCGGGCGGGGGCGGTCACCTGTGCAGGTGACGCTGCGTCGCGGATTTCCGCAAGCCGGGGCTCAGCCGCTGGTGCGGATCAGGACGGCGTCGGAGGTCGGACGCGTGGACACCTGGCGGTCGACCACGGACTGGCCGATCGCGATCACGAGGGTGGCGGTGAGGACAGCGGATGCGACGGCTGCGGCGACCATCTTCGCGCCCTGGGCCAGATGGCCGTCGCCGCGATTCCAGATGTCCTGATCCATGCCGCTCCCCCGAGTCGTCAGAATGCTCAGGGACCACAACAGACATCAGGACGCAAGTCACTGAACCGTGTGCTTTAAACATAATTCGGCCGGCGCCCGATGGACGCCGGCCGAACTCACTCCGGGAACCGCTGCCGCTCGACGGGCGGCGGTGCTCCACGTTACTGGCGGATCAGCCCGTGAAGGGACGGATCAGGATCTCGACGCGGCGGTTCTGGGCGCGGCCCTCGACCGTGGCGTTGGAGGCGACCGGAACGCGCGAGGACTGGCCGGCGACGAACAGCCGTTCACGCAGCACGCCGCGTCCGATCAGGGCGTCGGCGACCGCGATGGCGCGGCGCTCCGACAGAGGCTGGTTGATCGCGTCGCCGCCGGAGGAATCGGTATGGCCGACGATGTCCACCAACGACCGGTCGTAGTCCTGCAGCACCGCCGCGACGTCCGCCAGGACGGCGTCGAAGCGCGGCTCGATGTTCGACTGGTTCACCGCAAAGGTGACATCCGAGGGCATGCGCAGGACCAGGTTATCGCCCTGGCGCGCCACGCCGACGCCGGTGCCCGAGAGTTCGGCCTCCAGGGCGCGCTGCTGGCGATCCATGTAGTTGCCGACGGCCGCGCCGCCCAGGGCGCCGACGCCGGCGCCGATCAGGGCGTTGCGACGGCCCTGCTCTCCGTCCGAGGTGTTGGTCAGATAGCCCAGCACCGCGCCGCCGAGGGCTCCGGCCAGGATCCCCGTGCCGGTGTTGTTGCGGCGAGGAGCCGACGAATAGGGGTCGGTCGTGGTGCAGGCGGTCGCGCCCAGCATGGCGGCGACGCCGAGGCCCGTGACGATCAGGTTCATGCGCATGAGATAGTCCTTTGAATGTCTGCTTCCGTATCGACCGGAAACGTCGCCTTATGGTGAAGGTTCCTCCCTGACCCCGGGATGAACGAACCTCGCCGGCGCGGCGTTGCGACCTCAATCTGCCAATTTCCGGCGGCAGGGCGTATGAACGCCTCCCCCGTCGGTCTCCGGATCGCCGCGCACGAACTGAAAGGCCCGCCCGTGACCTCCTCTCCCGACACCCCCTCCGTCGCCGCCAAAGGCATCGAGCCGGTTTCCATGTCGCGCTACGACGAGGACTTCCAGGGCTTCAGCGACGATCTGGGCGCCTCGTTCAAACGCTACGGCTTCGCCGTCATCTCGGATCACGGTCTGGAAGAGAGCGTGATCAAGGCGGCCCTCGACGACGCAAAGACCTTCTTCGCCCTGCCGGAAGAGGTGAAGCGCCGATACCACCAGCCGGGAACGGGCGGGGCGCGCGGCCTGACGCCCTTCGGGGTCGAGGCGGCCAAGGGGGCGGCGGCCGTCGACCTGAAGGAGTTCTGGCATGTCGGGCGCGAGCTGCCGGAGGGGCATCCCTATCGGCAGTATATGCGCGACAACCTGTGGCCGACCGAGGTCCCGGGCTTCAGGCCGCATTTCTACGGGATGTTCGAGGCCCTGGACCAGCTGGGCCGCAAGGTGCTCAAGGCCATCGCCCGCTATATGCAGCTCGGCGACGACTTCTTCGAGGACAAGGTCGAGCTGGGGAACTCCATCCTGCGGATGCTCCACTATCCGCCGGTTCCGGCGGGCGCGCCGGGCGTGCGGGCCGGAGCGCATGAAGACATCAACGTCATCACCCTTCTGCTGGGCGCCGAAGAGGCGGGTCTGCAGCTCAAGGACGCCGACGGCGAGTGGCTGGAGGTGGCGCCTCCGCCGGGCGCCCTGGTCGTGAACATCGGCGACATGCTGCAGCGGCTGACCAACCACGTCCTGCCGTCGACCAGCCACAGGGTGGTCAATCCGGCGCCGGACCGGGCCAGTTTCGCGCGCTATTCCACGCCCTTCTTCCTGCACTTCAACCCGGATTTCGTGATCGAGACCCTGCCGTCGACGATCTCGGCGGAGAACCCGGACCGCTATGCGGGCCGGTCGATCATGGCCGAGGACTTCCTGACCGAGCGGCTGAAGGAAATCCGTCTGCTGTAGTCGGTCCCTCTCCCGGCGGGAGGGGGGAGGGTCAGGCCGCTTCCGGCTGTACCGCGCCCGGACTTGTCGCGAACTGGCCGCCGCGGCGGTAGCGCCACAGATAGGAGGGTGCGATCGCCTCAAGGCCCGTCGCCTCGATTCCGAGCGCCGACAGGCCCTCGGCGCCCGGCGCCACGACATTGTCGGTCTTCAGCATCAGGACCTGATCGCGCGTCAGCACCGGGGGGATGCCGAGGACGGCGGTGATCTGGGCCAGCGACCCGACCATCTCGGCGGCGAAGAAGGGCAGGGGCGCCAGCAGGCGACGGCGGCCCGTCTCGCGCAGGATGTATTCGAGGATCTGTTTAAACGACCACACTTCGGGGCCGCCCAGTTCGAAGGTGCGGCCGGCGCTGTCGGCGCGGCTGACGGAGCGGGCGATGGCCTCGGCCACGTCGCCGACCCAGACCGGCTGGAACTTCGTCGCGCCGCCGCCGATCAGGGGCAGGGCGGGCGCCGTCGTGGCCATGGCGGCGAAACGATTCAGGAACCCGTCGC
Source organism: Brevundimonas sp. (assembly GCF_027484365.1). Lineage (GTDB taxonomy): Bacteria > Pseudomonadota > Alphaproteobacteria > Caulobacterales > Caulobacteraceae > Brevundimonas. Next base: position 32,723 of record NZ_JAIXTC010000020.1, on the reverse strand, counting down.
CGTTTCCGAACACGATCGACGGACGCAGGATGACGGCGTCGGGCCTGACCGCGCGGACCGCAGCCTCGGCCTCGCCCTTGGTGCGGCCGTAGTCTGCTTCGGAGCGGGCGTCGGCGCCGATCGCCGACATCTGCACCAGGCGGCCGACGTTTGCGGCGACGCAGGCCTGCGCGATGTTGCGGCTGCCCTCGACGTGGGATTGTTCGAACCCTCGGCCGGGGGTTTCGAACAGCAGTCCGACCAGGTTCACGGCGGCGTCCGCACCCTTCAGGGCGGCGGCGACGTCGGCAGGGGTGGTGATGTCGCAGCGGACGGGCTGGATCTGGCCCACGTCGCCGAGGATGCGCAGGTCCTGCGCCAGGGCCGGTTTCCGCACGGCGACCCGGACGCGCCAGCCCTGACGGGCCAGAGCGCGCACGGCCTGGGTTCCGACGAAGCCGGAACCGCCGAAGACGGTGACCAGGCCGGGGTTGGATACGGACATCGGGGATTCCTCGAAGGGGCGTCTGGAAAGGCCGCATGGGCCTGACAGGCGGGGGATAGACGATGGACCCGGCGCTCGCAACGCAGGGCTTGGCGCGAAGCGGCGAGAAACCGCCGAAAACCGTGTTGACCCGCTCCGTACACTGCCTTAAGGGTCCGCGCCTTCCGGTCAGGAACGCGTTTCGGCGCGGTTCTCCGGGGCCCAGGTGGCGGAATTGGTAGACGCGCTGGCTTCAGGTGCCAGTGATAGAAATGTCGTGGAGGTTCGAGTCCTCTCCTGGGCACCAGTTTCGAACGGCGTCGCATCGCAAGATGCGGCGCCGTTTCTTTTTGGCGCGCTATCCCTCGACGCCCGGAGTCTCTCTGCCTGAGCGCAGGGTCGTGCGCTATCGCCTCGGCGTCCCTGCTGGTTTAGGGGAAGGCATGACCGTTTATCTGCATGAAGGCGACCTCCCGGACGGCCTGGACCTTGGGCCCGAGGTCGCCGTCGATTCCGAGACGATGGGATTGCGATTCCGCCGCGACCCCCTGTGCGTCGTTCAGCTCTCGGCCGGCGACGGCGACGCCCATGTCGTTCGTCTGAACCGGCCCGACTATGATTGCCCGAACCTGAAGCGGCTGATGGCCGATCGGGACGTACTGAAGATCTTCCACTTCGGCCGCTTCGACATTGCAATGGTCGAGCTGCACCTCGGCGTGGAGACCGGGCCGGTCTATTGCACCAAGATCGGCTCGAAACTGGCGCGCACCTATACGGACCGGCACGGACTGAAGGATGTGGCGCGCGAACTGGCGGGCATCGACCTGTCGAAGGCGCAGCAGTCCTCGGACTGGGGCGCTGCGGAGCTGTCGCAGGCCCAGCTGGATTACGCGGCCTCCGACGTCCTGCACCTGCATGTCATCATGCGCCGGCTGAACGAGATGCTGGTCCGCGAAGGACGGATGGAGCTGGCCCAGGCCTGTTTCGACTTCTTGCCCGTCCGCGCCCGCCTCGATCTGCGCGGCTGGGACGAGATGGATATCTTCGCGCACACATGACGTTCGACGCAGGCAACGACAGGAAGCGTGCCGACGAGGCCCGGCTGGCCCAGCAGGCCGGTCGCTGGCGTTCGCGCTCCCGGCGGGTCCAGCTGTACCGCCGCCTGCTGCCGATCCTGATCGTGGTGCTCGCCGGCGGGGCCCTGACCTGGACCGTGTTCCGCACCGTCATGTCCGGAGTCGAGCGCGAGGCCAGCGCGGCGAAGGAGATCCGTCTCGACAACCCCATGTTCCACGGCCAGGACGCGGAGGGCCGGTCCTTCATCATCGGCGCCCAGGGCGCGGTTCGGGATCCGGCGACCGGCCGGTTCCGGCTCAACGGCCCGGTGCTCAGGCTCAATCTCGGCGGCACCCGCGTGACCGAGATGACCGCGGACGCGGGCATCTACAACGAGGCCGAACGCACGGTGACCATCGGCCCGAACGTGCGGATTTCCGATGGGGGGTCGGGCTTTGTCCTGACGACGCCGGAGGCTGTGGTCGATACGGCGACCGGCGTCGTCACCGGCGACAAGGGCGTCCAGGGACGCGGACCCCTTGGAACCATCTCGGCAACGTCCTATGCCATCCATGAACAGGGCCAGCGGGTCGTGTTCACGGGTTCTGGCGATAACAAGGTGCGGGGGACCATCAACCCCGCTTCCGGTGAATGACATGAAGACCAGCCACCTCATCCTGACCGGCGCGAGCCTCCTGGCCCTCGGGCTCGGCGGCATGGCGGTCGCCCAGACGCGCGCGAGCGTCAGCAACCAACCGATCGGCTACGGCGCTGACACGGGCGAGCTGACGAATACGGCCGTTTCCCTGCGCGGCCGCGCGGAGATCACCCAGGGCGACACCCGTCTGCGCGCCAACGCCATCGAGGGGGCGCGCGACGCTGCGGGCGCCCTGACGCGCATCGAAGCCTCGGGCGAGGTCTATTACGTCACCCCCAACGAGACGATCCGGGGCGACCGGGCCGTCTACACCGTCTCCAGCGCCACCGTCGTGGTGACCGGCGACGTGATCCTGACCCAGGGCCAGAACGTCCTGACGGGGGGCAGCCTGACCTACAATGTCGATACCGGCCAGGCGCGGATCCAGGGCGGAACCGCGACCAACGGCGGCCGGGTGCGCGGCGTCTTCTATCCGCAGGGCGCAAACTAGCCCTCGATGGCCCGCAAGGAACTCTCAGCCCTCAACCTGGAAGACCGCGAGGCCGCGAACGCCGTCGCGCCAGAACCTGCGCCTGAAAAAGGCCTGCGGGTGCGCAACATCGCCCGGGCCTTCGGCGCGCGTCAGGTGGTGTCGGACGTTTCCCTGACCGTCCAGCGCGGCGAGGTCGCGGGCCTCCTCGGCCCCAACGGCGCCGGCAAGACCACCTGCTTCTACATGATCACCGGCCTGATCCCGGCCGACAGCGGCTCCATCTGGCTGGACGGCGAGGACATCACGGCCCAGCCGATGTACCAGCGCGCCCGCATGGGTCTGGGCTATCTGGCGCAGGAAGCCTCGATCTTCCGCGGCATGACGGTCGAGCAGAACGTCATGTCGGTCGTCGAGCTGAACGAGACCGGCAAGGCGATCGAGACCGAGACCACCCGCCTGCTCGAAGAACTGCACATCGACCATCTGCGCCATGCCCCGGCGACCGGCCTGTCGGGTGGCGAGCGCCGCCGGGTCGAGATCGCGCGGTCCCTCGCCGGAAAGCCCAGCTTCATGCTGCTGGACGAGCCTTTCGCCGGCATCGATCCCCTGGCCATCGCCGACATCCGCCAGGTCATCCGCTATCTGGCGGGCGAGGGGATCGGGGTCCTGATCACCGACCACAATGTCCGCGAGACGCTCGACATCATCGACCGCGCCTCGATCATCTCGAACGGTTCGGTCCTGTTCGAGGGCACCGCCGACGAGGTCATCCACGACCCCGAGGTGCGCCGCGTCTATCTCGGCGATCTTTACGGCTGAGGCCTTCCGGGCCGGTGAACCGGCCGTGAATGCCGACTTCAGCCTGGCCTCAGTTCGCGGGTGATTAACCTTGGCTGCAATCCGCACCGGCATCGGGCCGGTCGCGGACACAGCGAGGAAGTCACACCATGAAACGCACGATCCTTGCGGCCACCGCCGCCACCCTGCTGCTGACCCTGGGCGCGACCCAGGCCAGCGCCCAGAACGCCATCGTCATCGACCAGTATGGCTCGGCCAATTCCTCCTCCGCCGCCCAGAACGGGCGCTGGAACCGTGTGATCTCGGAACAGTTCGGGTCGTCCAACGCCGCCCAGAGCCGCCAGCGGGGCTTCCGCAACTTCGTCCAGAGCACCCAGTACGGGTCCCGCAACGGCGTCAGCAGCCAGCAGAACGGCCGCAACAATTATTCCGTGACCGGTCAGTCCGGCACCGATCTCTCGGCCCGGACCCATCAGGACGGCAACAACAACATCTCCGGCATCGCCCAGATCGGTTCAGGCCATACGGCCGTGGCCGAACAGGCCGGCTCCAACAACATCTCGGGCATCATCCAGGTGGGCCGCGGCCAGACCACCCGCACCCGCCAGGTCGGCGACGGCAACGTCACCCTGACCATCCAGGGCGGCTACTGATCCGGCACCGGGACGGCGGTTTGCCGGCCGCCGTCCCGCTCACCCTCATTCCAGATGGAGATGAACATGAACGCCCGAAATTCTGCGGCCGCCATCGCGGCTGTGACTCTCGGCCTGTCGGGAAGCGCCCTCGCCATGCCGGGTCAAATGGCCATCACGCCTCAGGTGCAATGCGACATCGAGGTGGTGCAGACGCCGGATGGAACCCAGCTTCGGCCGGTCGCCCGATCAGGGATCGACCTGTCGGGCTCCTATCAGCTGACCGTGGAGACCTCGGGGCCCGCGGGAAGCTCCAGCGTGTCACAGGGGGGGGAGTTCGCGCTTCTTGCCGGTCAGGTGCAGGCCCTGGGGTCCGTGTCCCTCGGACGGGCGTCCGGCACCCGGATCGTGGCACGCGTGGATGTGTCCGGACCCAGCGGCCGAACCCGATGCGTGCGCCGGGTAACCCTCTGATTCGCCGCCGTTCGCCTCGCGCCAAACGCACGGGGCCGAGCTGGAAACAATCTCCTGTTCCAGCGCGGAGAGGTCGAGCGCCATGTCGATCTGGTGCCTGACCTCCCCGCGACCGGACCCGGACCGCCGCTCTTTACGACCGCCGCATAACACCGTCAGATGGGCGGCGGAGGTGCCGATGCAGTCTGAATTCATCGACCGGATCTACGAGTGTTCCGTCGTCCCGGAGCTGTGGCCCACAGTGCTGGACGAGATCGCCGGTATGACGGAATCGCGTGGCGGTCTGCTCTTTTCCGCCCGCAAGGCCCTGCACTGGACGGCGTCGGACACGGTCCGTGAGGTTTTCTCCGACTATGTGAATGACGGCTGGTTCACACGCTGCAGCCGCCGCGTCTGCCTCATGAACGCCAGTGAGCCGGCCTTCTTCACCGAGCAGGATTTCTGGAGCGAGGACCAGATGGGGGCCGACCCCATCTATCGGGATTTCTTCAGGCCGCGTGGACTGGGCTGGTCGGCGGGTACGGCGCTGCGGGTGCCCAGCGGCGACAACATCGTCTTCAGCATCGAGCGCGCCCTGGAACGCGGTCCGATCGAGCGGGACTATGTCGAGACCCTCAACGCACTGCGTCCACACCTGGCGCGCAGCGCCCTGATCAGCGCCCGGCTGGGGCTGCAACGGGCGGAAGGGGCGGCGGATGTCCTGACCGCCCTGCGGCTGCCGGCTCTTCTGCTCGACGACACCGGTCGGGTGGTCGAGGCCAATGAGATGATCCAGGCGATGGCCGATCAGATCGGATTCCGCGCGGGGAACAGGATCCTTCTGACCGACCGCGCGGCCAACGAGACCCTGTTCGCCATGCTGGGCGCCATCGGCACGCCGGACGGTGCGCAATCCTGCAGCTTGCCGCTTCGGAACGGTCTGGCGCAGCCGGTGGGCGTGCTGCACATGCTGCCGGTCCGGCGCACCGCCTGTGACATCTTCGGCCACGGTTATGCGCTTCTGGTCCTGACGCCTGTCGGGACGGACAAGTCGCCTTCCCTCGACCTGATGCGCTCCCTGTTCGACTTGACCCGTTCGGAAGCCCGGGTGGCCCAGGGTCTCGCGACCGGCAAGACGGCCGAAGAGATTGCGACAGAGGGTGATGTCGCCATCACCACGGTGCGATCCCAGATCCGCCGCGTGCTGGAGAAGACCGGCTGCGGACGTCAGGCAGAGGTCACCGCCCTGCTGGCCGGACTGGCTCTGGGCACGGCCTAGGCGGCGATCAGAGCCGCGGACGGCGTCATCAATCTGGATGACGACAGGCCTGGCCGCCCAAGCCAGCGTCCTTCAGCCCTGTTCTGGAGGACACGACCATGAAAAACGCTCTTAAAGTCACCATCGCTCTGTCTGGCGTCCTGGCCCTCTCCGGCTGCGCCGACCTCGTCACCGGCGGGCCCCTGATCCGGCCCGGCGAACCGCTGGGAGCCATCCGGGTGGTCAACGCCACGGGCAGTCAGCTGAACGCCGTCCTGATCTCAGCCTGTAGCGCCTCGACCTATGGGCTGAACCGCCTGCCCGACGGCATGGCGATTCCCTCGGGGGGCGCCTACGACTTCACCGTTTCCGCAGGGTGCTGGGACGTGGCGGGCGGCACGATCGGGGTCGGCGATGCGCGGGGCCGGATGCAGGTCGCGCCGGGCCAGACCTTCACCCTCCGGATCTACTAGAGCCCGCGACGACCGAAGGTCGGGGCCGGGGTTATGCCGTTGGAGGGGGCGGGACCGCCCCAGGCGACCGGCGCGCGCGGGGCAAGGGCGGGCGCAGCAGCGGGGGCTCCCGGTCCTGGTCCGAAATCGAACACCGGCTTGTAGGGCGCATCGGCGATCCCGCCCGCGCGCTTCGCCTCGGCGAACAGGGCGTCCAGCCGGGCCTCGTCCAGCGAGGAACCGCCTTCGCCGCCGTAGCGCTGGCCCGGATCGCGCGGATCGGGGCCGAAGGCGTTCTCGCCCTTGGCGCCCGGCAGCAGGGTCAGGACGAACAGGACCAGCTGGCAGACCATGCCGATCACGGACAGCAGCCCGGCCGCTCCCAGCCCCGCCAGGGCGGTACCGACGAAGGCCTCGCGGCTCGCGCCCATGCCGACGGCGCTGACCGCGGTGAGGATCGTGCCGAGGGTCATGACCGAACTCAGAATGCTGGGCAGCATCAGGCAGAGCCAGATCGCGCCGCGCCCGCTGTCGTGCAGGCGGCGGACAAGGACCGCATAGTTGGGCACGATCAGAGCGAGGACGCTGGCGATGATCACACCGATGGCGATCATCACGCCGGCCGAAGCCTGTTCCGTGTCCCCGGTGCTGCCCATGGAGACGGCGGCCAAGCCGATCAGCAGGGTGTACCAGAGCCCCTGAAGCACGGCAAAGAGCCAGTATTCACCGCGGCTGGCGCGTCCGTTGAAGTCGGCATAGCGGATCAGGGGGCGGAACATGATCATGGCGGGCGCGACCTGTCGGCTTGTCGAGGGTGACAGGCTGGCACGGGCAGCGTGAATGCGACGCCAAAAAGAGTGGTTAAGCTTACATCCCGCCCAGGCGCCGACGCGCGAAAGCCGACGTTAACCGGTCGCGGTCATCCTGACAGCAAGTTCCGGGCCACGACGGCCCTCGGGGGGACATCCGGGTGATCGGTCAGAGGCTTGAGGTTCGGCAGGGGCAGGGGCTGGTCATCACGCCCCAGCTGCAGCAGGCGATCAAGCTCCTGCAATTGTCGAACCAGGAGCTGGACGAATACGTCGAGGCCGAACTCGAAAAAAATCCGCTGCTGCAGCGCGAGGAGCCGGAAGCCGGCGCCGAGATCGCGCGCGAGGCCCCGGCCGATTCCACCGAACTGAGCTTCTCCGACACCGGGGCGTCGGACCGGTCCTCCACCGTCGATGCGCGCGAGGACGACGTCTATGGCGACGCCACGCCGGGCGAACGCACCTCGGACCGCCTGTCCGATGAGGCTGCCGAGCAGCCGGGGCTGTCGGACTGGTCCGCAGCGGGCAAGGGCGGCTCATTCAACGACGGGGACGGCGGGGAACGCCCCGAGCGCCACGATCCGACCCTGTGGGAGCATCTGCAGGACCAGGCGTCCTCGGCGGGGTTCTCGGCCACGGACCACGCCATTGCGCTCTCTCTCATCGATGGTGTCGATGACGGCGGATACCTCCGCGCAGAACTGGTCGAGATCGCCGACCGGCTGGGCTGCGGCCTGGACCGGGTCGAGGCGGTGCTGGCGGTCTGCCACGGCTTCGAGCCGACGGGCGTCATGGCACGGTCTGTGCCCGAATGCCTGAAGCTCCAGCTGGTCGAGCGCAACCGTTTCGACCCGGCCATGGCGGCCCTGCTCGACAACCTCGACCTGCTGGCCCGACGCGACCTGTCGGCCTTGAGGACGGTCTGTGGCGTCGACGCCGAGGACCTGTCGGAGATGATCTCCGAGCTGAAGGCCCTGACACCCCGGCCCGGCGCGGGCTTCGCCGGCGAGATCGCCCAGACCGTCATTCCCGATGTCCATGTGCGGCCCGATCCGGCCGGAGGCTGGCGGGTGGAGCTGAACTCCGACACCCTGCCGCGCCTGCTGGTCGACAAACGCTATCACGCCTCGGTCTCGGCGGGCGCGCGCACGGAGACGGAGAAGGCCTTCGTCGCCGACTGCGCGGCCCAGGCCAACTGGCTGGTCAAGTCGCTGGATCAGAGGGCCAAAACCATCCTGAAGGTCGGGTCCGAGATCGTGCGCCAGCAGGACGCCTTCCTGGCCTTCGGGGTGGAGTTCCTGCGCCCGCTGAACCTCAAGACCGTGGCCGACGCCATCGGCATGCACGAATCGACGGTCAGTCGGGTCACCTCGAACAAATATGTCTCGACGCCGCGGGGGGTGTTCGAGCTGAAGTTCTTCTTCACCGCCGCCATCCAGGCCACCGATGGCGGCGCGACCCATTCCGCCGAGGCCGTCCGTCACCGGATCAAGTCGATGATCGACCATGAGGGGCGCGATGGCGACGTTTTGTCCGACGACCGGATCGTCGAGATCCTTAAGGAAGCCGGCATCGACATCGCCCGCAGAACGGTGGCCAAATATCGGGAAGCGCTGCGAATTCCGTCGTCGGTCGAGCGCCGGCGCATGCTGAAGACGGGTTAATCGAACAACAAAGCGTGACCGTGAAAACGGTGTTCGCGATTGACACTTTTCGCGGTCGGTCGCGTTCTATCCCCATGCAAGTCCAAGTCAGCGGCAAGCACGTGGATGTCGGCGAAGCGTTAGGCTCGCGCATCTCCCAGGAACTCGAAGACGGAGTCGGAAAATACTTCGAACGCGGCGGCCAGGACGCCGAAGTCGTGGTGTCCAAGGACGGCCACGGCTTCAAGGTGGACTGTTGGGTTCGCCTTGCGTCCGGGCAATCGCTCGTGACCACAGGCCTCGGCGGCGACGCCCACGCCGCCTTCACGGACAGCCTTGAAAAGCTCGAAAAGCGGGTGCGGCGATACAAGCGCCGGCTCAAGGATCACCACATCGGTCCCAAGGGCCTGTCGCCCGAGAAGACCGAGATGGCTGCGGCTTCCGTGGCTCGCAGCATCGTGTTGCGCAATCCCGACGATGAGGTCGAGGATTCCATGTTCGACACCGCCGGCGAAACCGACGGTCCTCCGCCCACGGGCATGGTCATCGCCGAGAGCGTTTCGGAGATCCGCACCATCACGGTCGGACGCGCAGTGCTCGAACTCGACATGACCGGCTATCCGGTGGTGCTGTTCCGGAACGCCGCTCACGGGGGGCTTTCGGTTGTTTATCGCCGCCCCGACGGCAATGTCGGGTGGATAGATCCTGAACGCACCGTGTCGTTGAATGGACACGGTTCTGTAAACGGTTCTGGCGCATAAGACTTCCCAGGGGCGCGCGAACCGTCTAGACGGCGCGCGCCCCACAAGGGGCCTGCCCAAAACCTCGAGTATGAGTCTGGACGATCATGGATATCGGGGAACTGCTGGTTCGGGACGGAATCGTCCTGAAAAGCGGCGCGTCATCGAAGCGGCAGGCCTTGCATGTGCTGGCCACCGCCGCCGCCCAGGCAATGGGCCAGGACGAGACCCGCGTTTTTGACGCCCTGATGGAGCGCGAGGCCCTGGGCTCGACCGGCCTCGGTTCGGGCGTGGCTGTTCCGCATGCCCGTCTGGCCGGTCTGGACAGCGTCAAGGCGGTGTTCGTGCGTCTGGACACGCCGGTCGCCTATGATTCCGTCGACGATCGCCCGGTCGATCTGATGTTCGCCCTGTTCGCCCCGCCGAAAGCCGGCGCGGAGCATTTGCGGGCCCTCGCCGCCGTCTCGCGCGCCCTGCGCTCGCCGGAACTGCGCGAACAGCTGCGTCAGGCCCGGACCGAGGACGCGATTCACGCCCTCTTCGTCCGCGACGACAAGGTCCCTGCGACGGCGGCCTGAAGGTAGTGGCGAGAAGCGAGTGACGAGTGGCGAGGGTGTCGCCGCCAATATCCTCGCCCGGGTTTCCGATCTAACGGCTGATCAGGCCGGGCTCGCCACTCGCCACTCAATACTCGCCTCTCGATCAGTGCACCGACACCGGCGCCAGCTCATGCGCCACGGCGGCGGCGAAGGCCGTCTCGCGATCCATCATCACCGCCAGCCGCTCGCCGTCGGCGCCGTGCACGGCATAGAGGGTCTGATCGGGATCGATCACCAGCCCTTTTGCGTCTTCCAGCGGCGCATCGGAGATCGCGTCAGCCATCACATCCGCGGCCGTGATCTCGCGCACATAGACCAGGTCGGGCGCGCCGAAACCGGCGAAATCCTTGTTTGTCATGATCGGCGTCATGGAGACCGCCTCCTTGTTGAAGAGTGACAACGCCCGGAAGCGCCGCGGGTTCGCGGGGGCCTTATGGCGAAGGTATTCGGGTGGGATCAGCCGACGCTGATCGGGATGCGCCGGACCGGCTCGACATTTTCGGGCCGGAGCAGATCCACGTGCAGCAGGCCGTGCTCGAGTCGGGCGCCCTCGACCTCAAGGCCGTCGGCGAGGACGAAGCTGCGCACGAAGCCGCGCGCCGCGATGCCGCGATGCAGGAAGGCCTGATCCGGCGAGGCGGCTTCGCGTTTGCCGGCGATGGTCAGCTGGCGTCCCTCGAGCGTAATGGCGAGGTCGTCGGGCGCGAAGCCGGCGACAGCGAGCGAGATGCGCACGGCGTCGTCGCCCAGCTGCTCGACGTTATAGGGCGGATAGCTCTCGGCCGCGGCCTTGGCGGCGCGGTCTATCAGGGCGCGGGTCTGGTCGAAGCCCAGCAGGAAGGGGCTGTCGAACAACACGGTTCGGGTCGTCATGGGTCAGTCCTCGGCAAGCGACTGCGGCTTCAGGCCCCCCGGGATCGGCAGGGCGTCGGCCGTGACCCGATATGGGCAGGCGCAACGGCAGGAGCAAGCCCGATCTCCGGCGCCACTGGTCGGGGTCGTTGCGCGCCTCTAGAAACGTGGAAGAACCGGAATGATCCGGGGCGAAGGGGCGGGCTTGGCGGCATCTCGGATTCTGGTCGCGGGTGGCGCGGGCTTCATCGGCTCGGCCCTGACGCGCGAGATGATCGCGAATTCCGACGCCCGGGTCCTGGTGTTCGACAGCCTGACCTATGCGACCAGTCCGGCCGCCCTCGACGGCGTGCGCGCGGACCCGCGCTTCACCTTCGTCCAGGGTGATATCTCCGATGTGGCGCTGGTGCGTTCGACGATCGAGGACTTCGCTCCGGACGTGATCATCAATCTGGCGGCCGAAAGCCATGTCGACCGCTCGATCGACGGGCCGGGGCCGTTCGTCGACAGCAATGTCGTGGGGGTCTTCGTCCTGCTGCAGGCGGCGCTCGACCACTGGCGCGGGCTGCGAGGCGAGGCGGCGGAGGCGTTCCGCTTCCATCAGGTCTCGACCGACGAGGTGTTCGGATCGCTGGGCCCCGCCGGCGCCTTCGACGAGACGACCCGCTACGATCCCCGCTCGCCCTATTCAGCGACGAAGGCGGCGGCCGATCATCTGGTTCGCGCCTGGGGCCACACCTATGGCCTTCCGGTCCTGGTAACCAACTGCTCGAATAACTACGGCCCGTTCCAGTTTCCGGAGAAGCTTATCCCGCTGATGGTCCTGCGGGCGCTCGCCGGTCAGAGCCTGCCGGTCTACGGCGACGGCCTGCACGTGCGCGACTGGCTGCATGTCGATGACCACGTCCGGGGAATGCGGGCGGCCTTCGAACGGGGGCGGCCGGGCGAGACCTGGGTCTTCGGCGGCGGAGCCGAGCGGACCAACATCGACCTGGTGCGCACGATCTGCGCCGCCCTCGACGACCTCGCCCCGCGCCCGGACGGTCAGGCCCATGCCGGGGCGATCGCCTTCGTCGAGGACCGGCCCGGCCATGACCGGCGTTACGCGGTGGATCCGTCGAAGGCGCGCGCTGACCTTGGCTGGGAGCCGCAGGTCGGCTTCGAACAGGGCGTCCGGGACACGGTCGCCTGGTATCTGGAGCATAGCGACTGGTGGGGCGCGATCCTCGCCGACCGCGACGCGGTGGCACGGCGGGGACTGGCCGGTGGCTGAGCCGGTTCACATCCTGATCGCCGGCGGACACGGCCAGGTGGGCCAGGCCCTGGCCCATGCGGCCTGGCCGGACCACGTGCGGCTGCACCGCCCGACGCGGACAGACCTCGACCTGACGAACGAGGCCGAACTGGCCGGGGCCTTCGCTCGCACCCCCTTCGCCGCCGTGATCAACGCGGCCGCCTTCACCGCGGTCGACGCGGCGGAGACGCGACAGGACGACGCCTTCCTCGCCAACGCAGAGGTTCCCGCACGACTGGCCGAGGCGACACGCCGGGCGGGCATCCCGCTGGTCCACCTCTCGACCGACTGCGTCTTCGACGGTGCCCTGGACCGGCCCTATGCCGAGGACGATGCGACGGCGCCGATCAGCGTCTATGGCGCGTCGAAACTGGCCGGCGAGCAGGCTGTGCTGTCGGGCAACACCCGCGCAGCGGTCGTCCGAACGGCCTGGGTCGTCAGCGCCCGGGGCAGGAACTTCGTCCGCACCATCCTCGACGCCGCCGCGAGCCGGTCGGACCTGCCCGTCGTCGCCGACGTGATCGGCAGTCCGACGTCGGCCGATGATCTGGCGGCGGTGCTGGTCACCCTGACCCTGGCCATGGTCGCCGACCCGACGGCGCCGACCGGTGTCTACCACTACGTCAACGCGGGCGAGACCAGCTGGGCCGGACTGGCGGAAGAGACGCTGCGGCGGGCCGGATCACGCACGACCATCGTCCCCATACCCGCCGCCGAACGGGCGGCTCCGGCTCGCCGTCCCGCCAATTCGCGCCTGTCCTGCGAACGTCTGGCGCGCGACTATGGGGTGACAATGCGGGACTGGCGCATCGCCGTCGCGGACATCGTCGCCGAACTCCAACTACAAAAGGTCGCGCCATGAAGGGTATCGTTCTGGCCGGCGGCGCGGGCACGCGGCTGCATCCGATGACGGCGGTGACGTCGAAACAGTTGATGCCCGTCTATGACAAGCCGCTGATCTACTATCCGCTGACGACCCTGATGCTGGCGGGCATCCGCGAGATCCTGATCGTCACCACGCCGCGCGATCTCCGCGCCTTCCAGTCCCTGCTCGGCGACGGCCGCCAGTGGGGTCTGTCGCTTTCCTACCTCGCCCAGCCGACGCCCGGCGGTATCGCCCAGGTCTATGTGCTCGGCGCAGAGTTCGTCGCCGGGGGCGCCTCCGCCCTGATCCTCGGCGACAACCTGTTCCACGGCGACGGCCTGGTGGAGCGTCTCAAGGCCGCTGTGCGCGCGGCCGAGGGCGGCGGCGCGACCGTCTTCGCCCATCAGGTCAGTGATCCTGACCGCTATGGCGTCATCGGGTTCGACGCGGCCGGCCATGCGACTTCGATCGAGGAGAAGCCCGCGAAGCCACGCTCGAACTGGGCCGTCACTGGTCTCTATCTGTACGACGCAGAGGTCGTGGAGATCGCCGCCGGGCTGAAGCCGTCGGCGCGAGGCGAACTCGAGATCACCGACGTCAACCGCACCTATCTCGAGCGAGGCCGACTCACCGTCGAACGGCTCGGCCGTGGCTTCGCCTGGCTGGACACCGGCACGCCCGAGAGCCTGCTCGACGCCGCCCTGTTCGTCCGAACGCTGGAACAGCGTCAGGGCGTGAAGATCGCCTGCCCTGAAGAGGTCGCCCACCAGATGGGCTTCATCGACGACGCGGCGCTGGAGGCGGCGGTCGCCCGGACGAAGGGTTCGGACTACGGCCGCTACCTGGCCCGGTATCTGGAGCTCGGCCGCATCGGCTGACTACTGTTCGGTGCCTGACCGCCACAGGTTCCGGGTCAGGGGCTCGATCAGATAGGACAGGGCGGTCCGCTTGCGCAGCAGCACCACGACCTCGACCGGGAAGCCCGGACGAATCTCGCGCGCCGCCTGACCCAGCCGCTCCATCTCGGCGGGAGGCACGGAAATCTCCGCGCGATAGTGGCGGACGCCGGTCTGTTCGTTGGTGAAGGTGTCGGGCGACAGCCGGGTGACACGGCCGTGGATGATCGGCGGGTCGCGTTCGCGAAGACCGGGGAACTTCACCTCCGTCTCCAGTCCGACGCGGACGTTGTCGATGTCGGCCGGATTGATCTCGGCCACGATGACCTGGGACGCGGCGTCGGGCACGACCTCCATCAGCACCTGTCCGGGCTGGATCACGCCGCCCTGGGTGAAGACAGCGAGTCCCACGACCTGTCCCGTCGCGGGGCTGCGGATCAGGCTGCGCTCGATCTGGTCACGCAGGGAGGACAGCCGCGGCCGGGTCTCGTTCAGCTGCACCTCGATGGTGCGAAGCTGGTCGGAGACGTCCTCGTTCATCCCGGTAGTGATAGTCAGCATCTGCAGTCGGGTCTCGCCGATCTGCTGCTGCGTTCCGGCGACCTCGGCCCGGAGCGAACCGAGCTGGCCGTCCAGCCCGGCGGCGTCGCGTTCGAGCGACCGCACGCGGGTCTGGGGCGCATAGCCCTGGGCCGCCAGCGACCGCAGCCCCTCCAGCTCCTCGCCGATCAGGCGGCGCTGCTCGATATTGGACTCGATCTGGCGCTGATAGCCCTGAATCCGCTCTTCCAGCTGCCCGATGCGCTGGCGCAGCACCCCGACCTCGGTCGACCGCCCGGCGCTGCGGGCGCCGTACTGGAGGCGCTGCAACCGCATGGCCTCGTCGGCCAGGGCGCGATCTTCGGGCGACAGACCGGTGAACTCCGCCGGGACGGGGATGGCGGCCAGCTTGTCGCGTTCGGCGATCAGGCGCGCACGCTGGGCCATCAGGGCATAGACCTGTCCGGCCAGGCCCCGCTCGGCGGCGGTCAGTTCGCCCGTCGACAATTCGACCAGGACCTGGCCCTGCCGGACCTTGTCGCCCTCGGCGACGTGCAGGGCGGTCACTGTGCCGCCCTCGCGATGCTGGACCGCCTGCCGGTTGCCGGTCACGGCGACCTGGCCGGGCGCATAGGCGCCGGAATCGAGCGGGGCCAGCGCCGCCCAGCCCAGGAACAGGACGAAGAACAGGGCGATGATGATGCCGCCGAGGATCAGCTCGCGACGCGGCGAGGCGGTCTGGGGCTCCACAAGGCCCGGCCCGGAGGGCGCGGCGTCTGCCGGGGACTGAACGCTCATCCGGCCTTGACCTCATGCAGGCCTGCGGGCCGTGGGCTCCGCATGCGGGCGAGGACCTCCTCCCTCGGGCCTTCAACCTGGACGACACCGTCGCGCAGGGCCAGCAGGCGAGCGGCCTTGGCCAGGACGCCAGCGCGGTGGGCGACAATGACCACGGCCGCGCCGCGCGCGGCGGCGGCGTCGACAGCGGCGATCAGGGCCGCTTCGCCGTCCTGATCGACGCTGGCGTTCGGTTCATCCAGCACCAGCAGGACCGGATCGCCATAGAGGGCGCGGGCCAGGCCGATGCGCTGGGACTGTCCCGCCGACAGGCCGGAACCCTGCGACCCCAGCGGGGTGTCATAGCCGTTGGGCAGCCGCTGGATCAGCTCGTGCACGCCGGCCGCGATGGCCGCGCGCACGGCGGCCGCGTCGGTCTCGGGCGAGGGATCCGCAAAGCGGGAGATATTCTCCTTGATTGTGCCGGCGAACAGAGTCGGGTTCTGGGGCAGGTAGCCGATATGGCGGGCCAAACCGTCCGAATCACGCGCCCCGTAGTCCGCGCCGTCCAGACGGACCGAGCCGGAATCGGGCGTCAGGGCCCCGGCCAGCACCCGCGCCAGCGTCGTCTTGCCCGATCCGCTGGCCCCGATCACGCCCAGCACCTGTCCCGGCTCGACCTTGAACGAGACGCCGCGCAGCTGCGGGGTCTCCGTCCCGGGCAGGCGGACGGCGATCCCTTCGACCGAGACCTGACCGGTCGGAGCGGGCAGGGCGGTCCGGGGCTGGCCGTGACCGGCGGTCTTGGTGAACAGATCGACCAGGCTCTTCCAGCTGGTCCGGGCCTGGACCAGCGTCGGCCAGGCGCCGACCAGTTGTTCGATCGGCATGACCGCGCGGCTGAGCAGGACCGAAGAGGCGATGATCGAGCCCGGCGACATCTGTCCCTTCACCACCAGGAAGGCGGCGAGGCCGAGCGCGGCCGACTGCAGGGCCAGACGCACGAACTTGATCGCCCCGGAGTAGCGGCCGCCGGTCAACTGGGCCTCGGCCTGCGCGTCTGTGGCCGTGCGGCGGCCCTCCAGCTGGCGGGCGATGATGGCGCGACGCATGCCCAGGGCCTGGACGATCTCGGACTGGCCGGAGAGGGCTTCCTGGGCGGCGTAGGCGGCGTTGCCCGCGCGGCTGGCGCGTCCCAGACGCGGCCGGGTGTCGCGCTCGTTCAGCCAGGCCAGGACCGCCAGAACCATCCCGCCGACCAGGGTCAGCACGCCGACGGCGGGGTGCAGCAGGAAACAGCAGGCCAGGTAGATCGGGGTCCACGGCGCGTCGAACAGGGCGAGCGCGCCCTGTCCCGACACGGCCCCGCGCAGGGCGTCGAAGTCGCGCAGGGCCTGAACGCCCTGGGTCCGGCCGCCCGCCTCGGTGACGCGCGCAAGGATGGTCCCGGCCAGGTCGCGATCCAGCTGGATTCCGGCCCGGATCAGGATCCGGGTCCGCAGCCAGTCCAGCGCCGCCAGGGAGGCGAGCGCGAAGGCGGTCACGGCGCTGACGAGAACCAGGGTCGTCAGGCCGGCGGTCGGAACCACCCGGTCATAGACCTGCATCATGTAGAGGGTCGGGGTCAGATAGAGCAGATTGACGAGGGCGCTGAACACCGCCGCGCCGACGAAGTGGACACGGCACTGCCTCAGCGCCGCGAACAGCGGCTCCGATCCGGGGCGTTTGCCGAGAAAGGCGTCCAGCACGGTGTCGTTCGAGCTCCTGTGGCCTGCCGTTGAAACGGCGCGGGCCGGGCCCAGCTATAGGCTCTAACGCCCGGACCACAAAGGCGATGCTCGGCCTTCGCCGGGCGCCGCCGACCCGGGCCTGTGATCCGCTGAAAGGTCAGGCCCAACCGATCCGCGAGATCGGACTGGATCATCCCCTTCATGCGGGGCAACACCCTGACACGAGCGCCGACCTCGGCATCAATAGGATTCGGATCAAACCTGAATCGCGGTTACTGCTTCGTGGACGAGATCAAGGCACAGGTCTTGCCTTCCTCTCGTCAACCGCAGGTAACGGGCCTCCATGTCGCAGTCCGAGGAAGAGACGCAATCGAGAGTGGCGCGCCTTTCAGAGCGTGAGCGCGAGGTCATGGCCTATGTCGCCGCCCACTATCAGAGCAAGGCGATCGCGCGACGGCTGGGGACTGCGCCCAAGACCGTGGACGCCCAGATCGCCAGGGCGTGCAAGAAGCTGGGCGCCGACAATCGCAATGACGCCGTCCGCAAACTGATCGGCGCGGGCGTTCGCCTGGACATAGGGGAATATCCCCTATGGGCATCAGACCCGATATCCGGGCGGCAGGATGAGCGGCCTTATCGGGACCTCGACAACGGGGATGCCGATGCAACTCACTTCAACCCAACCCATACTCCAAGAGGGTTCCGACCTGGACGCTCTGCTTCCGGTGATGACCTATCGGGATCTGCAGCTGGCGCTCGGCCAGGTCGCAGTCGGCGACAGGCACCAGCGGATGATCCCCTATCTGGTCTCCGCCCTTCAGGAGCAGGCGAAGTTCCTGACCGGTCAAATGGCCATGTTCGAGATCCTGAGATCGGCCAACTGCCTGGCGGACATCGGTCCGCCGCAGAGTCTGGACGCCTAGACCTTCATCCCGGCGGGATCCGCCTGGGGATCGCTGCGGGGATCGCGGTCGGCCTCGCCATAGCGGCGCCGGCGGCCCTCTACGGCGCCATCATGCTCCAGCGGCTCGTGCTTTCGCTTCAGTAGTACCGCCCACCCTCTCTTCCATCGAAACCCGTGCAATGCCGCGCGCCGCGGCAGAGGAACATTCATGTCCAATCGCAACGAAGCCGCACAAAGAGTCGCGCTGATGATCAATGACGCCGAACGGGCCATGGACGTCGCCATGGCCAAGGCCTCGCTTCTGGTGACTGAACTGCCCAACCTTCAGAATGAAGCCGGTCTGCACGCCTCCTGGGCCCAGCCGGTCATCGTCTCGGTCTGCTCGGCCCTGGGCGACATGACCACCGCGCGCGGCTCGATCATCGGCGCCCACAAATCCCTGTCGGCCATCCAGCGCCGTCTGGGCATCGTTATGGAAGACCCGCGCAATCCGAAGGAGGACGAGGTTCCGGAGGGGCGTCGCTATCCGGAAGTTCGCGCCGGCCGCTCCGAGACGGTCATTCCCCTGCGCGCCTGATCCTGCGCTGTCCTAAAGTTCTCGGCCGCGTCATGATACTCATCTCGCGACAGGGAATGCAAAACGCCGGTGACGAGCGCATTCGACAATCTGCACGTCATCATCGGGACGGGGGCCGTTGTCATCGTCGCCGGTGCGGCGCTTGCGTTCGGCTCAGCGCGACTGCGCCTGGTTGGTCTGTTGCAGGTCACCGAGATGATCTGCTCAACCCTTCTGGACGCGGGGGCGTCGCCCGACGACCGCCTGCTTCTGATGGACGTCAAATCTTTCGTTGTACTGGTGGTCTACGGCGTGATGTGTTTCCGCTGGCCCGACCGGTGGGTGGTCCTGTTGACGGGCCTTCAGGGCTTCGCCGTCCTGATTCATCTCTCTGACTTGCTCGACCTGTCCCTGCCGAGGTCGGTGAACGGCCTGTTCCTCAACGTCACCGGTTGGGGGATGTTGCTGGTCATCGCGACCGCCACCGCGATCCATATCATGAACCGCTTCGATCGGCCCGATACGCGGAGCTGATGCCGGAAACCAAAAGGGGCCGGCTGCAATGCAACCGGCCCCTCGGAATTTGGTGGAGCTTAGCGGAGTCGAACCGCTGACCTCTTGCATGCCATGCAAGCGCTCTACCAGCTGAGCTAAAGCCCCGAACCTCGAACTCGCGTCCGTGGTCTGGTCCGCCGGGTCTGGTGTGGCCCCCGGCGAGGCGGCGGAACCTATGTCGGGTCGATTTTCAGATCAACCCGGTTCCGCCATTTATTTTCGCATTCTTTCGATCAAGTCCGGACCGGTCGAAACCGGTCCGGAAATCAATCGGTTAAGGACGGTCAATCCTCGTCCTTGGAGCCCTTGGCGATGTCTTCGTCGAAGGCGTCGTCGTCTTCATCCTCGATGAAGGGGACGGAGTCGTCATCGTCGTCGTCGGCCAGGACATCATCGTCGTCGCCGTCGGTCGTGCCCATGCCGGCCTCTTCGGACGGATCGGCCACGGCGTCGTCCTCGTCGTCCGGCGTCAGGATGGGCTCGTGGCCTTCCTGATCGATTTCCGGAGTGACGACTTCTTCTTCCTCGTCCTCGTCGCCGTCGACCTTCTTGTCGACGACCTGATCTTCGGCGTCGTCCGAGGCATAGCCGCCCGGACGGCCGCGACGGCTGCGCAGCTTGATGGCTTCTTCAGGATCGAATTCGGTGTCGCACTTCGGGCAGTGAGCCGGGCGACGGCCCAGGTCGTAGAATTTGGCCTGGCAGTTCGGACAGACCTGCTTGGCGCCAAGTTTGGGATCGGCCACGGGTGATGGAGACCTTTGGATGGAGGAGGGGATTTCGGCCGCGTCCCTTGCCACTATGGGGGGGCGCTGTCAAAAGCCGTGTTCCGCGTGGCCTTCGCCCGCACCCTCCCCCACTGCCTTCCATGGAGCCTGCGTGGCCTCCACCGCCTCCCATCTGACCGCTCGCCCCGGACCTCCCTTGCGCGGAACCGTCCGGGCGCCGGGCGACAAATCCATCTCCCACCGCTCCATGATCCTGGGCGCCGTGGCCACCGGCGTGACCGAGGTCGAGGGCCTGCTGGAAGGCGACGACGTCCTGGCCACCGCCCGCGCGGCCGAGGCCTTCGGCGCGACGGTCGAGAAGCTCGGCGGCGGCCGATGGCGCGTCACCGGTCGTGGCGGGTTCCGGACCCCGGCGGGCGTCATCGACTGCGGCAACGCCGGTACCGGGGTCCGCCTGCTGATGGGGGCGGCCGCCGGCTATCCGATTTCGGCGACCTTCGATGGCGACGCCTCCTTGCGGTCCCGCCCCATGGGTCGGGTCACCGATCATCTGACCCGGATGGGCGCGACCTTCGACTGGTCGGGCAAGCCGGGTCTGTTGCCCGCGACCCTGACGGGCGGGACGCTGAACGCCATCGACCATGTGCAGACGGTCGCCTCGGCCCAGGTCAAGTCGGCCATCCTGCTGGCCGGTCTGAACGCCCGGGGCGTCACCTCCGTCACCGAGCCGGAGAAGAGCCGCGACCACACCGAGCGGATGCTGCGGGCCTTCGGCGCCGCCGTCGACGTCGAGGAAGACGGCGAAGGCTGGGTCATCCGTCTGCAAGGCGGCCAGCCCCTGACCGGAACCGCCGTCTCCGTGCCCGGCGATCCGTCGTCGGCGGCCTTCCCCCTCGCAGCCGGGCTGATCGTTCCGGGCTCCGAGGTCACGGTCGGGGGCGTGATGCTGAACCCCCTGCGGACCGGCCTGTTCGATACCTGGATCGAGATGGGCGCCGACCTGACCATCGCCAATCGTCGCGTCTCGGGCGGCGAGGAGGTCGGCGACATCACGGCCCGTCATTCGGCCTTGAAGGGCGTCGTCGTGCCGGAAAACCGCGCCGCCTCCATGATCGACGAATATCCGATCCTCGCCGCCACCGCCGCCTTCGCCGAGGGCCGGACGGTCATGCGCGGCGTCGGCGAGATGCGGGTCAAGGAGAGCGACCGCATCCGCCTGATGGTCGACGGCCTGCGCGCCTGCGGCGTCGCGGTAGAGGAGGAGCCGGAGGGCTTCATCGTCACCGGGGCAGGGGAGGGCGGCCCCGTGCCGGGCGGCGCCACCGTCCACACGGCCCACGATCACCGCATCGCCATGAGCCATCTGGTCCTCGGCCTCGCCGCCGCGAACGCCGTCACCGTCGACGAACCCGACATGATCGCCACCTCTTTTCCCGGCTTCGTGGAGATGATCCGTGGCCTGGGCGGCGACGTCGCATGATCGAGCTTCCACTGGCGTTGGCCCCGTGCCTGTGCTTCCACGGCCCCTAATGAGCAAGCCGTTCGTCATCGCCGTCGATGGGCCCGCCGCCTCCGGCAAGGGCACGATCGCCTCGCGCCTGGCGGCCCATTACGGCCTGCCCTTCCTCGACACGGGCCTGCTGTACCGGGCTGTCGGCCTCGATGTCCTGACCGGCGGCGGCGACCTCGGCGATGCGAAGGCGGCCGAAGCGGCGGCCCGCGCGCTCGACGCCGGGCGACTGTCCGACGATGCGGCCCTGACCAGCGGCGACGCCGGCGAGGCGGCCAGTCGTGTCGCGGGCTTCCCCGGCGTGCGCGCCGCCCTTCTGGACCTGCAACAGGCTTTCGCGCGTCAGGCGGGCGGGGCGGTGCTGGACGGACGCGACATCGGCACGGTCATCGCCCCCGACGCCCCGGCCAAGCTGTTCGTCACCGCGACGCCCGAGACCCGGGCCCGGCGTCGCTGGCTGCAGCTGACCGGTCGCGGCGATCCGATCACCTACGAGGCCATGCTGGCCGATATCCAGCGTCGGGACGAGCGCGACGCCGGTCGCGGTTCGGCCCCCATGGTCCAGGCCGACGACGCCGTCTTGCTGGACACGACCGATATGGATATAGAAGCCGCCTTCGATGCGGCCCGCCGTATCGTCGAGGCGGCGCGAGCGAAACACGGCCTTTAGGTCGGTTCCGCAAATCCAGCGCTCCGTCCTCGGCTTCCGCGGGCGCCCTGGTTCAGCTGAGCCTCGCATCCCGCGACCGACTATCCCAATCCCAAGTTCCACCTCGCGCGGGGCCGTCCGGCCACGCGCCATAGCCCTATCGGAAACACCAGAGCTTCATGTCTGATACCCTCAACCCCACTCGCGACGACTTCTCCGCCCTGCTCGACGAGCAGCTGCAAGGTCGCGATCTCGGCGAAGGCCAGGTCGTTCACGGCCGCGTCGTCGGCATCGAAAAAGACATCATCATCATCGACGTCGGTCTGAAGACCGAAGGCCGCATCCCCGCCCGCGAGTTCGGTCAGGGCGAAGGCGCCGTCATCCCGAAGGTCGGCGATGACGTCGAAGTCTACCTGGAGCGCGTCGAGAACGCCCTGGGCGAGGCCGTCATCAGCCGCGACAAGGCGCGCCGCGAAGAAGCCTGGACCCGTCTGGAAGTCGTGTTCGCCGAAGGTCACCCGGTCAACGGCGCCATCGTCGGTCGCGTCAAGGGCGGCTTCACCGTCGACCTCGGCGGCGCCTCGGCCTTCCTGCCCGGCTCGCAGGTCGACATCCGCCCGGTGCGCGACGTCGGCCCGCTGATGGGCAAGGAGCAGCCGTTCCAGATCCTCAAGATGGACCGCCCGCGCGGCAACATCGTCGTCTCGCGTCGTGCGATCCTGGAAGAAGCCCGCGCCGAACAGCGCACGGAGCTGGTCGGCCAGCTGCAAGAGGGTGAAGTCCGCGACGGCGTCGTCAAGAACATCACCGATTACGGCGCCTTCGTGGACCTCGGCGGCATCGACGGCCTGCTGCACGTCACCGACATGTCGTGGAAGCGCGTCTCCCACCCGTCGCAGGTGCTCGCCGTCGGCGACACCGTCCAGGTCCAGATCGTCAAGATCAACCCGGACACCCAGCGCATCTCGCTGGGCATGAAGCAGCTGCAGTCCGATCCGTGGGACGGCGTCGAAGCCAAATACCCGCCGGGCGCCAAATACACGGGCCGCATCACCAACATCACCGACTACGGCGCTTTTGTTGAGCTGGAAGCCGGCGTTGAAGGCCTGGTCCACGTCTCGGAAATGTCCTGGACCAAGAAGAACGTCCACCCCGGCAAGATCGTCTCGACCTCGCAGGAAGTCGACGTCGTGGTTCTGGATGTCGACGCCTCCAAGCGCCGCATCTCGCTGGGCCTGAAGCAGGCCCAGGACAATCCCTGGGATGCGTTCGTCGCCGCCAACCCGATCGGCTCGACCGTCGAGGGCGAAGTCAAGAACGCCACCGAGTTCGGCCTGTTCATCGGCCTGGACAACGACATCGACGGCATGGTGCACCTGTCCGACCTCGACTGGTCGGTCTCGGGTGAAGAAGCCATCCAGCGCTACCGCAAGGGCGAGATGGTCAAGGCCAAGGTCCTGGACGTCGACGTCGAGAAGGAACGCGTCTCGCTCGGCATCAAGCAGCTGGGCGGCGATCCCGTCGGCGACGGCGACCTGTACAAGAAGGGTCAGACCGTCACCCTGACCGTCACCTCCATCGAGTCGGGCGGCATTGAAGTGAAGTTCGGTGAAGACGACGCGCCGGTCACCTCCTTCGTGCGCAAGTCGGACATCAGCCGCGACCGCAACGAGCAGCGCCCCGAGCGTTACGCCGTCGGCGACCGCGTCGACGCCCAGATCACGGGCATCGACAAGGCCACCCGTCGCGTCTCGGTCTCGATCAAGGCTCTGGAAATGGCCGACGAGAAGGAAGCCATCGACCAGTTCGGGTCCTCGGACTCGGGCGCCTCGCTGGGCGACATCCTCGGCGCGGCCCTGCGCGAGAAGGCCGGCAAGGAGTAATCCTTCCGGTCCCGTGACCGGGCCTCAAGTAGTGAGGCTCCGTGAGCCGAACGATAGGCTCTACAAATAAAGAAGGCGGCCGGAGCGATCCGGCCGCCTTTTTCATGGCTGAGCCGCAATTTCAAACGCCGGCCCGCAGGCCTCTACAACCCTGAGGGACGGCTCATCCGTGTACGGCGGTCGACATTTTACCCTCTTCCCTGACGGAAACTGACGATCAGGCCTTTTTCGCCAGCCGGGCGAGGGCTAGGGTGTCCTCGTAACCGGATTGAAGTTGCACCCATAATTGCCCCGGGATGGGCAGGAAAGGGCGGGGGCCTGACATGATAAAGTCTGAGCTCATCGAGAAACTCGCGGCGGAGAACACGCACCTGACCCACGCGGAGGTCGAGCGTGTGGTCAATGTCGTGCTCGGTCGCATGACCGAAGCGATGGCTGAGGGCGGCCGTGTCGAACTGCGCGGCTTCGGCGCGTTTTCAGTCCGAGCGCGACCCGCGAGGGCCGGACGCAATCCGCGGACCGGCGAGACCGTGGACGTGCCCGCCAAGTCGGTGCCCTTCTTCAAGAGCGGGAAGGAGCTGCGCGAGCGGCTCAATGCATCCGGGGACGCCTGACCCCGCGATGGCGGATCTCCGCATCGCTTCGGCCGATCTCGAGGACCAGAGTTTGCAGGCCCTGATCCGGCTGCACCTGTCTGCGATGCGCGCCCACTCCCCGGCCGACAGCGTGCATGCCCTTGATGCCTTAGCCCTGGCCGAACCCGGGGTCGATCTGTTCGCACTGTCGGACGGTGGACGGGCCCTGGCCATGGGCGCGTTGCGCCGCATCGACGGAACGTCTTTCGAGATCAAATCGATGCGGACCCTGCCGGACTATACGGGCAGGGGGTTCGGACGCGCCGTTCTGGAACATCTGATCGCCGTGGCGAGGCAGCGCGGTGCGCGACGGGTCTCGCTCGAAACGGGGTCCGGGGCTCCGTTTGAGCCGGCCCTGTCCCTCTACAGGTCACGTGGTTTCCAGTCGGGTCCGGCCTTTGGCGGCTACGCTGCGACCGACTTCAACCAGTTCCTTCATCTCGATCTCGGGGAATCACAATGAGCTTGCTGACCGAATTCAAGGAGTTCGCTGCGCGTGGCAATGTCGTCGACCTGGCGGTCGGCGTCATCATCGGCGCCGCCTTCGGCAAGATCGTCACGAGCGTGGTCGAACAGGTGGTGATGCCGCCGATCGGCCTTCTGCTGGGCCGGGTCGATTTCTCCGAATTGAAATGGGTTCTGGCGCCCGAGAACCCGGCGACGGAGGCGATCGAGGAGGTCGCCATCCAGTACGGGGCCTTCATCAACACCGTCATCCAGTTCGTGATCGTGGCCTTCGTCGTCTTCCTGATGGTCAAGGGCATTAACCGCCTGCGCCGCGCCGAGGCCGCCGCGCCTGCGCCTGAGAGCCCGCCCGCCCTGACCCCGACCGAGACCCTGCTGGCCGAGATCCGCGACGAGCTGAAGTCCCGGAAGTAGCGTTCAGGCCGCTCTTCGTTCCGACACCGCCACCGGCACCGGCCTCAGACAGATGCCGTAGTCGCCGTCGTACGGGGTCGGCGACCAGGTCTCGGTTCCCGGCGTGTCCGGGTCGAACTTCACGTGGCAATGGCCCCAGCCGCCTTCGCGTCGGGCCGTATCCGCCAGCGGGCCCATTCGCCGGAGCAGTTCTGGGTTGACCGTCTGTATGCGGAGCTTTGCTGCGCCGAGGCGACGGGCATTGGCCAGAAGGGCCTGGATCAGGGCCGGGATCGCGCGCGGTTCGTCGTCCAGCGCCGCCAGATCGACAATCTCCAGCATGGGGGGCTCGATCGGATTGCCCTTGGACATCATCGCCATGGCGTAGCCGGAGATCGTCTCGCCGCGATTGAAGGCCAGGACCAGGGGGCGCAGCGTCAGGTCGGGATCGACCAGCCGCCAGCGCAGCATGGCCGGGCTGCGGTCGGCGATCAGCCGCCCCTCGCCCTTCAGCGCCTGCCAGAAATCCGCATAGGGCGTGCGGTCGGCCAGGTCGGTCAGGTCGGTCAGTATGGCGACGCCGGTCGGAAGATCGAGGGTCTCCGGCTCGTGCAGCCGGGGGTTCAGCAGTCGCTCGGCCCTGGCCTCGGTCAGGCGGGGAACGCGACGGTCGATCTCGCGCCACAACCGCCCACCGGCGCAGGCGAGCGCATCGACCCGCCAGGACAGTTTGACGTCGTGCGTCTCCGGCGGCCAGGCGATCATGCCGTGGCGCTTGTACAGAGGGCTGGACCTCGGGTTGGCGTTGAAGACGTAGTGGGCGAACATCTCCGGCTGTCGCGCGAAGGTGTTCAGCAGCTTGAGGCTGCGCCCCCGGGCGCGGGGCGTGATGATGATCGAAAAGCCGGTTGCGCCATACAGAATCCGGTCGCCGTGGTGGAAGCGCTGGACGAAATTGCCGGCGAAACCGCAAGGCTCTCCGTCCTCTGCCTCGACCAGCCAGCCGGCGGGCGCCGTCGTTTCCAGCCGTGCCGGATTGCTCGCCAGCCAGTTCCAGCCCGCCTCCGAGCGGGTGGGCCAGCCCACGGAGCGATGCAGGGCGTTGATCGCTCCGTTGTCGGTCGCATCGACCGGTCGAACCGAAAAGGTCATCCGTCAGGTTCCAAAGCGATACAGGATCGCACTCCACCTTGCGCCCATGCAGGAGGGGCGCCAACAGGAACGCGCATAGGTAGAAATCATGGAGTCCTGGCAGTCGGGACGATTCCGGTTTGACTCTGTCTGAAACGGAACAAATAATGAACATGGAGTCCTTTCCCGCCATGTTCACCCATCCGTCACCAGAGCCAGACGCTGTCCCGCCGCCCCTGTCTCCCCTGTCCGAGGGGTTGGAGGAGGCATGCGCCGACGGCGTCCGGGACATGGCGGCGGCCTTCGCCTTCACCCTCGGCCGGGCGTCGCTTGGCGTGGGCCGGGGCGTGGTGATGAGCGTGACACGGTCCTGGCTCCAGGAGAACGGCCGCCCCTACGGCCCAGGCCTGAAAGCCTTTCAGGCATGTGACGGCTTTGTTCTGGTCGAGACCCGGACCGAGGCCCTTGCGCTATGGGCCATGGAGCAGGCGCTGCGGTCCGGCGGCGCCGCCCTGGTGATCGGGACCGTCGACGGGGCCGAACTGGCCCAGACCCGGCGGCTGGAATTCGCCGCCCGCGACGGCGGATGTTCCGGCCTTCTGCTGCGGACCCGGTCCGGGGATCTCAGCGCCGCGCGACGGCGCTGGCGCATAACAACCCATGCGAGTGCAGGCGGTGCTTTTGACGATCGTGCGCCGGGCCGGATGACGATCCGTGCCGAAATGACCCGCAGCCGGATGGAGCGGCCGGGCATCTGGATGCTGGAGCAGGATGATGAGACGCATCGTCTCCGTCTGGCTGATCGACTGGCCGGTGACGGTCTGGGCCCGATCAGCCGGACCCGCTACGCCTGATCCCCTCGCAGCGGATGCAGGCCCTCTGGCCCTGATCCTGCGCACGGCGCGGGGGGCGATCCTCCATGCCCTGAATCCCGCCGCCCGCGCCCTGAACCTGTCCCGGGGCCAGACGCAGGCCGACGCCCTGGCCATGGTCCCGCATCTGGCCTGCCACCCGGCCGACCCCGCCGCGGATCAGCGCGCCCTCGAGGCCCTGGCCGTCTGGGGCGAGCGCTGGTCGCCGGCCGTCACGGTCGATCCGTCCGACGGCGGGCTGGAGGGGCTGTTCCTCGACCTGACCGGCGCGACCCATCTGTTCGGCGGAGAGGACGCGGCGATCGCCCGCATCGAGCAGCGCCTGGCTGCGGCCGGCATCCGCGGCCGCGCCGCCATGGCCCCCGGCCCCGGCGCCGCCTGGGCCCTCGCCCGCTACGGCCACGCCACACGGATCGCCACGGACGCCGATGTGCGCGAGGCCCTGGCCCCCCTGCCGGTCGAGGCCCTCCGTATCGACGACGCCGCCCTGAAACAGACCCGCCGGTTCGGTCTGAAGCGGATCGGCGACCTCTATCCCATGCCGCGCGCCGGCCTCGCCCGCCGCTTCCGCGACGGCGCCGGGGTCGGACTCGTCCGTCGGCTCGACCAGGCCCTGGGCCTGACAGCCGAGGCCCTGATCCCGACCCGGGCGCCGCCCCGCTATCGGGGGTGGGAGGCCTATGCCGACCCCCTGACCGACACGGCGGGGATCGAGGCCCGTCTGCCCGGCCTCGCCGACAGCCTGGCCCGGTCGATGGAGGGAGACGGCCAGGGCGCGCGGGCCCTGACCCTGACCGCCTTCCGCGTCGACGGCCGGACCCGCGCCGTCTCGGTCCGCATGGGCCGTGCCCTGCGTGACGTGTCGATCTGGATGCGGCTGTTCCGCGAGACCGGGCTCGAGCGGATCGACCCCGGCTTCGGCATCGACGCCCTGATGCTGACCGCCGACCTCGCCGAGCCCCTGGTCGCGCGTCAGGTCGACATGGGCGAGGCGGACCAGGCCCGCCACGCCGAGGGGCTGGCCGCCCTGATCGACCGGCTGTCGGCGCGTCTGGGCGAGGCCTCGGTCCGGGTCGCCGAGCCGGACGGCAGCTGGATCCCCGAACGCGCCGAACGCTGGCGGCCCGCCCTGGCGCCCCGTGCGGCCCCCCGTCCGGGCAGGGCGTCGCCCCCGGCCGAAGGCGCGTCGGATCCGCGTCGGGCGCGACCCCTGCTGCTGCTCGATCCGCCCGAACCGGTGGAGGTCGTCGCCGGGCTGCCGGATCGGCCCCCGGCCCAGTTCACCTGGCGGCGCGTGCTGCGGAAGGTGTCCCGCGCCGACGGCCCCGAACGCCTGTCGCCGGAGTGGTGGCGCCCCCGGCCCGACGGACGCCTCGCCCGGACCCGCGACTATTACCGGATCGAGGACGACCAGGGCCTGCGTTACTGGCTGTTCCGCGAGGGACTGTACGGCGTCGAATACACGGGCGCGAAGGACGAGCGCCCGCCCTCCTGGTGGATGCACGGGATGTTCCCGTGACGGCTCCGACCCCGGCATGGGACGGCGACTACGCCGAGCTCGGCGCCCTGACCAACTTCAGCTTCCTGGAGGGGGCGTCCCATCCCGGCGAGATGATGATGCAGGCCAGGGCCCTGGGTCTGGCCGCCGTGGGCATCGCCGACCGCAACACCCTGGCCGGGATGGTCCGGGCCCTGATGGGGGCGGAGGCGTCCGACATTCGTCTGGTCGTCGGGGTCCGGCTGGGCTTCCTCGACGGGACCGAACTGATCGTCTTCCCCCGCGACCGCGCCGCCTACGGCCGCCTCTGCCGCCTGCTGACCCTGGGCAAGAGCGAGATCCTCGACGCGGCGCCGCCGCCGTCGGATCCCGCGCCTTCGTCCCATCCTCATCTTCGTCTGGTCGAGCCCGGTCGCCCGGAGGAGGACGAGACCGGACCCGAGCGGATCACCAAGGGCGAGACCCGTCTGACCTTCGACCAGGCCGTGGCCCATGGCGAAGGGCTGATCGCCCTCGCCGTCGCGCCCGAGGTCCCCGACGCCGCCTTCGAGGCCCGCCTCCTCGCCTGGAGATGCGCCTGGCCGGACACCCTGTACCTGGCCGCCCAGCCCCTGTGGCGCGGCGACGACCGGGCCCGGCTGAACCGGCTCGCGGCCATGGCCGGCCGGACCGGCGCCCCGATGATCGCCACCAATGCGGCGATGTACCACCACCCTGACCGTCGCCCCCTGCAGGACGTCCTGACCTGTATCCGCGAGGGAACCACGATCGATACGGCCGGGCTCCGCCTCCAGGCCAATGGAGAGCGCTACCTGAAGCCGCCGGCCGAAATGGCCCGCCTGTTCAGGGGCCACGAGGCGGCCCTGGCCCGCACGATGGAGGTGGTGCGGGGGTGCGACTTCTCCCTGCGGGAGCTCAGCTATCAGTACCCGGACGAACCGGTGCCGTCCGGCTGGACCGCCCAGCGTCGGCTGATCCGCCTGACCTTCAAGGGGGCGCGCGAACGGCTGGCCCGGAACGGCTCCGTCCCGGCCGCCATGCGTATCAAGATCGTCAGCGAACTGAAGCTGATCAAACAGCTGAAATATCCGAACTACTTTCTCACCGTGCACGACATCGTCGACTGGGCCAGACGCAGGCCCCGCGAAATTCTGTGCCAGGGCCGGGGCTCGGCGGCGAATTCGATCGTCTGCTTTTGCCTCGGGATCACCAACGTCAATCCGACGGAACAGGATGTGCTGATCGAGCGGTTCATCTCGGCCGACCGGTCCGAACCGCCCGACATCGACGTCGATTTCGAGCACGAGCGACGCGAGGAGGTGATGCAGTATGTCTACCGCCGCTACGGCCGGGACCGGGCGGGCATCGTGGCGACCATCATCCACTACCGGCCGCGCTCGGCGATCCGCGACGTGGGCAAGGCCCTGGGCCTGACCGAGGACGTCACCGCCCGCCTGGCCGACACGGTCTGGGGCTCCTACGGCTCCGAGGTTCGCAAGGATGACGTCGATCGCACCGGGGTCAGCCGGGACGACGCCCGTATGGCCCTGGCCCTGGCCCTGACGGCGGAGCTGATCCGGTTTCCGCGCCATCTGTCGCAACACGTCGGGGGCTATGTGCTGAGCCACGGACCGCTGTGCGAGATCGTGCCCATCGGCAATGCGGCGATGAAGGACCGCACCTTCATCGAATGGGACAAGGACGACATCGATCATCTGAAGCTGATGAAGGTCGATGTCCTGGCCCTGGGCATGTTGACGGCGCTGAAGCGCGCCTTCGGCATGATCGAAAAGAGCTACGGGCGATCCCTGGAACTGCATACGGTGCCGCGCGAGGACCCCGAGGTCTACGACATGCTCTGCAAGGCGGATTCTCTCGGCGTCTTCCAGGTCGAGAGCCGGGCCCAGATGGCCATGCTGCCGAGACTTCAGCCGCGCGTCTTCTACGACCTGGTGGTCCAGGTCGCGATCGTCCGGCCCGGCCCGATCCAGGGCGACATGGTCCATCCCTATCTGAGGCGTCGGGCCGAACGGCGCGCGGCGGAAAAGGCGGGCGTCCCCTTCGTCATCGACTATCCGCATCCGGCCCCGGAGCACGGCCCTAAGAACGAACTGAAACTCGTCCTCGACAAGACCCTCGGCGTGCCCCTGTTTCAGGAGCAGGCCATGAAGATCGCCATGGACGCGGCGAAATTCTCGTCCAGGGAGGCCAACGGTCTGCGTCGCGCGATGGCCACCTTCCGGCACATGGGCACGATCGGGACCTATGAGGAGATCTTCGTCGGCCGGATGAGGGACCGGGGTTACGATCCCGCCTTCGCCCAGCGCTGCTTCGACCAGATCAAGGGCTTCGGCGAATACGGCTTTCCGGAAAGCCACGCCTGCGCCTTCGCCTTCCTCGTCTATGTCTCGGCCTGGGTGAAATGCGTCTACCCGGACGTCTTTGCGGCCTGTCTTCTGAACAGCCAGCCGATGGGCTTCTATGCGCCGGCCCAGATCGTCCGCGATGCGCAGGCGCACGGGGTCGAGGTGCGGCATCCCGATGTGAACGCCAGCGACTGGGACGCGAGCCTGGAACCGGGCCGGATCAGCGGCCGGCACGCCCTGCGACTGGGCCTGCGCTCCATCGACGGGTTCAGGGAAACATGGGCCGAGTCCATCGTCGTGGCCCGCGCCCTCGCCCCCTTCCGCGACCTCGAGGATCTTCGCCGTCGGGCCGGTTTGCCGCCCCCCGCCCTCGACCGGCTGGCGGAGGCGGACGCCTGCGGGTCTCTCGATCTCTCGCGACGTCAGGGGATGTGGGCGGCCAAAGGGGCGCCGCCGGCGGCCTCGGCGCCCCTGTTCGCGGCCATGGGTCTGGACGAGGCGGACGGGGCCCCGCCGGCCGCCCTGCCGCGCCTGACCGAGGCGGAAGAAGTGGTCGGCGACTACCAGACCCTCCGGCTGTCGCTGAAGGGTCACCCCGTCTCCTTCCTGCGCGAGCGGCTGACGCAGGCCGGGGCCGTGACGGCCGAGGCCTACGGGACGGCGAAGGAGAACCGCCGCGTCCGCGTCGGCGGAGTCGTTCTGGTGCGTCAGAGGCCCGGGTCGGCCAAGGGGGTGGTGTTCCTGACCATCGAGGACGAGACGGCGGTGGCCAACCTCGTGGTCTGGCCCGACGTGTTCGAACGGCTGCGCCCCGTCGCCATGGGGGCGCGGATGGTCCTGGTCACCGGCAAGGTCCAGCGCGCCGAGGGCGTGACCCATCTGGTGGTCGAGGACATGGTCGACTGGACCCCGATGCTGGGTCGTCTGTCCACGGATCAGACGCCCGGATCCGGCCATTCCCCGACCCGGGGACGGCATCCCCGCGACGTCCGCATCCTCCCGGGGTCGCGGGATTTCCACTAGAACTCCCTCTCCCGGCGGGAGAGGGAAGCCGCATACCCATCAACACATGCCCCCAGGACCTGAACGATTTCAACGCCCGGCTCTTTTTAGGGCCTTTCTGTGCGCCCCCTTCCAAACCGCGCGTACACTTCCAGCCGTCCCGTCGCGTGGGGAAGGCGTCCTGGGCCCAGGACCCGGACGTGCGGTGGGGCGCGATCGAGCGGGAAACCGCGCCGTGAAGTCGACCGAGGACCCTGATCCGGCGAGGACCTGGATCTGTGGAGGCACGAACCGACAAAGGCGCGGGACTGTCCGGGGGGCGTAAAACCCCGGAGCCCGGAGGGCCCTGACACCCTCCGCCCGTCGTGGGCTTAAGTCGTTCTGGGATTAAACGGCGCCAAGCGTCGGGGGCGAATTGGCCAAACCCGACAGGCCGCTTCGAAGCCCATCATCGACTGCTCACGTCCAATCGGTCGCGACGGAGCCCCGGCGCGAGCCGAAAATTCTCATCCGGTCCCCGTAACGCGAAAGCAGGGGGCCTCATCGGTTCCGGGCGACCGCCCGGGCTCCGTCGACTTCCCCGCAACTT
>NZ_JAIXTC010000022.1 GCF_027484365.1 Brevundimonas sp. | reverse complement strand
GCCCAGCTCAGCTCCATCGCCCGGCAGCTCAACGAACGACCCAGAAAGACCTTGCTCTATCGGACACCAGCGGAGACCTTCGCCGAGTGTGTTGCAGCGATCAGTTGAGCCCACCACCCCTAGCGGACCTTTCCGACCGCCGTGGATGGGGGAGGGCCGGGGCTTCAGGGGCGCAGGGTCAGTCCGGTCGGGCGGGCCTCGAAGGAGGAGAGGCGGCCGAGGTAGCTCATGCCGAGCAGGGAGTGGGGCAGGCCTTCCTCGACGACGAGGGCGCGGACCTTGTCGACCCGGGCGCCGGCGACGGCGACGTGATCCAGCTCGACCGCAGCGGCCTTCGCCGGTCCCGAGGCGGTTTCGATCGTCTGGGTGAAGTCGGCGGGGGTCAGGCGCAGTCCGAGGCGCAGCGCATCCTGCCGGGTCAGGGCCACGACGGAGGCCCCGGTGTCGACGAGGACCCGGATGGCGCGCCCGTCGATGTCGGCCTCGGCCCAGTAGTGACCGTCGGCGGCGCGGGCGATCTGTGCGGGTTGGCCGGGGGCGGCGCGGACGGCGACGGGGGCCTCGGTCGGGACGACCATGACGGCGGGCACCTCCGCCGCCTGGGCGGCACGAGGCTCCTGGTGCGTCAGCCACCAGGCGACGCTCAGGGAGGAGACGGTCGCGATGGCCATGACGATCATGGACTGGATATCAAAACGCAACGCGCAACACCTTCGCGACGGACCGCTTCTGCGGCTGGCCATACTGTGCCTGCGTCGCGTTGGGATGCGGTGAAGCGACGTGGCTGACGAAGGGTTAAGGCTCAGAGGCCGAGTTTGGCGGGGTCGATCTTCGCCTCCCGGGCCGGAAGTTCCGCCATGATTTCCGCGCGTTGCTGATCGGTCAACCGGGACCAGCCACCGATCTCCTGAAGGGTGCGGTAGCAGCCCAGACAAAGGCCCGAGGGGCCGTCGACGATACAGACCTGGACACAGGGCGTGGCGATCGAGCGTGGCGGCGGTGCAATATTTGAAGACATGATTGCGAAAACTGATCCGATATCGGACTAAAAAACTTGCATTTCGACGCGTATGGGACGATATGGAACTCGACGCGAAACGACTGAGAGGGTGAAAACCCCTGGGAGCACGACGCGTCTCTTTTCATCGTTCAGCGAAAGGAGACGCCAAGAATGAACGACAAGGAGAAGAACCTCCAGCACGCCATGATGTCCTTCGCCCTTTGGGGCGGGATGCTGGTGAATACGCGAGGCCCTCGCGCCAACGACAGGGTGGTCAGCCACCCGTCCAATTTCGTGCCCTTCCGGCACGGGAAGAAAGACTGAATACGAAAAAGCCCCGGCCGATGGCCGGGGCTTTTGTCTTTGGTCTCCTCC
This sequence comes from Brevundimonas sp., assembly GCF_027484365.1. Classification (GTDB taxonomy): domain Bacteria; phylum Pseudomonadota; class Alphaproteobacteria; order Caulobacterales; family Caulobacteraceae; genus Brevundimonas. The sequence continues at coordinate 137,620 of NZ_JAIXTC010000022.1, read as the reverse complement.
CTGTCGCGGAGCGATGGGGAGGTGGCGCGGCCCTTCTTCAGGGCCGTGACGGAGGGGGCGAGGCAGCGTTGAAGGCTGGACTCCCTCGTCGTCCAAATCGTGTCGCCCCCTCCGTCTGCTCGCAAGGGCTCGCATCCACCTCCCCATTCGCCAAGCGGCGAACAGGGAGGAGACGGAAGGCCTAGCTCGCCGCCCGTGCTTCCGGCGTCTGCATCGAGCGGCTGGCGGGCACGCCCACGCTGGGCGTCCGGGCGGCGCCGGCGGCCTGGCCGGGCTTCATGAACTTGACCAGCACGCGCTGACCGATCAGCAGGGGGGCGTCGCCGGCGGTCACGACCACCTCGACCACACGCTCGTCGGAGCGTTGCGACGGGTCGTCCGAGGCCAGTTTGCGGGCGCCGAAGACGGCGGCGCGGCGCAGGACCGTTCCGACATAGACCTTGGACGGATCACCTTCCGGGGTGATCTCGACGGCCTGGCCGGTGGTGACGTTGGGGATGTCGCTTTCGACGATCTCGGCGCGGGCGATACGGGGGGCGTTCGGCTCGAGGTCGAACATGTTGGACACGTTCAGGGTCGAGGCGCCGGCGCCCGGATTGGCGTAGCGGCGCACGATCCGGCCGTCGGCGGGCGACCGGATGACGGTCAGTTCGACATTGTAGGCGGCCTGGTCGCGGCGGGCCCGGGCGGTCTGGACCGCAGCCTGTTGCGAGCCCAGACGCGCCTGGGCCTGGGCGATCTGGTCGCGGGCCTGGTCGAGACGCTGGGCGGCGACGAAGTTGGTCGAGACCAGACGTTCCAGACGTTCGTATTCACGCTGGGCGGTGCGGATATCGACCTGGATCAGATTGAGCTGGCTCTGGGCCGAGGCCAGATCGGCGTCGGACGTCTGGAGCGCGAGGCGGGCTTCATCGTCCTCCTGACGCGCCAGGATCTGACCGGCGACCACGGTGTCGCCTTCCTGGACCAGGACTTCACGGACGATGCCGCCGCGGCGGGCCGCGATCTGAATGATTCCGCCCTCGATATCGATCTTGCCGTTGGCGATGGCCGCATAGGGGCTTTCGACCTTCTCGGCGTCGGCCTTCTCGGCTTCCGCCTTCTTGGCCTTGTCGGCGCCCTGCATCATGGTGAAGCCCACCACGATCGCGATGATCAGCACGATGCCGATCCAGAGCCATTTGTTCTTCAGGAAGGCGGGCATGAGAGAGGTCCTCGGGACGAAGTCTTAGTGATGGGACGCCAGGGTGGCGTTCGGATTGGGCGTGCGGCGTTCATCGGAGATGATGATGCCGTCCTCGATCTTGATGACCCGGTCGGCCCATTCCTCGAGCCGGGGGTCGTGGGTGACGCAGATGACCGCGGCTCCGTATTCGTCCGCGGCGCGGCGCAGCAGGCGGATGACGATCTGGCCGTTCTCGCCGTCGAGGGCGGAGGTCGGTTCGTCGGCGAACAGGATCTTGGGGTCCTTGGCCAGGGCGCGGGCGATGGCGACGCGCTGCTTCTCGCCGCCGGACAGGGCGGCGGGACGCTGGTGCAGGCGCGGGCCAAGACCCACCTCTTCCAGCGCCAGGGTGGCGCGCTTCTTCGCCTGGCCGGGCGTCAGGCCCTGGAACTTGAGCACCACCTCGACCTGCTGCAGGGCGGTCAGGGCGGGGAACAGGTTGAAGCCCTGGAAGATGAAGCCGCAGTGGTCGAGGCGGAACTTGTCGATCTTGCCGAGCGACAGCTTCCACAGGTCATCGACGTCGAGCGCGTCGACACGGCCTTCCTCGGGCCGCAGCAGTCCCGACAGGGCGGCGATGAGGGTCGACTTGCCGGAGCCGGAAGGGCCCATGACCATGGTCAGGTCGCCGTGGCGGGCATCGAAGTCGACCTTCTTGAGGACCTCGACGAAGGCCTTGCCGGACTTGAACCGCTTGACCAGTCCCTTGGCCTCGATGGCGAAATCGCCATGTTTGCCGTGAACCTTGGTGTGCTGGGTGAAGTCGGTCATCGCAGCAGATCCGCCGGTTGGCTGTTCTTGAGGATGCCGAGCGAAAGAAGGCCCGACAGCATGGCGATGACGATCAGGCCGCCGCCGACGACGATCAGCAGGATCGGCGGCAGGGCGATGATGACGGCATTGGCCAGGGCGAAGGCCTGAATACCCATCGTCAGCAGAATCGCGGCCAGGACCCCGACGCAGCCGACCCAGAAGCTGAGCTCCATGACGATGCGGTTCAGCGAGCCCATGCCGACGCCAAGGGCGCGAAGCGAGGCGAACTCCTTGATGTTGGCCATGATCGCGCCGCGCAGGGTCTGCCAGGTGATGGCGACCCCGATGATGGTGCCCAGCACCACGCAGCCGCCGATGATGATGACGAGGATGCCTTCCTCGAACATGGCGCCGGCATTGGCGTCGGCCAGTTCCTGACGCGTCCAGGCCTTCCACTGGCCGTTGCCGGAGGCGTTGAGCTCGGCGGCGACGCGGATCGCCTGGGTCGGATCCTTGAGTTTGACCATCAGGGGGCCGACGCGTGGGCCGGTGTCGGCCTGGCCCACCATGCGCAGGGTGTCGCGCGACATGATGACGGTCGACTGCATCATGTTGGGATAGCCGCGGGTGATGCCGACGACGGTGACGGTCTGGCCGTTATAGAGGGCGCGGTCGCCGAGCTTCACGCCCAGCTTGGCCGTGGCGGTCTCGTCGATGGCGACGGTGTAGGGCTGACGCAGGGCGTCGACCAGTTCCTGGGAATAGTCGGTCGGGATCGTCACCGCGCCCGGCGTGGTGTCGATGATCGAGGCCTGGACGAACTCCTGGCGCGGGGCGTCCATCTTGGCGCGTTCGGCCTGGGACATCGTCGGATCGATATTCTTGACCGACTGGAAGCTGCCGCCGGCGCCGTCCAGCGGCTGGACCTCGACGACCTCGGGGTTGTTGTAGACCTGGGGAATGAAGCGACGCGGCACGCCCGACGGGCCGCCGATCAGGGACTTGGCCCCCGGCTGCATGACGATGATATCGGCGCTGGAGCGCTCGATGGTCGCGGTGAAGCCCTTGCCGATGCCGATGAAGACACCGGTCATGGCGAGAACCAGCAGGCCGGACAGGGCGAGGGCCATCACGGCGGCCATATATCGGCGCCACTCGAAGAGCAGCGTTGAGAGCGCGAGCGACATCGTCTTTGAAACACCCCTGACTTGCAGCGTTATCTGACGCGTGGACGGGTTCGCTCCAAGTTAAATCGGGGTAAGGGGAAACGCCTTGTTATGGCCACGCTTGCCGCGTCGCCGGAGCAGGGCCTAGCTACACGCAAGATCGCCGGGTCGCCGGCGCGCCCAGGGAAGACGTCATGATCCATCGTTCGTTCACCGCCGCCGTTTCGATGGCGGCGCTCGCCTTCGCTGCCGCCCCGGCCTCCGCCGAAGAGGGCATGTGGACGTTCGACAACTTCCCCATTGCGCGGGCCAATGCGACGCTGGGGACCTCGATCGACCAGGCTTGGCTGGATCGGGTGCGGCTGAGCTCGGTGAAGTTCGGCGGCTGTTCGGCCGGCATCGTGTCGGACGCCGGTCTGGTCATGACCAACAACCACTGCGTCGCGACCTGCGTGGCCAATCTGTCGACCCAGGCCGTGAACTATGCCGAGACCGGATTCACCCCGCGCACCCGCGAGGACGAGCTGAAATGCCCGGGCGGCACGGCCGAGGTCCTGACCGACATCTCCGACGTCACCGACCGGGTGAAGGCGGCGGCGGAGGGGCTGACCGGACAGGCCTTCAACCGCGCGCGCGACGCCGAGATCGGGCGGATCGAGACCGAGGCCTGCGGCGACGCAGCCGACAAGCGCTGCCAGGTGGTGACCCTGTACCGGGGCGGCCAGTTCAAGCTCTACACCTACAAGAAATACACCGACGTCCGGCTGGCCTTCGCGCCGGAGGACCGGGCCGCGACCTTCGGCGGGGATCTGGACAACTTCTCCTTCCCGCGCTTCGCCATCGATGCGGCCTTCATCCGGCTCTACGAGAACGGCGTCCCGGCTGAGACCCCGACCCATTTCGTCTGGAATTCCGACCGGCCGGTGGAGGGGACGCCGGTGTTCGTGACCGGCAGCCCGGGCGCGACCCAGCGCCTGCTGACCCAGGACCAGCTGTTCACCGTGCGCGACGTGGTCCTGCCGCTGGACCAGCTGATCGCCTCGGAGCTGCGCGGGCGGCTGATCCGGTTCTCCGAGGAGTCCGAAGAAAACGCCTTCATCGCCATGGACCCGATCGTCGGGCTGGAGAACACCTACAAGCGCGGGCTCGGCCGGATGCGGGCCCTGACCGATCCGGCCTTCATGGGCACGCGTGCCGCGGCCGAGGTCGATTTCCGCAGTCGGGTCGCGGCCGACGCCGCCCTGACCCAGCGCGCCGCCGACCCATGGGGGGCGCTGTCGACCGTCCAGCCGATCGCGCGCGAACTCTATCCCGCCTACGCCCTGCTCGAAGGTGGGACGGGGATCGGCACGACGCCGGTCGCGGGCGGATCGCAGCTGTTCCTGTGGGCCCGGGCCCTGGTGCGGGGCGCGCAGGAGCGGGCCAAACCCTCGGCCGAGCGTCTGCCGGAGTTCGGCGATGCGCGCCTGTCGGCGCTGCAGTCCGGTCTGTTCGCCGAGCGTCCGACCTATCCGGCGCTCGAGCAGGTGCGGATGGAATGGTGGCTGTCGAAGACCCGCGAATGGCTGACCGTCGACAATGCGGCGGTACGCGGTCTGCTGGGCCGCGAGTCCCCGGAAGTGCTGTCGGCGCGTCTGGTCGAGGGCACGAAGCTGGCTGATCCAGCCGTGCGGCGCGCCTTGTGGGAAGGCGGGCTGGCGGCCATCGAGGCCTCCGACGATCCGATGATCCGGTACCTGCTGTCGATCCAGGACGAGACCCGCGCCATCCGCACCGACTGGGAGACGCGGGTCCAGGCCCCGACCGATCAGGCCGCCGAACGTCTGGCCGCAGCACGGTTCGCCGCCTATGGCGACAGCGTCTATCCGGATGCGACGGGGACGCTGAGGCTGACCTACGGCCTGATCGAGGGTTCGGATGTGCCGGGCCAGCGCTGGGGTCCGTTCACGACCTTCGCCGGCCTGTGGGACCGGGCGACCGGCGCGGCCCCGTTCGACGTGGCGCCGAAGCTTCTGGCCGCACGCGACCGGATCGACCCCGATACGGTGCTGAACATGACCCTGTCGTCGGACACGATCGGCGGCTCGTCCGGTTCGCCCGTGGTCAATGCGGCGGGCGAAATGCTGGGAGCGAACTTCGACTCCACCGTCCTGACCCAGCGCAACGCCTATGGCTACGACCGCAATACCAACCGCAGCGTGATCGTCACGACGGGCGCGGTGACCGTGGCCCTGCGCGATGTCTACGACATGGGCCGGCTGGTCGAGGAACTGGGGGTCCGCTGAGGCCCCGTCAGTCCCGACGGTCGTCGGGCGAAGGCAGGTCGAGCGAGTGATCCTCCCCTTCCGGCGCAGGGTCCGCATGGATCGTCGGCCCGTCTTCCGGCGTGGCGGCCCGCCTGACCGGCGCCGCTGAGGGGGTCGCTTCCGGCCTGGCCAGCGAGCGGCGGGCGGTGTCGAAATACTGCCAGCCGGTCCAGACCGTGGCGATGGCGGCGAACCAGATCAGGCTGTCGGCGAGCAGCTGGAACCAGGGCAGCCATTCAAAATCGAGCCCGAAGCCGTCCCAGTTGCGCGCGAACAGCTGGGCGCCCAGGGCCACCAGCTGGACTGTGGTCTTCCACTTGGCCAGCAGGGTGACTTCGAGCGTGACGCGTCCGGCAATCGTTTCACGCAGTGCGGAGACGGCGAACTCGCGGAACAGGATCAGGCCGCAGGGAATGGCGATCTGGGGCACCGAGCCGGAGGTCAGGACGCCGAGGATGGCGCCCGTCACCAGGACCTTGTCGGCGATGGGGTCCAAGATGGCGCCCCAACGCGTCTCTGCATGCCAGCGCCGCGCCAGATAGCCGTCGACCCAGTCGGTCGAGGCGGCGACGACGAAGATGTAGAAGGCCGCGCGATAGAGGCCGAACTGGTCCTCGGGGCTCAGATAGGCCGACAGGATCGGCACCCCGCCGGTCGCGCCCGCCAGGATCAGGAACATCACTACCCCGGCCACGAGCCGCAGGCCGGTCAGGATGTTGGGGATCGGGTTGACGTGATGCGTCGGCGACATGTGTGATTCCGTTGGCGAGCCTGGCGGGCCGGCAGATTGGGCCAGCATAGGCGATCTTCTGCGAACGCGCGCCTAGCTTAGCGGTTCAAACCGCTCGGCGCCGGTCAGCTTTCTGAGCATGCCCTCGGCGATGCCGAAATGCAGCCCGGTCAGCTCAAGGGTTCCCGCCGCTTCGCGCTCGGCGATCCAGGGGAAGGTGCGCAGATTGTCGAGCGAAAGGCGAACGACGGCCTCCTCGGTGGCCTGTTCGCGCTCGTCGGGGCCGCAGGCTTCCGCCACGCGGCGAACCACGGGCGTGCCCTGGGCGATCCAGGGAGCGACGAAGTCCTGCGCCGTATCGGGCGCGCCGTTCCGCATGGCCGCGACGCCGCCGCAGTGGGCGTGGCCCATGACGACGATGCGGCTGACGTTCAGCACCTTGACCCCGAATTCCAGGGACGCCGAGACGCCGTGCAACTGGCCGTCCGGCTCATAGGGGGGAACCAGATTGCCGACGTTCCGGACGACGAACAGCTGACCGGGCGCGGCGTCGAAGATCAGGGCCGGATCGGCGCGGCTGTCGGAACAGGCGACGATCAGGGTGTGCGGGGTCTGTCCGGAGGCGGCGAGCGCCTCATACTGCGCCCTCGCTCTTGCCCAGTGGCCCTCCCGGAAGCGGTGGTAGCCGGAGAGAAGGAGGTCGCGGGATTCGTCACTCATGCCCCCCTATAGGCAGACCGCTTTCACAGGGTAAGAGGCCGCGAAAGGGTGACGGAGGGAATGTCTCTTGGGCTCCCCTCAGCCGGTCCCGGCATTCAGGCGGCACGCGGTTTACGCGGACTCATTGTCCGGGCATGACGGACGAATGCAGGTGGTCGATCTTCCAGTCGCCCTGTTCGAAGCGATAGATGAATGAATAGCGGGCAGCCACGTCGCGAGCCGCTCCGGACGCCGGGTCGGTCAGGGTGACCGTCCAGGTGCCGACGCGTGAAGCCGTCCTGCAGTCGATTTCCACCGAGCTGGTGTCGATCCGGCCGACGGGACGGTTCCGGAGGAAGCCGACGAAGTAATCCCTGATACTCTCGCGGGTCGTACGCGGCACGTTGGACAAGGTCGGCAGCAGAACCGGCTCTTCGGTGAACAGCGCGGTCACGACATCCGGGTCTTGCGTCGCCCAGGCGGCGTTGAAGCGCTCGAACTGGGCCTCGACCCCGGCGGGGGAGATGGCAGGGCAGGCCGTGTCGGACGCGCCCGGTTGCGGCGAGACGAGCAGGGCGGCCATCACGGTGAAGGCGTTCACGCGGGACTCCTTGTCATGAGGGGTTGGTTCAGGTCCACAGCCAGGTCGCAGCCGCGGTGTAGAGGGCGATGCCGAAGGTCAGGTTGAACGGGAACGTCAAGGCGAGAGACGCGGTTACGAATATGCCCGGATCGGCCTTGGGGGCGGCGACCCGCATTGCGGCAGGCACAGCGATGTAGGAGGCCGACCCCGCAAGAATGGCCAGCAGTGCGGCATCGCCGACCTCGAGGCCGGCGAGGCGTGCGAGCCCCAGAGCCAGGGCAGCGGAGATGACGGGAAAGCCCAGGGCGAACGCCACGACCGGGACGTTCAGTTTGCGCCCCCCCGCCATCAGGCTGCGCGCAGCGTTCAGGCCCAGATCGAGGAGGAAGAAGCAGAGCGCGCCCTGGAAGAGCGGGTTCACGAACAGGTCAAGCTTCTGCATGCCGGCCTCGCCGGATATGGCGCCGACCAGGAAACTGCCCAGCAGGATCACGGTGGCGGCGCCGACCAGGACCTCTTTCAGCACCGTTCCCCGATCCGTCCGCTGATCGCTGCCGGCCCCGTTCATGAGGATCAGGCCGGTCAGAATCGCAGGCGTCTCCATCAAGGCGAGGACGGCCGCCATATAACCGCCGGGCGCCAGACCCAGCGACGCGAGGTGTTGTTGGCCCGCCGCGAAGGTGACGACCGAGACCGATCCATAGGTGGCGGCCAGTGCGCACACTGTCGGCCTGTCCAGGCGCGTCCATTTCAACAGCCCAAAGGCCAGCAGCGGCATCAAGGCGCTGAGGACCAGGCCGAGTGCGCCGGCAGACAGAAAATCACCGTCCAGACCAGCCGCCCGGGCTTCAACCCCGCCTTTGAAGCCGATGCACAGCATCAGATAGAGTGAAAGCGCCTTGGCCACCTGCTCGGGGATCGACAGGTCCGAGCGAGCGAAGGCCGCGCCCGCGCCCACAAAAAAGAACAGTACAGCGGGTGAGGTCAGCAGGCCGAGGCCGGCGGAAAAATCGGGCAAAGGGAGGCTCCGGCGTTGGGGTGCGCTGCATTGGCCCGAGGCTGAACCGGTTTCCAGTTTATTGACGTGATATCTGTCATAAGGAATACTCATGGGATGGTGAGCCAACCCATCAATCTTGACCTCGACCTGCTGCGGACTTTCGTTGCGGTGGTCGAGACCCGCAGCTTCACGCGCGCCGCCGAGCAGCGCGGCCTGACCCAGCCCGCCGTGAGCCTGCAAATGAGGCGGCTGGAGGATCAACTTCAGACGTCCCTGGTCGATCGGGGAGGGCGCGCTGTCGGCCTTACGACCGAAGGCGCAGGGCTGCTGCCCCAGGCCCGGCAGCTGTTGAGGCTGAACGACGAGATCATGGCGACCCTGGGTGAAGGGGAGCCCGAGGGCGAGGTCCGGTTTGGCGCTCCGGAGGACATCGCGACCATGCACCTGCCGGGCATTCTCGGCACGTTCGCGCGCAGCCACCCACGAATTCGCCTGTCGGTCACCTGTGACTACACCGCCAACCTGCTCGACCAGATGTCGCGGGGAATGCTCGACCTTGCGCTTGTCAAACGCGAGGCGGGAGGCGCCGATCTGGGTTTCCGGGTCTGGGGCGAGCCCCTGGTCTGGGTCGGCCTCGATGCGTCTATCGCCGATCTATCGCCCTTGCCCCTGATCATTGCGCCGGCGCCCGACATCTATCGAAAGCGGGCGCTGGAGGCGTTGCAGGCGGCCGGGATCGCATTTCGCCCGTCCTTCACATCTCCCAGCCTCGCAGGTCAGATGGCGGCGCTCAGGGCCGGGCTCGGCGCCGGCGTTCTTCCTGCGGCGATGGCCCCGCGTGACCTTGCGGTCCTCGATGTTCTCCCGAGACTGGAGGACAGTGAGATCGCCCTCGTCTCGGCCCGTGGCGCTGGAGGACCGGCCGCCTTGCTGGCCCAGGAAGTGTTGAGATCCCTGGAGCACGGACCCCATCGCCTGAGACGATGACAGCGGACGAAAGGCGTGAGGGGGAGAGGATCGCTACGGTCGGCGACCTTCCTTTTCGATGAGCACGGCCTGTTGCCAGCGGCCGGGGGCCTTGTCGGTGCGGTGGATACAGCCGGCCCAGCAGCAGGGGCGCTTCTTGCCCTCCAGCAGTTCTTCGGTGGTACGCGCGATGCGGCGCTGTCGGGTCGCGGGTTGTCTGGCGTCCTCGACCCAGCAGATGAACTCGTTGCGGCCCAGCGGCGTCAGGCCCTGCCAGAGCGCGAGGACCCCGGGGTCGGATTCCAGGGCGGACTGAAGATCGGCCCCAGCCTGATGGACGGTGCCCTGCGCAAACTCACTCACCGATCCCTCCGTCCCGACCCATGGTCGGTGCCAGCCTACCCTCGCGTCTCGGGATGGAAGAAGCCGTAAATACGCTCCGCCAGCGGTTGGTTGATCCCGTCGACCTTGACCAGATCGACAACCGCCGCCCGACTGACACCCTTGGCAGAGCCGAAAGCGTGCAGCAGGGCCTTCTTGCGGCCGGGCCCGACGCCGTCGATCTCGTCGAGCGGGTTCTTCTTGATGTCCATCGAGCGGCGGGTGCGGTGGGCCCCGTTGGCGAAGCGGTGGGCCTCGTCGCGCAGCCGCTGGATGTAGTAGAGGGCGGGGCTCTTCAGCGGCAGCATGAAGGGCGGCTTGCCCGGGATGAAGAAATGCTCCTTGCCCGCGTCGCGATCCGGCCCCTTGGCCACCCCGACGGCGAGGATGTCATCCAGACCCAGGTCGGCAAGCACGGCCTGGACCTCGGCCAGCTGACCGGCGCCGCCGTCGATCAGGAGCAGATCTGGGCGAACCACCTCCTCGGCCCCTTCCTCCTCGTCCTTGACCAGACGGCTGAAGCGGCGGCGCATGACCTCGCGCATCATTCCGTAGTCGTCGCCCGGGGTCAGGTCCGTGCCGCGGATGTTGAACTTGCGGTACTGGGACTTCTGGAAGCCCTCGGGGCCCGCGACGATCATGCCGCCGACGGCGTTGGTGCCCTGGATGTGGGCGTTGTCGTAGACCTCGATCCGCTCGGGCGTCCCGTCCAGACCGAAGGCTTCGCAGACCTCGGCGAGGATTTTGCCCTGGGCCGACCCTTCCGCCATCTTGCGCCCGAGCGCCTCGCGGGCGTTGGTGTGGGCGTGGTCGACGAGCGACTTCTTGTCGCCGCGCATCGGTCGTTCGATCGAGACGACGCGGCGGCCATCCGCCTCCTTCGCCTTCATCGAGAAGGCCTCTTCCAGCAGCTCCTTCTCGAACGGGACGATGTTCGACAGGATCAGACGCGCGACCGGCTTGTCCTCGTAGAACTGGCCGAGGAAGGCGGACAGGATCTCGGCGTCGGTGTCCGACTTGTCGACGCGCGGGAAATAGGCGCGGCCGCCCCAGTTCTGGCCGCCGCGATAGAAGAAGACCTGGACGCAGGCCTGGCCGCCCTCGGAGAACAGGGCGAAGACGTCGGCCTCGGCCACGCTGTCGGCGCTGACGGAGTTCTCCATCGTGATGGCGGACAGGGCCCGGATGCGGTCGCGGACGCGGGCGGCCTGTTCGAAGTCCATGGCCTCGGCCGCCGTGGTCATCTCCTCTGACAGGCGACCGATCACGGCGCGCGACTTGCCGCGCAGGAAGAGCGACGCCTCCTCGACCAGGTCGCCGTAGTCCTCGAGCGAAATCAGGCCGGTGCAGGGCGCCGAGCAGCGCTTGATCTGGTGCAGCATGCAGGGGCGGGTGCGGGTCTCATAGACGCTGTCCGAGCAGGACCGCAGCAGGAAGGCCTTCTGCAGGGTATTGAGCGTGCGGTTCACAGCCCAGGTCGAGGCGAACGGGCCGAAATAGTCGCCGGGCGTCGTATGGGCCCCGCGATGCTTGCGCACCTGGGGCGCGCGGTGGTCCTTGCGGATCATCAGCTCGGCGAAGGACTTGTCGTCGCGCAGGACGACGTTGAAGCGGGGCTTCAGCTTCTTGATGAAGTTGGATTCCAGCAGCAGCGCCTCGGTCTCGGACGCCGTGACCACCAGCTCCATAGAGCGGGTCAGGGAGACCATCAGGCCGATGCGCTGGGTGTGGAACCGGCCCTGCGCATACTGCAGGATGCGCTTCTTGATCGACCTGGCCTTGCCGACATAGAGGCAGGTCCCGTCCTCGCCGTACATGCGATAGACGCCCGGCTTGTCGGGCGCGCGGCGGGCCTCGTCGCGGATCAGATCGGCGGCGACGAGAGGCGTCGAATCAGGGGCGGGGGTCTCCACAGTCATCGGGGCGAATATAGGCGTCGCACTTCGATCTGTCAGAGCGGCTTGATCGGCTTCGGAGAATGGCGGAGGATTCCGGTGACCGGCGGCACGTCTCCGCCTTCGTGGGCTCCATCATGCAACGCATCGCCATCTCGATCGTCCTTGCAGGCCTTGTGGCCGCGTGCGGACAGCAGTCACCGACCGCGGGCGAACCCGGGGCGCCGGTCGCCGAGCTCGACTTCATCGAGGCCGTGCCGATCGTGGAGGATGAGGTCGCGCCCGTGGCTCGACCCGAGCCCGCCGCCAAGAAGGAAGACCCCGGCAAGGACACCGGGCCGGCCGATGAGAAGGCGGAGGAGGCCGCACCGGCCCGGACCCCGTCGTCAGAGCCGGCCGCCGCGAGCACCGATGCGGCCTCCGCCACGCGGCAGGCCAATGAGGCTGCCGCCGCGCCCGACGCAACGCCTCCGACGCCGGACCAGTCCGCGCCAGACTGAGCATCGAAGGCCGTTCGCCTCAACCGCCGGCGATGAAGCGGGCCGCGCGTTCGCCCTCCGCATCGCCCGCGATGCCGAACTCGACATTGATGTCGCGGTGGCTGTCGGCGGGCGCGACGACGACCTCGGCCCGGCCCCCGGCTGCGCGCAAGGCCTCCGCCATGCCCTGGCTCTGGCCACGTGAGTCCGCGCGGCTTTCGATGTGGAAGATCAGGAAGGGCGGATAGGCCTGGCCCGGCCGGACCAGCAGGGTCGGGGACAGGGCGGCGGCCTGGTCGCCGAACGCGTCCGTATAGAGCCGGTCCAGTACCCGGCCGGAGACGCCGCCTCCCCGGTCGCCCGTCGCATCATAGCCTGCGCCGTCCAGCAGGATGACCCCTGCCAGATCGGCCGGCGCGAGACCGACGGCGTCCAGATAGTTTGCATCGACACCGACGAGCGCGGCCAGATGCGCCCCCGCCGAATGGCCCAGCAGGACGATCCGTCGTCCGGGATGATGTCGGCGCAGATGGGCGACCGAGGCGGCCACGTCCTGGGCCTGTTCGCGCGGGCTGACATCGGGGACGAGGCGATAGCTGATCGAGGCCAGAGTCAGGTCGTGGCGTCGGGCGTAGTCGGGCAGGGCGTGGACCATGGTCGCGTCGCCCATCGACCAGCCACCGCCGTGGATGAAGGCCAGGATCGGGCCGTCGGCATCCCCGCCGTACAGATCGTAGAACTGCAGCGGGTCCGGGCCGACCGGGGTGCGGACATGCGGCACGTCGGACGCGCCGTTCGCCTGGCCCTGGCGGCGTTGTCGGCATCGCCCCCGTCCGACCTGGGCGAAGGCTGGGCCTGTGGCGACGACAGAGGCGGCGACGGCCAGCACGGCCGACCGGCGGGAGATGATCATGATCTGGTCCTCAAGGCGCCCCTGACCTTCAACGGCGCGCAAGGGGGACTCCGTCGTCAGGCGTTCAGCCGGCCCTTGATGTGGGAGGCGTCGAAGACGATGTCCTTATCGACGTGCCCGATCTTTGCGCCCGGTCGATCGAGGCGGTGCAGGATGTGACGGATGATGTTCAGACGAGCGGCCTTCTTGTCGTCGGTCGAGACGATGGTCCAGGGCGCGTCGCGATGGTGGGTCTCGGCCAGCATCCGGTCGCGGGCGGCGGTATAGGCGTCCCAGCGGATCTGGGCCTCGGCATCCAGTGACGAGACCTTGAACTTCTTCAGCGGGTCTTCCATCCGCTCGGCGAGGCGCTTCGCCTGCTCGTCCTTGGAGATGTCGAGCCAGAGCTTGATCAGGATGATGCCTGACCCGGTCAGCAGCCGCTCGAACCGCGGTGCGTCGTCCAGGAAGGCCTCATGCTGTTCCGGGGTGCAGAAGCCCATGACCGGCTCGACGCCGCCGCGGTTGTACCAGGACCGGTTCAGCAGGACGAGTTCGCCCGCCGACGGCAGGTGCGGGACATAGCGCTGGAAATACCACTGGCCGGTCTCGCGCTCGGTCGGTTTGGGCAGGGCGACGACGCGCGTCTGGCGCGGCGAGGCGTATTCGATGATCCGCTTGATGGCGCCGTCCTTGCCGGCCGTGTCGCGACCCTCGAACACCACAAGCACCTTCAGGCCCTGTTCGATCGCCCAGTGCTGGGTTTCGACCAACTCGATCTGGAGCGCCTCCAGCGTCTTGTCGTAGTCCCTGGTCCTGGCCATGAGTCTCGTCTCCGTGTGCTCCCACGTTGCGATTTATTCACTGGCGCGTCGAGAGACCGAAACTAGTCTCCGGCGCATGAAAATGACCCGCAGACAGGTGATGGCGACCGCGACGGCGGCGGTGCTGACCGGCGCGACCAGGGCGAGCGCCCGCGACGCGGCCGGGTTCGACGCCGCCCTTCAGGCCGCGTTCGACGGCGCCGGCTCCCCTGCGCTCGGCGGGATGGTGGCGGGACGGGACGGCGCGATCTGGACCGGCGCGCTCGGCATCAGGCACGCGGGCGGCGCGGCTGTCGCCGCAGACGACCTGTGGCATCTCGGGTCGAACACCAAGGCGATGACGGCCGCTGTGTTCGGCCGACTGGTCGATCAGGGCCGGGCCTCGTGGACCGACACCCTGTCGACGCTGTTGCCGGATGTGGCCATGGCCGAGGCCTGGCGCGACGTGCCCCTGACCCGGATCATGGGGCATCGCGCGGGCCTGACGGACGCCACGGCCCTCGGGCAGGGATGGCTCATGACCGCCCGGGCCGATCCCCGTCCCCTGCCGGATCAGAGGCAGGCGCTGGCGGCGATCATGCTGGGGGCGCCGCCCGCCGGAACGCCGGGGAGCTTCGCCTATGCCAACAGCAACTACATCCTGATCGGCGCCGTCATCGAACGGATCACCGGGACGTCCTGGGAGGAGGCGATGCGGGCGGAGCTGTTCGGGCCTCTGGGCATCACGACCGGCGGTTTCGGCGCGCCCGGGGCCGACCAGCCCTGGGGGCACAGCGGCGGTCAGGCCATCGATCCGGCGGGCCCGGTGACGGACAATCCGGCGCCGATGGGGCCCGCAGGCACCGTGCATATGAGCCTGCAGGACTATGGACGCTTCCTGCGGGTGTTCCTGAACGACGGAGCCGGATGGCTGACACCGGAAACGCTGTCATTGCTGATGCAGCCTATCGGTCAGGGCCAGCCGCCCTATGCCGGCGGCTGGATCGTCCCGCCGGGACAGCCGTGGGCGCAGGGCGTGTGTCTGACCCACGATGGATCCAACACCATGTGGTACGCCTCGACCTGGGTCGCCCCGGGCATCGGCAAGGCCTTCGTGAGCGTGGCCAACGATGGGCAACGGGGCCGATCGGCCTGCCAGGCCCTGATCCCGGGTCTCATTCAGGCGCTCTGACGACGCGCTCTGGTGGATCGACTTCGGCCCCGTCATGTTGATGGGGCATGAAGCGTGATTTCGCCGATTTCTGGAACCTGATGTGGGAGCTGGCGCTGGGCGTATGCGCGGCCTTCGCGCTGATGAACGCCTTCGCTCCGCCGCAGGACCTGCCGTGGAAGCCGCTGGACCTGAACCAGCCCCTGGGTCAGGCGACGGAGGCCAAGGTCGCCGACTTCCAGGTCCCGTTCTCAGCCCCGCCGGAAGAGGTTGAGGGCGCGACCGACGCCTGTCTCCGGACCCTGAGGAACGCCGGGGTCGAGGTCAGGCGCGCCGAAGACCGGGATGACGGCGGATTCTGCCAGGTCCGGGGCGCGGTGACGATCACGGGCGGGGCGGTGACGCCGCTGACGCCCGGCGGCCTGACCATGCAGTGCCCGCTGGCGGTCCGCTACGTCATCTGGGACCGGCAGGTTCTGCAACCTGCGGCGGAGGCGATCTACGGCTCCAGCGCGATCGCAGTGAACACCTATGGGACCTATGCCTGTCGTCGGATCTACGGCTCCACGGAGGTGTCGGACCGGCCCAGCGAGCATGCGCGCGCCAATGCCCTGGACGTCGCCTCGGTGACCCTGGCGGACGGCCGGACGGTGTCTGTCGAGGCCGACTGGGACGGACAAGGTCCCAACGGAACAGAGGGTTCCGCACTGTTGCGACGCATGCGGGACGGGGCTTGCCGGGTTTTCGCGACGGTTCTGACGCCCGACTACAATGATGCGCACAAGGATCACCTGCACCTTGACGGCGCGCCTCGCGGGCTTTGCGCGTAATTTCGCCGTCAGGGGCTCGCCTGACGCACGAATCGTTTCCAGTTGACCGGGCTTGGCTGCTGAGGGAAAACGCCTGTGCAATCCGGATTTCGCGTGGGGTCCAAACCTGCGTTTCGCTCCTTCGCCTGAACGAGCTGTCCAGATGGATTGTCGGGCCCCTCTGAAAGGGCGTCCGCCTGGAAAAGCGCGTTTATGGAGACGCAACAATGGCGACCGGTACGGTCAAGTGGTTCAACCCCACGAAAGGCTTCGGCTTCATCCAGCCGGAAAGCGGCGGTGCCGATGTGTTCGTTCACATCACCGCCGTGCAAAAGGCTGGCCTGACGGGCCTCGATGAGAACGCCAAGGTGTCCTACGAGCTGGAATCCCAGCGCGGCAAGACCTCGGCCGTGGACCTGAAGCTCCTCTGATCCATCCGGATCGGAGTCGCTGAAGCGATACTCAGGCGGGCGCGGTTCCTTCGGGAGCCGCGCCCGTTTTGCTTCTGGCCTGGGTCGACCACTGGGCCAGGACGATGGCGACCAGCACCAGGGCGCCGCCCAGGGCCTGCACCGGGGCCAGGGTCTCGCCGAAGATGACCCAGCCGAGCGCGGCCGCCACGATGGGCTGAATCAGGATGGTCACGGCGGTGATCGAGGCGGGCAGCCGGCCCAGGGCCCAGGCGACACCGCCCTGACCGGCCACATGCATGACGCCCATGCCGATGCAGGCGGCCCAGCCGGCTGTGGTGGCGGGGATCATGTCCTCTCCCAGCAACAAGGCCGCCACCGCCATCACCGGAATGCCTGCGACCGTGGCCCAGAAGGTGACCCGCAGGGCGCCGGCCGTGGTCCGCGCCTGTTTCACGGTCAGGAAATAGCCCGAGTACCAGAGGGCCACGGACAGGGAGAAGATGTCGCCGAGGATCGGGTTGGTCCCCTGACCCGGCGCAGCGCCCGCCGCCATGGCGAAAGCCCCGCCCATCGCGAGCGCCAGAGCGAGGATGAAGAGCCGCGCAGGCCGCTCCTTGAAGAAGAACCAGCCGACCAGGGTGACGACGACGGGCGTCAGGTTGCACAGCACCGTCGCATTGGCGACCGAAGTCATGACGATGCCGTAGTGCCAGAAGCTGAGGTCGAAGGCGAAGAACAGGCCCGCCAGCAGCATCCATTTCGACGGCCGCCCGAAGCCTTCTCCGCCGGGCCGTCCGACGAGGACGAACAGCAGGGGCAGGGCGAACAGCAGCCGCCAGAATCCGGCCGCCGCCGGACCCGTCTCGGTCAGGCGGACGAGGATCGGCGCGAGGCCGAGGATGCTGGCCGAGGCCAGCACGACGAGCAGGGGGATCAGTCGGGAGGGGGAGGGAGGCATGGTGTCGCATACCTTGTCCCCTCTCCCAGAGGGAGAGGGCTTGAGGCTCGCAGAGCGATAGCGATGCGTCTCAGCCGAAAGAGTGAGGGGCGCGCCCTCGCCGATCGGCGACTGAACCCCTCACCCTTTCGCGCAAGGACGACGGCTTTGCCGCCGTGCGCTCAAGCCCTCTCCCTCCGGGAGAGGGAGGCTACAACCCCAGCTCCGCTCGGAGGGCCGCGGCGGACATCCCGGCCTCGCGCAAGGCCTTCAGCGTCACCGCCCCGTCACGCTTGGCATAGCGTTTGCCGTCAGGCCCCAGCAGCAGCGGGTGGTGCCGATAGACCGGCGTGGGCAGGTCCAGGAGCGCTTGCAGCACCCTTTGGACCGAGGCGGTTTCGATCAGGTCCTCACCCCGGATGACATGGGTTACGCCCTGGAGAGCGTCGTCGACGACGGAGGCGATAACATAGCCGGCGCCGATGTCCTTGCGCCCCAGCACCATGTCGCCGAGCGCCTCGGGCCGTGCGGTCCTGATACCCGGACAGGCCGTCTCCTCGACCCAGGTCAGTTCACCGAAGCCGCCGAGTCGGTCGCGCGCCGCCGCGAGCGACAGACGCCAGGCGAAGGGCTGGCCGGACGCCAGCCTTTCTGCCTCGTCATCGCCGGAGAGGGGGGCGCCGGAGAAGGCCTGGGCGTCGGTCGGGTCGCCGGCATGAGGGGCCATGCCGGCCAGGGCCATCAGCTCCTTGCGCGTGCGGAAGCAGCGGTAGAGGACGCCCATGCCGCGCAGGCGATCGAGGGCGGCGTCATAGTCGGGACGGTGTTCGGACTGCCGCCGCACCGGCCGTTCCCAGTCGAGGCCGAGCCAGGTCAGGTCGTCGAGGACTGCGCGCTCGTATTCCGGGCGGCAGCGGGTGAAATCCGTGTCCTCGATCCGCAGCAGGAACCGCCCCCCTGCCTCCCTCGCCGCGGTCCAGGCCGTCAGGGCGGAGAAGGCGTGGCCGCGATGGAGCAGCCCCGTCGGCGACGGCGCGAAGCGGGTGACGAAGATCATGTGCTCAGAGACGTTTGATCGCGCCGCTCGCCTCTGCCAAGACGACGGCCTCCCGAAGGGCCTGCTCCGGGACAAAGTCGAACTGGGCGATCATGTCCTCAAGCAGGAACTGCTGCTGGGACAGAGCCCAACCCATGGCCACCGCTGCCGGGCCCTCGAAACGAGGTCCCATCAGTCCCGTCGGCCCGAAGGCGGTCAGCGTCTTCCGCTCAGGCAGGGCGTATGTCGCAGGGCGCGGAGTCAGGCGCGCCTGGGCCATGGCGATTTCATCCCTGAAGAAGGGAGACAGGGCGATATCGGTCAGGCGTTTCATCAATTGTGCAAGCTGGCTGGACAAGGCTGCGCCGTCATCAGAGCCGGCGGGCGGCAACCAGGCCCGGAAAGCGGGGTCCTGCATCGCCGCCTGCTCCAGAAGCGAGAACAGTATCCGGCCGTAGAGCGGCGTGATCGACAGGGTCAGGTGAAGCGAAGCGCCTTCAGTGGCCAAGGCGTCGTGGTACCAGCCGCGCGGAAGATACAGGACATCCCCCGGCCGCATCCTGACCTCCTGCATCAGGGGACCGCGCGTGGCAGCGAAGAAGGGTCTCGGATCGGCATGAGGCGGGAGCTCGACCGGATCATCGGCGCGATTGGCGTAGATTCGCCAGACCTTTTCGCCCTCCGTCTGGATCGCGAAGACGTCGTGCAGGTCGTAGTGGGTGCGGAAGGCCTGGACGCCGCCGAAGGAACAATAGGCATTTGCCGCGACCAGGCCCGCAAAGGTCTGGCTGAGGGCATCGCACAATCCGGCGATCGCGGGAGTCAAGCGCTGTACGTCGTTGGCGATCAGACTGGCGCCGCCGGCCAACTGGACCTCGACCTTGGCGGGGGAGGGCCGCATCACCTTTCCGGCCTGGGTGTCGGCCAGAACGCAATACTGTTCAGCGGGCACGGTCTCGCCGTCTCGCACCATGCGCAGGGTCGCAGCCGTCCAGATCGAGGTTTGGGACAAGAGGCCGTTGAAGGTCGCCCAGTCGAGGATCGATCGCTTGCCCGGTTCGTCACCCGCTGGAATGTGGATGGGACGCGTGCGCGCGCCCTCGAAGAAGGCGCCGAGGGGGAAGGGGCTGAGAAGCTGTTCGAGATCGCGCATTACGGATTCGCCCGGGGACTGTCGCCCGGACGCTAGGGTTCCAACCCTCGCTTGTCGATTGGACCTGAGTTCAGGGCGGCAAGGGTCAGCTCAGATCCGGATCAGGGCGCCGGTTCCGATCGCTGCGTCGACCATGGCGCGGAGGTCCGCCTCGGGCACGAAGTCGAACTGGGCGATCATGTCTTCCAGCGCCAGGCGGGGCTGTTGCAGGGCCCAGTCGAGCGCCGCCGCGGCGGGGCCCGTGACGGCGGGCGCTGGCCCCTGGCCGCGTGCGTAGAGGGTCAGGGGCGGGCGGTCCGGCAGGGCGTAGCCAGGCTCGCGCGGGACCAGCCGTTCCTGGGCCATGGCGATCTCGTCGACGAAGAGGTCGCTGGCGGCGAGGGCGGACAGGCGGCGTCCCAGATCGGTGAGCTGGGCTTTCAGCACCGGACCGCCGGCGGGCCGCAGGAAGTGACGGAATGTGGCGTCATCCTCCGTCAGCCGTTTCAGGACCTCGAACACGGTCCGGCCGTCGGCGGGGGTGATCGAAAACGTGACATGGAGGGACGCGCCCTCGGTCGCGAGCGCGTCATGATACCAGCCGCGCGGCAGGTAGAGCACGTCGCCCGGGCGCATCCGGACCTGGGTCATGACCGGTCCCCGGCTCGCCGCCAGGGCAGCGCGGGTTTCCTCGGAGTCGATCGGGAAGGTCGTCGGGGCGTCGGCGCGGTTGGAATAGAGGGTCCAGACCTTCTCGCCCTCGCACTGGACGGCGAAGACATGGTGCAGGTCGAAATGGGTGCCGAAGGCCTGCACCCCGCCGAACGAGCAATAGAGGTTGGCGCTGACCTGACCGGCGAAGGCGCGGCCGAGCGCCGGCGTCAGGGCGCGGATCGAGGGGACCAGGTCCTGCACCTCGTCCAGCACCAGGCTGGCGCCCTGGGCCAGCAGGACCTTGACCTTGGCGGGCGAGGGGCGGTGCGCCACGCCCGATCCGGTCGCGGCGTCGTGACAGTACCGGGGCGGGGGCACGCGCTGGCCGTTGTAGAGGACCTTCAGGCTGTGGGCCGTCCAGATCGAGGTCTGGTCCAGCAGGGCGTTGAAGCGTTCCCAATCCAGCAAGGTCTGTTTCGGCGCTCCCGGCGCGGCCGGAATATGCAGCGGTTTCCGGTCGTCATAGTCGGCGTGGAACACCTCGGGGGTGATCGGGGCCAGGAGATCGTCCAGACTGTGCATGGCCGGACGCTAGGGTTCGGGCCGCCGTTTGTCGACTGGACCGGAATGCCGCTGACACCCGAACAACTGGCCGTCGCGCGCGAGGATCTGGTCCGCCTCGATCCGGCGCTGGCGCGGGCGCATGCCCAGACGCCGCCGTTTGAGTGGCGGGTCGGTCACCGGGGATTTCCCGGCCTGTTCCGGATGATCGTGGATCAGCAGGTGTCGCTCGCCTCGGCGGCCTCGGTCTGGGCCCGCCTGCAGGCCGGACTGGGTGAGATCACGCCGGAGACCCTGCTGGCTCACGATCTGGAAAGTCTCAAGGGAATGGGCCTGTCGCGCCAGAAGGCGAGCTACGGCCAGGGTATTGCGCGTGCCCAGCTGGACGGGACGGTGGACCTCGACCACCTGTCGACGCTGGACGACGAGGCGGCGATCGCGGCCCTGGTGTCGCTGAAGGGCGTGGGGCTGTGGACGGCGGAGGCCTATCTGCTGATCTGCGACGGACGGCTGGACGTCTTTCCCGGCGGGGACATCGCCCTGCAGGAGGCGATCAAATGGGCCGACCGGCTTGAGCATCGGCCCGATACGAAGGCCGCCTACGCGCGTGCGGAGATGTGGCGGCCGCACCGGGGCCTGGCGTCCCATCTGCTCTGGGCCTGGTACGGCGGGGTGAAGAAGGGGCAGATCGTGCTAGACCACCCTCTCAAGCAGACGAGCGCCGCGCGCGAGACGGCAGGGAACCAAAGAAGTCCGTGAACGCCCTCGTCGATCCCAACATCCTGAGCCCGGCGCTGGCCCATCCGGAGACGGTGCTGGGCGCGCTCGACTTCGCGGGCGTTGCGGTGTTCGCCGCGACCGGAGCCCTGGCGGCGGCGCGGGAGAAGCATGACCTCGTCACCTTCGCCTTTTTCGGTGCAATCACGGGTGTCGGCGGCGGGACCCTCCGGGATCTGCTGATCGATGCCCCGGTCTTCTGGGTTCAGGACTGGCGATACATCGCCGTCTGCCTTGTCGCGGCCGTGGCGGTCTGGCTGGTCGGAGCGGGGGCCTGGCGGTTCAGGGCGCTGCTGTGGCTCGATGCGATCGGACTCGGGGCCTACGGCGTGCTCGGCGCGGCCAAGGCCGAGGCCTTCGGCGTCCCGCCCCTGATCTGCATCGTCATGGGGGCGCTGACGGCCTGTTTCGGCGGCATCGTGCGCGACATTCTGGCCGGCCAGCCGTCGATCCTGCTGCGGCGGGAGATCACCATCTCGGCGGCCCTGCTGGCCGCGACCCTCTATGTCTTGGCCCGGGAGTTGGGGCTGGACCATTGGCCGGCGGCGCTGATCGCGGCTCCGATCGGTTTCGGCCTGAGGGCCGGGGCCCTGGCCTTCGGCTGGAGCCTCCCGGCCTTCCCCGGCGGCCTGATCAGAAAGCGCGCGTCATGAAACCGCTGCAAGGCCGTCATGGCCGTGCGCACGAATCACGGATAGGCTCAGCGCACTAGAGAGAAGGAGAGACGTCTTCAGTCCGATTTCCTCGATTTCCGGCGTGAGCGGGAGGGTCTGATGCAGGTCCTTCACAAGCCGCCTTCCGGCTTTCCAGCCCTGGTGCTGAACGCCGACTTCCGCCCGTTGTCCTACTACCCGCTGTCGCTCTGGCCGTGGGAAGAGGCCGTGAAGGCGGTCTATCAGGATCGCGTGGACGTGGTGTCCGTGTACGACAAGGTCGTGCGCAGCCCGTCGATGGAGATGCAGATCCCCAGCGTCATCGCGCTGAAGAGCTATGTCGACCAGAACCGCAGCCCGGCATTCACCCGGTTCAACGTCTTCCTGCGCGACGGCTTCACCTGCCAGTACTGCGGCGACACGGCCGAACTGACCTTCGACCATGTCATCCCGCGCAGCCGGGGCGGGCGTACGACCTGGGAGAACATCGTCGCCGCCTGTTCGCCCTGTAACCTGCGAAAGGGCGGGCGGACGCCGCAGCAGGCGCACATGCCGATCCGGCGCGCGCCCCACCGGCCGAACGCCTTCCAGCTCCAGGACGCAGGCCGGAGATTCCCGCCCCACTACCTGCACCAGAGCTGGCTCGACTACCTCTACTGGGACATCGAACTGGAACCGTAGCGCTCGCCACTATCCTGCGCCGCCTGACCTGCTAGAGGACGTGCCCTGATCCGGAACGGCCGCCCGTGCGCGGCGTTGACGGCTCGCCCCTCACTTCAGGTCGTTCATGAAAATCCGCGTCCGCGCCGAGCTCGTCTATCGCTTCGATCCCCCGACCGACGCGATCTACAAGATTCAGGTCGCGCACTGGCCGGGTCAGGACATCCTTGAAGAGCGGCTGACGGTCACTCCGCCGCAGGACCTGCACGAGGACGAGGACACAGAGTTCGGCGCCCGGACCCTGCGTGCGCGCCTGAGCGGGGAGGTCGCCCTGACCTATGAGGCCCTCGTCGACAACGGCTCGCTTCTGGGCCTTCCGCCGGGCGTTACACAGCACGACTGGAACGACCTGCCGGCCGAGGTCCTGACCTATCTCTGGCCCAGTCGCTATTGCCCCTCGGACCAGTTCGGTCGCTTCGTGGAGCGGCAGTTCGGCGAGACGACCGGCGGCGAGCGGGTACTGGCAATCCTCAACTGGATCACTGAGAACATCGACTATGAGCGGGGCGTCTCGGATTCCGAGACGACGGCGGCCCGGACCTTTATCGACCGGGCGGGCGTCTGCCGCGACTTCACCCACATGGGCATCACCCTGTGCCGGGCCTCGGGCATTCCGGCGCGCGCCGTCAGCGCCTATGCGCATCAGCTGACTCCGCCGGACTTCCACGCCATCTTCGAGATCTGGCTGTCGAACGGCTGGTGGCTGGTCGACCCGACCGGACTGGCGCCGATCAAGGGCCTGGTGCGGATCGCCTGTGGACGCGACGCGGCCGACATCGCCTTTCTGTCGACCCAGGGGACCTGCGAGATGGTGCGCCAGTCGATCACCGCCGAGGCGGCCGGGGACTATTCCGTCGAGGCGCGATCGGACCTTCTGCGGGCCTGATAGGTCTCGACGAAGTCGAGGCGGCGCAGGACCTTGTTCTGCGGATCAATGACGACATGAGCCCCGGCCGGGACCCGGACCGAGCCTCGGCCGCCGGTCATGGCGACCGTCTGGATCCTGCCGTCGACCGACACCTCCATCGGCATGGGGAAGTCGCCGCCGTCGCCGGTCGTCCATGACAGGGTCAGGGTCTCGCCCTCGCGGGTCTCGTTCAGCACCGGCAGCGCCGCCTGGTAGAGGTAGCCGCGGAAGAACCAGCCGTAGTCCTTGCCGGTGACCGCGTTGACGATGCGCAGGAAGTCGGGCGTTGAGCGATAGACGGGCTGGAAGTTGCCCGGGCGCGGATCGGGGCGGCCGTAGACCAGGGTGGTGACGGCGCGGAAGAATGCCTCGTCGCCAATGAGCATCCGCAGCGAGTGTGCGATCAGCGAGCCCTTGGAATAGATGTCGTTGCCCGGCCCGATCTCACCGTCATACACCTCGGCCTCGGTCTTCAGCTCGCCCGAGACGACCGGGAACCGGTTGATCAGGCCCTGCTGCTGGTCCGCCAGTTCGGTCTGCATGTAGCGGTCGCCGTGCAGCCAGCCGCCGTAGAGGGGCTGCATGTAGGACCCCAGACCCTCGTGCAGCCACATGTCGTCGGCGTTGGAGTTGGTCATCTGGTTGCCGAACCACTCGTGGGCCAGTTCGTGCTGGAGCAGCCAGTCGTAGCCCTTGCCGTCGAGCCGGTAGCGGTTGCCATAGGCGTTGATCGTCTGGTGCTCCATACCCAGATGCGGCGTCTCCACCACGCCCATCTTTTCGTCGGCGAACGGGAAGGGGCCGACCGTGGACTCGTAGAAGTCCATCTGCAGCGGGAACTCGGCGAACAGGGCGGCGGCGCGCGCCGGGTCGTCGGCGTTCAGATGCCAGAACGACATCGGGAAGGTGTTGCCGAAGCGGCTGCGATAGTCGGTCTTCAGTTCGACATACGGGCCGATGTTCAGGGCGATGGCGTAGGTGTTGGGCTGGGCCGCAGACCAGTCCCAGGTGGTCCAGCCGTCGCCGTGGTCCCGGGTTCCCAGGAAGCGGCCGTTGGAGGGGGCGGACAGGCCGGTCGGGACGGTGATGTGCAGGTCGACACGGCCGGGCTCGGCGAGCGGGCTGTCGATACAGGGCCAGAACAGGTCGCAGCCTTCGCCCTGGACGGCCGTGGCGATCCAGGGTTCGCCGCCCGGCGCGGTGGACCAGACGAAGCCGCCGTTCCAGGGCGCACGCGGGGCGATGCGGGGATGGCCGGAATAGGCGATGCGCAGGGTGGCAGACTCGCCCGCGGCCAATGGCCGGGACAGGGGTACGGTCATCCGGCCTTCGGGATTGGACCAGCCGGTCACGGCCTGTCCATCGACCGTGACGGCGGAGACGTCGAACACGGTGTCCAGCTCGACCACCAGACGCGCGACCGGAGCTGTGGCGGTCATGGTCAGGGCCGCCGTGGCGTCGATGGCCTTGTCGTCCGGCATGACCTTGATCGCGAGGTCGACGAGGTCGATGCGCACGGCCTCCTGTTCCGGCGTGCGCGGCTGATCCGTCATCAGGGTGAAGGCGGTGGACTCACGCGGCGCCGCGTTCTGAGCGAAGGCGGGACCCGCCAGCAGGGCTGCGGCGGCGACGGCGGTCAGGGCGGTGCGCATGGGGATCTCAGCTGGCGGAGCGGGCGAGGCGTTCGGCGGCGGCCCGCTCGCGTTCCGCACGGTTGTAGGCCTGCCAGTCGTCGACGACATCGAGCTGACGCAGCAGCTTGTTGTGCGGATCGATCAGGACGGTCGCTCCGACCGGCACCGTGATCGTCGCGCTTCCGTCGGGGAGAGGCACGGTCTGGAGCGCGCCGTCGACCTCGACCTCGACCGGCATGGGGAAGTCGCCGCCGCCGTCGGTGGTCCATGTCAGGGTCAACTGATCGCCCTCGCGGACCTGAGACAGGACCGGCAGGCCGGCCTCGTACAGATAGGTCTGGAAGAACCAGTCGTAGTTCCGGCCGGTCACCTGATTGACGATGGCGTTCATCTCATGCGTCGAGGAGGTCTGGGGGACGAAGTTGCCGGGACGCGGGTCGGGACGTCCGTAGACCAGACGGCGGATGACTTCATAGAAGTCCTCGTCGCCGATCGTCATCCGCAGGGTGTGAGCGATCAGCGAGCCCTTGGAATAGATGTCGCCGCCGGGGCCTTCAGAGCCGCCATAGACCTGATTGACCGTGCGGTTGGTCTGAGAGACGACCGGGAAGGCATTGACCAGACCCTCACGCTGGCGCTGCAGCTCCGACTGCATGAACCGTTCGCCGTGCAGGTAGCGGGCGTAGAGCGGCTGCATATAGCTGCCCAGTCCCTCGTGCAGCCACATGTCGTCAGCGTTGCGGTTGGTCAGCTGGTTGGCGAACCATTCGTGCGAGAACTCGTGCTGCAGCAGGGTGTCGTAACCCCGCGTCTCTATCTTGTAGCCATTGCCGTAGGCGTTGATCGTCTGGTGCTCCATGCCGAGGTAGGGCGTCTCGACCACCCCCATCTTGGAGTCCCCGAACGGATAGGGGCCGATGGTCGATTCGAAGAAATCGAGCATGGGCGCGAACTCGGCGAACAGCCGCTGGACCTTGGCGGGGTCGTCAGAGCGCAGATGCCAGTAGTGCATCGGGATCGTGTTGCCGAACCGGCTCTGATACGGCGCGGTGACCTCTTCATAGGGGCCGACATTGATCATCCCGGCATAGATGTTCGGGTGGACGATGCTCCAGCTCCAGGTCTTGGTGCCGTCGGCGTTCTCGGTCATGCCCTTGAACACGCCCGGTCCCGGGGCCGAGACATTCCCGGGCGTTGTGACGTGCATGTCCAGCTGGCCCGGCTCGGCGTTGGAATTGTCGATGCAGGGCCAGACCAGGTCGCAGCCGTTGAGCTGGACCGCCGTGCCGATCCAGGGCTCGCCGGTCGGAGCGGTCGCCCAGACCCAGCCACCATTCCAGGGCGCGCGAGGAGCGACCCGGGGAACGCCGGCATAGGTGATGGTCAGGGTCGGGGTGGAGCCCGCCGCCAGACCCGCCGGAACCTCGACCGTGACGCGACCCTCGGGGTTGGACCAGCGGTCGGCGGGAACGACCTCGCCGTCCAGCCGGATTTCGGAGATCGTGAAGAGGGTGTCCAGTTCGACGGCCAGGCGCTGGATCGGCGACAGGACGGTGAAGGTCAGAACGGTCGTCCCCTCGATCGACTTCGTTTCCGGCAGAACCTTTATGGAGACATCGGCCTTGTCGAAGCGGACGGCCTCCTGTTCGGGCGAGCGAGGGTTGTCGGTCTCCAGGGTGAAGGCCGTCGGCTGACGGGCCGGGGCGTCCTGGGCCATGGCCGGCAGGGCCGCGAGGAGGACGAGCGCGGATGCCGCGCAGGCGAACTTGATCATGACAGACCCCGGTGACTTCGGGGCCAGCCTACCGAACGGGTGATGCGGGGCAACAGGCAAAGAAAAAGGCCGGTGTTTCCACCGGCCTCGTTCAGAATACGCAGTTCGTCAGGACTCAGGCGGCGGCTTGTTCAGCCAGCTTGGCCTTGATCTGACGCTTGATGCGCTGGGCCGTAACCGACAGCTGCTCGTCCTTGGCCTTGACGATGAAGGGGTCCAGGCCGCCCTTGAAGTCGAGGGTGCGCAGCGCAGCGTTCGAGATGCGCAGCGAATAGGACTGGCCCAGGGCTTCCGACGCCAGCTTGACCTTCTTCAGCGACGGCAGGAAGCGACGCTTGGTCTTGATGTTCGAGTGGCTGACCGAGTGGCCGACCATCGGCCCGACACCGGTGAGTTCGCAACGACGCGACATCGTTTGATCCTTGAGGTGGCGCCGTTCCGAACCGTGGAAGACGCATGAAACAAATGCGCGCGAGGTGGACCCCCGCGCGAGAGGGGGCCGTATAGAGGAACAGATCCTGCGCCGTCAAGGGTTTCGGGGCCAGATCGGCGCCGGGAAACTGGTCCTGGCCTTCTGGCGTTCATGCGTCGTTCAATCGCCGCGTTTCAATGCTTAAGCTAACGGGACTGTCCCGAGGATGAGATCCACGATGACCCTGCCTTCCTTCCTTATGCGCACCGTCGCCGTCGCCACGCCCGCTCTGGCCGGGGCGATCCTGCTGGCTGCGCCGTCTTCCGCCCCGCATGCCCAGGCGGCAGTGACCGAGGTCCTGCCGGGCTACTGGGAGTATACGACCAGCGCCGTCGGCATTCGCTCGACCGAAACGAAATGCGTCCGTCCGTCGGAGATCAACCGCTTCTTCGGCGGTCTGTCGACGCGTCGCTGGCAGTGCGTCTATCCGACCCGTGTGGTCGGAGGCGGAACGGCGCGGTTCGAAGGAACCTGCACCGACCCACGCGGTCGTCGCGTGAACGTGCGCCTCGGCGGGTCCTACCAGCAGGAAAGCTTCCGCTTCACCGGCGGCGCGCAGCTGGCGCGCGGTACGCCCTATCTGCCGGCCTCGATCACCGCACGGCGGGTGGCGGCGGTCTGCCCGGCCGGGGCCGAGTATTTCTGAACAAGAAAAAGGCCCGGTGTTTCCACCGGGCCTTTTGCATTCGTCGATCCACGAAAGATTATGCGGCTTCTGCCTCTTCTTCGGCTTCGGCGGCTTCGGCGGCGGCGATGACGGCCTTCTTGGCGCTCAGCGACTTCGACAGCAGCTGGACGGCGGCGTCCTTGTCGATGCGGTTGGCGGCGGCGACTTCGCGCGCCATCCGGTCGAGGGCCGATTCATAGAGCTGACGCTCCGAATAGGACTGTTCCGGCTGCGAATCGGCGCGGTGGAGGTCGCGGACCACCTCGGCGATCGAGACCAGGTCGCCCGAGTTGATCTTGGCTTCGTATTCCTGGGCGCGGCGGCTCCACATGGTGCGCTTGATGCGGGCGCGGCCCTTCAGCGTCGTCAGGGCCTTGGTCACGACGTCGTCGGCCGCCAGGGAGCGCAGGCCGGCCGTCTTGGCCTTTTTGGTCGGGACGCGCAGGGTCATCTTCTCGTGGTCGAAGGTCACGACATAGACCTCCAGCGACATGCCCGCGACTTCCTGGGTCTCGACCGCAGCGACCTTGCCGACGCCATGCGCCGGATAGACGACCGCGTCGCCAACCTTGAATTCCAGAACGCTCTTGGTGGTCATGTCATTCCTTTCCCGGACGCAGGGGACAGGTCATCGAAGGCGCGACAGACAATTGCTCGAAGACCGGCGACGGGGGTCGCCGATCAAAAAACAAGGTCGTCAGTCGTGGAAACGGATCACCCAACCTCTGGCCGACCCCGTCTTCATGGACGAGGTTCTGTCGCAAACGCGGGCGGCGTGCCTAAACGCATGCCGCCCGACCCAATATGAAGGAACATATCACAAAACGAGGCAATTTCAAAACGTCCGACTCATTGCTTCACAAGCAGTGCACGACGCCACCGTTCAGGTCGCGACGGAATGCGGCTGCAGAGTCAGCGGCCGGACAGAACGAAGGTGTTGCCGTCGGGGTCCCTGAATTTGGCGAAGGTCCCCCAGGGCTGCTTCTCGGGCGGACCTTCGAAGACGACCCCCTTGCTCACCATGCGTCTGTAGGTGTGGTCCACGTCGTCGCAGTTGAAAGAGCCGTTGAAGAAGGTGCCGATGCGGTCTTCGTGCCCCTCCGGTGTGAACAGCACGATTCGGGTCTCGGCATTGCCGACGCCCAGTTCGATCCAGCGCTTGCCGGGGCCCATGGGCTGGTCAGTCAGGACCCGGAAGCCGACCCTGTCCACCCAGAAGGCGACGGCGGCGTCCTGGTCCCGTGTCGGAACGGATGCAAACTTCAGATGGGTGATCATGACGGCCTCTCCTCAGCAGGTGGTAGCCAGCAGGCCTCGCCAGTGTCCACCGGTGTGGTTATTGCTATGGCTATGATGACTACAGTGAACCTCGATCGCTATGTGCTCGACAGTCTGATGGCGGACCTTGCCGGGCATGATCGGACTCCGGCCGCCTATCTGGTGTTCCTGGCGATCTGGAGCGCCGGCGATGGCGAGCGGGTCGCGCTGAGCTATGTCGATCTGGCGGTCCGGACCGGTCTGTCGCGCCGGACGGTTCAGATCGCGGTGGCACACCTGCACCGGCGTGAACTTCTCCAGATCGAACGCGACGGTCCCACCGAGACCCCGCGCTATCGCCCGCTGACGCCCTGGCGGCGTTGGCGAACGGGTTAGGAGCCCTTGCCGGGGTTGGGCGAGAAATACTTCTCGAACTTGCCGGTCTCGCGTTCGTACTGCTCGCGGTCCGCCGGGGGCGTTCCCTTGACCGTGATGTTGGGCCAGGACTTTGCGTACTCCGCATTGACCTGAAGCCATTTGCCGTCCGGCTCATCCTCGGTGTCGGGCACGATGGCGTCGACCGGGCATTCGGGTTCACAGACGCCACAGTCGATGCATTCATCGGGCGCGATGACCAGGAAGTTCTCGCCCTCGTAGAAGCAGTCGACGGGGCAGACCTCGACGCAGTCCATGAACTTACATTTCACGCAGGCATCGGTGACGATGTAGGTCATGGGCGGGAAAAGATCGGCATCTGGGAGGGGCGGGAGAGGGCTCGGGACATGACCCCGGCGGGGTCCGGTGTCAACCGGAGTGAACCTCGAACCGCGTTACGCGCTTGTGTATGCGACGGCACGTCTTATTTGCATCAGTCTCGATTGCAGTTTCGCTCTCGTCTTCCTCTCTCCCGGAGTCTTCCATGCTGAACCGCCGCCTGCTCGCCCGTACCGCCGTCGCCGGAGCCCTGGTGCTCAGCCTCGTCGGCGGGGTCGTCACCGCCCAGACCGCCGCGACCAGGATCCCTGCCGAGGTTCAGGCCGGGACCTACAAGCTGGATCCGTCGCACGGCAAGATCACCTGGGCGATCAATCACCTGGGCTTCTCGACCTATCGGGGCCAGTTCACCAACGTCTCCGCCGACCTCACCCTCGACCCGGCCAACCCTTCGGCCTCGACCCTGAACGCGAGCGTTCCGCTGGCCGACGTCGATCCGGCCGATGACGCCCTGAAGGCGCACCTGCAGACGCCGGACTTCTTCGACGTCGCCCAATTCCCGACGGCCAGCTTCGTCGCCACCTCGATCGTGGTGGACGCTGACGACGCCACGGAGGCCGACGTCACGGGCAACCTGACCCTGCACGGCGTCACCCGTCCGGTGACGCTGGAGGTCCAGTTCAACCAGGCCGGTCCGTCAATGGGTGGCGTCTACAAGGTCGGGTTCGACGGCGAGACCACGATCAAACGCTCGGAATTCGGCATCACCACCTACCTGCCGGCCCTCGGTGACGAGGTCGAACTCCACATCGAGGGCGAGTTCGTCAAGCAACCCTGAAGGCGCCTACCGCTCGCCGCACGGCGGCTCGCTGCTTGAGGCGAGCGGGTCCCCGTTGAGCGAGACATAGAGGGCGCGGGCCTCCGCCGGAGGTCCGCGCCGTTCGCCCAGCGCCTCGATCCGCAGGGACGTGACCCGGCCGTTCTGGGCAAAGGTCAGTTCGTCGCCCGGGTGGACGCAGCGGCTCGGCTTGTCGAGGCGGACCTGTTTTCCGTGATGGGTCAGCCGCACCGCGCCGCGCTCGACCAGATCGGCGGCGAGGCCCCGGGTCTTCACGAACCGCGCGCGCCAAAGCCAGATATCGACGCGGACGCTGTCGTCGCTCATGGGCGGCGAAAGGCCGTAATTGCCGACCCAGACAATCCGGGTCGAATGCCATCATTGCGGAAACCGGAAACCGCAAAAATTACGGGCCTTGAACCGCAGACACCGCCAATCGGCAGGCCAGCACCGCAAACCCGGCATTCATCACGCGAGATCAAGACGCGGCCGTCTTCCGCCTCGGCCGTTTACGGCGCGGGGGCGGGGCGGGAGCCGTCAGCTCGGCCAGTTTGGCGAAGGGAGAATCCGGTCGGACGATGATCGGTTTGCCCTCGCGGTCGGGCATCCGGGCCCGGACGGTCTTGAGGGCGGTCCAGATGGCCTTGGCGTCGCCCGCGGTCCAGCCGAGGGATTTCAGGCCCTCATCGGACAGAATGCCCTTGTTCTCGCGACGGAGGTCCGAGGCGCGTTCGAGGTCCTCGACCGGGACAGCCCAGCGACCGGCGGCGCGGACGCCGAAGGCGGAGAGGGCGCGGGGCGACGGCGCGGGAAAGGGCAGGAGGGTCAGACCCCCGGGCCCGGCGCGGAAGGGTTCGGCGGCGACGAAGGCCTGGGACAGGAGGCGGCCGCGCGGCTTGAGCGCGCCGGGCAGCCAGACGGAATGGGTCCCGACCCGGATGGCGAAGGTCTTGATCGTGCGGCGCTCAACCTGGCTGAGGGCGGCGAGGTCCCGTTCTACGTCACGGCGGTCGATGACGCCCCCGGCCTCCAGCAGGCGGAAAGCGATGCCGCGCGGGAGGCCCTTCAGGCCGCCCGACTCGACCGCCTGTTTGAGACGCCGGAGGTCGCGCAGAGCGCGGCCGGCCTCGGACGCCAGCCAGGCCTCGATGCGGCGCTGGGCGCGGTCGCGGGCAGCCTGGGGGCCGAGGTCGCCGATCAGGCGGACGCGGGGACTGAAGGGATCGGCGCCGGCGATCTTCGCCGCCAGTGCTCCGGACCACAGGACGTCGCCGTCCGGCGTGACCGAGAAGGCGTCGTCGCCGTCGCCGGCCAGTTTGCCGAGGCGACGCGCGATCTCCGGCCCGACGGCGCGCAGGGCGGCGGTCTTCAGGGTGCGGTCGGCCAGGGCCGATCCGCCGGAGGCGACGGCGAACCCGACGCCCTCGAGATGGCCGACGGCCTCACCGTCCACAGTGACGACCCCGTCGTCGGCGACCTCGGCCATCGTGTCCTGACGGTCGTGCAACGAGCGCATCAGGGCGGTGGTCTTGCGATCCACGAAGCGGGCGGTGAGCCGTTCGTGCAGAATGTCGGAGAGCCGGTCCTCGAGCGCGCGCGCCCGCTCGCGCCAGCCCTTGTTCCCCTCCAGCCAGTCGGGGCGGTTGGCGATGTAGGACAGGGTGCGGACCCCCGCGAGCCGGGCCGAGAGCTGGTCGATCTGGCCGTCGTCGCGGTCGACCTCGGCGAAGCGGGGGGCGAACCAGTCGTCGGTCAGCCGCCCGCGCTTTCCGGTCAGGGCGTGGAAGACGTCGCGCGACAGGCGGGCATGTTCCTCGATCGTGGTCTTCTGGAAGTCGGGCAGCTGGCAGGCTTCCCACAGCCGCATGATGGTCCCGCGCGAGCGGCCGATGCGCTTGACCTCGTCATCCTGCAGGGCGCGGCGCAGCAGGGTCTCGTCCAGCGCCTGTCCGGTCAGCTTCAGGCCGGGAACGTTCGGGGTCTGGACCAGCGACCGCAGCAGGTCGGGCAGGGTGTCGAAGTCGAGCCGGGCGTTGCGCCACTCGATGGCCTGGATCGGGTCGAACCGGTGTTCGACCACCTGTTCGACCAGGTCCTCGTCCAGCTCGTCCGCCTCGCCCGTGACCCCGAAGGTGCCGTCGCGGATGTGGCGACCGGCCCGGCCCGCGATCTGGGCGATCTCGTGGGCGTGCAGCCAGCGGGTACGGCGGCCGTCGAACTTTCGCATCCCGGCGAAGGCCACATGGTCGACGTCCATGTTCAGCCCCATGCCGATGGCGTCAGTGGCGACGAGGAAGTCGACTTCGCCCGACTGGAACAGACCGACCTGGGCGTTGCGGGTGCGGGGCGAGAGCGAGCCCATGACCACGGCCGCCCCGCCGCGCTGGCGTCGGATCAACTCGGCGATGGCGTAGACCTGCTCGGTCGAGAAGGCGACGATGGCGCTGCGGCGCGGCAGGCGGGTCAGCTTCTTCGATCCCGCATAGGTCAGTTGCGACAGACGCTCGCGGGTCACGATCTCCAGATCGGGGATCAGCCGCCGCATCAGGGGCGCCATGGTCGCGGCGCCGAGGAACATGGTCTCGAACCGGCCGCGGGCGTGCAGCAGACGTTGGGTGAAGACGTGACCGCGCTCCGGATCGGCGGCCAGCTGGATCTCGTCGATGGCGAGGAACTCGACCTCGCGCTCCAGCGGCATGGCCTCCACCGTACAGACCCAGTAGTGCGGCCGGGGCGGGATGATCTTTTCCTCGCCGGTGATCAGGGCGACGGCATTGGCACCGCGCATCCGGACAATCCGCTCATAGATCTCGCGCGCCAGCAGCCGCAGCGGCAGGCCGATCATGCCCGAGGCGTGGCCCAGCATCCGCTCGACCGCCAAATGGGTCTTGCCGGTATTGGTGGGCCCCAGCACCGCGACGACGCGGGAGGGAGCCTGGCCGGTGGCGCGGTCACTCATGGTCTGGCCAAGGTGGCGACTCTGGACGCTTTCCTCAAGCGGGACTGTGCCGCGAACAGCCCGACCTTCCCTGAAGCTTCACCATACATCGACAGACCAAAGGAATCTGATATGCGGCCTCCAACACCTGTTGGAGATTCCTCATGTTCCAGTCCCTGAAAGCCCGATCGCTCGCCCTTGCGGTGGCCGTTGCGACCGTCGCCATCGCATCACCTGCCCTCGCCCTCGACATCACCGTGAAGACGATCGACGGACGGACGCTGAAAGTGTACCCCGACTCAGCCATGACGGTCTTTGCTGTCAAACAGATGATCGAAAACCAGATCAACGTGCCAGCCGATCAGATGGTTCTGATCTACATGGGCAGGAATCTCGATAACGATCAAACCTTGGCTGAATATCGGGTCCCGGAACAGGCAACGATCCACGTCGTCTTCAGACCTCGAGGTTAACTCGCCTCGCAACACTCATTTGAGAGCGACAGTGTCCGACTGTCCATGATGTTGAGCGGACGTCTTGCACCACTGTCCGATTGAGTCACATGTCAGGCCAGGGGCGCGAAACTCTAGGTCTCGCGAAGGGATGACGGCCTGCGCACCGGTCTAGGCTTCCGGCGGCTCTCCAGGCGGTTTGAAGACCCTGAAGGTTGAATCGGCCTGCGCGTCCAGCCCTGTATGGCTCCCTGCCGCCCGCAAGACACAGGGCGTCGCCTGAAGCCTGGCCACAGGTCGACCGGGTGCGGACGCTCGAGGTGGGGGGCGCTCTTCTGAGCGGCCTCCCTCTCCCGTAGGGGAGAGGATCAGGTCAGCAGCAACTCGATCTGACCCAGCCGTTCCTTGCCGAAGAACATCTCGTCGCCGACGAAGAAGGTCGGGGCTCCGAAGGCACCGCGTTCGACGGCTGCAGCGGTGTTGTCGGCCAGCTTCGCCTTGACCGCATCGGTCTGGGCCAGGGCGATCAGCCGCTCGGCGTCGAGGCCGGCCTCGGTCAGGACCGAGGCGAGCACGGACGGGTCCCCCATCGGCAGGCCGCGCTCCCAGAAGCCAGCGAGGACGGCGTCGAGATAGCGGTCGAACTCGTCGCCGGGCGCACAGGCGCAAAGGCCCCGCATGGCCAGCAGGCTGTTGACCGGGAAGTGGGGGTTCATCTGGAAAGCGGTGATCCCGTGGGCCGCGACGAAGCGGCGGATCTCCAGCATTTCGTAGTCGAGCTTGCCCTTGATCCCCGCATAGGCGCTGAACGGCGCCTGGTTGCCGGTGGCCTTGAATATCCCGCCCAGAAGGCAGGGGATGACGTTGACCGTCGCGCCCGTGCGCCCGACCAGTTCCGGCAGGGCGCGTTCGGCCAGATAGGCGTTCAGGCTGGCGAAATCGAAGATGAAGTCGATGGTTGGGGTCACCAGGTTTCCTTCCATGGGCGGAGGTCGAGTTCGAACGTCCAGGCGCTGCGTTGCTGATTGTGCAGCCAGACATAGTTTTTGGCGATTTCGTCGGGCTTGAGGATCGTGTCCTCGTCCAGCAGGGCCTGGATGTCGGGGGCGATGGAGCGGGCGAAGGTCCCGTCGATCATGCCGTCGACCACGACATGGGCGACGTGAATGCCCCGCGGCCCCATCTCGCGGGCCAGGCTCTGGGCCAGTTGCCGCAGCGCCGCCTTGGCCCCGGCGAAGGCGGAAAAGCCCGCCCCGCCCCGGGTCGAGGCGGTGGCGCCGGTGAACAGGATCGAGCCCTTGCCGCGCGGCCCCATGACGCGGGCCGCCTCGCGTCCCGTGAAGAAGCCGGCCAGTGCCGCCATCTCCCAGACCTTGGAATAGACCTGGGCGGTGGTCTCGACGACCGGGAAGCGGACATTCGCGCCGATGTTGAAGACGACGACCTCGAGCGGGCCGATCTCGGCCTCGATCCGGTCGACCAGGGCGATCATCCCGGCCTCGTTGCGCGCGTCGACGCCGAAGGCGTGGGCCTGACCGCCCCCGGCGCGGATGGAGGCGGCCAGCGCCTCGAGCTGTTCCAGATGGCGCGGACGGCGGGTGATGCAGACGGCCAGACCTTCTTTCGCAAAGGCGCGCGCGATGGCCGCTCCGACCCCGTCTCCGGCGCCGACGATCAGACAGGACGGGGTGGACGACATGCGGATCTCCCGGGAGGAGAAGACCGTTTCATATCGAAACTAAGTCGTCAACGCGGGGGTCGGCGCCCGGGGCAGGGCGGCGCTTAACGGCTGTCACCGATCCGGTGGAACAGGCGCGAAACGAATCATGACCGAATCAGCGACACGGCCAGATTCGGGGTTTGTTCACCCCAAGATATTGTATCTTAAGACCGATTAACCACAAACAGATTTCACGGGCACAAGGCGCTCGTTACCCGACGGCTTTACGGAGCGGGGCGCAACCCGCTAGGGACGGCCCGCGTGGCCCCGTAGCTCAGCCGGATAGAGCAAGGCTTTCCTAAAGCAGAGGTCGGGGGTTCGAGTCCCTCCGGGGTCGCCATCCCTTCAGCCCGCTATCGCCACTTCGACCCTTCGCCGTGGCCGCCGATGCTCTCCCATTCGGGCGGGGCGGCCTTGTGGATGTACTGTTCCGAGACCAGCCAGCCCTTGAACGGCCGCAGGACCAGCAGGCAGGCCGCCGCGATCAGGGGGAAGGTGAAGGCGAAATGGACCCAGATGGGCGGGTGGAGCGTGAACTCGAAAGCCATGAAGGCCATCATGCCGAGCACGCCGATCGCGGACATGGCGAAGAAGGCCGGGCCGTCCGCCGGCTCGGCGAACGAATAGTCCAGGCCGCAGGCAGGGCAGGCCGGGCGGATGGTCAGATAGCCCTTGAGCAGCGGACCCTCGCCGCAGCGCGGGCAACGGCAGCGCAGACCGGTCGAAAGGGTCGACAGGCGGGGATAGGCGGGGACTTCGGGCGGGGACATGGCGGCTCCTGACGCCGTTCAGGTCGGCGCTTTGACACAACGCCGCAAGTGGACGTTCGGTCATACCCCGTTAACCGCGCCTAAAGGGCGATCGCGCGAGTGTGCGCGCGAATGGCAGGCGCGCGCACCAGCACCGCGATCGGAAGAACCACGGCGGCCCTCGGCGCCGCGGGGACGATCGCGCTCGCCCCGATCGCCGGGGCCGTCGTCCCGGCCTTCGCCCAGGAGGCCGCAGCCGCCCTGGATCCCATCACCATCCGCGTCGGCGCCAATGACGGCTTCACCCGGGTCGAGTTCGCGGGAATCGTCGGATCGCGCTCGCGTGTGCGTCGCGAAGGCCAGACCGTCGTCGTGCGGATCGGTTCGACCGCAGCCCCTGACGTCAGCCGGCTGAAGGTCGATCCGCCCCCGGGCGTCGAGAAGGTCGAAACCCGCGCGACGCTCGACGCCACCGAACTGGTCATCACCCTGGCCGAGGGGGCGGACGCCCGCTCCGGGACCGACGACGGCGCGGTGTGGCTGAACCTCTACGCCGCCGGTGCCGCGCCCGCCGCGCCCGTCGGCGCCGCCGTGCCGGCGAGCGGCGCGGTGCCCGTCGTGGCGACGAAGACCGCAGAACAGGTCAGCCTGTCCTTCGCCTGGGGAGCGCCGGTGGGTGCGGCCGTCTTCCGCCGCGGTGATGCGGTCTGGGTCGTTTTCGACGCCGCCGCCCGGATGGACATGTCGAAGGCGGGCGATCTCGGTCCGGCCGGAGCGGCGCGCTGGGCGGTCGGACCCGACTATACCGCCGTCCGCATCCCGGCCCCGGAAGGCCTCGCAGTCTCGGCGGTCGGAGAGGGCGCGACCTGGAGGGTCGTCATCGGAGGCCCGACAGCGGCACCGCAGAGCGTCGAGATCGATCGCGACGACACGACCGAGGCCAGTCTGGTCGCGCATATGGCCGGGGCGACCAAGACCGTCTGGCTGACCGATCCGATGGTCGGCGACCGGTTCGCGGCCGTCACGGCCCTGGCGCCCGGCAAGGGGTTCGCCGACGAGCGTCGCACCGTCGACCTGACCCTTTTGCCGACCGCCCAGGGACTGGCCGTCGAGACCCCGACCGACGACCTGTCGATCAAGGCCGACGGTGACCTGGTCACCCTGACACGGCCCGGCGGCCTGATGTTGTCGCCACCGTCGATGGCGCTGGAGGCGACAGCGCCGCCTGAGGACCATGCGCCGC
Source organism: Brevundimonas sp. (assembly GCF_027484365.1). Classification (GTDB taxonomy): domain Bacteria; phylum Pseudomonadota; class Alphaproteobacteria; order Caulobacterales; family Caulobacteraceae; genus Brevundimonas. The sequence goes on along the minus strand of NZ_JAIXTC010000022.1, from coordinate 99,514 downwards.
AGAAGGCCGACTTCCCCGCCCTGATCCTGGACGAGTGGGCCGACGCCGGCGAGGAGGGATTCTCCCCCCGCTATCGCAAGCTGCAGGACGCTGCGGCGCTTGAGGCCATCGCGGCGTCCGACAATCCGCGCGCGCCGATCGAGGCCCGGCTGGCGCTGGTTCGCTTCCTGGTCGGATCCGGCCTCGGCTTCGAAGCCATCGGCGTGGTCAACGCCATGTTCGCCCAGACGCCGTCGCTGCAGGGCGAGCCGGAGCTGCGCGGCCTGCGCGGCGCCGCGCGCGCCTCGATCGGCCGGCTGGAAGAGGCGACGCTTGATTTCTCGTCCGGGGCGCTTGCCGGGGATCCCTCGACCAAGGTCTGGCAGGGCTGGCTGGCGGCGGAGCAGGGCCAGTGGGAAGATGCGCGCCAAGCCTTCGCGGGCGGAGCCACGGCGATCGACGACTTCCCGCCGCTCTGGCGCGCCCGATTCGGCGCGGCCCACGCCATGGCGGCGCTGGAGACCGGCGACCTGAACGCGTCGAAGGCCCTTCTGGCCTACAGCCTGTCCCAGGACGCGCCCGCCGCGGATCAGCTGATGGCCCGTCTGGTGCAGGCAAGGCTGTTCGAGCTAGAGGGCGCCACCGACCGCGCCCTGGCGGTCTACAAGGCCATTGCCCGCGCGCCGCTGGACGGGATCGCGACCCCGGCCAAGCTGGGCGTGATCCGGATCGAACTGGCCAAGGGCACGATGACGCCGACCGCCGCCGCCGCCCAGCTGGAGCAGCTGAAGTGGCGCTGGCGCGGCGACGCGACCGAACTGTCGGTGATCCGCACTCTGGGCGGCCTCTATCTTTCGCAGGGTCGCTATCGCGAGGCGCTCGATTCCCTGCGCGGCGCGGGCCGGAGGCTGGCTCAACTGCCGGGGGCGGTCGAGCTGCAGACCGATCTGTCGAACGCCTTCCGCGCCCTCTTCCTCGACGGCGCGGCCGACGGCCTGCAGCCGGTCCAGGCCCTCGCCCTCTTCTATGATTTCCGCGACCTGACGCCCGTCGGCGCAGACGGGGACGAGATGGTGCGCCGACTGGCGCGGCGTCTGGTCGATGTCGACCTGCTTGACCAGGCCGCCGAGCTGCTGAAATACCAGGTCGACAACCGGCTCGAGGGCGTGGCCAAGGCCCAGGTTGCGACGACCCTGGCGACGGTCCTGCTGATGGATCGCCAGCCGGAGCCGGCGCTGCAGGCCCTCTGGTCGTCGCGCTCGACCCTGCTGCCGACCGCCCTGAACGCGGAGCGCCGGGCGCTGGAGGCCCGGGCCCTGATGGATCTGGGCCGTTACGACCACGCCCTGGAAACGCTCGACACCGATCGCAGCCCCGAGGCGCAACAGGTCCGGGCCGACATCTTCTGGAAACAGGAGAACTGGGCCGGCGCGGCGGCTCTTTACGAGGCTCGTCTGGGCGATCGCCATACGAATACGGCCGCGCCTCTGACGCCGGACGAGGAGAGCCGGGTGATCCGGGCAGGCGTCGGCTATTCGCTGGCGCGGGACGTCGGCGCGCTTTCGCGGCTGTCGCGCAACTATGAGCCGTTCAAGGATCGTGCCCGGTCCGGGGCGGCGCTGCGGATCGCCCTGGACGGTCTGGATGGAATGGAAGGGGCGGCGAACGCCCAGGACTTCACCGGCCTGACCGCCGGCGCCGACACCTTCACCGGCTGGGTCAACCAGATGAAGACCCAGCTCAGAGAAAGAACGGGCGGGAATCGCGCTGCCGCGACGCCCGCCCGTCCGAGTGCTCCGGCCGCCGCGGCTCCCGCAGCAGGCTAGAACCCGTCAGTCTTACTTGTTGACCGCATCCTTGAGCGGCTTCGACACGCGGAAGCGCACGGCCTTGGAGGCGGCGATCTTGATGGTCGCGCCCGTCGCGGGGTTACGGCCTTCGCGGGCGGCGCGGGCGGCGGTGTCGAAAACGCCCAGGTTGGAGATGCGGACATCGCCGCCGCCGGTCAGCGACGAATGGATGTTCTTGACGATGGCTTCCAGCACGCGGCCGGCGTCGGCCTGCGAGACACCAGCGTCCTTGGCGACGGCGGCGATGAGTTCAGCTTGGGTGGTCATGGGTACGTTTCCCGAAAAGCTCGCTCCGATTCCCGGAGCGACGACGGGGGGATCAACACGCCTTTTGGGCGACTTGGCAAGCGCCAATGGCTCTCAAAGCCTTTGAGGGTGGGAACCTAGCCCGCGCCCGACGCCTGTCGGAAGCTCTCGACGAGGCTTCCCGCGACCAGTCTCCAGCCGTCGACGAGGACGAAGAAGATCAGCTTGAACGGCAGGGAAATCACCACCGGCGGCAACATCATCATACCCATCGACATGAGCACGCTGGCGACCACCAGATCGATCACAAGGAACGGAACGAAAAGAAGAAATCCGATTTCGAAGGCCTTCTTCAACTCCGAGATCATGAAGCTTGGCACGATGACCCGGAGGGGGAGTTCGGCAGCCGTCGTGGGGGCCTCCAGACGGCTGAGCCGGGTGAACAGGGCGAGGTCTCCCTGGTCCACCTGGGCGAGCATGAAAGTCTTCACAGGTTCCGCCGCCAGATCGAACGCCTGGGGCAGTTCCATCTGCTGATCCATCAGGGGACGGATGCCCGAATCATAGGCGTCCTGCCAGGTCGGGGCCATGACGATGGCGCTCAGGAACAGGGCGAGGGACACCAGAACCGCGTTCGGCGGCGACTGCTGCATGCCCAGGGCGGTCCGTAACAGCGACAGGACCACGATGATGCGCACGAAACTGGTGGTCATGATGACGATCGACGGCGCGAGCGACAGGACGGTCATGAGGCCGACCAGCTGGACGACCCGTTCGGTCAGGCCGGCCCCGGTGCCGAGGTCGACATTGATCGCGGAACCCGCGCCCCCTGCCGCCGCCACGTCCTGGGCGAAGGCAGCGAGCGGCCATATCAGACAGAGCAGGGTGGTGATCGCGGAAAGTTTGAGCGCGTTGAGGAACTCCGCGCGGGTCGGGACCGCGAACCATTTCTGCCTTGCCCTTCGGGGACGGACGGCGACGGCCCGGCTCATTTCTCGACGCCCCGCGGTTCGATGAGCTCGCGCCCTTCGCCGAGCAGGAGCAGTCGCTCCTCATCGTCGATCTGGACCAGGACGAGGCGGCGGGCGGGGTCGAGGACGAGGGTCTCGACGACCTTCAGCCGTCGCTCGCCCCGCTCGGCGTTGAGCCTTGCCATCAGCTGGGGCGCATAGCGACGCGCGGCCCAGGCGGCGAGGCCGATCAGGCCTAGGGTGAAGGCCAGGCCGAAGATGGCGCGGGCGAGATCGAGGAAGTTCATTCTGAAGGGCCCCGGAGAACCCCGCGAACTTTAACCAACGTGGTTAACGTCGCGTTTAGATAAGCCCTCGTTAACCATGAAGGCGGCATTTTCTGCCCACAGCGATCCCGATCGGCCGAGGCTCCTGCGCCAAGGCCGTGAATCGGGTCGTAGAAAGCTGGAACGAGGACGATCCCGATGGGCGTCGCAGACATCCCCCTTCTGAGCCAGATCAAGGGCCGAATGACCTGGCTTGACGAGCGCCAGCGTCTGATCGCCCAGAACGTCGCCAACTCCGATACGCCGGGCTACGTCGGTCGCGATCTGAAGGCCCCGACGGACTTCGCCGCCGCGATGCGGGAGGGGGGCGGGCTGCGCATGGTCCAGACCTCGGCCGGTCACATGTCGGTCAATACGCCCGTGGCGCGCTTCACCTCGGAGGCTTCACCCGATTCCGAAACCACGCTCGACGGCAATGCGGTGGTGGTCGAGGAGCAGATGCTGAAGATGGCCGAGAGCCGCATGGCTTATGACGCGGCGATCGGCCTCTACACAAAGTCGATGGCCATGATCGGTCTCGCGGCCAAGGTCCCGGGTCGATGAGCCTTGAGGGACGCGCCGCATGACTGACCCGATCAACGGCCGCAACGGCACGCCGCGCAACAGCGCCATGGCCGTCGCCGCCTCCGCCCTGACCGCGCAGCAGTCGCGCATGCGGATCATCGCCGAGAACATCGCCAACGCAGAATCGACCGCCACGACGGCCGGGGGCAATCCCTATCGCCGCCAGATCCCGGTCTTCGAGGCCCGCCAGGTCGACGGGGCGACGGGGGTTTCGCTCGCCGAGGTCCGGCCGGACGAGAGCGATTTCCGCCGCGAATACGATCCGACACACCCCGCCGCCGACGGCGACGGCTACGTCCTGCGGCCCAATGTGGACACTCTGATCGAGGCCATGGACATGCGCGAGGCGCAGCGGGCCTATGAAGCCAACCTGAACGTCATCGAGACAGCGCGGTCGATGGAAAGCCGCACCCTCGACATCCTCAAACGCTGACCATGATCCCGAAAAGTGTGAGCGGTTTTCGGATCAGATCATGGTCCACCAGAAAAGAGTCCTGATCGATGTCGGTGAATCCGTTGATGGCGACCCGCGCCTACGCCCAGGCGCAAGGAACCGGCGGAGCGACGGCCGGCGCCGCGACCGGCGGCGGTCCGGACTTCTCGCAACTGCTGTCCAACGTCATGGGGGACATGACCCAGCAGACGCGGGCCGCCGAGACCAACATGACCCAGGCGGTTCAGGGGCAGGGCTCGATGATCGACGTGGTCACCTCGATCTCCAGCGCCGAGGCCTCGCTGCAGACTGTCATCGCGGTGCGCGACCAGGTGATCTCGGCGTACCAGGAGATCATGCGGATGCCGATCTGAGGAGGCAGTAGGCAGTAGGCAGTAGAGATGCCTGCCTTCCGGACCCGCAATCGCCCTGTGCGCGCAGTCCGTGAGCAGAGCCACCGCACTGCCTACTGCCTACTGCCTCACTGCGGCTGCACATCGAAGGCGACGGTCAGGCGCTCGCCGGCGCCGGTGAACGGCTCGGTGCCGTGCCACATCCAGGACGGGAACAGGGCGACGCGGCCGGGTTTCGGTTCGATCCAGTGCTCCGGCGGAAGCTCAAGGCCCACGCCCAGGCGACAGGCGCCGAACCTCAGCCACCCGGCCTTCGGCTGATCCGGCGAAGGCTCCGGCGTCTCGACATAGAGGGCCGAGGAGACCCAGCCGTTGGGATGGATATGGTCGCTGTGGCGACCGCCGGCCCTGAGCCGCACGGACCAGGCGCCGATGATCTCGAAGCCTCGCCCTGCGCGGCGACTCATCGGGTCGTCCCGGCCGGCCATGGAGGCGGTGAAGCGGTGGATGGGGTCGGCCAGGGCGCTGAAGATCGCATCGATGGCCGGAACGCCCGCGAAGCGCGGATCGAGCGCCGCCTGGACCCCGGACCGGATCGACTGGCCCAGGGGCTGGGCCCGAAACGGATGGAGGGCGCGCAGGCCCGCCGCCGCATCGGCCAGCCAGGTCTCGCGATCCTCGCCGGCGGGCGCGGCCAGGTCGAACGCAGCGGTCAGGCTGCGATAGTCCCCGGCGGACAGGGCCCGCGCGTCGCCCACGACCCGCCACGCGGTGTAGCGCAGGGCCTGGGCGTACTGATCGTCGGGCGCGGTCGCCAGATGCGCCTCCAGTCCCGGCAGGGCCTCGACGGATCGGCCGCAGGCCATCAGGGCCGCCAGCCGCGTCACCCGGGCCTCCGCATCGCCGGGCGCGGCGGCCGCTGCAGCCTCGGCGTGCTTCAGGGCCAGCGCCGGATCGAAGCCCGAGGCGGCGGCCGAGGCGGTGGCGTCGAGGAAGGCGGGGTGGGCCCCGTTCAACCACGGTTCCAGCCAGCGATAGGCCGCCTCGTCGCCGATTATGTCCCGCATGATCCCTGCGCGCAGGCCGGCGAGCTGAGCGGTCGGCGCCGATCGGAGCCGGGCGTCGATGGCCGCCAGGGCCGCCCCGGCGTCACCGCTCCGCATCCAGATGAGCTGGGCCTGGTCCCGCAAGGCGTCGGCATAGTCCGGGCGACGCGACAGGGTCTGACGCAGGGCTTCCTCGGCCTCCGTGAGCCGGCTCGACGATATCAGGGCGCGGGCGAACACCAGCCAGGTCTCCGGCGCGTCGCCGCCCTTGGCGAAGGCCCGCCGGACGGCCGCCAGAGCTCCTTCGGCGTCCCCCATGTCCCCGAGGGCGGCGGCCAGATTGTGTTCCGCCACGGCGCTCGCGGGACGGGCCGCGACGGCCTGATTGAGGGTCTGGAGCCGCGCCGCTGATTCGGGACCGTGACCGTTCACGGTTTTGACGGCGGGTTCAGCGTTCGCGACGGGCGCGCACCGACCGCGCACCGCCGACGCTCAGCAGGTAGCTGCCCACCGCGCCCTGGCGGATCCGTACCGGGGCCCCGGGAGCGACGCGGCTGGTGACGCGCTCCATGTCGATCTGACGCCAGGTCGAACCGTCGGCGAGGACGAAGGTCCACTGGCCCCGTCCGTCCTGCCGGCCGCTGGTCAGAGTGGTCTCGATCGCGTCGACTGGGTCATCCTGTCGCAGGCGGCCGAACAGATTGGCTGTGTCGAGGTCCAGGCCGAACAGTCGGGTGCGGGTCTCGCGCGCCTGCGTCCGGTCGATCACCGTCACCTCGCCCTGCTGTTCGGCGGTGTCGAAGGCGGCGGCCGCGGCGTCGAAACAGGCCAGCCGCGCGTCCGTCGCGGTGATCGCCCGACAGGCCAGCAAACCCTCCAGCAACGCGGGCCTGGAAGGCGTCGCGTCTTGCGCATGGACGCCGATCGGCGCCGCGAGGACCGCCGCTGCCAGGGCGAGCCCGGACACAGTCAGAAACCGTGATTTGTTGCGCATGTTCGGTGTCCCCAAGACGAGCGATCCCACGCTTCTTACGCGATATCTTGCCCCTTGAGCCAATGGGGCAGGTGCGTGGTCTGAATGTGACATTCTTTCACGAAAGCGTCGCGGTTCAGCCATGCTCATTGACCGATCCACGGCGTGCGGTATCGCTGCGCGCAAGTTCCAGATTTGCGTCCGCGCGGGTCCGGAACGGGCGGGCCAAAGGTCCGACCTCAAAACAGAATGCTCATGGAGAAGCCCCTTTGACCGACACCACCTACCGTCGCCGACTTCTCGGCACCTCGATGTTCGCCGGCGCGGCCCTGGTCGCCGCCGCCAGCCTGATGGCTGCGCCCGCCATGGCGCAGGACGCCCAGGAAGACGATTCCGTTGACGACATCGTGGTCACGGGTTCGCGCATCGTCCGTCAGGACTATGTCGCCAACTCGCCGATCGTCACGGTCTCGCAGGAAGACTTCCAGGCGACGGGTTCGGTCAACATCGACACCCTCATCAACGACCTGCCGCAGTTCACGCCCGCCGCGAACGCCTCGTCGAACAACCCGTCGGCCGGCGGTCAGGCCAACGTGCAGCTGCGCGGCCTCGGCACCGGCCGCACCCTGGTGCTGCTGAACGGCCGCCGGGTCATCCCGTCGAACGCCTCGTCGGTCGTCGACCTGAACATCCTGCCGACCGCCCTGATCTCGTCGATCGAGACGATCACCGGCGGCGCCTCGTCGACCTACGGCTCGGACGCCGTGGCCGGCGTGCTGAACTTCCTGCTCAACAACGACTTCGAAGGCGTCCAGCTCGACCTGCAGTACGGCGAATCCGACCGTAACGACGCCGGCACCGACTCGGTCAGCCTGACCGTCGGCGGCGACCTGGCCGACGGCCGTGGCCACGCCGTCCTGTCGCTCGGCTATTCGAACCGCGAGCTGCTCTACAACCGTGACCGCGACTTCGCCGCGATCGGCGGTTTCTCGGGCACGTCGCCGCTGGGTTCGACGGTCTTCGAAGGCACCAACCTGCCGTCGCAAGCCGTCGTCGCCAGCTTCATCACGGGCGCGACCAACACCAACACCTTCGGCTTCAACAACAACGGCACGCTGTTCGCCTATCAGGGCGCTCGTGACTTCGTCAGCCCGGGCGGCATCGACTACGAAGGCTTCCGGACCCCGGGCCCGCTGCAACAGACCGACTTCATCTACAATACGGCCGGCCTGAACTACATGATCCTGCCGCAGACGCGTTACAACGCGTTCGCCTCGGCCAGCTACGAGATCAACCCGTCCGCAGAAGTCTACACCGAGTTCCTGTTCTCGCAGTACGAGACCGCCAACGTCCTGGCCCCCACGCCGGCTGCGTCGGGCACGGGCTTCCGCGTTCCCACGACCAATCCGTTCATCTCGGCCGAACTGCGCGCCGTCCTGAACAGCCGTCCCAACCCCAACGCCAACTTCCAGCTGAACAAGCGCTTCAACGCCCTCGGCCCGCGCCAGGGTTCGGAAACCTATTCGGTCTACCAGATGACCACGGGTCTCCGTGGCGACCTGCCGGGCACGCGCGACTGGACCTACGACGCCTACATCTCGTTCGGTCGCGTCGACAACGTCACGACCCAGTCGGGCAACGTCTCGCGTTCGGCGGTCCAGCGTCTGCTGGATGCGGCCGACGGCGGCCGCACGCTCTGCACCGGCGGTTTCAACCCCTTCGGCGAGTCGGCGCTGTCGGCATCCTGCGCGGCCTACATCGGCCGTCTGTCGAAGAACACGACGGTCACCGACCAGCGCGTCTTTGAAGTCAACCTGCAGGGCGGCGTCTTCGACCTGCCGGCCGGTGAAGTCCGCGTCGCCCTCGGCGGCAGCTTCCGCGAACAGGACTACCGCTTCGTCGCCGACTCGGGCCTCTCGGCCACGGCTCTGCTGCCGACCGCTTCGGGCGCCCTGACCAACCAGTTCGACAACGCCGGCTTCAACGCCGGCCAGTCGCTCTCGGGTTCGGACCAGGTCTATGAAGGCTACGGCGAAATCCTGATCCCGTTGCTGGCCGATCTGCCGTTCATCCGCAGCCTGGAAACCAACCTCGGCTACCGCGTGTCCAGCTATGACTCGGTGGGCAAGGTCGACTCCTACAAGGCGGACCTGAACTGGGAAATCGTGGACGGCCTGCGCGTTCGCGGCGGCATCCAGCGCGCCGTTCGCGCACCGTCGATCGGCGAGCTGTTCGGCCCGCAGAACGTCAACTTCCCGTCGGTCGGCACTCCGGTGTCCACCAGCGGCGCCCGTCAGTTCTCGGGTGACCCGTGCGACATCCGCGGCGCCTATCGCGCTCCGGGCGCCGCCGGCGCGGCCTCGGTCCAGACCCTCTGCCTCGCGCAGGGCGTTCCGAGCCAGATCATCGCCACCTACACCTTCCCGAACCAGCAGACCCAGGGCCTGACCGGCGGCAACCCGAACCTGTTCGAGGAAACCGCTGACTCGGTCACCGGCGGTATCGTGTGGCAGTCGCCGTTCTCGAACCCCTGGCTGTCGAACCTCTCGGGCTCGCTCGACTACTACAAGATCGAGATCGAGGACGTGGTCGGCACCGTGTCGGTCACCGAACAGCTCCGTCGCTGCTACAACTTCGACGGTGTTTCGAACCCGACCTACTCGCCGAGCAACACTTACTGCCTGCTGTTCCAGCGCGATCCGGGCACGGGTCAGCTGACCAACACGTTTGAGACCAACGCCAACCTCGGCACCCTGCGCACCTCGGGCGTGGACTTCCAGGTCGACTGGCGCGCCGCGCTGGCCGATCTCGGCGCCCCGGATTGGGGTCAACTGGCCCTGAACGTCACGGGCACCTGGCTGGAAAACTGGGAGCGCCAGGACCTGCCGGGCGCTGCCTTCACCAACCGTACGGGCACGATCTCGAACTCGTTCGGCCTGACCCTGCCTGAGTGGAAGTCGCTGACCTCGCTCAACTGGAACAACGGCCCGATCGGTCTGGGCGTGCGCTGGCGCTACCAGGGTTCGGTTGAGAACTTCAACAACCGCGCCCAGGTCATCGACGGCATCCACTACTTCGACCTGAACGCCTCGTGGAACGTGAACGACGCCATCGCCCTGCGCGCCGGCATCAACAACGTCACCGACGAGCTGGCTCCGGTCTACTCGCCGTCGGTCGCGTCGAACACCGACCCGTCGACCTACGACCTGCTCGGCCGTCGCTACTACGTCGGTCTGACCGCCCGCTTCTAAGGCGCGTCAAAGTAAAAAGCTGGGGGCGGTCGATCGTATCGGCCGCCCCTTTTTTTGCGCGAAAGGCTGGAAAAGCCCCGGTCGAACCTGGGCCTGGCGTCGCTCAGCCCGGGTCGGCGAGCAGGGCCAGGAGCGCGAAACTCGCCAGCCAGTGTTCGCCCATATAGTCGCCGGTGACGTGGGGCAGGGCGGCGTCGAGGTGGTCCGCCGCCGCCTTCAGGGCGACCGCGCGGCGCGGGTCGTCCGCCGCCAGGGCCGAGGCGATTCCCCGCCAGCACCAGGCCCGGCTGAGGTTCAGTCCGTCCAGATGGGCGATCTTGCCGTCCGACCGGTCGCTGACCGTGGCGGGAAGGAACAGGGTCGCGGGCTCCTGCTGTTCGAGTCGCGGAAGATAGAGATCGAACCAGGATCCGAAGTCTTGATCATGGCCCAGGCGACGCATCAGTTCAGCCACCATCAGGGTCGGCGACAGGAACTCGTCCTGTGAGGGCTCCCAGGCCTGGCCATCGCGGTCGGCGGCATGCCAGCGCAGGGCCGCGGACCGACACAGGTCGGCCAGCTCCGTGTCGCCGGCGCTTTCGGCGTAGTCGAGCGTCAGCCGCAGGGCGAAGGCGGTGTTGTAGTGGGTCCCGGTCCGTACCGGATAGGTGGCGATGGGCAGGAAGGCCTTGAACCGGCCGGCGAACGTCACCGCCAGCGGCCGCAGAGTCTCGGCCCGGGTCCGGCCACGCGGATCGGCATGCCGTTCCAGCTCCGCCTGCAGCATCAGCAGCCAGGCCCAGCCATAGGGGCGTTCGAACCCTCGGCTGGAGGGCCGGGCCAGATAGGCGACCTCGACGGCGACGTTCGTCGGCGTGAACAACGCGTCCGCCAGATCGGCGACGGCCGCGGCCTCGGCCATGTCCGGATAGAGGCGGCGCAGGGTGAACAGGGTCCACCAGCCGTGGACGCACGAGTGCCAGTCGAAGCTGCCGAAGAAGACGGGGTGGAGGGCACGGGGGCCCAGGGCGTCCTCGGGGCCGTCCAGCACATGGTCCAGCTTGTTGGGGTATTCCTTCGTCACATGACCGAGCGCCGCCCGGGCGAAGCGGGAGGCCGTGTCGGCGTCGAGGGCATGGGACATGTCAGAACCGGAAGGCGAGGAAATACATCAGGGCGATGTTGACCCCGAGCAGGATCAGGGCGGTCGGGGCCTGGGCGCGGATGACGCCGTTGAAGGCGGCGTTGCGGTCGGGCAGCTCCAGCAGGTTGGCCGGGACGACGTTGAAATTGGCCGCCATGGGCGTCAGCAGGGTACCGCAGAAGCCGGCGAGCATGCCGATGGCGCAGACAATGGCGGGGTCTCCGCCGAACTGTCCCACCACGAAGGGCAGGCCGATGGCGGCGGTCATCACCGGGAAGGCGGCGAAGGCATTGCCCATGATGACAGTGAACAGGGCCATGCCGAGGCAGTAGGCGACGACGGCGACCAGGGAAGAGCTCATCGGCACGGCCTGGGTCACGACCTCGCCGACCACGCCGCCGACGTTCGAGGCCAGGAAGATGGCGCCGAGCGCCGCCAGCATCTGGGGCAGGAGGACGGCCCAGCCGATGGAGTCGATCAACCGCCGCCCTTCGTGAAGCGGAGCGGTGACGGGCGGCCGGAGCCAGGCCATGGCGGCGCCGAGTGCGATCAGACAGCCCAGGGCCAGGGCGATCAATGTGGTCTGGGTGGAGGAGAACAGGGCCTCGCCCCAGCCGGTGTGTTTGGCGGCGAGCGTCCCGCCGACGGCGACGACCGGCACGATCAGGGCGGGCAGGAACAGGGCGTCGCCCCGCCGGGCCGCGCTCTCGCGGCGTTGCTCCGTCGTAGTGGTTTCAGGCTTGCCTACGCCGAGCTTCGACAGTCCGCCGAGTGCGACCAGTGCCACGATCAGCAGGCCGTTGCCGAGCCCGCCGAGATGCGATCCGAACAGCATGGATCCGGCGAGCAGCCCCCAGAACAGGGCGCTGCGGATCCGGGTCGGATGGCTCGCGTCGCGCAGGGTCAGGATGGCGAAGGCGAGGAACATCAGCCCGACGAGGATGTAGACCTGATCGAGGGTGATCATTGGCCGGCCTCCGGTGTGGTGCCGGAGAGGGCCTTGCGGACCTCGCGGTCGAACATCAACAGGCGCGCGCCGTGGATGAGGAAGGCGGCGATGGCGGTCGGAATGGCCCAGATCGACAGCTGCAGCGGCTCGACGATGATACCGGCCTGTTCGAGGAAGCCGACCATCAGGATGATGGAGCCGATGGCGATGAAGATGTCCTCACCGAAGAACAGACCGATATTGTCGGTGGCGGCCGACATGCCCCGGATCCGGTAACGGACGGCGTCGGGCAGGGTCCCGCCGGCTTCGATTTCGGCGGCGCCTTCCGCCATCGGGGCGACGAGCGGTCGGACCATCTGGGGGTGGCCGCCGAGTGAGGTCAGGCCGAGTGCCGAGGTCCCCTGGCGGATCAGCAGATAGGCAAGCAGCAGGCGTCCGGCCGAGGCGGCCTTGACCCTGGCGATCAGCATGCGGGCGCGCTCCTGAAGCCCGGCGCGTTCGAGCAGGCCGATGACCGGCAGGATCAGCCAGACGACGTGGAAGTAGCGGTTGTCATTGAAGGCCTCCCCGAAGGCGGTGAGCGTCGCGACGCCCGCCTGGACCAGGGCGGCGAGGCTGACGCCGGGGGCCATGGCGGCGCAGACGCCCGTGACGATGGCCGCGGCCAGGATGACCAGCAGCGGATTGATCCGGGCCACGAAGCCCGCGACCACGACCAGTATTCCGAGCAGCACGAGCATCGACGATTTCCCCGAGAGTTGGGGAGACGATGCACCATTGTTGACCCCTCTCCCAGAGGGAGAGGGCTTGAGCGCACACGAGCGTCAGCGAGTGTCCTTGCGCGAAAGGGTGAGGGGTTCGGTGTGAACCGGTGAGAGCAAGCCCCTCACCCTTTCGGTTTGCGGTTCGCTTCGCTCTCCGAACCTCAAGCCCTCTCCCGCCGGGAGAGGGAGTCCGAACCGAACCCGCCGCCGCCGGGGGTGTGAATGACGAAGACATCGCCGGGAGCCATCGACACCTCTGCCGTAGAGCCCAGCACCTCCACCGACCCGCCTGCGCGTTCGATCCGGTTCGCCCCGACCATTCCCGGCTCGCCACCTGCTGCCCCGAAGGGCGCGATGCGGCGGTGGCCGGACAGGATGGCGGCGGTCATCGGTTCGAGGAAGCGCACACGCCGTGTCGCCCCGTCGCCGCCCTTCGCCGCGCCCATACCGCCCGAACCCCGGCGGACGGAGAATTCCTCCAGCAGGACGGGAAAACGGGTCTCCAGCACCTCGGGGTCGGTCAGGCGGCTGTTGGTCATATGGCTCTGGACCGCGCTGGCACCCGGGGCGTCCGGCCCTGCCCCCGCGCCCCCGGCGATGGTCTCGTAGTACTGGCGGGTCGCGTCGCCGAAGGTGAAGTTGTTCATCGTGCCCTGGCTGGCGGCCAGAATGCCGAGGGCTCCGTAGAGCGTATCGACGACAGCCTGGCTGGTCTCGACGTTTCCGGCCACGACCGCCGCCGGATAGCGGGGGTTCAACATCGACCCTTCCGGCACAATCAGGGTGATGGGTTTCATGCATCCCTCGTTCAGCGGGATGGCGTCGTCGACCAGGGTCCGGAAGACATAGAGGGTCGCCGCCCGGGTGATCGACAGAGGCGCGTTGAAATTGGTCGGGCGCTGGTCGCTGGTTCCGGTGAAGTCGACCACGGCGGTGCGGGCGTCAGAATCCACGTCGATGCGGACCCGGATGACCGCGCCGTCGTCCATCTCGTAGGCGAACGCGCCGGGCTTGAGGGCGGCGATGGCGCGGCGGACGGCTTCCTCGGCGTTCGACTGGACGTGGGCCATATAGGCCTCGACGACGGGGCGGCCGAACTCGACGACCATGCGGTTCAGTTCGTCAGCGCCGCGCTGGCAGGAGGCGACCTGGGCCTTCAGGTCGGCCATGTTCTGGTCGACGTTGCGCGACGGATATGAACCCGAGGCGAACAGGGCGCGGGTCTCGACGTCGCGCAGACGGCCGCCCTCGACCAGCAGGAAGTCGTCGATGAGCACCCCCTCCTGTTCGACCGTTGTGGAAGAGGCGGGCATGGAGCCCGGCGTGATTCCGCCGACGTCCGCGTGGTGGCCGCGTGCGGCGACGAAGAAGGCGGGCGTCGTCTCGTCTTCGAGGAAGACCGGCATGATGACGGTGATGTCGGGCAGGTGGGTGCCGCCGTTGTAGGGGGCGTTCAGCATGACCACGTCGCCGGGCCGCATGGATTCGCCGCGCGAGGCGAGGACGACACGGATGCTCTCGCCCATCGAGCCGAGGTGGACCGGGATGTGCGGGGCGTTGGCGATCAGGGCACCCGTCTGATCGAAGATGGCGCAGGAGAAGTCGAGCCGCTCCTTGATGTTCACCGAATAGGCGGTGGCGCGCAGGGCCTCTCCCATCTGTTCGGCGCAGGCCATGAAGCGGCTGTTGAACACCTCCAGCAGGATCGGGTCGGCATGGGTGCCGATGGGGGCGCGGCCGACGAGCGGGGTGGTGCGTTCGAGGATCAGATTGGCCGAGGCGTCGACACGGGCGGACCAGCCGGGCTCGACGATCGTGGTGCCTGTGGACTCCAGGATGACGGCCGGACCGGGGATGCGGGCGCCAAGGGCGAGGGCTTCGCGGCTGTGCACGGGCGTTGCATGGTGAGCGCCGGCGAGGCGGACGGACACGGCATCGATGGATGTCGAGGTCGCGGTCGACTGGGCATCTGTCTTGGTCGCGGGCGCCTCGACCGCCGAGATCGCCTCCACCTCCAGCGTCTCGACCACCAGCGCCTTGTCCCCGGCGAAGAAGCCGAAGCGCCGACGGTGCAGGGTCTCGAACGCCGAGGCCATGGCGGCGGCGGGGCCGAAAGGGACGGTCAGGGGGGTGTCGCTGCCGGCGAACTTGATCTCGGCCCGGGCCTCGGAGGTAATGGAGGCGGCGGGCAGGTCCTGGGCCAGGAGGTCGGCGCGGGCCTCGGCGTCGAGCGCGGCGATGCGGTCGGCGAAGGCGACGTCGGAGGCGGGGGCGAGGGGTGCGGCGACGGTCGTCTGGCGGATCGTCCGGACCGAGGCGAGACCCATGCCATAGGCGGAAAGGACGCCGGCGAACGGGTGCAGCATCACCGTCGTCATGCCGAGCGCATCGGCGACGAGGCAGGCGTGCTGGCCGCCCGCGCCGCCGAAACAGTTCAGCACATAGGCGGTCAGGTCGTGACCGCGCTGGATGGAGATCGACTTGATCGCCTCGGCCATGTTCTGGACTGCGATGGCGACGAAGCCCTCGGCGAGGTCGAGCGGGTCGGTGGGACGGCCGGTGGCGGCGGCGACCTCGGCGGCGAGGGCGTCGAACTTTTGGGTGACGGCGGCGTGGTCGAGCGGCCGGTCGCCATTCGGGCCGAAGACCGCGGGGAAGAGCTCTGGCCGCAGCTTGCCCAGCAGGACGTTGCAGTCGGTCACCGTCAGGGGGCCGCCGCGCCGATAGGCGGCGGGACCGGGCACGGCGCCGGCGGACTCCGGGCCGACCCGCAGCCGCGAGCCGTCGAAGCGGCAGATCGAGCCTCCGCCGGCCGCCACCGTGTGGATCGACAGCATCGGGGCGCGCAGGCGAACGCCCGCGACGACGGCGTCAGAGGTGCGCTCGAAACTGCCGGAATAGTGGGACACGTCGGTCGAGGTGCCGCCCATGTCGAAGCCGATGACCCGGTCGAAGCCCGCGGCCTCCGCCGTCGCCGCCATCCCGACCACGCCGCCGGCCGGTCCGGACAGGATGGCGTCCTTGCCCCGGAAGGCCGAAGGGCTGGCGAGGCCGCCCGACGACTGCATGAACATCAGGGGGACGTCGGGCCCCAGGGCCCTGCCGACGCGCGCGACATAGGCGTCGAGCACCGGGGACAGATAGGCGTCGGCCACGGTCGTGTCGCCGCGCCCGATCAGCTTGATCAGGGCGCCGACCTCATGGCTGACCGAGATCTGGGTGAAGCCGATCTCGCGGGCGAGGGCGGCGAGGCGGGTCTCGTGACCGGTAAAGCGCCAGCCGTGGACGAGGACGATGGCCAGGGCGCGATAGCCGGCGGCGAAGGCGGCGGTCAGGGCCTCGCGGGCGGCGACCTCGTCCAGCGGGCGGTCGACGGAGCCGTCGGCGCGGACGCGTTCGTCGATCTCGATGACCCGGTCGTGCAGCGGCTCGGGGAGGACGACGTGGCGGGCGAAGATGTCGGGGCGGGCCTGCCAGCCGATGCGCAGCGCATCGCCGAAGCCGCGCGTGATGGCCAGGACCGTCGGTTCACCCTTGCGTTCGAGCAGGGCGTTGGTCGCGACCGTCGTGCCCATGCGGATGTCGGCGACAAGACCGGCGGGCAGGGGGCCGGGCGCGGCCCCCAGGATGCGGCGCACGCCCTCGACGGCGGCGTCCTCATACTGGTCGGGGTTGTCGGACAGGAGTTTGGCGGTGGTCAGGGCGCCGTCGGGGGCGCGGGCGACGATGTCGGTGAAGGTGCCGCCCCGGTCGATCCAGAACCGCCACCCGTCGATCGCCGCGTCCGTCATGCCAGCTCCGGTCCGCCGGTCGGGTCGCGCGGATCCAGCGGCAGGCCCGCCTCCTGACGCGCCTTGAGCACCCGCAGCCAGCCGTGCATGGCCTCACAGTCCAGCCCGTGCATCATCAGCCGGAACCCGGCCTGCATTGTCGACAGGGTCACTAGCGGGTGGCCGTTCTTGACGAAATGCATGTGGTAATCGGTGCCGAGGATCCGCCCGATATAGATGCCGACGATCTCGTCCAGCTGCAGCGAATGGCTGGCCCGCATGAAGTCGGCGCGCGGCAACATCAGGGCGTAGAGCGGGGTGTAGAACTCCACCGCCGTCTGGATGTCGATGCGGTTCAGCGGTCCGGTCGGGAAGACCTCGAAGTCCGGTTCGATGTCCGACAGCATGGAGAAGTCGACTCGCTCCGGCGGTGTGATCTCCTTGCCCGCGGCCCGCAGCGCGATGTTGAGCTCGATAATGAAGTTGAAGATGTTCAGGTCATGCTGGAGGAAGACGTTGTCCTCCAGATCCTTCAGCGTCAGGGGCTTCAACGGCACGGTCTTGACCAGAGCCGGATCGATCCCGGCATTGGCCTTGAGGAAGGCCAGCAACTCTGTGCCGACGTGGAAATGCCTCAGGATCAGGGTGTTGCACTCCGGTGACCCGAAGATCCGCAGCCCCCAGTGGATGGATTTGTGCAACAGGCCGTTCAGGTTCGGATAGCGCGGCGAAATGGCCCGCAGCACCTTCACGATGCAGAAGAACAGGAAGACCAGCGGCCGCGACACCGGGAACAGCCACCGCCGCGACCACGACCGGGCCCCCAGCAGCAGGGCTCGCTTGGCCTGGGGGTCGATCGGCAGGGAGTGGTCGAGATACAGCGCCAGCCACGGGTCTGGATCGTTGGCGTCATAGCGGCGCGCGTCGAACGGATCGGTCTTCCACTTCGCCGTTTCGCCGCCGTCGGACAGGCTCACGCAGCGATCTCCTCGATCTGCAGCGCATAGAGGCGGGCGGTGACCTTCGCGGTCATCACGATGCGTTCGGCGACGGCGGCATCGGGCAGGACCATCCGCAACATCTCTTCGAATTCCTGCATGTGTTCGGCGTCGTTCTCGCCGTGATAGAGCAGGAACCGCACCGCCTCGTCGGGCAGGTTCAGACGCTCCTTGACCAGCCGGCCCCAGGGCGCGGCCTTGATCGAACCGAGCCCCTCGATGATGAACATGGCGCCCAGCAGGCCGAACGGGTCGGGCTTTGACGCCTCGTGGAACATCCAGGCCGAGATGGCCTCGGAGCCGACGTTCTTGGGGGCCGAGCGGATCACATCGACCTCGCCGCCGGAACAGACGAAATCGGCCTCCAGCAGCCGGAAGTCGCGATGCTCGGTCACGGCGTGGCGCATCAGGGTCGAGCGCAGCTCGAGGTGGCTCTCGCCGACGTTCGACGCCGCGCGCGACATCCACAGCGCCCCGTCCTTCACCTGCTGGCGCAGATTGATCAGGAACAGCTGATAGTCGGCCAGTTCGAACCGGCCGCGTGTCAGCTTGCGGATCAGGGGCGTCGCCTCCAGCCGCTGTTCGAAGTCGGCGAAGACCACCGCCAGTTTCCTGAGGGTGTCCGTGACCTGATCGTCCACACGTGAACCGTCCGCCATCACACCACCTCGCACATCATGAACCCGACCATGGCCCGGCCGCTCTCGGGCACGATCAGAAGGACCTTCTCGCCCGTCTTTGCCCGCCCCGACTTCATGAACTCATCCAGCATGACCCAGATTGAGGCCGCGCCGATGTTGCCCACGGTCGGCAGGTTCGAAAACCACTTTTCCTCGGGGATCATGGCGGCGGTGCTCTTCAGGACGGAGACGATCTCCTCCCGCAGCGACCGGGCCGAATAGTGACAGAGCAGGTGGTCGACCTGGTCGGGGACGATCCGCCCCTGATCGACCTTTTCCAGCCAGACCCCGATCCAGGCCCGGATGACGATCTTCAACAGTTCGAAATCCTGCACCAGCGCGATCGATCCGGCGGCATGGGCCGCGACGGGTCCCGCGTGGCTCCAGGCCGACTTCATGTCCGCCCGGTCGGCGAAGGTGGACCCCGCCCACATACAGGGATCGAACCGTCCGGCCAGCGAGGTCAGGTCGATCCAGTTGACCTTCAGCGACAGGCCGTCGGGTCTCGGTTTCGGCTCCATCACCACCGCGCCCGCGCCGTCCGACAGGGTGAAGCGCAGGAAATCCGCCTCGACCCGCGCCCGGCCCTTGGCGTCCACCAGCGACGTGCCCTCGTAAAACTCCGGCCGAAACCAGCGGGACGAGAACTCCCCGGCCGCCGCCGCCGCGACCTCGGCTTCGCCTGCCCGGACCTGGAGCCAGGCCCCCTTGGCGGCCATCAGGGCGGAGGCGCAGACAGACTGGTAGCTGGCGATCTCGATGGGCCCCGCGCCCAGCTCGGCATGCACGGCGCTGGCGTGGCCTGGGACGATATAGTCGCCCTGGGTCGTCGCCGTGGCCAGATGCTTCAGGGCGCCGATCGACAGCCCCGCATCCTCCAGCGCCGCCTTCGTCGCTGCGGCGGTCATCGAGGCATTGGAATGCAGCGGGCGGCCCTCCGGGGTCAGGGCATAGTGGCGCGTCTCGACCCCGTTCCAGCGCAGGGCGCGTCTGCCGACCGCGGAACTCCGTCCGCCGATCCGGCCGATGAAGTCTTCCATCGCCTCAACGCCGACCGGCGGACCAGGCAGGAAGGCGCCGGTCCCGGTGATATAGACGTCGCGAAGCATACTGGAGGGCATGGCGCTCAATGCGCACGATTGCCCCTGAGGGCAAGCGAACGCAGTCTGACGCGGCCTGACTAGCCCTCGATCGAGACCACCGCGCCCTGTTCGACCGGACGGCGCTGGATGCGGCCGCGCGCCAGCCGGCGCTTGATCCACGACTGGATCGGATCGTCGATCACGGCGTGGAAGGCGAAGGCGAAGCCGACGGCGGCCAGGACGCCGGCGCCCCAGATCGCCCACTGGACCTCCGTGGACAGGGCGTATTTTGCGATCAGGACATTGGCGACGCCGAACCAGGCGATCCGCACGACTTCGTTGCTGATGAACATCGAGAAGGAGACGACACTGGCGCGCTCGACCAGTTTCGACGGGCGCAGCACCGGGATGGCGCCCGCGGCCAGGATGATCAGGGAGATGAAGGTCAGGCTGATGAGTGCGTTCTTGTCATGGAACTGGACCACCGCCAGACCCACGGCGGCCGAGACACCGACGATCCGGGCCAGACGCGGGGCGACGAAGACCTTCTCCGAGAACACCGCCAGCCCCATGCCGAGGATGAATAGCGGCAGGGCCCGCAGGAAGCCGAACTTCAGGGGCATCTGATAGACAGGGTAGCCGAGGAAGGCGTGGCAGGCCTCGTTGGCGACGAGATACAGCAGGATCACACCCGCCATCACGCCCCACGGCCCCATCGTCCTCAGCGCCCGCAGAATATAGGGGAACAGGACGTAGCAGCCGAGCAGGGCCGAGACCGACCAGCTGGGTGCATTCCAGCCCAGACCGCCATGAAGTCCGAAGGCCTGGGTCAGGGTCAGCTGGGCCGGCAGCTGGTCCCAGGCGAACCATTCCGGATTGCGCGGCGCCACGCCGATCGCAGCGCTCAGCACCACCAGCGCCACCAGGGCCAGACCCATGATCAGATGGGCCGGATAGACCCGCAGGAACCGCTTGATGAAGAAGTCGCCGGGCGACATGGCCCCGCGTCCGACCGCTCCGCCATAGACCCGCATCAGGACGTAGCCGCTGTCGATCAGGAAGAAGTTGGTCAGCAGGAAGCCGCCGCGCTCGAACACCGGATGCAGGCTTTCCGCCAGCGGGACCGGGCCCGCCGCCTGGAAGTGATGCAGGACGATCATCGAGGCCACAATGAAACGCAGGGCGTCGAGCCAACCGCCGCGTGCGATGGGCGGTGTCTCGTTTCGGGTCGAAATCGCGGTCCAGGCCATGGGAGATCTCTCTTCTGAGGGGAAATCCGCAAGGACCGGGCCGCTTTGCCGCCGGCGAACATCGGTCTAACCTCCCGGCTTCAGGGGGCTGGATGACCGACGAAGATCCGCGCGAGGGACGCATCCGGCTCGGCCGACGTCGCGAGAAAGCGACCGAAAGCCTCGACGCCATCGAAATGGCCGAGGACGCCATGGAGGCGACCGAGGAAACCATGGGGCCGCCGGACCCGGCCGTCCTGCTGGTCGAGGAACAGCGCCGGCTTATCAAGGCCCAGGTCTCCAACGAGCGGATGGGCTTCGTCCTGCGCGTCATGACCGCCCTGGTCGGCGTGGCCTTTGTCGCGGGCCTCGCCCTGATGGTCTGGACGGCGGCTAACTCGCGCGCCGTCGTCGTCGACCCGTTCGACAGCCCCTACGGCCTGACCCGGCGCGGCCATACCGGACAGGTCATCGCCCGCAGCGTCGCCGACGTCGTCACCACGATCGGAGCCGATGCCCGAAACTCGACCGAGAACCGCGCCGTCGCCCTGAACTGGACGCGCGACGTCGCCGTCGTCGTGCCGTCGACCGGCGTCTCCATCGGGGAGATCGACAAGCTTCTGCGGGGCTGGTTCGGCAAGGAGACCCACATCGGCGGCGCCGTAACGGTCAGCGTCGACGGCGAGGTCTCCCTGACCATCCGTGCCGACGGGGTGCGGGGCCGCACCTTCACCGGTCCCGAGACCGAGATGCCGCGCCTGATCACCGAGGCGGCGGAATACATCTACGGCCGGTTCGAACCCCAGCTGTTCGCCAGCTATCTGCTGGAAACCCGGCGCTACGAGGATGCCGAGCGGTTCATCCCCGATGCCTATGCGGCTCACCCCGGTTCGCGCGGGGAACTGGCCTATAACTGGGCGCTTCTGCTGACCAGCATCGGCCGCCCGGCTGAGGCGGTCGAGAAACTGCGGCTCGCGCTGCAATCCCTGCCGGACGATCAGGACGTCTGGGACATGCTGATCACCACCCTGTTCGATGTCGAGGGCGAGGAAGCCGCCGCGCGCGCGGGTCGTCAGTTCGCCGCAAAACTGGGCGCGGACGGCAGGCCGAGGGAGAGCGCTCCCTACCTCCTCCTGCTTCAGGACTGGACCCGCACCGTCGAGGTGGCGGAAGCCGACATCGCGGCGACGGGCGGCGAAGGGGTTCTGGGCGGTCAGGAGGTCAGTCTCGCCGATGCCGAGGGGCGGCGTCACGACTTCGCCGGGGCGCTCCGCCACCTGGCCGCCGCACCGCCCGATGAACCGGTGACGATCGCGACCCGCCGGATGATCGAGGTGTATCGCGCGCTCGCCGCCAAGGACCGCGCGGGAGCCGTCGCTGCGGCGGAGGCGCTGGACGCCCTCTGGACCACCGACGCCGACGTCGCCTTCACCTTCTACGAGGCGCCCTGTTTCCTCGGTCTGGCCGAGGGGCTGTCCGGCCGGTACGCCGAGGCCGAGGCCGCCTTCGGCCGCGGGGATCGCTACGTCGCCTGCGCCGCCTTCCGCGCAGACGTGCTGGAGGCGCAGGGGCTCCGCGCCGAGGCGGACCGCCAGTACGGCGTCGCCATCCGCCTCGCCCCCTCCCTGCCGTTCGCCTACCAGCGTCGGGGGCTGGCCCTGCTGGCGCGCGGCGACAGTGCACGGGCCCTGACCCGTTTCCGGGACGCCGCGGCGCGCGGCCCCCGCTGGGCCGATCCGCTGAAGGGCTGGGGCGACGCCCTGGCCGCCCAGGGGCGCTGGGCCGATGCGGCCACCAAATACGCCGAGGCCGAAGCCTTCGCCCCGCGCTGGGGCGAGCTGCATCTCGCGCATGCTGTGGCGCTGGAGCGGCTGGGCCGCCGCAGGGAGGCGGAGGCGCAGAGGGAGAAGGCGGCGGGTTAGGCTCCTAAGGCCACATAGTGTCCCAGAGAGGCGACCCTATCCAAGCGGCAGGTACAGGCGGGCGCCGTCCGTAAAAGTAGGTAGTCTCGCGAAGGTGAGCCATTGACGGCCCTTGCTCTGCGTTAAGGTCATGTCGTGCAAGCAGCGCTTCCAGTGTGCTTTCGTCAAACAGGACCGCGCCACCTCTCACGCGGAGTCCGAGTTCGATACGTGCGCGCCACGCTAGATTCATGATGCGGGTTCGGAACCGAGTGCGCATCGCTTCGTGGTGCTTCATGAAGGCAACATCGACCGGTTCAAATAGAGCTCGCTTCCGGGCATAAAATTCGGGCGAATCTAGCGTCCCCAGTTCGACCTTTAGCAGCTTGATAGTTGTGCTGTACTCTTTGAGGGCGAGCTCGTGGCGGACATTGAATGCGTCATCGAAGGCCTTCAATTCGCCAACGAGAGTACGAATCTCCTCCAGGAGAGGTGTTTCTGTATGAGGAGGCGTACCAACTCGCTTCCTGTAATGCGGCGCGAAATACCGTTCGGGGTCAGGAATTCTGATAAACTGTCGATCGTGGATTAGAGGTTCGCGAGCTTCTAATACAATACGAACCTCTTCTTGTTGCGCATAGAGGGTAGGCTTCACAAACGGTGATGAGGTAGCATCTAGGCCGGACTCGATCGTCACGACCTTCTCTTCGTATGCGACCTTACCGAATTCACATTTTGAGAAAATGTCGGAAACCTTCACGTCCTGAGCGTCCCGGAGAACGCCCTTGTCGTAGATCGCCTTAGCGAGCCCCTCGAAGTCAGTGATTTCGACCGAAGCGCTGTACGTAAATGACGCTTCTTGCGCATCGATATCGCCGACCGTCGCACAGAATATGTGCGAATGGGGTGCCTCGCTCTTTAAGCGTAACCCATGAGCTTCGATCGTTCCATCACCGCTAAACAGCTTGGATAGCCTATCGATGACCGGCTTTGGCGACGTCTTGTTGTTGTAGTGCCCAACGAAAACTTCGCCGCCTGTCTCCAGCCGATCGCCAATCCAACGGTCCCCAGTTCGCTCTTCTAGGTCGCTGTAATACTCAAGACTGCAGACCATGATATCGCCCGCAATCAACGCGGGCGCGAACATTTCATCTGTGAGCTTCCAAGCTTTCATTCGGCGGCCTCCACGGGCCTTTGACCCAACCAAGCTTCTCCAGATGCTTGGTTTGGCAGGATAACATGCAACAAGGCGCAGCGTCTGGCCGTGCGTCCATTTAGTTGGGGCCAACCGGGCGGCCTTTCGCTCCGCCGCTAACCTCCCGTTAACCACGCTCCCGGCATTTTCTGCCGAGTATTCCCGGGGTGTGTGAACGATGAGCGGCGCGGAAGTTCTGGATGTGGGCCGCGACGCCCTGTGGCTGACGATCCAGCTGTGCGCGCCGGTGCTCATCGTCGGCCTCGTCGTCGGCGTCGGCATCGGCCTGTTTCAGGCCCTGACCCAGATTCAGGAACAGACCCTGGTCTATGCGCCCAAGATCATCGCCATCTTCATCTCACTGCTGCTGTTCCTGCCGCTGATGGGAGGACTGCTGGGCGCCTTCATGCGGACCATCGCGGCGCGCATCTCGGGCATGTAGCGGGGCCGGATGGAGCCCTACGCCACCGCCGATCAGGTCTGGGCCGGCGGGCTGATCTTCGCCCGCATCGGCGCCATGATCCTGACCCTGCCGGGCATAGGCGAGACCTATGTGCCGCCGCGCATCCGGCTGTCGCTGGCCCTCGTCATCTCGCTATGCCTGTGGCCCGTGATCGGCGGCGCCCTGCCGGCCCTGCCCGACAGTCTCGGCGCCACGGTCGGCTGGGTCATCCGCGAGGTCATCACTGGCCTGATGATCGGCGCCATCCTGCGGGCCTTCACCTCGGCCCTGTCCACGGCGGGGGAGATCGTGTCCCTGCAGACCACGCTCAGCTTCGCCCAGACCGCCAACCCGCTGATGGGCGGCCAGAACACTACCATCGCCGCCTTCCTGATGCTGTTCGGCACGGTGCTGGTCTTCGCCACCGACACCCATCACCTGTTCATCGCCGGGCTGGTCGGTTCCTATGAGCTGATCGCCCCGGCCCGCCCCCTGATCGCCGCCGACTTCGCGGAGCTTGCGATCCGGACTGTGGGCGACAGCTTCATGCTGGGCGTCCAGCTGTCGGCGCCGGTCATCGTATTCGCCCTGATCTTCAACCTCGCGGCGGGTCTGGTCGGGCGGGTGATGCCGGCCTTCCAGATCTTCTTCGCCGCCGCCCCGCTCAGCATCATCCTGGGCCTGTCGATCTTCGCCCTGTCGCTCGGCGTGCTGGGAACGGTCTTCATCGACCGCTACCGCGCGCTGGCCAACCTGTTCGTCTCCGGATCGGGAGGGATCGGTGGCTGAAGACCAGGATCCCGAGTCCAAGACAGAAGAGGCGTCTCCCCAGAAACTCGAGGAGGCGCGAAAGAAGGGCGACGTTGCGAAATCCGCCGACGTCGCCCCGGCCCTCAGCCTCCTCGGAGCCACCGCCGTGATCGTCATGGGCGGCGGCTATTTCGCCAACTCGATGGCCCAGGCCTTCATCCCCTTCATCGCCTCGCCCCATCAGCTGATCGGCGGGCTCGAGGCGGGCGCCGGCGTCGAGATCGGCATGAACGCCATCTGGGCTGCCGCCCCCTTCCTCGGGGCCGTCATGCTGGCGACCATCGTCGGCGGCGTCGGCGGCAACGTCTTCCAGTCAGGCTTCCTGTTCTCGGCCGAGAAGATGAAGCCCAAATGGGAAAAGGTCAGTCCGATGGCGGGCTTGAAGCGCATCTTCGGCCCCGACGGCCTGATGCAGTTCGCCCAGACCCTGGCCAAGCTGATCGCCGTCTCGGTCATCTGCTGGATGGTGCTGAAGCCTCACGCCCGCGAGTTCGAGAACATGGCGGCTATGTCGCCTCTGACCATCCTGCCGCTCTCGCGCGATCTGATGATCGCCCTCATGGCCTCGACCCTGGTCTTCCTGGTTCTGGGCGCCGGAGCCGACTTCGTCTGGCAGAGGATGCGCTTCGCCAAACGCCAGCGCATGACCAAGGAAGAGGTCAAGGAGGAGTACAAGAACTCGGAGGGCGATCCGCACGTCAAGGCCAAGCTGAAACAGATCCGCATGCAGCGCAGCCGCCAGCGGATGATGCAGAACGTGCCCAAGGCTACGGTCATCGTCACCAACCCGACCCACTATTCGGTCGCCCTGCGCTACGAGCCTGATCATGGCGATGCGGCCCCGATCTGCGTGGCCAAGGGCGTCGACGCCCTGGCCATGCGCATCCGCGAAGTCGCGCGCGAGCACGATGTGCCGATCGTGGAGAACGTGCCTCTGGCCCGGGCCCTCTACGCCGCCGTCGATATCGACGAGACCATCCCGCGCGAGCATTTCGAAGCCGCCGCCAGGGTCATCGGCTTCGTCATGCAGAAGCGGAAGCGTCGATAGCGCTGTATGATCAGCCCACTGATTCGCGGGGCTGACTTGCCATGACCGTCTCCAGCGCGCCGCCGGCGCCGAAGTTCGACATCACCGTGATCCTGATGGCGGCCGGTTTTGCCGTGGCCGTGGCCGCCCTGGCCTGGCCTGCCTTCCAGGCCGGTCCCCTGACGACGCCTCACATGATCCTGCTGGTCACGGTGGCCGCCGTCGCCCTGATGGGGTTGTTCGCCTTCAACCGCATCGATGTCCGCAGCAGCGACCGACCTGCCGGTGATGTGGCGGTGGAGATGCTGGACGCCATGGCCGAGCCTGCCGCCCTGGTCTGGGCGTCCGGCGCCGTGCTGGCCTACAACGGCGCCTGGGCCTCCGAGAACGGGGCGACCGTCAACCTGCCGAAGGGCAAGTCCGCCCAGGCCCTTTACATGGCCTTCGCCCAGGCGCGTCAGGGACATCAGGGCCGCGCCATCGTCCTGATCGGCGAGCGCGAGATCGAGGTCCTGATCGGTCAGGCCGGTGAGGGGCGCTTCCTCGTCCGCGAGGCGCCCGAGGCGACCCTCAGCAGCACCCCGACCGCCGTCGCCACGCCCGCCTACGCCGCCTCGACCGGTGATGCCCGCGCCATGGCCGCCGGGGCACCGTTCGGCTCTGCGGTCATTGCCGGCGACGACATCTTCTCCAGTCGTGCCGAAGAGGCGAACCCCGCCCTGGCCACCCTGACCGGCCCGGCCTCGGCCCGCGACGCCGCCTTCGGCCATCTGTTCGATCCGACCGGGGTGATCGAGGCCCGCGACCGGATCGCCGCCGGATCGACGGGCCCGATCGAACTGGTCGCCCGCGCCCATCCCGACAAGATGCTGCACCTCTACGTGGCCCCCGAAGGCGACAAGCGCCGCGTCTGGCTGTTCGACGTCTCGGCCCAGAAGTCGATGGAGCTGCAGCTGTCCCAGGCCCAGAAGATGCAGGCCGTGGGCCAGCTGGCCGGCGGCGTCGCCCACGATTTCAACAACCTTCTGACCGCCATCCAGTTGCAGCTGTCCGAACTGCTGGAGCGTCATCCGGTCGGGGATCCGTCCTATGACGGCCTGAACCAGATCCGCCAGACGGGCATCCGCGCCGCCGACCTGGTGCGCAAGCTGCTGGCCTTCTCGAGGAAGTCGACCGTCCGTCGCGAGCGTCTCGACCTCGGAGAACTGGTCGGGGAGTTCGCCGTCCTGCTGCGTCGCCTGCTGCGCGAGGACGTGCGGCTGGAGACCGACTACGGCCGCGACCTCCCCGTGGTCCTGGCCGACAAGTCCCAGCTGGAGACGGCGGTGATGAACCTGGCCGTCAACGCCCGCGACGCCATGCGGGGCGTGGTCGAGCCGGGCGCCGGGGTGGTCACCATCAAGACCCAGCGCCTGACCCAGGCGGCCGCCCGCGCCATGGGATGGCTGGAGGCGCCCGAGGGCGACAGCGCCCTGATCGAGGTCTCCGACACCGGTCCCGGCGTCCCGACGGAGCTGCTCGACAAGATCTTCGAACCCTTCTTCACCACCAAGGCGGTCAACGAGGGTACGGGCATGGGCCTGGCCACCGTCTACGGCATCGTCCAGCAGGCCGGCGGCCACATCGGTGTGACCAATCTGGACGGGGCGGGCGCCGCCTTCCGCATCTTCCTGCCCGCCGCCTCGGAACAGGAATTGATCGAGGCCGGCCCCGTCGAGGCCCGGGTCAAGACCGCCCCGCGCGACCTGTCCGGCAACGGCCGCATCCTGTTCGTCGAGGACGAGGCCGCTGTGCGCGGCATCGCCGCCCGCCTGCTGCGCCAGCGCGGCTATGAGGTCATCGAGGCCGCCGACGGCGAGGAGGCCCTCGCCCTGGCCGAGGAATGGGCGGGCCAGATCGATATGATGATCTCGGACGTCATCATGCCCGGCCTGGATGGACCTAGTCTGCTCAAGAAGGCGCGCCAGTACCTCGGCGACGCCCCGGTCATGTTCATCTCCGGCTATGCCGAGAGCGATTTCTCAGACCTGCTTCAGGACGAGACCGGCGTCTCCTTCCTGCCCAAGCCCCTGGACATCAAGACCCTCGCGGAGCGGGTGAAGCAGGAACTCCGGCCGGGGTGAGAATCCCTCTCCCCTTGCGGGAGAGGGAGATCGCGCACGGCGGCGCTAGCCGCCGTTCTGGCGCGGTCGGGTGAGGGGGCACACCGACTGGAAAAGTCATCGCGCGATCCGCTCATCTCGATCATCAGTGTGACCCCTCATCCGTCAGCCTTCGGCTGCCACCTTCTCCCGCAAGGGGAGAAGGGACGTCGCGGTCGCCCCCTCTTGCCACCCGGCCCGCCTTGCGCCCCTATGCGGCCAGTCCCTGTTCCGGAGTTCCCATGTCCGCTCGTCGTCTGCTGACCGCCTGCGCCTGCGCCGCCCTGACCTTCGCGGCCGGCGCCGTGCAGGCCCAGGACTACGACATCAGCTTCGACAACGCGGTCCACCATGAGGCGCGGATCACCGTCACCTATCGCGACGTCGGCACGGCTCCTGTGCGGTTCCAGATGTCGCGCTCGTCGCCCGGTCGCTATGCGATCCACGAGTTCGGCAAGAACGTCTATTCCGTCTCCGCCGTCGATGGACAGGGGCGCGCCCTGGCCCTCGAGCGCACCGACCCCTATGGTTGGACCGTGCCCGGCCACGACGGGACGGTCAGCCTCAGCTACACCCTGTTCGGGGACCGGTCTGACGGCACCTATTCCCAGATCGACGCGACCCACGCCCACCTGAACATGCCGGCGACCCTGGTCTGGGCGACGGGCTTCGACGATCGGTCGGCGACCGTGCGGTTCAGGCCCCTCTCGCCCGACTGGACCATCGCGACCCAGCTCCAGCCGCAGTCCGACCCCAACACCTTCGCCGCGCCGAACCTCCAGTATCTGATGGACAGTCCGACCGAGCTCAGCGACCACATGGTGCGCGAGTGGACGGTCGATGACGCAGGGACGCCGCGCACCGTGCGCATCGCCGCCCACCATGCCGGCACGGAGGCGGAGATGGACATCTTCGCCGAGCGCGCCCGTCGCATCGTGGACGCCCAGATCGCGGTCTTCGGCGACGTGCCCGACTATGATTTCGGGACCTACACCTTCATCGCCGACTACCTGCCCTGGGTCAGCGGCGACGGAATGGAGCATCGCAACTCCACCATCATCAATGACACCCGGTCGTTCGCCCAGGCCGACTTCGACCAGCTCGGCACGCTCAGTCATGAGTTCTTCCATTCCTGGAACGTGGAGCGGATCCGCCCGGACGAGCT
The DNA here is from genome assembly GCF_027484365.1 of Brevundimonas sp. Lineage (GTDB taxonomy): Bacteria > Pseudomonadota > Alphaproteobacteria > Caulobacterales > Caulobacteraceae > Brevundimonas. The sequence continues at coordinate 70,246 of NZ_JAIXTC010000022.1, read as the reverse complement.
GGAGCCGTTCGACTTCACCCGCGCCAACCCGACGCCGTCGCTGTGGTTCGCGGAGGGGTTCACCAGCTACTACGGCCCCCTCGCAATGCGCCGTGCGGGGGTGTCGAAGGTCGATGACTTCCTCGGCGAAATGGGCGGCCAGCTGAACTTCGTCCAGAACGCGTCGGGTCGTCGCTACGGCTCGCCCCAGGAGATGAGCCTGCGCGCGCCGTTCGTGGATGCCGCGACCTCCATCGACCCGACCAACGCCAACATCTTCGTCTCCTACTATCCGTATGGCGCGGTCATCGCCTTCGGCCTCGACCTGACCCTGCGCCAGCGGTTCCCGGGCAAGACCCTGGACGACCTGATGCGCGAGATGTGGCGCACCCACGGCGTGACCGAACGACCCTATGCGCCCGCCGACATCGAGGCCGCCCTGGCCCGCGTCACCGGCGACCCCGCGTTTGCAGCCGATGTTTTCGATCGCCAGATCCGGGGCAGCGAACTGCCTGATTTCGCGCCCCTGCTGGCCCAGGCCGGCATCGTGATCCGACCGGCCAGTCCCACGGCCGCCTGGGCGGGTGCCGTCCGCTTCCCGGCGACGGGGCCGGCGATCATTCCCGCTGCCCTGGCGCCCGGAACGCCCCTGTACGAGGCGGGTCTTGATCGCGGGGACCAGATCGTCACGGTGGGCGAAACGACCATCGCCGGCGGGGCCGACTGGACCGCCGCGCTGGCGGCTGCCAGGCCGGGGGACGCGCTTCCGATCCGCTTCCTCCAACGCGGGATGGAGCGTTCCGCCACCCTGCGTCTGGTGGCTGATCCCTCCTTCCGTCTGCTGCGCGCCGAGGCCGACGGCGGCGCCGTGACGCCCGCGCAGATGGCTTTCCGTCAGGCCTGGCTGGGGGCATCAACGGAGTAAGAATTTATTCTCTCATTGCCCTTGCGCCAGACCCGGCCGCGCCCCAGCTGTCGGCGGCGAGGTAAAAGTAGGCGGGATGATGGGAGGCCGGATCGTCCGGGGGAATGTCCACCTGTTCTGGCGTGCGCCTTCCAGGCCTTTGTTTTTGTTGAGGCGGGTCGTCGTTTCGTCCGTTTCGTCCGTTTCGTCCGCTGTTTTTCGTCCGGACATTCCGGACATTCACCGCCTCTCCCCTCGCGTCCGCAGGATGTTTCCATGCTCGATCGCCGCAGTCTCATGTTCTCCGCCGCCGGCGCCGGCCTGCTCGCCGCCCTGCCGATCCGGGCCTTGGCCCAGTCGCAACAGGACGCCGCGCTCGACGCCCTGCTGACCGAATGGTTCTACGACAACGTTGAACGCAACCCGACGTTCGCCACCAGCCTGGGCATCGACAAGGACGATCGGGCGCATCTTGCAAGCCGTCTCGGCGACCTGAGTCTTGAGGCAGAAGCCGGGGACAAGGCGCGCGACATCGCGCGCTGGGCGCAGCTCAAGGACTGGCCGACCACGAACCTGTCCGACAGCATGAAGGTGACCCTGGCGGTCTCGCAGTTCCAGGCCGAGACGGCCGCGATGCGCGCCGAACTGCCCTTCGTCGGTTCGCCCTATATCGTGGCCCAGAACGGCGGCGCCTATTTCAGCGTCCCCGACTTCATGACCAACCAGCACCGCCTGGAATCCCCGGCCGACGCCGAGGCCTTCCTGTCGCGTCTGAAGGCCTTCGCGGTCCAGCTGGTTCAGGAGAGCGCGCGGCTGGAGGTGGACGCCGGGGCGGGCGTCACCCTGCCGGCGGTGATCATGGACAAGACCCTGACGCAGCTGAAGACCCTGCGCGACACCCCCGCCGCCGAGATGGCCATGGTCCAGGCCCTGGTCCGCAAGACCGGCGAGAAGGCGATCGCCGGCGACTGGGGCGCCCGCGCCGTCGTCATCGTCGATGAGGAGATCAGGCCGGCCCTGACCCGCCAGATCGCTGTGTTCGAGGGCCAGCGTCCGAACGCCTCGACCGACGTCGGGGTCTGGAGGCTGCCGCAGGGCGAGCGGCTCTACAACCTCGGCATCCGGGGCTACACGACCACCACCTATACCGGCGCAGAGATCCACGAGATCGGCCTGCAGCAGGTCGCCTCGATCCAGGCCGAGATCGACACCATCCTCAGGAGCCTCGGCATGACCGACGGCACGGTCGGCGACCGGGTCAACGCGCTCGGCCAGGATCCGCAGCACCTGTGGCCCAACACCGACGAGGGCAAGGTCGCCCTGATCGCCTCACTGAACGAGATGGTCGCCGCCATCACCCCGCGCCTGCCCGAGGTCTTTTCGACCCTGCCCCAGGCGCCGGTCGAGATCCGCCGCGTGCCGGTCTCGATCCAGATCGGTGCGCCGGGCGGCTACTATCAGGCGGCGTCGCTGGATGGGTCGCGACCCGGGGCCTACTACATCAATCTGCGCGACACGGCGAACCGGCCGAAATGGTCCTTGCCGACCCTGACCTATCACGAGGCGGTGCCGGGCCATCACTTCCAGATTTCGGTCGCGCGTGAGGCCGGGACCCTGCCCATCTATCGCCGGGCCAGCGGTTTCTCGGCCTATAACGAGGGCTGGGCCCTCTATTCCGAACGTGTCGCCGCCGACGACCTGAACATGTACGAGGGCAACCCGCTCGGCCGGATCGGCTATCTCCAGGCCTATCTGTTCCGCGCGGTCCGTCTGGTCGTCGACACCGGCCTGCACGACAAGCGGTGGAGCCGCGAACGGGCCATCGCCTATATGATCGCCGAGGCAGCCACCCCCGCCAACGCCGCGCAGTCCGAGGTCGATCGCTATATCGTCTGGCCGGGTCAGGCCTGCTCCTACAAGCTGGGCCAGACCGTGATCGAGGGCCTGCGTCAGGAGGCGGAGGCGAAGCCCGGCTTCGACATCAAGGCCTTCCACGACCGGATGTTGTTGAACGGCTCGGTGCCGCTGGCGGTGCTTCAGGGCATCATGCGGGCATAAGGGCGATCTCGGCGGCGATGTCCGGGTCGGCAGCCGCCTCGGCCAGCAACCAGTCGCGGAAGCGGGCGATCTTGGGCGATCTCCGGCGGTCCTCGGGCCAGGCGATCCAGTAGCCCTCGGACAGCCGCACCGTCTGGCGGAACGGCCGGACCAGCAAGCCGGCCCTGATCTCGCGGGCGAAGAGGATGGGCGAGCCCAGGGCGATCCCCTGACCGCCCAGGGCCGCGGCGACCTCCAGTCCCTGGATGTCGGCGCGAAGCCGCGATGCGGGGGTCGCCGCCGTCGTCACCCCGGCGCAGGCGAACCAGGCCGCCCATTCCTTCTCGTCGCCGACCCGGGGCGCATCGACCAGATCGGCGGGATCCCTGAGGTCCAGTCGCTCGCACAGGGCCGGGCTGCACAGGGGGGTGAAGACACTGGGCATCAGGAGGGCGCACTCCACCCCGGGCCAGTCGCCGTCGCCGGAGCGCAGGGCGATGTCCATGTTCGCGTGCGCCAGGTCGATGATGGTCGGACTGGTGTCGAGCCGCACGGCCAGCCCGGGATTGGCGACCTGGAAGGCCCCCAGCCGGGGCGCCAGCCACTGGGTCGCCAGGGTCGTCAGGGTGGTGATCGACAGCACCCCCTGATCCGCCTCGGTCACCTCGGCGAAGGCCCGCCGCAACACAGTCATGGCCTCGGTCGCCGCCCGCGACAGCCGCTCGCCCGGTTCGGTCGGCTGGACCTCGCGCGGCAGCCGCCGGAACAGGCTGAACCCCAGCCGTGTCTCCAGCGCCTTGATCTGCCAGCTGACCGCCGCCTGGGTCATGCCGAGTTCCTCCGCCGCCCGGGTGAAACTGTTCAGTCGCGCCGCCGCCTCGAACACACGGATCGACGAGAGCGGCAGGCCGGCGAGGGGATCACGCATAAGGGCACCTAGGGTGGACCCGTCATACTACTGGTTTGCGATCGCGCTCTGTCAATCCGATACGTCCAACATTCGAAGCGTGCCGCACGGGATCAGGTCATGGAAGAGGTTCATCGTACGCATAAGGACGCCGCATGGGGTTGGGTGGCGGTCATTCTGGCGGTTCTGGACGGTTTCCCCAGGGCTCGCACCCGGGTCCGGACGACGCGATGCCGGTCTTCGGAGGCGGTGACGCCCTGGAGCCACCATGCGCCGGGCGGCGGGTCTGCCTGACGGATTTGTAACGACACAGCGCTTGTCCAGACGGCGCGGTTGGTGACCAATGCGGCCCGACATTTTCGGGAGCCCGCCATGATCGACCGCCGCCGCCTCATGTTCACCGCCGCCGCCGGAGCCAGCCTGATGGCGGCCGGTCAGGTCATCGCCAGACCGCAGGCCGGAACGGCGTCGGCGGCCTTTACGGCCGTGATGAACTCGATCGTTCAGGAGACGCTGATGACGTCTCCGGAACTGCTGACCTCGCTCGGATTCGACAAGGGGCCGAACGCGCCCAAGAAGGCGCAGCTCGACGACCGGTCCCAGGCCAAGATCGATGCGGACAAGACGACCTTCCGGCGCCAGATGGCCGAGCTGAAAGCCGTCGATCGCGCCGCCCTGAGCACTGACGAAAAGGTCTGGTACGACTCGCTCGAGTATTTCGGCGACACCGCCATGATCGGCTACGACTTCCCCTATGGCGGCGGTTTCAGCCCCTCGCCCTATAGCGTGAGCCAGCTGACCGGATCGTATCAGGGCATCCCGGACTTCCTCGACAGCCAGCATTCGATCGACACGGCTGAGGACGCCGAGGCCTATCTCAGCCGCGTCTCCGCCTTCGCGACGGCCCTGGATCAGGAGACCGCCCGGATCGAGGCGGAGTTCGAGGCCGGAGCCGTGCCGCCCGACTTCGTCATCGCCCGCACCCTCAGCCAGATGGAAGCCCTGATGTCGCCGGGCGCGGCCGGCACCACCCTGGTTCAGTCGGTCGTCCGGCGGACGGGCGAGAAGTCAATCGCCGGCGACTGGGGATCGCGTGCCGAGAGCATCGTCAATGACGCCGTCTTCCCGGCCCTGACCCGTCAGGCGGATGCACTGCGGGCGCGTCAGGCCGGGGCGACCCATGACGCCGGCGTCTGGCGTCTGCCGGACGGCGAGGATTTCTACCGCTTCGGCATCCGCAGCTACACGACCACCAACCTGTCCGGGGACGAGATCCACGAGATCGGCCTGGCGCAACTGGCGGAACTGTCCGCCCGCGCAGACGGCCTGCTGAAGGCGCAGGGGCTCACACAGGGCTCGGTCGGCGCGCGGATCAAGGCGCTCGGCGAAGACCCGGCGCAGCGCTACCCGAACACTGACGAGGCCAAGGAACAGCTGCTGCGCGACCTCAACATCCAGACGGAAGAAGTCCGCCGCCGCATGCCGCAGTATTTCGGCCGCCTGCCGCAGGCCGCGGTCGAGATCCGGCGCGTGCCCAAGGCGATCGAGGCCGGGGCGCCGGGCGGCTATTACAACTCGCCGGCGCTGGATGGCTCGCGGCCGGGCATCTACTACATCAACCTGCGCGACACGGCCGAATGGCCGAAGATGCAGCTGCCGACCCTGACCTATCACGAGGCGGTGCCGGGCCATCACCACCAGATCAGTCTGGCCCAGGAAAAGGCGAACACGCCGCTGCTGATGAAGGTGCTGGGCTTTTCGGCCTATTCGGAAGGCTGGGCGCTGTACGCGGAACAGCTGGCCGACGAGATCGGCATGTACGAGAACGATCCCTACGGGAAGATCGGCTACCTCCAGTCGCTGATGTTCCGCGCGACGCGGCTGGTGGTCGACTCTGGCATGCACGCCAAGCGCTGGAGCCGGGAACAGGCGATCCGGTTCATGGTCGACGCCCTGGGCGACGCCGAGAGCGCGGTGACCACCGAGATCGAACGCTACTGCGTCTGGCCGGGACAGGCCTGCTCCTACAAGCTGGGGCACACCAAATGGGTCGAGCTGCGCGAGACGGCGAAGGCGACGCTGGGCGACCGGTTCGACATCAAGGCCTTCCACGACGCGGGCATGAACGCCGGCGCGGTGCCGCTGACGGTGCTGGAGCGGGTCATCACCGAATGGACCGCGGCGCAGGCGGCGGTTTGATGATCGATCGTCGTAGCCCCGTCTCCGCCACGGCGGAAGCGGGGCCGGCGGCCTTGGTCGCCGTCACTCGCTGACCCAAAGGGCTGGCCAGTAGTCGCTGGGCACGCTCCAGCATTCGGACATCGCTGACGACGACTTCAGAACGAAGCCTTGCGCCGTCCAGACCCAGCTGTCGGCCGTGCCGCAGTCACCGAGCCCACGGCCCTTGTTGAAGGCGTCGAGGACCCGGGTCGCCGGGTCGTAGGCCGAGTTGACGAGAAACGCTTCGGGCTCGCCGGCCACGGTTGGGAAGGTCAGCTGACGCGGATCGGTCCCCTGGGGCGTCGTGGTGAAATAGCCGTTGATCAGGTTATAGGCGCCCGCGTCGCAGGGGACGCCCCACAGGACGGTGTTCGCATCCAGACGGGCGGAAGAGATCACCGTCTGCAGGGCGGGGTTGAAGTCGGTGTCCGCCCGACACTGGATCACGGCGGGAAGCGCTTCCAGGGCGGCCGGGAGGGTCTGGCCCTCCTGATCGCCATATCCGGCCTGGGAGACGGCCGGGGCCGCGACCACGCGTGGCGAGGGGGAGGCGGCGGGCACGGCCGAGGCGGGGCGCGACCCCTTGCGGATCAGGGCGGTGGTCGTACCGAGCCGACCCTGATGCTCGTCGATCCACAAGAGGGAGGCGGCGACCCCGCTGAGCGAGATCGGCACGGTCTCCGATCCCGCGTGCAGGGACATGGTGCGACCTTGGGCCATCGCGTCGATCAGGCGTCGCACGCCTTCCGGATCCACCGTTGCGACCGGGAGCGCGTCCTCGCCGGTTGCGGCTGTCAGGCCGTTGAAGGTGTCATTGTCGACCCGTGCGGTCAGCGGGTCGCCGAACGATCCGTTCTCCGGCCAGAAGCCGACCACGACGCGGGGCCCGGCCTCCGGTCCGGCCGCCATGGAGATACGCACCCACCCGGCGCCCTCGGTCGCATGGCCGAAGGCGTGGCAGGTCCCGATGTTGTCGCAGACAGCGAGCCAGTCGCGGAATGTCCTCTCGTTGGGATTCGGCTGTTCCGCGTCGGCGCCTCCGGCCAAACCACGCGGGTCGGCCCCGGCGTCGGCCCGGGCGGACTGCTCATCACCGCACGAGGCCAGCAAGACCGCGACGGCCAACAGTGCGATCATACGCATTTCCAATCCCCCTTCGCAGGCCGGTAAGGCCCTGCGCAGCTCCGACGGCCGGCGCGCGGCGCGGGCGCCGACCTTGCCGCTCTCGACCGGATAGTCGGGGTTCTGTGAGGATGCCGCAACCTTGTGCGTCGACGGTCCTCGCCTTCGCCGGCTTGGCGAGGACCCTGACAGTTGAGGTCGCCTGTGAATGGTCCCGCCAACCTCATCACCGGCCTTGAAGGTCTTCGCGGTCATGGGGTCGACGCCTCCGGCCTGGCTTCGACATCAGCGAGCACGGCCCGCATCAGTTCCGCGTCGATGAGGACGGGGGTTTCGCAGAAGGCGACAATCCAACGCTGGATCAGGTGTTCAGTCTCGGCGTCCATTCGAAATCCCCGTGCTGGAAAGGCTGCCCTTCCGCCCCACAGAACCGGTCGAGCCGGTCCGGGTTCACCTTGACCGCAGGCGGCATTTTCCGGGCACGGTTAATCCGGAGCGCCTCGCCCTTTGCCTCCGGCGTCCGGCCTCGCTATACCGCCGCCACCTCCAGACACTTGCAGCACAGGACGTAAGCCGCATGGCCAAGATCAAGGTCGCCAATCCCATCGTGGACATCGACGGCGACGAAATGACCCGCATCATCTGGCAGTGGATCAAGGACAAGCTGGTCTTCCCCTTCGTCGATGTCGAGCTGGACTACTACGACCTGGGCATGGAGCACCGCGACGCCACCGACGACCAGGTGACGATCGACGCCGCCCACGCCATCCAGAAGCACGGCGTCGGCGTGAAATGCGCCACCATCACCCCCGATGAGGCGCGGGTGAAGGAATTCGGCCTGAAGAAGATGTGGAAGTCGCCCAACGGCACCATCCGCAACATCCTGGGCGGCGTGGTCTTCCGCGAGCCGATCATCTGCCAGAACGTGCCCCGTCTGGTTCCGGGCTGGACCCAGCCGATCGTCGTCGGCCGTCACGCCTTCGGCGACCAGTACAAGGCCACCGACTTCCTGGTTCCCGGTCCGGGCAAGCTGACCATGAAGTGGGTCGGCGCCAATGGCGAAGAGCAGAACTACGAGGTCTTCGACTTCCCTTCGGCCGGCGTGGCCATGGGCATGTACAACCTCGACGACTCGATCCGCGACTTCGCCCACGCCTCGTTCAGCTACGGCCTGAACCGCAACTTCCCGGTCTATCTGTCGACCAAGAACACGATCCTCAAGGCCTACGACGGCCGTTTCAAGGACATCTTCCAGGAGGTGTTCGACGCCGAATACGCCGACCGGTTCAAGGCCGCCGGCCTGACCTATGAGCACCGTCTGATCGACGACATGGTCGCAGCGGCGATCAAGTGGTCGGGCGGCTTCGTCTGGGCGTGCAAGAACTACGACGGCGACGTGCAGTCGGACGTGGTGGCCCAGGGCTTCGGCTCGCTGGGGCTGATGACCTCCGTCCTGATGACCCCGGACGGCAAGGTGATGGAGACCGAGGCCGCCCACGGCACCGTGACCCGCCACTATCGCCAGCACCAGAAGGGCGAGGCCACCTCGACCAACTCGATCGCGTCCATCTTCGCCTGGACGGCCGGCTTCAAGCACCGCGCCAAGCTGGACGACAATGCCGAACTGCTCGAGTTCGCCGAGACCATGGAGAGGGTCGTCGTCGAAACCGTTGAGGCCGGCTACATGACCAAGGACCTGGCGCTTCTGGTCGGTGACCAGCAGTCGTGGCTGACCACCGAGGGCTTCCTCGACAAGGTCGCCGAGAATCTGAAGAAGGCCCTGCCGACTGTCGGCTAGAGCCCGATCGGAACAACACCGTTCGAATCTTTCAACCCCGCCGGAGCTTCTCCGGCGGGGTTTCGTTTGAGCGACGGGCTACGACGTGCATTGATGGCGTCTGCGTCGGAGGAGGGGAGACCACCGCGTGAAAGACGTATTCGGCAATCTGGTTCTGGCCTCGATCGCGCTCGCAGTGGTCAGTTTCTTCGCGGCCCCGGCTGTGGCCTTCTTCGGCATCCGCTCGGCCGCGCAGTCGGATGACGTCGCGGGCCTGCAGCGGCTGATGGATTTCGACGCGGTGCGCGCGTCCCTGCGGCCCCAGCTGTCGGGACGGCCCGAGGCGTTGACGCCGGCACCCTCCTTCATGAACGACCCGATCGGGGCCTTCCGCCGCCAGTTCGAGGAGACGGTCGCCCCGCAAGGGCCGGACCCGGACGCCTATCTGACCCCCGACGCTATCGACGGTCTGACCCGCGCTGAGGGGCGTTACGCCGCCGTGCGCGTCGCCCGACCGGGAACAGACGAAGCCTCCGCGCCCTGGCCGCATCCGGTCTACTGGGGCGTCAACCGCGCCCGGATGGCCGTCACAGACGAGGGCGGCTCCGACACCGTCTTCACCTTCGAACGCAAGGGGGCGTTCGAATGGAAGCTCGTCCACATCGGCCTGCCCGATGGGTCGACGCCGCAACCCGCTGCCGTAGTTGCCCTGCCTGTCACGCCCGCCCCGGAGACGAAACGATGAAGGGCCTGTTCAAGGGCATTGTGGTTCTGGCGGTCGTCGGCTTCCTCGTCGCCTATTTCGGGACGCCCATCCTGACGGTCAACGCCCTGGTGGCGGCGGCCAAGGCCGGGGACGAAGCCGCGCTGGAACAGCTGGTCGATTTCCCCGCCTTCCGCGAGAGCCTGAAGGACGAGCTGACCACCCGCCTGATGGCCGAGGCCCAGGCCGATCCGGATGTGCGCAACAGCGGTCTGGGCGGCCTCGGCATGATGCTGGCGCCCATGCTGGTCGGCGGGGCGGTGGATGCCCTGGTCAACGCTCCGACCATCGCCGCCATGGTGCGGACGGCCGACACGCCCGACCCGACCGACGCCGCCGCGGCGCTTACTCCCGAGTCGGAGGGTGAGGGCCAGGACATCCGACAGAGCTATGCCTATCGCGACCTGAATACCTTCGTCCTCGGCCTGACCGATCCGGATCGGCCCGACGAGACGTTGAAGTTGCTGCTGAAGCGGCAGGGGCTGTTCGGCTGGAAGCTCGCGGGCGTGGACCTGCCGGACGCCGCCTAGCGCTGCTGCGCTGTGATCCAGGCGTCCATGCGGCGGTCGAGCAGGTCCAGCGGCAGGGGGCCGTCGACCAGCAGGGCGTCGTGGAAGTCGCGCACGTTGAACCGCTCGCCCAGAGCCGCCTCGGCCCGGGTGCGGATGGCGCGCAGGCGGATCTCGCCGATCTTGTAGGCCAGGGCCTGGCCTGGCCAGCCGATGTAGCGTTGAAGCTCGGTCTCGATGTTGTGCGGCGACAGGGCCGAGTTGTCGGTGAAGCAGGCGCGGGCCTGTTCGATGGTCCAGCCCATCCAGTGCATGCCGGTGTCGGCGACCAGACGACAGGCGCGCCACATCTCGTAGCTCAGGCGGCCGAACCGCTCCTCGGGCGTGCGGTAGAAGCCCATCTCCTCGCCGAGGAACTCCGAATACAGGCCCCAGCCCTCGGTGAAGGCGGTGACGCCCGCGTTGCGGCGGAAGGCGGGACCGGCGGCGGCCTCCTGCTGCAGAGCGATCTGGAGGTGGTGGCCGGGCACCGCCTCGTGCAGGGTCAGGGCGGGCAGTTCGTAGAGCGGTCGCTGGTCCAGCTTGCCGGTGTTGACGATATAGCCGCCGGGCACCCCCTCCTCGAGCGAGCCGCCGTTGTACCGGCCGGTCGTATAGTTGTCCTCGATCTCGAGCGGCACCGGCCGGACGTTGTAGGTCAGGCGCGGCAGGGTGCGGAACAGGGCCGGGAGGCCGCCGTCGGCCCGCTTGGCCATCTCTGAGGCCTTCTCCAGCATATCCTCCCGGGAGGTGGCGTAGAACTGCGGGTCGGTGCGCAGGTGGGCGAGAAAGCCGGCGAAGTCGCCGGTCCAGCCGGAAGCGCGCATCTCCGTCTCCATGCGGGCGCGGATGCGCGCGACCTCGTCCAGACCGATCCGGTGGATCTGGTCCGGGGTCAGGTCGGTGGTGGTGTAGCGGCGCGCCTCGAAGGCGTAGAATTCGCGGCCGCCGGGGCGTGAGCCGATGCCGACCTCGGCCGGGGCGGCGGGAAGGTACTCATTGGCGGTGAAGTCGACCCAGGCCTGGCGGCGCGGGACGATCCGTTCGGCGACAATGGCGGCGGCGCGGGTTCGGAGGCTTTCCTGATCCGCGGCGGAGATGGACGCGGGCAGGCTGGCGAAGGGCCGCAGAAGGGGGTCGGTCGCAGGCGTGAAGGCCGCCTCGTTGCGGAAGATGGCGAGGGCGCTCTCGACCACGGATTTCGGCTGGACGAAGCCGGTCTCCAGCCCCCGTCGGGCGTCGGCCAGGCCTTCGTCGTACCAGCCGGCCAGGCCTTCGAGGCGGCTCAACCAGGCGTCGGCGTCGGCGCGATTGGTGATGCGTGTGCCGGCGGCGAGGAAGCCGGCGCTCTGTCCCGGCCCACCCTCGGAGTTGAAGGCCAGACGGCCGCCGTCGAGACCGATGGACTCGATCGACCGGTCGACGATGATGGCGAGAAAGTCGCGGTTCAGGGCGTCGTTCGACGACAGGGTCGAGGCGTCGAGGGCGGCCAGGCGTCGCTTGAAGGCGTTCAGCGGTTCGAGGCGGGCCAGCTCGGCGGTTCGCGAGACGTCGGACAGTCTGGACTTGGCGGTCTGGTCGCCCTCGCGCGCGGCCTGCTCGGGGCTGAGGCTGAGCTGCCAGGCGTCATAGTCGGCGATGATCGACGCCAGAGCCGGGTTCTCCGCGGTCGTCGCGGCGGCGGCAGGCTGTGTCTGGGCAGCGGCGGTCATCGCCGGGCTGGACAGAAGCAGGCCTGCGACTGCGGCGACGACGAAGCGATTCATGAGCGACCCCCGAATGAGGGCGGCATGGGGACGGAAGAGGGGGACGAGGTCAATGGGCGCGGTCTCCTTCCTACGCGCGAAGGCGCGTGGGGAGTTGGCTCATCGCGAGCAGCGATGAGACAGAGGGGGGCCGAGGTAACGGTCTGAGTGGGGGATCAGTGGCTCACCGGAGGTACGGTGTCGCCCCCCCGTCTCGAAGCTGATCGCTTCGAGCCACCTCCCCATTCGCCTTCGCGAATGGGGAGGAGATGAGAATTCTCAGCCCGCCAGCGCAGCCCGCACGGCCGCCAGACCATCCTCGGCCTTTGACCCGTCCGGGGCGCCGCCCTGGGCGAAGTCGGCCTTGCCGCCGGCGCCCTGGCCGCCCATGGCGATGACGGCGGCGCGGGCGAGGTCGGCCGCGTTGACACGGTCGGTGACGTCTGACGTCGCGGCGACGGTGATCGCCGCCTTGCCGTCGGTCACGCCGATCAGGGCGACGACGCCGGAGCCGACCTGGGTGCGGAACTCCTCGGCCACGCCGCGCAGGCCCTTGCCGTCAACGCCGTCGAGGATCCGCGCGATCAGCTTGATGCCATTGATCTCTTCCGGCGCGGCGTTGGCAGAGGCGCCACCGCCGCCGAGGGCCAGTTGCTTCTTCAGGTCGGCGACCTGCTTCTCCAGCGCCTTGCGTTCGGCCGACAGGGCTTCGACGCGGGCAGGGACGTCCAGGGGCTGGACCTTGAACGACTGCGCCAGCGTGCGGGCCACCCCGGCCTGGGCCAGCAGATACTGGCGCGCGGCCTCGCCGGTCACGCCCTCGACGCGACGGATGCCGGCGGCGATGCCGGTCTCGCCCGTGATCTTGAACAGGGCGATGTCGCCGGTGCGGGCGACGTGGGTGCCGCCGCACAGTTCGACAGAGTAGGGGCCGTTGTTGTCGCCGGTCAGGGCGCGACCGAGGGTGACCACGCGGACCTCGTCGCCGTATTTCTCGCCGAACAGAGCCACGGCGCCGGCGTCGATGGCATCCTGGGGCGTCATCAGCTGGGTCGTGACGGGGACGTTCTGGCGGATGACCGCATTCACCTCGGTCTCGATGGCGGCCAGCTGGTCCTCGGTCACGGGGGCATTGTGGCTGAAGTCGAACCGCATGCGTTCCGCGTCGACCAGCTGACCCTTCTGGGCCACGTGCGGGCCGAGCACATTCTTCAGCGCGGCATGCACCAGGTGAGCCGCGGAGTGATTGGCGCGGGTGGTCAGGCGCTGTTCCGCCCCGGCGCGAAGCTGGGCGCGGGCGCCGATGGTCAGGGTGCCGGACTCGATCTCGATCTTGTGGGCGTAGAGATCGCCGCCGGCGTGTTTCTGGACATCGAGAACGACGCCGAAGCCCTGCTGGCCGGAGGCGTCGGTCCATTCGACCTCGCCGCGATCGCCGGTCTGGCCGCCGCCTTCGCCGTAGAAGGGGGTCTGGTCGAACAGGACCTCTGCGGTCTGGCCGGGCTCGAGAGTGTCGATGGATTCGCCGTCGCGGACCAGGGCCAGGACCTCGCCGGAGCCTTCGATGGCGTCGTAGCCGGTGAAGACGGTCGGGCCGAGGCGATCGCGCAGGGACAGCCACTCGCCGGCCGAGGCCGTCTGGCCCGAACCCTTCCAGTTGGCCTTGCCGCGCTCGCGCTGCTGCGCCATCGCGGCTTCGAAGGCGTCATTGTCGACCGACAGGCCCCGGCGACGGGCCTCGTCCTGGGTCAGGTCCAGGGGGAAGCCATAGGTGTCATAGAGGGTGAAGGCGGTCTGTCCCGAGATAACGCCGCCTTCCGGCAGGCCCGAGGTGGCCTCGTCCAGCAGGCCCATGCCGCGGCCCAAGGTGGTGCGGAAGCGGATTTCTTCCTGCTTCATCGTGTCCTCGATGGAGGCCTGGGCGCGCGCGAGTTCGGGGAAGGCCTCGCCCATCTGGTCGACCAGGGTCGGGACCAGGCGGTGCATCAGGGGATCAGCGGCGCCCAGCAGGTGGGCGTGGCGCATGGCGCGGCGCATGATGCGGCGCAGGACGTAGCCGCGGCCTTCATTGGACGGGGTCACCCCGTCGGCGATCAGGAAGGAAGACGAGCGCAGGTGGTCGGCGATGACGCGGTGGCTGGCGGCGCGGTCGCCTTCAGCCTTTGTCGAGGTGGCGTCTTCGGAGGCGGCGATCAGGGTCTGGAACAGGTCGGTGTCGAAGACCGAATTCTTGCCCTGAAGAACCGAGGTCATCCGCTCCAGGCCCATGCCGGTGTCGACCGAGGGCTTGGGCAGTTTGCGAACGATCTCGTCGTTCTCCTTTTCGAACTGCATGAAGACGTTGTTCCAGATCTCCACATAGCGGTCGCCGTCCTCGTCCGGCGAGCCGGGCGGGCCGCCGGCGATATGGTCTCCGTAGTCCCAGAAGATCTCCGTGCAGGGGCCGCAGGGACCGTTGTCGCCCATGGCCCAGAAATTGTCGGAGCCGGCGATTCGGATGATCTTGTCATCGCCGAAGCCGGTGACCTTCTTCCAGATCGCGGCGGCCTCATCGTCGTCGATGTAGACGGTGACCAGCAGGCGTTTCGGATCAAGGCCATAGTCTTTGGTGACCAGGGTCCATGCGCGGTCGATCGCGTGTTCCTTGAAATAGTCACCGAAGGAGAAATTCCCCAGCATCTCGAAGAAGGTCAGGTGGCGCGCGGTGTAGCCGACGTTGTCCAGATCGTTGTGCTTGCCGCCGGCGCGAACGCACTTCTGGGAGGAAGTGGCGCGCGGGTAGGGCGGCACGGCGGCGCCGGTGAAATAGTCTTTGAACGGCACCATGCCCGCGTTGACGAACATCAGCGTCGGGTCGTTCTGCGGCACCAGAGGAGCCGAATGGACTTTCGTGTGACCGTCGGCCGCGAAGTAGTCGAGGAAGGTCGAGCGGATCTGTTTCAGGCTGGCCATGGGCGGTTCAGTCGTTTGCGCGTCAGGGAATTGGGAAGGCGCATATAGAGACCGGCGAGGCCGTGAGCCAAGGTTTTCCGGCCGCTCGCGGTCAGTCGGCGTCGTCGAACCCGTCCACGGCGTCATCCTCGTCCGACAGGAGGGCGTCGAGGGCCTCGATGATGGCGTCGATCTGTTCGGCGCTGGCGGCGACGCGAAGCACGGCCCCGTCGCTGCCGCCGATCTCCAGCAGGTAGCCGTCGTCGCCTTCGGCCAGGTTGAACTGGGTCAGGGTCGGAATGTCTGCGGCCATGGGACTCTCCTCGGCGGATGAAGCGCCGGCGGGTGGAAGACGGGTATCCGGAGCCTGATGCCGTGGATCAGGCTCCGGATTCAAGCGCGAGCATGATTCACGCGTGGTTCGGGACCTGAAACGCGGACGCGCCGGGATCGATCATGTTCCGGGGCGGCGGCATGACGCGGGCCAAGGACCGGGTCGCGGTGCTATGCTGGGCCATGTCCACGCTTGAAGTCTGGTTCGATGGCGACTGCCCGCTTTGCCGACGGGAAATCGCCCTGCTGCGGCGTCTCGATCGGAAGGGTGCGATCGTCTTCACCGATGTGGCTTCGGGCGAAGGGTACTGTCCCATTGACCGGACCGAACTGCTCAGCCGCTTTCATGCGCGGGAGGACGGGCGGCTGGTCTCCGGCGCCGAGGCCTTTGCGGCGATGTGGCGGGCGATCCCCGTGCTGGCTCCTCTTGGCCGGCTGGCGAGAAATCGGCGTGTGCTGGCTGGTCTCGAACAGCTCTATCTGGCGTTCCTGAGGGTGCGGCCGGGCTTGCAGCGGGCCATGGGACGGCGAGGCTGAGCCCCTGGTCGGCAGGTGAGGGCGTTCGCCTGATCGCAAAGGAAAAGAGCCCGCCCGGACGAGCCGGGCGGGCGGCTCCGCCCGACCCGAGCCCCGCGGGGGTCGGCGGCGGGTCGCAGGGACCGGCCGGGCGGAGTGTTCTGTCGATCCGGACGGTCAAACACCGTCCGAAGCGTTCGAAGCGTCCGGATCAGCCCTCGAGGTCCTGACCTTCGTCGGGCTCGGGCGAACCCAGCAGTTCCTCGGCGATCTTGGAGGTGGATTTGCGCACCTTGTCCTCGATCGCGGCCGCCATGTCGGGGTTGGCCTTCAGGAAGGCGCGGACGTTCTCGCGGCCCTGACCGATCCGGGTCGAGTCATAGGAGAACCAGCTGCCTGACTTCTCGATGATCCCGGCCTTGACGCCAAGGTCGATGATCTCGCCCAGCTTGGAAATGCCCTCGCCGTACATGATGTCGAAGATGACCTCGCGGAACGGCGGGGCGACCTTGTTCTTGACGACCTTCACCCGGGTCGTGTTGCCGACGACCTCGTCGCGGTCCTTGATCGCGCCGGTGCGACGGATATCCAGACGGACCGAGGCGTAGAACTTCAGCGCATTGCCGCCCGTCGTCGTTTCCGGTGAGCCGTACATGACGCCGATCTTGTGGCGGATCTGGTTGATGAACAGGACGATGCAGTTTGACTTGGAGATGGAGGCGGTCAGCTTGCGCAGGGCCTGGGACATCAGGCGCGCCTGAAGACCCGGCAGGCTGTCGCCCATCTCGCCCTCGATCTCGGCGCGGGGCGTCAGGGCGGCGACGGAATCGACCACCACGATGTCCACGGCGCCCGAGCGCACCAGGGTGTCGACGATCTCCAGCGCCTGCTCGCCGGTGTCGGGCTGGGAGACCAGAAGGTCGTCCAGGTTGACGCCCAGTTTCTGGGCGTAGCCGGGGTCGAGCGCGTGCTCGGCGTCGACGAAGGCGGCCGTGCCGCCCGACTTCTGGATCTCGGCCACCGTGTGCAGGGCCAGGGTCGTCTTGCCCGAGGATTCAGGGCCGAAGACCTCGATCACCCGTCCGCGGGGCAGGCCGCCGATGCCCAGCGCCATGTCCAGACCCAGCGAGCCGGTGGATACCGAAGGGATGACGTCGGCGATCCCGCCCTTGCCCAGCTTCATGACCGATCCCTTGCCGAAGGCGCGATCGATCTGCGCGATCGCCGCCTCCAGCGCGCGCTGCTTGTCGCTGTCGTCCTTGCCCACCAATTTCAATGCCGCCTGCGATGCCACCTTGCCACTCTCCCTTGCCATGATTCCCGTTGAGACCCTGGGGAGAGGCCCGCCTTCGGTCCGATGACCGTGACCCACTCCCTGTGAGCCGGACTATGTGCACGGTTTGTTCCGGTTGCCAATATGTTCTTTTTGGAACGGCGGCCGCATCCGGAATGGTGCGACCGATTTTGGCGTATCGGGCCCGGTTTCCCGGCCGCCTGAAGCGCTCTCGCGCTGAGGCGTTACGACTTCAGCCGTCCTTCCATCAGGACATACCAGCTGGTGTTGAGCTGCTCGAACTCTGCCTCGCAGCGCTCGGCGCGGGCGGCCGTCAGCCATTCCTCTTCAAGCAGATCGGCGTGGGCCGAAGTGTCCGAGCCGTAAACCCAGCACAGGAAATTGTAGTAGCGCTGCTGGCTCAGCGAATGCTCGTCGGCAAGGGAGTCCTCGTCACTGCCCGTGCGCGCGTCTCCGTCCGGGTCCTCATAGAAGCCGAGTGCGGCGTCGATGACAGCCAGGTCACCCTCGTCATTGTCGGACAGCCACCAGACGGCGAACTGATCGACGGCGTCCTCTTCACGGCCGGTGATCGGGATCTCCATGACGTTGACCACGGCGTGGCCGACCTCATGATAGATGATGGCGAGGGCATAGCCCCGGATCGCCGCGTCGGTGTCCTCATCATTGTCGTAGAAGGCCGCCAGTTTCTCGCGCGGCTCGGTGAACAGCTCCAGACAGACCGTGATCGCCGTCTCATCGGGGCTGTAGTAGGCGTTCTCCTCGCCGCACTGCTTGAAATTGATGCTGATATCGACGGGCAGGTTCAGGCTGTCATTCAGTCCTTCGACGATGCCTTCGAGGAACTCGTCCTCCTCCAGGCCTTCCAGCACTTCCTGCAGCCCGTCGTCGGTGACGTTCTCCGCGTCGGTGATGTAGAAATCACCCTCATCCTCATAGTCATCCTGGGCCGCGGCCGGAACGGCAGCCGCGAAAAGCCCCAGCGCCAGCAGGGCCGAGAGCGCAGCTCGTTGAATGCCGCCGCGGACGCCGCGTTCTGCCTTGAAGACTGTCATGGTCGCCCCCGCGATGATCAAGCTTGACCATTGCGCGCATTCCGGCGCGCGGCAACGGCTGGGATGAGGACGTCAGGACTCGTCTGATTTCAGGTGTGCGTCCAGCAGCGTGTACCAGGTGCGGGTCAGGCGCTCGAACTCGGCCGGGCACTGTTCGGCGCGCGCCTCGGTCAGCCATTCCTCTTCGAGCAGGTTGGCGTATTTCTCGGTATCCGAGCCGTAAACTAGGCAGGTCAGGGTGTAGTAGCGCTGCTGGCTCAGCGAGTGCTCGTCGGCGAATTCGGTTTCGTCGATCTCTGCGGCTTCTTCAGGGTCGGTATAGAAGCTCAGGGCCCCCGAGATGGCCGATTCCTCGCCGTCATCACCGTCGATGAGCCACCAGGCGGCCAGGCTGTCGGCGGCGTCTTCCTCGCGACCGGTGAACGGGATGTCGAGCACGTCGACGAGGGCATGGCCGACCTCGTGGAAGACGGTGAACAGGAAGGAGCCGTTAACGGCGTCCTCGATCTCTTCCTCGGTCTCATAGTAGGCGGCGAAGGTTTCGCGCTCACCCTCGAACATCTCGATACAGATCTGGATCTCGCGATCCTCGGGGACGTAGTAGGCGTTGTTCTCGCCGCATTCGGCGAAGCGCATGCCGATATCGACCGGCAGGATCAGGCTCTCGTTCAGAACGTCGGCGATGTCCTCCAGCCAGCGCTCCTCGCTGAGCTGGGCGGCCAGCTCGGTGTAGTCATCGCTTTCCAGCACGGCCGGGCGGACGACGAAGTCGCCGCGGTCCTGGGCGGGGCGGGCGGCGGAGGCCTCAGCCTTGCCGTCCTGGCAGGCGGAGATGGCCAGGGCCGCGAAGGTGATGAGCGTGAAGCGACGCACGTGCGTCCGGATCGATAGTGACATACTGGTCCCCCTTGACGGGCGTTCTCTAGCGGCCACGGACGGGTGACGCCAAGGGCGGGAGGCCGGTCGTCAGGCGTCGTCAGGTCAGCCCCTGGCCGCCGCCAGGATCGGTCCGCCGTTCGGCGCCTGGACGAGGACGGCGGTCAGGAGTCCGTCGCGACCGGGCGCCGGGAGGCCGAATCCTCGGGCGCGGCCGCCGGACCATGACCCCAGACGGACCAGTTCGCGCACCACCGAGGCGTGGGGGAGGGTACGGCCGCCATTCTCTCCGCGCGCCACCGGTACGTTGATTGGTCGGGGCTCGTAGCGAACCAGCCAGACGTCGGCGGGGGCTGAGACCGAAGAACCGCCGGCCAGGCCCACGCCGCTGCCGCGGAAAACCACCGTCGGCCCGGTGAAGGGGCGATGGGCGGCGATCAGGCGCTCAATGTCCGACATCCGCCGGCCGACGACATGGGAACGGCCGTCGACGATGACCTGGGGCGTCCAGACGTTGTCGGTTCCGAGGCCCTGTTCATAGTCCCTCTGCCGTTGGGTATAGGCCGGTCTGGCAAAGATATCGGGCCAGCCCAGGTCGTCCCAGTAGGTGACGTTGAAGCTCAGCGTCAGCAGGTCGGGGCGTGCCGACAGCCGGACGAGATTGTCATTGGCGGGCGGGCAGGAGCTGCAGCCCTGGCTGGTGAAGAGCTCCACCACCGTCAGGTCGCCGGAGGGCGGTGGGGCGGGCACAGCGGCCTCGGCCGAACGGGTGGTGATGTGACCGGTGATCAGGGCCGCCGCGACCACTCCGACGGCGGCGAACAGGGTCAGGCGGCGGCGAAGGTCGGAGGCAAGGGCGATAGCTCGGGGACTGCGCGACATGGGGTCCTCTCCACGGGGTTCGGGACCGTCTTCGGCCGTCACCGCGCGAAGGTTACGCTGCGCCCGGCGTCAGTGGGACGTGGGGTCGCGGACCGCGATCAGGGACTTGGTCAGGCCGGCGACGACCTCGTCATGGTGGACTGCGTCCGGATAGAGGAAGCGGAACTGGGCCTTGTCCAGCAGCCGGGCGTGCTGGACGTCGCGCATGGCCGCGCCCATGTCGGGCGCCTTTTGCGAGAAGCCGTGGCGACGCCTGAGCAGCGAGCGGGCGCGGCTCTGCTCCGAACGCCAGTGGAAGAAGGGGGCCGAGAAGTGGGGCTCTACCGGGAACCAGAAATAGGGCGTCTGGACGTAGTAGCGCGGGGCCAGGCGACGACATTCGGCGGCGAAGGCCTCCATTCGGGGCCAGTCGCCGACGTGCTCGATGACGCTGTTGGAGTGGACCAGGTCGAAGGCGTGGTCGGCATACTGCGGCAGGGCGCAGGCGTCGCCGTCGACGACCGTGAACAGGCGAGGGTCTGCGACCTCGTCGATCCCGCCCGGATTGACCAGGGTGATCCGCACCTTCGATGCCTGCAGGAATTGGGGATCGAACAGGGTCCAGTAGTTCGCCTCCCCGCCCAGATCGATGATGTTCACCTCACCCTTTTCGGCGTGAATCCGGGTGATCAGAGCGACGATCCGCCTCGCTCGGGCGCGGCGGAAGCGCGACACCAGCGAGTTGGGATCGGTGTTGTCCTGGAGGGCGTGGATCAGGTTCATGGCGACCCTGTTACCGCAGCGGCTTTGCCTTCCGCTTAAACGGCAGGGTTAGCGGCGTCCTAAGTGGGCCCGTCGGCCGCAGGCGGCGGCGCGGGCTCGGCGAAGCGCGCGGTCAGGGACAGACCGCAGGCCAGGATCAGGCAGGCCGCCGCCGCGGCGGCGAGCGTTCCCTTGGCGCGCGGGGCGAGCGGGGCGAGGAACAGCTGGACCAGAAGGGTCATAAGGGCCAGAACGCCGGGCAGGTCCATGCCGACGCCGAGGAAGACCTGGTGCGACAGGTTCAGGATCCAGGCCCCGCCGATCACGGTGGCGACGACCGCAGGGATAAGGGAGCGGGGGCTCTCGAGACGGGCGCCGACCAGGGCGCAGGCGCCTGCGGCCGCCGCTGCGAGCAGGCCCGGCCAGATCAGGATCAGGGCGGCTTCAGGGGCTGCGCCCTGGACCACGCAGCCGAGGACGAAGATCAGGGCGATCAGGCCGAGCCAGCCGCCCCAGACGGTTTTCGGCGCACTCTGCGGCCAGGCGGTCAGGGCGATGGCGACGCCGCCGGCGCCGAGGATGACCGGATCGAATCCGCCCAGCGCAAAACTGGCGACCACCGCCGCGAGGACGACCCCGGCCAGCAGTTTCGGCCCGAGGGCCTGTCGTCCGGCCAGCAGGGCCAGGGCGATCGAGGCCATGGCCAGACCGGTTCCGGCCTCCATCCAGGGCAGACGACGCAGCAGTGTATAGTAGACGTCGGCGGACTCGGCCCGCGACGAGAGCGGTCCGGCCAGTACGCGGACGCCGCCGGCGATCACGATCCCCATGGCCAGGACCCACAGGCCCGACAGCATGCCGCGTCCGACGTCGGCCGCGGTCAGCCGGGTAGCATGACGCGCGCCCCAGGCCGCGAAGGCGCCGAGTCCGGCGGTGATCGCCAGAAGGGTCCAGCCGAGTTCGAGCGAATGGACGATGGTGAACAGGCCGAGATAGTCGCCGTAGACGACGTTGCGGCCCGCAACGGGAAGGGCGTCGGCCCGGAGCAGGGCGTCGGTCGCCTCAAGCGCCTGGGATCCGATGTGCTGCACCGCGCCCTGATCGAGGTTGTCCGGGGTGGCGGTCGGGGAGTGATACTGGGACGGTCGCCCGATGAAGGCGAAATTGACCCCGCCGATGCCCCGGTTCTTGGGGATGGTGAAGTCGGTGCCGTTCGGCATGTTCTCATAGACGAAGATCGACAGGGAGCTGGAAGAGGCCCCGCCGTCGGCACGGCGCGCCGCCCGGCTGAACAGGTCGATGGTCTCCTCGTTGCCACGCCCGGTCTCGAACATGAAGGCGCGTCCGCCGCCGCCTCTGGCCTCCAGATTGACCACTGCGCCGATGCGGTCGCGAAGAGGATGTTCGGAGAAGAAGATGCGGGCGCCGTCGAGATTCAGTTCTTCTGCGTCGGTGAGCAGGACGACGAGACTGCGGTCCGCCGGGCCACGCTCCCTGATTGCGCGTACGGCCTCAAGAACAGCGGCGACGCCGGCGCCGTCATCGGCCGCGCCGGGAGAGTCCCAGGCGCTGTCGTAGTGGGCCATCATCAGGACGGCGGCGGCAGTCGGATTCCGTCCGGGCAGGACGCCGACGATATTGACCGCCTGGTTGCCCGCCGCCGCGGGATCGCCGCCCCACTGGGTCAGCCGGTTCACGGTCTCCGGGGAAAGGGCCCCGGCCTGCAAAGCCGGGTTCAGGCCCAGGGCCGCCATCCGACCGAAGAGATATTGCTGAACACGCGCATGGTCTGCCGATCCGACCGGGTGGGGACGGGCGGCGATGGCGCGAACGTCGGTCATGGCGCGGGCGGCGGAGAAGTCGACGGCGGGGGTTTCAGGTCCGCGCGGAGCAGGGACCTGAAGAGCCCAGACACCGATCAGCAGGGCGACCGCCAGCGATCCCAGGAACAGAGCCCAACGCATCGTCAATCCCCCTCGACGTTCCCCGGACCATAGGGGGGCAGACGGGGTTGTGTCGACCGGGATCAGGCGGCGCGGCTGAGGGCGGACGGCGCCTTGACGAACAGTCCCTTGCGGCCGGTCACGGGGCGGAACGCGACGGTGTCGCCATCGATCCGCTCGTCGGTGCCCAGGATGAGGACGCCGTCGTCCACCAGCCGTCGCTCAAGGCCGTCGACGACCTGGCCGCGTTTGGCGGGGTCCATCTCCGAGAGGATGTTGCGGCACAGGATGACGTCGAAGCGGGCGGCGTCGGATGGCGCGTCCAGAAGGTTGTGGCGCGCGAAGCGGACCGCATCGCGCAGGGCCGGCTTGGCCACCCAGGCGTCGTCCGCCGGGTCGAACCAGTCGAGCATGGTCCGGGCGGAGAGGCCACGCTGAATCTCGAAAGCGGTGTAGACGCCCGAGCGCCCGCGTTCGACGGCGCGCTGCGACAGGTCCGTGGCGACGATCTCGACATTGGCGCCGGCGTCGAGCGCCGCCATGGCCAGGGAATAGGGCTCCTGTCCATGCGAGCAGCCTGCGCACCAGACCCGAACCAGTCCCTCGGGCCGGGCACCGCCGATGGCGGGCAGAAGCTCGCCGGCGAAGGTATCGAACACGGCGCGATCGCGACGGAACCAGGTTTCCGGGTTCAAGAGGGCCTCGATGACCGCCCAGCCGAGGCTGGCCACGGGCTTGGCCCAGAGACTGGCCAGCATGTCGTCGACGCTGTCGAAGCCCTCGCGACGGGCGACGGGCGCCAGTCGATGCTCAGCCAGATGGATACGGTCGCGCCCGAGCCGGAAGCCGGCGCGCGAGACCATCAGGGCCTGCAGACGGTCGAAGTCGTCCTGGATCATGTGACGGCTGCTGCGCGGGTCATGACGGGCTTCAGACCGCTCCGACTTCGGAGAATTTGGAGTGCAGGATCTCGCTGTCGAACGGTTTCATGACGTAGTCGTCGGCCCCTGCCGAAAGGGCCTCGGCGATACGATCAGGGGCCGTCTCTATGGTGCAGAACAGGACCTTGGGCCGGTCGCCGCCGGGGGTGGCGCGCAGCCGACGCAGGAAGGTCAGGCCGTCCATCACCGGCATGTTCCAGTCGAGCAGGACGACGTCGGGCATCATGCCGGCGCAGTAGGACAGGGCCTCGACACCATCAGCCGCTTCATCGACCTCGAAGCCGAGACCTTCCACGATGCGACGCGCGACCTTCCGGATGATCCGGCTGTCGTCGACGATCAGGCAGGTGCGGATGTCCAACGCGGTTGTCTCCCAGCGGCCGGAATCACCCGCCGCTTCATCCGCCAATATCGCTTCCGGGCGGTTAACGAGGCGTTGGGATTCGGGATTAAGACGGCATCCGCGCCGTCATGGCGACGCGGCCTTCCACAGCCTCGACGGACAGGGTTCCGCCCGCCTGATCAGCTGTCAGCCAAAGCCAGTAGGGCTGGATCCACTGACCCGCGAGACCGTCGGTCAGGCGCAGGCCGGCCAGACCGGTCGCCGCCTCGGCCTTGAGCCGGGCCCTCGCGCCCTCGGCGACGCCCTCGATCACCAGTTGCGTGCCCTCGCGGCGCACGGCGACCGTCGCCGCACCGCCCATCGGCAGGGCGCCGACCGTCAGATAGGCCAGGTTGACCAGGGCGCGGGCCTGGGGTTTGCCGAAGTCGCCTTCCCCGAGGTTCCAGGCCAGGGTCGCCCGACCCCCCGAGACGACGTTGTCGACCAGGGCGGTCAGTTCGGCGCCCGTGAACCGCTCGGCGGTGGTGGCGGCCCCGAAGGCGACGCGGCAGAACTGGACCAGGGCGACCATCTTCTTCGCGCTGTCGGCGATCAGTCCCATGGCGTCGTCGCGCATGTCCTGGGCGGTCGGGTCGTTCAGCAGGTCCAGGCCCGACATGATCGCGCCCGACGGCGAGATGAAGTCGTGGCAGAGTTTGGCGGCGATCAGGCTGGCCAGCTCCTGGCCGTCGACCGGCAGTTCTGACGGGGCGGAAAAGGCGGCGTCGGTCATGCGGGGGTCTGGCTCGTCGAGAACTGTGGATCTGATCGGCAGGCTGGCGTGATTTGCCGGTTCGCGAAACCGTCCGCGATGGTCTATCCCCCGGCGAATGACCGACAGACTTGCTTCCGACCTCGCCTCCGGCGCTCTTCACGATCATCTCGCTGCGATCGCGGAGGAAGCCGCTGCGGTCATCCTGCCCTTCTGGCGAGCCGGCGGAGAGGTCTTTTCCAAGGCCGACGACAGCCCGGTGACCCTGGCGGATCGGCAGGCCGAGGCCCTGATCCTGTCGCGCCTCGCCACCCTCTATCCGGAGGTCCAGGCCGTGGCCGAGGAACAGTCGGAGGCGGACGGCAAGCCGGAGAGCGCGGCCGAGCGGTTCTGGTTGATCGACCCGCTGGATGGAACCAAGGGGTTCGTCCAGGGCAAGGAGAGCTTCACCGTCAACATCGCCCTGGTCGAGGGAAACCGTCCGACCGTCGGCGTCGTCTCGGCACCGGCGACCGCCCTGACCTGGCGCACCGCGCCCGGCGGCGGGGCCCAGATGCGGCGCTATGGCGACGCCTGGCGCGCGATCCGGGTGCGCAACCGGCCGGACGAGGGATTCGCCCTGCTCAGCCACAGCGTCACCGACGAGGAGGCCGTCCGCCTCGCCGCCCGACATGGCTGCACCCAATGGCAGGGGACGGATTCGTCCTTGAAGTTCTGCCTGATCGCCGAGGGCCGGTTCGACGCCTATCCGCGCACCGGCCCGACCATGGAATGGGATACGGCGGCGGGCCAGGCGGTGCTGGAAGCGGCTGGAGGGCGGGTGCTCGGGGCGGACGGCCAGCCGCTGGCCTATGCCAAGCCGGGGTTCCTCAACGGGGCGTTCGTGGCAATGGGCGGGTAGGGGGCCTCAGACTGCGGCACTTCAGGCCCGGACTGGAAGCCCCATCATCAGCCCTCGGGCGCGGTCGGCGATGACGGCGACGCCGTGGTCACGCGCGGCCTCGGCGGCTTCGGCCAGGACGAAGGCGGCCTGATCAGGGTCGGAGCCCATCAGCTCGCTGCGGGCGATCATGAGGCGGGCCATGGCCATCTGGTCGACGGCCCAGTCGATGGCCGGAGGGGCGCCGGTACGGTCGGCGAGGCGGCGGCGGACGCGGGTCTCGATCCGCGTGAGTTCGGTCAGGTCGCCGGCGGTTGCCGCCGCATCGATTTCGCGCGCCACCAGCAGGTCCAGCGCCAGCGCGCCGAGGATCGTGCCCCGGCCCGTGGTCAGGGCCACGGACTGGCGGATCGGCGCGATGGGGGCGGAAGGATCGATGGAGCGGGCGATCTGGATGGCGACCCAGTCCAGCGGGCTGTGATCGACGAAGAACTGGTCCGCGGCGGCTTCGAACATCTCGTGGCCGGTCTTCATCGCCGCGTCGTCGTTCGCCATGGCGGCCAGGGCCGAGAGACCGGCGGCGCAAAGCGCCAGGGCGCGGGCGCGCGTCAGGGGGCGGGTGTCCGGCGACGAGGCCTCGACAAGCGCGGTCAGGTCACGGCCGGCCTGGTCCAGCAGGCGGGCATCGCGCTGGATGATGCCGCCTTCCAGCGCCAGGGCGGCGGCGTCGAGTCGCAGGTCGTCGGCCTCGAGCGGATTGTGCTTTGTCAGGGCGTGCAGGGCCGCGTCCATCAGGGCGGCGGCGTCCTGACGATCCGTCGATTTCTCGCTGAGCCGGGCCTGACGGGCGCGGATGCGGGCATGGACGCCGGCGCAGGAGGCCAGGGTCGGCAGCCGCTTCGACGTGGCGTCGCGCGCCATCTCGCCGGCCTGGGCCACGGCGTCGCGGTCGCCGAACAGGTCGAATTTCGTGATCAGGGCCTGGGCCCCCGCCAGGAGGGCGCGGGCGCGCTCGTCCTCGGTGCGGGCGGCCTTCACGGCGTCTTCAGCCGTGGTCAGGGCGCGAGCGATACTGTCCGGGGCGCCAGTGCGGCGGGCGTGCTCACGCCACAGAACCGAGGCGCGATGCCAGGTCTGGGACGGACGCAGGCAAGAGACGCGGCCCCCGTCGGTCGTCAGGGATTTGGCCTCTCTCGCAAGGAGGTTGACGCCGATCAGCTCCAGCCAGCCGAGGTCGTCGCTCTCGCGCGCCTGCACGAAGAGGCGTCTCAGATCCTTGCCGAACTCAAACATGGCCACGTCTTCAGTCTCCGCGCGTCCCGGATCGGGACCGTCTCAGGCGTTTGCTTCCCTGTCTAGCAAACCCGACGCCGCCCGGTGGTTCCGGGCCTGTCCCTGTTGCGCCTGCGTCGGGCGATGCTTACCTGTCGGTTAACGTAACACTAGGTGTTTCATATGACGACTCTCTTCGACCCCATCGACCTCGGCGCGATCCACCTCTCGAACAGGATCGTCATGGCGCCCCTGACCCGCAGCCGCGCGATTGCGGGCGAGGTACCGAACCCCCTGGCGGTCGAATACTATTCCCAGCGCGCCTCGACCGGCCTGATCATTTCCGAGGCGACCCAGATCAGCCAGTCGGGTCAGGGCTATCCCAACACGCCCGGCATCTTCACCGACGAACAGGTCGCCGGCTGGAAGGCCATCACGGACGCCGTCCATGCCAGGGGCGGCAAGATGGTCGCCCAGCTTTGGCATGTCGGCCGGGTGTCGATACCGGACTACCAGCCCGACGGCGGACAGGCCGTCGCGCCCTCCGCGATCGCCGCAGTCGGCAATGCGATGAAGCGTGATTTCTCGATGACCCCGTTCGAGACGCCTCGCGCACTTGCGGTTGAGGAGATCAAGGCCATCGTGGCCGACTACGCCCACGCCGCCGAACAGGCCAGGAAGGCCGGGTTCGACGGGGTCGAGGTGCACGGTGCGAACGGCTATCTGATCGATCAATTCCTGAAGGACGGGTCCAACCAGCGCGACGACAGCTATGGCGGCTCGGTCGAGAACCGGTCGCGTTTCCTGCTCGAGGTTGTGGCCGCTGTGGTCGCCGTTTGGGGCGCGGACCGGGTCGGACTGCGCCTGTCGCCGTCCAACGGATCGAACGGGACGCAGGATTCCAACCCTGAGACGATCTTCGTCCATGCGGCCGCAGCGCTCAAGCCGTTCGGTCTGGCCTATCTGCACGTCATCGAGGGCGAGCCCGGCACGCCCATGGCCAGCTGGGACGGCGCGCCGAAGCTGGCGGCGAGGATGCGCGAGGCCTTTGGCGGTCCCGTCATGCTGAACGGCGGCCTGACGCGCGAACTGGCCGAGGCGGCCATCGCCGAGGGTCGCGCCGACCTGGTCAGCGTGGGCGTGCCGGTCCTGGCCAATCCCGATCTGGTGGAGCGCTGGAAACGGAACGCTCCGCTCAACACGCCTGACAAGGCCACCTTCTATGGCGGCGGGGCCAGGGGCTACACCGACTACCCGTTCCTCGAGGCGGCCGAAGCCCAGGCGACGGAATGAACAGCTGGCCTGCTCCAGCCGTTCACCATTCCTGAAAGAACCCTGTTAGGGTCCGAGCTCTACGGTCGACCCCCGAACAAGGGGACAGGCCGTTGCCACAGCGCGCAAAGGCGAGAAATCTATTCTGGTCCGTCGCGGCAGGCGGCGGGATCGCGATCGCCCTGCTGGCAGCGACCTTGCTGCGCATGTCGGAGGATTTCGATCGGGTCGCCAAGGCGCGCGAGCAGGTCGTCGTCGCCAACGGCCTGTCGTCCCGGGTGGTGGAGCTCGGCCGGTCGGTCGTCCCTCTGGCTGTGTGGGATGATGCGGTCGCCAATCTGGACAACCGGTTCGACCGGGACTGGGCGCGCGACAACATCGGCACTTTTCCGTACGCCACCGACGGACTCGAGTTCTCGTGGGTGCTCGATGCCGACGACCGGCCGATTTACGCCATGGAGGAGGGTCGCGACGTGGCGACTTCCGGGTTCGCGGACCTTGAGCCGTCGGTGTCGGGGATCATCGGCAAGGTCCGGCAGGCGGAGGCATCACGGGCCGCCGCGGCCGCGCCGTCGGCCGCATCGCCACAGGTCGCTATCGTCGCCAACACCACGGCCAGGATCGGACCGGACCTGTTCATCCTGTCCGCGACCCTGGTGCAGCCGGATTTCGGAACGGCCCGAATCCTCGGTCGCCGCGCCCCGATCGTCGTGACCGGTCACAAGATGGATCAGGCGTTCGTCGACGCCTTCGCGGACCGCTACATGCTGGCCGACGCCCACCTGCACCTGGCCGATGCTCGCTCGGAGCCGGACCAGGCTCACGTGGGCATCCCGGGGCCAACGGGGACGGTGGTGGCCACCCTGGACTGGACGCCGGAGCGTCCAGGAGGCGCGCTGTTGCGCAAATTCCTGCCGATGACGCTGGTCCTGCTGGCCGGATTGCTGGCCATCGCGCTTATTTCCTACCGCAAGGCGCACGCCGCCACGCGCGCTGTCGTGGCCAGCGAACAGCGGGCGGTTCATATCGCCTCCCACGACAAGCTGACGGGGCTGGGCAACCGCCGGGCGCTGGAAGACCGGCTGGAAACCATCTTCGCCGCCCGGGCGAGTGGCGGGCTGCGTTATGCCCTGCACTGTGTGGATCTGGATAACTTCAAGGAAGTCAACGATCTGAGCGGTCACTCCGTCGGGGACGAGATGCTGCGGACCGTCGCGCGGCGACTGCGTCGTCTCGAGCGCGCCGAGGACATGTGCTTCCGCCTGGACGGTGACGAATTCGCGGTGCTCCAGGTGATCGATGAGGGGGCCGACCCGGCTGCCTTCGCGGACCGGATTCTGCAGACGCTGGCCAAGCGCTATGCCCTGTCGATCGGGCGCTTCACCCTGACGAGCAGTATCGGCGTGGGTCTGGCGGAACCGACGGATCAGGAGCCCGGCGACCTGCTGCGCAAGGCGGGGCTGGCCCTGGTCTCGGCCAAGCGCGAGGGACGGGCGCGGTTCGCGATCCATGATCCAGGGATGGACGAGGTCCTGCGTCGCCGGCGAGGTCTTCAGAACGCCCTGCGCCGCGATCTTCAGGCCGGAGCTCTGACGATGGTCTACCAGCCCCAGGTCGACCGCGGTCGCGCCATGACGGGGGTAGAGGCCCTCGTGCGCTGGACCTCGGCCGA
The DNA here is from genome assembly GCF_027484365.1 of Brevundimonas sp. Taxonomy (GTDB): domain Bacteria; phylum Pseudomonadota; class Alphaproteobacteria; order Caulobacterales; family Caulobacteraceae; genus Brevundimonas. The sequence goes on along the minus strand of NZ_JAIXTC010000022.1, from coordinate 40,542 downwards.
GTTCGGACCGGTTTCGCCCGCGGTCTTCGTGCCTCTGGCAGAAGAGAGCGGGATGATCGAGTTGCTGGGAGCCTTTACGATCAGGCGCGCTTTCGAGGACAGTCTGCGATGGCCGGACCTCAAGATGGCCGTCAATATCTCCGCGCTTCAGCTGCGTGATCCCGGCTTCACCGACCGGATTCTTGCGCTCGCGCGCGACACCGGTGTCAGCCCGTCGGGCATCGAGCTCGAACTCACCGAGGGGATTCTGGTCGACCGCGGACAGGGTGCGACGAGCCAGCTCAGGAATCTGAGAGAGGCCGGATTCTCGATCGCCATCGACGATTTCGGTACGGGCTATTCCAGCCTGTCCTATCTGAACCGCTTCCCCATCGAGAAGATCAAGATCGACCGGTCGTTCGTCATCGACATGGGGCGATCGAAATCGGCCGATGTCCTGGTCTCCAGCATCGTCCAGCTGGGCCGCTCACTGAACATGAGGGTGATCGCCGAAGGCGTCGAGACGGCGGACCAATGGCTTCGCCTGGCCGCTGCCGGTTGCAATGAGTTCCAGGGCTACCTGGCCAGCCGGCCGGTACCGGCCGAGGTCATCGACCGGATCTATGCGGGTGAGCGGGTCGACGTGGTCGGGGAAGACGCCCGATTCGCCCCGGAACACAGGCTGGCGGCCGCCTGATCAGGCTCTAGAAGACATCCGGCTCAGGGGCCTGGGTCCGCCGGGCCGGACGGGCTCCGACATCGGCCCAGGCCTCCGCCAACATATCGACGGCTGCCTCCAGTTCGGGCTCGGGCAGGCAATAGGGCAGGCGGACGAACCGCTGGAAGGCGCCGTCCACGCCGAACCGAGTGCCGGGCGCGATGATGACGCCGCGCTTCCGGGCTTCGACCACGAGAGCGGCGACCGACGGACGGGGCAGGGCGACCCAGAGCGACAGGCCGCCCACCGGCCGCGTCGTCTTCCAGTCCGGCAGGACCTTTGCCAGGCGTGCATACAGCGCCGCCTCGCGCCCGGCCAGCAGCCGCCGACGTTCGACCACCGGCGACTGGTCGCCGACCAGCAGGTGCGCAGCGGCCAGTTGCTCGATCACAGCCGCGCCGAGGTCCAGCGACGCCCGTGCGCGTACCGCGGCATCCGCCACCTCGACCTCGGCCCTGATCCAGCCGATCCGCAGCCCGCCCCACCAGGTCTTGCTCATGGAGCCAAGCCGCGCGACGTGCGGACCGGGGACGGATGGCGGGGGCGGTGGCCGGTCGAACCACAGCTCGCGCTGGGTGTCGTCCATGACCATCAGGCTGCCGACCCGGGCGACCGCCTCGGCCACCTTTGCTTCGTCCTCAGCCGCGATGACATGGCCGGTCGGGTTCTGATGGGCCCCCAGCAGATAGACCAGGCGGGGCCGGACCCGCTCGATCGTGGCGATCAGCCCGTCTATGTCCCAGCCGCCGGGCGCCAAAGCCACCGGCACAGGCCGCATCCCCGCCCGCACGATCGCCTCGATGGCATGGGGATAGGTCGGGTGGTCGATCACCACGGCGTCACCGGGACGTCCGAAGGCCCTGAGCAGGATCGCCAGTCCGTTCTGGGCCCCGGCCGTCACCACGATCTGGTCCGGCCGCGTCGGCAGACCCGCGCGGTCATAGGCCTCCGCAGCCGCCCGTCGCATGGGCAACAGGCCGACGGGGTCGTAGCCATGCCCCGGCAGGTGCGGCGGCAGGGAGTCGAGCGCCCGTGCATAGGCCGAATGCACATGCGCCCCGGCCGGCAGGACCGCCGTGGCCATATTGACCACCTCCGGGCCCGGCGCGACGTGGAACAGCCCCTCCAGCCGCTCGGCCCGGCTGAAGGGCAGGGCCGTGAAGGTGCCCGATCCGACGCGGCTGGTCAGGAAGCCGTCAGCCCGCAATCTGTCCAGGGCGGCGCTGACCGTAATCCGACTGACGCCCAGGGCCTCGGCCAGCCGGCGCTCCCCCGGCAGGCGCGCGTCCAGCGGCAACCGCCCGTCCAGCACCAGACCCTTCAGGGCGTCGGCCAGGCTGCGCCAGGCGACGTCCTTCGTCCCGGCGGCGCGCCAGTCGCCGAGATGACGCGACAGACTGTTCAGATTGACGACGGAGCCGGACATGAGGCCATCGTCGCCAAAGTGGCTATGGATTACAAGGCCGGTTGGTCTAGCGTAGCCGCATGTTCATCCGTCGCTTCATCCAGCTCCAGATCGGCCTGCTTCTGTACGGAGCGTCGCTGGCCCTTATGGTCCGCGCCGACCTGGGCCTGAATCCCTGGAGTGTCTTCCATCAGGGACTGTCGGAACTGACCGGGCTCAGCCTGGGCCTGATCGTCAACATCGTCGGGGCGCTGGTCCTTCTGATCTGGATCCCGCTGAGGCAGAAGCCGGGCGTGGGCACGATCTGCAATGTGCTGGTCATCGGCACGGCGGCGGATGTGAGCCTTTATTTCCTGCCGGAGATCCAGGGCCTGGGGCTGCAGATCGGGTTCCTGGTCGGGGCCATCCTGCTGAACGGGGTGGCGACCGGGGCCTATATCGGCGCAGGCCTGGGGCCGGGGCCTCGCGACGGACTGACGACCGGCGGCGTGCGCGTGACCGGCTGGGAGGTTCGCTGGGTGCGGATGGGGATCGAGGGGCTGGTCCTCGTCATGGGCTGGATGCTGGGCGGCACGATCGGGGTCGGTACGGTGGCCTACGCCCTGTCGAACGGGCCGCTGTTGCAGTTCTTCCTGCCGATGTTCGAGATCCGGCCTCCGGCTGCGCCTGTTGCGGCGCCGTCGCCCGGCTAGGAGCCGAAGCGGGCGTTCTCGGGCACGTCCGCGAGCCGGCAGAAGTTCCACAGATCGTCCTCGGCCGCATCGACGTCGTCACCGAAGCGGGCGGTGCGCTTGATCTGATCGGTGCCGAGCACTTCGTAGGTGACGTTGTAGGCGCCGGCGTCGCCGCCCATCTCGGTCCGGCAGCGCTGTTCCTCGTCCCAGCTGTTGGGGCCGGTCTGCAGGAACTGGCCGGGCTCGCAGCCGCCGTAGTCGAGGGTGAAGGCAGTCGGTGTCAGGAAGGCCAGATCGCCCTCGCCGGGCCAGACCTGTTCGCAGTCCTTGTCGCCCCGGACATAGTAGCCGAGCGTCATCGGGATGGGATCCGGCTCGGTCTGGCCGGGCTCGAGGGTGACGCCCACCTGACCTTCAGAGGTTTCAACGCCCTCCTCGCCGGTGGCTCCCAGCAGGTCTTCCAGGGTGCGGTCGGCCGCCGTCGTCCGGGCACGAGAGGTCTGGGGACGGGCAGGTTGCGGGAGCGCCGCCTGTGGACGCTGTGCCGCGCTCAGCGGGGGCTGGGCGTTGGGGCGAGGCGTCAAGGTCGATTGGGCAGGTGCGGTGTTCAGCGACCGGGTCGTCGCCGAGCCCTGGTTTTGCTGAGCCGATGCAGCGCCGGCCAGCAAAAGGGCGCCGGCCGCCAAGGCTACGGTCGTCCCACAGGTCATTGTTCGTCCGTTCATGTTGTCCTTTGAAGCAGGCCCGGACGACAAAACGAAGGCGCGCGGCCAGGATTCATTCCGAATCCACCTGACGGAACGTGATGAGCGCCAGAGGTCCTTACAGATTCAGGCTGCTGCACGTGATCGATGTGCTGGCTGCGATCTGGATCGTGGCCGCCTTCGTCGGCCTAACGTGGCTGGACCTGCCGTGGATCGGTTCGCGCACCAACCCGATGGTGATCCTGATCCCGTTCGGCCTGTTCGGCGGCTACTTCGCCCTCAGGCGAGGCGTGCTGACGAAGCTCTAGCCGCGTTCCTTCGTCTTGGTGAAGGCGACCTTCGGGAAGCGCTCCATCACATAGCCGGTCTCCCAGCTCGACTTGGCGAGGAAAACCGGGGCCTGGTCGATGTCGCGGGCCATCTGGCCGCGGTATTTGCCCATGAAGTCCTCGACGTCGGCCTTGTCGCCGTCGATCCAGCGCGCCTCGGCATAGGGGCTGTGCTCGAAGATGACCTCCAGGCCGTATTCCTCGCCCAGTCGGTCGGCCATGACCTCGAACTGCAGCTGGCCGACGGCCCCGACGATGAAGTCCGCGCCGATCTCGGGGCGGAACAGCTGGGTCACGCCCTCCTCGGCCAGACCGTCGAGCGCCTTCTTCAGATGTTTGGCCTTGAGCGGATCCTTGACCCGGACGCGCTGAAGGATTTCCGGCGCGAAGTTCGGCAGGCCGGCGAACCGGATCAGGCCGCTTTCGGACAGGCTGTCGCCGACGCGCAGGACGCCGTGGTTCGGAATGCCGATCACATCGCCGGCGAAGGCGTCGTCGGCCAGTTCGCGGTCGGAGGCGAAGAACATGATGGGGGCGTTCACCGACAGCTGTTTGCCGGTATTCTGGACCTTCAGCTTCATGCCGCGCTTGAAGCTGCCTGATGCCATGCGGAACATGGCGATCCGGTCGCGGTGGTTGGGGTCCATATTGGCCTGGACCTTGAAGACGAAGCCGGTGACCTCGGCATTGCCGGGCTCGACCGTCAGTTCGACCGGAGCGGGGGCGTTGCGGGTCTCGGGCGGGGCTTCCTTGCGGGCCGGCATGGTCTTGGGCGGCGGAGCCCATTCGCCGATGGCGGCCAGCAGTTCGTCGATGCCGAAGTGGCGCAGCGCCGAACCCCACAGGACGGGGGTCATATGGCCTTCAAGGAAGGACTGGCGGTCGAATGCGGGATAGCCGCCCTCGACCAGTTCCTGGGCGTCCATCAGGGCCTGAAGCTCGCCCGCCTCGAAATATTCACCGGCCTCTGCCAGCGGCAAGGCGGCCGGGTGGGGGACGTCGTCCTTCGAGCCCGCGGGCTTCTTCGCATAGGGCTGGAACCTGCCGGTGCCCATCTCGACCATGCCGCGCAGGCGGTTGCCGCTCTCGGCCGGCCACCAGATCGGCGACGGGTCGAGCTGAAGCCGGGAGGCGATCTCGTCCAGCAGGGCCATCGGGTCCTGGGCCTCGCGGTCCAGCTTGTTGATGAAGGTGATGATCGGAATGTCGCGCAGGCGGCAGACCTCGAACAGCTTGAGCGTCTGCGGCTCGATGCCCTTGGCGGCGTCCAGCACCATGATCGCGCAGTCGGCGGCGGTCAGGGTGCGGTAGGTGTCTTCGGAGAAGTCTTCGTGCCCGGGCGTATCGAGCAGGTTGAACATCTTGCCGTCGTGCTCGAACGTCATGACCGAGGCGCTGACCGAGATGCCGCGCTCCTTCTCGATCTTCATCCAGTCGGACTGGGTCCGCCGGTTCTCGCCGCGCGCCCGCACCGCGCCGGCCGCCCGGATGGCGCCGCCGGACAGCAGGATATGTTCCGTCAGCGTGGTCTTGCCGGCGTCGGGGTGCGCGATGATGGCGAAGGTCCTGCGGCGCAGGGCCTCCTGTTCGAGGGTCAGTTTCGACATGGGGGCGGGAGGTAGCGCGCGACGGCTTGAAAGTCACGCGGGCGGGCGTCTTTGCCCGTTCTCGAAGGTCGTTCGACAATGCAGTCGGAAACCGCTCGCCATCACAGGTCTTTGGAGTCATTCTCGTCAGCGCGAGACGTTCCGGACATGAGCCGGACGCCGCAGGGAAGAAGGAAACGGCTATGGCTCTGCTGGATTCAGCACACCGCGTTTCGACCGTCCGGGCGCCTTCCAGACGGTTCACGGAACGCGAGTTTCACCCCGCAATCTGCCTGCTCGCGGGCTTCGGCGTGATCATCGGGACGGCCGGTCTCGTGCATGTGGTGTTCAACGTCCTGATGTAGGGACGTCAGTCAGCCGGCCCGGTCTCCTCGACCGCCGGCGGCGCGTCCGTCGTCAGCGGCTCAAGGCCGGCGCGCTCACGCGCCTGCGCCAGCAGCTCGCGCACCGAGGCGAGGTCTCCGCCGTCATGCGGGTTGTTCGCCAGCGGCGACAGAACGCTCACGGCCTCGAGATACTGTTCCTTGGCCATCAGGATCTGTGCAGCCTCGAACGCCGTGGACCCCAGTTGTGGAGCCAGTCGATAGGCGGACACCGCGATGTTCAGATCGTTGTCGCTGGGATAGCCCGGTGCGCTGCGGCGATTGCGCAGCAGGGCCATGTAGACCCGGAAATCGAGCGGATCGGCCTCATAGGCGGCGCCCAGTCGAAGCTGTGCCTGACGCATCAGGGCCGCGCGTGCGGCGGGGTCTTCGAGGTCGTCGGCGACATCCATCTCGGCACTGGCCATCAGCCATAGCGCCTCCGCATCGGCGGGGTCTGCGGCGATCACCGGTTCCAGCGTGGTGATCGCTTCTGCGGGCAGTTCGGCCTCGATGAGAAATTTGGCCAGGGTCACGGTCGGCAGGCGCTCGCCCGGATGGCGCGCGGCCATCGTCCTGACCCGCTGGATCAGAGCATCCTTGTCGTCACCCAGCGAACGCATCGAACGCAGATCCAGCCAGATCGCATCCTTCGTGCTGTCGGGCAGGGCCGTAACGGTCACCTCGGCCACCGGCAGGGCCTGGGTCAGGGTGTACACCGTCACGCCGCGCCCCAGGTAGGCCCGCAGGCTGTTGGTCAGTCGTTCAGGTGTCTGGCCGGTCTGCGCCTCGAAGGCCGCCACGGACTCCTCGCCCCTTGCGACGGCGGCGAGATAGGCGCTGAATTGGCGTTGTCGCTCGGGCGTCCCGTTCATGTAGTGGGTCAGCAGCCAGGCTTGCGCGTAGTAGGCGGAGCCCTGTCTGGAACCGAGATTGGGTCGCGCGCTCAGCACGGTACGCATCGGGATCCAGTTATTGGCCTGGGCCAGGGAATTGAGTCGGCCCTCGCTCCAAAGACCGTAGCGGATGCGCCCCCAGCGAAGGTCGGAGGGCGCCAGATATTCGGCGAATCCTTCCACGAACCAGGCCGGGTAGGCCTCGTTGTGGTACTGGAACATGTAGTGGTGAGCGTATTCGTGGAACAGGATGGAGTCGCTGTTCTCATTGCTCAGGTCGACCACCGCGTAGATCCGGCCGTCGTTGCGGCTGTAGAAGCCCCCGACCGTCGTCGGCACTCCGGGCCAGACCTGCCGCATCGTCTCATTGTTGGCCGCCAGATAGATCCAGAGCTTGGGCGCTGCGAACTCGTCGCTATTCGGCGGCCGAAACATCTCGAGCATCTCGTGGAAGCGTTCGACCTTGCGGGCGTATTCGGAGATGGCGCCCCGGCTGATCTCGCCCTGGATGACGAAATGCTCGGTCTCGGCGCGCAGGAAGTCCGCGCGTGCCGGGGCAGCGGCACAGATGACGAGGGCCACGGCGAGCGAGAGACCCCGCAAGGCGAAAGAGATACGCATGGCTGAACTTCCCGAGAAGGTTTCAACCTAGCGGGGCATGCGTCCGATAGACAAGCGTCGGTGTGACGGCCTGGCCTCAGGCGGCCATTCTGCCCCAGACGGCGCGGTCCGCGGCGACGGCGTCCAGCTTGCCCTTGCGGCCGCGCAACATGAGCTGGTCCAGCACGGCGGCGGGCAGGGCGCAGAACTGCGGCTCGACCAGGGCCGGGTCGCAGTCTGTCTCGGGTGCCGCGAACAGGGCGGCGTTCACCTCCGGCGAGCGGTCGTGGATCAGCCAGGCGAGACGACGGGCGCGTTCGGGATCGTTCCGGTGAAGCAGCGGGTCTTCTGCAAAAAGCTCGCAGCCGAGTTCCATCAGATAGTCGAAGCCCAGCTTCTCGAACCGGCGCGCATCGGCCGACGTGACCGGAGAGGCCTCGTCCAGGTCGAACACCACGTCGTTCAGGAGAAACAGCATATTGGGGCACTCGCTTGCCGCCGACGTTTCTCGCCGACGTCGTGACCCTAGGTCCGAGTGGTTTTCAATCCGGTTCCCGAACGTCGTTAAGGATTTTCGACTGTTGAAGGGCTCAGTCCTGGACCGTCTCGACGATGAAATGCCGGCCCTCGCGATCTTCCACCTCGACCACCCAGAGGTCCGGGTCATAGGTGCGCTGGCGTTCGATATAGGCGTCCAGTTCGCTTTCGGTCCCGCTGACCGGCTGGATCCAGAGTCGGTCTCCATCCTGGCCGAAGGCTTCCGAATACAGCCGCGCCGTCCGGTCGGAGGTGTTGTAGGCCTTCACGATCACGGTCCCGGCGCGTGCGTCGCCCCGGCGCACGACGGTCGCACTGGCCCCTTCGATCCCGGCGCGGCGGATCAGGGCGCCGACCCACAGGTCTGAGTTCAGAAGCAAATCGGTAACCCTGCTCGGAAACGGGACCGGAACGCCGTGGCGCTACGGTGGGCTCATGAGGATAGGCCTTTCGACCCGCACCGCCAGAGCCATGACCGCCGCTGTCCTGATGGCGACGACGCCCGCGGCCGCCTTCGCCGACGGCACCGGGACCTTCTACGATCGGACCTTCATTCTGGCGGCGCACGAGAAATGCCGGCTGTTCCTGGCGCCGGTCGCGGGGGCCCTGTCGGCCGCGACCCTGCAGTCGCGGGGGGCGGCCCTGCGCGCCGGCACGACAGAGGCGACGCTTCAGGCGACGGCCGCGCGGGCCCGGTCGCGGGCGCGTCAGGTCTCCTGCGCCAACCCCGAACTGGCCACGGTGCGGGACCGGGTCGCCGACGCCTTCGCCGGCTGGCAGCGCATTCCCCGGATGGATTTCATCGGCGACCGCGCCACCTGGACCGCGGATCGTGTCCGTCGGGAGGTCGCGACCTGGCGTCTGGTGCAGACCTCGGTCACCGGCGCCTCGCCGGTGCGGTTCGGCCTCAGCGCAGCCGCTCCGGGCTCGGGCACCGTATTCGGCGGAGAAACCCTTTCGGCGGTCGTGTCCTTCGTGGGCCGTCCGCGTCCCTATGCGACGCGGATCGTGATGCGCGACCCGACCCTGGCCGCCCGTCCGTGGCTAACTGCCTCCGGCCGCGCGGTCCTGCCGCCCGAGACCGCGCGCCAGGAAGTCTGGTCCGCCGGAACCGCCCCGGCCGCGGCGACCTTGCTGATGACCGGCAAGACCCAGGGCGAGACCTGGTATTTCCCGTCGACGGCGGGCGACCGGCTGTCCCGCCTCGACCCGCGCGAGCCCTTCCTGATCCAGTTCCTGTTCCGCGACGGCAGCGTCGCGACCGCGACCTTCGAGGCCGGGGACTTCGCGGCAGCGCGGGCGTTCGTGGCCTTGGGCACGGTCTAGCCGCCCAGGTTCAGCGCAATGATCTCCGCTCCGCCTTCGGGCGCGACCGGGCGCACGGCGACCGCGACCGGCATTCGCACCGTGACCGCCGTGCCCTCGCCGAGGGTCGAGTCGAGGCTCATCCGGCCGCCGTGCAGTTCGGCGAGGGCGCGGACCAGGGAGAGGCCGAGGCCAGTGCCCTGGATCTTCTGCTCGACGGCACCGGCCTGTTCGAACGGGCGACCGAGGCGTTTCAGGTCGCGGGCGGCGATGCCGACGCCGGTGTCCGATACAACCAGCTCCAGGTAAGGGCCGATGACCTCCAGCGTCAGGGTCACCGATCCGCCAGCCGGGGTGAATTTGATCGCGTTGGACAACAGATTGAGCGTGATCTGCTTGAGCGCGCGGCGATCAGCGTCGACGGTCAGGGGGTCGTCCGGGACGAGGCTGTTGAGGCCGATGCCCTTGTCGGTCGCCGTGACGCGAACGAGGGCGACGGCGGCGGAAACCACCTCGCGGGCGTCGAACCTTTCGCGCGACAGCTCGTAGCGTTCGGCCTCGATCTTGGACACGTCGAGCACGTCGTTGATCAGTTCCAGCAGGTGGCCGCCGGCCTCGTGAATGCTGTCGGCATAGTCGGCATACTTCTGGGGCAGGGGTCCGAACAGGCGCTGGCGCATGATGTCGGAGAAGCCGAGCACCGCATTCAGCGGCGTGCGCAGTTCGTGGGACATGTTGGCGAGGAAGCGGGTCTTGCCGCTGTCCCTGGCCTCGGCCTCGGCACGGGCGGCCTCCAGGCCGATCTCGGTGGCGAACTGACGGGTGTCGTCGAAGGCCTGGGCAATCAGGCGCGGGCCGCTGTCTCCGTCGTCCATCCGGCGAATGATCAGATTGACGCGGCGATCGAGCGCGATCCGCGGCGCGAACTGGGCCTGGCCTTCCTGGCCTGCCACCGCGCGGTCAATGGCGGCGAGGACGGCGGGACGGTCGGGGGCGTGGACAGCGGCGAACAGGCCCGACTGGAACAGGCCCTCAGGGTCCAGGGCGGGCGGGGCGGAACCGTAGGCGGCCAGGATGCGACCCGCCGGCTCGAGCACCAGTGTGAGCGCCGGCTGGGCGGCCAGCAGGGTCTCGATGCGCTGGCTCATGGCTTCCGCGGCGTTCAGCTTGTTTTCGCGTAGCCGCCATGAAAGGCGCACGGCCAGAACGGCGAAGACCATGGCGAGGACGACGGAGGCCGACGCCGACAGGGGCTGGCTCTCCGGTTGGCCGACGAAAAGGGCAGAGAGCTGGCCGCCGAGCGCCGCGACCCCCGATCCGACCGCGCCCGCCTGGGCCAGTCTGACGCCATGCCGGGGGCCGCCGAGCGCCAGGGCTGCGACGAAGGGCATGATCCCGTACCCGGCCAGAGGTCCGGCCAGTCCGCCCGACAGCATGGCGGCTGCCAGGGCCGCGAGGGTCCACACCATCAGCAACAAGGAGCGCTCGCCCGTTCCGTCCCGCCATACCAGGGCAAGGCCCGCGAGGCCGGGTACTGCGATGGCCGCGGCGCCGAAGATCGCCGGGCCGCTGAGCCAGCCCAGGGTCGCACCGGTCACGAGCGAGAGGATCGCACCCCCGGCCCAGGCCGCGTGCCAGGCCGTCAATGCCGACAGTCCGTCGCCCATCGCGCGCGATGGCGGCGGAGAGGCGTGCGGATCGTGGCGGGGGGCAGAGGTCAAACAGGTGTCCGGGCGGCCGGGGCGAGGGGCCATATGGGGAGGGCGCCAGCCGGCGAGACTAGCGTTGCAGCCGAGTCGCCTAAAGCCCGCACCCGCAGGAGGCGACTCCGTCGGGGTGCGCCAGGGCCGACAACCGGGGATGGACGGGCCGGTTGTCGTTACTCCGCGCGCGGCCTATCTGACGGGGCATGATCGAACCGGCCGACAGCATCGACGCGACCCTGAACGAACTGGCCGAGGATTTCGAGGTGCTGGAGGACTGGGAACAACGGATCGCCTACGTCATCGACCTCGGCAAGGATCTGGCACCCCTGCCGGACGCCGACCGGAACGAGGCCAACAAGGTGCCCGGCTGCGCGGCCCAGGTTTGGCTCGCCTCGGGGCGGGAGGGTGGCCGGCTGACGTTCCGAGCCGACAGCGACAGCGCCATCTCCAAGGGCAACGTGGCGCTGCTGCTGAAGCTCTATTCAGGGCGGCCGGCCGACCAGATATTGGCCTTTGACGCGAAGGCGGCGCTGGACCGGCTCGGCCTGCCGCAAGCGTTGACGCGGCAGAGGGCCAATGGACTCAACGCCATGGTCGGGCGGATCCGGCAGGAGGCGATGGGTTCGAACTGAACCGGCGTTCTTCTTAACCCGGATCAAGGCGGTACGCCCGGCCTCACGTCACAAGTTCTCCGTCGCCCACGTTCGGGCCGAAGGAGACCACAATGACTTTGACCGCTTCGCCCGTGCCCAGTCGCGTGTCGGGCCTCTGGGCCGGACTGACCTTGTCGGCCCAGTTTGTGCTGATCTGGACCACCTTCTTCATCCTCTCGTCCGCGATCGACTGGCCCGCCAGTCTGGACGACCCGGCCGCCATCGCCCTGCCGCGCCTTCTGGAGAACAAGCCGGCCGTCCTCATGGGCTACGCCAGCTATCTGGCCGCCGCGCTGCTACTCGTGCCTGCCACCGCTGCCCTCAACGGCCGGCTCGGCCTGTCGGGACCGATGGCGGGCCTGAATCTGTCGCTCGCCACATTTGCGGCGCTCGCGAAAGCGATCGGCATCAGCCGGTGGCTGTTCGTCATGCCCGCCCTGGCCGACGCCTATAACCAATCCGGCGCTGCCACGGGTGGTATCGATCTGCTGTTCAGCGCGATCAATGCCTACGCTGGCGGCATTGGCGAGGTGATCGGCGTCGGCCTGGTCAGCGGCCTGTGGAGCCTGTCCATCGCCGTGTCCCTTTGGCGTGTTGGCGGGATCCTGCCGACGGCGCTCGCGGGCACGCTCGGCCTGACCGGGTTGGGGCTGTTTCTGACTATCCCGGCCGGGTTCGGGATGGATCTGGGGCCGGTGCTCACCCTGACCAATATCGCCTGGCAGTTCGCCCTGTTTGCGATCGGCCTCTGGGCCCTGACGCCCGTCCGCCCCCGTCACTGATCCCGCATCCGGCAAGGAACTTGAGTCATGACCGCACGTCACGTCGTCTTCGGAACCGGCCCGCTGGGCCGCGCCACTGCCCAGGCACTGATAAGGCGGGGGCAGGCTGTCGCCCTCGCCAGCCGGGGCGGCTCCATGCCGGAACCTCCCGACGGAGCCCAGGTCATCGCCGCCGACCTGAACGACCCTTCGGCCGCTCGCGGCGCCTGCGAGGGGGCCGCCGCAGTCTACCTCTGCGCCCAGCCGCCCTATCACCAGTGGCCTGGATTGTTCCCTGCATTGCAGGCCGCCGCCATTGAAGCCGCCGCCTCGGTTGGGGCCCGGCTGGTCGTGGGCGAGAACCTCTACGGCTACGGCCCAGTGAAGCAGGTCATGACGGAGGACCTGTCTCTGGTCCCCAATACGCGGAAAGGTCGCGTCCGCGCGGACATGCATCGCGACCTGATGGCCGCCCATGATGCTGGCCGGGTCGCGGTCGCGGTGGCCCGGGGTTCGGATTTCTTCGGTCCCTGGGTCGCCGGCTCCGCCGTCGGCGAACGTGCCTTCCGGGCCGTGGTTCAGGGCAGGCCGGCCGAGGTTTATGGCGACTCAGATGCGCCGCACAGCTACACTTTCGTCGAGGATTTCGGCACGGCCCTTGCGATCCTCGGGACCGACGACCGGGGCGCCGGCCAGGTCTGGCATGTGCCCAACGCTCCAGCTGTCTCGACCCGAAGGTTCCTGGAACTGGCCTTCCGGCTGGCGGAGCAACCGTCCCGCCTGAAACGCTTCACTCGCCTTGAGCTGGGCCTGATCGGTCTGTTTGTGCCGCCGGTGAGGGAAAGCATCGAGATGCTGTATGAGTTCGAGCAACCTTTCGTGGTCGATCATTCGAAATTCATCCGCACCTTCGGCGACATCTCCACCCCGTTGGAGGCCGCCCTGGCACGGACCATCGACTGGACCCGGGGTCATCTGGGCTGAACCGGGGCGGTCGTGATGGACAACGCGGATCTGATGGCCGAAATCCTGCGTCTGGCGACGCCGCGTGTCCCGGATCCCGAGGCGTTGGCGGTCCTGGTGAGCAGCGCGCGGGAACAGGCTTTTGAGAAGGGCCGCCACCTCGCTCGCGCCGGCGACCCGGCCGAGGGGCTCTGGTTCATCCGCCAGGGACTGGTCCGCTACTATTTCCTTGCTGACGGGGTGGAGCACACTGGCCAATTCTTTGACGACGGCATGTTCTTCGCCGACGTTTCCGCCCTGACGACCGGGCAGCCGGGGCTTCAGAATATCGACGCTCTCGCACCGACGCGGGCCGTGCTGATCCCCCGTGCGGCCCTGTTCGCCGCCTATGATGCCGATCATGCGCTGGAGCGTTTCGGGCGCCGTCTGATCGAGGAAGCCATGGCCGGCGTCCAGCGCCGCAACGCCGCCCTGCTCCAGCTGTCCGCGGAAACCCGCTATGCTCGTTTGATTGAGATGCGGCCCGAGATCGTGCGGCGCATACCGCAATATGTGGTAGCATCCTACCTGGGGATCACGCCGGAGGCCCTGAGCCGCATCCGCCGACGCCGAATCGCCTGATCACAAGATCCTGTAGTGGTCTGCCAAGGCTGCCAGCCCCTGTTTGAGCAACCATTTTCCGGCCCGCCGCCGCAGTCCGAAATCCTGCTCGGCAAGCTGGATCGGCCGACCCCGGATGCAGATGTGCTCGACGAAACCTCGCGTGGCCGGACCGCATGCTTCCATCGCCTCCGCGACACGCCGCCACGCCGCCAGCGCGCGGTCGCCGGGCTCGAGACGCCCTGAAGACCCGCCGCCGCCCGCGCGGGGCAGGGCGTCCCAGCGCATGGTCAGGGATGGACCTGATTGAGCGCGTTCGGCGTCGAGCCTGAGGCGTTCGGCGGCCGCGATCTCGGCGGGGGACAGCCAGGGACGGCCCTCGGCGTCCCTGCGGCGAGCCAGCCATCCGATGGGGCTCTCTCCCAGATTGGCGCGGCGCAGGGTCAGACGACCGTCGGGCTCCATGACGGCCCGTTCCCCCTCGATCCGACCCGGTGCGCCGTGTGGTGGCGAGGGTGGGTTCGTCGGGGCGGGGCGTTCGACCCAGCCGCCGCCCTTGCGCGCCTTCAGGCCGGGGCTTTCGACGAGGGCGCGGAAGGTCGCCTCGTTCAGCGTCATGGCGGCGCGCGCCCTGCGGTCGCCGCCGATCCGCAGGGCGTAGCTCCCGTCCGCCGCGGCGAGGTCGATCCAGCCGCCCCGCGCCAGCAGGCCGCGCGCCCGGACCGCCGGGCCGCTCACGCCACCTCCGGCAGGTCAGTGACCGGCGGGGCGTCGCACAGGCCGAGGATGGTGGCCGCCAGTTCGTCGAGCAGATCGTTCAGATGAGGTTCGTCGCGCGCCTCCTCCATCCGGGTGCAGGCCCTCGACACAGTCTGCCGGTTCAGGCCGAAGGCGTGACCGACGCGCTCGAGCGTCCAGCCCAGCGCCACATGGGCGAGATACAGCGACACGCGCCGGACCCGCAGCGCCGGCAAGGACAGGCGGCCCTTGCGGGTCAGGGTTTCCATCGGCGTCCCCAGGCGCATCGCCACGACGTGCATCGTCAGGTCGGCTCGGTCCCGATCCTGCGACGGTACGATGATCCGATAGGGTGTGTTCAAAGCGGTCCTCCCAGGTCGATGCGCGTCCGCCATGCTAAGGGCGGGCGTGCGTCATGCTAGGAATATGGTCCGGTGTGACGTCAGGATCGGTCGTACCTCCAGTTGTGGCGGGACTGCCGCGAATTTCATGTAGGCGCATCAGGCACGGCCAAACGGCGGGCGGCGAAAATAATTCGAATCGTTGACTCGTGGAGTCTCGACGCGATTCGCAAATCACCCCAGATTCGCCTTCATGGGGTGGCGTTAATACTTCTTAAGGGTTCGACGGGTTAACTCTCGAACAAGGTTACCCGGGCTTATTCGTCGGGTCATATGGTCTAGCTTTTGCCTGGAGGGGCATGAATGCGCGTTCTGCTTATCGAAGACGATCATGCGACTGCGCAGAGCATCGAGCTGATGCTGAAGTCGGAAGGCTTCAACGTCTACACGACCGACCTGGGCGAAGAAGGCATCGATCTGGGCAAGATCTATGACTACGATCTCATTCTTCTTGACCTGAACCTGCCGGACATGAGCGGCCTGGAAGTGCTGCGCCAGCTGCGCGTCGGCAAGGTCAATACGCCGGTCATGATCCTGTCGGGCTCGACGGAGATCGAGACCAAGGTCAAGACCTTCGGCGGCGGCGCTGATGACTACATGACCAAGCCCTTCCACAAGGACGAGCTGATCGCGCGCACCCACGCCGTGGTCCGCCGCTCCAAGGGGCACGCCCAGGCCATCATCCACACCGGCGAGATCGCCGTGAACCTGGACGGCAAGACGGTCGAGGTGCATGGCCACCGCGTCCACCTGACGGGCAAGGAATACCAGATGCTGGAGCTGCTCTCGCTCCGCAAGGGCACGACCCTGACCAAGGAAATGTTCCTGAACCACCTTTACGGCGGCATGGACGAGCCCGAGCTGAAGATCATCGACGTCTTCATCTGCAAGCTGCGCAAGAAGCTGGCGACGGCCGCCGGCGGCAAGCACTATATCGAAACCGTCTGGGGCCGCGGCTACGTCCTGCGCGACCCGTCGGAAAACACCGGCTCCGCCCCGGCCAGCGCCGCCGCCTGAAAGGGTCAGGCCTGAAGCCGGATTGAAACGCCCGCCGGAAACGGCGGGCGTTTTGCTTTTCCGCTGCAGTCGGGTCGGCCGATCGACCGGGTCGGCTCTAGTCGCGCTCGACCCGGACCGCGACCTCGTTGCGGCGCATCGGCGGCAGGGTCCAGGGCGGGTCGTAGAACCAGACGACGGGCTCCCCGCGCGCGGTCCATCCACTGCCGGCCAGTCCGGCCAACAGCTGGGCCTTGTGCGTCTCTACGGCGCGGACCGAGCCGACGCCGCTGAACCTCATCACCGCATAGGTCTCCGCCGGGACGACGACCAATTCGACCGTCGGGTCGTTCGGAACGGGGAGTTCGTCCATCGTATAGGCTGCAGGCATGAAGAACTGGACCGTCCAGCGGTCGTCCCCCGACGGCGTCTGGGCCACGGGCGCGGTCATGGCGATTGACTGCGATCCGCCTCCGCCGGCCTGCGAGACGGGGGCCGTCATTGCGATGGAGGACCGCCGCGCGTTGCCGCCGAAGATATATCCTGCCAGCCTTCGAAAGCCCTGGTTGCGGGCCGCATCGCTGTTGCCGGTCACCACGGTCTGGGCGGCGATCCGCTCGCCATACCGCCGGATGTCGATTGCGCCGACGGTTGCGACGCTCTGATAGGCCGGCTCTTCGGTGCCTGATCTCACCCCGACCGTCGAACAGGCCGTCGTCATCAGGGCCGCACCCACGGCCGCCAACGCATGTCTCATGATCAAAGCCTTGTAGAAGGAGCGGAGGATCGCTGTCTGCCTTAACGCACAGAACGTCCTCGCGGGTATCGGCGATCTTTGTCTACGGCAGAAGAAACCAACGACCCGCCTGAGCGGTGACCATCATCTGCGGCCGGATCAGCCGGCCCGCATCGTGTCGGCGACGGCCTTGAACATGGGATTGGGGCGTCCGGCCGCGTCGAACAGCAACGGGCTGTCCTTGCCGTCATCACGGGCGTCGCGTCTCAACCAGCTGTCGGTGTCGCGCAGCCCCCAGACCGTGAAGGCGAAGCGCTGTGCGGGCGGCAGGTCCATGAAGGCTTCGGTCAGTTCGGCAACGCGGGCGGTCTGTTGTTCGATCTTCTGTCGGGGCGACCGCAGATCGATGCGGCCCTCGGATCGCAGGCTGGCGTCGAGCTCGGAGACATGGATCGGCAGGCCGAATTGGGCAGCCTCACGGAAGAAAGCAGACGTCAGGCCGGCGGGAATTTCGATGTCGAGATGGGACTGGGTGCCGATGCCGCCGACGGGGACGCCGGCCTTCAGCAGACGTTCGACCAGGCGGAGGAAGGTCGAGCCCTTGGTCGGCAGGTTTTCGAGATTGTAGTCGTTGAGGAACAGGACCGCGTCGGGATCGGCCAGCTTCGCCTGTTCGAAGGCGCGGGCGATATAGCCGTCCTGGCCGAGGGCCTCTGACCACAGGCAGGTGCGCAGGCCGTTGCCGTCTTCGGCCACTGCCTCATTGACCACATCCCAGCCGGTGGCGCGACCGCGATAGCGACCGGCCACAGTTGCGATGTAGCGGTCGTACTCGGTGCGGAATCGCGTCGGGTCCAGCGAGCGGAAGAAGGCGCTGTCCTGCGAGTACCAGATCAGGGTGGTGCCGTAGAGGCGCAGGCCGTGGGTGGTGCAGAAGTCGGCGATCCGGTCAGGCGCGTCCCACCGGTAGTCACCGGTCTCCGACAGGATGTACTCCATCTTCATCTCCCACTCAGGCGTGAGCTGGGAGACCTGGGTCAGGCAGAGGTCGACCCAGGCCGAGTCCTCGAACTGGCCGGACATCGCAGCCGTACCGATGGGGAAGGGGGCGATGGATTTCAGCGGGGTCGCCGCGATCGCGGGCGCGGCGGAGGCGTTCTTCTCACAGGCGGCCAGCGCCAGGGCGGAGGCGAGGAGTGCGCGGCGGTCGATCATGCCGCGCGGGAAATCAGGCGCTGCGGCGACGCAGGCCCATTTCGTCAAAGGCAGCGGTCTCGCGCTTGCCGGCGGCGATGAGGGCGTTGAGGCGGGTGGTCTCGGCGACGTGCTCGAACTTCTTGAGCTCGGAATAGGCGTCAGTCAGGGCGTCGCGGGCCCCTTCTTCCTCGGCATCGAGGGCAACGAGATCGGTTTCCGCGGCGCCCTTGCGGGCCTTCCAGCCGGCCAGATAGGCCTGAAGCAGCAGCCCGGCCTCGACGTCGGCGCGGGCGCGTTCGCGTTCCACCTCGACCTCAGCGTCAAGCACGGCCAGGCGCATCTCTGCGGAGACCTTGCGGCTCGAGATCTCCGCGAGGCGCTTCTGCAGCGTCTCGACCTCGTAGTTGGAGATCCGGATCAGCGAATGGGCCCAGGCGGTCATACAGTTTTACTCCAGCGGGCATGGTTCACTGCGCCATGCCCTGATTCAGAATTGCCTCCAGGCGGGTAAAGGAATCGGAAAGACGGGTGACGTCCTCCTTGTCCTGGCCCAGGAAGGCCTCCAGTGCGGGGTTCAGGGCGATGGCCCTGTCGGTGATCGGATCGGCGCCGGCACGATAGGCTCCGATCTTGATCAACTCCTCCATCGAGGCGTAGGCGCTCAGGCATTGGCGGGCGCGCTTGTTCAGTTCGCGCTCAGGTGGGGTCTGGCAGGCGGGCATGGTGCGACTGACCGACTTCAGCACGTCAATGGCCGGGAAGCGTCCGCGCTCGGCGATCTTGCGATCCATCACGATATGCCCGTCGAGGATGCCTCGCACGGCGTCGGCGATCGGCTCGTCATGGTCGCCGCCGTCCACAAGCACGGTGAACAGGGCGGTGATCGGCCCGGCCGTGGTGCCGTCGGGGCGGACCGGGCCGGGGCCGGCGCGTTCCAGCAGTTTGGGCAGTTCTGTGAAGACGGTGGGGGTGTAGCCCTTGGTCGTCGGCGGCTCGCCTGCGGCCAGGCCGATCTCGCGTTGCGCCATGGCGAAGCGGGTGACCGAGTCCATCAGACACAGGACTTCCAGATCCTGGTCGCGGAAGTATTCGGCGATGGCGAGTGTCATATAGGCGGACTGGCGACGTTTCAGGGCGGGCTCGTCGGAGGTGGCGACCACGACGACGGCGCGGCGCAGTCCCTCCTCGCCCAAGGTCTCCTCGATGAACTCACGGACCTCCCGGCCCCGTTCACCGATCAGGCCGACGACGACGACGTCACAGGTGGCCTGTTTGGCCAGCATCGACAGCAGCACGGACTTGCCGACGCCCGAGCCGGCGAAGATGCCCAGCCGCTGGCCGCGGCAGGTGGTGGTGAAGACATCCATGGAGCGGACGCCCAGATCGAGGCGCTCTCCGACCCGGCCGCGAGAATGGGCCGGCGGCGGCGAGGCGCGCAGGGTGTAGGGGGCGGCGCCCTGGGGCAGGGGGCCTTTGCCGTCGATCGGCTGGCCAAAGGCGTCGATGATGCGGCCGAGCCAGGCCTTGGTCGGGCGGACACTGGCCTGTTCGCCGATGATGTGGATGTCGGCGCCGGGGGCCACGCCCTCGACCGGCCCGAAGGGCATCAGGAGCGCCTTGGAATCGCGGAATCCCACAACCTCGGCCGGCAGGGGCGTCGTGCCGCGCCGACCGATCTCGGCGCGGGCACCCACGGCCAGTCGCGACAGTCCGCCCCGCGCCTCGATCAGCAGACCGCTGACGCCCGCCACCTTGCCGGTGACGATCAGAGGATCGATCGCTTCGACGGCTGAGACGAGATTGTGCAAAGGCTGGCCCCGGGGACTGGCCTTCAGGGATGCTTCATCGTGGTTAACGGGGCATGAAGGTCGGAGGTCGAAGGTCGGGCCAGCGGCCGGTCCGCCAAACCCGGTCAGGCGAGGGGTTCAGGTCGTCAGGCCGGCCACCGGGACCGGATTCTTGCGCTGCAGTCGGGCGGAGATCAGCGGCACCAACATGTGGGGCACGGTCAGGATCGACAGCGTCATGAAACTGGCCGCCATGATCCTGTCGGGCAGGGCGGCTCTGAGTTCCAGTCCGAAGATCAGAACGGCGACCGCCCCCGCCGCAAGGCTGAGTGGCAGAACGACGGCCCACCAGTCTCGAAGGTCCGGCCATGACAGGGTCGCCAGGCTTTCGCGAAAGTGACGTGGAGAGTGGAACAGGCAGAAATAGAGGGCGAACCCCACGAGCGGCGGCAGGACGATCATCCCGGTCAGCGCCACCAGCCCACCGAGGGCTTGTGGCCTGCGTCCCGCCTGCCAGAGGGCCGCAATGGCGATCAGCCCCAGCCCGATCGCCATAGGCAGGACCAGCAGCAGGGCGTCGGTGACCATGGTCGCCTCGATCCGGTCGGTCAGACCGGTAAAGATCAGATCCAGTTCAGTACGGTGAAACAGGGTCGGGGCCGACAACAGAGCCAGCGCCAGGCCGGCCCTCAACAGGACCGAACCCGCCCCTTGCCAGTCCTCTGAAAAATGAACGACGGCAATGGCGATGAAGGCGGCGAGCGCGAGGACCGGCTCGATCCGCCACAGGGCGTACATGGACGCCGCCAGTGAAAGATAGAGGAGTACCAGGGTCACCATTCCCATCCAGGGTCCGGCCGCGCGGGCGCGAATGAGCTCGAGGTCCAAGGTGCCATGCGGAAGCCCGAACACCAGCAAGGCCAGGCAGGACAGGGTTGTCGCGACTGGCCCCGAAAGCGGAACGCCGAGCACCAGCGCCAGAAGCGACAGCAACAGGGCTACGATCACGAGCGAGGTCCCCGACAGAGGGGAAACCGGAGGGCCCCTTCGATCCATTGGCATGGACATGGCAATGCCTTCTGTTGGCACGATGCCCGGACAGGCGTTCGGCCTGTCCGGACGGTTCGTGCGATTGGCCGATCAGGCCTTGGCGGTTTCGTAGGCGGCTTCTCCGTATTCGGCCCGCGATTTGCGGACGGCGATGAGATAGACCAGCACGCCGACACCGGCCTTGGCGACGATGTCTGCGATCGTGTAGCCGACCTGGACATAGGTCTCGGCGGCGGCCCCGCCGATGTTGGTGTAGGGGATCATGTAAACGATCGGATAGAAGCCCCACGACGCAAACGTCAGCAGTCGGGCTTTCTTGATCAGTCCCTTAACGCTTTCAGGCTGACGCTCGATCGAGGCGCCCAGACCCTTGAACAATTCCCAGACGATATAGACGAACGGAATGCTCGACAGCGTTCCCCAGATTGCCCGGGTCGTATTGTCGTCGGCGATCTCGCCCGGATAGCCCAGGATGATCATCAAGGCTGCGGCAAAGCCCAGCTTGAGGGACTTCGACATCGTCTCTTCCTGGCTGAGGCGCATAACCAGGATCAGTTCGATCAGAAGAAGCGGCACAGTCAGGAGCCAGTCGACATAGCGATAGGCGTCGTTGAACGCCAGGCCCGTCACGGTGATGACGCCGTCGCGGACCTCGTAGGCGGACTCCCAGCTCTCGAAGATGCGGAAATAGTGATAGGCCGCGATGGCCGTCACCAGACCGGAAATGGTCAGGGCTGTCTTGTAGGCGGGTCCGACCTGGGACCGGCCAAACCACAGGAACAGCGTCGCCGCGGCCATTGTGGCGAATGTGAATGAGAAGGCGTTGTAAACGAGCAGGTATTGCCCGATCTCGATGGTCGGCATGGCAGTGTTTCCTCCGAAGGGCCCGGTCGGGCCTTGCCGGGGAAGACTTCAGCCATTCGGAGGTTCCTTTCCATACGGCCTTTAGGCCGTATTCAGGCGCCCACAGAAGCATCGGTTACTAAAGACCGGCCTCGACTGCCAACCGGATGGCGTCGGCGATATTATGGGTGCCGATCTTTTCCAGGATCAGGGCGCGGTGCATCTTGACCGTCTTCTCGCTGAGGCCCAGGTGGAACGAGATCTGTTTGCTGCGGTACCCGGCAGCGATCTGCTGCAGCACCTCGCGTTGGCGAGGTGACAGGGTCCTCACCACCTCGACGGCCTGGTGGTGGCGGCTGGACGACGGGCCGACGGCGTCCTGATCCAATTCGACCTGGGAGCCGATGAAATACTCCAGCTCTCCGTCGGGCAGGAATACGGGAGCGACAAGGACGGCGTTGCGAAACGGCTGACCGTCTCGCTTGTAGTTCAGGATTTCGACCAGGGTCGGTTTCCGGTCCCGCGTGCCCTGACGGATGCGTTCGGTCAGCCAGGGCTCTGTCGCCGGTCCGGCCAGAAAGCGGCAGTTCCGCCCCACGATTTCGTCATCATCATACCCGGTCAGGTCACAGAACGCCTGGTTGACTGCGATGATTGGATTGTCTGGCAAGCGCGGATTGCTGATCACCGAGGCGATCGGACTGTTGACGATGGAGGACAACAGGACGCTGCCGTCCTCGTCCAGGTCATAGTCGATCACCGCGTCGCCCTCCCCCTGCCATGAGCATAGGCCCGGAAGAGAGCAAAAGCGAAGCCGAACCCGTCGACGGATGTCGGGCGGAACCAGAGCGTCCATCAGCACCCGCCTGGGCCGCGCCGTTGGGAGCGGATAGAGCATTTCGCTGGGTGGGGATCAGATAATCTGGCTTGTGCACGATGGACGACGGCCTATGTCACGAGGTGCGCGGTCTCGGTCGCGCCCTGTCCAACCGCATGATGCGCACGATCCGCAGAGTGTTTTCGACGGTGCATATTTCGACCCGGAGCTCCCCATGTCCGACACCGCCCCCAACGCCCGCGCCACCCATGGTCGAGGCAAGGTCTATGACTCGATCATCGACACCATCGGTGACACGCCCCTCGTCGGTCTTCCGCGTCTGTCCGCCGAGTATTCGCCGAAGGCGCGCGTGCTTGCCAAGCTGGAGTTCTTCAACCCCATCGCCTCCGTGAAGGACAGGATCGGGGTGGCGATGATCGAGGCGCTGGAAGCCTCGGGCAGGATCGCTGCGGGCAGCATCCTGATCGAGCCGACCAGCGGCAACACCGGCATCGCCCTGGCCTTCGTGGCCGCGGCCAAGGGCTATCGCCTTATCCTGGTCATGCCCGAGTCGATGTCGATCGAACGTCGCAAGATGCTGGCCCTCCTGGGCGCCGAACTGGTGTTGACCCCTGCCGAGAAGGGGATGAAGGGCGCGATCGCGATGGCGACCGAGCTGCTGGAACACACTCCCGGCGCTGTCAGTCCGTCGCAGTTCGAGAACCCCGCCAATCCCGCCATTCACCGCGCGACCACGGCGGAAGAGATCTGGAACGACACGGCGGGCGCGGTGGACATCGTCGTCGCCGGCGTCGGAACCGGCGGCACGATCACGGGCGTGGGCCAGGCGCTGAAGGCGAAGAAGTCGTCGATAAGGATGATCGCGGTCGAGCCCACCGCCTCGCCGGTCCTGTCCGGCGGCGAGCCAGGGCCGCACAAGATTCAAGGGATCGGCGCGGGCTTCATTCCCGCTATCGTCGACCGCTCGATCATCGACGGCGTCGAACAGGTCTCCAACGAGGACAGTTTCGAGATGGCTCGCAAGGTAGCTCGCGTCGAAGGCATCCCGGTCGGTATCTCGTCCGGCGCCGCCTTGACCGCCGCCTTCCGCCTGGCCGGACTGGACGAAAATGCAGGGAAGACGATCGTCGCCATCATTCCCAGCTTCGCGGAGCGCTATCTGTCGACGGCGCTGTTCGAGGGGCTGTAACCGTCACCGCCGGTTAACCCGCGCAACGTTAGTCTCGCGGCGTCATGTCCGATCCGGCGACCGTTCCAGCTCCAGAGGCTCCTCAGCCCGCTTTCCGGGCGCGGCATGCGTTGTTGAAGCGACTGGCCGACGTCGTGTCTCTGCCCGGCAGTCGGGTCAACGCCTTCGAGCGCTCGGTGACCGGAGATCTGCTGGTCGAGATGTTGCGGCTTGCGGCCCCGCGAGAGCGCCAGAGGGTCGCGACGAGGCTGGCGCCCCTGGCCGAGTTGCCGAACAGTCTGGCGCGGATGCTGTTGAGGGACGATCCGGCCATCGCCGGCCTTCTGCTGGAGCAGTGCGCCTCCCTGACCGACGCCGACCTGGTCTCCTGCGCCCGCGACACGGGGACTGAGCACCGCTTCCTGATGGCCGGCCGTCGCGGTCTGGCCGAGGTGGTGACCGAGACCCTGATCAGCTTCGGCGAGCAGGGCGTGATCGAATGCCTGTTGCGCAACACTACAGCACGCCTGTCCCAGAGCGGGGTCGAGGCCGCCGTGGCCCTGAGCCGTCAGATGCCGGTGCTTTGCGGCCATCTGTTGCGGCGGCCCGAGCTTCGTCCGTCCGGCGCCTATGTGATGTTCTGGTGGGCCTCGGCCGAGGATCGCAAGATCATTCTGCAGCGTTTCGCCGTCAGCCGCGAAGTCATGCAGGAGGTGGTCGAGGACGTCTTCGCAATGGCCGCTGCGGAGGGGTGGCAGGATCCGGTGTCCCGCAAAGCCCTGCAGTTCATCGAGCGACGCCAGAGGAACCGGGCAGCCATCGACAAGAGCCCCTACGACAGCCTGGAGCAGGCCGTCACTGTCGCTGCCCGGGATGGACTGAGCCGGGAGGTTGCGGCCGAGATCGCCTATCTCGCCGGCGTCAAGCCGCTGACCGGCGCCAAGATCATGGGCGACGTCGGCGGTGAGCCCCTGGCCATCCTGTGCAAGGCGACCGGCATGTCCCGCGTCGATCTGCAGAATCTGTGGAGGTCTGTCCGGCGACCCGAGACCTTGCCCGATGGGCGCGTGCATCCTGACTGGGATCGCGTGCAGGTGACCTATGAGATGTTGGCAGTCGATCGGGCCCAGACCGTGCTTCGTTACTGGAATTGGTCACTGTCATCGGCCCTGTCGCCTGACCTGCTGAGGGCGATCCGTGAAGGCGACAGCCAGGCTCTGGACGACTATTCCACGCCCGAACGTGCGGCAATGATGGCCCTGGCGGAAAACTTCGGGCGCTGAACCTGCCCCATGCGGCCGGACTGAATACAGACCTGCAGGGTTGTTCGACGACTTTCTGATGCATTGAGTTCAGACGCGCATTGCTTTCAGCGCCGAACATCCGTATTTACCGAAACCACAATCGCCACTGTCCGGCAAGATTAGGCAAGGAAAAGCTCGTGGACGCTGCAAGACTGGACGAACGGTCCGAACTTCTGGAAATGACGGCGGACATCGTGTCGGCCTATGTCGGAAACAACAGCGTGTCGGCCAACGACCTGCCGTCGTTGATTTCCAATATCCACGCCGCCCTGTCCCAGGTTTCAACCGGCATTGTCGAGGTCGAGCCCGAGGTCAAGGAACCTGCCGTGCCGATCCGCAAGTCGATCAGCCCGGATTTCCTGATCTGTCTG
This sequence comes from Brevundimonas sp., assembly GCF_027484365.1. Classification (GTDB taxonomy): domain Bacteria; phylum Pseudomonadota; class Alphaproteobacteria; order Caulobacterales; family Caulobacteraceae; genus Brevundimonas. The sequence continues at coordinate 15,314 of NZ_JAIXTC010000022.1, read as the reverse complement.
GAAGACGGCCGCAAGTTCAAGTCGCTGAAGCGCCACCTGCGCACCAAATACGACATGAGCCCGGAAGAGTACCGCGCCAAGTGGGGTCTGGCGAAGGACTACCCGATGGTCGCCCCGAACTACGCCAAGGCCCGTTCTGACCTGGCCAAGCAGATGGGTCTCGGCCAGGGCGGCCGCAAACCGGCCCGCGCGCCCCGCGCCAAGAAGTAGTTTCCGGATCCGGTGAATATCAGACGCCCGTCTCCGCAAGGAGGCGGGCGCTTCTGTTTCAGGCGGCGGTCGCCGTGCCCCGGCGCATCCGCCAGAAACGCAGGGTGCGAAGAGCCGCGTCTCGCTGTAGCTCGGCATAGAGTTTGGCGTAACTGTGCGCCTTGCCCATCGCATTGTCTTCGCCGCCGATGATGACCACGGCGAAGGTCAGGAACAGGGACCGGTCCAGATCGGCCGCCTTGCAAATGACCGCCAGAGCGTCGAGCTCCTTTTTCTCCACGATCTGGCTGGCGGTGTGGAAGTCCACGTCGGCCAGCTGGGCCAGAGCGATCAGGAATGACGTTCGGCTGCCCGAACGGAGGAAACGTGCCAGCATGGTCGGGCTGAGCTGATTGGCCGCCTTGAGCTCCTCCACATAGGCGAGGCATTCGGAGTAGTCGGACGGCAGGGAACCATCCCCGGTCGCCACGCGGGCGCGCCCCGCGGCCAGAGCGCTTTCCAGCAGGGCCGGGTCCATGGCGGCGTTCTGTTCGAGGATCTGCTGGCGTAGCCGGGCCTCGACCACGAAATACATGTCATTCAGCAGGTCGGCGGGCAGGCCCTTTCGCTGGACCGTCGCCTCGTGAAGCGCCGGATTGACCTTGGCGCGTTCAACGGCTGTCTCAGTCGCCGCACGGGACAGGCGGGCCCCGTCGTTGCGGAGCAGGGTCCCGAGGGTCTCGTCGTCGCCACGTTCGACGATGACGTCGGAGACGGCCTCGGACACGCTCGCGCGTTCGGATACTGCCCGCAGGTGTTCCTGACCCTTGGAGCGGACAATGCCGAGCAGATCGTCGTCGGTCAGTACCGTGGAGGCCCGCAGGACAGCCTCGGCAACCGCCACCTCGTCATTGGCGAGCCGACGGATCAGGCCACGCGGGGCGTCGGGTGAAAGTGCGAAACGGGCCGACAGCTCTGCGCGGACGGCGGTCTCCATCTCGGAGGTGAGGTCGCTCAGGACGGAGTCGTAAAGGGCGTCCTCCGCGGCGCTGCGCTGGCCAGCGCCGAAGAAATGTTCAGTCAGCTCGCGCAGCAGGGCGCGGCGTTTCTCGCTTGAGGTTTCCTGGGCCAGCATGACCAGATCAGGCAGGCGCGATCCGGTTTCGACCGGGGCGAAGTCGGGGTCGGTCATGGCAGGCTCGGATCGTTGTTGGGGACGATTCGGCGGCGGCCCTGTGAGTCGCGCGTCTGGGGCTCGTTCTCCGGCGGCTCGGCGAGGTCCAGAGTAACGCTGTCGAAATAGACGGGCTCGGGAAGGGCGGTGGGGTCGGGGCGATGGCCCGCGTCGCGGTGTACCGAATAGTAACGGGCGCCGGATTGACCCGCCTGGACCGAGGCCTCGCCGGCGGGCGCCGGCTGGCTCGGCGCCGTGAGCGCGGCCTGTTCCTGGCCGTCGGTCGGCCCCTGCTGCATCTGGAAGATGCGGGCGTCGCGTCGCGGAGCCATGGGATCGTTCGGATCGGCCGCGGCCGGTTGCGACGTCGGTTGCGACGCCGGGGCCTGGCCTGTCGGGGCGGCGGCCTGGCGCGGGAGACTGAAGACCGGGGCGTCGCGGCGGGGGGCCATGGGGTCGACGGCGGCGCGTTCGACCGGCGTGGACGGCGCGGGGATCGGGGCAGCCATTTCAGTCGTGGCATAGGCCAGCGGGTCTGGCGAGCCGGGCGCATAGGCCGGGACGACCCGGGGGCCTAGCCAGGCGCTTGCGGGGGTCAGGCCGCGAGAGGCAGGAACGGGCGTCGATGTCGGCTGCAGCATGGGACGGTAGGGCGCCTGGGACGGCGCGACCCGACGGGGAATCATGGCTGTACGCGCGCGCGCCTGGACGGCGGCGACATCGGCCGGGGTCGTGCCCGCTGGTCGATTGGCCCACGTCAGGTAGCGTCCCGTCACAGGAGCTGGCTGGGAGGCGGACTGGGCCTCGGCGCCCGACGTCGCGAGGCAGGCGCCGGCCGTCGCCAGAGCCAGGGTCAGGATGCGAGGGGCGCGGTGCGGCAAAGGCGAGGCTCCCGTTCGAGTGGAACGTATCGGGAAGCGTAGGCGATCCCGGCTTAACCCCGCGCTAACAGACGTAAAGACTTCAGGCCTGATTGCGCAGCAGGCGGCGCTCGATCAGCCGCGTAGCGCCATTAAGCGCCAGGCCGAGGATGGCGAGGCAGACGAGGGCGGCGAGGAGCTCGGCGGTGCGCAGGCGGTTCCCCGCCTCAAGCAGACGCCAGGCCAGGCCCTGTGCGGCCCCTGAGCCGGAAACGAACTCGGCCACGACGGCGCCGACCACTGCCTGACCGGCCGCGACTCTCAGGCCTTCGAGGGCGAAGGGGAGGGCTGACGGGAGACGTAGCCGCCAGAGACGTTGCAGGGGCGTGGCGGCATGCAGGTCAAACAGCCGTTCAAGATCCGGATCGGCGGACTTCAATCCGGTCAGGACGCCGGAAAAGATGGGGAAGAAGGCTATTGCGGTGGCGAGGGCGGTGACGGCTCGATCGGCATGGTCAAGGCCGAACCAGATCAGCACAAGAGGCGCTATGGCGACGACCGGCGTGACCTGAAGCGTTACGGCCAGCGGGGCGACAGCGCGCTCCGCCTGTCGGCTGAGGGAAACGCTGACGGCGAGACCGCCGCCGATCAGGGTCGCCACGATCAGGGCCTTGAGCGCCATCCAGAAGGTCTGGAGCGCCGAGCCGGCGAGGATCGCGCCGTTGTCGATCAGGGCGCGGACGACGTCGCTCGGCGGGGGAAGGAAGTAGACCGGCACATGCAGCAGGCGGCAGGCGGCCTCCCAGATCGCCAGCAGGATCGCTGTCAGCGCCAGGGCAGGCATGGCGTCCAGCAGGCGTCTCACGACGTCCGCTCCATGGATTTCGCAAGGGCTTCGGCGAGCGCCTCGACAGCCTCGCGACAGGCAGGCTCGCGGCGCCAGCCTTCAGGCCGGGGCAGGGGGCCGGGCATGGGGAGGTCGGCGACAGTCCGGCCGTCTGCGGCGGACAGGACGACGACCCGGCCAGCCAGATAGGCCGCCTCCTCCACGTCGTGGGTGACGAAGACCACGGCCACGGACCGGTCGGCCCAGAGACGGTGCAGGTCCTCGATCAGGCCGCGCCGGGTGATGGAGTCGAGCGCGGCAAAGGGTTCGTCGAGCAATAGGAGGTCAGGTTCGACCGACAGGGCGCGGGCGAGTGAGACGCGCATGGCCATGCCCCCGGAGAGCTGGCGCGGGTAGGCTGTGGTGCGATCGCCGAGGCCCACGGCGCGGAGGCCGAGGTCGGCGCGGCGGCGGGCGTCGGCGACGGGGGTGCCCGACAACTCAAGCGGCAGGGCGACATTCGTGCGGGCGTCGGCCCACGGCATCAGGGTCGGGTTCTGGAAGACGAAACCCGTGCGATCAGGCTCGCCGATGCGGATCACAGTACCGGACGCAGGGCGCTCGAGGCCGGCGAGGAGCCGAAGCACCGTGGACTTTCCGGCTCCCGAGGCGCCGACGACCGCCACGATCTCGCGTGGACCGATCGTCAGGTCCAGCGGTCCCAGAGCGGCACGGCCGGGATAGTCCATCCTGACGTTCGAAAGGCCGGCGACCGCCGCCCTGCCTTCGTCAGCCACGGCCGGGCAGGAAGTCGTCAGTGAAGGCGGTGCGCCAGCGCAGATCGGCGGGATAAACTCCCGCCTGTGAGGTCACGTCGAAGAAGGCCTGCCATCGCTCGGCCGTCATGGCGCCGAGGCCGTACAGGGCGGCGTCGCCGGAATCGACGATGCCATTCTCGCTGAGTTTGGTCCGGGCCTGGTCAAGGACGTCCTGGGTCATCTCAGGATTGGCCTGTTTGATCAGTGCGTTCGCCGCCGCCGGGTCGCCCCGGATGTAGTCGCGCCAACCTTCGGCCGAGGCTGCGATGAAACTTCGCAGCGCCGCTGAATTGTCACGGGCGAACCCGTCGGGCGACATCACCATGGTAGCGTAGGAGGGATAGCCCTCATCGGCGAGGAGGAAGACGCGGGGTTCGAAGCCCGCCTCCTTCTCGATCGTATAGGGCTCGGAGGTCAGATAGCCCTGCTGCACGGCGCGTTCGTCCGCGAGGAAGGGGGCCGGGTTGAAGTTATACTTACGGACCTGGTCGTCGGTGAAGCCGTATTTGGCCTTGAGCCAGACCCAGAAGGCGGTGATCGAGGCGTCGGCGAGAAGGAAGGGCCTGCCGGCCAGGTCGGCGATGCCGGTCAGGTCAGGGTCCGGATGAGCGATCAGAACCTGGGGGTCCTTCTGGAAGAAGGCGGCTACGGCCTTCACCGGCGCGCCTTCAGCGACAAGGTTCAGAGGGATAAAGCTGTTGGAGCCCATTCCGAGCTCGACGGCGCCGGACGCCAGAAGCTGGGGCACGTTCACACCCGGACCGCCCTGGATGATCTGGACGTTCAGGCCACGGCGCTCATAGGCGCCGGACGCGAGGGCGTGGTAGAAGCCGCCGTGCTCGGCTTGGGCTCGCCAATCCGTTGCGAACCGGATGCGCACCCGGCCCTGGTCGTCGACAGGGGCCTGCGAGTCACCGCAAGAGGCCAGACCTATTGCGGTCACGGCGACGCCACCCGCGAGAACGAGGCGGCGGCTGACGACGGAATGAGTCGTGCGAGGGTGCATGGCCCCAAACTAGGGCCGGAGGGGATGCAAGGGAAGGGAAGCCGCGCCCGAGCCTTTGCTCGCTAAAGCCTGGCCCGGAATTGAGCGAGGGGACGGGAACCCGGTCGAGCCGGTATTCACGTCCCCCCACCAAGTCCGGGTTGGGACTTGGCCATTGAGGTTCAGGGCCTTGGCGTCGGCGCCCGCGAGCGAACCCGGAGGCGGTTGGCTGTATCCTGGCGGCTCCTGTCCGATGGCGTTCCGTCCGGGCTTTTGACCCTCGCGTCGTCCATCGATCCTGGCCTGGTTCTCCATGACCCTTCCCGCTGAAGCGTTCCGTGTCGGGAGCCTGGACCCTGCCCGGTCTTTCCGCCATCGCCCGAAAGCGCCCTTGGAACCCTTGGTCAGAGAGCCGGACCGACCCGCTTGAAACCCCGGTCTCCCTGGATTTCCGCGCCGCCGTGTCCCTCGGCCTAGTCAAGCTCGCTCCAAATGCGGGAGGCAGCAAGAAGGGGGTGCGAGGGGGCTGTGCAGGATCAAGGTGGAGCCGGTGCATAACCGCGTTAACCTCTGTGGACGGACGAGGTTTCTGCTTGCCGATCAGCGTTCTGTCTTGTCCACAGAATCCGCTCAGCCGGTCGTGAGCGCCTCACGTTTGGCTTCCAGCTCGAGCCACTCCTCCTCGGCCGAGTTGAGCTTCTCCTGTGCGGCTTCGAGGGCCTTCATGGTGGAGGCGAAGCCGGAGGGATCGCGGGAGTAGAAGTTGACGTCGTCGAGGCGCTTCTGGTGGGCGGCGATGTCGGCGGGCAGGGTGTGGATCAGGGCGTCCAGTTCCTTGAGTCGGTGCTGGTCCTTGAAGGACAGCTTGCCCTTGGCGGCGGGAACCGGCGGGGGCGCGGGCGTGGTGACGGCTGGTTTTGACGCGGCCGTGCCGGCCGGCTTCGGCTTCAGGAAATCGGGGTTCTGCCCGATGAAGTCGGTCCAGCCGCCGGGGGTCTCGACGATGTCGCCCCGGCCGTTCATGCCGATGGTCGAGGTCGCCAGACGGTCGACGAAGTCGCGGTCGTGGCTGACCAGGATCAGGGTGCCGTCGTATTGCTCAAGCAGCTCTTCCAGCTTGTCGAGCGTGTCCATGTCGAGGTCGTTGGTCGGTTCGTCGAGGACCAGCATGTTGGCAGGCTTGGCCAGGGCGATCGCCAGAAGCAGGCGATTGCGCTCGCCGCCCGACAGGGTCGAGATCGGCTGGCGCAGCTGGGCGTCGGTGAACAGGAAGTCCTTGGCGTAGGCGGCGACGTGCTTGGAGAAGCCGCGCACGATGATCGAGTCGCCGCCGCCGGGCGTCAGGGCGTCCCACAGGGTCATGTCGGACTTCAGGCCGTCGCGGGACTGGTCGAGGTAGACGGTCTCCAGACTGGCTCCGAGTTTGACCGTGCCTTCTGTCGGCTCAAGCTCGCCGAGCATGATCTTGACCAGGGTGGTCTTGCCTGCGCCGTTCGGGCCGACGATGGCCAGTCGGTCGCCGCGAAGGATGCGGCTGGTGAAGGGTTTGATGACGACGCGGTCGCCGAAGGATTTGGTGACGCCCTTGAGGTCGGCGACCAGCTTGCCGGACGTTCCTCCGGAATCGACGCCGAGCTGCATTTCGCGCGGCCGGTCCTTCGCCTGTTCCGCACGTTCGGCGCGCAGGGCGTCGAGCGAGCGGGCCCGACCTTCGTTGCGGCTGCGGCGGGCGGTGATGGAGCTGTAGAAGGTCGCGGTCTCGCGCTCAATGGTCTTGGTCAGCTTCTGGAAGGCGATGGCCTCTTCTTCCATCGTCTTGGCGGCCCATTCGTCGAAGGCGTCGAAGCCCTTGTTCAGGGTGCGGACCTTGCGGCCCTCAAGCCAGTGGCAGGACTGGGTGACGCGGTTCAGGAATGCGCGGTCGTGGGAGACGATCAGGGCGGCGCATTTGGCGTTGATGATCTCCGTCTCCAGGAGCTCGATCGCCATGATGTCCATATGGTTGGTCGGCTCATCCAGCAGCAGCAGGTCCGGCTCCTCGGCGAAAGCCTTGGCGAGGGCTGCCCGCCGGATCTCACCGCCGGACAGGCCCTTGGTGGACTTGTTCGGATCCATGCCGAAGGTCTCGAGCCAGGCTTCCGCCGTCCAGTGTTCGGCGCCGTTCGAGGTGGCGTAGTCCAGCAGGGTGTCGCCCGCGATCAGCGGCTCCTGCGGCACATAGGCGAACTTGACCGCCCCCTGGATCGAACGCGTTCCGCTGTCCGGCTCGATCAGGCCCATGACGACCTTCATCAAGGTGGATTTGCCGGCGCCGTTGCGGCCGACAAGGCAGGAGCGGGTGCGCGGCTCAATGGCCAGGTCGACGCCGTCGAACAGGGGGCGCGGGCCGTCCTGGAGACGGACGTCTTTCAGGGCGACGAGAGGGGGTCTCGGAGACGAGCGGGGGGCCATGGGTGCTTTCGAGAGCCGGGGAGGCTAAGGGGAGGCGTGGATGTAGAACTTACGACCCCCGAACCCAAGCCCTTCTGGCAGACGAAGCGGCTGGACCAGATGACCCGCGAGGAGTGGGAGAGCCTGTGCGACGGGTGCGGACTGTGCTGTCTGATCCGGTTCGAGGATGAGGACACGGGCGAGGTGTTCCCGACCCGGGTCCATTGCAAGTTGTTCGACAGCCAGCTGTGCAGCTGCACCGACTACGCGAACCGCCAGGAGCATGTGCCGGACTGCATCAAGCTGACGCCCTGGAATATTCAGGCGCTGGGTTGGATGCCGAAGTCGTGCGGGTACAGGCGGATCCATGAGGGGCGCGGTCTGGCCGAGTGGCATCCCCTCGTGTCCGGCGATCCGGAGTCGGTGCATACGGCGGGCGTGTCGATCCGCGGGCAGACGATCTCCGAGGAGGCGCTGGCCGAGCCGGAGGACGCCGTGGAGTACGAAGCCGTCGAGTGGCTGGAGGAACGCGGGTGAAACCGGTTACATGATAACCCTTTGTTCGGAAGGGCGGATTAACCCTGATCTTCTTGATGGAGATCGGTCTTGTCCAAGAGTAACTCTTTTGATCGATTGACCGAGCTGGCGGCGGCGATGTTCGACGCTCCGATCGCTCTGATCACGGCCCTTGATGACGAGCGCCAATGGTTCCGTTCCAACCGGGGTTATGGGGAAGATCAGACGACGGCGGAGGAGTCCTTCTGCCGTCACATGATCGGGTCGGAAGCCGGTACGACTCTGGTGGTGGAGGATGCCGCTCTCGACGACCGTTTCGCCGAGAATCGCCTGGTGGTCGTTCAGGGCGTACGATTCTATGCCGGGGCGGTGATCACGACGGCTGACGGAGGTCAGGACGGTGCCGTATGCGTGATCGATACGGTGCCCCGAGCTGCACCCACCGATGCGCAGATTGAGAGCCTCAAGCTGCTGGCGCAGCTGGCAGGCCAGCAGATCGACCATGCCCGTTTGCTGCGGCGACAGTCCAAACAAGCAGCGATGCTCGAAATGGCCGAGGAACTGGCCGGTCTGGGCCGTTGGCGGTTTGATCTCGTCACCGGCAAGGTCGACTGGTCGAACGAAGTCTATCGCATCCATGGCCGCGAACCTGCCAGCTTCGATCCAAGCTATGCCGACGTGCTGGCGGACTATCATCCGGAAGACCGTGAAATCCTGTCCGCCTGCGTTGAACGGGCGATCGCGACCGGTCAGGGCTATAATCTGGAACTCAGGCTGAGCCTGACAAACCGCGGCGAGCGCAGGGTCATTACCCGTTCCGGGACCGAAACCGGCGATGACGGTCGGCCGATCGCCCTGTTCGGCGTCTTTCAGGACGTCACCGACATCGTAAGGACCCGGGAAAGACTTGAGCGCAGTGAGGCGCTGTTCCGCGAGATGAGCGAGAAAGCGACCGACATCATCTCGCGATACGCCCTGGACGGAACCTTCCTTTACCTGTCGCCCTCGGTCGAGACGATCATGGGTTATCGGCCGGACGAGATGGTCGGGCGGAACTGCATGACGTTCATTCCGCCCGAGGAAGCCGTCCGCGTCGAGGCCATCGTTCGAGCCTATGTGAAGGCGGGTCCGGGCACGATCTCCCCGCGCTATGAATATCGGGCAATCCGCAAGGACGGTACGACGATCTGGCTGGAAGCCTCGCCAAGGGCGATCTGGGACGAGGCCGGATGCAAGGTGATCGAGTTCCACGATCACGTCAGAGACATAACCGAACGCAAGGCCGCAGAGCGGGCACAGGCCGAACTGGTCGAGACCCTGGGGATGGCGGAGCAGCTCGGCGGGGTGGGTTGCTGGAAGCTGGATGTCGCCGATGGGAGCGTGACCTGGTCCGACGAGGTCTACCGGATCCACGGCAAGACCCGGGCGACCTTTGATCCTAGCTTTGACGACGCCGTCGGCTGTTACCACCCTGATGACCAGCCTGTGGTCGCCGAGGTCTGCAGGCGGGCGATCGAGACCGGCGAGGGCGGCGGATTCCAGTTGCGACTGATCCGGGAGGACGGCGAGGAGCGGATCGTGACGTCCGAGTGCCGGCCGGAGCGGGCCGAGGATGGGACAACGACCGCATTGTTCGGTGTGTTCCAGGACGTCACCGACCGGGTGCGCAGCCAGCAGCGCATTGAGGCCAGCGAGGCCCGCTATCGCCTGCTCGCGGATCGAGCCAGCGACATCATCGTGACCTATGGCGTCGACGGATTGATCCAGTACATATCGCCGAGCGTCGAGGCGGCGACGGGGATTGCGCCAGGTGATCTGGTCGGACGTCCGGTCACCCATCTGATCCTTGAAGAGGACGTTCAGGCGCTGACCCGGCGGTTCCGCGACATGGTGCGCGCGCGGCCGGGAACCGTCCTTCCGGGGCTCGTCTACCGGGCGCGGATGGCGTCCGGTGAAGTGCGCTGGATGGAGGCAAGGACGACGCTGATCCGGAACGAGGCCGGTCGGGTCGTGGAGTTCCACGACGTGGTGCGCGACATCACCGAGACCAAGCGGCTGGAGGACGAACTGATCGCGGCACGCGACGTGGCCGAGGCTGCGGCGAAGGCGAAGTCCGAGTTCCTTGCAAACATGTCTCACGAGCTGCGGACGCCATTGACCAGTGTCATCGGCTTTTCGGGTCTGTTGCTGTCCAGCGAGGTCCTGCCCGAGGCTGAGCGGCGCTATGCCGACCGGATCGCGACCTCGTCGGAGGCCCTGTTGAGCGTCATCAACGACATCCTCGACTATTCCAAGCTGGAGGCGGATGCCGTCGGACTTGATCCCGTGGCCTTTGATCCGGCGGCGATGGTGCGGGGGGCGGCCTCCATTATCGAGACCCAGTGCGAGGCCAGGGGACTGACGCTGGCGATGACGACATCGGCCGCCCTGCCCGACATGATCATGGGCGATGAGGGGCGGTTGCGGCAGGTGACGCTGAACTTCCTGTCGAATGCCGTTAAATTCACGGCTTCGGGCGAGATCCGACTGGATTTGCGGACGATCGGGGAGCGGCTGCGCGTGTCGGTCACCGACAGTGGTATCGGCATCGCGCCAGAAAAGATCGACGGGCTGTTCGACCGGTTCACCCAGGCGGATGCGTCGACGACGCGGGTCTATGGCGGGACCGGGCTGGGGCTGGCGATCTCGCGCCGGCTGATAGAATTGATGGGCGGGGAGATCGGGGCCGAGAGCCGGCCGGGTGAAGGGTCGACCTTCTGGTTCGAGATCCCGCTCATTGAGGCCGAAGGTGATGTCGGGACAGAGGCGGACTATGCCCTCGCCCTGGCCCCCGGAACCCGGATCCTTCTGGCGGACGACGCGCCGGCGAACCGTGAGCTGGTGCGGATCATTCTGTCGGGATGGGGCGTCGAGCTGGACACGGTCTGTAATGGCGCCGAGGCGGTGGATGCTGCGTCCAGGAGCGACTACGACGTGATCCTGATGGACGTGCATATGCCCGTAATGGACGGGATGGATGCGACGCGGGCCATTCGTGCCCTGGGAGGGGCCCGCGCCGCCTTGCCGATCCTGGCCCTGACCGCCAATGTGCAGCCCGATCAGGTCGAGGCTTGCGCCCGTGCCGGGATGGATGGCCATGTCGGAAAGCCGATCCAGATCAGCGAGTTGATCGCGGCCATCGCCGGGGCTTCAAGGCCGATGATCGAGCAAGACAGAATTTTGGCGGCGAACTGACCTGGGTTCGGCGATACCCATCAACGGATCGTCGAAATCGGCCTTTGGAATCAAGGGCCGGACTTATTTTGAGGCTTTATCCGCGCCTTGTGACGCTGGTCCCCTATAGTTTGGGCAAGGCGGGAAAGGGGACGGGACGGGGCGAGGCTCCGTTGCCCCATACTCGCATAATCCGAAATCAGGGGACCGATCATGCCATCCACTCCGGATGCCTATGCCGCCTTCACGCCGTCGCCCTCGGCGCCGGCCCGCCGTCTGGAGGCCGTGACGCCGGCGGATGGCACAGATCTGCCGAGTCTGGCCAAGGCGCTGTACGTCGGCTCAGCCGGCGATCTGAAGATCGTGCCCGTCGCGTCGCCGGACGGGGAGGCGGTGACCCTCAAGAACCATCCGGTCGGCTATGTCGCCGTACAGACCCGCAGGGTATTGGCGACAGGGACCACGGCGGCGCACATCGTGGCGCTGCTGGACTGATGATCGGCATCGAACTGGGTCAGCCGGCCCTCGTCATGCGCAGGGCGGATCCGCTCCCACTTCTGATCGACGTCATCGGGAACCGGTATGAGAGGGGCTGGGAGATCGCCTCCTCGTTGGACGGCCTCGGCGGATTGAGCTTCGCCCGCTCGGGGGCCGGGACGGCCTTCACCGCAGCGGGCGCCGTTATTCCCTTCGCAACCGGCGTGGCCCGGATCACGGACCGGGGTCTGTTGCTGGAGCCTGCCGCCACGAACCTGTTGCGGCACTCGACCGCGCTTCTGAACCCCGTCTGGCTGGCGGATGCAGGCGCGACCGCCTCCGCCAGCCCCGATCCCGATCCGTCCGGAGGGATGGGTGCTGTCCGGCTGACCCTCAATGGCGGGCTGAAGCAGTGGTATCAACTCGTGTCGGGGGGCGCAGGCCCCTATGTCCTGAGCGCCTTCGTCAGGGCCGTTTCGGGGACGACCAACGTCAGGCTGAATGAAACACACACTACGGGCTATACGCCTTCCGCCAACCTCGCCCTGAACACTCAGTGGCAACGGCTGGTATTCCCTGTGACTGTAACGGGGACCTTGGTGACCGTCTCGTTCATGACGGCCTCAGGGGGCGTGACAGCGCCAGTCGACGCTTGGGGCGTTCAGCTCGAAGCGGGCTCACTCCTCTCCAGCCCCATGATTACGGCAAGCTCGTCGGTGACGCGCGGGGCCGACGTAGCCAACGTCCTCGTGCCTGCCGGGGCGAGTGTCTATGAAGCGACCTACGGGGTCGCAGATACAGTTGTGACTGGTGCCGTTACACCGGGCACCACTTTTGATCTGGTCGGTGGTCGGCCTTGGGTCGGAGTCAACAACGAGTTGAAGCGATTGGTTATGCGCTAAGCACGATGCATTGCAGCATAGGCCCAACAGTCGCGGGCGAAGACTGCATTCCAATCGACGACTAATCCTGACGAACCGGCCAGGGCGATCGGCTGAGCGCGGACAACGAACATTCAAAAGTTGCGACCGGTCGATCCGGTCAGGGAGAGACCATGCCCTTGTTTCCATGGCGGGCCGGCCCAGCCGCGCCCGAGGCGAAGCACAGCCGCGCGGGGCCGCTGATCGCACTGACCGGGGCCGGTCGGGCGCGTTGGACTCCGCGTGACTACGCCAGCCTGGCGCGCGAAGGCTTCAATCGGAATCCCGTGGCCTATCGCTGCGTCCGGATGATTGCCGAAGCGGCGGCCTCGGCGCCGCTGATCGTCTTCTCCGGCGGAGTCAGGGACGACACCCATCCGGCGGCCCGTCTGCTGGCCATGCCCAATCCGGAGCAGTCCGGCGCTGAATGGCTGGAGGGCATCTATGGTGCGTTGCAGACGGCGGGGAACGCCTATGTCGAGGCAGTCGGGGAGGATGCGCCGGCCGAGCTGTGGAGCCTGAGGCCGGACCGGGTCCAGGTCGCGCCGGGCCGGCAGGGCTGGCCCGAGGCCTATGAATATGCGGTCGGCGGACGCTCGGTGCGCATTGTGCGGGAGGCGGACGGCTGGATGCCTGTCATGCACCTGAAGCTGTTTCATCCGACGGACGATCACTACGGGTTTTCACCGCTGGAGGCGGCGGCGTTCGCGATCGATGTGCACAATGCGTCGGGCGCCTGGAACAAGGCGCTGCTGGACAACGCTGCCAGGCCGAGCGGGGCGCTGGTCTTCTCGTCGAAGGACGGCGAACGGCTGACCGAGGCCCAGTTCATGGCACTCAAGGCCGAACTGGGCGACGCGCATGCCGGGGCGGCGAACGCCGGCCGGCCTATGGTGCTGGAGGGCGGGCTGGACTGGAAGCCGATGTCGATGACGCCGGCCGACATGGACTTCATCGCCGGGAAACATGCGGCGGCGCGCGAGATCGCCCTGGCCTTCGGGGTGCCGCCGCAACTGCTGGGGATCCCGGGGGACGCGACCTATGCGAACTATCGCGAGGCCAATGCGGCCTTCTGGCGAGGGACGGTGGTTCCCCTGGCGAGGAAGATGGCCGGGGCGCTGAGTGGCTGGCTGGGCGGACGGTTTGAAGACGTGCGGATCGAACCGGATCTGGACGCCATCCCTGCGCTGCAGCCGGAGCGGGATGCGCTGTGGGCCCGGCTGAACGCGGCGAGCTTCCTGACCGACGAAGAACGTCGGCGGATGGCGGGGGTCGGCGACTGATGGACGATCTGAAGAAGATGGCGACGGCGCTGGCCGTTGCGCTGGCGATCCAGACGATCGGCGGACTGGTGTGGGCCGGTGGTGCGGCGGCGCGGATCGCGACGCTGGAGGCGAGGGTCGGCGAGCAAAGGCTGGTGGCCGAGCGGCTGGCGCGGCTGGAGGAGCAGGGCGTCGCGACACGGGCGGCCGTCGAGCGGATCGAGCGCAAGCTGGAGGGCGGCCGATGACGTCGGTGATCGAAGCCGGGCTGGAGATCCAGGGCCATGCCTCGCTGTGGGGCGTTGCGGATCTGAACGGGGATGTTGTGGCGAAGGGGGCATTCGCCGACAGCCTGAAGCGGACAGGGACGAGCGGGGTGCGGATGCTGCACCAGCACGAGAGTCGGGCCGTGGTCGGGGTCTGGGACGAGGTCGTCGAGGACGACCGGGGCCTGTTCGTCCGGGGCCGGATCGCCGACTGGTCGGCCGAGGCCCGCTATGCCCGGGCGCTGAGCCGGGCGGGGACGCTGGACGGGCTGTCGATCGGGTTCCGGACGGCGAAGGCGCGCAGGGACGGGCGGTTGCGGGTACTGTCGGGCGTGGATCTGTGGGAGGTGTCGCTGGTGACGTTTCCCATGCTGCCGGGGGCGCGGTTTCGGGTCGGGGGGTGATGAGATGCGGTCCCCCGCAGACGGGTGACGTCATCGGAGTTTCACAATTTTCCTGTTTTTTGACGGAGAAGAGGACTCAGCACTCGGCAGTGTCGGGCTGCTCAGGGAGTGCTGGAAATGATCGCCTTCGCCAAACGCGCCTTGCCGGTTCTTGTAGCCGTGGTCGCTCTGTCGCTGGGCTGGACCGCCATCGCCAGCGCGCAGACGATCGTGCAGAACGTCGGCGACACTTCAACGAGTGGAGGACAACCGGGGTTCGGACAGTCTTTCACCGCGACCCTGACGGGAACCGTCACCCAGATTCAGGTTCGACCACGCTCTAATGCGACGGTCACGATGCATTTCTACAGCGGGCCCGGCAGCGGGACAGACGGCAGCGTTGGGACACCCGCCTCGTCCCAGACGGTCAACCTTGTGGACACCGGAAGCAATACCAGCGGCTTTCAGACGATCGTCTTGAGCACGCCCCTGCCGGTCACGGCCGGGCAGCAGTACGCCTTCGTGATCGACCAAACGATTGTGCCTTTCGCGGTGTCATCGAGCAATCCGTACGCTGGCGGGAGCATGCTCGGCATCTACAACAGCCCGTTCGGTGGAGTGAATGGGCCGTTTGACCTGGTCTTCACCGTGACAGAGGTCGCGGCCGCGCCAGTCCCGACGATGAGCGAGTGGATGATGATCCTGCTCGGCCTGATGCTGGCCGGCGGGGCCGCGCTCTACATCCAGCGCCGGCAAATGACAGCCTGACGGTCGGCTTCGCGTCCTGTCGTGCGTGGCATTTGAGGCGTCTCGCTGGTGACGTTTCCCATGCTGCCCGGCGCGCGGTTCAGGGTCGGGGGGCGATGATCGCTTCAGACGGTGGGCTCAACTGATCGCTGCAACACACTCGGCGAAGGTCTCCGCTGGTGTCCGATAGAGCAAGGTCTTTCTGGGTCGTTCGTTGAGCTGCCGGGCGATGGAGCTGAGCTGGGCCT
>NZ_JAIXTC010000018.1 GCF_027484365.1 Brevundimonas sp. | reverse complement strand
GTCCGGCCTCGGCCCGCGACGGGCGGAGGGTGTCAGGTCCCTCCGGGCTCCACGGTTTGTCACCCCATGGACAGTCCTGCATCAGCGCCGGTTCGTGCCTCCACAGATCCAGGTTCAACGCCAGATCAGGGTCCTCGGCCGCGCGCAGCGATACAGTTTCCCGCTCGATCGCGCCCCGCCGCACGTCCGGGTCCTGGGCCCAGGACGCCTTCCCCACGCGACGGGACGGAGGGAAGTGTAAGCCGGGTTCGGAAGGGGGCGCACAGAAAGCCTCTAATCAGGACCGGGCGTTGAAATCGTTCAGGTCCTGGGGGGATGTGTTGATGGGTATGGGGTGTTTCCCTTCTCCCGCCCGAAGGCGGAACCCGATCACCCGCCCGGGCGGACGACCATGCAGGTGACGCGGCGGGCGTCGAGGGCTTCGCAGGCGCTGCGGGCGGCGGCTTCGGTCATCCCGGTGAAGCGCGAACGATGCCAGCCCGCTACGGCGACGACATTGCGTTCTGCGCTGGTGAACTGGGTCCGGAAGCGGCGGTTCACCTCTGTCAGCCAGTTGCGTGCCACGGTCGCGTCGCGGAAGGCGCCGACCTGGACCGACCAGCGGCCGGCGGGCGGGGTCGCGGCCCGCGCCGGGGGTGTTGCGGCCGGGCGGGGTGGGTTGGCGACGGTGCCGCGGGTCAGGCCGGAGGCGGACCCTGGGGGCGGGGCGACGCCGCCGTTGAGGCTGGCGGTCAGGTTGCCTGTTGCAGTCCCGGCCCTTGGCGGAGGGGCGACCTCTGCGCGCCGAACCGGCGGCGTGGCCGTGGGCTGGACCGGTGTAGCGTGGGTATAGCCGGGCGGCGACGGGGTGGGCTGGGACGTTGGCGTCGGCAGGGCGGTCCAGGCGATCGTGCTGGAGCCCTGGCCTTCCTCGACCTCTGCCGGAGCACCGTTAAGGGCCGCGTAGGCGACGGCTCCGCCGGTGTCGGGACCGCCGATGCCGAAGCCGCGCGCCTCGAAGAAGGTCTGGGCCGTCTGGATCCGCTCACCGGCCGCGCGTCGGGTCTCGACCTCGAAACCGGTATCCATCAGGGCGGCGACGTGGGCGTTTCGGGTCACGCTGGAGCGGCCGCCGAGAACGATGGTGATCACGCGTTTGCCGTTGCGCACCGCCGAGGCTGCGAGATTGTAGCCCGAGGCGTTGGTGAAGCCGGTCTTGATGCCGTCGTAGCCCTGTCCGCTGAGCAAGAGGCCGTTGGTATTGCGGTACTCGCGGCCCTGATAGTTCCAGTCGTGCAGGCCGAAGTAGCTGTAATATTGTGGATAATCCCGCATGATGGCGCGGGCCAGGATGGCGAGGTCGCGCGCCGAGGTCAGCTGGCGGCTGTCGGGCAGGCCGTTCGGATTGACGTAGCGGGTCTGGGTCATGCCGAGCTCTTCGGCCTTGAGGGTCGCCATGGCGGCAAAGCGGGCCTGGGAGCCGCCGATGTGTTCGGCGATGGCCATGGCCATGTCATTGGCGGACCGCACCGTGGTGGCGCGCATGGCGTCGTCGAGGCGGATGGTCTGGCCGGCGGCGAGGCCGAGCTTCGACGGCGGCTGTGAGGCGGCCAGCGGAGAGATGGTGAGGACGTCGTCGAGCGTTGCCGTACCCTTCTCCAGGGCCTCGAACGTCAGATAGAGGGTCATGACCTTGGTGACCGAGGCCGGATAGCGGCGGCTGTCGGCATGGCGGGCGAACAGGACCTCGCCCGTGCCGGCGTCGACGACGATGGCGGCGTAGCGGCTGTTCTCGCCTGACTGGGCCTGAACCCTGTTCCAGCCGAGCCCGGCGAGACCGACAACCAGGGTCAGCGCGCAGAGGCCTGCGATCAGGCGGCGGAATGGGGTCTTTCCGGTACGCATCATCGTCAAGCGAAGCCTCTCAATCCCGTGACGCGACGACGGCCCCCCGGCGCGACGCAAGTGATGAGTCTAGCATGGGGGACGCAGGTTTCAGGGTGGTTAAGCAGGTATCAACGCGGATTTGAACGCTCGAATCCTGACGCGCGAGCTTTGCTCCCGGGAAGGCTTCAGAGAGTGACCAACGTTCATATGGTGCAGTGCACAAAAACCCTTGACGCGTGTTCGCACTTGCATCATATGGCGTTCATCGAGCCCGGAATCGTCCGGGTGAGAGACACATTCAGGCGGGCCAACCGCCGTATCTGGTTCAGGAGAATTCCCATGGCTGACAGCGCCGAAACCGTGAAGAAGTCCATCGAACAGGCCACCGCGACCGCCAAGGTCCAGGGCGAGCAGTTCAAGGCCCAGGCCGAAAAGGTCCAGGCCGCCGGTACCCAAGCCCTGCGTGACGGCGTCGAGAAGACCTCGGCCACGATCGCCGAACTGTCGGCCCAGTCGAAGCAGAACCTCGAAGCCCTGACCGCTTCGGCCGCCGCCGCCCAGAAGGGCGCCGAGGCCCTGTCGGCCCAGGTCGTGTCCTACTCGAAGTCGAGCTGGGAAACCGGCGTCGCCGCCGCCCAGACGCTCTCGCAGGCCCGTTCGATCCAGGAGCTGATCGAGCTGCAGACCAACTTCGCCAAGTCGGCGATGGAAACCTACCTGTCGGAAGTCACCAAGATGACCGAGACCCTGACCGGTTCGGTCAAGGACAGCTTCAAGCCCATCAACGAGCGCGTCACCGCCTCGGTCGAGAAGTTCCAGGCCGCCCGCTAAGGCGCGAGCTGCTTTCAAAGTAGCGTAAGCTGAGGCCCCGGCGGAAACGCCGGGGCCTTTTGCGTGTCCGGCGCTCCGGGCCCGCTCCGGCGCGTGCCGAACGCCTCATCACGACAGCCGTGACTGGACGTGACTCCAAAACCGGCTGACACTTCCTACATAGCGTTTCGACTCCCCCGAAATGACGGACGACGATGCCAACCAAAAGGCCAGGTGAAGGACAGGATCAGGGCTTCGGCTCCGCCACCATCACCGAGACAAAGCCCAAGCTTCAGAAGCCCTCGCTCTATCGGGTGCTGATCCTGAACGACGACTACACGCCGATGGAATTCGTCGTCTATGTGCTGGAGCGGTTCTTCCAGAAGAGCCGCGAGGACGCGACCCGCATCATGCTGCATGTGCACCAGCATGGCGTCGGGGTGTGCGGCGTCTTCACCTACGAAGTGGCCGAAACCAAGGTCGCCCAGGTGGTCGAGACGGCGCGCCGTCACCAGCACCCGCTGCAATGCACTATGGAAAAAGACTGAGAGGATCTCCCCATGCCCTCGTTTTCACGTCCTCTCGAAGAGACTCTGCATCGCGCGGTCTCCTACGCCAATGAACGCCGCCACGAATATGCGACGCTCGAACACCTGCTTCTGGCCCTGATCGACGATCCCGACGCCTCGGCCGTGATGAAGGCCTGCAACGTCGAACTGGTCGCGCTGAAGACGGCGCTGACGCTCTATGTCGACACCGACCTGGCCGCGCTCGCCACCTCGGACGGCGAGGACGCCAAGCCGACCGCCGGCTTCCAGCGCGTGATCCAGCGCGCGGTGATCCACGTCCAGTCCTCGGGCCGTGAAGAGGTGTCCGGCGCCAATGTCCTGGTCGCCATCTTCTCCGAGCGCGAAAGCCACGCCGCCTATTTCCTGCAGGAGCAGGACATGACCCGCTATGACGCGGTCAACTATATCGCCCACGGCATCGCCAAGAAGGCGGGGATGAGCGAGCAGCGTCCGGCCAAGACCGCCGGCCAGAGCCCGGAAGAGGCGGAGGACGCCGCCGCCGCCAAGTCGGGCGGGGAAGCGCTGGAGGCCTATTGCGTCGACCTCAACGAGAAGTCGCGCAACGGCAAGATCGACCCCCTGATCGGTCGTCAGGCCGAGGTGGATCGCTCGATCCAGATTCTTTGCCGCCGGACCAAGAACAATCCGCTGCTGGTCGGCGAGCCCGGTGTCGGCAAGACCGCGATCGCCGAGGGCCTCGCCCGCAAGATCGTCAACCACGAGGTCCCCGCCGTGCTGGAAGGCGCGACCATCTACAGTCTCGACATGGGGGCGCTGCTGGCCGGCACCCGCTATCGCGGCGACTTCGAGGAACGGCTGAAACAGGTCGTCAAGGAGCTGGAGAACCACCCGAACGCGATCCTGTTCATCGACGAGATCCACACGGTGATCGGCGCGGGCGCGACCTCGGGCGGGGCGATGGACGCCTCCAACCTGCTCAAGCCCGCCCTGGCGTCGGGCACCCTGCGCTGCATGGGGTCGACGACCTACAAGGAGTATCGCCAGCATTTCGAGAAGGACCGCGCCCTGGTGCGTCGCTTCCAGAAGATCGACGTCAACGAGCCGACGGTCGAGGACACGGTGAAGATCCTGAAAGGGCTGAAGACCGCCTACGAGGGTCACCACAAGCTGCGCTACACCGATGCGGCGATCCGCTCGGCCGTTGAACTGTCGGCCCGCTACATGACCGACCGCAAACTGCCGGACAAGGCGATCGACGTGATCGACGAGGCGGGGGCGTCACAGATGCTGCTGCCCGAATCGAAGCGGAAGAAGGTCATCGGCCAGAAGGAGGTCGAGGCCGTCATCGCCAAGATGGCGCGCATCCCGCCGAAGTCGGTGTCCAAGTCCGACGTCGAGGGTCTGCGCGAACTGCAGTCGGACCTGAACCGGGCCGTCTTCGGCCAGGACGCGGCGATCGAACAGGTGGCCTCGGCCATGAAGCTGGCCCGCGCCGGCCTGCGCGATCCGCAGAAGCCGATCGGCTCCTTCCTGTTCGCCGGCCCGACCGGGGTCGGCAAGACCGAGGTCGCCAAGCAGCTGGCGTCGACGCTCGGCATCGAGATGCTGCGGTTCGACATGTCGGAATATATGGAGCGGCACACGGTCAGCCGCCTGATCGGCGCCCCTCCGGGCTATGTCGGCCATGACCAGGGCGGGCTTCTGACCGACGCCGTCGACCAGCACCCGCACGCCGTGGTCCTGCTGGACGAGATCGAGAAGGCCCACCCCGACGTCTATAACATCCTGCTCCAGGTCATGGACAACGGGATGCTGACGGACGCGGTCGGCAAGAAGGTCGATTTCAGGAACGTGGTCCTGATCATGACCACCAATGCCGGCGCCGCCGACAACGCCCGGGCCTCGATCGGTTTCGGTCGCGGCAAGGTCGAGGGCGAGGACGAGAAGGCCATCCAGCGCCTGTTCGCGCCGGAGTTCCGCAACCGTCTGGACGCGGTGGTCTCGTTCAAGGCCCTGCAGCCGGAGGTGATCCGTCAGGTGGTGACCAAGTTCGTGCTGCAGCTGGAAGCCCAACTGGCGGACCGCAACATCACCATCGAACTGACCGACGACGCCGCGGACTGGCTGGCCAAGAACGGCTTCGACGAACTGTACGGCGCGCGCCCCCTGGGCCGGGTCATCCAGGAGAACATCAAGAAGCCCCTGGCCGACGACATCCTGTTCGGACGCCTGACGCGCGGCGGCCATGTGAAGGTCGAGCTGGTCGACGGCAAGATCGTGTTCGACATCAAGCCCGCCTCGGGCGGACCGGTGAAAGAGACGATCGAAGGGGTGGCGGTCTAGGCAATCGGTCTCTCCCCCATTGGCGAATGCCGATGGGGGAGTGGATCGGCGCGATCAGCGCCGAGACGAGGGGGGCGACGCCGACGGCTGGAGCGGGGGGCGACAGCCGAGGCCGGAGATATCACCTCGCCCCCTCCACCACCCGCCAAGCGGCGGGCGGTCCCCCTCCCCATCGCCCAGGAGCGACGGGGAGGAGACTTTCAATCAGTAGCGACGGCGGCCCGAGCCGGCCATCAGGAAGGCGATGCCGGCGAGGATGCCGGTGGTCAGGAGCGGCTTGCGGCGGGCGAAGTCGAGGCCGGTCTTGACCGGGCCGCGCAGGTCTTCGGGGGCACGGTCGGACAGGGTTTCCAGCTTGTCGATGGCGCGGCCGTAGGCGTCGAGCGCCTTGCCCTTGACCTCGTCGAACCTGCCTTCGAGCTGGAGCTTCGTGTCGCCCGTGAGATTGCCGAGGCCGCTTTTCAGCCTGCCGCTCGCGCCGGTGGCGGCGCCTTCGATGCGTTCGTCGGTCATGGAAGAAATCCTTGCTGAGAGTGTGCCGGGGAGGCGTGTCGGGATAGCGCACATCAACCGCTACGGTTCCCCTGACGCGGGTGGTTGCGGGCAGGGCGCGGCGGCCCGATATTTGGACCTCGAAAGTGGCGAAACCGGGAACGACGAGATGCTGAGATTCATCCTGCAGGCGGTGGTGACGGCCCTGGGGCTGTGGCTGGCGGCCTGGCTGGTGCCCGGGGTGGAGTTCCTGTCGACCGGGTCTCTGATCGCGGCGGCGGTGTTGCTGGGACTGGTCAACGGTTTCGTGCGGCCGGTGCTGGTGTTCGTGACCTTCCCGCTGACCCTCATCACCTTCGGCCTGTTCCTGCTGGTCGTGAATGCCGCGACGATCGGGATCGTGGCGAGCCTGCTCGGCGGGTTCGTGGTCGACGGCCTGTGGGCGGGCGTGGGCGCGGCGGTCGTGACCGGGGTGGTCAGCTGGATCGCCGGTTCGATCATTTCCGACGACCGGCGTCCGAAGAGGGATTAACCCGGGCGATATTGACGGCAAGGTTTCGTCCGGGTAAAACATTCCTCGATTTCGAGGAGAGTCCGTCATGCCCGCCGCCACTGTTCAGTCCTGCACCGCCTTCGCCGGCCATCGGCGGATCGCGTCCGGCGCGCCGCGCGAGGTCGTCGGCGCGGTCAAGGCGGCGGTCGAGGCGGGCGAGAGCGTCCTGGTCTTTGACGACGCCGACGCGCGGCCGGTCGAGTTCGACCTGCGCGGCGACCTCGAGGCCGTGCTGGCGCGCCTTGCGCCGCCCGTCGAGGAGTCGAAGCGGGGGCCGGGGCGGCCGAAGCTGGGGGTGACGGCGCGCGAGGTCACCCTGTTGCCGCGTCACTGGGACTGGCTGGCCGGTCAGCCCGGCGGGGCGTCGGTGGCGTTGCGGAAACTGGTCGAGGGGGCGCTGCGCGAGGCCGAGGGACCGGACCGGGTCCGCAAGGGCCGGGAAGCCGCCTACCGCTTCATGACCGCCGTAGCAGGGGACCTGCCGGGCTATGAGGAGGCGACGCGGATGTTGTTCGCGGGGGATGCGGCGGGGTTCGAGGCGGCGCTGGCGGGATGGCCGGAGGGGGTGCGGGAGTATACGGGGGAGTTGGTCAGGTCCTGACCCCCAACACCGCACCTTAGCCACGATCACTGGATAACGCGGCCCTCCGCGTTCAGTCGGTCCGTCGATCGGACCACGCCGTAGCCACGGGGCAAGGCCGTCGGCCAGTCAACATCCAGAGGCGCGACCAGCCCTGGACAGGCGGTGTTTACGGCTCGGCGTTCGGAGTTGTTTTCGACGGTCGCTTCGGCCGAACCAGGAGCCCTGACGGTTGTGCTCCATCGGTTTCCATCCTCCCAGCCGGGTTCTCGCCAGAGGGTGTAGATGAAGAATGGTTGCGGCCCGCCGTCGATCATGGCGATGCCACAAAGGGCCTTGGCACCGGGAAGTCCCTCCGGCATCGGACGGTCATGGAATTCCAGGACCTCGGCACCGGGGATACGCTCACTAACCCGCGAGAGAAGGGCCTCGTCCGTCGGGCGCGGGGTCTGAGGGTCCGCGGCGATCGCCAGAATCGCGAGTCCGACGATCAGCATGCTCAACCCCAAGAAGAATCGTTACCCCACCTTCACCCGGGTCGCCGCCTCCGGCAAGTCTTCCCCGAACGCCCGCTGGTAGAACTCCGCGATGGTCGGACGTTCCAGCTCGTCGCACTTGTTGAGGAAGGTCAGGCGGAAGCTCAACCCGAGGTCGCCGCCGAAGATCGTCGCGTTCTGGGCCCAGGTGATGACGGTGCGGGGGCTCATGACGGTGGAGATGTCGCCGTTCATGAAGGCGTTGCGGGTCATGTCGGCGACGCGGACCATGGCGGCGATGGCGCGCTTGCCGTCGGCGGTGTTCCACTCGGGTGCCTTGGCGGCGACGATGTCGGCTTCCACGTCGTGGTCGAGGTAGTTCAGGGTGGTGACGATGTTCCAGCGGTCCATCTGACCCTGATTGATCTGCTGGGTGCCGTGATACAGGCCCGAGGTGTCGCCCAGACCGATGGTGTTGGTCGTGGCGAACAGGCGGAACCATTTGTTGGGGCGGATGACGCGGTTCTGGTCCAGCAGGGTCAGACGCCCCTGGGCCTCCAGCACGCGCTGGATGACGAACATCACATCGGGGCGACCGGCGTCGTATTCGTCGAAGCACAGAGCGATCGGGCGTTGCAGGGCCCAAGGCAGCATGCCCTCGCGGAACTCGGTGATCTGTTTGCCGTCCTTCAGGACGATGGCGTCCTTGCCGACCAGGTCGATACGGCTGACGTGGCTGTCCAGGTTCACCCGGATGGTCGGCCAGTTCAGCCTGGCCGCGACCTGTTCGATATGGGTCGACTTGCCGGTGCCGTGATAGCCCTGGACCATGACGCGACGGTCGAAGGCGAAGCCGGCGCAGATGGCCAGGGTCGTCTGCGGATCGAACCGGTAGGCCGGATCGGCCTCGGGCACATGGCTGTCGACCGTGTCGAAGACCGGCACGATCATGTCGGAATCGATGCCGAAGATCTCTCGCACGGAGACCTTGCGGTGGGGTTCGAACGTCAGCAGCGGATCGGGGGTCGCGTCGAGGGGGGAAGACATGAGCCTCATCTAGAGGCGCCGCGCGCGCGGCTCAACACGCGCGCGGCCCGGCGCGTCAGTTATTCCGCCGACAGGTCCACGTCGACGTTGCCGCGGGTGGCGTTGGAATAGGGGCAGACCTGATGGGCCGCCTCGATCAGGGCGTCGATGATCGCCTTGTCGAGGCCGTGGTCGGTGACCTTGATGGCGATGTCGAGGTTGAAGCCTTCGCCGCGCGTGTTCGGGCCGATGCCGACGGCGGTGTGGATCTTCGTGTCCGGACCGACCGGCGTGCCCGCCTTGCCCGAGACCAGACGCAGGGCGCCCATGTAGCAGGCGGCATAACCGGCGGCGAACAGCTGTTCCGGATTGGTGCCCGCGCCGCCCTTGCCGCCCATCTCGGCCGGAAGAGACAGCAGGACGTCGATCTTGCCGTCGTCGGTGGTCGAACGGCCTTCGTCG
Organism: Brevundimonas sp.; assembly: GCF_027484365.1. Lineage (GTDB taxonomy): Bacteria > Pseudomonadota > Alphaproteobacteria > Caulobacterales > Caulobacteraceae > Brevundimonas. Next base: position 253,138 of record NZ_JAIXTC010000018.1, on the reverse strand, counting down.
CGACCGCCGCCGGTGGAAACGGCGTGGGCCTTGTAGAGAATGTTCATCGGCAAGCTCCTGGATGTGGGGAGCCATAGATAGTCATTCCCTCTGCTTGCGGGAGAGGGGCGTCAGGCGGCCAGGCCCGCCTTTTTCAGCGTCTTGTAGGCCTTGATGACGCGCTGGAGCTTGGCTTCCGCGCCCCGGTCGCCCTGGTTCAGGTCGGGGTGGAAGCGTTTCAGCAGCTCGTGATAGCGCGCCTTGATGCCCGGCTTGTCGGTGCGCAGGTCGAGGTCGAGGTCGGCCAGGGCCTGGCGTTCCAGCTTGCCGATTCGCAGGCCTTCTTCCTCGCGCACCGCCTGTTCACGGACACGGCGGCCGAACAGGCCGAAACTGTCCTGCCAGGAGCCGGCGCCGGTGGTGTTGGCGGTGCCCATCTTGGAGGCGAAGGCGGCGGCCTCCCGGGAGTTCTTTCCGGCCTTCATCTCCCAGGTGGGACGGCCGCCGGTCATGGCCTCGTTTTCCTGGGCCGCGCGGACCTGGGCCTCGTTCATGCCGGCGTAGAAATTCCAGCCCTTGTTGTACTCGCCCGCGTGCGACTGGCAGAATTCATAGAAGTCGTTCAGCCGCTCGCGCGACTTGGGAGCCTTGGCCGTGGCGGCCTTGGTGCAGTCGGGCCAGTCGCACGGCTTTTCGCCGGGCTTGAGGCGCAGGACATCGGCCTCGGCCTCGGCGGCTTCGCCGGCCTTGGGCGGCTTGATCCGCATGTCCTTGAAACGGGGCTTGTAATCGAATGACGCTGGCATTGACCCCAGTGTAGGGTCGAATTGGTCACCATCAAGGAAACCCAGATGCCGGAAGGCCCCATCGCGTCGATTATGCGGGAAAAACTCATGGCTGCGTTCCAGCCGACACGGCTGGAGCTCGAAGACGACAGCGCAAGGCATGCCGGACACCATCATGAAGGCGGAATGGACGCCCGGCCCGGCGGCGAAAGCCACTTCAACCTGACCATCGTGTCAGAGGCCTTTGCGGGCGTCGGGCGGGTGCAAAGGCAGCGGGCGGTCAACGCCGTGCTGGCGCAGGAGCTGGCCGGGCCGGTCCATGCCCTGTCGATCAGGGCCCAAACCCCCGATGAAACCGGGGATTGAGGAAAAATCAGCGTTCACCTCGTCTTAGAAGGTTCGTCATAGCGTCACCTTGGTTCGTTTTTAGGACGTTGGGGGACGTATGGTCGGATCCGAGGACATCGGCAAAAGCCTCGACTCGGGTCGGTCGGCGGGAGTCAGCGCCAGCGAGGCCGCGCAGGCCCTGACCGCGATTCTGCAGACCCAGTATCTGCGTTACGTCATCATCGGCAGTTGGGCGATCGGCCTGCTGGGCACCGTCGGCTGGGTCCAGGGTCTCGTCTGGTTCATCGGCACGATCGGCGCCGGAGCCATCCGCGGCAAGTTCGAAAAGAGCATGGCCGGCCGGGTCGATGCGGGCTGGGGCCTGCTGTTCCCCGCCGTCGCCACTGTGACCACCGCAGCCTGGGCCTCCGCCCCGCTTATGGCCTGGTTCTCGCCCCATCCGTTCGGACAGCCCCTGGCCGTGGCCCTTCTGGTCAGCGGCTATGTGCTCGTCTTCGCCCAGCTTAGAAGCTCGCCGAAACAGGCGATCGTGATCTCGTCGCCCTATACGGTGGTGGCGCTGATCATCGCGGCCAGCCTGTGGGGCGGGCCGCTGTTCTGGCCCTTCCTGGCCATCATGCCCTTCACCTCGGCCGGCATGTTCGTGCTGGTGACGATGACCATGCTCCGCGAGGAGCGGATTCGCGCCTTCCAGGAGCATCAGGCCCACCTGATCGAGGAGCTCCAGGGCGCTCGCGACAAGGCCGACGCCGCCAACCAGGCCAAGTCGAACTTCCTCGGCGTCATCTCGCACGAGCTGCGCACGCCGATGAACGGGGTGCTGGGCGCGGCCCAGCTGCTCGGCGCGACCCGCCTGGAGGCCACGCAGCGGGAGTATCTGTCGATCATCCGCAACTCGGGCGACAACCTGCTGAGCCTGCTCAACGACATCCTCGACATGACCAAGATCGAGGCCGGCAAGATGACGTTCGAGATCATCGACGTTTCGCTCGATGATCTGCATCGCCGCGTTACGGGACCGTTCGCGGCCCAGGCCGAGGCCAAGGGGCTGGAATTCCGCTCCACCTTCGTCGGCGAAACCCCGGCGGTGGTGAAGGGTGATCCCCTGCGCGTCTGCCAGGTGCTCCAGAACCTGCTGTCGAACGCCGTGAAGTTCACCGACGCCGGCGTCATCGAGTTCCGTACCGAATCGACCCGGATCAACGACCGCCGCGTGGGCTTCGCCTTCTCGGTGACCGACAGTGGCTCGGGCATCGCCGAGGCCGATCTCGAACGCCTGTTCCAGCCCTTCACCCAGGCCGACGCCTCGTCGACGCGCCGGTTCGGCGGCACGGGTCTGGGCCTGACCATCGCGCGGCGTATGGCCAACATCATGGGCGGCGACATCACGGTGACCTCCGCGGTCGGCCGGGGATCGACCTTCACCCTCATGGTCGAGGCGGACGTGGTCGAATGGGACGCGGTGATCGAGGCGGAGGCCATCGACGCCGAGGTCGGCGACGGGGAGAGCCTGAACGTGCTGGTGGTCGAGGATCACCCGGTGAACCGCATGATCCTGGAGGCCTGGCTGGGCTCTGCGGGCCATTGCGTCGCCACGGCCGAGAATGGCCAGATCGCCGTCGATATGGCGAGCCAGCAACGGTTCGACCTGGTCATCATGGACGTCAACATGCCGGTCATGGACGGCCTGAGCGCGACCCGTCTGATCCGCACCCGCGGCTTGAACGCCGAGACGCCGATCGCCGTCCTGTCCGCCTCGGCGCGGAACGAGGACCACGCGGCGGGCCTGGAAGCCGGGGCGGACGCCTATCTGAACAAGCCGATCGACTTCGCCGCCCTGGCCCAGCTGATGCAGCGCGTGCGCGGCGGCCGGTCCGGTCTGCGGTCGCCGTCCGAAACGGGCGAAACCGCGGCGGCTGCATGAACCTCGGGTGAGCGGCGTCGTTCAGACGCGGCTCAAACGCGGACTTCTAGTGTGGGGGCAAGTCGGAAGTCCCCGACCATTAGGAGAGTTCGCCGTGAAGACATTCACCACAGCCGCCCTGGCCGCCCTGATCGCCGCCGGCTCCATGGGCGTCGCCTCGGCCGCCGACGCGCAGTCGCGCTACGAGCGCAACGACCGCCAGGAGCAGCGTCAGGACCGTCGTGACGATCGCCGCGATGATCGCCGTGACGATCGCTTGGACCGTCGTGACGACCGTCAGGAATGGCGCCAGGACAACCGTGACGACCGTCGCGAATATCGTCAGGACGTCCGGGCCTACGACCGCTGGCAGCGGTCGGAGCGTCGCTACAACGCCGGCCGCTACAGCCCGCCGCGCGGCTATCAGGTCAGGCAGTGGAGCTATGGCCAGCGGATCCCCAGCTACTATTCGCGCGGCTATGTCGTGAACGACTACAGCCGTTACGGCCTGCGCGCGCCGCCCCGCGGATACCACTATGTCCGCAGCGGCAATGACGTGGTCCTCGCCGCCGTCGCCGGGGGTCTGATCACCGCGGTTGTCGCCGGGCTGTTCAACTAGGAACAGGTCCGCGCCGAAAGCTTCGCCCCGGAGGGAGACCTCCGGGGCGTTTTCGCGTTTGATGGCGGTCCTGCCGTCACGAGGTTGAATGCGCGCTTTTGCCGAACTGCTGGACCGCCTGGCGTTGACCGGGTCGAGGAACGCCAAGCTGGTCTTGCTGAGGGACTATCTGCGCGCCACCCGCGATCCCGATCGGGGCTGGGCCCTGGCGGCCCTGACCGGCGAGCTGGTGTTCGACTCCGCCAAGCCGGCCATGATCAGGAAGGCCGTGGAGGCCCGGGTCGATCCGGTCCTGTTCGGCTGGTCCTATGACTATGTCGGGGATCTGGCGGAGACGGTCGCCCTGATCTGGCCGACCGATCCGGCGTACCGACCGAATCGGGAACCGGAACTGGGCGAGGTGGTCGATGCCCTTGCCAAGGCGAAGCGAGGCGAGGTCCAGGGGCTGATCGAGGGTTGGCTGGACGCCCTGGCGCCCAAGGGACGCTGGGCGTTGCTGAAGCTGGTGACCGGCGGGATGCGGGTCGGACTCTCGGCGCAGCTGGCGCGTACGGCGGTCGCCATGATGCGGCCGGAAACGGTCACTGAAGCGCCGGCGCCGGAGGGCGGGGAGGGGACGACGGGGCTGGAGCCGCTGACCGCCGCCGACATCGTCGAGGTCTGGCATGCGGTGAAGCCGCCCTTCGCCGAACTGTTTGCCTGGGTCGAGGGGCGGGCGGAACACCCGGACACCGAGTCGCCGGGCCGGTTCCGGCAGGTCATGCTGGCGGTCGCCATCGACGAGGCGGTGGATTTCGACAGGCTCGATCCCGCCGACTATGCCGCCGAATGGAAATGGGACGGCATCCGGGTTCAGGCGGTGCGCGAGGATGGCGTGGCGCGGCTCTATTCCCGGCATGGGGACGAGATCACCCATGCCTTCCCCGACCTGATGAACGCCCTGACCTTCGAGGGGGCGATCGACGGGGAGTTGCTGGTGGTTCGCGACGATGCGGTCGCGCCGTTCGGGGACCTGCAGCAGCGGCTGAACCGCAAGACCGTGGATGCGAAGCTGATGGCCGCCTATCCGGCATCCCTCTATGCCTACGATCTTCTGGGCGAGGCCGGTGAGGACCTGCGCGGTCTGCCGCTCAAGGCGCGTCGGGCGCGGCTCGAGGCGGTTGTGGCGGCGCATGCGGGCGAACGCCTGCATCTGTCGCCCGTGGTCGATTTCGACGGTTGGGAAGGCCTTGGCGTCCTGCGCGCGGACCCGCCGGTGGGGGCGGCGGCCGAAGGGTTGATGCTCAAGCGCTGGGACAGTCCCTATGTCGCCGGGCGTCCGAAGGGGCCGTGGTTCAAGTGGAAGCGCGATCCGCACATCGTCGACTGTGTGATGATGTACGCCCAGCGCGGGCACGGGAAACGGTCCAGCTTCTATTCCGACTTCACCTTCGGGGTCTGGACCTCCGATGGAACGCTGACGCCGGTGGGTAAGGCCTATTTCGGCTTTACCGACGAGGAGTTGAAACAGCTCGACAAATTCGTGCGCGATCACACGGTGGAACGGTTCGGCCCGGTGCGGTCGGTCAGGGCCGACCGGGATTTCGGCCTGGTTCTGGAGATCGCTTTCGAAGGCCTGCAGCGGTCGCCGCGGCACAAGTCAGGCGTGGCCATGCGGTTTCCGCGCGTCAGCCGCATCCGCTGGGACAAGCCGGCGCGGGAAGCCAATACGCTCGACGACGTGATGGACCTTCTCGACTCACTTGAGGGCGGCGGGGGGCGGGTGGCCAGATCGGCCTAGGACCAGGCGGGGTTCCAAATCGCACCTGAGGCGTTAGACCCCGCTCATGACTTCCAGAGCCGACCCTCTCGAAACCCTCATCGCCACCGGACAGCAGGCCGTCGCCATCGATACGGTGATGCTGGCCAAACTGACCCAGATCGCGGGCGACTTCGCAGTCAATCTTCTGGTCGCCCTGATCATCCTCGTCGCTACGGTGTTCGCGGCGCGTTGGGCGTCGTCGGCCACCCGCAAGGCCCTCGGCCGCGTACGCGGGTTCCGTCACGACCCGACGGTGCTCAGCTTTGCCGTCCAGGTGGTGCGGGTCCTCGTCTTCCTGATCGGCTTCATCGCCGTCCTGCAGCGGCTGGGTGTGCAGACGACCTCGATCATCGCCGTGCTGGGGGCGGCATCACTGGCCGTGGGTCTGGCTTTGCAGGGTACGCTGTCCAACGTGGCGGCGGGCGTGATGCTGCTGGTGCTGCGGCCCTACAGGGTCGGCGATCTGGTCAACATCGGCGGCAATGTCGGCCAGGTGCAGCGGCTGGACCTGTTCTTCACCCAGCTTTCGGACGCCAACAATGTGAAGATCATGGCTCCGAACGGGAAGGTGTTCGGCGACATCATCCTGAACCTGTCGGGCCAGAAGACGCGCCGGATGGAGCTGAAGATCAGCGTCGGCTACCGCGACAATCTGAATACCGCCCGTGAGGCCCTGGTGCGTGCGGCGTCGAGCATCGAGGCGGTCCTGCCGGATCCGGCGCCCTGGGCCGGGGTGACCGACCTGCTGGACAGTTCGGTCGAGATGACCCTGGCGGCCTGGGCGACGTCCGACGACTACTGGCAGGCCCGGGCGGACGTCTTCCAGGCCGCGAAGGAGGCCCTGGACTCCGCCGGGATCGAGATTCCGTTCCCGCATCAGGTCGCCGTGCCCTATGGCGACGAGGACGTGCCCATGCCGATGGGGGCCGAGGGCCAACGCCGTTTGCGCGGCCGGTCGAATCCCCGCAGCGCCGGCTTCCAGACCCACCCCGACGACGACCAGAACGAGGCCTGATCCGCGATGCGCTATGACTTTGGATCGGACAACACGGCCGGCATGGCGCCCGCCGCCCTGCAGGCGCTGATCGAGGCCAATGCCGGGTTCGCCCGGGCCTATGGGGCGGATGACGTCACCGCCCGCGCGGCCGACCAGATCCGCCAGAGGCTGGATGCGGACGCCGAGATCCGGTTCGTGTTCTCCGGCACGGCGGCCAATGCCATCGCCCTGTCGATGCTGGCCTATCCGCATGAGGCCGTGCTGGCCCACAACGCCGCCCACGTCTGCACCGACGAAACCGGCGCGCCGGGCTTCTTCGGCCAGGGCGTGGGCCTGATCGGCCAGCCGGGCCTGTCGGGCAAGATCGACCCGAAGGCGCTGGAGGCCGCGCTGGACGAACCGGAGGTGGGGCACCGCCAGCCGGCGGCCGCCCTGTCGCTGACCCAGTCCACGGAATACGGCACGGTCTATACCGAAGAAGAGCTGCGCCATCTGATCGAGCCGGTGAAGGCGAGGGGCTATGGCGTCCATCTGGACGGCGCGCGACTGGCCAACGCGGCGGCGGCAGGGTTCGACCTGACCCAGATCGCGCGTCTGGGCGTCGATGTGCTGGTGTTCGGCGGGGCCAAGGCCGGGGGCCTGTGCACCGAGGCCATCGTGATGTTCGACCGGTCTCTGGCCCGGCGGGTCGACAACCGGCTCAAACAGGCCGGCCAGACCGCGTCCAAGGCGCGCTTCCTCGCTGCGCCCTTCCTCGGCATGCTGGAGAGCAACGCCTGGGAGGACGGTGCCGCCCACGCCAACCTGATGGCCCAGCGGCTGGCGGCCGGCATCGCCACACGCTCGCCCTATGCACTGGCCCACCCGGTCGAGGCCAATGCCGTCTTCGTGCGGATGCCGGCCAAGGCCCATGCGAAGCTTAATGCCCTGGGCTGGGCCTGTTACCGCTTCGACGACGGGTCGGTGCGCTTCGTCTGTTCCTGGGCGACCGAAGAAGCGGCGGTGGATGAAGTCATCGAGGCCATCGCGGGCCTTTCGTGAGCCACCGGCGCAGTCCATATCCGTGCGATGGCGCGTGGTGAACGATCGGGACAACGAGGCGGTGGCGGCATAGAGGCGAAGGCGCGGAACGCCGGCGTCGCGGCCGAGCCGCCGGCCGATCCCGCGACGATCCCCGCACTGATGGATCTGATCCGGCTGGTGGGCCGATCCGGCGCGCCACAGCTGCGGTTGCGGCTGGTCGTTTCGATCCTGCTGACCATCGCCGGGAAGGCCCTGGGCGTGCTGGCGCCTCTGGTGCTGGGGGCGGCGGTCAATCATCTGGCGGCGGACCAGCCGACCGGGGTTTCGATCGGGCTCGGATTCGCCGGCTTCGCGGTCGGCTGGGCGATCGTGCGGTTCCTGTCGTCCGCGTCGCCGCAGCTGTCTGACGTGGTGTTCGCCCCCGTGCGGGCGGCGGCGCAGCGGACGGCGGCGACGGAAACCTTCGCCCACGCCCTGAGCCTGTCTCTGGACTTCCACCAGACCAAGCGCTCCGGAGCCCTCTCGCGGACGGTGGATCGCGGATCCCGGTCGGTCGACTTCCTGCTGCGGATACTGGCCTTCAACCTCGTGCCGACGGGCCTGGAGTTGATCCTCGCCGCCGGTGTGCTGGGCGGGGCCTATGACTGGCGGTTCGCGGCCGTCGCGGTGGTGGTGGTGATCGTCTACACGGTCTTCACCTTCTCGATCTCCAACTGGCGGATCGAGCATCGGCGGACGATGAACACGGCCGATACCGAGGCCGCCGGCCAGGTCGTGGACGCCCTGATCAACTATGAGACGGTGAAGTCGTTCGGAGCCGAGACGCGGGCGGCGCTCGGCTACGACCGGGCCCTCGGGGCCTATAACGCTGCGGCGCTGAAGGCCAACAGCTCCCTGGCCCTGCTGAACGCGGTCCAGGCCCTGATCATGAATGTGGGTCTCGGCGTCATGGCCGTGATGGCCGGGTTCGAGGCGGCGGCCGGACGGATGGGGCCGGGCGACGTGACGGCGGCGGTGCTGATCCTGATCTCGCTGTATGCGCCGCTGAACATCCTCGGCTTCGCCTATCGTGAAATCCGCCAGTCCTTCATCGACATGGAGGAGATGCTGAAGGTCACGCGCCAGACGCCGCAGGTCGCCGATGCGCCCCAGGCGCCGGACCTTGTGCGGCCCGAGGGGCAGAACGGTGGAGCGCTGGCGTTCGAGGCCGTCTCCTTCCGTCACGATGCGCGGGCCAACGGGCTGGAGGATGTGTCGTTCACCGTCCGGCCGGGGACGACGACGGCCCTCGTCGGACCCTCGGGCTCCGGCAAGTCGACCATCGTCAAACTGGCTCTGAGGCTGCTCGACCCCCAGGTTGGACGCGTGGTGATCGAGGGGGCCGACGTCCGCGACGTCACCCAAGCCTCCCTGCGCCGGGCCGTCGCCCTCGTGCCGCAGGACGTGGCCCTGTTCAACGACACTCTGGCGGTCAACATCGCCTTCGCCCGCCCTGAGGCGGATGAGGCGGCGATCTGGGCGGCGGCGGAGGCGGCGGAACTGGCCGGATTCATCCGCAGCCTGCCGGACGGGATGGAGACCCGGGTGGGCGAGCGCGGCCTGAAGCTCTCGGGCGGCGAACGTCAGCGGGTCGGCATCGCCCGGGCCCTTCTGGCCGATCCGTGCATCCTGATCCTCGACGAGGCCACCAGCGCCCTGGACAGCCGGACCGAGGCCGCGATCCAGAAGACGCTCCGGAAGGCCAAGGCGGGCCGCACCACCCTGGTCGTGGCGCACCGGCTGTCGACCATCGCCGACGCTGAACAGATTCTGGTGCTGAAGGCCGGGCGGATCGTCGAACGGGGCGCGCACCACGAACTGGTCGCGCGGGTCGGCGGGGAGTACGCCGCCCTGTGGAAGAAGCAGACCCGCGGCGCACGGATCGGTCTGGACGGTGATCGTCAGCCGGCGGATTGAACGGGCCGTGTCGACGGGGCCGGAAGCCTAGCTGGTTCGGCCGATAGCGTAGAAGCGGTCGGACCTCTGTTTGCGCAGTTCGGCCGGCGACAGGGGCAGAAGCTGCTGCAGTTCGTCCCAGACGGCGTCGCCGACCGCTGCGATGGCGGCCTCGCGATTCGAATGGGCCCCGCCGACGGGTTCGGGGATGATCCGGTCGACGATCTTCAGAGCCAGAAGGTCGGGCCCCGTGATCTTCATGGCGTTGGCCGCGTCCTTCGCCCGTGCGCCGTCGCGCCAAAGGATGCCGGCGGCGCCCTCCGGCGAGATGACCGAATAGATCGAATGTTCGAGAATCAGCACGCGGTTGGCGGCGGCCAGGGCGATGGCTCCCCCGGAACCGCCTTCACCCGTGACCGTGGCGATCATCGGCGTGCCCAGGATCAGGCCGCGCTCGGTCGAACGGGCGATGGCCTCAGCCTGGCCGCGCTCTTCGGCACCGAGGCCGGGGTAGGCGCCGGCGGTGTCGACGAAGGTCAGGACCGGCAGGCCGAACCGGTCGGCCATGTCCATCAGGCGCACGGCCTTGCGATAGCCCTCGGGTCGCGCCATGCCGAAATTGTGCGTCAGGCGGGTGGCGGTGTCGTGGCCCTTCTCATGGCCCATGACGACCACGGCCTGACCGCGGAACCGGGCGAGACCGCCGAGGATGGCCTGGTCGTCGCCGAACTGGCGGTCGCCGCGCAGCTCGACATAGTCGGTGAACAGGGCGTCCAGATAGTCGATGAAATGCGGGCGCTGGGGGTGGCGGGCGACCTGGGTCTTCTTCCATGGATCCAGCTCGGCATAGGTCTTCCTGCGAAGCTGCTCGGCCTTCTTGCGCAGGCCTTCGATCTCGGTCTCGAACGAGCCGGAGGTGGCCGCCAGCAGGCCGAGCTCCTCGATCTTGGCCTCCAGATCGGCGATCGGCTTTTCGAATTCGAGATAGTGGGTGGCCATGAGGCGTCCGGAAGGGGCGGGCGAGAAGGCCCAGTCGCAAGGCGGCGGAACCTAGAGATGTCGACGCACCGGGGCAAGCGGGGGTTCAGATCGCTTCGCCGATCCGCAGCCAGTCCAGCACGATGTCATTGGCCGGCACGTCGACATGGGCGGCATGGATCGCGATCGAGCGCCCAGGACGGGCGAGGCTGGAAGGCGGGACGTCAGTGAGCGAAAATCCGAAGCGTGTGCGAAACGTCGACTTCATCTGGCGCACGGAATCGAAGCCCTGCTGGTCCGCCAGGTCCTGGAGGACGGAGGTGGCCCCGCCCCTGGCCCGTACAGCCGCATAAACCCGGTCCAGCTTGCGATGACGGACGTAGGTCAGCACGCCGCCCATGGGCTCGAATGCGCGAAACAGGCTGCTGCGCGACACGCCGATCAGGGTGGCGACCCGCCCGGCGGTCAATTTCCCGTGGCCGATGTGAGTGTCGACAATGTGCATGGCGCGCCGACGGATGGTGCGCTGGACGGCTTCGGTCTGCGCCGGGGTGGGCGCAGGTCCCCTGCGACCCAGAAAGCGTTCGGCGATCACGAACGTGGCCTCGATCGCGGCGACCCCTTCGTCTTCGGTGAGATCGTCGCTGACCTCGACCAGGGTGATCAGGTGCGATGCCACCAACCGGCCCCCGGGGCTCTTCCCCGGCATGATCAGGCCATGAAAATTCGTGGTCAGCAGCCAGTTCGGAATCTGGTGCCGGGGCACCATCATGTTGATCATGTCAATATCGTCGCCGCGGGATCGCGTCGGCTGGTTGAGATCTCGAAACTGGACCGATCCGGGATCGGCCCTGCCATCGCGGCCGTCGAAATCGGCAGCGGCGTTCGAGAAGCTGAGGATCACGCTGATGTGGTCGAGACCCGACCGACGAATAGTGTCGGCATCCCGGACCAGCGTCTGTGCGACAGAGCGCGCCCGACCCACGGTGCTGCCGGCGAACCGCATCATCTTGGTCTGGCTGCTGAAGCCCTTCCGTCCGCGATGCATGACGTCGGAGACGGCGTAAAGTTCGGAGAGCGTCTCGCGATAGATGTCGAACGCCCCCGCATGGGTTTCCGAGGTCACGGACCAGGCGACACTGAGGGGAGTACGTGACCGCGAAATAGTTGACCTCACCGGCTCGCGTTAAAGGTGAGGGCCTGTTGCTTCCTACAGGCGTGTTCGGTCTCGAACAACGATCGAAAGCGATTTCTTCACGATCGACCGTCTGGGCCTCAAGGTTTCAAGGACGGACGCTCAGCGGGTCAAGAGGTCCGCGTCCCAAATCTGGGACGATCGCTGATTGCCCGGCGACACACGCGGCGGCAAAGCATCTCACTGTATTGAGAGGCGATAGCGTCGACGAGCGCGTTACTCGTCGCTGCCGCCGAACATCGGTATTTGTACGCGAGGAAGCTGAAGGTGCAGCGTTCTCCGGAAATCAGTGAGGACGGTATGTTTCGATTTATTCTGGCTGGAATGAGCGCGCTTTGTCTGATGGTGTCAGGCGGTGTCGCGAACGCAGCGCCCGTCACTTACAACTTCAGCGGATCCTTCACCGATGGTCAGGGAGATTTCTCCGGATCCTTCGTTTTTGACGACGCGACCAACCTGGTCACTTCAGGCACCGTTACGGTCACAGCGGGACGGGCGGCCGATTTCGTGAATATCTTTCCGGCAGACAACTTCAGCTTCGTCGGCCAATTCAATACAAGCCGGATAGGTTTCTCTGCCTCGAACCCGGTCGCCGGAAACAGAGGATTCCGGATCATCTTCAATCCGAACCTCGCTTCGGGCGCGCCCGTGGTCACTCAAATCTTCGATGCTGCTTGCGCCGATGCGCCCTGTACCCTGATGACGGCCTATAGCAACACCTACCGCCAGGCGCTCACCGCGACACTGATCCGAGTGCCCAGCGTCACCAGTCTGAGCCCTGCGTCTGGCGCACTTGGCGGCGGAACGATCGTCACGATCACGGGAGCGGGCTTCACGAACGACGCCGGCGTTACGTTCGGGGGAACGGCGGCCAGCAGCGTCACCTATGTGAGTCCGACCGAAATCACAGCCGTGCTGCCGGCGGGCGGTGCTGCGGGCGTGGTTGATGTCGTCGTGACGACGAGCGGGGGGACAAGCCCAAACACCGCCGCCGACGATTTCACCTACGTCGCAGTGGCGGCGCCGGTCCCAACATTGTCGGAGTGGGCGATGATCCTGTTCGGGATGATCCTGGCGGGAGGCGCGGCCTTGTCCTTTCGGCGCCGACAGCCGTCGATCTGAGCTCGCATTTCACGCGGTTCGGGCAAGGCGGAGAGGCAGCGTCCGGTAATCTCTACTCGTCCTTCGCCAGAGGATGATGCCGGTTGACCACCTGGGTCAGCCGGTCGGTGGCGACGTGGGTGTAGATCTGGGTCGTGGCGATGTCGGCGTGGCCGAGCAGGGTCTGGACGACGCGGAGATCGGCGCCGCCTTCCAGCAGGTGGGTGGCGAAGGCGTGGCGCAGGACGTGGGGGCTGACGCGGGCGGGGTCGATTCCGGCGTCGACTGCGGCCTGATCCAGCATCTGGGCGAAGCGACGCGGGGTCAGGTGGCTGGCGGTCGTGCCTGACGGAAACAGCCAGGGGCTGTCGGCCGCTTTCTCGGGGCGGGCAGCGTCGCGAAGGATCAGCCAGGCCTTCACCGCCTCACGCGCCGAGGCGTTCAGGGGTGCCAGCCGCTCCTTGCCGCCCTTGCCGCGCACGATCAGCCAGGCCGGATCGCGGCGTACGGCCTCGACGCGCAGGGCCAGCAGTTCCGACACCCGCAGGCCCGAGGCATAGGCCAGTTCGACGAGGGCGATCATGCGTACGCCCGAGGCGCCGTCGCGTGCGGCGGCGCCGGTCAGCAGGCGGACGACCTCGTCGCGATCGAGAGTGCGCGGCAGGGACCGGCCCTGTTTCGGGGCGTCAAGGCGGCGGGATGGATCGTCCCTGCGCCAGCCCTCGCCCAGGGCGAACCGGTAGAACTGGCGCAAGGACGAACGTCGGCGTGCGGCCGTGGCGGCGGAAAGGCCCCGCGTCGACAGGCCGGCGAACCAGGCCTCGATGGCCGTCTCATCGGCACCCATGAGGCCGGCGGCGCCGAGAGAAGCTTCGGCGTCGGCGAGGTCGCGGGCGTAGGCGCTGAGTGTGTGGGGCGAGGCATCCCGCTCTACGGCCATCATCTCAAGAAAGGCTTCGACCTGCGCGGTGGTCATCGCGTGGAAGCGATCCGTGGGCGCTGGCGAGCGGCGACGCTTGGTGTAGAGACTGAAGCGACCATGGCTTGCCGTACCTCCTCCCGCCGAGACCGATCGTGAGCGCCAGACCTTCGGTGGCCGCGATTCCCGTTCCGACCCGCACCATAGCGCTGGTGGGGTTGATGGGCGTGGGCAAATCGACCGTAGGACGTCGGCTGGCGCAGCGGCTGGGCCTGCCCTTCGTCGATGGCGATGATGCGATCGAGACGGCGGCGCGGATGACCGTGTCGGAGATCTTCGCCCAGCTGGGGGAGCCCGAGTTCCGGGCGGGCGAGGCGCGGGTCATGCGCCGCCTGCTGGAAGGGCCGCCCATCGTGCTGGCGACCGGCGGCGGCGCTGTCCTGAATCCCGAGACGCGTGAGCTGATGAAGGAACACGCGACCTCCGTCTGGCTGAGGGCCGATCTGAATGTGGTGGCGCAGAGGGTGCAGCGCCGCGACACCCGGCCCCTGTTGCGCGGCAAGGATCCCCTCGTGGCTCTGAAGGCGATGGCCGAGGTGCGATACCCCGTCTACGAGGCCACGGCGGATGTCACGGTGGATGTCGGCGCAGGAGCGCATGCCCAGGCGGTCGAGGCGATCCTGTCGGCACTGAACGCCTACTGGACCAGCGGAGCCACGGCATGACGACGGTTTCGGTCTCAGGCGGGTCGTTCGCAGCCTATGACGTCGTGGTCGGACGCGGGCTGCTGGCCGGGGCCGGCGCGCAGATCGCACCGATCGCGCGCGGGCGCACCGTGATCGTCTCGGACGAGACGGTAGCCATGATTCATGGGCCGGCGCTGCAGACCTCGCTGGCGGCGGCGGGCGTCCGGTCGGAGATCGTTGCGGTCCCGGCGGGCGAGGCGTCCAAATCCTTCGCCGAGCTGGAACGGCTGATGGACCGGCTGCTGGCGTCCGGACTGGATCGCAAGGATGTGGTCGTGGCCCTGGGCGGCGGCGTGGTCGGCGACCTCGCCGGCCTCGCCGCGGCCCTCTATATGCGCGGCATCGACTTCGTGCAGGTGCCGACGACCCTGCTGGCCCAGGTGGATTCGTCGGTCGGCGGCAAGACCGCGATCGACACACCGCGCGGCAAGAACCTGGTCGGCGCCTTCCACCAGCCCCGGCTGGTCCTGGCCGATATCGACGTGCTCGCGACCCTTCCGGAGGTCCAGCTGCGCTCCGGCTGGGCCGAGGTGCTGAAGCACGGGCTGATCTGTGACGCGCCGTTCTTCGACTGGCTGGCCGGCGAGGGCGCGGACGGCGTGCGCGGCGATCCGGCGGCGCTGGAGAGGGCCGTGGTGCGCTCGGTCGAGATCAAGTCCGCCATCGTCGGCGAGGACGAGAAGGAGGCGGGGCGCCGCGCCCTGCTGAACCTCGGCCACACCTTCGGTCACGCCATCGAGGCCGAGCTGGGCTTCGAGGCGGCGGCCCTGGCCCACGGCGAGGCTGTGGCGCTGGGGTGCTGCATGGCGTTCCGCTTCTCGGTGCGTCAGGGCCTGTGCGCTGCGGCGGACGCCGAACGGGTCGAGGCTGTCATTGCGGCGGCAGGTCTGCCGTCCCGTCTGGATCAGGCGGGCTCGTTCGAGGCCGAACGGCTCATCGCCCTCATGGCCGGGGACAAGAAGGCCGAAGCCGGGGGAATCACCCTGGTTCTCGCACGGCGAATCGGCGACGCCTTCGTCCAGAAGTCGGTCGATGCGGGGGAGCTGGCGGCCTTCCTGCGGGACGAGGGCGCGGTCTAGTCGATCGCCCGGCACTCCGTCGGCTGGCGTCCGTCGGCGGTCCAGGTGGCGAGGATGCCCTTGCCGCGCAGTTCATAGGCGCTGGCCTTGTACCAGATGCCGTCGGCCGCCCGCTCCTGATACAGATCGACGGCTTCGCCGCTGGAGTTGCGGATCGTCGCCATGGCGCGCGGGTTGTCGAAATCGACCGAAAGGCGTTCGCCGTTGTCGCACAGATAGACGGTGCGGATGACCCGGTTCAGGGCGCGGTCCTGGACCTCGGCGCCCGTACGACGCCGGGCGGTCTGGGCGTCGATCGCGCGCTGGCGCACGGCCTCGCCATCGGTGGGGGCGCTGGCAGGCCGTTGCTGGCTGCAGGCGGCGAGAACGGAGACCGCGGCGGCGATCAGGATCAGGTGACGCATCAATGTCTCTAGCGCGTTACGGTCAGGCTTGGCTAACGGGCCTGGCGGAGCGTCGTTCCCGGAAGAAGCCGCGCAGAAGCGAGGCCGCCTCGTCGGCCAGGACACCGCCCTCGGTTCTCGGGCGCGAATGCAGGGTCGGTTGCTCGAACAGGCGGGGGCCGTTGATCACCGCGCCGCCCTTGGGATCGTCTGCGCCCCAGACCACCCGGCCGATTCGGGCGTGGCTGACGGCGCCCGCGCACATGGCGCAGGGCTCGAGCGTCACATAGAGGGTCAGGCCGGTCAGGCGATAATTTCCGGTCGCCAGAGCCGCTGCGCGCAGGGCCACGATCTCGGCGTGGGCGGTCGGATCATGGGCTGCGACAGGGCCGTTCGCGCCCGTCGCGACGACGGTTCCGGTCGCTTCATCGACCACGACGGCGCCCACGGGCACCTCTCCGGCGTCCGCCGCCGCTTGCGCCAGGTCCAATGCCATGCGCATGAACCGCTCATCATGGCCCGCCATACCGACGACAACGACAAGAAGCCCCGCCCCAGTCAAGCCCCGAGGGCGCACAAGCCGGGCGACCGGCCGAAGAGCGGGTCCGCGCGACCCGGCTCGGCGTCCGCGGCGCAATTCCAGACCGTCACGAAATCGCTCGAAGGCGGTCGCGGCTCGACCGGTCGCGCCTATGCGCCCGACAAGGGCGCGCGGCCGGAGAAGCCGATCAAGGGCAAACGCTATTCCGACGACACCAAAGGTCCCAAGGCCGGCGGCAAGCCTGCCGGCGGCAAGCCGGGCAAGGATGCAGCCCCCGCCGAGCCCAAACGCAGCGAGCGGATCGCCAAGGCCATGGCGCGCGCGGGCATCGCCTCGCGTCGCGAGGTCGAGCGTCTGATCGGCCTCGGCAAGGTGGCCGTGAACGGCCGTATCCTCGACACGCCGGCGACCCTGGTGACCCGGGACGACGTCATCACCGTGGACGGCAAGCCGATCGCGGCGGCCCAGGCCACGCGCGTCTGGCGATACAACAAGCCGGTCGGCCTGCTGACCTCGCACAACGACCCCCAGGGGCGTCCCACGGTGTTCGACGCCCTGCCGAGCGGCCTGCCGCGCGTGATCTCGGTCGGGCGGCTGGACATCAACACCGAAGGTCTGCTGCTGCTGACCAACGACGGCGAGCTGTCGCGGGCGCTGGAGCTGCCGGAAACGGCCCTGGTGCGTCAGTACCGGGCCCGGGCACGGGGTCGCGTCACCCAGGCCGATCTGGACAGGCTGAAGGACGGCGTCACGGTTGAAGGCGTTCGCTACGGCCCGGTCGAGGCGACCATCGACAAGGCCACGACAAAGGAGGACGGCTCCCAGGCCGCCAACCTGTGGATCAGCGTCCAGATCGCCGAGGGCAAGAACCGCGAGGTCCGCAAGGTGCTGGAATCGGTCGGCCTGACCGTCAACCGCCTGATCCGCCTGGCCTACGGCCCGTTCCAGCTGGGAACACTGGCGACCGGATCGGTCGAGGAGGTGGGCCCGCGCGTGATCCGCGAGCTGCTGGGCGAGCACATCCGCCCCGACAACCTGCCCGAGGGCAACACGGTGGCCACGCCGGCCCCGGTTCCGGGTCGCCGCACCGGAACGCCGAAGGTGGCGGGCGTCTCGGGCTCGGCCATGTCGGACCCGTCGCGCAAGCCCAGCCGGGTCCGCGCCGCCGAGGAGGCCCATGTCCAGGGCGTCGAACGCGCCAACCGTCCGCCCAAGAAGGCCGGCTGGGCCAAGGCCGCCCCGCCCAACCCCCGTGGACCGTCGACCAAGGCGCTGTGGAAGCCGCGCGAGGGCTCCGCAGACGGTGAACGACCGGCCCGGGCGTTCAAGCCGCGCGAGGACAAGATCATCGGACCGAAGTCCGCGACCTGGGCCCGCGACGCCGACAGGTCCGGCAAGGACGGACCGAAGCGCGAGTTCAAGCCGCGTGACGGAGCCGCGCCGCGGTCCAGCGGACCGAGATCCGGCCCCGCCGGTCCTCGCTCTGCCGGTCCCCGGACCGGCGGCAAGCCCGGCGGATCACGTGGTCCCTCGCGGGGCTAGCGGAGCCGGCCGCCAGTCACGCGGGCCGTCAGCCAGCCGCTCGATGATCGCGAGCATCACGACGGTGACGAACAGCTCCGGCGCCAGCTGGGACCACTGCGAGTCGCGACCGACCTCCATGGCCGACAGCGGTTCCCAGAACAGGGTGATCATCAGGTTGTTGGCCAGGTGGGCGCCGACCGCGAACTCCAGCCCTCCCAGCCGGATAGCGGCCCAGGTCCAGATTGCGCCCGACAGCGTCCGCGCCACGAAGGCCACCGGGTCCGGGTCCAGGTGAAAGGCGGAGAACAGGATCCCGTTGGCCAGGCAGAGCAGGACGGGATGGTGCAACACCTGGGTCGTCAGTCGTAGCACCACGCCCCGGAATGCCACCTCCTCCGCCGCCGCGGCGATGCAAAGTCCCACGAGGCTGGCCAACAGGAAGACCGGCCGGGTCCAGTCCTCATAAAGGGGGTCGAACAGCGGCGGCGCCCATTCGCTTCCGTTCCACAGATACATCGGGAAAAGGATGGCGCTGAGGCAGGCCATGGCGACGAAGCCGACGCCGAAGTCCCAGGCGTTGAACGCTCGGCCTGGCCACAGGAAGTCCCTCATTTTCCGACCGTAGACCGTCGTCGCGGCTATCAGGATGGCGAGCGCCATAGCGCCGAGGATCATCGCGAGCAGCAACATGTAGCCGTTTTCGTCGAGAAGACGTGTCGGGGTCTCGGGCAGGGCGCCGGCCGGGGCCAGTTCGCTCGGCAGGCCGGGGATCACCCTGACCAGAACCGCCAGGACGATCATCACGACCACCAGCAGCAGCATGGCCAGGCCGAGGAAGCCGATCAGTCTCAGCCACGGGCGGTCCGGCCTGAAGCCGGTGATCATCGGCGATCGACGCGCGAGAGGGACGGCGCGGACAAGGGCTTCGTGGGGAGACATGGGAGACCGTTGCCCGGTCGCGGGGTTTCGGTCCAGAGGTTGCGTGACCGCGACGCTTGGGCGATGGCTGCGACGAACGCCGGGGAGGGGACCATGAGCGACATCGAACACGATCACAGCCACGCGAAGGACAACAGCCTGGACCGGCTGCTGTTCTTCTCCGACGGCGTCTTCGCCATCGCCATCACCCTGTTGTCGATCGAACTGCACACGCCGCACGACTGGGACGGGACGGCGGCTTCGCTGTGGAGCCAGGGCTGGCCGGGCTTCGCGGCCTATGCGCTGAGCTTTCTCGTCATCGGCATCTTCTGGACCTCGCACCGACGGATGTTCACCCAGATCAGGCGCTTCACGACCGGCGTCTTCTTGCTGAACCTGCTTCTGCTCGGCCTCATCGCCCTGATGCCCTACATGACAAACCTCCTCTATATCGATGGACCGAGGGGCGAGGCCTTCCTGATCTATCTGGGCATGGTCAGCATCGTCGGTCTGGTCCAGGGGGCGATGCTGGCCTGGGCGGTGTTCGTGAACCGCGCTGTCGATCCGGCTGTCCACGTCTTCCGGAGGATCACAGCCATCCTGTCCGCCGGCCTTCTTCCGGGTCTGATCTCGGCCGGATCGATGCTGATGTTCGGGGTCGTAGGCGGTGGTGTGGACCTGTGGCTGCCGTCCGCGTTCTTCGTCGTGGCCGCCGTCATCCTGATCACGCGCGGGTGGGCCGAGAAGAGGTACCGTTAGATTGAGAATTGTCGCCGGAAAACTGAAGGGCCGGGCCATCGTGGCGCCGGAAGGACAGGGCACGCGTCCGACCTCGGATCGCGCGCGGCAGGCTGTGTTCAACGTGCTGGAACATGCGGCCTGGGCCGAGCCCCTTCAGGGTGCGCGGATCATGGATCTGTTCGCCGGATCGGGGGCTCTGGGCTTCGAGGCCATGAGCCGGGGCGCGGCCTTCGCCCTGTTCGTCGAGACCGACGAGGCGGCGCGCGGGGCCATTCGCGAGAACGCTGACGCCTATGGGGTGATGGGGGCGACGCGCGTGCATCGGCGCAGCGCCACGGACCTCGGCGTACGGCCTGGCTCGGACGGTGAGGCGTTCGACATCGCCTTCCTCGATCCGCCTTACGGCAAGGGGATGGGCGAGCAATCCCTTCAGCGACTGATCGAAGGAAACTGGCTCAAGCCCGGGGGCCTGGTGGTCTTTGAACGCTGCTCCGACGAGCCGGAGATCGACACGCCCGGCTATGACCGGCTGGACGCGCGCGACTACGGCGCGGCCCGGGTGCTTTTCCTCAAACGGAGCGCTTGACCCTCACGCCGCGTGATGCCCCATAGGTCTGTCCATGCGGAACGACGCGCGCCACACGATCCATACCGTCAGCCAGCTGGCCAGGCTGTCCGGGACCTCGGTCCGGACGCTGCACCACTATGACGCCATCGGATTGCTGAAGCCCGCGACGGTCGGCGAGAATGGATACCGCTACTATGGGCGAACGGAACTGCTGCGGTTGCAGCAGATCCTGATTCATCGGGAGTTCGGGGTCGCCCTCAGCGATATCCCGGCCCTGCTGGACGCCGGAGACCCGGACCGGTTGACGGCTCTGCGCGAGCAGAGGGCGCGGCTGGAACAGGAAGCGGACCGCTATCGCCGTCTGGCCCGGACGATCGACCGCACGATCGCCGAACTGGAAGGACGAGAGACCATTATGGACAAGCAACTGTACGAGGGCTTCAGCCCTGAGAAACAGGCCGGCTACGAGGCCTGGATCGTCGAGAGATACGGCCGGCCCGCCCAGGACCGGATCGACGCCGGGAAGGCGGCGATGGCGGCCATGTCGACCGATGAGCGGCAGGACTGGATGGCGGAGGTCGCGGGGATGGAGGCCGATTTCGCCCGGGCGATGGCGGAGGGGGCGGGCCCGGACGATCCGGCGCTGGACCCGCTGCTCCAGCGACACCACGCCTGGGTCGCACGAACCTGGAAGATGGGCCCGACGGCGGAGGCCTATGCGGGGCTGGGGCGACTGTATGTGGAGAACCCGGATTTCCGCGCACGCTACGAAAGCATCCGCCCGGGTCTGGCGGAATGGATGGCGAATGCGATGGCAGCCTACGGCAAGCGGGTTCTCAGCGCCTGAGCCAGCCCCGACGCCGCGGCCGTGACCTCGGCCCAGGTGACGTCGAAACCGTCGTCGTCGCCGAAATAGGGATCCGTCACCGGCTGGCCCTCGCGACCCGGCACATGGTCCAGAAGCAGGCTGAGCTCCGCGACCGCGCCGGCCGGGGCCAGCCTGCGGAGGTTGGCGAGATTGTCGTGATCGAGCGCGACGATATGGGTGAAGCGGCGGAAATCCGCCGCCTTCACCTGCCGGCCCTGATATCCCGAGATGTCGATGCCGTGGCGGGCGGCGACCGCGCGGGCGCGGGGGTCGGGCGGATCGCCGACATGCCAGTCGCCGGTTCCCGCCGAGTCCACGATCAGGTCGAGCCCCAGCCGCGCGGCCTCGGCGCGCAGGGCGGCCTCGGCGAGGGGCGAGCGACAGATGTTGCCGAGGCAGACGAACAGTACGGAGGGCATGAGGGGAGATAGGGCATCGCCAGGCTGTCGGCAAAGGTCGGTCTGCGGCAGTGGCCTCAACCGTCCGCCTGCAAACAGCTCTGCAGACGACGCGTTACGTCCCGCGCATGTGACAGCCTCTCGGTCAGCAGGGGCCAGCGGTTCCAGCTCTCGGCGAAGGCAAGGATGTAGGAGAGTTGGGCGAAGACGGCGCCCGGTGTGACGCCGGGCGTTGCAATCAGCGCCAACGTGCCGACGATCAGCGCCAGAAGCACAATCCAGTTCAGCAGATAGACCCCGATTTCTGCATCCGAGCGCGCCACCCGCAATCCGCGCCGCTCCGTCAGATGAGCGCGCAGGCTCCCCGGCCGGGACTGGTTCAGCACATCAAGCTCACACTCGGTCCGGTCATTCAGGGCGGTGTTCAGCCGCTCGACCTTGCCGGCATAAAGCCTGTCCATGCCGATGAGGGCTACAGTCGCGACAAGCGCCCCAAGGCCCACCCTCCAGTCGTACAAGGCGGAAACGAGCAGTGAGCCGACGCCCGCCGTGACGGCGGCAAGGCCTTCGGGCACGCTGCGTTCATAGGTCTGGACGACCTCATGGACCTGACGCAGCCGGGCGACCTTCACACCCGGCGGGTCGGGCGCCGACATCACAGCCTGCGACAGCCGCTGTTCGGCTGTGGCGAACACCCGGGTGTCATAGAAGCGGCGCAGGGCCCCGCACAGCAGGACGGCCGCGACCCCTCCGGCCAGCAGGAACAGGCCGCTCCGGTCCGAGGCCAGCAGCCGATCGATCGTCAGGCCGATGAGGGCCGGCAGGGCGAGAAGCGAGATCTCCTCGATCAGCAGCAGACCATAGGCGAGCAGGACCCTCAGCCGCTCGGGCCAGAAAAGGGTCAGCGAGGATGCCGTCATGGCGCCACCGTTCCGGGCGGGGCGAGCAGCAGACGCAGGCGGTCCCGCCACGAGCCGGCCGCCTTCAGATCCCGCCACAGGGTCCCGATCTCGGCGGTATGGACCGTCCACAGGTGGGAGGAGCCGATGGGCGTCGTCAGGCCATAGACCGGCTGTTCGCCCTCCGGTTCCCAGGTGCCGAACAGCCGGTCCCAGACGATCAGAATACCGCCGTAGTTTTTGTCGAGATAATGATCCTGCGAGCCGTGGTGGACGCGGTGATTGGCCGGAGAGTTGAACACCCGGTCAAACCAGCCCAGCCGTCCGATCGTCTCGGTGTGAAGCCACTGCTGATAGCCCACCATCACTCCGAAAGAGGCCGCCACCAACAACGGATCAAAGCCGGTCAGCACGGCCGGCAGGTAGAACCACGGCGAGATGAATCCGTCCGTGAATGACACCCTCAGCCCGGTCGTCTGGTCGAACTGATGCGACGAATGATGCACCGAGTGGGACACGGCCCAGATTGAGCGGACCCGGTGGGCGATGCGGTGATCCCAGTAGAACAGGAAGTCGACCAGCAGCAGGCATAGCAGGGCGCTCCACCATGTCGTGGGAATGCGCCAGGGCGTCAGGGCATCGGCCGTGGTCATGAGCGCGGAGACGAAGGCGAGCACCAGACCGCTGGTGGCCAGGGCGGGCAGCAGGACCCCTGCGCTGGCTGCCATTTCTTTGAGGGCCGCGATGTTGAGAGACCGCCGGCGCGACCACAGCTCGATCGGCAGCATGATCAGGATGGCCGCAGACAGCGCTGCGGCCATGGCTTCGAACAAGGAAATGACCGTCACGTCTGTACCTTTCAATGAGTGAGCGCTCACGTTTTGACGTGTGGAATAATGCGTGTCAACAGAAAGTGAGCGTTCGTTCAATAAATGGAGAACTGTCTTGCGTACTGCTGACCCCGACCTTCACCGACGTCGATCGGGCGAGATCGCCTCAGCAGCCGCACGCGTGTTTCTGGCCAAGGGATTTCACGGCGCCAGCATGCAGGACGTGGCGCGTGAGGCGGGCGTGAGCATGGGTCTGCTGTATCGCTATTTTGAGGACAAGGCGGCGCTCATTGCAGCAGCGGCCACCATCGATCGAGCGCCCTTGCTGGCCAAGATCGCAGCTCTGGTGGACATCGCAGATCCGGTTGCCGGCCTCGAAAGCCTTCTGGTGGACATGGTCAATGTTGCGGGCGAACCGGGCTATATCGACCTCGTCACCGAGGTCGCCGCCGAAGCCTGTCGCAATCCCCGCGTCGCCGCCGTCCTTCAGGAAGACGAGCAGGCGCTGCACACGGCCCTGGTCGCCGCCCTGGCATCGCACCAGGCCGCTGGACGGCTTGGCACCGATGCCGATCTGGCTGCGTTTGCATCCCTTTATCTGACCCTTGCCGACGCCCTCGCGCTGCGGCTCCGCTTCGAGCCTGGACGGTCCATCACCGCACTGATTGGTGCATTCTTGCCGTCGATCAGGACGCTGCAGCCCTAGTCTCGTCGGCCCGCCCCCTCACCGCCTTCCGAACAGCTTCTCCAGATCGTTGAGCTTCAACTCCACATAGGTCGGTCGCCCGTGGTTGCACTGGCCGGAGTGGGGCGTCGCCTCCATCTGCCGAAGCAGGGCGTTCATCTCCGGAGCCGACAGTACGCGGCCTGCGCGGACGGAGCCGTGACAGGCCATGGTGCCGCACACCTCGCCCAGACGCTCGGACAGGGCGAGGGCCGCGCCGTGCTCGGCCAGGTCGTCGGCGATGTCACGGATCAGGCCCTGGACGTCGGTGTCGCCCAATAAAGCGGGCGTCTCGCGGACCAGCACGGCCCCGCCGCCGAAGGGTTCGACGATCAGGCCCAGCTGCGCCAGTTCGTCGGCGCGGGCGACGACCCGGTCGGCCTCGGCCGGGTCCAGTTCGACCACCTCGGGGGTCAACAGGGCCTGACGGGTGACCGAGCCCTCGGCCATCTGGGTCTTCATCCGCTCGTAGACCAGGCGCTCGTGGGCGGCGTGCTGGTCGACCACCACGATGCCGTCGCGGGTCTGGGCGACGATATAGGTGCCGTGGACCTGGGCGCGGGCGGCGCCGAGGGGGAAGTCGATCAGGTCGACCGGCCGCGCATCAGTGGCGAGTGGCGAGTGGCGCGTGGCGAGGTTGGTGGGGTCGAGGCCTTCGAACCGCACCGACCGCTCGTTCAGTCCGGGCAGGACGCCGGTTCCCGTCGCCGGGGCCGGGCTGGAGGTCCAGCCGGCCCAGCCGCTGAATCCGGCGGCCGAGGGCGAGGACGGGCTCCAGGCCGTTCCCGAGTGGGCCGTGAACCCGGCCAGGACGTTATCCGCCACAGTGGTCGAGGCCCGGTGGCCGGCGGCGTGGAGGGCGTGGCGCAGGGCCCCGACGATCAGGCCGCGCACCAGGGCCGGGTCGCGGAACCGGACCTCGGCCTTGGCGGGGTGCACGTTGACGTCGACGAACAGGGGATCGATCTCGAGGAACAGCACCGCCGCCGGATGGCGGTCGCGGGCCAGGAAGTCGGCATAGGCCCCGCGCAGCGCGCCCTGAAGCAGCCGGTCGCGGACGGGGCGGCCGTTGACGAACAGATACTGGTGCCCGCCATTGCCGCGAGAATAGGTCGGCAGGCCGG
Organism: Brevundimonas sp.; assembly: GCF_027484365.1. Lineage (GTDB taxonomy): Bacteria > Pseudomonadota > Alphaproteobacteria > Caulobacterales > Caulobacteraceae > Brevundimonas. The sequence continues at coordinate 228,212 of NZ_JAIXTC010000018.1, read as the reverse complement.
CATAGCCCGACAGGCGGATACCCTCGCGCGACTGGTCGATCAGCAGGGCATTGGCCTCGAAATCCCGGCCGAGCAGGGCGGCCAGGCGTTTCAGACGACCCTCGTCGCCGGGATGTTCGGCGGGCAGGCGCAGGGTCGTCCTGCCGTCGAGATCGAGGGTGAAGGCGACGCCCTCGTGCGCCATGGCCTGACGCTTTATCTCTTCCGAGATGGCCATGGCTTCCGACCGCTCGGACTTCATGAACTTGAGCCGGGCGGGCGTGGCGTAGAACAGGTCGCGGACCTCGACGCGGGCGCCGTGGGGGCCGGGGAAGCCGGCGGGGGCGACCGGCCGCTGGTCGCCGCCCTCGACGGTGATCTGGTGGGCGTCTCCGCCGGGCGCGCGGCTGGTGATCGTCAGGCGGGCGACCGAGCCGATCGAGGGCAGGGCCTCGCCCCGGAACCCCAGGGTCGAGATGCGGAGCAGGTCGACGTCGCCGGCGTCGTCGGGCTCCAGCTTCGAGGTCGCATGCCGCTCGACCGCGAGGGCGAGCTGATCCGGGGCCATGCCGTGACCGTCATCGGCGATCAGGATGCGCGACAGGCCGCCGCCGTCCGCCTGTATTTCGATCCGGGTCGCGCCGGCGTCGAGCGCGTTCTCGACCAGCTCCTTGATGGCGCTGGACGGCCGTTCGACCACCTCGCCGGCGGCGATGCGATTGACGGTCTCGGGCGGGAGGCGACGGATGGGCATGGGATTCGTGATCCTAGCGCCTAAAGCCTGCGAGGTCGTCAGATCACATGTCTTGCTCCCGGCGAAAACCGGTGTAGCGGTATGCCCCAAGGTCCGCGTCGGGCCTGGGGAGACCTGATCATGTCCATCAAGCTTCTGTCGGCGGCCGCTGCGCTCGCCTTCACCTTCGTCGCCTCCAGCGCCTCGGCCCAGACCGGTCCGCTGGACTTTACCCTGGCCAACACCACCGACGGCGTCGTCGTCCAGATCTTCATCTCCGTGCCTTCCACGAATGACTGGGAAGAAGACATCCTGGGCAGCGAAGTCGTCGGCAGCGGTGAGAGCGTGCACGTCACGATCAACGACGGTCTGGAAGACTGCGAATACGACATCAAGGTCGTGTTCAACGACGACACCCCTGACCTGGTCGTCATGGGAGTCGACTTCTGCGCGGTCAACGGCGAGACCCTGACCCTCGGCTGAGGCTGGACTTTGGACGACGGCCGGGGCGGAAGTCCCGGCCGTTTTCAATTGCGAGGACGCCTGTGAAACCCGCCCCCAACTGACCGAGCGTCAGGCGAAATGGTTCGCCACGGTGAAGGCGTATTTCGAGACCCGGACCGGCCGATCTCTCGAGGCTTGGGTCGAGATCATGACTTCAGAAGCCGGGGATTTGGCATAGCGTCTGTTGCACCACTTTACCGTGTCTGCCTTCTGGACCCTGGCCTTTGCCGGCGTCCGGTGAAGTAGGGAATGTGCAGAAGTGCTGCCGCTCGACCATTCGACCGGGCGGCAGCCGAGACAACTGTCCGAGGCAAGCCTATGGTTCGACGCAATCGGCGTAGAGAGCAGGGTCGGCGCACACCCATTCAGCGCCATTCCAGAAGCAGCCTGCAATGATCAGACAATAGGTAGGGTCGGGGGACCTAGCCTGGACCGAGACGGGCATCAAAGCAGTGGCGACGACCAGCCCTAGCATGATCTTCTTCAGCATGGTGTTTCTCCATCGACAGCGGGATGCTGTCGATGGGAGGGAACCATTATCAAGACGACCAGGGGTAGTAGGAAAAAAAGTGATTGCCCGCATGGCGGTTCTGCTTGCATCTCAACCGCAGGATAGGGATCACTGCTTTCGTGTTGAACGGGAGACTTTTGACCTGCTGCCTGAGAGTTCTGTTTGCCGAAGATATCGCCAGCGGCGGCGTGGCTGATTCGCCCTCGATTTAACGGGGCTGGCCGCTACCAAGCCACGCAACCGGGCCTGAGGAAACCGCCATGCTGACCGCTTTGCTCGTCGTGCTGCTGGCCACTGCGCCGATTCCCCCGCCGTCGCGTGAGACGGTGCAGGAGGTGCCGCCGGTTCAGGCACGAACCGGTCAGGCGGACGAGACCGCTGAGCCAGCACCGGACCTGCTTGAGGACGTTGTGGTCGAAGGGCGGCCGCTCGCCGAGGCCACCACGGACTTCATCGACCGGATTGCGGCTCCGGCTCGGGGTCGAGGGGCGGCGACCTGGTATCGAACCGTCTGTATCGGGGTAGGCAATCTGGAGCGGAACGCGGCGGAATTCGTCATCGACCGGATCTCAACGGTGGTCGAAAGCGTCGGCCTGACTCCCGGGCGGCCCCGCTGTGAGCCACGCGTCTTCATCGTCTTCGCCAGCGATGCGGACGCCGCAGCGCGCGATCTTGTGGAGGCCCGAGGACGGCAGTTTCGGATCGGCGTTTCAGGCACAGACCTTGGCGATGAGGCGCTTGAGGCGTTTCAGACCTCCGACAGACCCGTCCGCTGGTGGCAGTCCAGCATTCCGATCAACTCCGGCACGGGTCGTGTGGTTTCCCGGCTTCCCGGGCAGGCTCCATTCTCTGCGGGGCCAGAGCTCCGCCGGCCATCGGATTTCGGCCCGCAGGCCATCACCGACGGCGCTTCCCGAATCCGCAACCCTGTTCGTGACGACCTGTCCCAGGTGATCATCATCGTCGACATCGACCGGGTGGCGGGCGTCGATCTGGGGGCGCTGGCGGACTATCTGGCGCTCATCAGCCTGGCCCAGATCGATCCGGCGCTCGATCCCGGTCCCTATGACACGATCCTGAGCCTGTTCTCGGATGGGGGCAGTCCGCCGCCGGGTCTGACCGACTGGGACCGGGCCTTCCTGCGTGGCCTGTATTCCGCCGAACAGACCGACGAAAGCCCCCGTTCCCGCCTCGGCGAGGTCGCCACGGGCATGGCTCGTATCGTGCGGGGACAGCAGGCGGGCGAGGATGAGGCTGACTAGGAAGAGCCGTCACCCCCGATACGGCGACAGGTCTGTTGTCATCGCCACCATCTCCGCCTCCACCCCTGCGCGTTCCTGCTCCAGATACCGCGCCACAGGGCTCCTCAATGCGGGGTCGGCGATGTAATGGGCGGAATAGACGGGGGAGGGCAGGTAGCCGCGCGCGATCTTGTGCTCCCCTTGCGCGCCCGCCTCGACGCGCGACAGGCCGCGCGAAATCGCGAACTCGATGGCCTGATAGTAGCAGAGCTCGAAATGCAGGAAGGGGACCTCGTCGAGCGCGCCCCACTGGCGGCCGTAGAGGGCGTCGCGGCCGATAAAGTTCAGGGCCCCGGCGATCGGCGCGCCGTCGCGGAAGGCCATGACCAGGGCGATACGGTCGGCCATCGTCTGGCCGATCAGGCTGAAATACTCGCGCGTCAGATAGGGCCGGCCCCACTTGCGGGCGCCCGTGTCCTGGTAGAAGTCGAAGAAGGCGTCCCAGTGCGCTTCGATGATGTCGCTGCCGGTCAGGACCCGGATGTCGAGGTCGGCGCGGGCGTCGCGCCGTTCGCGGCGAATGGTCTTGCGGCGGTTGGACGACAGGGCCGCGAGGAAGTCGTCGAAGGTCTGGTAGCCCTCGTTCCGCCAGATGAACTGCATGTCCTGGCGACGAAGCATCCCGGCCTCACCCATGGCCGACCATTCGGGCCCGGTCGGGAAGTTCACGTGCAGCGATGAGACGCCGAGCCGTTCCGTCAGGGTCAGGGCGCCCTGGATCAGGGCGGCGCGCACTGTGGCTTCGTCCGTGCCCGGAGCATGCAGGAAGCGCGGCCCGGTGGCGGGGGTGAAGGGGACGGCGCCGAGGAGCTTCGGATAGTAGCGGCCGCCGGCGCGCTGCCAGGCGTCGGCCCAGGAGTGGTCGAAGACGTATTCGCCCTGGCTGTGGCCCTTCAGATAGAGGGGCATACAGCCGAGGACGCTGTCGTCCGGCCCCATCAGGGTCAGGTGACGCGGGCCCCAGCCCTGACCGGCGACGGCGCTGCCCGAGGCCTCGCAGGCGTTCAGGAAGTCGAAGCTGACGAAGGGATCGCCGGTCGGGGCGGCGCAGGCGTCCCAGGCCTCGCGACCGATGGCCGCGAGACTGTCATGGACCTGGAGGGTGAACTCGGGTTGGGCGCTCACCGCACCTCGACGATGGCGTCCACCTCGACGGCGAAGCCGAGGGGCAGCTGGTAGACGCCGACGGCCGAGCGGGCGTGGCGGCCGGCGTCGCCGAAGACCTCGACCATCAGGTCCGAGCAGCCGTTGATGACGGCGGGAATGGCGGTGAAGCCGGGGCCGGCCTGGACGAAGCCGCCCAATTTGACGATGCGGACGACGCGGTCGAGGTCGCCGTCGAGGGCGGCGTTCAACTGGGCCAGCAGGTTGATGCCGCACAGGCGGGCGCCGGCGGTGGCCTGTTCGGGGGAGACGTCCTCGCCGACCGTGCCCTTGAGACCGCCCGAGGCGTCGTTCGACAGCTGGCCCGAGATGTGGACCAGGTTTCCGGTGCGCACGAAGGGCACGTAGTTGGCCACGGCCGCGGCGGGCTGGGGCAGGTCGATGCCGAGTTCGGTCAGGCGGGCGGCGATGCTCATCGGGGGCTCCATGGAGGTGTTGCGGGCGGTTTAGCGCGGGGGCGAGGCGGGTCGCCAGCCCTTAAAGGTTCGCCAACCGGCGTGTGCCATGATCCCGGCATGGAAACGCTCTCGAAGACACAGATCCAGGCCTTCAAGGCCGTCCGGGCCCGCCTCACCGCCGAAGAGCGGACGCGGGTCGATATCGCCTCGGTCGAGGCCGTGGACCCGGCGGTGGCCTCGGCCCCGCACTGGAATTTCGACCTGCCGGCCCACGCGGCGGACAAGGCCCTCGGAGACGACGCCACCGACGCCATGCGCCGCGCCCTGGTCGCGACCTGGGCGCTGGAGCTGCCGGGGCGGGCGAAACAGGCGGCCCTGCCGGGCGAGGTCATGGAGCTCTATCCCTACTGGATGGACAGGATGGCCGAGTTCCTGACGGGGGCCGCCGAAACGGATGCCGCCTATGATCCGGACCACTGGGCCAAGGACGTGCGGATGGCCCTGGTGCTCAGCGTGCCGGGGGCCCTGACCCAGACCATCGACCTGTCGTCGCCCATGGGGCCCGGCCAGGTGGTGCGGAACGGGCGCGAGGGCCATGGCTGGTCGCAGCTGGTCTCCTATGTGCGGGCCCAGGGCTGGAAGAAGCCCTGGCTGGAGGTCCACACCGAAAGCCGCCAGCTGGCCGATTTCAACGAGGCCGGCTGGGACCGCGCCTGGGCGACGGCGGCGGCCATCTGCAAGACACGGCCCGAGCTTGCCGGAATGATCGGTTCGAGCTGGTTCTACGACCCGCCGCTGGAGACCATCAGCCCGCGCCTGGCCTATCTTCGGCTGAACCCGCTGAAGGGCGGGGCCTTCATCATCCATCAGGGGCCGGCGCCGATCCATTCGGAACGGGCCAGCGCGTCCTCGCCAACGCGCAAGGCGATGATCGAGAGCGGCGAATACACGCCGAGCTCCTGGCTGGTGGCCTGGCCGAAATCGACGCTGATTCCGTGGGCGGAACAGCGCAAGGCCGCGATGGCGATGGCCGAGGCGGCCTGAGGGTTCGAGCCGGACTCCAGAACACCGTCCGAAGCGTCCGAAGCGTCCGAAGCGTCCGGACGGGATGATCTGCTGCGCCTCCTTTTCCCTGAGGCGCGACAGTGTACGGCCGTTTCAGACCGTGATGGGTAAACGGCCTCTCATCAGCGCCGGGCGTTGAATTCGTGCGGCGAATTCAGGCGTGTGATGATGGGTATGGTCCACTTTCCTTCTCCCCTTGCGGGAGAAGGTGGCTGAGCGAAGCGAAGTCGGATGAGGGGTCACGCTGACCTCGCCGATGATCGCTGGGGACTCGCTGTCGACGCCGGTGTGACCCCTCACCCGGCCGCGCAAGGACGACGGCTGCGCCGCCGTGCGCGGTCTCCCTCTCCCGCAAGGGGAGAGGGATGGCTTACGCGTGCTTCGCGTCCCACCACCGGACGGCGTCGGCGTCGCGGGCGGAGAGGTCGGGGTACTGCACGTCCGAGCCGACATCGGGGACGCGGCGCCAGGAGCGGGCGCATTTGGGGTGGTCGGCCAGTGCGATGGAGACGGTGATGGCGTCGCCGCCTTCGACCAGTTCTGCGCCGGAGGTGCGGAAGACTTCGGCCGGGTCGAGGTCGGCGAAGGCCGCGAAGGCACCGGCGGGGCCGGTAACGGTCGGCCAGGCGTCGAGCGCGCCGCCGATGGTCTTCTCGCGACGGGCGCCTTCGAGGGCGTCGTTGACGACCTGCAGGACCGACTGGACGGAGGTCCACCGCGCCGCCTCATCCGGGTTGCGCCACTCATCCGGCGTCTCCGGGATCACCCGGGCGCAGTTCGTCCCCGCGTCCGGATAAAGCGTCGTCCAGGCCTCCTCCATGGTGAAGGGCGTCAGGGGGGCGAGCCAGGCGGTCAGGCGGACGAAGACCTCATGCATCACCGTGCGCGCCGCGCGGCGGCGGATCGCGTCGGGGCGGTCGCAGTAGAGGCTGTCCTTGCGGATGTCGAAATAGAGGGCGGACAGGTCGCCGGCGCAGAACTCCAGCACCGGGCGGACGACGTCCTGGAAGCGGTAGGTCTCGTAGGCACCGCGCACCTGCAGATCGAGCTCCCACAGCCGGTGCAGGATGAACCGCTCCAGCGGCGGCATGTCGGCATAGTCGACGCGTTCGGCCTCGTCGAAATCGGCCAGGGCGCCCAGCAGATAGCGGACGGTGTTCCTGAGCTTGCGATAGGCGTCGACCGTGGTCTGGAGGATCTGCTTCCCGATCCTCTGGTCCTCGGCATAGTCCACCAGGGCGACCCACAGGCGCAGGATGTCGGCGCCCGATTCCTTGATGACGACGGCGGGGTCGGTTGTGTTGCCCCGCGACTTGGACATCTTCTCCCCGTTCTCGTCCTGGGTGAAGCCATGGGTCAGGACGGCGTCATACGGGGCGCGGCCGCGGGTGCCGGAGCCTTCGAGCAGGTTGGACTGGAACCAGCCGCGATGCTGGTCCGAGCCTTCGAGATAGAGGTTGGCCGGCCAGTGCGACGGGCGGTCGCCGACATAGCCGTGGGCCGGGTCGCGCGTCTCCAGGGTGAAGGCGTGGGTGCAGCCGGAATCGAACCAGACGTCGAGGATGTCCTCGATCTTCTCGTAGCTGGCCGGGTCGTGCAGGCCGAGGAAGTCGCTGTCCGGGCGGGTGTACCAGGCGTCGGCTCCGCCTTCCTCGATCGCGGCGACGATGCGGGCGTCGACCTCGGGGTCATGCAGGGGATGGCCGGTGTGCTTGTCGACGAACATGGCCAGAGGCGTGCCCCAGGCGCGCTGGCGGCTGATCAGCCAGTCGGGGCGGCCCTCGACCATCGAGCGGATGCGGTTCTTGCCGGCGGCGGGGTGGAAGTCGGTCTGGTCGATGGCCGTCAGGGCCGTCTCGCGCAGGGTGGCGCCGTCGGCATGGTCCAGGGCCTTGTCCATGCGGATGAACCACTGGGGCGTGTTGCGGAAGATCACCGGGGCCTTGGAGCGCCAGCTGTGCGGATAGGAATGTTCCATCCGGCCGCGCGCCAGCAGGTTGCCCGCCTCGATCAACTTGTCCATGACGGCGGGGTTGGCGCTGCCGAACTTGCCGGTCTTCTTGCCCTCGGTCTCGAGCACCTTGAGGCCCGCGAACAGGGGAACGGAGGGGTAGTAGGCGCCGTCGGGATCGACGGTGTCGGGCACCTCGTGATGACCGTGGGCCTTCCAGACCTCGAAGTCGTCGGCGCCGTGGCCCGGCGCGGTGTGGACGAAGCCCGTACCCGCGTCGTCGGTGACATGGTCGCCGTCGAGCAGGGGCACATTGAAGCGGTAGCCGTCGTCCAGCTCGGCCAGGGGGTGGGCGCAGACGAGGCCCGACGGGTTGATGTCGTCCAGACGGGTCCAGGTCGCGATCTTCGCGGCCTTGAAGACCTCCTCGGCCAGTTTGTCGGCGAGGATCAGCCGGTCACCCGGTTTGGCCCAGGGGGCGAACTCCAGGCCCGTCTCCATCGACTGGACCTCATACAGGCCATAGGCGATCTCGGGGCCGTAGCTGATCGCGCGGTTGGCCGGGATGGTCCAGGGCGTGGTGGTCCAGATGACGATCGACGGCGTCTGATGGCGGAAGGCCAGCAGGTCGTCGGGGTGGTCGTCGGTCGCGGCGATGACCGGGAACTTGACCCAGATCGTCGGTGAGACGTGGTCGTGATACTCGATCTCGGCGTCGGCCAGGGCGGTGCGCTCGACCGGGGACCACATGACGGGCTTGGAGCCGCGATAGAGCTGGCCGGAGTTCTTGAACTTGTGGAACTCCTTCACGATGGCGGCCTCGGAGCCGTAGTCCATCGTGGCGTAGCGGTTCTCGAAGTCGCCGGTGATGCCGAGGCGCAGGAACTGGGCCTTCTGCACCTCGATCCAGCCGGCGGCGTATTCGCGGCAGGCGGCGCGGAACTCGGCCTTGGAGACCTCGTCCTTGCGACGGCCCTTGGCGCGGTACTGTTCCTCGATCTTCCACTCGATGGGCAGGCCGTGGCAGTCCCAGCCGGGCACGAAGTCGACGTCGTAGCCGAGCAGGAACCGGCTGCGGACCACGAAGTCCTTCAGCGTCTTGTTCAGGGCGTGGCCGATGTGGATGTCGCCGTTGGCATAGGGCGGGCCGTCATGGAGGACATAGAGCGGGGCGTTCTGCTTTTGCCGCTCGGCGCGCAGGGTCGAATAGAGGTCGCCCCACTGTTCCAGGATCAGCGGCTCCTTCTGCGGAAGGCCGCCGCGCATGGGGAAGGGCGTCTCCGGCAGGAAGACGGTCTCCCGATAGTCGCGGGCGTCGGGGGAATCGGGAGTCTGGGCGTCGTCGGCCATGGGGTCGGTCTCGGATAATCGTATCGGGGCGTCGGGTGAGGTCGGCTGGAAATCCCGGCGTAAGCGGGGGCGAAGGGCCCCGTCGGCGCTACGCCGGGCGGCTAATCTCGATCGGAATGATCCGGCGCGCGTCCATGGGAGGGTCCTATCAGGGCGCGGGGGCTGGGAAAAGCGTGGGCTTTCGGTAACGTCGCTTTCGAACGGTGCCGCACGCGCGCCGGCAGGGACGAAATCCGATGCGCACGATCCTTATGATGACGGCCGCCGGTCTGGCCCTGACCGCCTGCAGCCCGCCCGCGGACAAGGTCGAGCCGGCACCGACGACGGCCGCAGCGACGCAAACCGCCCTGTCCCCGGAGGCCTTCGTGAGGTCTCTGTATTCCGCCGAGGCCGGCGGAACCGCAGCGGCGGCGGCCGAGGCGCCGGAGATCTGGTCCGCGCGGACCGCGGCCCTGATCGCCGAGACGGAGGCGCTGGGGAATCCGGGCGAGTACGCCTATTTCGAAGCCGACCCGATCTGCGACTGCCAGGACGACGGCGGCATGGTGCTGACCAGCGTCACGCCCGGGACCGTGAGCGGCGACCGCGCCGACGTCACCGTCCTCATGACCTGGACGATGGGCGACCCGGTCGAGACACGGACCCAGACCTACAGGCTCGTCAATGAGGGCGGTGCCTGGAAGATCGACGACATCCTGCGCGACCAGACCACGGCGTTTCCGCAGCCCCCGCTGGTTCAGGACATGACGCGCTGGATCGCCGAACGGCAGGCCGAAAACGCAGCAGGAGCGAAGGGATGATCCGGACCCTGATTCTTGTTTCGATCGGTGCGATGACGCTGGCGGCCTGTTCGCAAGGCGAGGAGGCCGGCAAGACCGCGAGCGCCCCGGCCTCGGCCACGGCGGGCTCCGCGGCCGCCCCGACCGGGCCCGTGTCGCGCGACCAGGTCTATGCGGCGGCGGGCGAGGGGCCCGAGGCCTTCGTGCGGACGATCTATGCCCAGTATGTCAACGGCGGACCGCAGGGCGAACAGCCGGCACCGGGGCAGGACCCGATGTTCTCGCGCACCATGAACGCCCTGATCGGCGCCGATTTCCGGGCCGCAAACGGGGAGGTTCCGACCCTGAACTACGACCCCCTCTGCGCCTGTCAGGACCAGGGCGAGTTCGTCGTCGCGGCGATGGCGGTAGCGCAGTCGGACCCGAACACCGCCGAGGCCAATGTCGCCTTCACCAATATGGGCGAACCGAAAAACCTGAAGCTCAAACTGGTGCGCGAGGGGCCGAACTGGAAGGTCGACGACATCATCGACGGCACGGACTCGCTGCATGACACCCTGATGGCGGTGGCCGAGGCGGCGGGGTGAGGCCTGATCAGTGGCGTTGGATCACGCCGCAGGCGTCGTCGCCGCCTCCGATCTGAATGTCGATATGGACGGGGCGGCTACGGGCCTGAGCACTGAATCTGTGACGCTCTCGCCGTCGTCGCAGAACGGCGGATGGATCTCGGTCATGATCAGCCCCTCGCCGGGGCTTACTCGCCGGGGGCGGGCTGGCGGGGCCTTTGCGCCTCGCGTTCTTGCTGGGCCCTGTCAAGGGAGGCGGCGGCCATCACGAGGCCGGTCACGCAGCCGGATAGTGAGACGCTGAGGACGGCAGCCAGGATGATTGTGGAAATCGCGGGCAGGGTGGGCCGGTTGAACGTCATGCTGGGTCTCCTCCGTTCAAGGCGATTTGAGCCATCCTTGCATCGCTGTCGATCTGGGTCTTGAGGGCGTCGAGGCCATCGAATTTCATTTCGCCACGCAGCAGGGCGACCAGCTCGGTCTCGACGGTCTGGCCGTAGAGCTCCTCCGCGAAATCGAACAGCCAGACCTCGAGCAGGGGTTCGGCGATCTCGAACATCGGCCGGACGCCGAGGTTGGCGACGCCGTCGATGACCCGCCCGTCGGGCAGGCGGGTCCGGGTCGCATAGACCCCGTAGGCGGGGCGCATGTAGTCGCCGAGGCGGACGTTGGCGGTGGGGACGCCGATGGTGCGCCCGCGCTTTTCGCCGTGGACCACCTCGCCCTCAATGGCGAAGGGGCGGCCGAGGATGGCGGCGGCTCGGGTCATGTCGCCGGCGTTGAGGGCCTCGCGCACGGCGCTGGAGGACAGTTTCAGTCCGCCGGCGTCGTCGACCCGTTCTGTGACCGCGACCGGGAAGCCCAGCCTGGTACCGATGCGGGCCAGCCCATCGGGCGAGCCGGTGCGGCCCTTGCCGTAGGTGAAGTCGAAACCGACCGAGGCATGGGCCAGCCCGAGGCCATCCTTGTGGCCTGCCGCGCCTTGCGCTGCTTGAGGCCGGCCGGACAGGACATCGACGGCGAAGGCCTCGTCCGACATGGCGGCCATCTCGGCATCGAAGGGCAGGAGGTAGAGGCGGTCGACGCCCAGGGGCTCGAGCGCGCGGGCCATCTGGCCGGCCGTCATCAGGCGGAAGGCGGCGGCGTCGGGCTGGAACCAGCGGCGCGGGTGCGGGTCGAAGCTGATGACGGCGAGGGGGACGTTGAGGCGGTCGGCGGCCTCCCGGGCCGAGGCGATCACCGCCTGATGCCCCCGGTGGACACCGTCGAAGGCTCCCAGGGCGGCGGCGGCGCCGCGCTGCGAGGCCGGCAGGTCGCGCCAGTCGCGGATGATCTCGATGGGCACGGCCGGGCCCCGGTCAGTCCCTGGCGGGGCGGCGGCGGCGGGGAACGCGCACGATCGCCTCGCCTTCCATGATCATCTCGTCCCCGACATAGCCCTCGGTCCGCAGGGTGACGCGGGCCGATTCGGCATCGACGGCGGCGACGGTGATCTTCGCCGTCACCACGTCGCCGATACGCACAGGTTTGTGGAAGGCAAGGCTCTGGGACAGATAGATGGCTCCGGCCCCCGGCAGGATGGTGCCGACGACGGCGGAGCCGAAGGAGGCGCTCAGCAGGCCGTGGGCGATCCGGCCCCGGTAGGCGGTCTTCGAGGCGAAGGCCTCGTCCATGTGAACGGGGTTGAAGTCGTCGGACGCCTCGGCGAACTGCTGGATGCGGTCCTCGGTGATGATCACGTCCTTGACGGCCACCATGCCGGGCGAAAGTTCTTCGAGGATATAGCCGCCCGAGGGGTGAGGTCCGGTGTTCATGGGGCGGTGTTAGCGATGCCGCGCCGATTTGGCGAGGACTACCACTTCAGATCGAGCGCGGCGTAGCGGGCGTACGCGGTCTCGGGCGTCAGGAGGGCGGCGGCGCGGGTCGGGTCGATCAGACCGTCATCGCCACGGGCGGCGTCGCCATGGATGCCCTGGGCGATGAACAGACAGTCCAGTCCCTGCTGGTTGGCGCCGAGAACGTCGGTGATGACGCCGTCGCCGATGCAGAGGACGCGGGAGCGGTCCACGGGGCGGCCCATCAGGGCCTCGGCCTCGGTCAGGGCGAGGGCGTAGATCGGGCCAAAGGGCTTGCCCGCCATGGTCACCCGGCCGCCGAGCGATTCGTAGACATCGGCCAGTGCGCCGCCGCAGTAGATGATCCTGTCGCCGCGCTGGACGATCCGGTCGGGGTTGGCGCAGATCAGCTCGAGATCGCGCGCAGCCGCCTCGGACAGCTGTTCGGCATAGTGGTCGGGCGTCTCGGTCTCGTCGTCGATCATGCCGGTGACCGACAGGAAGGCGGCGTCGGCGACGCCGGTGGCGCGCTCCAGGTCCAGGCCTTCATAGAGGATGTCGTCCCGGGCGGGGCCGATGATCAGGGCCGGGCCGGGGGCGCGGCGGGCCAGCTCCATCCGGGTGGCGTCGCCCGAGGTGACGAAGGCCCTCCAGCTGTCGCGGGGCACGCCGAGGGCGTCGAGCTGGGCGATGACGTCGTGTGACGGACGCGGGGAGTTGGAGATCAGGACGACGTGGCCGCCCTGTTCGTTGAACCTCGTCAGGGCCTCGCAGGCCTCGGGCCAGCTCTCGCGGCCGTTGTGGATCACGCCCCAGACATCGCAGAGCAGAATGTCGTAGTCGGCGGCGACGGCGCTGAGGGCCGGAAGGGCGTGGGGCAGGGTCATGGCGAGTGACTAACGCGTCAGGTCGAAAGGGTGAAGCGAGGGTTTGTTGGCGGGACCATGTCCTGCTAACCGACCCGCATGAAAATCCCTCGCATCGCCTGGGCGGCCTATGGATTCGCCCTCGTCATTATCGTGCTGGACCAGCTGACCAAGTTCTGGATCCTCGAAGGTCTGGACCTGCGTGAGGTCGGTCGGGTTCTGATCGCCCCGCCGGTTCTGAATTTCTCCTATGTCGAGAACGACGGCGTCAGCTTCGGCCTGTTCGGCGGCGGGTCCGGACGCTGGATTCTCAGCCTCTTCCCCCTGGTCGTGGCGGGCTTCCTGGGCTGGTGGGCTCTGAAGACCGACCGACGGACCCTGATAGCGGCGATCGGCCTTATCATCGGCGGCGCCCTTGGCAACGCCATCGACCGGATCCAGTACGGCTATGTCGTCGATTTCATCGATTTTTCGGGCACGGGCGTCTTTCCGTGGGTCTTCAACGTCGCCGACAGCGCCATCAACATCGGCGTCCTGCTGCTGATTATCGACAGCCTGCGTTCGGAACGGAAGCCGACCGTTGGCGCGGCCCACGAAAAGGCGTAATCACCCGCTCTTTCCTGCACTCCACACTCGTCTGACCTGGGCGCCGAATCCGCGCCGGAGCCGAACCGACCCATGCGAACCGCCCGTATCCTGACCGTTTCCGCCATCGCCGTCTCGGCCGTCGCCCTGACCGCCTGTGGGGGCCTGCGCCAGTCCATCGGCCTGACCAAGGTCGTGCCCGACGAGTTCCTGACCGTGTCGTCCGCCCCGCTGACCGTGCCGCCGGAATACGGCCTGCGTCCGCCCGCGCCGGGCCAGCCGCGTCCGCAGGAACTGGCGCCGGAAAGCGCCGCCCGCCAGATCCTTCTGGGTCAGCGTCAGGCCGTGACCCGCACCCCGGGCGAACAGGCTCTCGTCGCCGCCGCCGGCGCCGATCGCGCCGACCCCCTGGCCCGCTATGTCGTCGACGACGAGTTCGGCGACCTGGCGCACAAGGAAGAGAGCTTCGCCAACCGCATCCTGTTCTGGCGTCGCGACGACGCGGCCAGCCAGGCCCCGACCACGTCCCAGACGGCCCAGGGTGCCGTCACCATCGACGCCGCCAGCGAGAACGCCCGTCTGCAGGCCCTGACCGGCACGCAGAGCACCATCGTGATCGCGCCGCGCCGCTCGGGCGGGTTCAAGCTGCCGGGCCTGTAGAAGCCCGGCTTTCGAAGTCGATGAGGGGCGCGCCGGCGACGGTGCGCCCCTTTTCAATTCGGCGAGCGCTTGCCTCGGGCCTTGGACCGTCCTTATTGTGAACGGACCTTCTACGGGACCCTTCGCATGACCGATCTCCGATCCCTCAGCCACCTGTCGGGCGTCGAACAGTTGCGGCTCAGCTTCCTGGCGGACCGCAACACCGCGCCCATCGCGCAGACGCTGGACTATCGCATGACCGCGGTCGAAGAGGGGCGGGTGGTGTTCGAGGGGACGCCGACCCTGGCGGTCTACAATCCCATCGGCACGGTGCACGGCGGCTGGATGGCGACCCTGCTCGATTCGGCCTGCGCCTGCGCGGTGCATTCGATGCTGAAGCCGGGGCAGGCCTATACGACGCTGGAGATCAAGACGGTCTTCCACCGCGCCCTGACCGAGGGGGTGCCGGTCATTGCCGAGGGCCGGATCATCCAGATCGGTCGCCGTGCCGGATTCGCCGAGGCGGACCTGAGGGGGGCCGACGGCAAGCTGTATGCGACGGCGACCTCGACCTGTCTGGTGATGGAGGTCGGCTAAGCGCCCGGCCCCGTGGGGACGGGCGCCGGAAAGTCTCTAGGCCTGGACTGCCCGCCGCTGGATAACGATTGCGGCGCCGCCGGCGAGTGAAAGGGCCAGCAGGATCATGGCCCACTCGGACAGGGTCGGGACAGGGGCCGGCGGCGCCGAGCTCAGAACCACGGACGCGGCATTGACCGACGTCCTCGCAATCATGCTGTCACAGCTCGCCGACGCGCAGGTGTTGTCGCTGCCCGAGGAGACGTCCGGCGTCCCCGCATTGAGGTTCGGGCTGAAGCTCAGGCCGAAGCCGGGGTTGCCGCTTCCGAAGGGCGTGTTCGAGACAAACAGGACCCCAGGGTCCGAATAGCTGACGGCCGTATAGGTTTGAGCGGCCCGCGCTGCGCCCGTGTCGGTCAGGCCCGCGCCGACGCTGATGTTGGCCGATGTGACCTTCGATATGCCGGGATCATAGACGAACGACCCCGTGAAGGTCCCCGTCCCCGGCGCCTGGAAGCTGCCGGACACATTGTAGGTCACGGTCTGCGCGGCGGCGACGCCCGGCAGGGCGAGCACGAGCATCAGAATCAGTCCGGCCAGAATTCGCAT
The DNA here is from genome assembly GCF_027484365.1 of Brevundimonas sp. Taxonomy (GTDB): domain Bacteria; phylum Pseudomonadota; class Alphaproteobacteria; order Caulobacterales; family Caulobacteraceae; genus Brevundimonas. Next base: position 212,801 of record NZ_JAIXTC010000018.1, on the reverse strand, counting down.
CTACTCTCTCTCTCCCGCAGTCCGAGGCGTGGTCAAAAACTGCGATTTCGCTAATGGCGAAGCTTGATCCGGTCAAGCGGACAGGGCTTTCGGGCCTGCACCGGCCGGATTGTCATCGGACCTGCCAAGGTTTGCCCCATCGGGCGACGCCCGCTAGAGCATCCGCTTCCCTGAAGCCTGCCCCAAAGACCGCGCCATGCACGATATCCGAGCCCTTCGAGACAACCCCGGCCAGTTCGTCGCCGGCTGGTCGTCGCGCGGCGTGGAGGATGCGCAGGCGCTCGTCGACCAGATCCTGAGCCTCGACACCGAACTGCGCGCCGCCCAGACGGCGGGGCAGGAGGCGCTGGCCAGGCGCAATGCGGCGTCCAAGCTGATCGGCGCCGCCATGGGCCGCAAGGACATGGCGGAGGCCGACCGGCTGAAGGCCGAGGTGGAGACGCTCAAGGGCGAGATCGCGAAATCTGAAGCGGATGAGCGGGACTTGAAGGCCAAGCTGTCCGGGCCTCAAGGGCTGCTGGCGGCACAGAAGAACCTTGCGGCCGAGGACGTGCCGGACGGCGAGGACGAGGCGGGCAATGTCGAGACCGCGCGCTGGGGCACGCCGCGCGCCGGTGGGCCGGCCAAGGATCATGCCGACCTCGGCGAGGCCATGGGCCTGCTGGACTTCGAGGCGGCGGCGCGGATGTCGGGCGCGCGGTTCGCGGTGCTGAAGGGCGGGCTGGCGCGGCTGGAACGCGCCATCGGCCAGTTCATGCTCGACGTGCAGACGACCGAGCACGGCTATCTGGAGGTCAATCCGCCCTATCTGGTGCGGGACGAGGCGATGTTCGGGACGGGGCAGTTGCCGAAGTTCGAGGAGGACCTGTTCCGCGTCGGCGAACATCTGCTCATTCCGACCGCCGAGGTCTCCCTGACCAACCTCGTGCGCGAGCAGATCACGCCCGAGGAGGAACTGCCGTTGCGGCTCACCGCCCTGACGCCCTGTTTCCGGGCCGAGGCGGGGTCGGCAGGGCGGGATACGCGCGGGCTGATCCGCCAGCACCAGTTCCACAAGGTCGAGCTGGTCTCCATCACCACGCCGGACCAGTCCGACGCCGAACACGAGCGGATGACGACCTGCGCCGAGGCGGTCCTCCAGAAGCTGGAGCTACCCTATCGCCGGATGCTGCTGTGCAAGGGCGACATGGGCTTCTCGGCGAAGAAGACCTTCGACCTCGAGGTCTGGCTGCCGTCGCAGGGGACCTATCGCGAGATCAGCTCGGTCTCGAACTGCGGGGACTTCCAGGCGCGGCGGATGGACGCGCGGTTCAAGCGCAAGGAGGGCAAGCCCGAGTTCGTCCACACCCTGAACGGCTCGGGCCTGGCCGTCGGCCGGACCCTGGTGGCGATCATGGAGAACTATCAGGACGAGAACGGCAAGATCGCCGTGCCGGCCGCCCTGCTGCCGTATATGGGCGGGGCGACCCACGTCGGCTGACCTGAAATCCGCTCATCCCCGCGAAAGCGGGGACCCAGTGATTTTGCGAGTGACTGGTGCATGAGATGAGCAACGGTGCGAATTCTGCCGCGTTGATCGCCTACAGAACTGGGTCCCCGCTTTCGCGGGGATGAGCGGAAACAAAGGGAGTCCCTGATGAAAATGATCCTTGCGGCCCTGTCACTGATCGTCGCCGCCCCGGCTGCCGCCGAGGTCCAGCCCGCCGCGACCCCGACCACCTTCGAAGGCTGGATCAATTTCTCGGGCGAGGAGTTCCAGCTGGTCGAGAGCCAGAACCGCTACGTCGCGGGCACGCGTCGACCCTGCATCTCCGGGGCCCTGCCGCGCGATCTGCAACGGATGTCGGCCTCGACCATCGGCCGCCAGAAGGTGCGCGTCACGGGGACAACGATGGCCTGGTCCGAAGACCTGCCGGGCGATCGCTATGAATACGAGGGATCGGTCGTGCGCAACGAGTGCGAGGGCGCCCTCGTGATCCTGGGCACGGACATCGCCGTCATCCAGTAGTCGGCTGCCCTTGCGGATCAGCCCCGTTTTCGTCATTCCGGGCGGAGGCGCGCAGCGCCGCAGACCCGGAACCCAGCGGCGCGCGAGAGCGCGAAACTGTCGCGCACGCGCTCGCTGAGACATTTCGCCTTCGCTTCGCTTCGGCGCCGCTGGGTTCCGGGTCTCCGCTGCGCTTCGCCCGGAACGACGAAAGAAAAGATGCGCATCCTGCTGACCAACGACGACGGCATCGAGGCCGAGGGCCTGGCCTGTCTGGAGCGGATCGCGCGGACGCTGTCGGACGATGTGTGGATCGTTGCGCCGCATGAGGAACAGTCCGGCAAGGGCAGGGGGATCACCCTGACCGAGCCGCTGCGGGTCAACCGGTTCGGCGAAAAGCGGTTCTCGGTGACGGGGACGCCGACCGACTGTGTGGTCCTGGCCGTCAACGACCTGATGGATGCGAAGCCGGATCTGGTCCTGTCGGGCGTCAATCGCGGGCATAATGTCGGGGAGGACTGCTCCTATTCCGGCACGGTGGCGGGGGCGCTTCAGGGCATGGCCTTCGGCATCCGCTCGATCGCCCTGAGCCAGTCGCTGGAGCGGTTCCACGACGAGGTCACCGCCCACTGGGAGACGGCCGAGGCCTATGCCCCGCCGATCATCAGCCGGCTGCTGGCCGAGACCTGGCAGCCGGGCGTGGTGATGAACCTGAACTTCCCCGCCCGTGCGCCGGAGGACGTCACGGAGGTCGAGGTGACCGTGCAGGGCTTCCGCCAGGCCGGGGAGATGCATGCGGTCAAGCGCACCGACCTTCGCGGGCGCGACTACTACTGGATGAGCTTCCGCGGCACGAAACAGGACCATGCGCCGGGCACCGACCTGCGGGCCATGGACGACGGAAAAATCTCGGTCACGCCCCTGCATATCGACCTGACCCACCGGGCCAGCGTCCACGACCTGAAGGGCGTGCTGGGCGGGGCGCCGCCGAAGGCGCTGGCGGGATGAACCTGCGCGACGACCGGGCAGGGCGGCTGATCCTGTCGCTGCGGCAGCAGGGGGTCACCGATCCCCGGGTGCTGGCGGCGATGGAATCGATCGACCGCGCCGTGTTCGTGCACGAGAAATTCCTCGACCAGGCCTGGGAGGATCAGGCCCTGCCGATCGACTGCGCCCAGACGATCAGCCAGCCCTATATCGTCGGCCTGATGACCCAGGCGCTGGAGGTCGAACCCCGCCACCGGGTGCTCGAGATCGGCACCGGCAGCGGCTACCAGTGCGCGGTGCTGTCGCGGCTGGCCCGCTATGTCTATTCGGTCGAACGCTACCGCAGCCTGCTGATGGAGGCGGAAGGCCGTCTGCGGCGGCTGGAGATCGACAACGTCATCACCAGACATTCCGACGGCGGCCTCGGCTGGCCGGAACAGGCGCCGTTCGACCGGATCATGGTCACGGCCGCCTCGCCGACCGAACCGACCGAACTCCTGAAACAGCTGAAGCCCGGCGGGGTGCTGGTCGCGCCTGTGGGCCGGACCTCGGTCCAGATGCTGCATCGCTATACCGGCCAGGACGACGGCTCCTTTCGCCGCGAGAGCCTGTGCGAGGTGCGGTTCGTTCCCCTGGTCGAGGGAACGGCGAAGGAGGGGTGACGCCGGCGGTTGTATGGCGGACAGTGAAGCCATGTGGTTTCGTTTGGTCCTCCTGATCAGTTTGCTGTGCGGCGCGACGCCGGCTGCGGCGCAGACGTGGAACGTCTGCATCGATTCTGCATCCGGCGGTCTGACGGCTGACGGCTTCAGATCGGTTCGGGAGGTCGCGGCCGCCGCGTCAGCGTCGCAGTATGGCTTTCTGAACTATCGGATTCGCCGATCCTGTCTCGGTCGGCAGGCGGCCGCGCCATGATCGCAGTGATTTTCTTTACGGTGCTGGCTTCTCAGCAGGCTGCCCCGCCGCCGCCATGCATGCCGCCGTATGTGGATGAGCACGTCATCTATTTCCCGACCGGTGATGCGACGCTGGACCTGCAACGCGCCTGGCGGGTGGCGCTGGCGTCGGATGCATTGGAACACGGCGTCGCGCGTGTCCTGCTGCGCGCCTACACCGATACGATCGGCGCGCCAGAGGCCAATATCGCCTTGTCTCGACGTCGGGGAGAGGCCGTGGCCGACGAATTGGTGCGGCTCGGCGTGCCGCGAGAGACGATCACCGTAGAGGCGCTGGGTGAACCGAATCTGGCGCGCCCCACCGGCGATGAAACCGCTGCGGACCTCAATCGTCGCGTGGTGATCAGCTGGCAGGGCGGCGACTCCGGGCTGATGGACAGGCTGCGCGCCGCCTACTGCCTCGACCCGCATTAACCTCTCCGCCCCACTTTCGCGCGCTTTGGCGGGTTGGCTTATGGTTGACGGCGGGGCATGTCGGGCAGGGCGAACGGGAGCGGCGGATGCGCATTTCTAACTGGATCAGGGCGGGGGCGATCGCCGTCGCCGGCATGGCGGCCACGGCCTGCGCCAGCTATCCGGACGCGCCCCGCTATTCGACCCGGCCGATGGAAGGCTATGGCGCGAACGGCGTGCGCCCGGCCGATCCGTATGGCGCACCGCCCCAGCCCCAGCCGCCGGTCTATGAGGCGCCGCCGCCCCTGACCGCGCCGACCGAGCGGATCGAGGGCGGAGCCCTGCCGCCGCCGTCGTCGTCGGCCTCGAACAGCTATCCGCCGCCGCCTGCCTACAACCCGCCGCCGCCCGCGACCTCGCCCTCCTATGTGACGCCCAGCGCGCCGGTGAGCGTCAATGCGGGCGCGGCCTATGTCATCCAGCCGGGCGACACGATCTCGGGCGTCGGGCGGCGTTTCCAGACGCCGGTGCAGAACCTGATCGACCTGAACGGCCTCGGGCCGCGCGGCGCGATCACCGTGGGCCAGTCGATCATCCTGCCCGACAGCGCCCTGGATACTGGCCCCGATCCCTATGCGACCGGTCCCGCGCCCGTCGGGGTCATGGTGCCTGAGAACGGGGTGATTCCCCCGCCGCCTCCGCCGCCGTCCGGAAATCCCGCTGCGCCGCCGCCGCCGCGCCAGCCGGCTGCGACCGGCTCGACCGGCGTGGCGCCCGCCGGCTCGACGGTCCTGCAATGGCCTGTGCGCGGGGAGGTCCTGCGCCGGTTCGGGCCCGTGGGTCTGGGCGAGCGCAACAACGGCATCAACATCGGCGCAGCCGCAGGCGCTCCGGTCAACGCCGCCGCCGGCGGACGCGTCGCCTATGTCGGCGACGATATCGTAGGGCAGGGGCTGACCGTGGTGCTCGTGCACCGGGACGGCTGGCGCACGGTCTATGGCCATCTGGGTTCGGCCACGGTCGACGACGGGGCCGACGTGCGCGCGGGCCAGCAGGTCGGCACGGTCGGCCTGACGGCGGGCGACGGACGGCCCTCCATCCACTTCGAGACCCGGCGGATGCAGGGCGACGAGCCGGTTGCCATCGATCCGTTGACCGTTTTGCCACGGTAAGGACGCCGAAACATCACGCCGCGTTGCAATCCCGGAGTCTCGGCCCTAGGTTCCGCGCCTTGTTTTAAACGGGCGCCCGGAAGCGGCTGCCTCATCCCCCGGGGACTGACCAAATGACATCCACTGGTGAAGGCGGCCTGGTGGCCATGATCGTGCAGTTCCTGCCGTTCGTCGCGATCTTCGTCCTGTTCTACTTCCTGCTGATCCGTCCGCAGCAGAAGCGCGCCAAGGAACATGCGGCCCTGATCGCCGCCGTGAAGCGCGGCGACACCATCGTCCTGTCTTCGGGCCTGATCGGCAAGGTGACCCGCGTCGAGGAGACCGAGGTCAATGTCGAGATCGCACCGAGCGTCAACGTCCGCGTGGTCAAGAGCCTGATCGCCGAGGTGCGCAACCGCACCGCCATCGCCGCCAACGACTCCAAGGCGTGAGCCTCGGCTCGTTGAACCGGAACCCCCGTCCATGATTCAGCTGTCCCGCTGGAAAATCATCCTGGTCGCGCTCGCGCTTGCCTTAGGCGTGCTGCTGGCCTTCCCCAACGCCCTGTCTCCAGCCCAGCGGGCGGCCCTGCCGGGCTGGCTGCCGAAGAACGCCCTGAATTTGGGCCTCGACCTGCAGGGCGGATCCTATCTGCTTCTGGAAGTCGATGTGGACGCGATGCGGACCAAGCGCGTCGACAACCTGATCGAGGACGTCCGTGTCTCCCTGCGCGAGGACGGCATCGCCACCAACCAGATCTCGCGTGAAGAGGGCGGCGCGGTCATCACCCTGGCCGACCCGGGCCGGCAGGACGCCGCCTATACGGCACTGCAGGCCCTTGTCGGTCCGACGAACGCCAGCGGCGTGGCGGAACGTCAGGTCCAGCGTATCGGCAACGATCGTGTGCGCCTCGCCTTTACCGAGGCGACGCTGAATTCGATGGGCGCGACGGCGGTGGACCAGTCCATCGAGGTCGTGCGTCGCCGCATCGACAGCCTGGGCACCCGCGAACCCTCCATCACCCGCCAGGGCGCCGAACGGATCGTCGTGCAGGCGCCGGGCGAGAGCGATCCCGCCGCCCTGGAACGGGTCATCGGCCAAACGGCCCAGCTGACCTTCCAGATGGTCGATTCCGAGAACTCGGTGCAGGACGCGGTCGCCGGCCGTGTGCCGCCGGACTCGCAGCTGTTGCTCGGCCCCGACGGTGTGACTCCCTACCTGGTCAAGAAGCGCGTGCTGGTCTCTGGTGAGAACCTGACCCGGGCCGGCGTCGGCGCCGACCAGAGCGGCCGCCCCGCCATCGACTTCCGCTTCGACGGCCAGGGCGCGCGTCGCTTCGGCGAGACCACGGCGGCCAATGTCGGCAAGCCCTTCGCCATTATCCTGGACGGCAAGGTGATTTCGGCTCCGACGATCCAGAGTCCGATCACGGGCGGCACGGGCCAGATCACCGGGAACTTCTCGATCGAGGAGGCGTCCGAGCTGGTGAACCTGCTGAACGGCGGCGCCCTTCCGGCTCCGCTGACGGTCGAGGAACGCCGGACTGTGACGGCTGAACTCGGCGCCGACGCCGTCAAGGCCGGCGCCCTGTCGACCATCATCGGCTTCATCATCATCGTGCTGTTCATGCTGCTGGCCTACGGCTTCCTGTTCGGCGGCATCTCGGTGCTGGGGCTGATCCTGAACGGCATCCTGATCGTGGCGGCCATGTCCCTGACCCAGGCGACCCTGACCCTGCCGGGCATCGCCGGCCTGATCCTGACCTTCGCGGTCGCCGTCGACGCCAATGTGCTGATCTTCGAGCGGATGCGTGATGAGGCGCGGGCCGGACGGTCCGTGATCGCCTCGATGGACGCGGGCTTCAACAAGGCCATGGGCACGATCATCGACGCCAACCTGACCACCCTCGTCGCCGCGATGATCATGTTCATCTTCGGTGCAGGTCCGGTGCGCGGCTTCGCCTGGACCCTGACCATCGGCGTCTTCACCTCGGTCTTCTCGTCCGTTCTGGTCGCCCAGATCCTGCTCGCCTACTGGCTGAAGATCGCCAAACCCAAGTCCCTTCCGATCGCGGAGTCCGCCCGATGACCTGGTGGCCCCTTATCAAGATCCTGCCGCAGAAGACGAACTTCACCTTCGTCAAATACGCGCGCTACGCGGCCGTTCTGTCAGTCGTCCTGTGCATCTCGGCGATCGTGTCCTGCTTCTATCCCGGCCTGAACATGGGCATCGACTTCAGGGGCGGCGCGTCGCTGGAAGTCGCCAAGCCTGCCGGTCAGACGATCGACCTCGAGGCCGTGCGCAGCTCTGTCGGCGAACTCGGGCTGGGTGACGTCGGGGTCCAGGGGATCGCGCGCCGCGACACCAACGTCGAGGACGGCTCGACCGCCGTCCTTCGGTTCCAGATTCCCGACGGTCAGGACCAGACCGCCGTCGTCAACCAGGTCGAAAACGCCATTACCGGTGCGGTCGGCGAGGTCACCTATTCGGGCGTCAGCGTCGTGGGCTCCAAGGTCTCGGGCGAATTGTTCACCTCCGGCCTGCTCGCCCTGGGCTCGGCCATCGTCTTGATGTTCGCCTATATCTGGTTCCGGTTCGAGCCCCAGTTCGGCTTCGGCGCCGTCGCCGGCCTGCTGCACGACGTGATCCTGACCTTCGGCCTGATCGTCCTGTTCAAGCTGGAGTTCAGCCTGAACATGGTCGCCGCCATCCTGACGGTCATCGGCTATTCGATGAACGACACCGTCGTGGTGTTCGACCGACTTCGCGAGAACCTGCGCAAGTACAAGACCATGCCGTTGCGCGAAGTGATCGACCTGTCGCTGAACGAGACCCTGTCGCGGACCATCATCACCGGCGTCACCGCCGTCATGGTGCTGGGCGCCCTTGCGGTGTTCGGCGGCGAGGCCCTGTTCGGCTTCTCCATCGCCCTGATGTTCGGCATCATCGTCGGCACCTATTCCTCGATCTACGTCGGGGCGCCGATCATCCTGCTTTGGGGCGTGAAGCGCGGCGAGCTCGCCGAAGACGCCAAACCGGTCAAGCTGGGCATGGCATCGCGGCCGTAGTCAGCTAGAGTTCGCCCCTTCACGATTCCCTGGGGAGGGGCGAACACATGGCCAATCTGCTTTCTAATTTCAGGAACACGCTGATCCTCAGCCTCGTGCTGGCGGCGGTGATGATCTTCGCCTTCTTCCGCATTGCGGAGGTCGACGCCCTGCAGTTCTGGCAGGCGGTGGCCCGCTGGTTCCACGTCGGCTTCGGCATCCTGTGGATCGGGCTGCTGTACTATTTCAACTTCGTCCAGATCCGCGTCATGCCGTCGATCCCGGGCGAGCTGAAGCCGGCCATCTCCAAATACATCGCGCCCGAGGCCCTGTTCTGGTTCCGCTGGGCGGCCCTGTTCACCGTGTTGGCGGGCCTCGCGGTCATGCTGCTGAAGGGCCACGTCTATTCGATGGAGGTGCTGAGCTTCGGCTTCGCCGGGGGTCTGGTCCAGGGTGATCAGGGCTTCGCCCTGATGGGCGTCGGCGTCTGGCTGGCGATCGTCATGTTCCTCAACGTCTGGGGCATCATCTGGCCGAACCAGAAGCGGGCCCTGGGCATCGTCGTGGTCGACGACGAGAAGAAGGCGAAGGCCGCGCGGGTCGCCATGCTGGCCAGCCGCACCAACCTGCTGCTCAGCCTGCCCATGCTGACCTCCATGGCGATGTACCAGACCCTGTTTGGCTGATCCGGCTACCAGTCTCGACGATCAGGTCCGCGCGGCCGATCCCGACCGCTGGCTGTCCAGCCGGTTCGTCGGTGATGCGCAGGCGCGGGCGGACCTGATCGCCCTCTACGCCTTCGAGGCGGAGCTGATGAGCATTCCCGCTCGGGTGACCCAGCCCCTGCTGGCAGAGATGCGCTATGCGTGGTGGCGCGAGCAGATGGACGGGGTGTTCGCCGGGGTCGCGAGGAAGGGCCATCCGGTGCTGGAGGCCCTGACCGATCTGGTCGCCCGTCGCAGCCTCGACCGCGCGCCGTTCGACGCCCTGATCGAGGCCCATATCGGCCGGGTGCACAGCGAACCGCACGATCTGGACGCCTTCTATGTCGGGCCGATGCAGGCGGCTGTGCGTGTCCTGGCCGGAGCGGGCCACGATGACGCCGTCGCCGAGGCGGGACGGGTTCGGGGGCTGAACCAGGTGGGCCGAAGGGATGAAGCCGCGGCCTTGAGACCGGCCGCGAACCGGGCGCTCAGGACCCTTCCGGCCGAGGCCTTTCCAGCGGTGGCGCACGCCGGGCTGGCGACCGGGGCGCCTGAACCGGTCAAGCGGCTGACGTTGATCTGGGCGACGTTGAGAGGCCGGATCTGATGGCGGCGACCGAAACCGACGTCGTCATCCTAGGGGGCGGCCACAACGGGCTGGTCTGCGCCTTCTATCTGGCGCGGGCCGGGCTGAAAGTCACGGTGCTGGAGCGGTGCGGCGTCGTCGGCGGAGCGGCGGTGACGGAGGAATTCCATCCCGGCTTCCGCAACTCGACCGCCAGCTACACAGTCAGCCTGCTGAACCCGAAGATCATCGCCGACCTGGAACTGGCCCGGCATGGGCTCAGGGTGGTCGAGCGGCGGATGTCGAACTTCCTGCCGCTCGACGGGGACTATTTCACGGCCGGCGAGGGACGGACCCAGGCGCAGGTGGCGAGGGTCTCGGCGCGGGATGCGGAGCGGTTGCCGGACTATGAGGCGCGGCTGGAGGCGGTGGCGGCGGTGCTGCGGGCGCTGGTGCTGGAAACGCCGCCGAACCTGCCGTGCGGCGGCTGGCTCGAGGCCCTGCCGGAAATGCTGAAGTCGGCCTCGGTGGCCAGGCGGCTGGGCGGGCTGGACCTGACCGGGCGGCGTGACGTGCTGGACCTGTTCGCCAAGTCGGCCGGCGACTGGCTGGACGGCTGGTTCGAGAGTGATCCGATCAAGGCCCTGTTCGGGTTCGACAGCGTCGTCGGCAACTATGCCAGCCCCTATACGCCGGGGTCCGCCTACGTCCTGCTGCACCACGTCTTCGGCGAGGTGAACGGACGCAAGGGCGTCTGGGGCCATGCGATCGGCGGCATGGGGGCGATCACACAGGCCATGGCCGCCGCCTGTCGTGAGCAGGGAGTCGATATCCGGCTCGACACCGAGGTCGCCGAGGTCCTGACGGAGAAGGGCAGGGCGGTCGGGGCGGTGACGACGGCGGGCGACACGATCAGGGGCCGTGCCGTCGTCTCGAACCTGCATCCGCGCCTGCTGTTCGACCGGCTGGTCGATCCGGCGGTCGTGCCGGCCGATTTCACGGAGCGGATGAGCCGCTATGCATCGGGGTCAGGGACGTTCCGGATGAACGTCGCCCTGTCGGAACTGCCCCGGTTCACGGTCCTGCCGGAGCCCGGCGACCACCACACGGCCGGCATCATCATCGCGCCCAGCCTCGCCTATATGGATCGGGCCCATGCGGAGGCGCGGCTGAACGGTTGGTCGTCGCAGCCGATCGTCGAGATGCTCATCCCCTCGACCCTGGACGACACCCTCGCGCCATCGGGACAGCATGTCGCCAGCCTGTTCTGCCAGCATGTAGATCCGACGCTGGGCGACGAACATCGCGATACGGTGGCGGACCTGATGATCGAGACGGTCGAGGCCCATGCGCCGGGCTTCAAGGCCTCGGTGCTGGGGCGGCTGGCCCTCGGGCCGCGCGATCTGGAACGTCGTTTCGGCCTGGTCGGAGGCGACATCTTCCACGGCCGGCTGACGCTGGACCAGCTGTTCAGCGCACGGCCGGTTCTGGGCCATGCCGATCACCGCATGCCCGTGCCCGGCCTCTATCTGTGCGGATCAGGGGCGCATCCCGGGGGCGGGGTCACCGGTGCGCCGGGACACAATGCAGCCCGCGCCGTGCTGAAGGACATCAGACGCGGGCGACGCCCAGAGCCTTGAACAGGGCCGCTTTCACCGCGTCCTCGGTGAAGGGCTTCTGGATGGTGGCCTGACCGCGCCAGTGGTCGGGGAGGCCTCCTTCGCCATAACCGGTCGAGAAGACGAACGGGATCCCCTTGGACTTCAGGGCCTCGGCGACAGGGAAGACTTCCCTGCCGGCCACGTTGACGTCCAGCAGGGCGCCGTCCAGCAGGGGATCGTCGGCGACGACTTCCAGAGCCTCGTCGACCGTGGCGACCGCGCCGACGGGCACCGCGCCCATGTCTTCGAGAATGGTTTCCAGCAGCATGGCGACCAGCGACTCGTCCTCGACCACCAGGATACGGCGGCCCGTCAAACCCTCAGACATGCTGTTGCGTATCCTTATCAAGCGGAATGCAGAATTCCGCGATAAAACCGTCGCTTGCGTAGCTGAGTTTGACCTCGCCCGCCAGATCGTGGCGGACGTTCCTTTCAATGAGCCGGCTCCCGAAGCCTCGCCGGGTCGGGGTCTCGACCGGGGGGCCGCCGGCCTCGCGCCAGACAACGTTCAGTGTCCGGCTGGCCTGATTGGCGACCGTCCAGTCGACGCAGACCCGTCCATCCTGCGCGGACAGGGCGCCGTATTTCGCGGCATTGGTCGCCAGTTCGTGGAAGATCATCCCCAGTGACAGGGCGGCTGCCGGTTCGAGCGCAACAGGCGGGCCGTGCAGGGCGATTCGGGCCGGGCCGTGGGCGTCCGTCTCGTGCTCCAGAACGGCGCGGAGATCGGCGCCCTGCCAGTGACTGAGGGTCAGGAGGTCGTGGGTGTGGGAGAGACTCATCAGCCGGGCCTGGAAGCTCTCGGCGAACGTCTTGGGGTCCGCGTGCGATCGGGCGGTCTGCATGGCGATCGACTGGATCGTGGCCAGGGTGTTCTTCACCCGGTGATTCAGCTCGTCGATCATCAGCCGCTGGCGTTGCGCCGCATGGATTGTTTCCGTGACGTCGTGGCCCTGGACGAAGATGCCCACGACGGCGCCATGATTGTCGCGGACCGGCTGATAGATGAAGTCGACGTAGCGGCTCTGTGCCCGTTCGGCCCCGTTCGGCCGGAAGGTGACCGGCACCCCCTTGCCCTCATAAGGTTCGCCGGTCGCGAAGACGGAATCGAGACGCTCGTAAAAGCCCTGCCCCGCGAGGTCGGGAAGCGCCTCATGGATTGTCTTCCCGGTGATGTCGTTGCGACCGACGATGCGGGCATAGGCCTCGTTGTGCATCTGGAACACATGATCGGGGCCGGACAGGATGGCGACGAAGCCGGGCGCCTGCATGAACATCTCGACGAGGCGGTTGCGCTCGGTCTCGAGGCGGCGATTGTCCTCCTGAACGGCATGGGCCCGGCTCATGACGCCGCCGCCCAGGATCATGTCCAGGGCGCTGACGCTCGGCGCGTCGTCCCGCGCCCGCCGCAGGCGCTCCAGTTCGGTGATGTCCGATGTGTGCTGGAGGATCAGCACGATCTTGCCGTCGGCGTCGTGCAGCGGCGTGTGGCTGGCGCTCCAGTAGCGATCCTCGTGGATCACGGCCCCGTCGGGGCCCGTAACCGGTATGGCGAAGTGAATCAGCGCCAGATGATCGCGTTCGCCGGTCGCCAGGACCTTTTCGAAGGACGCCCGGAGCTGGCGGACGTTCTCGGCCCCGGCCTCGGTCGGTCCGCCGGTGAAGATGTCGAAGATGGGCTGGCCGATGAGCTGGTCCCGGCACATGCCGACCGCAGACAGATAGGCGGCGTTCATCCCCGCGTAGCGCAGGTCGGGGGTCAGCAGCATATAGGGGTTGGACGAGGCCTCGAACGCCGCCGCCAAGTCTATCGCCTGATCAAGTGCCCGCACGCGTAACCTCTTCCCCGATCCGGGGCAGCGCACAAGGCGACGATTGGTTCCCGGGGAGGGTGACGATTGTTTCGTGGACCCGTCCGGTTAGGATCGCCCCATGTTCCTCGCAAGTCTCGCCCTGGCCGCCCAGATGACGCTGTCGCCCGTCTCCTCAGACAATCCGCAAATCCAGGTGGCGCAAGGACGACTGGTCGGGCGGCAGGCCGGTGACATCGAATCCTTCAAGAGCATCCCCTTTGCGGCGCCGCCCGTTCGGGACCTGCGCTGGCGTCCGCCCCAGCCTCCCGCCGCGTGGACCGGGGAGCGCGATGCGAGCCGCGTCGGCGCAATCTGCATCCAGGCGCCGGCCAACGGCGACCCGGGCGTGGGACCTGAGCCGGCGAGCGAGGACTGTCTGACGTTGAACGTCTGGCGACCGTCGGCGCGAGCCGAGCCGCTGCCGGTGATGGTCTGGATTCACGGCGGCGGGTACAATAACGGGTCGGGCACGCCGCCGCTCTATGACGGGACGAACCTGGCGCGGCGTGGCGTGGTGCTGGTGACGATCAACTACAGGCTCGGGCGACTGGGCTTCTTCGATCATCCGGCCCTGGCGTTCGAGCGCGGGCCCGTCGAGCCGGCCGGAAACTATGGCGTGATGGACCAGATCGCGGCCCTGGAATGGGTCCGGGACAATATCGCGGCCTTCGGCGGCGATCCGGGGCAGGTCACGATCTTCGGTGAATCGGCCGGTGGTGCGGCCGTCGCCCAGCTGATGGTCGCGCCCGCCGCGCGCGGCCTGTTCCAGCGCGCCGTGATTCAGTCGGGTCTGGGGCGGCAAAGGTCCGCCCTGCTGGACGACGATCGTCCCGGACGCCCCTCGGCCCAGACGCTGGGGGTCGCCTTCGCGCGGTCAGCGGGGCTGCCGAATGCGACGGCGGACGACCTGCGCGCCCTGCCCGCCGAGCGGCTGCTGTCGCCGATGCCGGCCTTCTACAGCGACAACCTGATCGTCGACGGCACGGTCCTGCCCGAGGACGTGGTCGAGGCCTTCGCGGCCGGACGGCAGGCCCCGGTCCCCCTGGTCATCGGCACCAACAGCGCCGAGTTCTGGTGGATCCGGCCGACGGACGCCGGCGCCTATGGCCGGACCGACGACGTGATGACCGACGCCGAGTATGACGCCCTCGTCGCCGCCTATTCGGGGCAGGCGGGCTATGACGCCAACGTCATCAGCGACCTGATCTTCAACGAGCCGGCCAGGCATCTGGCGCGATTGCATGCGCGGGCCGGTCAGCCGACCTGGCTCTATCGTTTCGACGTCGTGCCTGAATCCAACCCCGAGCCGAGCGGCGGGGCGACCCATGCGTCGGAGCGGCCCTATGTCTTCGACAATCTCCACACCGTGGGGCGGCCGATGGGCGAACGGGACGACCGGGCGGCGACGGCGATGGCCGACTACTGGACGACCTTCGCGAAGGCGGACGATCCGAACGGCGGCGACCGTCCGGCCTGGCCGGAGTTCGGCGACGCGCCGGACCAGCTGCTGGAGTTCACCAATGACGGGCCGGTCGCGAAACCGGTCCCGTTCCACGAGCGGCTGGACCTGATCGAGCAGTTCTATGCGCGGATCAGACCCTAGAGGCAGGCCCCGTTGGTGCGGATCACCTCGGCGTAGAGGTAGCCTGAGTCCTTGATCGTCCGCTCCTGGGTCAGGAAGTTGACGTGGGTGATGCCGAACCGCTTCGAATAGCCCAGCGACCATTCGAGATTGTCGAGCAGCGACCAGGCCATATAGCCCTCGAGCCTGACGCCCTTGCCGAGGGCGTCGTGAACCGCCTTCAGGTGGTTGGTCAGATAGTCGACCCGCATCGGGTCGTGGATGCGTCCGTCGATGGCATGGGGCGGATCGTACCAGGCCGAGCCGTTCTCGGTTATCATCAACGGCAGGCCGTTGGTCTGCTCATGCAGCCAGACCAGGGTGTCGGTGAGGGCAGGGGGATAGACCTCCCAGCCGGTTTCCGTGTGGGCGTGCTGGACCTGTTTCACCGGCCGGGCGCGGACGGGCCAGGCGTCGGGCGCGTTCTCGGGCACCGCGCGCGTGTACCAGTTCAGCCCCATCCAGTCGGTCGGGGTGGCGATCAGGTCGAAGTCCTCGGCCGGGAAGTCGCGCATCGCGTCGCCGTAGACCTCGTGAAGCTCCGCCGGATAGCCGCGGCCCATCAGGGGGTCGAGGAACCAGCGGTTCATCTGGGCCTCGGCGCGTCTGCGGGCGGCCTCGTCCTCCGGCCTGTCGCTGGCCGGATATTTGGGCTCGATGTTGAGGACGATGCCGATTCGGCCCTCGCCGACCTCGCGGAAGCGTCGGACGGCGGCCCCGTGGGCGCGCAGGACGTTGTGGCCGGCGATCACGGCCTCGTAGTGGGACCTGTGGCCGGGGGCCAGGACCCCGTGCAGATAGCCGCCGTCGACGATGACCCAGGGCTCGTTGATCGTGCCCCAGGTCTTCACCCGACCCTTGAACCGTTCGAACAGGACCTGGCCGTAGTTGGCGAACCAGTCGGCGATCTCGGGGTTCAGCCAGCCGCCGCGATCGTCGAGCGCCGCCGGCAGATCCCAGTGATAGAGGGTGCAGAGCGGCTCGATCCCCGCCTCGATCAGGGCGTCGATCAGATTGTCGTAGAATTTCAGCCCCGCCTCGTTCAGCCGACCCGTGCCGTCCGGCATGACCCGGCTCCAGCTGACCGAGAATCGGTAGGCCTTGAGCCCCAGCCGTTTCATCAGTTCGACGTCCTCGCGCCAGCGATTGTAGTGGTCGCAGGCCACGTCGCCGGTGTCGCCGTCCTTCATATTGCCGGGAATCTGGCAGAAGCGATCCCAGGTGGATTCCCCCGCTCCGTCCGCCATGGACGAGCCCTCGATCTGATAGGCGGCCGTCGCCGCTCCCCACAAAAAACCCTCTGGAAATTGATAGTTGGCGGTCATCGAAAGGCTTTCATCAGTGGTCGGAGCGATGGCTTCGGCGGGGAGGCGGGAAGCGATGCAGTGAGGTCACGCAGGGGAGTTTTCCGTCGTATGGCCAAACTACGGCACTTGCGGGCGGCATTACCAGTGTGCGATGTAACCGATTACAGGTTTTTGTCGACGGACCTTCGATAAGGGGGCCGGTACGAACGGGACGTTTCAGGACACACGCGTGCAACGCACCTTGACCCACAGCTCAGACGGCCGTGCGCTGATCGGACCCGCGGCATGAAGCCGGCGACGATCCGTGACGTGGCGGAGCGCGCCCAGGTCTCCGTGGCCTCGGTGTCGCGCGTGCTGACGGGGGCCGGCGCCGTGACGGAACCGACCCGGCTGAAGGTGCTCGAGGCCGTCGAGGCCCTGTCCTACGTTCCCCATTCCGGCGCCCGCAGCCTGTCGACCAGCCGGACGGACACGGTCGGCGTCATCCTGCCGGACCTGTTCGGCGAGTTCTTCTCTGAGCTGATCCGGGGCATGGACGTGGCCGCGCGCGCAAACGGCCTGCATCTGATCGTGTCGAGTTCACACGATGACGCCTCGGAGGCCGCCGCCGCCATCCGCTCCATGCGCGGCCGGGTCGACGGGCTGATCGTCCTGTCGCCCCATCTCGATTCCGCCAATCTGGCGCACAGTCTGGCAGGCCGCCTGCCGGTGCTGCTGATGAACGGCGGGGCCAATGACGCCGGACGGCCGTCCATGGTCGTCGACAATGTCGGCGGCGCCGTCGCCGCAGTCGAGCATCTTCTGGCCCACGGGCGTAAGCGGATCGTCCATATCGGCGGCCCGTCGGGAAACCTGGAGGCGCGCGAACGGCAGGCCGGCTACGTCCAGGCCATGACGGCTGCGGGGCTGGAGCCGGCCGTCGTCGCCGGGGCCTTCACCCAGGCCTCCGGCCTTGAGGCGACGACCCTGCTGCTGACCGAGGGCGTGCGCCCGGACGCCATCTTCGCCGCCAACGACACCATGGCGGTCGGCGCCCTGCTGGCGCTGCAGGAGGCGGGCGTGCGCTGCCCCGAGGATGTCGCCGTCGTCGGTTTCGACGACGTGCCGATCGCAGCCCTCGTCCGGCCGGCCCTGACCACCCTGCGTATCGAGATCGCCGAGACCGGCCGCCGCGCCATGGACCGTCTGGTCGCCCTGATCGCCGCTTCCAATGACCCGCAGGCGACGCCCGACGCCGCCTGCGAAACCATTCGACCCCGACTCGTCGTCCGCAGTTCCTGCGGCGCCGCCCCATCCAGCATCGCCCTCAACGGAGAAACCCAATGACCCGCATGACCCTGCGCACCCGCGCGCTGGGCGCCGCCTCGGCCCTGGCCGTCGCGACCCTGCTGACAGCCGGAGCCGCCTCGGCCCAGGTCTCCACCTCGACCCTGCGCGGCACGGTCTACGAAGGCCAGGCCGTCGAGCCCGGCGGCGAGGTCGTCGCCCGCGACACCGCGACCGGCTACACCAACCGCGCCCGGGTTTCGGACCGCGGCACCTACGTCCTGTCCGGTCTGCGCCCCGGCAGCTACGAGGTGACGGTCACCAGCGCGGACGGTCAGACGGCGACGGACACCGTGACCCTGTCGCTCGGCCAGATCGGCACCCTGGACCTGGAAGTCGGGGCCACCGCCACGGCGAACGCCGGCGAAGGCACCCAGGTGGACGACATCGTCGTCACCGGCCGTCGCATCTTCGAGGTCCGTACCTCGGAAGTCGCCACCAACGTCAGCCGCCAGCAGATCAACGACCTGCCGCAGATCAGCCGCAACTTCCTCAACTTCGCCGCCCTGGCTCCGGGCGTGGTCGTTCAGGAAGGCGACACGGAACGGACGATCTCGGCCGGCGGTCAGCCGTCGCTCGCGGTCAACGTCTTCATCGACGGCCAGAGCCAGAAGTCGACCATCCTCGACGGCGGCATCGCCGGTCAGGACGACAGCCGCGGCAACCCCTTCCCGCAGAGCGCGGTGCAGGAATTCCGCGTCCTGACGCAGAACTTCAAGGCCGAGTATGAGCAGGCCTCGTCGGCCATCATCTCGTCGATCACCCGTTCGGGCACCAACGACCTGACCGGCGATCTGTTCGTCTACTACCAGCCCAGCGACTGGATCGCCCAGGACGTGTTCGGCCTGCGCGCCGGTCGGCCTCAGGCGCGTCTGGACCGGCTGCAGTACGGCGGCTCGCTAGGCGGCCCGATCATCGAGGATCGGCTGCATTACTTCCTGAGCTACGAGCGCAAGGACGAGACGCGCGAGCGTCAGGTGTTCCTGAACCGCACCGAATACAACAACCAGTTCGCGTCGCGCCTGGGCACCTTTGAGGCCCCGTTCGAACAGGATCTGTTCTTCGGCAAGCTGTCCTGGCAGGTGGATGATCGTCAGCGCGTCGACCTGTCGACCACCTATCGCACGGAGACTGATCTCCGTGACTTCGGCAACGGACCGACCGACATCAGCCGGGCGATCGAGATCAACGGCGAGACCCTGGGCGTCGTCTTCAAGCACCAGTTCCAGGGCGAGAGCTTCCTGAACGAGTTTTCGATCGACTATCTGGACTCGGTCTACAATCCGACCGCGTCGAACTTCAGCGAGTCCGGACGCCGGTTTCTCATCTATCGCGACACCAATGCGACGACGCCCGGCTTCCAGTTTGACTACAACCAGACCGAGGCCAACGTCTTCAATCAGGGCGGCGGGTCGAACAACCAGGACATCGAGCAGCAGAGCCTGACGTTCCGCAACGACCTGACGTTCAACGCGATCGAATGGATGGGGTCGCACACGATCAAGGTCGGCGCCAAGTATTCCATGCAAGAATACTATGTGAACAAGCAGTTCAACCGGAACCCTCAGTTCGACTACGACATCACGGCCAACCCGGCGATCTTCGGCAGCGCGACCATCCCGACCCGGGTGACACTGAACCTGCCGGTGGCTCCGACAACTGCCGAGAACGCCGTCTTCGGCCTCTACATCCAGGACGACTGGCAGGTCACCGACAAGCTGGAACTGAACCTGGGCCTGCGTTGGGACTATGAGGACAACGCCGTCAACAACGACTACACGACGCCCCAGGTCGTGCGTGACGTCCTGGCCCTGATGGTCGCCAACCCGAACTATGTCCGCCAGGTCGACGTCAACGACTACATCACTACGGGCGGCCGCGACGCCTACACCAAGGCGTTCCAGCCGCGCATCGGTCTGTCCTATGACGTGTTCGGCGACGAGCGCACCGTCCTGTTCGCCGGCGCCGGCCGCTATTTCGACCGGATCGCCTTCAACTTCGCCTTCGACGAACGCTACAAGCCTTTCCAACTGAGCCGCACCATCTACTTCTCGCCCGCGGGCGGGGCGTTCGGCGGACAGCCCAACACCGTGGCCTGGAATCCGACCTATGCGACTGCGGGCGGGCTCGACACCCTTCTGGCCGGCACCCAGGGCCGTGGCGAAATCTTCCTGGTCAACAACGAAGCCCCGCCGCCGCGCACGGACCAATTCAACTTCGGCATTCGCCAGAAGTTCGGCGACATCCAGACGGCGCTGACGTTCTCGTACGCCAAGACCGAGAACGAGTTCCAGTGGTCGCGCCTGAACGTCAACAACACCAACGGCATCACGGTGCGTCCGTCGCAGTTCACCAATCCGGCGACCGGCCAGCCCTACGCCTTCAACGACAGCGTCTTCTACTCCGACCACGGTCGCGAGCGTGAATATAAGGCGATGTATGTGACCATCGACCGTCCCTACACCGAGGAGTCGGGCTACGGCTTCAACCTGGCCTACACCCTTGCGGACGGGACCCAGAACGGCAGCCGGGATCAGGGCACCGGGAACTTCGACTTCGACTATGCCTCGACCGCCTTCAGCCCGACCTTCAACTCGCCGGGCGTCGAGCGTCACCGCATCGTCGCCTCGGGCACCCTGCGCCTGCCGTATGCGTTCAAGCTGTCGTCGATCGTGACCCTCGGCTCGGGCCGTCCGTTCACGGGCTTCCCGGACGGCGGCCTGCCGATCCAGTGGTTCGCCCACTTCCCCGACAAGCGCGCCTTCCTGCCGGGCCTGAACTTCGCCTATCGCCAGGTCGACCTGCGTCTGGCCCGCCCGATCGCCATGCCGGGCGGAACCCGGCTGGAACTGACGCTGGACGCGATCAACGTGTTCAACTTCCGCAACTACTCCGGCTACAACCAGGGCATGTTCCTGGACGGCAACAACCCGGCCCTGCGTCGTCCGAACCCGATGTTCGGCGCCCCGACGGCCCAGTTCGTGCCGACCCAGAGCTTCCAGCTCGGCCTGCGCTACGTCTTCTAGAAACCTCTCCTGAGACTGGCCGCCCTCGCTTCAGCGTGGGCGGCCAACTTTTTGTTGGGGCATGATCGTCCCGCCGGTTCCGCGTAAGAGGTGTACCCATGGATCGTCGTCGCTTCTTGATGGGTTCGACCCTGGCCGGTCTGGTGGCCGCCGCCGCATCGCCGGCCCTGGGTCAGGACCGGAGAGGGGTGCGGTCAGGCGTCAATCCTGTCGATCCGGAGATCGATGAGCTTCAGCGCCGGACCTTCGACTGGTTCGTCCATGTCACCGACCGTGAGACCGGCCTGACGCCGGACCGATGGCCGACCGAGTCCTTCTGTTCGGTCGCGGCCGTGGGCTTCGCCCTGGCCTGCTGGCCGGTGGGGGTGCAGCGCGGGTGGATGACCCGGGCCGAGGCGCGCGAGCGGACCCTGATCACCCTGCGCTACTTCGCCGCCCTGCCGCAGGGGCCGGAGGCCAGCGGCGTCAGCGGCTACAAGGGCTTCTTCTATCATTTCCTCGAGATGGAGACCGGCCACCGCTACGCGCGCTGCGAACTGTCGACCGTGGATACGACCCTGCTGCTGGGCGGCATGTTGTTCGCCGCGCAGTATTTCGACGGCCGCCATGCCGACGAGGCAGAGATCCGTCGTCTGGCCCAGGCCATCTACGACCGCGTGGAATGGGACTGGGCCGTGGTGCGGCCCAACCGCATCTCGATGGGCTGGCATCCGGAGACGGGCCACATCCCGCACGACTGGTGGGTCTACAACGAGGGGATGCTGGTCCTGCTGCTGGCGATCGGCAGTCCGACCCACCCGGTTCCGACCGGCGTCTGGGACGAGTGGGTCCATGCCTATGAGCAGAGCTGGACCGACCGCTGGGGCGACTGGCATCTGCAGTTCGCGCCGATCTTCGGCCACCAGTACAGCCACATGTTCATCGACTTCCGCGGCATCCGCGACGCCTGGATGCGGGGCCAGTCGATGATGACCGAGCAGTCGCTCGACTATTTCGAGAACAGCCGCCGCGCCGTCCACGCCCAGCGCAGATACGCCGTCGACAATCCCGGCGGATGGGACGGCTATTCGGCCGACGTCTGGGGGCTGACGGCCTGCGACGGGCCGGGCGACTTCAAACAGGTCATCGACGCGCGCGAGCGGGAGTTCTTCTCCTATTCGGCGCGCGGCCCGGGCGACCGGGACGACGGCACGATCGCGCCGACGGCGGCCATGGCCAGCTACCCCTTCGCCCCGACCGAGGTGACCGCCGCCCTGAAGGCGATGAAGACCCGCTACGGGTCTGGCATCTATACCGAATGGGGCTTCCTCGACTCGTTCAACCCGACCCTGACGGAGCGGGAAGGGCGGTTGCAGCACGGCCGGATCGTGCCGGGCCTCGGCTGGGTCAACGGCGACTACCTCGGCATCGACCAGGGACCGATCGTGGTCATGATCGAGAACGGCCGCTCCGAACTGGTCTGGCGTCACATGCACGGCGAACCGAACCTGAAGCGCGGACTGCAACGGGCCGGGTTCACCGGCGGCTGGCTGGACGCATGATCCATCGCCGGTCCGCGCTGGGACTGATGGCGGGGGCGGGCGGTCTTGCCCTTTCCGGCGGCCTGGCGGGGTGCGGCCGCGAGGACGGGATCACCCGATTGACCTTCTGGGCCATGGGCAATGAGGGGACCCATGTGCCCGATATCCTGCCCGCGTTCGAGGCGGCCAATCCGGGCATCAGGGTCGTGGTCCAGCCCCAGCCCTGGTCGGCCGCGCACCAGAAGCTGCTGACCGCCTATGCCGGCGCCTCGCTGCCCGACGTCAGCCAGATCGGCAACACCTGGGTCGCGGAACTGGCGGCTATCGGGGCCCTGTCGCCGACGCCGGAGGCGGCCGCGGACCTTCTGACCGATCAGTTTCCTGCTGTGCTGGAGACCAATGCGATCGCCGGTCGCGCCATGGCCACGCCCTGGTATGTCGACACGCGGCTGATCTTCCTGCGCACCGATATTCTGGCCCGTGCGGGCTTCGACGCCATGCCGACCGACTGGGCGGAGTGGAAGCGGGCGATGCATGCGGTCAAGCGCGTGTCCGGCGACGGCAACTTCGCAATCCTGTTGCCGGTCAATGAGTTCGAGCAACTGCTGACCTTCGGTCTGCAGGGCGATCAACCCTTGCTTCGTGACCAGGACACGCGCGGCAACTTCTCCAGCGAGTCCTTCCAGGCGGCGCTCGCCTTCTACAAGAGCCTGTTCGACGAGGGCCTCGCCCCCCTGGCCTCGGCGGCCCAGATCAGCAACGTCTGGAACGAGTTCGCCAGGGGTTATTTCGCCTTCTACTTCTCGGGCCCCTGGACCATCGGCGACATGAAGACCCGGTTGCCGCCGGAGGTTCAGCCGCACTGGACGACGGCCGGCGTGCCCGGTCCGACCGGTCCCGGCGCCTCGGCCCCCGGCGGGTCGTCCCTGGCCGTCTTCCGCTCTTCCCCCCGTCAGGAGGCGGCCTGGAAGCTGGTCCGCTACCTGTCCGATCCGGCGGTGCAGGCCCGGTTCAACGTCATCTCCGGCGACCTGCCCGCGCGTCGCTCCGCCTGGGCCGCGCCGAAGGTGGCGTCCGACCCCTATGTCACCGCCTTCAACGGTCAGTTGGCGCGCGCGAAGGCCGTGCCCAAGGTTCCCGAGTGGGAGCGGATCGTGACCGAGATGCAGGTCGTGGCGGAGCGGATGGTGCGCGGCGAGTTCTCCGTGCAGCAGGCCGGCGCCGAGATCGACCGCCGCGCCGACCGCCTGCTCGAGAAGCGCCGCTGGATGATCGAACAGGGGCGGGCGGCATGATCTCTCGCCGGGAACGCGCCGCATGGGGCTTCGTCGCCCTTGCGCTGATCGCCATCGCGATCTTCTTCGTCATTCCGGTCGTGTCGTCGCTGCTGCTCAGCCTGACCGACTTCGACATCTATGCCCTGGCCGACCTCGGCAACATGCGGTTCGTGGGCCTGCAGAACTATGAGCGGCTGCTGACCAATCCGCTGTTCTGGCAGGCGATGAAGAACACCCTGTGGTTCAGCGTGCTCGGCGTGCCCCTGTCGATCATCGCCTCGCTCGCGGCGGCCGTGATCCTGAACGCCCGGACCATCAAATGGCGGCCGGTCTGGCGGGTCATGTTCTTTGCGCCTTACGTGACCACGCTCGTGGCCACGGCGGTGCTGTGGAACTATCTGCTGCACACCCGCTACGGCGTCATCAACTGGGCCCTGACGTCGATCGGCCTGCCCGCCGTCGACTGGCTGGGCAGTCCCGACACCTCGATCCCGGCCATCCTGATCTTCGTGGTGTGGAAGATCTTCGGCTACAACATGCTGATCTTCCTCGCGGTCCTCCAGACCGTGCCGGACGACCTCTATGAGGCCGCGCGGATCGACGGCGCCGGGCCATGGGCGCGGTTCACCAATGTGACCCTGCCGGCCATCGCCCCGACCCTGCTGCTGGTGTCGATCATCTCGGTCGCCGGCTTCTTCCAGCTGTTCGCCGAGCCCTATGTGATGACGCAAGGTGGCCCGGCGCAGTCGACCGTGACGGTGCTCTACTTCATGTACGAAGAGGGCTTCAAATGGTGGAACCTCGGGTCCGCCTCGGCCGTCGCCTTCATCCTGTTCCTGTGCATCTTCGCGGTGACCATGGTGCAGCTGGCCGTGTCGCGGCGGCTGGGCGGAGATCACACGTGAAGCCCCGGACCCTGCTGTTGAACCTCGGCGTGGCCCTGATCGGGCTGATCGTCCTGTTCCCCCTGCTGTGGATGCTGTCGGTCAGTTTCATGCAGACGGGCGAGGCCGCCGTCTTCCCGCCGCCGCTTCTGCCCCGGACACCGACGCTGGAGCACTACCGCGACCTGTTCGTGAACCAGGGCATGGGCCGCTATATGTGGAACAGTTTCGCCCTGGCGACCCTGGCAACAGGCCTGGCGCTGGGCTTCACCGTTCCCGCCGGCTACGCCTTCGCCAAACTGGCCTTCAAGGGGCGGGACCGACTGTTCCAGCTGCTGATCGGCGCCCTCGTCATTCCGGCCCAGATCGGCACCCTGCCGCTGTTCCTGATGCTGAAGTCCATGGGGCTGGTGAACACCTATGCCGGGGCCCTTGTGCCGTGGCTGGCGTCGATCTTCGGCCTGTTCCTGGTGCGCCAGTATGCGCTTTCCATCCCCGACGAGATGCTGGAGGCCGCGCGCGTCGACGGCGCGACCGAGGGCCAGATCTTCCGCCGCATCGTCCTGCCGACCCTGACTCCAATCCTCGTGACCCTCGGCCTGTTCGTCTTCCTGGGCAGCTGGAACGACTTCCTGTGGCCGCTCATCATCCTGACCGACCAGTCGAACTATACGCTGCCGGTCGCGCTGGCGGCCCTGTCGCGCGAACATGTCCAGGACGTCGAACTGATGATGGCGGGCGCCGTGATCACGGTGGCGCCCGTACTGGTCCTCTTCCTCGCGCTGCAGCGGTTCTATATCCGCGGCATGCTGGCGGGCAGCGTAAAGGGTTGAGTATGCGTTGGGTCCTCGGGCTGGTTGCCGCCTTGCTGTTCGCCGCCCCCGCGCACGCCCAGTCGTCACGGACGCTGGATGCGTTCGAGGACCTGGCCCCCTGGACCGCCGATGCCTCGACCGATGTGACCTCGA
Source organism: Brevundimonas sp. (assembly GCF_027484365.1). Taxonomy (GTDB): domain Bacteria; phylum Pseudomonadota; class Alphaproteobacteria; order Caulobacterales; family Caulobacteraceae; genus Brevundimonas. The sequence continues at coordinate 187,568 of NZ_JAIXTC010000018.1, read as the reverse complement.
CCCTGTCCAGCGTGACCGGCCATCGTGGCGAGGCCCTGCGCCTGGACTATGATTTCAACGGCCGGTCCGGCTACGCCTTCGCGGCCCGCGACCTGCCGTTCGAGGCGCCGGAAAACTACGAAGTCAGCTTCCGGGTCCGGGGCGCGGGCCCGACCAACACCTTCGAGGTCAAGTTCACCGACGCCTCGGGCGAAAACGTCCACTGGAGCCGCACCGCCCGCTACGACTTCCCCGACGGCTGGACCCTGTTCACGATCAAGAAGCGTCAGATCGGCTGGGCCTGGGGCCCCCGCGCGGACCGGACCTTCCGGGGCGCCGAGCGGGTCGAGTTCGTGGTCACGGCCGGAGAGGGGGGCAGGGGCTTCATCGAGATCGACGACCTGACCCTGCGGACCCTGCCGCCTGAGCCGTCGGTTCCGCCGCGACCGGTCGCCGCGGCGATGAGTGAAGACGGAAACGCGATCGCCTCCCTGAGCGTGGATGACAATCCGCTCAGCGCATGGACGACCCTCGGAGCGGGTGAGCAGAGCCTGACGCTGGATCTCGGCTACGAGCGCGAGTTCGGCGGCCTGACCCTGCGCTGGGCCGACGGCAAGGCGGCGTCCGCCTATCGGGTCATGGCCTCAGCCGACCGCCGACAGTGGCGTGAGATCGCCCGCGTGCGTCAGGGCGACGGCGGAACGGACTGGATCCGGACGCCCGAGGCCTCGGCCCGCTGGTTGCGGCTGGACCTGATGACGCCCCAGACTGCGCCGGGCTCCGGCCAGATGGGCGCCGGGTTCGGCACGACCGGCGCGGCGGCGACGGCCTATTCGCTGGCCGATCTGCGCATCGAACCTCTGGCGTTCGGCGAGGACGAGACCGCCTTCCTGACCGCCGTCGCGGGTCAGAGCCGACGCGGCCTCTACCCGCGCGGCTTCCGGGGCGAACAGCCCTACTGGACCCTGGTCGGCGTGGACGGCGGCGGCGAGAGCGGCCTGATCTCCGAGGACGGCGCCATCGAGCTGAAGCGTGGCGGGCCGTCGATCGAACCCTTCGTTCTGGACAACGGCCGGCTGGTGACCTGGGCCGATGCGCGGATCGAACAGGCCCTGGTCGACGACGACCTGCCGATCCCGACCGTGACCTGGGCGCATGACGACTGGACGCTGAAGATCACGGCCATGGCCGAAGGATCGCCCGACGCCGCAGCGCTGTACGGCCGCTACGACCTGACCAACACCTCGGCCCTTGAGCGGACCCTGACCCTGGCGCTGGCGGCACGACCGATGCAGGTCAACGGGCCGGAACAGTTCCTGGCCGTATCGGGCGGGGCGGCGCCGGTTCGCCAGATGCAATGGCATCAAGGGGAGCTGGTGCTGGATGACGTCGTTCGGGTGCATCCCCTGGCCGCGCCCGATGCGGTGCGCACCGCGACCTTCGAGGCCGGAGCCGATCCGCAGAGCCTGATCGCGCGGACCGGCGAGGGCGTTCGCGACGGCGCCCGGACCGCCGATGCGACCGGTCTGATGTCGGGCGCGATGCTCTACACCGTCACCCTGCGACCGGGCGAGACGCGCACCTTCGGCTGGGTTTCGTCGCTCGACGGGCCGCGACCGGCTCTCCCGGCGACGGCCTCCGTCGAGGCGGCGCTCGATCTGATCCAGACCCGTGTCGCCGCCGGCTGGCGCGAAAAACTGGACCGGTTCGACCTGATCACGCCGCCGGAGGGGGCGCGGATCGAGGCGACCATGAAGAGCTCTCTCGCCCATATGCTGATGTCGCGTCAGGGGCCGGCGCTCCAGCCCGGCACCCGCAGCTACAACCGCTCGTGGATCCGCGACGGAGCGATGATGGCCGAGGGGCTGAACCGGCTCGGTCATGCTGCTCTCAGCCAGGACTATCTGCGCTGGTATGCCCCCTATGTCTTCGAAAACGGCAAGGTGCCGTGCTGCGTCGACAGCCGGGGGGCCGATCCGGTGCCGGAGAACGACAGCCACGGGGAGTTCGTCTTCCTGGCGGCCGAGACCTGGCGCTACACGGGCGACCTGACCCAGTTGCGCGCCGTCTGGCCCCAGGTCCAGGCCGCCATCGGCTATATGGACACGCTGCGCGCCTCGACCCGCACCGAAGCGAACCGTACGCCGGCGACCCGTCATTTCTACGGCCTGCTGCCGCCGTCGATCAGCCACGAGGGCTATTCAGACCGCGCGGCCTGGTCCTACTGGGACGATTTCTGGGGCCTGCTCGGCTATCGAGACGCCATCGAGATCGCGGAGGCTCTGGGTGAGACCGAGGCCGCCGAACGGTTCGCGGCGGCGCGCTCGGAGTTCTCGGCGGACGTCACGGCGTCCATCACCGGCACGGCCATCCACCACCGCATCGACTGGATCGCCGGCGCCGCCGACCGGGGCGATTTCGACGCCACGTCCACGACCATCGGCCTGTCGCCGGGCGGCCTTCAGGACGAGCTCCCGCAGGGTCTGCTGATCCGGACCTTCGAGAAATACTGGGAGAACTTCACCGCGCGTCAGGCCAACCGGACGGTCTGGCGCGACTACACCCCCTATGAGCTTCGGACTGTCGGGGCCTTCGTCAGGCTGGGCCAGCGCGAGCGGGCGATGCAGGCCCTGGACTTCTTCTTCGCCGACCGCCGGCCCCGGGCCTGGAACGGCTGGGCCGAGGTGGTGGGGCGGGACCTGCGCGAGCCGCGCTTCATCGGCGACATGCCGCACGCCTGGATCAGCTCGGACTATATCCGCTCGGCCCTGGACCTGTTCGTGTACGACCGCGACGCGGACCACGCGCTCGTGCTCGCTGCCGGCCTGCCGATGAGCTGGATCGACAGCGCGACCGGTGTCGGTGTCCGCGAGATCCGTACGCCCTACGGACCATTGACCTACGCCCTGCGTCGCCGGGCAGGCCTGACCACCCTGACGCTGTCGCCGGGCGTAACCCCGCCGGGCGGGTTCGTTCTGCAATGGCCGGAGGGGCAGGACCTGCCGGCGCGCATCCGCATCGACGGGCGCGCGGGCGAGTGGAAGGGCCGCGAACTGGTGATCCCGACCGGCGCACGGCGGGTCGAACTGCGCTGACCTTTTCGAGGCGCAGAGGAGGGGATAGAGCGGACGCATGACCCAGACTCTCCGCCGCCTTTTCGACCTGCCCGGCGTCGCCGACCTTGAAGCGAAGGCGCTGATGAAGCCCGGCTATGCCGACCCGTCGCGCCGCGACGAGTTTCCCGAGGTGGACGAGGTGCTGGTCGCCGTCTTTGGCCTGACCGCCGAACAGGCCGAGGACGCCCCGCGTCCCGACGACTGGGACGGGATCGAGCGGCTGTCGCCTCAGGATCAGGCGGATCTGTTCGAGGCGGAAGGCTGGGACGTGCGCGACGCGAAGCGCAAACCGCTGCGCATGCTGGCGGTGATGGCCGAACCTCTGGCCCTGGCCATGCGGGGCGTCGCGGGCGCGCTGCCCGAAGCGGCCTTCGTGCCGGAACCGGCCGAGGAGAAGAGCGACTGGGGCTCGGGCCTGGCCGCCGAGGCTGCGCGATTCAGGAAGCGGTGATGGATTCCTTCTCCCCTTGCGGGAGAAGGTGGCAGCCGAAGGCTGACGGATGAGGGGTCACGCAGTCGGATGAAGTGAGGGCTGGCAGGGCTGACATCCAAGGTCAGCGCGACCCCTCATCCGACCTCGCTTCGCTCGGCCACCTTCTCCCGCAAGGGGAGAAGGGCCTGTTCACATGCCCCGCATCAACTCATCGGCCAGGGCTGCCGTCAGGTAGCCGTCGGGGATGCGGCCGTGGGCGATCTGCCATTGTTTGAGGGCCCGGCGGGTGCCGGAGCCGACCACGCCGTCGATGGCCCCGGGGTCGTATCCGGCGCGCGCGAGGGCGGTCTGGGCCCCGAAGCGCTGCTCCCGTGAGATCGGACCGTCATCGGGCCATGTCCCCACCAGACCGGGACGCCCGGCGATGCCGTCGGCCGTCAGTCCGATGGCCAGGGCATAGCTGACCGAGTTGTTGTAGCGCCGGATCACATAGTGGTTCGGCAGGGCCAGGAAGGCCGGGCCGCGCGCGCCTTGGGGCAGCAGGATGACGCCGTTTTCGGCCGCCTCGTCGGCGGACGGCGCGCCGCCACGGGCGATCGCGACGCCGCGCTGGGCCCAGAAGCTCCACGGACGGCCGTCGGCCTCGGCCAGGGCATAGTCGAACCCGGCCGGCAGGGTGATTTCGTAGCCCCAGGCCTGACCCCGCTTCCAGCCGGCCTCGGCCAGCAGGTTGGCGGCGGAGGCGAGGGCGTCTGCGTCCGAACCCCAGATGTCGACATGGCCGTCACTGTTCTGATCGACGCCGAGACGAAGATAGTTGTCGGGCATGAACTGGGTCTGGCCCATGGCCCCGGCCCAGCTGCCCAGCAGGCCCGACCGCTCGCGGCGGCCGTCGACCACGATGTCGAGGGCATTCTTCAGCTGGTCCTCGGCCCAGTCGCGGCGGCGTCCGTCGAAGGCGAGGGTGGCCAGGGAGCGGATGACGTCCTTGTCGCCCTGGACCTGGCCGAAGCTGGACTCATTACCCCAGATGGAGACCAGGATCTCCGCAGGCACGCCGAAACGCTGGGGCACGCCCCACGGCACAGCGTCGATACGACGCCGCGCCTCGGCGATCCGGACGGCCGAGGCGGCGTTGGAGATATAGGCGCCGGCCGGACGGCTGAATTCGGGCTGGCTGCCGTCCAGGCGAATGACGTCGGGGTCGGGCGTCAGATCGGCCAGCTGTTGCTCGTAGAGCGCCCGCCGCTCGCCGCCCTTCCGCGACAGGAAACCCTGTTTCCAGCCCTCGAACCCGGCGGCGTCGACCTGCGGCGGGGCCGCCGGCGTCGGCGTGGGCTGCGGGCGTTCGGGTTCCGGGAGGCCGGGGGTCGTCCAGCCGGTCGCACTCACGGGCGGCGGCGGCAGCATCGGCGCGCAGGCCGAAACGCAGGCGATCAGGGCGAGGCGGTAGTCGAAACGCATGAGCCGAGGGTTTCCCGAATTGATCCGACCGGATCAAGAGCCTGCAAACAGCGCGCGAGTATGGCGGTCCGTTGCGGCGAAAGGATGAACACCATCTCAACCGTGTTCGATTCCATCATCTTAGGACATCTGCGACATTCTGTCCCCGCTCTCGGACACGGCCTGGTGGCGGAGGGGCGACGCAACGGGTGTGCAAACCCGTAGACCCTCCGTTCAACTCGGAGGCCAGGCCTCCAAGCACTCTCCTCACGTGCGCTAACGCTCCCGGCGCGGTCGCTCGCTGCCTGAACGCGGGAACCCCTCACATTTGACAGTCGAAGCGGGTAGCGTTCCCGCATGCCCACCGCTGCCGACATCATCGCCCTGCTGGACCTGAAGCCCCATCCGGAGGGCGGCCACTATCGCGAGACCTTCCGGGATCCTCGCGAGGTCGACGGCCGGTCCGTGGGCACGGCCATCTATTTCCTGCTGGCCGAGGGCGAGAGCTCGCGCTGGCACCGCGTCGATGCGGCGGAGATCTGGCACTGGCACGCGGGCGCGCCTCTGGAGTTGCGGATCGCCGACCCGGTCGAGCAGACGGTCATGCTGGGGCCTGACCTGATGGCCGGAGAGCGGCCGCAGGGCCTAGTCCCGACCGGAGCCTGGCAGGCGGCCCGCAGTCTCGGGGCCTGGACCCTGGTGGGCTGCACCGTCGCGCCGGGATTCGACTTCGCCGGGTTCGAGATGGCGCCGGAGGGCTGGTCGCCGCCGGGCGTCTGACTGTATCACGCAGCCGTGACCCCTATCGCCCCCTCCACGTCAGCCGCACCCCGCCGTTTCGAGGCCCTCGATTCCCTGCGGGGGATCTGCGCCGTCCTGGTGGTCATGTTCCACATGCCCGTCGCCAGCCACTGGCGCGACTGGGGCCTGGTCCAGCACGGCTATCTGTTCGTCGACTATTTCTTCGTGCTCTCGGGCTTCGTCATCGCCCACGCCTATGCGACCCGGCTGAAGACGGCGGGCGATGCCGGACGGTTCATGGTGCGCCGGCTGGGGCGGGTGTGGCCGCTGCATGTCCTGATGCTGGGCGCCTTCATCGGACTGGAGCTGGCCCGGCTGTGGTTCCACATCGACTTCGCCACGCCGTTCACGCGCGACCGGTCGGTCGAGGCGATCTTCGCCAACCTCCTGCTGGTCCAGGCCTGGCACATCCTGCCGTCCCTGACCTGGAACGGCCCGTCCTGGACGCTGAGCGCCGAAGTGGCCTGCTATCTGATCTTCGCCGGATTGGTGCTGGCTGCGCCGAAACGGTTCCGCTGGATCGGCGCCGTGCTGGCGGTGATCGGCGGGATCATGGTCCTGATGTTCGCCCGGCGCTGGATGAACACGACCTATGATTTCGCCGTCCCGAGGGCGGTCTACGGCTTCTTCCTGGGCTGCCTGCTGCAAGGGGTCTGGATGAGGATCCCCAGACTGAAGGGCCGGGCGGCGACCGCCCTTGAGGTCGCGACCGTCGTGGCCATCTGCGCCTTCATCGGCTGGGCCGAGGGGCCGGTCACGGTCGCGGTGACGCTGCTGTTCATCGGCGTGGTCTGGGTGTTCGCGGGCGAGGACGGGGCCCTGTCGAAGGGGCTGGATCACCCGGCCCTGGTGACCCTGGGGCGGTGGTCGTTCGCGATCTACATGGTGCACATGTTCCTGCTGACGGTGATGATGATCATCGCCCGCAAACTGGACTGGATGCCCGGCGGGCGAAGGATCGACTTCGGCTCGATCTGGATCAATGATCTGTTCGCCGTCGGCATGTTCGGCCTTATCGTCATTGTCGCCGTGGCCGCGCATCGTCTGGTCGAGCGGCCGGCACAGAAACAGATCGATCGCTGGACCGCCGTGCAGAAACAGGGAGCGGGATGATGGCTGGGCAGAAGACGAAACCGACAGCCGTATCGGTCGAGGCCTTCATCGCCTCGGTGGAGGACCCGAAGCGACGCGAGGACGCCCGGGCCCTGGTCGCGCTGATCGAGTCGGAGACGGGCGAGACCGCCACCCTGTGGGGCTCGTCGATCATCGGCTTCGGCCACTATCGCTACCGGTATGAGAGCGGCCACGAAGGCGACGCCAGTCTGGTCGCCTTCTCGCCCCGGAAAGCGAACCTCGTGCTCTACATGGCCGCCGATGAGCCGACCCGGGCGGACATGCTGGCCCGCCTGGGAAAGCACAAGACGGGCAAGGGCTGCATTTATTTGAATCGCCTGTCCGATGTGGACGAAAGCGTCTTGCGCGAGATGGCGAGGGTCTCGGTGGCGACCCTGAAGGCGCGCTACCCGGCCTAGAGCATGATCGTTTCTGGTGGACCCGCTTCGCGGGTCCGGCATGAAGCGTGAATCATGCTCTCGCTTTAGTCTGGAGCCTGATTCACGGCATCAGCGGAATCGCGAAGCGATTCCTCCTCAGCCGATCAGGCTCTAGGCCGCCATGCGGAAGTCGTCGCAGTGTGCGTCGGCGGCGCGGGCCTCGTCCCACAGGGCGTCCTCGTCCGAGTAGCGGGCGCTGGCGCGGGCGTCGATCACATCGACCACCTGTTCCTCCAGCCGGTCCCAGATCACGGCCAGGTCGCCGCAGCCGTCGGCCTCGCACGGGACGATCAGGTAGCGGCTGGCGTTGATCTGCGTCTGGGGAGCGAAAGCGCGGGCCATGGGGTGTCTCCGGTCTCGAGGCGGTTGCTGTTGAGGATGAGATAGGACAGTGTTGCGTCAGTTTCGGACGTACCTTTCGGAGGCGGGCGCTTGCGGCACGACAAGGCGGTGATGGTCATCGAGCTGGCGCGGCGCATGGCGGCCTCGGCCGAAGGGCTGACGCTGGACGAGATGGCGCGCGAGAGCGGAGTCGGCCGGCGCACGGCCGAGCGGATGCGCGACGCCGTCATCCTGCTGTTCCCCACGGTGGAAGAGGTCTCGGACCCGCCGACCAAGCGCTGGCGCATCCGGGGCGGACTGTCGGCGTTCGAACAGGCCCCGACGGCGACCGAACTGCTGGAACTGACCAAGGCGGCGCAGGGGCTGCGGGCTTCGGGCGAGGCGGGCCGGGCGGCGGCGCTGGAGGGGCTGGAGCGCAAGCTCAAGTCGGCGATGCGATCGACGACCCTGAACCGTCTGGCCCCCGATCTGGAGGCCCTGGTGCGGGCCGAGACCATCGCGGTCCAGGCTGGGCCGAGGCCCAGCGCCGACGAGGCGATGCTGGCCACCATCCGGGGCGCCGTCCTCGCCCAGTCTCCGCTCGCCTTCACCTATTCGCGGCCGGGGGCGGAGGCGCGCCGGCGGTCTGTCGCCCCCTGCGGCGTCATGTTCGGGCGCGCCAACTATCTGGTCGCAGCGGACCGGGAGAGCGGCCGGGTGCAGACCTTCCGCCTCGACCGGATGAGCGCCGTGGAGGCCCAGGACGGGTTCGCACCGCCGCCACCGGAGTTCGACCTGTCGGTCTTCGCCAGCCAGTCCTTCGGCATCTATCAGGACGAGATCGAGGACGTGGTCCTGCGCGTCTCGCCCGAAGGCGCGGCCGAGGCGCGGGGCTGGCGCTGGCACCCGACCCAGACGCTGGAGGATCAGCCGGACGGCGGCGTCATCGTCCGCTTCCGGGCCTCGGGCATGCGCGAACTGGCCTGGCACCTGTTCACCTGGGGCCAGCAGGTGAGCATCGGCGCGCCGCAGCGGCTCAGGGCGGTGATGGCCGGCGAAATTGCCGCAGCGCAGCGGGCGCTGGACACCGCCCCCGGCTAGGTCGTCGCGAACGGATAGGGGCTTACCGACTTCGACCAGTCGTCGACGCGCAGCGGCCGGTCCACCGGCGGGGCGGCGCGTTCGGCGCAGGGGTGGCGGTGGCACAGGCGGCAGGCCGGGCCGATCGGGGTGACCTCGGGCGCGGTCAGATCGAGACCGCGCCCATAGACCAGCCGATGGGCGTCCTTGAGCTCGCAGCCCAGACCGATGGCGAGGTCGTGGGGCTCGCCGTAGCCGTCGTGTCCCTGGCGATCGACGGTGCGGGCCAGGGTGAACCAGCGCCGGCCGGGCTCGTTGTTCTGGGAGGGCGTCTCGATGATCTGGGTGACGATCCGCCCGGGCGTACGGAAGGCCGAGTGCAGCCGCCAGCGGGGGCATGCGCCGCCGAAGCGGGCGAAGGGGAAGGCGCCCGAGGCATAGCGTTTCGACACATTGCCCGCCTGATCCACCCGCATCAGGAAGAAGGGCACGCCGCGCGCCGTCGGGCGCGACAGGGTCGTCAGGCGGTGGGCGACCTGTTCGAACGAGACGGAAAACCGCGTCTGGAGCCGGGCGATGTCATAGCCGGTCTGCTCTGCCGTCCGCTGGAAGGCGGCGTAGGGCATGAGGATGGCGGCGGCGAGGGTGTTGGTCAGGGACACCTTGAGCAGGGCGCGCGTCGTCTCGTCCTGAGGGCGGGCGATGTCGGCGAGCGCCGTCAGCTCGGCCTCGTGCTCGGACAGAGCCAGCTGGTAGGCGATAGCGAAGCCGCGCGATGACGGGTCCAGCGTTTCGGACAGCAGCAGGCGTCGGCGATGCGGGTCGAAACGGCGGGTCCATTCGACCATGACCTCGGCCGGCATGACCCGGACCGACAGGTTGTGGCGGGCCTGAAGGCGGGCGCGGGCCAGGGCCTCGAAGCCGTCGCCGGTCTGGTTGGGGTCGAGGGCGGCATGCAGGGCCTCGCCGAGGGCGTCCAGCTCCGGGAAATGGTTGGCGCGGGACTGGATATGGTCGCGGACCCAGTCGGCGGGGGAGGGACCGCTCCCCGTCTCGCCGCCGTCGATCAGGGCGGCGCGGGACCGGTCGCGCTGCTCCGCGAAGGCGCGATAGAGGCGAAGCAGGGCCTCGGCGGCGCCCGGCGCCTCGTCGGCCAGCTGCAAAAGTTCGTGGCGCGGGACGTCCAGCCCCTGGAACAGGGGGTCGGACAGGATCTCCGACAGTTCCGCCTCACCGGCCGTGCCCGACTGGCCCAGCTGACGCAGGTCGACGTCATAGGTCTGTGCCAGCCGCAGCAGGAGCTGGGCCGAGACGGGCCGCTGGTTGCGCTCGATGTGGTTCAGGTAGCTGGGCGAGACGCCGAGGTCTCCGGCCATGGCCGTCTGGGTCAGTCCCCGGTCGCGTCGCAGCCGTTTGAGCCGGGCGCCGAGGAACAGTTTGCGATCGGTCGAGGCGTCCATGGGCGCAGAATGTCACAACGTGACCCAAATGCAAGAGTCACGATATGACAACATGACACGATATGCCTGCCCTGTGCTGTATCAGAAATGACAGCGGCGTGTTCTCTGTCCTGACCGAACCGGGGCGACGTTCGCCCCGGCAGATCCTGAGCAGAGCGCCATGACCACCTTCGCCGATCTCGTCCCTTCGCCCAAAGGCCGCTTCGACGGCATCGAGCGTCCGTACACGCCGGAAGACGTCCTCAAGCTGCGCGGTTCCGTGCCGATCACCCACACCCTGGCCGAGCGCGGCGCCAACCGCCTGTGGGAGCTGCTGCACACCGAACCCTTCATCAATGCCCTGGGCGCGGTGACCGGCAACCAGGCCATGCAGATGGTCCGCGCCGGGCTGAAGGCCATCTACCTGTCGGGCTGGCAGGTCGCGGCGGACGCCAACACCGCCGGTGCCATGTACCCGGACCAGTCGCTGTACCCCGCCAATGCGGCGCCGGAACTGTGCCGCCGCATCAACCGCACCCTGCAGCGCGCCGACCAGATCGAGCATGCCGAGGGCGGCGCCAAGCGCGACTGGTATGTGCCGATCGTCGCCGACGCCGAGGCCGGCTTCGGCGGGCCGCTGAACAGCTTCGAGATCATGAAGGCCTTCATCGAGGCGGGCGCCGCAGGCGTCCACTTCGAGGACCAGCTGGCCTCTGAGAAGAAGTGCGGCCACCTCGGCGGCAAGGTGCTGATCCCGACCCAGGCGCACGAACGCAATCTGGTCGCCGCCCGCCTGGCCGCCGACGTCATGGGCACGCCGACGATCACCGTCGCCCGCACCGACGCCGAGAGCGCCCAGTTGATCACGTCCGACATCGACGAGCGTGACCAGCCCTTCATCGACCGCGAGAACCGCACGCCGGAAGGCTTCTTCCGCCTGAAGGAAGGCACGGGCCTGGATCACTGCATCGCCCGCGGCCTCAGCTACGCCAACATCGCCGACCTGCTGTGGTGGGAGACCTCGCATCCCGATCTGGACGACGCGAAGAAGTTCGCCGAGGCGATCCAGAAGGCCCACCCCGGCAAGCTGATGGCCTACAACTGCTCGCCCTCCTTCAACTGGAAGGCCAAACTGGACGACGCCACCATCGCCAAATTCCAGCGCGAGCTGGGGGCCATGGGCTACAAGTTCCAGTTCGTGACCCTGGCCGGCTTCCACAGCCTGAACAACTCGATGTTCGAGCTGGCGGACGGTTACCGCGACCGCGGGATGGCCGCCTATTCAGAGCTCCAGCAGCGCGAGTTCGCCAACGAGGCCATCGGCTACACCGCCACGCGTCACCAGCGGGAAGTCGGCACCGGCTACTTCGACCAGGTCGCCACCGTCATTTCCAACGGGCAGTCCTCCACGACCGCCATGAAGGAATCCACCGAGACCGCGCAGTTCGTCGCGGCCGAATAACCCATCGAGGAGAGACGCTTATGGAACCGCTGAGCCGCCCCCAGGCCATCATCGACTTCTGCCTGGCGCCCCTGGCGCTGGATGCGGGAACCGAGGCCGAACGTGAAGTCCGCCGCCGTCTGGAGCATGTGATCAAGACCTACCAGACCAAGCTGGCGGTCGCCTCGGCCCCGACCGCGGTCGACTTCAGCCAGATGCCGTCACAGGTCATCAACGAAGCCGCCCACGGCTACGAGTAGAAGGACCAGGCCGCCGACGCTTCGCAGTGTCGGCGGCCTTTGCCGTTCGAGACGGCTCGAATTGGCGGTCTCGGCGGTTCACGTCGCCGAGTTTTTGCCGTTCACGCCGCCGCCGCGCTTTGCCGGTTCTCACCGCCGAGCTCGGCCATCAGCGCGAGCAGTTCCGCGGCGTCGAACGGCTTGGCCAGGTGGCGGTCGGCGCCGGCCGCCTTGGCGGCCGCGACATGGTCGGGCAGGGCGTTGGCCGTCAACATGACGATCGGCGCGCGGTCCCGGCCCATGGCCAGTTCGTGCAGACGGATTTCGCGCACGGCGGTCAGGCCGTCCATGACGGGCATCTGCATGTCCATCAACACCACGTCGAAGGGCTGGGCGCGGCAGGCGTCCAGGGCCTCGGCGCCGTTTTCGGCCTGGACCAGATCGACCGGCGTCTGCGCCAGGATCAGCTCGACGACCTTTCGGTTGGTCGGATGGTCGTCGGCGACGAGGACGCGCAATCGCCGGGCGGAAGCGTCCTTGGTTCCGGCCGCCGGGGTGACGACCGCTGCCGGGGCTTCGCCCACGATCAGGGGCAGGGTCAGGATGAAGGCCGAGCCGCCGCCGGGCTCGCTCTCGCAGTCCAGTTCGCCGCCCATCATATCCGCCAGCTGACGGCAGATGGCGAGCCCGAGCCCCGTGCCGCCGAAGCGCCGGGTGATGGTGCCGTCAGCCTGTTCGAACCGGGTGAACAGCCGCGCCTTGGCGGCGGCGTCGAACCCGACGCCCGTATCCTCGACCGTGAAGCGCATGATGGGGGCGCCGACCCGGTCCTTGCCCACGCAGGCGGTCAGGCTGACGAAGCCGGTGGTGGTGAACTTGACCGCATTGGACACCAGGTTGGTCAGGATCTGTTTCAGGCGGACGACGTCGCCGCGCACCCAGACAGCGGCCTCCGGCTCGATCTCGACGAAGAACTGCAGCCCCTTGTCCGACGCCGGTTCCCGATAGAGCTGCGCCGCGTCGTTGACGGCGCGATTCAGGTCGAAGACTTCGTCGGCGATTTCCAGACGGCCTGACTCGACGCGGGCCAGGTCGAGGATGTCGCTGAGCAGGGTCTGGAGCGTGTGACCCGACGACTGGATCAGGTCCAGCATCTCGCGCTGGCCGGCGTTGAGATCGGTGCGGGCCAGGGCCTGGGTCAGCCCGATGACTCCGTTCAGCGGCGTCCGGATTTCATGGCTCATATTGGCCAGGAACTCGGACTTGGCCCGGTTCGCCGCCTCGGCCGCATCCCGTGCCTCGGCCAGGGATTTCGCGTCGCGCTTCAGATCGGTGATGTCATTGACAACCGTAACGATTCCGCCGTTTGAGGTGCGACGGTCCTGGATGCGCAGCCAGCGGTCGCCGGCGATCTGCTGCTCCTTGGTGTTGGACAGGCGGCTGCGGGCGGCGAGCCGTTCCTCCATCCATTCCTCTTCCCGGCCGATGGCTTCTTCGTACAGGCCCTGATCGACCCCCAACTGGAGCATATCCCGGAAGCGGACGCCTACGGCGAGGGCCGCGGCGAGGTCCGAGTTCACCTCGGCATAGCGGGCGTTCCAGATCAACAGCCGGTCGTCAGCGTCGTAGAAGCCGAGGCCGTCAGGCATGGTGTCGATGGCTTCGCGCAGATGATTGAGAGCGGTCGAACGTCCCCACAGACCCAGGCTTGTGACGATTGCGGCGACGATGACCACCAGGGTCGCGCCGCTGACAACCCACAGCAGCAAGCCCGACTCCGGCAACATTCCGGCCGACAGAACTGATCTCGAATCCGGTACGACCGTTACCGCCGCCATGCCGCCGAAATGCAGGACGCCGACGCTGAGAACCGCGAACGTGGTGTTCGCCGGAATGCGCCACCAGCCATCGCGCTTGACCCATAGCGCAGTGCAGAGCGCGAGGAGGACGCTCACGCCGATCGCCACGGCCGCGATACCGATATTCCAGGTCAGAACACCGCCCTCGATCCGCATCGCTGACATGCCGACGAAATGCATCGCGATGACGCTGCAAGACGCCAGCGCCGCGACCAGCCCCCTCGTCAGCCGCGAACTTCCGTTCAGGGCGACGGCGACGCCCAGGACCATGCCCACTATGACGATGCCTAGCGAAAGCAGGGTCTCGGCGGCTGCATAGCGGATCATGGTTTCGGACCGGAAACCGAGCATGGCCAGGAAATGTGTAGCCCAGACGGCCAGGCCGCCGACCACCCCGGCGGCCGCGCCATAGACCATACGCATGCGCTCGGTACTGTGGCGCGCCATGCCGATCAGGGTAATGCTCGTCGCCAGACCGACCACGCAGACGGCCGCCGCCAGCAGCGTAAGCCGTCCGTCGTGCTGCACCACCAGGTAGTTCAGGAACCAGTTCAAGGGCGCGACTTCTCTGACATTGGCGATCACTTTGGCGGCCACAGGTAAAAAAACAGGCCTATGGCCGTGACGGTCGGCCGATCCTCGAATCCACTCGCCTTTCCGGGGCTGCTCGTTCTAGGAAACAGGGAGACGTCAGGAGGGCCGGACGTCGGCAAGGAGGCGCGACGACACCATGCCGTTCGACGAGTCGCCGTCCCCCGTCGCCCCGCTCGCCACCTCCAGACTCTGGACCAACGGCGCTACGGGCAGTGTTGCAGTGATCATCATGCTGGCCCTGGCGTCGGCGCGACCCGATGCGGCGCCCTGGCTGATCGCCGGGGCAGCGGTCACCGGCTTCATGACGCTGATGGGGCTGAGAGCCCCACGCAAGGTCGCGGATGAGGCTTCGGCTGTCGTTCCGGGCGTCAGCCTGTCGGCGCCCGAGGATGCGGGTCTGCTCGACAGCGTGTTCGAGGCGCTGGACGACCCGGTCATGATCGTCAGCGGCGGGGAGGCTGATGACATCGCCGGCCGGCGGATCGTCCTGGCCAACCGAGCGGCTCGCGATCTGCTGCGCATTCAGCGGGAGGGGGCGCTGCTGGTCTCGGCGGTCCGAGATCCGAATGTGCTCGAAGCCGTGGACGAGGCTCTTTACGGCGGGGTCAGCCGGACGACGGACTTCAATGCTGCGGGGGCCCGGACCCGGCACTGGAAGGCCTGGGTGCGACCGCTGCCCTCGCCGGACAGCACCACCATGGCCCTGCTCGGTCTGCGCGACGAGACGGATGTGCGACGCATGGAGCTGATGCGCGTCGACTTTCTGGCCAACGCCAGCCATGAGTTGCGCACGCCCCTGGCCTCGCTGACCGGTTTCATCGAGACATTGAAGGGACATGCCCGGGACGATCCCAAGGCAAGGGACAAGTTTCTCGACATCATGGCGGCCCAGGCGGACCGGATGGGACGGCTGGTCGCGGATCTCCTGTCGCTGAGCCGGATCGAGCTGAACGAGCATATCCCGCCCTCGGGGAAGGTGGATCTGCCACGCGCGGCGTCCGACGTCGTCGACGCGATCAGTGTCCTGTCCCAGGAACGGGGTGTCACCGTATTGCTGGACGTCCAGCCCGGCGACGCGCGAATCATAGGCGATCGGGACGAGATTGTTCAGGTCATCCAGAATCTGACGGACAATGCGATCAAATACTCCCCGGTGGGCGGCACGGTCGACCTGACGGTTCGGCATGGGCTGGACGTCGAGTCGGCGGCCGGTGCGCGGGTGCCGGGCGCGACGCGGCTGTCGCTGCTGACCCCCGACCGTGAGGCCGGTGCGCGCTACGTCCTCGTGACGGTACGCGACTACGGTCCCGGCATGGCGCGCGAGCATTTGCCGCGCCTGACCGAGCGCTTCTATCGCGTCGAGGGCCAGAAGAGCGGGGAGCGGCCGGGAACGGGCCTGGGGCTCGCGATCGTCAAACACATCGTCAATCGACACCGGGGCGGAATGACCGTCGAAAGCGCGCCTGGCGACGGGTCGCTGTTCAGCGTCTATTTCCCGATCGCCACAGCGTCGTCGGGCGTATCCGAGCCAGCTTGACCGTTGAAAAACGTCGGTCGTTTACGACGTTGCAGAACTGTCATCCAGCCGTCTTAATCCGCTGACCATCCAAGGGCAGGTTCCGCGCCGAGACGGGCCGGATTTCCGAGCACGCTCTGATTCTCGCGCGTGCGCTCCGGGGCCTGATGATCTGGCTTGTTATTCCTCTCTTGGCGGTGTTCGCCGTGCTCGCCTATCTGGCCGGGCGCGGCCGGGCTCAACGTCGCGCCGCGGCCCTTCCTGGTCAGCACCCGCATTCGCGCCCGGAACAGCACGGCTATTACGCCATGATCTGGGTCGCCGTCCCGGCCCTGGTCGTGACGATCCTCGCGGGCGTCTTCTCCGCTCCGATCGCCCACCACCTGCTGGCGGCCGACGCGCCGCCCGTCGTTCAGGAACTTGAACAGTTCCGTCGCGAGGCCTTCTTCAATGACGCGCGGCTGACCGGAGAAGGCCAGCGCGCCTTCCAGGTCTGGTCGGGCGAACTGGCTGAAGCCCTGACGACGGAGGCGGCGCGTTCGGCGCGCGTACATCAGACCCTGACCTGGGGCGGGGTCATTGCTGCGATCCTGGCGGCGGTGATGGGTGGCCTGTTCGCCTGGACGCAAATCCGGCCGACCCTTCGTGCCCGCAATCGGGTCGAGGGCTGGATCGGCGGCCTCCTGTTCGCATGTTCCGCCGTGGCCATCCTGACGACCATCGGCATCGTGTTTTCCCTGCTTTGGGACAGTCTTCGCTTCTTCCAGGCCGTGCCCGTCACCGAGTTCCTGTTCGGAACCCAATGGAGTCCGCAGATTGCGATCCGCGCCGATCAGGTCGGTTCGTCCGGCGCCTTCGGGGCCGTGCCGCTGTTTGCCGGCACCTTCCTGATCATGATCATCGCCATGGTCGTGGCGGCGCCGGTCGGGCTGTTCTCGGCCATCTATCTTTCGGAGTACGCCAGCGCCCTGTCGCGGGGCGTGGTCAAGCCGGTGCTGGAGATCCTCGCCGGGGTGCCGACCGTGGTCTACGGTTTCTTCGCCGCACTGACGGTGGGGCCGGCGTTCCGGGAGTTCTTCAACGGCATCGGCGCGCTTCTCGTCGGCGGACCGCTGGACGGGATTGGGCAGTATCTGATGCTGGTGCAAAACCAGATGGCTCTGGTCGCCGGCGCGGTCATGGGAATCATGTTGATCCCGTTCGTCTCGTCCCTGTCGGACGACATCATCAACGCCGTGCCCCAGTCGCTGCGCGACGGGTCCTACGCCATGGGGGCGACCAAGTCCGAAACGGTGAAGCGGGTGCTGCTGCCGGCCGCCCTGCCGGGCATTGCCGGCGCCTTGCTGCTCGCCATGTCCCGGGCCATCGGCGAGACCATGATCGTGACCATGGCCGCGGGCCTCGCCGCGAACCTGACCCTGAATCCGCTCGACACCGTGACCACCGTGACCGTCCAGATCGTGACCCTGCTGACCGGCGATCAGGAGTTCGACAGCCCGAAGACGCTCGCCGCCTTCGGCCTCGGACTGACCCTGTTCCTCGTCACCCTGCTGCTCAACATCGTCGCCCAGCGCATCGTCCAGACCTATCGGGAACAGTATGACTGACACGGGCGCGGACAAGATGTGGGCCCGTCTGGCGGCCGAGGATCCCGCGCGCGCCGCTCGCCTGCAGCGTGGACTGAAGCAGCGCTATGCCCGGGAGGGACGCTTCAAGCTGTACGGGATTCTGGCCGTCTCGGTGGCGATCGGATTCCTGCTTCTGCTGCTCGGCCGGATCATCGAACAGGGTCACACGGCCTTCTACGCCAATCAGTTGACCGTGTCGGTCTACCTGGATCCCGCGCGCATCGACCGCGCCTATCCCCAGGGCACCAACTTCCAGCAAATGGTCGCACAGCAGCAACTGGCGCGGCTCGGCGAGACGGACGATGCGCGGGGCACGAAGGCAACGGCGTATCGCTCGCTGTTGTCATCGGAACTGAAGTTCCGCGCCGCCGAGCTGGTCCGCAACGACCCGTCGCTGATCGGCCGTACGGTGGAAATCACCGCGCCGGTCTCGGACGAGGCGGACCTTTACTACAAGGGCGAGATCACCCGCGAAACGGCCGCGGATCAGCGGCGTGTCAGCGACGCGCAGATGGCTTGGCTGGACGAGCTGAAGGCCGGAGGTCACGTCTCGACCACCTTCAACACCCTTCTGTTCACCAATGGCGATTCCACCGAGCCGGAGCTGGCCGGCGTCCTCGGCGCGGTGGTCGGATCGGCCCTGATGCTGCTGGTCACGGCCGGCATCGCCATTCCGCTCGGCGTCGGAGCGGCTGTCTATCTGGAAGAATTCTCGAGGAAGGGCCGGATCACTGACCTGATCGAGGTCAACATCAACAATCTCGCGGCCGTTCCTTCGATCGTCTACGGCCTGCTGGGCGTGGCCCTGTTCATCAACTGGATGCACCTGCCGCGTTCGTCGCCCCTGGTGGGTGGTCTGGTGCTGGCCCTGATGGCTCTGCCGACCATCATCATCGCCACCCGTTCAGCACTCAAGGCCGTGCCGCCGTCGATCCGCGAGGCCGCGCTCGCCATGGGCGCCAGCCGGACCCAGACGGTGTTCCACCACGTCCTGCCCCTGGCCATGCCGGGCGTGCTGACCGGGACCATCATCTCCATGGCCCATGCGCTCGGCGAAACGGCCCCGCTGCTGCTGATCGGTATGGTCAGCTTCGTGCCCGGCATCCCGGGCGCGATCGACGAGCCGGCCGGGGCCCTGCCGTCGCTGGTCTATATCTGGGAGAACGCCTCTGAACGCGCATTCCATGAGCGGACGGCCGCGGCCATCCTGGTTCTCCTCGCCTTCATGATCGTCATGAACGCCGCCGCGATCCTGCTGCGCCGGCGGTTTGAACGTCGGTGGTAATCCAATGAAACTTCCCTTTTTCCGCGCCCCCGACGGACGTGAGGGCGGCGAACCCGCCAGCCCGATCAACACGCCCGTGACGGGCGATCAGGGTCCGTCCCAGGCCGATACGGCCGGCGTGGCTGCCGGTCGCGTGCCCGAGGTGACGTCGCCGTCCGGCCCGACCGGACCGACCAAGATCGCGGCGCGCGACGTCTCGGTCTTCTATGGCGACAAACAGGCCCTGTTTGACGTCAGCCTGGACATCCCGGACAAGACCGTGACTGCCTTCATCGGTCCGTCGGGTTGCGGCAAGTCGACCTTCCTGCGCTGCATCAACCGGATGAACGACACCATCCAGGGCGCCAAGGTGACCGGAAAGATTCTGCTGGACGAGCAGGACATCAATGCAAAGTCGGTCGATCCGGTGCTGCTGCGCGCCCAGGTCGGGATGGTGTTCCAGAAGCCCAACCCTTTCCCCAAGACCATCTACGAGAACGTCGCCTACGGCCCGAAGATTCACGGCCTGACCACCTCGAAGTCCGAGCTCGACGGCATCGTCGAGAGCTCGCTGAAGAAGGCGGGTCTGTGGGACGAGGTCGCCGACCGGCTGCATTCGGCCGGCACCGGCCTGTCGGGCGGCCAGCAGCAGCGTCTGGTCATCGCGCGCGCCATCGCCGTGAACCCCGAAGTCATCCTGATGGACGAGCCCTGCTCGGCGCTGGATCCGATCGCCACGGCCCGGATCGAGGAGCTGATCGACGAGCTGCGCGAACGCTATTGCATCGTCATCGTCACCCACTCGATGGCCCAGGCCGCCCGGGTGTCGCAGCGGACCGCCTTCTTCCATCTCGGCCGTCTCGTCGAGCACGGCAACACCGAGGAAATCTTCACGAATCCCCGCGAACGGCGCACGCTGGACTACATCACGGGACGCTTCGGTTGAACCAGCACACGGTCAAGGCCTACGGCGACGAACTGAACCAGCTGACCGCAGAGGTCGCCCGCATGGGCGGCCTGGCGGAGGCCCAGGTGGCCGACGCCGTCGAGTCCGTGGCCCGTCGCGACATCGCCCTGGCGCGTGCGGTCGTGGAGCGTGACGCCAAGGTCGACGCGATGCACCGCGACATCGAGAAGAAGGCCATCCGCCTGATCGCCTTGCGTCAACCGGTGGCGTCGGACCTGCGCAAGACCCTGGCCGCGATGAAGCTGTCGGTCGATCTGGAGCGCACAGGCGACCTGGCCAAGAATATCGCCAAGCGGGCCCTGTCCCTGGCCGAGACCGAGCCGATGCAGCCCCTGACCCGCTCGATCGAGCGGATGGGCAAGCTGGTGTCGATGCGGCTGCGCGACGTGCTGGATGCCTATACGGCCTCCGAGATTGACCGGGCCTTGGCTGTCTGGGCGTCCGACGATGAGGTCGACGAGCACTACAACGCCCTGTTCCGGGAACTGCTGACCTACATGATGGGCGATCCGCGCACGATCAGCGCCTGCACCCATCTTCTGTTCATGGCCAAGAACCTTGAACGGATCGGTGATCACGCCACCAACATCGCCGAGGTCATCCACTACGAGATCACGGGCGACGAGATGACCGGGGAGCGGCCGCGCTGGACGCCGTCGCCGGGAGACTGGGATTCCGACCTGAGCCATTTGCCGACCCCGCCGACGAACTGACGGCGCGCTGACGACGACGACGACGGAGACTGAGACGTGCAGCCTTATATCCTGGTGATGGAAGACGAGGACGCCCTCGCGACCCTGCTTCAGTACAACCTCGAAAAGGAGGGCTACGACGTCGTCGTGGCCGCCGACGGCGAAGAGGGGCTGGTCCAGATCGACGAGCGCCAGCCGGATCTGGTCCTGCTGGACTGGATGCTCCCGAAGGTGTCGGGCATCGAGGTATGCCGTCGCATTCGCGGACGTCCCGAGACGCGCAACCTGCCGGTCATCATGCTGACGGCGCGGGGCGAGGAATCGGACCGCGTGCGCGGGCTGGACACCGGAGCCGACGACTATCTGACCAAGCCCTTCTCGATGACCGAACTGATCGCCCGCATCCGCGCGGTCCTGCGTCGCATCCGGCCGGGTCTGGCCGACGACCGGGTCGGCCACGGTGACATCATCATCGACCGTGTCGCCCACCGGGTGCGCCGCTCGGGCAAGGAGGTCCATCTGGGCCCGACCGAGTTCCGCCTGCTGGATCATTTCATGCGTCACCCGGGCCGGGTGTTCAGCCGCGAACAGCTGCTGGACGCCGTCTGGGGCTCCGACGTCTATGTCGAGGCCCGCACCGTCGACGTCCACGTCGGCCGTCTGCGCAAGGCCCTGAACGTCGAGGACAGCGCCAACCCGATCCGCACCGTGCGGTCGGCGGGCTACTCGCTGGACCTGGAAGGGTAGCGGCGACAACGCCTCTTCACAGGATCGCCTGAGGCAATAGGGTTCGCCCCTCGCAACCGAGGAGTCGCCCATGCGCCGTCGCACCTTCCTGTCGACCCTGCCCGCCGGGGCGCTGATGGCGACTGCCGGAGCCGCGACGGCCCGGCCGTCGTTGCAGACGGCGCCGGAGAACCCGTTCGCTGGCGTGACCATGGGGGACCGGATCACGGGAGCTCCGTTTGCGGGGCGGTCGACCGTCTGGGGCATGAACGGCGCGGCGGCGACGGCGCATCCGACAGCGACCCTGATCGGGATCGACACCCTGAGGCGCGGCGGCTCGGCGATCGACGCGGCCATCGCCATCAACGCCGCCCTGGGCTTCCTCGAGCCGACCGCCAACGGCATCGGCGGCGACGCCTTCTGCATGCTGTGGGACCCGGCCCAGCGGAAGGTCGTCGGCTTCAACGGGTCGGGAAACAGTCCGCGAGGCCTGTCGCTGGAGACGGCGCGGTCGAAGGCGATTGACGGCTATTTGCCGCGCTACGGCGCGGTGACGGTCAATGTGCCGGGGACGGTGGACGCCTGGTGGAGCGCGCACCAGCGGTATGGAAAGCTGCCCTGGGCGGACGTCCTGCTTCCGGTCGCCGAGCTCTGCGATCAGGGCGTGCCCATGCCCCAGACCATTGCCTGGTACATGGAGCGAAACATGGCCGGGTTCGACCGTTCGACGGTCATCGAGGAGAACGAAAACCGCAAGGCCGTCTATGCGCCGGGCGGTCGGACGCCGCGCGTCGGAGAGGTTTTCGCCAATCCCCATCTGGGCCGGACCTTGCGCCTGATCGCCGAGGGCGGACGCGACGCCTTTTACCAGGGGCCGATCGCCGGGCAGATGGAGCGCTATTTCCGGCGCATCGGCGGATGGATGACACGGGCGGACCTGGCGGCGCACCGGACGGAATGGGTCGAGCCGATCCAGACCAACTACAGAGGTGTCGACGTCTACGGGTTGGGGCCAAACACCCAGGGCCTGGCGACCAACCAAATCCTCAATATCTGCGAGCAGTTCGACCTGAAGGGCATGGGTTTCCAGACCGCGGCCTCTATCCACCATCAGGCTGAGGCCAAGCGGCTGGCGTTCGAGGACCGCGCGAAATGGTTCGCCGACGACCGCTTCTCGCAGACGCCCGTCGAGTGGCTGAACTCCAAGGCCTATGCCGCCGGGCGGGCGCGGTTGATCCGGCCAGACCGGGTCATGGATCGGGCCTTCCCGGGCGATGCGCCGACGCAGGGCGACACGACCTATTTCAGTGTCGCCGACAGGGACGGGATGATGGTCAGCTGGATTCAGTCCAACTATCGCGGCATGGGATCGGGTCTGGTGCCCGATGACGGCGAACGACCGTTGGGCTTCATGTTCCAGGACCGGGGCGAGCTTTTCGCCCTGACCGACGGCCACCCGAACGTCTATGCGCCGGGCAAGCGGCCATTCCACACCATCATCCCCGGTTTCGCCTGCAAGGACGGAGATCCGTGGATGGCGTTCGGCGTCATGGGGGGCGGCATGCAGCCCCAGGGCCAGGCCCAGATCATCATCAACATGGTCGACTACGGCCTCGATCCGCAGGAGGCCGGGGACAGCCCGCGCTGGCAGCATGAAGGATCATCAGAACCGACGGGGCAGCCGTCAGAGGGCGTCGGCGTCCTGCATCTCGAGAACGGTGTGTCCCAAGCGGCCCGGGCCGGCCTGGAGCAGCGTGGCTGGGTACTCGGCCCGACGGACGGTGGGTTCGGCGGGTATCAGAACGTGGTCATGCAACAGAACCCCGGCAGCCGCTGGACCTATGGCGCGGCCACCGAGATGCGAAAGGACGGTATCGCTCTCGCTTACTGAGCGGACGCTTCTGCCTGGGCCTCCACCACGTCCGGCTCCAGCTTGTAGACCGTCGCGCAGTATTCGCAGGTGACATGGATCTTGCCGTCGGGCTCGACCATTTCGGCGCGTTCTTCCGGCCCGAAAGAGGCGAGGACGGCGCTGATACGATCGGCGGAGCAGCGGCACCGGGCCTTCAGGGCGCGGGCGTCCTCCAGCCGCACGCCGTCTTCGTGAAACAGACGGAACAGCAGTGTCTCGGGCGTGATGGTCGGATCGACCAGTTCGTCGTCCGCCAGGGTCTGGAACAGGGCGCGGGTCCGGTCCCACACCTCCTCCGTCGAACCGCGCGCGTCGTCAGCAGCAATCAACTGGATCAGGGCACCGCCCGCACGCCAGGTCGTGCCGGTCTCGTCGGTGACGGAGCCGACGGCGAGGCGGACCTTGGTCGGGATCTGCTCGGACTGGACGAAATAGTGTTCGGCCGCCAGCGACAGGCTCTCGCCCTCGATCGGGGTGATGCCCTGGGTGCGCTCGAAGTCGGGACCGCGATCCAGGGTCATCACGAAGACGCCCTGGCCCAGCAGGGTCTTCGCGCCGGGACGCGCGAAACCGGAGGAGGCGGCCGCGACCTCGTCCTCGTCGAAACGGCAGTAGCCGCGCAG
The DNA here is from genome assembly GCF_027484365.1 of Brevundimonas sp. GTDB lineage: Bacteria > Pseudomonadota > Alphaproteobacteria > Caulobacterales > Caulobacteraceae > Brevundimonas. The sequence continues at coordinate 163,942 of NZ_JAIXTC010000018.1, read as the reverse complement.
ATGGCCGTCCGTGTCGTAGTCGGCGACCACATATTTCACCGGACCGTCGCCCTGGGCCTGGACGATCAGACGGCCCTCAAATTTGAGAGCGGACCCGACCAGGGCGGCGAGCGCGCAGGCCTCGCCCAGCAAGGCCGCGACCGGCTCCGGATAGGCATGGGCGGACAGGATCGTGTCGATCGCGTCGCCGAGGCGTACGAGGCGGCCTCGCACGGGCCAGCCCTCGATCTGGAAGGCGGCGGCGAGGTTGTCGGTCGGCGCGGAAACGGCGGGGAGCTCGTGATCGGTCACGGCGGGTCCTTAGCAGGCGAAGATGTCGAGAACGGCGCAAGATAGGAAGTCATGGGGCGGTTGGTAAGGGCGATCGCCTGTCGTCTCGCGCGGACGCGCTGGCGTGCTATCTGTCGCAACCGGGCGCACGGTCCGCCCGTTCTCGATGCCGACACCGACGAAAGCCTGTCCCATGCCCGCCAAGCCGAATCTGAAACCCGTCAGCCAGCAGGCCATTGTCATTACCGGCGCCACGTCCGGCATAGGGCTGGCCACCGCCCGCCGGGCGGCCAGGACCGGCGCCTGCGTCTTCCTGATCGCGCGCGGCGAGAGCGACCTGAGGGCCCTGGTCGAGGAGCTGCAGCAGGAGGGGGCGCGGGTCGCCTATGCCGTCGCCGACGTCGCCGATTATGACGCCCTCGCCGAAGCGGCGGACAAGTGCCGGCGGCTGTTCGGCGGTTTCGACACCTGGGTGAACAACGCCGGCGTCTCGATCTACGGCCCGATCCGCGAGACGACGCTGGAGGACCAGCACCAGCTGTTCGAGACCAACTACTGGGGCGTCGTGAACGGTTCCCTTGTGGCCGCTGACCATCTGAGGGCGCGTCCGGATGGCGGGACGATCATCAACGTCGGCTCGGTTCTGGGCGATGCGCCCATGCCGGTGCAGGGCGTCTATTCGGCGTCGAAGCACGCGGTGAAGGGGTTCACCAACGCCTTCCGCATGGAGCTGATGCGCGAGGGTGCGTCGGTCGCCGTCAGCCTGGTCAAGCCCGCAGCGGTGGATACCCCCTATCCGAAACACGCCCGCAACCTGACCGGCTATGCGGTCCAGAACCCCCAGCCGGTCTATGCGACCCATGTCGTCGCCGACACCGTCCTGTGGTGCGCTTCCCATCCGATCCGGGAAATCACCGTCGGCGGAGGAGGGCGGCTCATTGCGTCTTTCTACGCCCTCCTGCCGGGCCTGGCGGAACCTCTCTTCGCCCGGTTCGCTCCTAGCCTCATGCGGGACAGGGGTTCCGCCTACCAGCCGTATGACGACGGGCTCTATGACCCGACCGACGACGGCCTCGACGAAGAGGTTCACTATCCGATGGTCCGACAGTTCAGCGCCCTGGCCGAAGTCCGCAAACACCCCGGCTATGCCGCAGGCTCACTCGCCCTGGTCGCCACGGCGGCGCTTGTGACCTATCTGCTGACCCAGCGGACGGGGCCGCGACGGTTCGAGGATCTGCGCGACCGGTTCGATCCCCGGGGCTGGATCGACGCAGAAGCCCTGCGTCACAGGTTCGATGACATCTCGCGCGGCCTGACCGAGCGGGCCGGGGAGGTCAGCGACCGCGCCGGAGATCTGGGCGATGACGCCCGTCATCAGGCGAAGAAGCTTCTGAAGCGCGGACAGCGGGCGGTGTCGGACAGGCAGCGCCGGAAGTACACCCGCGAAGCCCGTCGCTACGCCGAAGAAACCGGTCGCTCGGCCCGCCGCTATGCCGGCGACGCCGGTCGCTACGCCAGGGACCACGCCCGTGAAGGCGGCGCCCTGCTGGCCGTGGCCACGATCGCAGCGGCCATCGGCGCGGCCGCTCTGGAAAGCCGACGGCCGGACAGCCGGGTGCGTCGCCTGACGGGGCTCTAAAGACCTACAAACCCGTTGCTGCGACTGCGAAGGTCGGCGAAAGAGGGGCATGACCGCCGCTCCGACGCTGATTTTCGACTTCGATTCGACGCTTGTGCGCATCGAAACCCTCGAAGCCCTCGCAGACATCGCTCTTGAGGGGCATGTCGATGCTACGCCGATCCGCGCGCAGATCGCGTCTCTGACCGATCGCGCCATGGCCGGAGAAGTCGATTTCGGCGAGGCCCTGCGGGCACGCCTCGCCCTGTTGCCGCTGACCAGGACCCATGTTCAGGCTCTCGCCGACCGTATCCTCGACGAAGGCACGCCGTCGGTGCGGCGGAACCTGCGCTTTTTCAACGAGAATGCGGCGAACGTCGTCATCCTGTCCGGCGGTTTCCGCGAGATCATCGCGCCTGTAGCCGAGCGCCTGGGCGTGTCGGCGGATCGGGTCATCTGCAATGACCTGATGTACGACGCCGATGGCGTGGTGATCGGTGTCGACGACGCCAACCCCCTGTCGCACGAGAACGGCAAGCCGATCGTGATCAGGGCCTTGGGCCTCAAGGGTCCGGTGGTCATGGTCGGTGACGGCTGGAACGACGCCGAGGTCAAGCTGGGCGGGGCTGCGGACCGGTTCTACGCCTTCACCGAGATCGCGCGTCGGGACAAGGTCGTGGCGGTGGCCGACGGCGAGGCGAAATCCATCGACGAACTCTTGCATGCCGAGGGTCTGGCCGGGCGCTGGTCCTATCCACGCAGCCGCATCCGCATGCTGCTGCTGGAAAACATCCACCCCGCCGCCGTCGAGCGGCTGGAGGAGGCGGGCTACTCCGTTGAAACGATGAAGGGCGCGCTGGACGAGGCGGACCTGATCGAGAAGATCAAGGGCGTCCATGTTCTGGGCATCCGCTCCAAGACCAATGTGACCGAGGCCGTGCTGGAGGCGGCGGATCGTCTGCTGGCTGTGGCGGCCTTCTGCATCGGCACGAACCAGATCGACCTGGACGCTGCGGCGGCGAAGGGCGTGGCCGTGTTCAACGCGCCCTATTCCAACACCCGCAGCGTGGTGGAGCTGGCCATCGGCCTGACCATCACCCTGATGCGCGACGTGGTCGACAAGTCGGCGGCGATGCACGAGGGCCGTTGGAACAAGTCGGCCGAGGGTTCGCGCGAACTGCGCGGCAAGACCCTGGGCATCGTGGGCTACGGCGCGATCGGATCCCAGTTGTCAGTCCTCGCAGAGGCCCTGGGGATGCGGGTCATCTTCCATGACCTGTCGGAACGGCTGGCGCTCGGCAATGCGAAGCGGATGCGCTCGCTGGACGCCCTGCTGGCCGAGGCGGATGTGGTCACCCTTCACGTCGACGGGCGGCGCGAGAACACCAATCTGATCGGACCGGCCCAGTTCCAGATGATGCGGGAGGGGACCCTGTTCCTGAACCTGTCGCGCGGCCATGTGGTCAATGTCGGCTCCCTCGCCCAGGCGATCGGCTCGGGCCGGATCGGCGGCGCGGCGCTCGACGTCTTCCCCGAGGAGCCCCGGACCAACGCCGATCCGTTCGACAGCCCCCTGATGGGCCTGAAGAACGTCATCCTGACGCCCCATATCGGCGGCTCAACGGAGGAGGCCCAGGAGGCCATCGCCGAGTTCGCGGCCGAACGGCTGCTGGGCTATCTTAACCGCGGCGACACGACCTTCTGCGTCAACCTGCCGAATGTGCAGCTGACCGAGGTCTCCGGCGGCCACCGCATCCTGCACATCCACAGGAACCAGCCGGGCGTGATGGCCGAGCTGAACCGGGAGCTGTCGGCGGCCGGGCTGAACATTCTCGGCCAGCACCTGAAGACGGATGAACGCACCGGCTACGTCATCACCGACGTCGACCGAGACTACGATCCCCAGGCTCTCCGGGTCCTGAAGAGTGTGGCCGGAACGCTGCGGTTCCGCCTGCTCCACTAGGAACCTTCCCTCGCGGCATCTTGCGCTCCCGCAAAACGGGCGCAGACTGTCATCCAACGGTCGCGAAATCGACGACCGAGGGAGGAAGACCATGTCACGCTATCTTCGCGGCGCAGCCCTGGCTGCGCTGACGCTCGCCGCATCCGCCGCGCTCGCCACCGCCGCCTCGGCCCAGACCTACGGCCGCCTGGTCGTTCTGGGCGACTCGCTCAGCGACAACGGCAACCTGTATCTCGCCTCGGGCGGGACCCAGCCGCCGTCGCCGCCCTACTTCCAGGGCCGCTTCTCCAACGGGCGGGTGTTCACGGAATTGCTGGGCTTTAATGCCGCCAACTTCAACGGTTCTGTCACCGGCAGCATCAACCTGGCCTACGGCGGTTCGAGGACCGACAACAACATCGCCTTCCCGCCAGGGATGCGCCAGCAGCTGACGACCTATCTCGCCCGCGGCGGCGTGTTCGGTCCCAATGATCTGGTCAGCGTCCTGGGCGGCGCCAACAACATCTTCCAGGCCCTGCCGGCTGCAGGGGCGAGCGCCGCTCCAACCGCCGCGATTACGCCGACCCTGACCGCTGCGGTGGCGGACATGAATTTCCTGGTCAATGACATCGCCGGCCGCGGAGCCGGGACGATCCTGGTCACCAACCTGCCGCGGCTGGGCATCACGCCCCAGTTCCGCACGACAACGGCCTCGCCTTTGGCAGATTACGCGGGATCCACATTCAACAGCGGATTGCAGACGGCCCTGATGGCGACCGCCGCAGCCCGGCCCAACACCAACATCATCCTGTTCGATCTTGCCAAGGTGTCCGACACCCTGGCCGCCAACCCCGGCCGCTTCGGTCTGACCAATGTGACGGACGCCTGCTTCAACGGCGTGACCGTCTGCGCCAACCCGGACAGCTACCTGTATTTCGACGGCGTTCACCCGACCGCCGCCGGGCACCGGCTCGTGGCGACCCTCGCCAACGACTACCTCTACTACGGCGACCGGGCGGCGGGTTCGACCCTGCAGGGCGAAACCGCCTATCGTCACCGCGAAGACGCCCTGGACGGCGTGACCGGCCGGATGTCGGGACATGCGGCCTGGGTCGCGGGGACGTCGATCTCGATCGGCGGCCTCTATGACCGCTCCGAGACCGACGCGCGGGGCACGGTGGCCGCGGCCGAATCCGACGGCTACGGCGCCCAGATGATGCTGGAATCGGGCACCGAGACGATGCGGTTCAGCCTGACCGGCAGCTATCGCAACGCGGATGTCGTCGCCGGCCCGACCAACTTCCAGCTGCAGACCCTCGCGCTGGACGTCGGCGCAGGCTGGCGTTCGGACTCGGCGTTCATCAACGGTGCCTTCGGCCTCGCCAGTGACGACTACAACGACATTGAACGCGTCAGCGCCCTTGCGCCGATCGTTCAGACCGGCACGACCCGGGGCTTCAGCTCCGGTGCGCGTCTGCAGGGCGGACTGTGGTTCGACGCCGGCGGGATCGCCCTCTCTCCGCGGATCGCCGTGACCTATGCCAACGCCGACGTCGACGGCTATGTCGAGCAGGGACCGGCTGCGTCCTATGAATACCGCGACCGCTCTGTGAAGGGCATCACCGCCGAGGCCGTCCTCCGGGCCGAGGGCGACATGGGCGGCTTCGCCGTCTTCGTCGAGGGCGGTTACCGCGACAGCCTCGACGACAGCTCCGACGCCGTGCGGGTCGGCATCGCCGCCAACCCGGCGCAGGTCCTGTCACGTCGCATCGACGATCCGTTCGGCGGCTCGTTCCTGGCCTCCGCCGGGCTGAGCGGCGAACTGGGTCCGCTCGAGGTCGAGGTCGGCTATCGCGGTCGCTTCGGCGATCATGCCGACAGCCACATGGGCGGCATCACCGTCACCCTGCCGCTCTAGGCGAAAGCTCAAGCCCTTCTGCGAAGCGCGTCGGCCCCTGCGGCCGGCGCGCTTTTCGTTTGCCCGGTTCCCGGGGTGCGACGCCTTGGCGCCCGGCCCGCCCCAAAGTCGCCCCAGGAATTGACGACACGGCCGTTCGCCGAAGCGCGCCGGTCCCGGACCCGCGCCCACGGGCGTCCACTGCTTTCGAAAAGCGCCACCGAGCCGACGACTTCATGCGCCGACTGCTTCCGACCGCCCGTGCGTTTGTGACCCACTCCGGCCAGACCGCCGCCCTGATCGGCGTCGCGGTCATGGCCATGGCCATGGCGCCGGCGGACCGGGAGCCCCGGATCCGGACCCTGGCCTTGCCTGAAGTGCCGCCGGTCATGGCGGTGGCCGAACCCGCCGGGCCCCTGACGCGGCCGATGCGGTTCGAGGAGCCGGTGCGCGGCTTCGCCATCAACTCCCGCTTCGGCATGCGCCGGCTGGGCGGGGAACGGGGCGCACGGATGCACAAGGGTGTGGATATCGCTGCGCCTCAAGGCACCGCCGTCTATTCGGCGGCCGAGGGCCAGATCATTCGTATTGGTCACCAGCCCGAGGGTTATGGCAATTTCATCGAGATGCGCCATCCGAACGGCATGACCACGATGTACGCCCACCTGAGCCGTATCGATGTGGCGTCCGGCGACCGTGTGCTGGCAGGCGAACGGATCGGCCTGGTGGGGTCGACCGGCTATTCCACCGGTCCGCACCTGCATTTCGAGGTGCGTCGCGACGGAGCCCAGGTGAACCCGTCCCGCGTCGTGGGTGAGACCTTCCAGGTCGTCGTCGCCGACTGACGTCGAATCCGGTTTCCATGTAAAGCGTCCTTTGCTACCCCTAGGTCTGGTGTTGACCGGGGGATGAGTATGGCGGCCTTGACGCTCGAAGGCGTGAGCAAGCGCTACGGCGAATTTCAGGCGGTGAAGGATCTGAGCTTCCAGGTCCGGAAGGGCGCCATCTGCGGCTTCCTCGGGCCCAACGGCGCCGGCAAGACCTCGACCATCCGGATGATCCTGGGTCTGCAGTCTGCGTCTGCGGGGACGATCGACATCCTCGGCGCCTCCGACGGGCGCAAGGTCCGCGACCGGATCGGTTTCCTCCCGGAGGAGCGCGGCCTCTACAAGAAGATGACGCCCGTTGAGGCGATCGCCTTCTTCGGCTCGTTGAAGGGTCTGCCGACCCGCGAAGGCAAGCGCCGCGCCCGCGAGATGCTCGAAGCCCAGGGCCTCGGCGCGTCGCAGAAAAAGAAGATGAAGGAGCTGTCCAAGGGGATGGCCCAGAAGGTCCAGCTGATCGCCTCGGTCGTGCATCGTCCGGAGTTCGTGATCCTGGACGAGCCGTTCAGCGGCCTTGATCCCGTCAACCAGCAGGGGCTCGAGGCGGTGATCCGCGACCTGGCCGCCAACGGCGCGACGGTCCTGTTCTCGACCCACGTCATGCAGCACGCCGAGCGGCTGTGCGACCAGGTCGTTCTGATGGCGCGCGGGCGCAAGGCCTTCGACGGCACGGTGACCGAGGCGCGGGCGACCTCTCGCCGGTTCCTCGAGCTGGAAGGGGAGATCTCGGCCGAGGCCGTGGCGGCCCTGCCGGGGGTGACCGGCGTCGAGATCGTGTCGGATCAGGGCGGCGTGCGGGTGCTCAAGGGCGCCCTGGCCAGCGGGGCCGGCGGGCAGGAGGCGCTGAAGACCGCCTTCATCAGCGGCCTCGACGTGCGCCGGTTCGAGCTCAAGGAGCCGACCCTGCATGACGCCTTCATCGACCTGACGGGCGACCATCCGGATCAGGACCAGAGCGTGGCCCGACCTGCCGCCAAATCGGAGGTGAGCCAATGAACCGTATCCTGCTGATCGCCCAGCGCGAGTTCCTCGCCTATGCCAAGACGGTCGGGTTCTGGCTGTCCCTGCTGGCCTTCCCCCTGTTCGCCGTGCTCGGCGGGGCCGTGCCCCTTCTGATGCGCGGGGCCGATCCTGTGCGGACGGTCGTCCTGATCGAGGAGGGGCCGGCCGCGACCGGTCTGGCCGCCGCCGTGAAAAACGTCCTGGATGCCGACGCCGAACGTCAGGCCGAACGCGCCCGGGAAGCCGCCGAGAAGGCTGCGAAATCCTCGGGAGCACCTCCCGGAGCCGCCGAAAGCGCGATCGCTTCCATGACGCGGTCGCGTATCCGGTTCGTCGATACGCCGGCCGATCTGTCCGCCGCCGCGCCGGGCGCGGCCCAGGAGGCGGTCGTGCGCCGCTACCTGACCGACGAGACACCCAAGTCGCAGCGACTCGACGCGATCGTCTTCCTGACCCGGACCCCCGAGGGACCGGCGGCCCGAGTCTGGGCGGCGCGGGCGACCGACGACACGGTTGAGGACTTCGTGCGCCGGGCCCTGCGCGACGAGAACCGCGACACCGTCCTGCGCGAGGCCGGGATCGACCGGGCCGTGGTCGAGCGCGTCGATGACTTCCGGCCCGAGATCAATGTGTTTTCGCCACGCTCGGCGGGGGGAGGTGAGGTGTCGTTCAAGGACCGCCTGCCCGGCATCATCGGCCTGGCCTTCAGCTTCATCCTCTGGTCGCTGATCATCACCGGCGCCTCGATCCTGCTGAACAGCGTGATGGAGGAGAAGTCGAACAAGATCCTCGAGGTCCTGCTGTCGTCGGCCTCGGCGACCGAGATTCTGACCGGCAAGGTCCTCGGTGTGGCGATGCTGACCCTGTCGGTGCTGGTCGTCTGGGGCGGGATCGGGGCCGCGGGTCTGATCACGGCGGCCCCCTCGGTGGCAGGCGACGTCGCCTCGGTGCTGATGACCGACGGGCTGATCTTCTACTTCATCGGCTACATCGTCGGCGGCTACCTGATGTACGCCGTGCTGTTCGCGGCCATCGGCGCCTTCTGCGAGACGCCGCGCGACGCCCAGACCCTGATGGGGCCGATCATGATGGTGCTGGTCGTGCCCTTGCTGGTCGTCCAGATGGCCCTGGTGAACCCCGACGCGCCGGCGGTGAAGTTCCTGTCCTGGGTGCCCTTCTTCACCCCCTTCCTGATGAGCGCGCGGGCACCGTCCGGGCCGCCTTTGATCGAGATCATCGGCACGATGGCGGGGATGTTCGCTGTAGCCCTGCTGATGGTGTGGCTGGCCGGCCGGGCCTTCCGGGCGGGTGCGCTGTCGGACGTGAAGCTGAGCTGGAAGAGCTTCGGCCAGGCCATCTCGGGCGGCGGGCGGTAGGCCTGTAACCCTCTCCCCTTGCGGGAGAGGGAGGTCGCGCACGGCGGCGCAGCCGTCGTTCTGGCGCGAGCGGGTGAGGGGTGACGCCGGTCCTTACCGGTGAGGCGGCATGACCCCTCACCCTTTCGGCTGGCGCATCGCTGCGCTCTGCGAGCCTCAAGCCCTCTCCCGCAAGGGGAGAGGGTTTCACGCCATCAAAAAGGCCGCCCCGGTTTCCCGGGGCGGCCTTTGAAATCTGTACCTTACGTCGCGGCCCTTAGGCGCGCGGGACGCGGGGCTTCGGAGGCGGCAGCAGGCCTTCGCGCTGCATGCGCTTGCGGGCCAACTTGCGGGCGCGACGAACGGCCTCGGCCTTCTGGCGGGCGCGCTTCTCCGAGGGCTTCTCGTAGTGCACGTGGCGCTTCATTTCACGGAAGCTGCCTTCGCGCTGCATCTTCTTCTTGAGGGCTTTGAGCGCTTGATCGACGTTATTATCGCGAACGAAAATCTGTACCAGGTTGAACTCTCCTTTGGCCGCCCGCCGCGTCCTTGAGAGGCGGGCAGACAAATAAAATCGGTTCCCGCGGGCGACAGCCCGGCGAGCGAAGGCGTGCGGATACACCAAGCCTTCTGTCCTGTCCAGATCGTCACAGCGCTTCCGTGACGCTCGCGATCCCGCTGTGACGGGCGTATCATGTCCAAATGATCGATACGCCTCACCTGTCGAACACGCCTGAGCCCGCCCATGAACCGGATTGGGCCGACCGGATGGAGCAGTCCGTGCTCGATTCGGCGCTGGATCTGGCTCCGCGCCTGGGCTGGAACGGCCGGATGGTGCGCGAGGCCTGCGCGGCGAACGGCTTGAGCGAAGGTGATCAGGAGCTGCTGCTGCCCAACGGCGCACGCGATCTGGCGGCCCTGCTTTGGCGTCGGCACGACGACCAGGCCCTGGCCGCGCTGGGCGATCCGGCGGCGCTGAAGATCCGCGAGCGAATCGCCAAAGCCGTCTCGACCCGGCTGGAGGTCGCCGCAGCGGATGCGGAGGCCGAGAAGCGGCTGTCGGGTTTCCTGGCCCTGCCGACCAATACCGATCTGGTGCTCAGCCTGACCTGGGCGACGGCGGACCGGCTCTGGCGCTGGGCAGGAGATGCTGCGACCGACTGGAACCACTATTCGAAGCGGACCATCCTGTCGGGCATCCTGATCCCGGCCATGACTCTGCGACTGTTCGACGGCAAGGACGCCTCGGACGCCTTCGTGGCTGCGCGGATCGAGAACGTGATGACCTTCGAGAAGTGGAAGGCGGGCAAGGATTTCGACGCCCCGGTCCGCAAGGTCACCGAGATGCTGAGCCGGCTGCGATATCCGCAGAGAACGTAACCCTGTCCCACCGGGAGAGGGAGAGTCAGAGCGGCTTCACCCGGTTAACGTGCGCCATCTTGCGGCCGGGACGGGCCTCCGCCTTGCCGTAGAGATGGAGGCGCTGGTCGGGTTTGGCGGCCAGTCGGGACCACTGCTCGACCTCGTCGCCGAGAAGGTTGGTCATCTCGACGCGAGCGTGAGCGGCGGTGGGTCCGAGCGGCCAGCCGGCGACGGCGCGAATATGTTGTTCGAACTGGTCGCAGACGCAGCCGTCCTGAGTCCAGTGGCCGGTGTTGTGGACGCGGGGGGCGATCTCGTTGACCAGCAACTGGCCGCCTCCGAGGTCGAACAGCTCGATGCCCACGACGCCGACATAGGCGAGGCCCTCCAGCACGGCGGCGGCGATCGCCTTTGCGCGCTTCAGGGTCTTCGCATCGACCTGGGCCGGGGCGTGGGTGGTGCGCAGGACGCCACCCGAATGGTGGTTCTCGCCCAGCGGATAGACGGCGATCGCGCCGTCACGGCCCCGGGCGGCGATGATGGACAGTTCGCGGGTGAAGGCGGCGCGGGCCTCGAGGATGGCGGGGCGGCCCCCGAGCTCGGTCAGGGCGGCTGCGGCCTGTTTCGGCGACCTGATCCAGACCTGGCCCTTGCCGTCGTAGCCGTCGCGGCGGGTCTTGAGCAGGGCGGGCGTGCCGAGCGTCTCAAGCGCAGCGTTGAGGTCGTCGAGGCTGTCGACGGCGGCGAAGGCGACCGTGGGCGCGCCGACGGCGTTGAGGAAGGTCTTTTCGTCCACCCGGTCCTGGGCGACGGCCAGCGCGGTCGGTCCGGGAGCGACAAGGGCGCCGGCCTCAGCCAGGCGTTCGACCGAGGCGGCGGGGACGTTCTCGAACTCGAAGGTCACCACGTCGCAGACCTGTCCGAAGACGTTCAGGGCCGTCGGGTCGTCATAGGCGGCGACGATCTGGCCGCGCGAGACACGACCGGCCGGGCTGTTTTCCTCCGGGTCGAGGATGACGACGTCGAAGCCGAGCCGCGAGGCGGCCTGCGACAGCATGCGCCCGAGCTGGCCGCCGCCGAGGATGCCGATGGTCGAACCGGGCGGGAGGGGGACGGGCAGGGCTGATTCAGACAGAAAGGGCACTCAGTCTTCGACCGTCTCGTGGACCGACTCGGTCTGGGCTTCGCGGAAGGCGTCGAGGCGGCCGGCCAGGACCTCGTCGTTGAGGGCCAGGATCTGGGCGGCGAGGATGCCGGCGTTCTTCGCCCCGGCCTCTCCGATGGCCAGGGTGGCGACGGGGACGCCGCCGGGCATCTGGACGATGGACAGCAGGCTGTCGAGACCCTTGAGCGCCTTCGACTGGACCGGAACGCCGAGAACCGGAAGCGGTGTCATCGCGGCGGCCATGCCGGGCAGATGGGCGGCCCCGCCGGCGCCGGCGATGATGACCTTGAAACCGGCGGCCTTCGCGCCGTTCGCGAAGTCGAACAAGCGTTGCGGGGTGCGATGGGCCGAGACGACGCGGGCGTCCCAGGCGACGCCCAGACGGTCGAGCATGTCGGCCGCGTGCTTCATGGTGGGCCAGTCCGAGCGGCTGCCCATGATGATCGCCACCGGGGGGGTCGTCGTCGCCATGCTTAGGGGCTCCAGCGAGGAAAGCGGCCCGTTACAGCACGCGCGTTGCGCCCGCAACCAACGGCGTTAGCTTGGGGCGGACGGCGCACGCATTGAGTCGCGCCCGGAGCTGCTTCTCGACGTGACCGACGCGCCGGACATCGACGACCCGCCCGCCGACCTTGGGGCCGAGATCGCCCGGCTGCGCGCCGAGGTGGCGGCCCTGACTGCGCGCGCCGAGGCGGCCGAGGCGGCGGCGGAGCACGACGTCCTGACCCCCGTGCTGAACCGGCGGGGCTTCGTCGCAGCCATGACCCGGACCATGGCCTACTGCACCCGCTACAAGGTCCCGGCGGTGCTGCTGTATCTGGACCTCGACGGATTCAAGGGGGTCAACGATGCGCTGGGCCATGCGGCGGGCGACGCCGCCCTGGTGCGGGTGGCGGAGCTGCTGCTGGAGAATGTCCGGGCGACCGACGCCGTCGGGCGACTGGGCGGGGATGAGTTCGCGATCCTCCTGCTGAACGCCGACATGGATGCCGGCAAGGAGAAGGCGGCCGGACTGAAGGCGGCGCTGGAGGAGGCTGCGTTCACCTACGACGGCCAGCCGGCCTCGCTGGGCGGGTCGTTCGGGGTGCGGGCCTTCGCCGGCCAGACGGACGTGGAGACCTGGCTGGCCGAGGCGGATGCGGCGATGTGGGTTCGCAAGCGCGGAAGATAGTGCGCAAAAACAACGATCTATGCGACAGTGCGCAGACTGGGTCCAAGGCGTTGTACTCTCAGGACTCGGAAAGACAGAGTCCAGCGGGTCCCCCTCCCTGAGAGGGATAGGGATCAGCTAGGCGATGATGTCCGGCAGGATCCGGCTTTCGATTTTCACGATCTCGTCGCGGAGCAGGAGCTTCTTGCGCTTGAGGCGGGCGATCAGGAGCTGGTCCGGGATCGGCATGTGCGACAGGGCCTCGATGGAGGCGTCGAGGTCGGCGTGTTCCAGACGCAGCAGCTTCACCTCTGCGTGCAGGGCGATCTCTTCGTCGGTCAGAAAGGGTTGATCGTCGTTCATGCCGGTCCCCGCGAAGGCGGGCTTATACCTGAGGCCGGGTCAGGCCGGAAGGCGTTCGGCGAGCGTTGTCAGAGCCGGGCGCGGCACGACCCGGCTCCAGACGCGCGCGACGGAGGCCAGGGCGTCTATGGCAGGGCGGGGTGGACCCGTAGGCGCGGGGGCCAGGACCTCCAGTCCGGCCATCAGATGGCGCTCGGCAGCCAGTTCGACGGCCTTCACGGACTCGCGCAGGCTCTCGCGCGCGGCGTTGTCGATGTCGGGATTGGTGTTCTTGAGCGTGCGTCGAAGAGTGCGCAGGGGCGCGACGGCGGCGGCGTCCCATGCGCGGGCGCAGTCGCAGGCGCCCTCGATGGCGTCCTCGTCGAGCAGGCGGCCCGTCGCGGCGGTCCAGCCGGCCCAGAGCAGAAGGGGGACGTTCTGGCCGGTTCCGTCCTGCAGCTGCAGGCAGGCCTCGGGTACGCCGGGAGCGGCATAGGCCTTCAGCGCCCAGTCCCAGAATGTGTCGTCGGGCTCAGGCATCGCCAGGGCCTTTCAGCCCGTCCCAGCGCTTCACCGGGGCCCAGTCGAGCCCGAACAGGTCCAGCGCGCGGCCCACGGACTGGTCGACCATCTCTGCGATCGAGGCGGGTCTGGAATAGAAGGCGGGCAGGGGCGGGGCGATGGTGGCGCCCATCTCGGCCAGGGCCGTCATGGTGCGCAGGTGTCCGAGGTGGAAGGGGGTCTCGCGCACCATCAGGACCAGGGGCCGGCGTTCCTTCAGCACGACGTCGGCGGCGCGGGTCAGCAGGGTCGAGGTTACGCCTGTGGCGATCTCGCTCATGGTCCGGACCGAACAGGGGGCAACGATCATGCCCAGGGACTTGAAGGAGCCCGAGGCGATCGAGGCGCCGACATCGTTGAGCTTATGGACGACCGAAGCTCTGGCCATCAGGTCGTCTGCGCTGAAATCGGTCTCCTGCGACAATGTGAGCAGGGCCGCGCGGGTGACCACCAGATGGCTCTCGACACCGAGCTCGCTCAGGGCGTCGAGCACCCGGAGTCCGTAGATCACCCCCGAGGCGCCGGAGAGTCCGACCACCAGGCGGGTCGGCGGGTTCCGTACGGCTACGTTCACATCATGGTCCAGTTTGGGGGCCAGGTTCCGACGTGCCCGGAGAAATTTTACGTTCTGTTGACGTCACCGAACCGTGATTTCACAGACCGCAAATCCAGGCGCTCACTGTGTGGTCCCTTAGACATGGAGGCGCAAGCCATGACCATCGAAGCTCGTATCCGCGAACTGGGAAATCGTCACCGCCAGCTGGATGAGACCATCCGGCAGGCGTTCGGTCGGCCCGCCGTGGATGAGTTGCAGGTCAGGGAGCTGAAACGAAAGAAGCTTCGGCTCAAGGAGGAAATCACCAGTCTGGAGGCCAGGGCAGGCTAGCCCCGGTCTCCCTCCAGACAAGCGAACGGCCCCGGGAGCGATCCCGGGGCCGTACTTTTTTGTTGCGCTAGCGCTCGCGACGCGGTCGCTCGCTGGTTGAGCGCGGTTCTCCCTCCCCCCAAGGGGAAGGGAGAAGGATTACTCGTTGGTGCCGAACACCGAGGCGGCGGTCGGTTCGGCGGTCCGGCGTTCGCGTTCTTCGGGGACGAACTCGGGTTCGGCGGGTTCGGCTTCGATGGGCTGGAGGGCAGCGCCGCCCTTCTTCGCATCGTCCTTGTTCTTCTTGTCGGCGGCCTTCGAGACCAGTTCGTCCAGCACCAGCTGGCCGACGAGGCCGAGCGTCACCGGGTCCACCGGCTTGATGTTGGGGCTGTTCCAGTGGGTGCGGTTGCGCACGCTGTCGATCGTCGACTTGGTGGTGCCCAGCAGTTTGGCGATCTGGGCGTCGGTGACTTCGGGGTGGTTCTTGACGAACCACATGATGGCGTCCGGACGATCCTGGCGACGCGACACCGGGGTGTATTTCGGCGCCGGCTTGTGGGTCTTCAGAAGCTCGGCATGACGGCTGACGATGGCCTTCATGCGATAGGCATCATTCTCCTGGGCCTTGTCCAGTTCCTCGCGCGCCAGCTGGCCGCCGGTGATGGGGTCCACGCCGCGGATGTCACGGGCCACGTCGCCGTCGGCGATGCCGCGCACTTCCAGCGGATGCAGGCCGCAGAAGTCGGCGATCTGTTCAAACGTCAGCGAGGTGTTGTCCACAAGCCAGACCGCAGTGGCCTTGGGCATCAGGATGTCGGTCATTGGGGCAGTCCCGGAAATGAGGGGCCCGGCGATCCCGGGCTCTGGATACGACGGCGCCCGACCTTTCGGCCGGGCGCTGATGATTTGATATAGGCCTGTTTGGAGCAAAAGAAAACGTCGTCTGTCGGTGTCATACAGCAACGGTTCATGCTGATAGTTGGACACTGTCACATCGGACGCGTTGAGCGGCCTCAGGGATCATCTGGAGGAAGACCATGTCTATCGCACTCACCTCGATCGCCGCCCTGGCGATGCTCGCTGGCGGCGCCCAGGAAAGCGCCCCGGCGATGGCCGACGGCAACGGACCTCAGCGGGTCGCGCCGCGCGGCAGCTTCGCTGACAGCTGCAGCGGATCCTATGTCAATCAGGGCCGGCTCTATGCCGACTGCCGCGATATGCGCGGAAACATCCGTGGCACCTCCATCGAACTGGCGCGCTGCTCGTCCAGCGACATCGGCAACGATAACGGCCTGCTGGTCTGCGCCAATGTTCGCGGCGACTATGAGGATCGCGGGGGGAACAACGGCGGCGGCGGACGACCCGGCGGCAATGGCGGCGGCAACGGCGGCGGCTGGGGTAACGGCGGCAACAACGGCGGCGGCTGGGGCAATGGCGGCAACAACGGCGGTGGTTGGGGCAATGGCGGCAACAATGGCGGTGGTTGGGGCAACGGCGGGAACAACGGCGGTGGCTGGGGCGGCAACAACGGCCGGAGCAGCATCACCGTGTATGCCGACAGCAATTACCGCGGCTATTCGCAGACTTTCCGCAGCGAGATTTCGAATCTGAACAACTCGGGCCTGAATGACCAGATCAGCTCGATGGAGCTCAACGGCCCATGGGAGGTCTGCACCGACTCCAACTACCGCGGTCAGTGCCAGATCGTGACGAACAGCATCCGCAACCTGAACAGCACCGGCTATAACGATCGCATCTCTTCGATGCGTCCGGCCCGGGGCGGCGGTCGCTGGTAGGCGGCTCCGGTTCAGCGACGGTCCGGGATGCGGTCACACCCCGCTAGCTGACCGTAAGGACAATCTTGCCGACATGCTCGCCCGCCTCCAACCGGAGGTGGGCGAGTTTCGTTTCGGCCAGGGGGAAGGTGGCCTCGACCGGCGGCCGCACAGCCCCCGAGACGACCCAGGGCCAGACCACCGCCTCCACAGCCGCCGCGAGACGGGCTTTCTCGTCGGCGGATCGTCGACGGAGGGTCGAACCCGTCAGGGTCGCCTGTTTCATCATGATCCGCATCAGATCGACCTGGGCGAGCGCTCCGCTGAGCGTCGCGATCACGACCCAGCGTCCGCCGGGCTTCAGGGCGTTCAGATTGGCCTCCGCATAGGCCGCGCCGACCATATCGAGGATGACGTCCGCGCCGCCGGCGTCCCGGATCGCTGTCTCAAGGTCTCCTGCCGAGGCGTCGAGGCTGACGTCTGCCCCAAGCGCGAGGGCCGCACCGGTCTTGGCCGCGCCCCGTGAGGTGGCGATGACGCGGGCGCCCGCCGCCTTCGCCATCTGGATGGCCGTCACGCCGATGCCGGAGGTGGCACCGTGGATCAGCAGGGTTTCGCCGGCCTTCAGCCCGCCAGCCTCGAACACATTGGCGAAGACAGTGAAGACTGTCTCGGGCAGGGCCGCCGCCTGGATGAAGTCCAGATCGTCGGGGATCGGCAGGGCGTGCCGGGCGTCGACGATTGCATACTCTGCATAGCCTCCGCCGCCCAGAAGGGCGCAGACCCGGTCGCCGACCCGCCAGCGGGCCCGGGCGCCGGGTGTTGAATCCGGACCGACCTGGTCGACCACGCCGGCGACCTCCAGCCCCATGATGTCGGATGCGCCGGGTGGGGGAGGGTAGGCGCCCGCGCGCTGAAGGAGGTCGGGGCGATTGACCCCGGCGGCGTGCACGCGGATGCGGATTTCACCATCCCCGGCAAGAGGATCCGGGCGTTCGGAGAGGTGCAACGCCTCGGCGGAACCCGAGCCGCCGTCGATCTCGATGATCCGCATATCGTCCAAGCCTTGCAATCGTCCGTGTCCGGGAGCGTAAATGGGCTTCTTCGGGGTTCTGGCCAAGGAGGCGACGATGACGTTTGAGGATCTCGATCCGCGCCCGCAACGCGGAGCGGCCATGGCGGCCCTGGGGCGCGAGGATCTGGACCTGTATTCGGTCGATGAACTGGGCGAGCGGATTGAGGCCCTGGAAGCCGAGATTGCCCGGGCGCGCGCGGCCATCGCCGGCAAGGCCGCGAAGAAGTCCGCCGCCGACGCCCTGTTCAACTTCGGCCGCTGATGCGGTTCCGCAGAGGCCCTTTCCGTGGCATGGCGGTTGCAGGCGGACGGCGTGCGGCGCCGTTCCGGCCCGATAGACGAGCGGACCTTCCGGATCACGATGAGTATGGCTGAGTTGATGGGCGACGATAATCCCGCGCCGAATACGGCGTCCCGCGCCGGAGAGATTCGCGATTTCGCGCGCTCCGAACTGTTCGAGCGCACCTTCCAGGAGGGGATGGATCTGGTCGAGGAGACCGCCGCCTATCTGGATGGCGACGGGCGCCGCGAATCCAAGCTGCTGTCGCGCTCCGCCGCCCTGGCCTACGCCGCCGAGAGCATGAGACTGACGACGCGCCTGATGCAGGTGGCGTCCTGGCTGCTGGTCCAGCGCGCCGTCCGCGAAGGCGACATGGCTCCGGAAGCTGCCTGCGAGCCGCGCTATCGCCTCAGCGAACGCAAGGTCGAGAGCGAGCCGAGCCATTCCGAGATGCCGATCGCCCTGGTTGAATACCTCGTCCGCGCCGAAAAGCTGCACGACCGTGTCCTTTATCTGGACAGGCGCATGTATCTCGACGCCGCGCCCGAGCCGGACGCGAACCCGGTGCTGAGCCAGCTGGGGATGCTGGAAGCCGCGTTCCGGACCTAGACCTCACACTTCTCCCTCCCCCAGGGGCGGGAGAGGTGCGCGCTATAGTCTACGGGCCGACGTCGTTGGCGACGGCAGTCCCGTCATCCACCACCGTCGGCAGGCTGACGGCGATGCCGAGGGCCTCGGCCAGCTTCTGGTCGCGGCGGTAGACGTCCTCGCGGAAGGCGACGCGCCCCTGGCCGTCGACGAAGGCGGTCCAGTAGAGCAGGCGCACGGTGATCTCGCGGCCGGTCTGGATACGCCGGGTGTCGCGGCTGACCTGGGCGTCGTCGAACTGGCCGAGCAGGGTCGGGTCGGGCGAGAGCAGCAGGCGGGCGAACTCGACAGCGTTCTGGACGCGGACGCAGCCATGCGACCGCTGACGCATCGACAGGTTGAAGGCGGCTTTCGACGGGGTGTCGTGCAGGAAGATGGCGTAGCTGTCGCGCAGTTCGAACTTCACATAGCCGAGGGCCGCTCTCGGCCCGGCGCGCTGGATAACGGTGCCGTTGGATACATACATGTTCTGCGAGGCCAGGTAGGCGGGGCCGCGGGGCAGGATCTCGCGGCGGGCGATCCCGGCGGGCACATACCAGGGTGGGTTGGCGACGACCGAGGCAAAGGGCTTCTCGAGGCTCGGGGTCTGGGTCGACGGGGCGCCGCAGACGACCCGGTTGGAGTGAACCGGGCGGCCGTCCTTCCAGTAGACCATGATGGCCGCAGCCGTATTGACCTCGATACGCTCGGGATTCAGGTCCCGTTTCAGCCAGCGGCGACGTTCCAGATTCAGGGCGATCTGGCGGGCCCGGTCCTCAGCCGAGGCACCGAGCGAACTCTGGGTGCCGGCGCCGATGCGGCCGTCAGCGGCCAGTCCATGACGGGCCTGGAAGCCGCGCATCGCGGTCTGGAGTTCCGGGCCATAGACCAGACCCTGGGCGGTCAGGCGTGCGCCATCGGCGGCGCTGAGGTCGCCCTCGGCCACCAGGCGGGCGATCATGGCGGGCACGCGATTGTCGCTTGAGCCCGGCTCGATCGTGCCTGCGCGGGCGACGAAGCGCGGCCAGCCTCCCTCGCGGATGATTCGGCGGTAGCGGACATAGCCAGCCGACAGGTTGGTGTAGCCGATGTCGGTCGGCGCCAGACCCTCGTACCATTCGACGATCTTGTTCTGGGCCAGGGCGTCGTTCAGCCCGACCGGCAGATCGACGCGGTTCTTCTGCATCTCCCAAAGGTCCTCGACCGTCTCGGGACGGACGCGGCCCTCGGCCAGGACGCGGGCATAGGTGAGGGCGGCGGCCGTGGTGCGGATGTCCGCACTGTCCGGATCGGCGGCCAGGCCCACGAAGTCGAAGAAATCGGACCGCGACAGCCCATGACGCTCGGCGCGCGCCGAGGCGAGGTTCAGAGTGCGCAGACGGTCGGCGGTCCACATTGGACGCCAGCCGTTGAGCTCGTAGAAGGCGCGCACGTCGGGCTGGATCGCAGCGGGCAGGCGCGTCAACTGGGCGTTGAAGGCGGCGTAATAGGGGCTGGTCGGCGCGGCGACGGCCGCCTGGGGCGGGGCGCCCATCGGCACCGTCTGGGCCGCAGCCGGGCCGGCGAGAGCCGAAACGGCGGCGCCGAGGGTGAGTTCGCGTCGATTCATGGTCTCTTGCCTTGGTTCGACGCCTGGTGGAGCCCCGTGTCCACGCCCGTGCGCCGGACGGGGTGATGTTATCGACGTTCCGGACAAACAAAAAGCGCCGGTCGGGCGACCGGCGCTCTTCGTGTCGTCTTTGTCGCACCCTGTGGTGCGGAGAACTACTTCTTGATGAAGCCGCCGAACTTGTTGTTGAAGCGCGAAACGCGACCGCCGCGGTCCAGCATCTGCTGGTTGCCGCCGGTCCAGGCAGGGTGGGTCGAGGGGTCGATGTCCAGGTTCAGCGTGTCGCCCTCTTTGCCGTAGGTCGAACGTGTCTGGTACGTGTCGCCGTTCGTCAGGGTGACGGTGATGAAGTGATAGTCGGGGTGGGTATCGGCCTTCATGGTCGTGTTCCGGTCTCTTGGGCGCGGTGACGATGCCGACCGTCGGTGCGCGAAATGACAAATCCCGCCAGTTGTCCAGCGGGAATGAGCGGCGGCGTTTACACCGCAGGGCGTTCCGGGGCAAGAGCCGCGCATGAGCATGCCCTCGCCGACCCCTGACGCCTATTCCAGCACGGAGGCGGTTGGACGTCCCGGCGCCGGTGCGGTCCTGATCGAGCAGATGGGCGAGGCCGGCGCCCGGCGCGAGAAGCGCAAGGATGTGCGGCCCCTGCTGCGGCTCTGGCCCTATCTGATGCAGCACCGTCTGGACGCCCTGATCGCGGGCTTCTGGCTGCTGGGCTCGACGGCGGCGTCGCTGGCACTGACGGCGACGGCCCGCGGCGCGATCGACCACGGGTTCGAGAACGGCGGCGCCGACATCAATCGCTGGTTCCTGTTCCTGGGTCTGAACGCGGTGATCCTGGGGGTCGCGACGGCGGTCCGGTATTTCTACGTCACAAAGACCGGCGAACGGATGATCGCGGACCTCCGGAAGGCCCTGTTCGACCGCATCCTGACGCTGGACCCTGCCTTCTTTGCGCGGATGCGGACCGGTGAGGTGCTGAGCCGGCTCACGACCGACATCGCCCTGGTCGAGACCCTGCTGACCACCTCGGTGTCGTTTGCCCTGAGGAATTTCCTGACCCTGCTGGGCGGCGTCGCCCTGTTGTTCGTGGTCAGCCCCAAGCTGACCGGCCTGGTCCTGCTGACCGCCCCCTTGCTGATGGCGCCGATCTTCCTGTTCGGGCGCAGCGTCCGGAAGCTGACCGTCCGGTCGCAGGACCGATTCGCCAACGCCGTCGGCTTCGCCGGCGAGAGCGTCGACGCCATCGAGACGGTGCAGGCCTTCGGCCGGGTGCGCAGCGCGGCGGACCGGTTCGGGGCGGTGGTGGAGGAGGCGTTCGGCGTCTCCATCGTGCGGATGCGGGCACGGGCCTGGATGACCGCGGTGGTCATCGTCGTGATCTTCGGCGGCGTGACCCTTGTGCTCTGGCTGGGGGCCCAGGACGTGGTGCGCGGCGCCATGACCCCCGGCGCCTTGCTGCAGTTCGTTCTGCTGTCGGTGTTCACGGCCGGCGCCGTCGGCGCGCTCGGCGAGAGCTGGGGCGACGTCCAGAAGGCGTCCGGCGCCATGCAGCGGATCGACGAACTGATGAAGGCCGTGCCCTCGATCATGGCGCCCGCCTCGCCCGTGGCCCTGCCGAGCCCGCCGGAGGGCCGGGTGGCCATGGCCGGAGTCAGGTTCGCCTATCCGGGCCGACCCGACCTGCCCGCGCTGAAGGGGTTCGACCTGACGGTGCGCCCGGGCGAGACCGTGGCCCTGGTCGGGCCTTCGGGAGCCGGCAAGTCGACGGTCTTCCGCCTGTTGCTGCGCTTCTACGACCCGCAGGAAGGCGCGGTCAGCGTGGACGGCGTCGATGTGCGCGCAGCCGATCCCGCCGAGGTGCGCGGGCGGTTTGCCTGGGTGTCGCAGGAGGCGCCCCTGTTCTCGGGCTCATCGCTGGAAAACATCCGTTTCGGCCGCGAGGCGGCTTCGGAAGACGAGGTGCGCAAGGCGGCCGAGGAGGCCCAGGCGCTGCAGTTCATCGACGCCTTGCCGGAAGGGTTCGCCACGCCGCTGGGCGAGCGCGGCAAGAGCCTGTCGGGCGGTCAGCGCCAGAGGCTCGCCATCGCCCGGGCCCTGGTCCGTGATGCGCCGATCCTGCTGCTGGACGAGGCGACCAGCGCCCTGGACGCGGAGAATGAGCGGCTGGTGCAGGCGGCGCTGGATCAGGCGATGGAGGGACGCACGACGCTTGTGATCGCCCACCGTCTGGCCACCGTCCTGCGCGCTGACCGGATCGTGGTCATGGAGGACGGCATCGCGGTCGAGGAGGGCACCCACCACGAACTGGTGGCCCGCGGCGGTCTCTACGCCCGTCTGGCGGAGCTGCAGTTCCGTGAGGCTTAGTCCCGCGCCTTGACCGCCACGCCCGGGAAGTCGCTGAACACGGCGTCGACGTTGAGGTCGTAGAAGCGCCGGATCCATCCGGGAAGGTCGCCGCGGTAGTCTGCGGGCAGGAACAGGTCCTCGGTGCGGAAGGTCCAGACGACGACCTTCAGCCCCGCCACATGGGCGTCCTCGACCAGGGTCGTCGGCGTTCCGGCGGCGCCGGCGGGCGTACGGGGAAGGATCAGGGCGGTCTCGACCCCGACGGCATCGGCATAGGCGGCGATCCCGGCGAGTCCTTCCGGGGTTGCCATGGCGGCATAGGTCATGTCCGGGTGATCGGCCGGGCCGCCGGACGGCGACATCAGCTGGAGCAGCGGGGCCTCGGTCTGCTGATTCAGGGATTGCAGGCAGTCGATCTCGAAACACTGGATCATGATCGGGCTGTCCGCGCTCATCAGGTCGTTGGCGCGCAGGACCTCGATGAACGGCGGCTCCATCGGCAGGCCCAGACCGACGAAATAGCTCGGATGCTTGAGCTCGGGCGCGACGCCGATGACCCGGCCGGTGCGGGCCGTGGCCGCGCGGGCGATGTCGATGACCCCCTGGAAGGTCAGGATCGTCTCGTCGGCCCAGGCCGTATTGCCCGGGCGCAGGCTTGGCAGGCGTTCGCGGGCGCGCAGGGACCGTAGTTCAGCCAGGGTGAAGTCCTCGGTGAACCAGCCAGTGGTCGGGACGCCGTCGATCGTTTTCGTCGTGCGACGCTCCGCGAATTCGGGAAGGTCGGCCACGTTCGTCGTACCGCCGATCTCGTTCTCGTGCCGGACGATCAGCTGGCCGTCCTTCGACATGACCAGATCCGGCTCGATGAAATCGGCGCCCTGTTCGATGGCCAGGTCATAGGCCGCGCGGGTGTGTTCCGGCCGCTCGCCGGACGCGCCGCGGTGGGCGATGACGAGGGGGTGCGGCATGGTCTGGGCCGTGACCGGGCTGGCGATGAGCAGGGCGGCGAGGATGATGCGGATCATGCCCCAGCGGTAGGGGAGGGGCGTGACGCCCCTGTGAACCCTAGGCGGCCTGGAGCACCTTGCGCAGCTGCGGATGCAGTTCGGGGTTGGACGCCAGCACCGAGACGCCCGTCTTCGGGTCGCCGTCCTGTTCGATCGTCGTGACCAGACCGCCGGCTTCGGTGACGAACAGGATGCCCGCCGCCACGTCCCAAGGCTTCAGATTGCGCTCGAAGAAGGCGTCATAACGGCCGCAGGCGACCCAGGCGAAGTCCAGCGCCGCCGAGCCCAGGCGACGGATGCCCGCCGTGCGCTGGCCAATGGCGTGGATGTCCTTGATCGACTGGGCGTGGCCCGACTTGCCGATGAAGGGCAGGCCGGTGGAGATCAGGCTTTCCGACAGGTCTCGGCGGCCGGCGACGCGGATGCGCTGGTCGTTCAGGTAGCAGCCCTTGCCCTTCTCGGCCCAGAACAGCTCGTTCATGATCGGATTGTAGGTGACGCCCGCGACGATCTCGGAGGACCCGTCCGGCGCATAGCGCTGCAGGCCCACGGTGATGGCGAAATGGGGCATGGCGTGCATGAAATTGGTCGTGCCGTCGATCGGATCGACCACCCAGGTGTGGGACTTGTCGGTGCCCTCGATCATGCCGCGTTCCTCGCCGAGGAAGCCGTAGCCGGGGCGGGCCTTCATCAGCAGCTCGAACAGGGTGTCCTCGGCCTTGATGTCGGCGGCGGTGACGAAATCGCCGGGGCCTTTGCGCGACACCTGCAGATGGGCGACCTCGCCGAAGTCACGCAGCATGGGGCGGGCCGTCTTGCGGACGGCGTCGATGATGACGGAAACGAGGGCGGAGGCGAGGGCCATGGGGATCTCCTGGTCCGTGTGTCCTGAAAAGGCTTTGGCGCCCGGGCAGACGGAGAAGTTCACAGGGGCGCGACATGCGCCTCCGGTCGTCGGTTGTGCGTCGGCCTATTCGGCGCGGCGGACGTATTCGCCGGTCGTGGTATCGACGATGATGCGCTCGCCGGCCGACATATACGGCGGGATCATGATGCGCACGCCGTTGTCGGCGATGGCGGGCTTGTAGGACGACGAGGCGGTCTGGCCCTTCACCGTCGGCTCGGTCTCGGCGACCGTCACGGTGACCTGATCGGGCAGGCTCAGGCCGATTGGACGGTCCTCGTGCATCTCGATGACGACCTTCATGCCGTCCTGCAGGTAGGGGATCGAATCCTCGCCGACCCAGTCCTTCTGCAGTTCGATCTGCTCGTAGGTGGCGTCGTCCATGAAGACCAGGGCGTCGCCCTGTTCATACAGGTAGGAGAAATCCTTCTGTTCCAACGTGACGCGCTCGACCTTGTCTTCCGAGCGGAAGCGTTCGTTGAGCTTGTTGCCGGTCTCGAGGTTCTTGGCCTCGACGTTGGCGAAGGCGCCGCCCTTGCCGGGCTTGACGTGGCTGGCCTTGGTCACGACCCACAGGCCGTTGTTGTGTTGCAGGACCATGCCCGGCTTGATGGTGTTGCCGTTGATTTTCGCCATGGGAATCACAGGGGGTTGGGGCGCAGCCGGTACGACGCGCGAAATCGGGCGCGATCCCTAGAGGAAGCAGGTCGTCAGGGCAAGTTCAGTGGACGGTCGTCTCACGGACCCCGGCCTTGCGGTCGACGGCGTTGGCGAAGGCGACCCCGCGCGCGGTGGGATTGGCGAGCTTGCCTGCGGTCGAATCCAGCTTGCGCGCCTCGTGGGCAAAGGCGGCGGCGAGGCCTGCGGAGGTCATCGCGGCGGCGATCTGCATGCCCCGGCCGGCCGGTCGAAGGGCGATCCACAGGGCGTTGATGGCCTGCGCCCCGGCCCAAAGGATCAAGGCGCTGTTGCGGGTCCTGGTGGACGGCGCGTTCCAGACCCGGACCGCCGAAAGCGTGGTCGCCGAGAAGACCGCGGGCAGGATCAGGCTAAAGGCTCCGCGCGGGCGCTCGGCCACAGGGGCGTCGCCGTCCCGCAACTGGGCGACTGTGCGGCGCGGAGGTTGGACTGCGCCGCTGGCCAGGGCTGTGGCGAGGAGGGCGAACCCCACGGTCGCCGCGACCCCCAAGGCCACGTGGGCCGGGCTGCGCTGACCGGCGTTGAGGAAATCAGCGGCGGCCTCGCGCACGTCGTCCAGGGTCTCGTCGATGTCGGCCATGGCCTCGCTCCTGCAGTCCGGAGCGGAATGGCCGGCGCGCCTTGCGGTTCCGGGGGCGGTTCCGGCTCAGGTGGCCTCGTCATCGTCGCGCGCGAGATCGGCCGGGTCGTGGTCGTAGTCGAGCAGGTCGCCGGGCCGGCAGTTCAGGGCGGCGCAGATGCGGGCGAGGGTCGAAAAGCGGATGCCCTTCACCTTTCCGGAGCGAAACAGGGACAGCTGGGTCTCGCTGAGCCCGACCTCGGCGGCGAGGTCCCGCGCCTTGAGTCCTCTTGCGACGATCAGCCCGTCAAGGGTGACACGGACCGGCATCAGATCATCTCATCCAGCTCGGACTGGATGCGATCGGCCTGATCCACCACCCGGCCGAGCAGGAACAGGGCACCGCCGATCATGCCGAGGGTCATCCCGGCGACGTCGAAATAGGCGAAGCTGCCCTGGCCACCCAGCAGTCTCGAGATGTTCGCAACGCCGAACACGCTCAGCAAACCGCCGAGACCCAGGGCGATCCCGACATGACGCAAGGCCCTGCCCAGAATCGGCTGGATCAGACGGCCTCTGGCGAGCTGACCCATGGCGGACCCGATCGACCAGACCGCGAAGAGATAGAACAGGGTGGGCGTCGCCCAGACAGCCTGTTCCAGCCAGACGGCGGGGTCGATCCGGGTGTCGCCCCGCGCGGTCAGGACTGCCGGCGCAATGAGGTGCATCAGCGCCAGGATGGCCCCCACGCTGCACACCATGAAGACGGCGAGCCAGCGAAACTGGCCGCACATGCGGCGGAAACGGGTGAAGTCCTGGGTCGTCATGGATCGCGGGTTTCCTGTCTCATCTTTAATCTTGACTTAAAGAAGCGATCTTTGCAACTTTATATAAGACTTAAACGAAACGGGGCGGACGGATGATGGCGGCGATCGAAACCGAGGGGCTGACACGACGGTTCGGCAAACATCTGGCGGTCGATGCGGTGTCCATGACGGTGCCGGAGAGGGCGGTGTATGGCTTCCTCGGGCGCAACGGGGCGGGCAAGACTACGACCCTGAAGATGCTTCTCGGGTTGCTGCAACCGACGGCGGGCGCGGCGCGGATCTGCGGCATCGATGTCGGCCGGGACCGGATCGGCGCGGGGCGCAAGGTCGGGGCCCTGCTGGAGGCCCACGGCTTCTACGGCAATCTGACCGGACGGGAGAACCTGGACCTGACGCGGGTTCTTTTGGGCCTGCCGGTGGCGGAGATCGATCGGGTGCTGGAGGTCGTCGACATGACGGGCAACGGAGGTCGGAAGGTCGCGGACTATTCGCTGGGCATGCGTCAGAGGCTCGGTCTGGCGAGGGCGATGCTCGGCGCCCCGCCGGTTCTAATCCTGGACGAACCGACCAACGGTCTCGATCCCGACGGCATCGCCGACATGCGACGCTTCCTCAGGAGCCTGCCGGATCGGACGGGGGCGACGGTGCTCTTGTCCAGCCACCTGCTGGGCGAGATCGAACAGACGGCGACCCATATCGGCATCGTCCACGACGGGCGACTGGTGCTCGAGGGCGACCTGACGGCGCTGAAGGCGGACCTGGCGCCGGAGATCGGCCTGCGAGTCGACGATCCGGACCGGGCGAGGAGGGTGCTGAAGGCGCACGACCTGACGCTGACGTCGGACGCGGCCGGGCTGGTCGCGCGGCTGAGGCCCGGGGCGGACCATGACGCGGTGACCGCGGCCCTGAACAACGACCTCGTCAATGCGGGGGTCATGGTCTTCGCCATCGGCCCGCGCAGCCCCTCGCTGGAGGGCATTTATCGCAATGTCACGGCGCCGCGCGACGCGGCCCCACGCCAAACGGAGACCGTCTGATGCTTGCCGTCCTGTCCGTCGAAATCCGCAAGCTGAACCGGTCGCTGGCCGCCGTCCTGGCCGTCGTCGCCCCGTCGCTGATCGCCGTCTTCGGCTTCTTCATGGTTCTGCGCAGCACGGAGCCCCGGCCCTGGGAGATGTGGATGATCAGTGCGATCGGCATCTGGTCCTACTTTATGCTGCCGATGAGCGTGACGGCCCTGACGGCCCTCGTCGCCCATATGGAGCACGGCCCGAAGTCGTGGGACCACCTGCGCAGCCTGCCCCTGCCGCGCTGGCGTCTCTATGCGGCCAAGGCCGTGATGGTCCTGGCCGTGGTCGCGATCATGAGCGTCCTGACCCTGGTCCTGACCTGGGGCGCGGTCATGCTGGCCGCCACGATCAAGCCGGACCTGACGCCCACCGGGCCGTTCGAGCTGGGCCGATACGCCGCGACCATGGGCAAGGTCTTCCTGGCCGCCATCCTGATGGTCGCCATCCAGCTATGGACGGCGCTGCGCTTCGCCAGCTTCGTGCCGGCGCTGGTGGTCGGGATCGGCGGGACCTTCTTCTCGGTCGTGGCGACCTCGGCGAAGCAGGGGGTGTTCTTCCCCTGGCAGATGCCGGTCAACATGCTGGCCACAGAGGCCTGGCGCGTGAACACGGCGCTGGGGCTGGGCTGCGGTCTGGGCCTCGTCGTCCTGGCCCTCGCGGTCGCCCATCTGAGCCGCCGCGAGGTGCTCTAGCCTTCGGCTGCGGAGGCTGCTTACATAGGGTTGTGGATCGGGGTGCGCACACGTTTCTGGGCCATCCATCGCCGGACACGCCCTTGACCTTGCGCAGACTGTCACAACTCCTCGCCCTTGCCCTGGCGACGCTCACCTGGTGGGTCATGGTTTCGCGACCGGGCGTCGTGGACCCCGAATTCGCTGTGGAAATCCACGCCGGATTTGCTGCGGTCGTGGCGGTCGTATTCGGCTTGGCGTTCGTCGCCTTACGTTTCGCGACCGGCGGCTCGATCGCCTTCTGGAGCACGAAGAGAACAGATCAGTTGTTCCCGATCGGATGGCTCATTCTCGCGATTCTGGGGGTCATGCAGGCCGGGGACGCAGCCTTTCATGCATCAGGACGCGCCGATCCCGCCTCGGCCATGGTCACCTATCTTCTGGCAGGCACGCTGGTTCCCGCAATTTTTTTTAAAGTGCAAGCTCATCACCTGGCCCTCCCGACTGAGGTATCTGGGGCCGCTGAGGCTGTTCCTCTTCGGCGGACTCGCGATCTGCCTCGCAGCGGCATGGAGTTACGCCGCATATACACTGTCGCCCGAGGCGTCGGGTCTGCCGCCGGCTCATGAGCTGATCGTCACTGTTGGCGCAGTCATCATCGGCGCGACGTTCGAAGAGATACTGTTCCGGGTCCTGCTCTTGACGGCGCTGCTCGACCGGACCGGTTCACGCTTTCAGGCCGTGTTCCTGTCCAGCGTCGTCTTCGGGCTGATGCACGTCCCGGGGGCCCTGACGGATCCGATCATGCACGGCGATTGGGCGTTCCTTCAGCAGGTGGCTTTCGAATACGCGCCAGTGTTCCTGATGCAGACGGTGTTTGGCCTGCTTCTGGGCGTGCTCTGGTTGCGAACGGGATCGATAACAGTCATTGCCGCGACCCACGCGATGCTGAACCTGGGCAGTGACATCGCGAATGGTTTGCTGGCCTAAGGCTAGTTGCCCGTCGCGCTCTTGTCCGGGGCGATCTCGGTCATGGCCGACTGCAGATAGTTCTGCTCGCCCAGCTGTTCGATCAGCTTGAACTGGGCCTCGAGGAAGTCGATGTGCTCCTCGGTGTCGGCCAGGATCTCCATCAGGATCTGGCGGCTGACGAAGTCGGAAGCCGCCTCGGCCTGGGCCACGCCGGCGACCACGGTGCCGCGACCACCGAGCTCCAGCTGCAGGTCGGCGCCGAGACATTCGATGGCGGTCTCGCCGATCTTGAGCTTGTGCAGGTCCTGCAGATTGGGCAGGCCGTCGAGGAAAAGGATCCGTTTGATCAGCTTGTCGGCGTGTTTCATCTCGCCGATCGACTCGTCATAGATGATCTGGCCGAGGTGCTTCAGGCCCCAGCTTTCGAACATCCGGGCATGCAGGAAATACTGGTTGACCGCCGTCAGCTCGTTGGTCAGCACCGCGTTGAGGGTGCGGATGATCGCGGGATCGCCCTTCATGGCTGTGTCGTCCTTGCTCTAGGGGCGGCCCCGGCGGAGCCGTTCATTCGGGGTGACATAGCACAGGAAAACGCCTGTGTTCAGTTGCGAGCGCTTATCGGCACATTGATATTGCGAATGATTTTGGTCCGCAGACCTTGAGGCCTACTCGGCGGCGAGGGCGTAGATCTCGCGGCTTTCCGAAATCATCTGGCGCATTTCGCAAACGCATTTGGCGCACTGGGCTTCGCATTGATTGCGCTGGAAAACTTCGCGTGGGCGGGTCGCGCCCGCCTCGATCGCGCGCGCCACGTCGCGCTGTCTCAGGCCGTTACAGTTACACACGTACAAGGTGGGCCGCCCCGAAGCATCAGTTGCGATTGGTTCGCTATAGCAGGACCAGGGGCGATTGCAACGCGTTCGCAATGGTCCGGGTTGACGCAGGCGCCCCGGCGTCGCACCTGCGCATCATGTCCGCGCCCGCCTGCCAGCTCTATCTGATCACCCCGCCCGTCATCGACGACCTGGAGGCTTTCGCCCGCCTGCTGGAAAGCGCGATCGACGCCGGTCCGGTCGCGGCGCTGCAGATCCGGATCAAGCCGGCGTCCGACGCGCAGATCGCGGCGGCTGTGCGCCGTCTCGCCCCGGTCGCCCAGGGCCGCGGCGTGGCGGTCATCCTGAATGATCGGCCGGATCTGGCCTCGGCCCTCGGTTGCGACGGAGTTCATGTGGGGCAGGGCGACGCCTCGGTGGCCTCGGCGCGCCGGATCATGGGCAAGACCGCGATGATCGGCGCGACCTGCCATGACAGCCGCCATCTGGGCATGGAAGCGGCCGAGCAGGGTGCCGACTACGTCGCCTTCGGCGCCTTCTATCCGACCGCCACCAAGCAGACCGTGCATCGGCCCGACCCGGAAATCCTGACCATCTGGCAGGAGACAATGGAGATCCCGTCGGTGGCCATCGGCGGCATCACCATCGACAACGCGGCCCCCCTCGTGGCAGCAGGGGCCGACTTCCTGGCGGTGAGCGCCGGGGTGTGGTCCTATCCCGGAGGCCCTGCCGAGGCCGTCCGCAGGCTGACCGCGATCCTGGCCGGATAGTCCTGCTTCAGGGGATATTAGGAAGCTGTGGTTAAGGGACGATCCCGTGTCCCCGCCCAGAGTTGCTTTCAATGCCTCAATCCCGCGCGATAACGGAGACCGATGCGGAGGCTATCGAGCCCGCCGCCTCCGCGCGTCCGGGTCGAACATCCACCGCAGCCGCGCTGTTCGCCCAGCCTCTGGCCCCGATGCTGACGGTCCTGGCCGTCACCGTTCTGGTGATCCTGGCGATTTCAACCGCACGCACGGCCGACATGATCGCGGCGTTGTGGGCGGCCAACGGCCTTGCCGTCGCCGTCTGGCTGAGGAGCGGCCGGGGCGTCGGCTATGATTTCGCCTTCGGCGGGCTGATCGCTTTCGGCGTCCTTGCCGGTGAGTTCCTTGCCGGCAACGGCCCGATCCTGTCGGTCGGGTTCACGGCGCTCAACATGCTGGAGATCGTGCTGGCCGTTTGGCTGGCCCGGCGCTTCGCCCCCACCCTGAACCTGGCCACGGTGGACGGCGCCTGCCGGTTCATCCTGTGCACCGCCGGCCTCGCGCCGGCCGTCGCCGGACTGGCCGCCGGGGCCTTCCTGTTGCTGGCCCGCGGGACGCCCTTCCTGCCGACCTTCCAGACCTGGTGGTTCGGCCATGCCCTGGGCCTGGCGGTGGTGGGATCCTTCATCCTGGCCCTCGACATGCGGGCCGTCCGGGCGATGTTCAATCTGTGGCGCGCGCTCGAGACCGTGCTGTTGTTCGGTCTGCTGATCGTCGTCTGCGTGACGATCTATTTTCTGGTCGACATCCCGCTGGGCTTCGTCATGGCGCCCATGCTGATCGTCATCGCGGCCCGTTTGAGGGTCCTCGGGGCGACTGCAGCGCTCGTGGTCATTTCCGTGATGGCGCTGAGCTCGCTGATGCTGGGTCAGGGCTCATGGGGGCTGGCCGTCGGCGACCTGGCCGAGCGTGCCGTCCTGCTTCAATTGACGATCCTGTTCGGGTACCTGCCGATCGTGCTGGTCGCCTCGCTGCTGGAGGAACGTGACCGTCTGTCGGCGCGGGCGAGGGCGGGACAGGTGCGCGCCGAGAAGGCCTCGGCCGCCAAGTCGCGGCTGCTCGCCAACGTCGCCCATGAAATCAAGAGCCCCATCGGCGGGGTCATCGGCATCGGAGACCTGTGGTCGACCGGACAGCTCGGTCCCGTAACCGAAACCCAGGCCGAGATGGCCGCCATGCTGGTCAGGACGGCCCGTCAGGTCGAAACCCTGTCTCACGATCTGCTGGACGTCGCCCGTGCGGAGTCGGGCGCGGTCAAGGTCGAGATGCGCCCGACCGACATCCCGGGCATCCTCGAGGATGTGCGACGAACGACGGCGATGCGGCCGGAAGCCCGGGCGCTGTCGATCAAGGTCATCTGCGAGGGCGACGGTCTGGTGGCCCTGGCCGATTCCCAGCGGCTCTCACAGGTCGTCGGCAATCTGGCCACGAACGCCGTGAAGTACGGCGCTGCCGGGGGGGAGGTCCTGTTCCGCGCCCGCCGGGTCTATGACGGCGTTCGTATCGAGGTCAGCGACAAGGGGCCTGGCCTGTCCAGCGACAAGCAGGCGCAGTTGTTCGAACCGTTCAACCGGCTCGGGCTGGAGCGGTCGGCGATCGAGGGGCACGGCATCGGCCTGGCCCTGGCCAAACGCCTGATCGAGCTTCAGGGCGGCTCTATCGGCGTGGAGTCCGTGGTGGGCGAAGGCGCGACCTTCTGGATCGAACTGCCCGCCGCCTGACCGGCGCCCTCTGTCTCCGGCGACCGCAGTTCGCCTTCTCGATCTCCGTTTACATCCTTTGCCGGCCTTCTTGATCAGGCGGGCGGCCCGTCCGGCCGCCGAGACGCTTGCCGTTCATGGGCTGAAAGGCGATGGTCCGGCCATGTCGCATGCGCTCGTCCTCGCCGCCCTCCTGATCGCCGGAGCAGGGCAAAGTCAGCCACCGGCCCAGTCCGCGCCGTCGGTCGGCAGCGCCCTGACCCGCAGCCTGAACTCGGCGCCGCCTGCGGGCGCCCTGGCGCCGCGCCCGATCTCGCCCACCTCGCCCCCGATCACCACCGCACCGCCTCCCGGCCGCGTCGCGCCCATCCCTGCGGCCCCGGTTTCGCCGCCCCCGAGGACCGGGCCCCTGACCCCGCCGGCGGTCGCCAACCCGCCCCGGACACAGCCTCTGGTGACGCCCGCGCCCGTGACGGCCGCGCCGGTAGCCCCGACCCGGGCCCCCGCGCCGACGACCCCGCCTGTATCCGCCGCACCCGGGGTCTCGACGCCCGTTACGGCGACGCCGACGCCGACGCCGCGCCCGACAACGCCTTCGCCGGCCGTCGCTGCGCCCATGCCTCGTCCCGCAGCAGTCGCACCCGCGACGGTTCCGACTCCTCGCGCCATGGTCCCTGCGCCGGCGACAGCAGCGCCTGCGGCGCGCCCGACGGCCCCGGCAGTGGCGGCGCCGATACCGGCGCCGCGCGCTACGCCTCCCGTTGCGGCCGCGCCCGTCGCTGCACCCGCCGCGCTGCCTCCGCCGCCGGTGACGGTGCTGGACGCTCCGGCGATCCGGGCCTTGCCATTCACAGTCGACCTGCCGGCCGGGTTCACGATCACGACGGGTCGGCCGGGTCCGAACTTCAACATCTGGACGATCCGCCGGGGTCAGCAGCCGCTGGTCATGGTCTATGCCGGTCCAGCGTCGCAGTTCCCCATCTACTCGGGCGAGATGGTCGAGGTCGGGGCCCGCGCCTCGGTTGTGGCGACCGAGGACGGCCGTCGGGTCGCACTGGAGCATCTGTTCACCCGCACGACCACCCCGCAGGAGGTTCACGTCTGGATCACCAGTGTGGAAGGTTCCGACCGGACCCTGGCCGAGCAGATCGGCCAGTCTATCGACGTCCGCTAGGCCCGCCTGACCGGCGTATCGGTCGCGCCTAGCCGGACCCCGCGCTTGCCGGCGAAGACGAGGACTTCCTGCCCCTCGGCGGAGGCCCAGCGACGAAGTTGGGCCTCATAGGGCTCACGCCGCCAGTCGTGAGGACGAGCGGCGTCGCATTCGACGATCAGCCGCGCGCCGCCCAGCTCGGAATGAAGGACGAAGCCGGAGGTCGTCGGCTTCCAGCGGTCGTCCAGCGCCTCGGTCAACAGCCACAGGCAGTTGAACACGCGGCAGTCGCTCGGGCGATCCTCGTAGATGGCGCAGCCGGTCGTCTTGCCGAAGTGGCGGCACCAGCGGCCCGCGGGCTTCTCAAGGGCGGTGACACCCATGATCTTGCAGCACAGGCCGCAGTCGCCGCAGGCCTTCATCCGCCCTCGGACCAGACCGCCAGCTCGTTGCCGGACGGATCGCGGAAGTGGAAGCGCCGGCCGCCTGGGAAGTCGAAGATGGGCTTCAGGATGGTGGCGCCGGCCGCCTCGACCCGGGCCAGCATGGCCGGTAGGTCTGTGGCGTAAAGCACGGGGAGGGGGGCTTGCGGCCGCTCGGGATCGGCGTCGAAACCGCCGTCCAGGCCCTCGTTAAAGGCGGCGTAGGTGGGGCCATAGTCCTGGAAGGACCAGCCGAAGGCGGCCTCGTAGAAGGCCTTCGTCTCCGGCAGGCCGGTCGAGGGCAGCTCGAGATAGTCGAGTTTTCCGTCGCTTCGCATGGTCGTAATCCGATTGAAAAAGCCGCCGGGGATCGGCTTGCCACGGCGCGGAAGATGGCGCAATGTTGCGAACGACTCGCAAAAACAGTTGTGACGGTGATCGTTCTGTCGACAGGCCCTGAAGCCCTGATCCGCCTGATGCGGGAGCCGCAAAGGCGTTCCGCGCTGACACCGCCGAAACCTGCGGATCGGGCGGTCAAGCGGTAAGCCAGCCGTTCCGTCGACCGAAGGCCAGCACCAGTTCCGGCCAGACGGCGGCGGGCTTCCCGGTGATCAGGCGGATGCCGAAGCCGTGGCCGCCTTCCTGAAACAGATGGGCCTCCGTCACGACGGCAGAGGCGCGCAGGGCGGCGAGCAGCTGCAGGCTGTTTTCGGGCGGCACGCTGGCGTCGTCCAGGGCGTGGATCAGGACGGTGGGGCCGACGCCGGTCCAGTCCATCCGCTCCAGCGACCAGGCGGCGATCTGCTCGGCCGTGGGCGCGGGGCCTAGCAGATGCTCGCGCGATCCCTTATGGGCGAACGGATCGGCCAGGGTGGCGACGGGGTAGAGCAGGATGTTCAGGTCGGGCCGGTGCGAGACCGCGTCGGCCGCGTCCACGGCCTCGTAGGTCGCGTCGGACCGGGCCGCCAGCAGACCGGCCAGATGGCCCCCGGCCGAGGCCCCCAGACTGGCGATGCGGGCCGGATCGACGCCGTAGTCGGCGGCGTGGGCGCGGATCAGGCGAAGCGCCCTCTGGGCGTCCTGTAACGGTGCGTTCGGCCCCGCGGCCCATCCGTCGGCGGGCAGGCGGTAGCGTAGGACGAAACAGGTGACGCCGGCGGCCGCGAAGACCCGGGCGCAGTCCAGTCCCTCCTTGTCCACCACGGCCCAGCGATAGCCGCCGCCGGGGATCAGCAGCAGGGCCGCTCCGTTCGGCCGCCCGGGCCGCAGGACGGTCAGGATCGGGTCGGTCGTGTACTGGGCGTACCGGTCGTGGAAGGCCGGGTCGGTCGAGCGTTCGGGCACGATCGGGGTGACGGTGACGTTTTCGCCCCCCGGTGCGCCGTTGGGCCACAGACGCACGACTTCCGTCGGATCAGGCGGGGCGATGGCCCCATTTCCGGAGTTCTGGGCCTTCACAGCGCCGGCCGATGCGGCGGTCACAGCCGCCGCGCCGAGTAGGGAACGACGGCTGAGATCGATCATCAGGCCAGTTCGACCGCGAGCGCCACGGCCTCGCCGCCGCCGATGCACAGGCTGGCGACACCTTTCGACTGGCCCCGGGTCTGCAGGGCCGAGATCAATGTGGTCAGGACCCGCGCGCCGGACGCCCCGATCGGGTG
Source organism: Brevundimonas sp. (assembly GCF_027484365.1). Lineage (GTDB taxonomy): Bacteria > Pseudomonadota > Alphaproteobacteria > Caulobacterales > Caulobacteraceae > Brevundimonas. Next base: position 128,524 of record NZ_JAIXTC010000018.1, on the reverse strand, counting down.
GCCCAGGGCCGTGGCACCGCCGTTCACGTTCAGCTTCGCGTGGTCGATGCCCATCTCCTGCATCGCGATCATGGGCACGACGGCGAAGGCCTCGTTGATCTCCCACAGGTCGACGTCGTCCACGGACCAGCCGGCCTTCTTCAGCGCCTTCTGCATGGCGGGGACCGGGGCCGTGGTGAACAGGCCCGGCTCATGGGCGTGGGCGGCGTGGGACACGATCCGGGCGACGACCGGCAGGTTCAGCGCCCGGGCGACGCTCTCGCGGGTCATGACCAGGGCGGCGGCGCCGTCACTGATCGAGGAGGCGTTGGCAGCGGTGATGGTGCCGTCCTTCGAGAAGGCGGGCTTCAGGGTCGGGATCTTCTCCGGCATGGCCTTGCCGGGCTGTTCGTCCTCGGTGACCGAGACGGTCCCCTTGCGGCCCGCGACCTCGACCGGGGTGATCTCGGCCTTGAAGGCGCCGCTCTCGATGGCCTTCAGCGCGCGGCTGAGGCTTTCGAGGGCATAGGCGTCCTGCTGCTCGCGCGTAAACTGATAGGTCGCGGCCGAGTCCTCGGCGAAATTCCCCATCAGCTTGCCGGGCGTATAGGCGTCCTCGAGTCCGTCCATATACATGCTGTCGACGATGACATCGTGGCCGATGCGGGCGCCGCCGCGGTGTTTGTTCATCAGATAGGGGGCGCCGGTCATCGACTCCATGCCGCCCGCAACGATGATGTCGGCGCTGCCCGCCGCAAGGCTGTCAGACGCCATCATCACGGCCTGAAGGCCCGAGCCGCACATCTTGTTGACCGTCGTCGCCTCGACATGCTGGCCGAGCCCCGCGCCGATGGCGGCCTGACGCGCGGGCGCCTGACCGAGGCCGGCGGGCAGGACGCAACCCATGTAGATCTGCTCGATCCGGTCCGGCGACACGCCCGATCGCTCGACCGCCGCCCGGACCGCTGTGGCCCCGAGCTCGGTCGCCTTCACGCCGTTGAAGGCCCCCTGGAAGCCGCCCATGGGCGTGCGGGCGAAGGCGACGATGACGACGGGATCGGACATGGACAGGCTCTCACGGTGACGTGGAGCGGATGTAGCGTTCACTGAAGGGGATTGCGAGGGGAGGGCTCATGGTCGGTGTCACGCCTTGGGGGGAGGCTTCCACTGAAGCCACGGCCACGCACAAAGCGCCGCTCCAGCCAGAGCGAACACCGCCGCGATCAGCCATGCGGCAGCGGCGTTCGTGGCATAGCCTTCCAGCACCTTTGCGAAGACGACCCAGACAAGGCTGGCGCCGAAGGCCGCAATGCCGGCCACGACCGACAGGCCTTTGATCAGAACGCGCCAGCCGTCGCGGTTCAAGATTTCGGCTCCACTATATCCGCCTCTTCAGGGGGCGCACGGCGCACGACGCGGATGAATGGCAGGGTCAGAGCCAGCCCGAAGATGAGCGACAGAAATCCAACGATTGCCGTTCCAAGCGGCCAAGGACCAGCAGGTCCCGCCTCGGGGTCGAACGTCAACCAAAGGCCGATGCCGATCCATGCCGCTCCGAGAAGAGCAACAACGAGACCGGCAATCGCCAACAGGCCGAGTGGCGCAATCACACGCAGAACCCGGCCCGCCGATGGCGTGGCATAGCCGAGAGCTCGGCTATTCAGCCATAGTCTCCAGCCGATCAGGGCTGCGAAGGCCGCGAAGCCGAGGGCGTAGACCCACGACGGCAGCGGCCCCTCATACTGATTGCCGGGGAGAACCGAACCGACCATGGCCAGCAGGACCAGCGGCAAGGCGATCCAGTAGATCACCGTCAGCACGCGCTTGAAGGATCGGGAACGCGTGAACGATTTCATTCCGCGTTCCCGTCCATCCTAGATCACCACCAGCGCTCGGCTCGACCCACACCGCCGGCCGCCTGTTCCAGCGCCGCGCCGACCTGAAGAACGGTCGCCTCATCCAGCGCCTTGCCGATGACCTGAAGCCCCAGCGGCAAGCCGTTGGTATCGATGCCCGCAGGCACCGAAATCCCGGGCAGGCCGGCGAGGTTGGCGGTCACCGTGAAGACGTCGTTGAGGTACATTGTCACCGGATCGATCTGCTTGTCGCCCAGGGCGAAGGCGGCCGAAGGCGTCGACGGCGTCAGGATGGCGTCGACCTGGCCCCAGACCTTGTCGAAATCCTCGGCGATGCGACGGCGGACCTTCAGGGCCCGGACGTAGTAGGCATCGTAGAAGCCGGCCGACAGCACATAGGCCCCGATGACCAGGCGGCGCTGGACCTCCTTACCGAAGCCCTCGGCGCGGCTGGTCTCATAGAGGTCGGTCAGGCTGGTCGCCTTTTCGGCGCGATGGCCGAACCGCATGCCGTCGTAGCGCGCCAGGTTCGACGAGGCCTCGGCCGGGGCCACGATATAGTAGGTCGGCAGGGCGTATTTCGTGTGGGGCAGGGAGATGTCGACGATCTCGCAGCCCGCGTCACGCAGCCAGGCCACGCCCTGGTCCCACAGGGCCTGGATCTCGGCGGGCATGCCGTCGACGACGTATTCGCGCGGCACGCCGATGCGCAGACCCCTGACCGACTGGCCGACGGACGCCGACCAGTCGGGCGTGGGGATGTCGAGGCTGGTCGAATCCTTGACGTCGAAGCTGCACATGGACTGCAGCATCAGGGCCGCGTCCTCGACCGTCTTGGTGATCGGCCCGGCCTGATCCAGCGACGAGGCGAAGGCGACCATGCCGAACCGGCTGGCGCGGCCATAGGTGGGCTTGATTCCGACCGTGCCGGTGAAGGCGGCGGGCTGGCGGATCGAGCCGCCGGTGTCGGATGCCGTCGCAGCCAGGCACAGGTCGGCGGCGACGGCCGACGCGGACCCACCCGAGGAGCCGCCGGGCGTCAGGTCGGCGTTGGAGGTCTTCGACTTCCACGGGTTCACGACCGGACCGAAGGCCGAGGTCTCGTTGGACGAGCCCATGGCGAACTCGTCCATGTTGAGCTTGCCCAGCATGACCGCCCCGTCGCGCCAAAGATTGGCGGTCACCGTCGATTCATAGGGCGGGACAAAGCCCCGCAGCATGTTGGAGCCGGCGGTCGTCTGCACACCCTCGGTGCAGAACAGGTCCTTGATGCCCAGGGGCGCGCCTTCGAGGGGGCCGGCGGTTCCGGCGGCGATACGGGCGTCTGAGGCTTTCGCCATCTCGATCGCCTTCTCCGGCGTCGTCACGACATAGGCGTTCAGGGTCGGGTTGGCGGCCTCGATGTTCGAGACGAAGGCGCGGGTGATCTCTTCCGAAGAGAAGGCCTTGGCCTTGAGGCCGTCGACGGCGGCCTTCAGGGTCAGTTGGGTCAGGTCGCTCATGACTATTCGACCACCTTGGGCACGACGTAGAAGCCGTCCGCGGACTGCGGCGCGTTCGACAGCACAGCCTCGACTCTGGCGCCATCGGTGACGACGTCGTCACGGAGACGCAGGGGCTGGGCGACGTTCGAGGTCATCGGCTCCACACCGGCCACATCGACCTCATTCAGTTGGTCGATCCAGGCCATGATGCCGTTCAGTTCACCGGCCAGCGGCTCCAGCCGGTCTTCGGCGGTCTTGATGCGGGCGAGGTGCGCGACCTTCCTCACCGTCTCTGCGTCGATGGCCATCCGGCCCTCCGATAGTCTCAGTGCAAGCGGGCGGGATTAGCCGCCCGTGCCGCGCTGCACAAGGACCGCAGGGCTTACCGTGCGGGCGTGACGGCGACATTGGTCGGAGGCGAACCGTCGTCCCCGGGCGTCCAGGTCACGATCACCTTGCGGTGGTGGCTGCCGAGCTCGCCCGTGGCCTCGTCGAACGTGGTCTCGTGAATGTCCAGATCGACCCTGCCGATCTCCGAGGCCAGGACGGTATAGTCCAGGATGTTGCCGAGATTGTAGATCACCCAGCCGTCGCCCGGCGAGGTGAAGAACGCGATGTAGGTGTACAGGCCGTTCGCGGCCGGATCGCCGCCGGCCGTCCCGAACAATTTGGCCCCTCCCGCGGCCACCCAGTCGATCCGGACCACGCTGGCGGCGGACATCAGGCTTTCGTCCGTCTCCGGCTCTGCGGTCAGCGTCTCGGCTGGGCCCGAGGCGGTCAGGGGTTCCGCCTGGGGCGGCGTAGCGGCCGCGGGATCGGCCGCAGCGGGCGCCTTCGACACGGCGTCGCAGGCGCTGAGCGAAAGCCCTGCCGCCACGACACCCGCCAGGATTTGAACGCGCACCGACATTCTGAGCCTCCCAATTCAGCGATTGCTCACCCTCGCCTTTGACAGTCGCAATGGCAACGCCTACCGCCCACGAATGCCTGTTGTGGATCTCGTCGACCTGCCTGAAGCCTGCCCGCCGGACACGGCGTGGATGGGGCTGGACCTCGGAGAGGCCACCATCGGCGTGGCCGTTTCGGACACGACCCGGCTGATCGCCAGCCCGCTTCAGCTGATCCGGAAATCGAAATTCACCCTGGAGGCCCAGGCCCTGTTCAAGCTGATGGACGCCCGCAAGGTCACGGGCCTCGTGATCGGCCTGCCGGTCAATATGGACGGGACGGAAGGGCCGCGCGCCCAGTCGTGCCGTGCCTTTGCGAGGAATCTGGACAGGCTTCGGCCCACCAGCGTCGCCTTCTGGGACGAGCGGTTGTCGACCAGCGCGGTCGAGCGGTTCCTGATCGACGAGCTGGATCTCTCGCGAAAGCGCCGGGCAGGCGTGGTCGACCGGACCGCGGCCGCCTGGATATTGCAGGGCGCGCTGGACCGCGTCCGTGATCAGAAGAGCTGGATATGACCGCCCTGTTCGCCGGGGTCGTCCCGGTCTTCATCCTGATCGCGCTGGGCTATGTGCTGAGGAAGTCCGACTTCCTGCCGGATGCGACCTGGCGGCCGATCGAGAAACTGTCGATCAATCTGCTCTACCCGGGCTTCCTGGTCCCGGCGATCTGGAACGCGGACATCTCCGGCGGCGGCGCCAGCGCGGCGGGTGCGGCGGCGGTCAGTTCGGTGGCGATCATCGCAGCGGCGACCTTGCTGGTCCGGCCTCTGCTGAAGCTTGACGGGCCGGCCTATACGTCGGTGTTTCAGGGGGTGATCCGCTGGAACAGCTTCGTCTTCCTTCCGGTGATCCAGGCCGTCTATGGCCCCGACGGCCTGGCGCTGGCGGCGGTCGTGATCGCGGCCATGATCCCGGTGACGAACATCCTGTGCGTGATCGTTCTGGAACACTGGGGAGCCGACCGGCGGGATATCTCGCCGTGGTCTCTGGCCCAGGCGATCCTGTCCAACCCGATCCTGCTGGCCTGTCTGATCGGCCTCGCGTTGAACCTCGCCCATGTGCCGCGGATCCCCGGGATATCCCAGACCCTGGAGTTGCTGGGCGGCGCCGCCCTGCCGCTGGGGCTGATCGTAGCCGGGGCCGGCCTGAGCTTCGCCGAGGTCGCGCGCCGCCGGGTCACCATCACGGGCGTGTCCTTCGTCAAGCTGGTCATCACGCCGATCCTGATGTGGGGGCTGTGCCGTCTGTACGGCGGGGACGAGACGGCCCAGGGAATCGCCCTGCTGTGCGGCGCCGCTCCGGGCGCGGCGGCGTCCTACATCCTGGCGCGTCAGATGGGCGGGGATGCGCCGCTGATGGCCGGAATCGTGGCCCTGACGACGGTCGGCAGCGCACTGGGCATTCCCCTGCTTCTGGCCCTCTTCCATCTGGCGTGACCGGGACGTATAGCCGGGCTTTGATGACCCAGACTGATGCAGCCGCCGACCTGATCGCCGACCGGCTGGTCCCGTTCCCGAAACCCCATTTCCTGGCCTCGGCGGATCTGAACCCGCCGTTCGTGCTGAGCCTGCTCGATCTGGCGGACGGGTTCGTCGATCTGAACCGGCAGTCGACGAAGCAGCTCGACCTGCTGCGAGGCCGCACGGTCATGAACCTGTTCTTCGAGAACTCGACGCGGACCAGTTCCTCGTTCGAGATCGCGGCCAAGCGTCTGGGCGCCGATGTGGTGACCATGCCGGTGCAGGCCAGTTCGGTGAAGAAGGGCGAGACCCTGATCGACACGGCGGTCACCCTGAACGCGATGAAGCCCGACATTCTGGTGGTGCGGCACGGGGCCTCGGGGGCGGCGGCCCTTCTGTCCCAGAAGGTCGGCTGCGCGGTGGTCAACGCCGGTGACGGCCGCCACGAACACCCGACCCAGGCCCTTCTGGACCTGCTGAGCCTGCGTCGCGCCTTCGGCGAGGTGGGCGGGCTGACCGTCGCCATCTGCGGCGACATCGCCCATAGCCGGGTGGCGCGGTCCAATGTCGCCCTCCTGTCGATGATGGGCGCGCGGGTGCGTCTGATCGGGCCTCCGACCCTGGTGCCCGGCGACGCCGACCGCTGGGGCTGCGAGGTCTTCCACGACATGCGCGAGGGGCTGGCCGGCTGCGACGTGGTCATGATGCTGAGGCTGCAGCTGGAGCGGATGGACGGGGCCCTGGTCCCGTCGACGCGCGAATATTTCCGCTTCTGGGGTCTGGACCGCGAGAAGCTGGCCTGGGCCGCACCGGGCGCGAGGGTCATGCACCCCGGGCCGATGAACCGGGGCGTAGAGATCGATTCCGACGTGGCTGACGACCTGTCCGTGTCCCTGATCCAGGACCAGGTCGAGATGGGTGTCGCGGCGCGCATGGCCGTCCTGGCCTCGCTGTCCGCCCGTCTGGAGGGCGCGGCATGAGTTCCAGGGCCATCATCAACGCCCGTCTGCTGGACCCGGCGACCGACTACGACGGCCCCGGCTCGGTGGTCATCGAGGACGGTGTCATCACCCGGGTCGAGCGGGGTTCGGTCGCGGTTTCGGCCACAGAGATCCTCGACGCGCGCGGTCTGTGCCTGTCGCCTGGCCTGATCGACATCCGCGTCCGCACCGGCGAGCCGGGCGCGGAGCCCAAGGAGACGCTGAAGTCGGCCAGCCTGTCCGCAGCGGCGGGCGGGGTCACGACCGTGGTCATCCAGCCCGACACCGACCCGGCTGTGGATGATCCGGCAATGGTTGATTTTATCCAGAGGCGGGGCGCGGCCCTCAACCTGGTCAACGTCCGCGCGGCGGGCGCCGCCACGAGGGCGCGCGACGGCAAGCGGATGGCCGAGATCGGCCTGATGCATGAGGCCGGCGCCCTGTATTTCACCGATGGCGACCATGTCATCGCCGACAGTCGTGTGCTGCAGCGGGTGATGGCCTATGCCACGGCTTTCAATGCCTTGATCGCCTGCCGCCCGGCCGATCCGTGGCTGAGCGAAGGCGCCGTGGCCACCTCGGGCGAGCTGGCGACCCGTCTGGGACTGTCGGGCGCGCCGGCCATCGCCGAACGCATCCAGCTGGAGCGCGACCTCGCCCTCGTCGAACAGACGGGCGTGCGGTTCCTTGTGGATCAAATCTCGACCGAAGCGGCGCTGGAGGTGCTGGCGCGGGCGCGGGGCAGGGGGCTTGAGGTCGCGGCCTCGGTCTCGATCAACCACCTGTGCTTCAACGAGATCGACATCGGCGACTACCGCACCTTCTTCCGGCTTGAGCCGCCGCTGCGGCCCGAGAGCGACCGTCGGGCCCTGATCGAGGCGGTGCGCGATGGGTTGATCGAGGCGATCACCTCGGCCCACACGCCCGCCCCCGCCGAGGACAAGCGCCGCCCCTTCGCCGAGGCCGCGCCGGGCGCCGTGGGTCTGGAGACCCTGCTGCCCGCCGCCCTGGGCCTGCATCACGAGGAGGGGCTGGACATTCTCGACGTGCTGCGGCCCCTCACCCACGGCCCGGCGACCCTGCTCGGGCTGGAGGCCGGCGTGCTGGAGGCCGGAGCCCCGGCGGACCTGATCGTGTTCGATCCCGGCGCGCCGGTGATCGTCGATGCTGCGGCGCTTCGGTCCAAGTCCAAGAACTCGCCATTCGACGGCCGCAGACTTCAGGGGCGGGTGGAGATGACGATCGTCGGCGGGCGGGTCGTGTTCGAGCACTAGGCTCGCGCGGTGAAAGTGGGGTTTCGTCCGTCTGTCCGGACGAAAAACACCCTGACGAAACGGACGAAACGGACGAAATCGCCGCTGTTCGCTCTCTCCGCGAACCGTGATTGGGAATTATAGGGCCGCGGCGAACCAGGGCGCGCAATTCGCGGTGCGGATCCCGCTGTGATTGACCAGATCGGGATTTCAGCGTCGCACAGAAAAATTTATGCGACCTGATTCGGCCCCTGACTCCGCTCTATCCTCCGTGCACCCTGGCGAAGGGCGGAGAGCACGGCGCGGGATTCAGGGCTTCTGCTCCAGCGCATAGAGGGCTTCCGCCATCTCGTCGGCCTTGGCCGCGATCAACGCCTGGGCGTCGTAGATCGCGCGATTGTAGACGGCGTGGCCGAGGGTGTTGGCGAAAAAGTCCATCAGCATCGATGCCTGCAGGTCGCCGATCTCCTGATCCAGTTCGTCGCGCACGAAGGCCTTGATGCGCGGGATCAGGTCGCGCTGCTCTTCCTTCGAGAAGACGATCGGCTTCATGTCGCGGGGCGGATCGACACCTGAACCTTGTCCCAGGTTTCCGACGTCGTCTGGATCGAGGCCTCGCTGTCCCGAGACAGAATGATGCTCGGTCTCGACTCGACCACCCGTTGTTGCCCGTCCTCTCGGGAGAGCTCGGTTTCCAGCAGAAGCCGTCCGTCATCGGTCGACGTCAGGGTTGCGTCGATCCGAAATCCGCCATTGACTGTCAGTTGGGCCATGCCGCCGACACGCATTCGGACTGATGGCGAGAACGGCTCACACCCTTCCTCCGTCAGGACAAAGTCGATCGTGTAGGCTCGATCCGGTTCGGCGCGGGCTCCCGAGGGCGTCAAGGCAAGGGCGGCCAGAAGGACGAAAAGCGTGTTGCGCATGGGGCGGTCTCCCGTATGACGGGAGACTAGCACCCCTTCGGCTGCTGTCACGCGATCTCGGCCAACGCTTCCTCGGCGGCCATCCAGGCGGCTTCGGCGGCATCAAGATCGGACTGGGACTTCGCCCGCGCACGGGTCAGGCCTTCCAGCGCCCTCGGGTTCGAGACGGCGGCGTTGGCCAGGTCGTCGTCGATGCGGGAAATCTCGGCGGTCAGGGCTGTGACGCGCTCCTCGGCCTTCTTGACCGCATGGCGAAGCGTGGAGGGCGAAGGCCCGCCCTTTTTGTTGGCCCTATCGCTCGCGCCGCGGGCGCTCGCTGCTTGAGGGCCGGAGTTGTTCGCGGCGGCGACCGCTGCCTCTTCCTTCTTCACCTGTGTGGGCTTCACCGCCGCCTGTTTGGCGCGGTCGAGGACGAACCGGGCGTAGTCGTCCATATCGCCGTCGAAGGGCTTCACTGTGCCGTCGGCGGCCAGCCACAGGCGGTCGGCGACCATCTCCATCAGCGAGCGGTCGTGGGTGATCAGGATGACCGCGCCCGTGTAGTCGTTCAGGGCGTCGAGCAGGGCCCGGCGGCTGTCGATGTCCAGGTGGTTGGTCGGTTCGTCGAGGATCAGGACGTGGGGCGCCTCCATGGCCACCATGTTCAGCAGCAGGCGCGCGCGCTCGCCGCCGGACAGGCTGTCGACCGTGGTTTCCTGCTTCTCGTAGTTCAGGCCGAACTGGGCCAGTTTGGAGCGGCGCGCGCTTTCGGGCGCATCCGGCATGGCGCGACGGATGATCTCCAGCGGCGTGTCGGTCGGGTCCATCGCCTCGATCTGGTGCTGGTGGAACCAGCCCACCCGCATCTTCTTGTCGCGATGCAGCACGCCCTCGAAGACGTTCAGGGCGCCCGCGATCATCTTGGCGAAGGTCGACTTGCCCGCGCCGTTGACGCCCAGCAGGCCGATACGGTCGTCCAGGTCCATCCGCAGGTTCAGATTGCGCAGGATCGGCCGGCCCGGCTCATAGCCGACATTGGCGCGCTCCAGCCGGATCAGCGGCGGCGCCAGGGGACGCGGCGGCGAGGGCAGGGTGAAGGGGGCGACCCGTTCCTCGATCGTGGTGGCGACCGGCTGCATCTTCTCCAGACGCTTCATGCGCGACTGGGCCTGGGCGGCCTTGGAGGCCTTGGCCTTGAACCTGTCGACGAAGGACTGGAGGTGGGCGCGCTCCGCGTCCTGCTTGGCCTTGGCCGACAATTGCAGGCGGGCCTTCTCGGCCCGCGCCTTTTCGAACTGGTCGTAGTTGCCGGTGTAGATTTCCAGCTTGCGGTTCGCGAGGTGCAGGATGTGGGTGCAGACCTCGTTCAGCATCTCCCGGTCGTGGGAGATGATCAGGGCCGTCGCCGGGTATTTCTTGAGCCGCGCCTCGAGCCAGAGAGCGCCTTCCAGGTCGAGGTAGTTGGTCGGTTCGTCGAGCAGCAGCATGTCGGGCTGGGCGAACAGGGCGGCGGCCAGGGCCACCCGCATGCGCCAGCCGCCCGAGAACTCCGACATCGGTCGCTGCTGGTTCTCGTGGTCGAAGCCGAGACCGGCCAGAATTTCGGCGGCGCGGGCGGGGGCGCCGTCGGCGTCGATTTCGATCAGGCGCGACCAGATCTCGCCCATCTCCTCGGGCTCTGCGGTCTCAAGACGGCCCAGCAGGTCGTGGCGTTCGGTGTCGGCCTCCAGAATCGTCTCGACCACGCTGACGGGGGTGGCCGGGTGCTCCTGATCGACCGAGCCGATGCGGGCCGTCTTCGGCAGGGACACTTCGTCGCCGTTGCCGGCCAGCTCGCCGAGGATGATCTTGAACAGGGTCGATTTGCCGATGCCGTTGCGACCGACAAGCCCGACCTTGGAGCCGGGCGGCAGGCTGACCGAGGCGTCGTCCAGAAACTGGCGACCCCAGGCGTTGAACGTCAGGTTGGTGATCTGGAGCATGGCGAAGACAAACGTCCGAAGGGCGAAAATCCGCTCCTCAAGCAGCTTGTCGCCGCGCGGAGAGCGATAGGAGCCAACATCATGTTGGAAACCGGGGAGGCGGCGTCTATAAGCCCGCGACCTTCAAACTCCCAACAAGAAGTCTCCTCATGACCGACCGTACCTTCTCGATCATCAAGCCCGACGCCACGCGCCGCAACCTGACCGGCGCCATCAACGCCGTGATCGAAGGCGCCGGCCTTCGTATCGTGGCCCAGCGCCGCATCAAGCTGACCGAGGCCCAGGCGAAGAAATTCTACGAAGTCCACGCCGAGCGTCCCTTCTACGGCGAACTGGTCGGCCAGATGATCGCCGAGCCGGTCGTCGTCCAGGTGCTGGAAGCCGAAGGCGCCGTCGCCAAATACCGCGAAGTCATGGGCGCCACGAACCCGGAACAGGCCGCTGACGGCACGATCCGCAAGCTGTTCGCCCTGTCGATCGGCGAGAACTCGGTCCACGGTTCGGACTCCGAAGAGAACGCCGCGATCGAGATCGCCCAGTTCTTCACCGACGCCGACATCGTCGGCTAACGCTCAGGACGCGCGCGACCGCGTCGTCCGCGGTAGCGCCGCAAAGAAGAAAGGCCCCGGATCGCTCCGGGGCCTTTTTCGTACCTACCAGATCCGGGCCCGGGCTTCGGGGGCCAGATACTGTTCGTCGCCGGGCTCCACGCCGAAGGCGGCGTACCAGGCGTCGATGTTCCGGGGCGGAACGGCGGCGCGGTACATGGCCGGGGCGTGCGGGTCCGTCGTGACCTGCTGGCGCAAATAGGCGTCGCGGCTGTTGGTCCGCCACACCTGGGCCCAGCCGAGGAAGACGCGCTGGTCGCCGGTGAGGCCGTTGATCACCGGGGCCGGCTGGCCGTTCAGCGACATGTGATAGGCGTCCAGCGCCATCAGCAGGCCGCCGAGGTCGGCGATGTTCTCGCCCATGGTCAGGTCGCCGTTGACGTTGGCGCCTTCCACCGGCGACAGGGCCGAATACTGGGCGCCGAGGACCGCGGCCCGCTCCTCGAACTTGGCGGCGTCCTCGGCGGTCCACCAGTCCCGCAGAACGCCGTCGCCGTCGGTCTTGCGGCCCTGGTCGTCGAAGCCGTGGGTGATCTCGTGGCCGATGACGGCGCCGATGCCGCCGTAGTTGACCGCCGGATCGGCGCGCGGATCGAAGAAGGGCGCCTGCAGGATGGCGGCCGGGAAGACGATCTCGTTGCGCGGCGGGTTGTAGTAGGCGTTCACCGTCTGGGGCGTCATGCCCCATTCCAGCGGGTTCACCGGGCGGTCCAGCTTGGACAGGGCGAACTCCCACTCGAAGGCCGACGAGCGTTCGACGTTGCCGTACAGATCGCCGGCCACGAGGTTCAGCCCGTCATAGGAGCGCCATTCGTCAGGATAGCCGATCTTCACCCCGAAACGGCTCATCTTGTAGAGGGCCTGCTCCTTGGTCTCCGGGCTCATCCAGTCGAGGTTCTGGATCCGGACGGTCATGGCGGCGCGCAGGTTGGCGACCAGGTCCTCCATCTGGGCCTTGGACTCGGCCGGGAAGTGACGGGCGACATATTCGCGACCCAGAGACTCGCCCAACGATCCCTCGACCAGGGTGACGCCGCGCTTCCAGCGGGGCTGGATCTCCTGCTGGCCGCTCAGGGTCTTGCCGAAGAATTCGAAGCGGGCCTCGACGAAGGGCTGCGACAGATAGGGGGCGGCCTGGTCGATGACGTGGAAGGCTTCCCATGACTGCAGGGTCGAGATCGGAGTCTCGGCGAAGATGCGGGCCATAGCGGGGAAGGCGGTGTTGTTGGCCGCGATCAGGGTGCGGTCCGTGCCGAGGCCCGCGGCGGTCGCCCAGGCGGCCCAGTCGAAGCCGGGCGCGGCCGTGGCCAGTTCGGCCACGGTCATCGGATTGTAGATCTTGTCGATCTGGCGGTTTTCGACCTGGGTCCAGTGTTCCTGGGCGATCGCGGTCTCGAAGGCGAGGATGGCGTCGGCGGCGGCCGCCGGCTCGGGCCAGCCGGCCAGGGTCAGGGCCTGCTCGACATAGATGCGGTAGGCGGCCTTCTGGGCCGCAAACCGGTCTTCCAGATAGTAGTCGCGATCGGGCATGCCGATGCCGCCCTGGACCACATAGGCCGAGGTGCGATCCGGGGTGCGCAGATCCTCGAAGGTCTGGACGCCGAAGAGGCTGGAGCCGAAGCCGTACTGGGTCCGCCCCATCAGGGTCGCCAGCTTCTCGCGGGTGTCGGCGGCCCGGACCTCGGCCAGATCGGCCTGCAGCGGCGAGGCGCCCAGGGCGTTGATCGCGGCCTCATCGAGGAAGCTGGAATACATCGAGCCGATGCGCGCGGCGTCGGCGCTGGCGCCCGGGTTGGCCGCGCTCTCATCGATGATGGTGCGCAGGTTGGCGTCGGAACGGTCCCGCAACACGGTGAACATGCCGTAGGAGGCCTTGTCGGCGGGGATGGGCGTGTTGGCCAGATAGGTCCCGCTGGCGTAGCGGTTGAAGTCCTGACCGGGGCGGATCGAGGTGTCCATGCCGTTCAGGTCGAAGCCGAAGACGCCGATCTCGGCCTGATCCTCGGACGGGATCTCGACCGGGAGGGGCGCGGTCTGGGCCAGAACCGGCGAGGCGAGCATGAGGGCGGCGCCGGCGGCGCAGGCCATGAGGCGAAGTCTGGACATGAAGGATCCCTGTCTGAATTCCGCGGACACTGACTCCGGCTCGCCCGGTTGTCGCGGGCAAAGCGCGATGATTACGAAGTTATAATCCGCGCCCGGCAGAAGTCGGCCAGGGCGCGGGGGTAGAGGGCGTGTTCGGCCGTGAGGACCCGCTGGGCGAGGGTCGCGGGCGTGTCGCCCGGCAGTATCGGGACGGCCTGCCGGTCGAGGATGGGGCCCTCGTCGAGGCCTTCGGTCACCAGATGGACCGTGCAGCCCGCCTCGACGTCACCGGCGGCCAGGGCCCGGGCATGGGTGTCGAGCCCGGGGTATCTCGGCAGCAGACTGGGATGGATGTTGAGCATCCGGCCCTCCCATCGTTGCACCAGGAAGGGCGTCAGCAGACGCATATAGCCGGCGAGGGCGATGACCTCGATCCCTCGCGCTTCGAGCCCGGCCTGCAGGGCGGCTTCGTGGGCCTGCCGGTCCTTGCCGAAAGGGCGGTGATCGACGGCGAGGGTCGGGATGCCCTTGGCGGCGGCGATCGCCAGTCCTCCGGCGTCCGGATCGTTGGACACGACGAGCGCAACCTCGAACGCCGAATCGGCCGCCTGTCCCGCGTCGATCAGCGCGGCCATGTTGGATCCGGCCCCGGAGATCATGACCGCCACGCGCACGCGGCCCCCGGGCAGGCTCATCGGGCGGCGGGCGCCGGCGGGTCGCCGACCGAGACGAAGGCGCCGGCCGGGCCGGGATAGACGACCGGGCTTTCATAGCCGTCGTCCGAGATGGCCGAGACGCCGAAGAAATAGTCGTCGATGGGCACGCCGGTCAGGACCAGCGACGTCGCCGTCCCGGCCGAGCGGTTGAAGGTCCATTGCGGGGCCGTCGTCGAACGCCACCAGACGCGATAGCCGGCCGCACCGGGCACGGCGGACCAGCGCAGGGTGGTGTCGGGCTTGACCGCGCCCTCGATGGTCACATCGGCGGGGACCATGGGGGCGGAGGCGAGCGCCGCCATGGTGGCGATGTTCAGCCGCGCGACCTGGGCCAGATAGTCGAAGTCGACGCCCTCGATCGTGTCGCCGTATTCGACCCCGTTCTCGGTGCGCAGGTCCTGGTGCTGGCGGTCGTAGTTCTCGGCCCCCTCGGAAATGCGGACGGCGGGGAAGCCCGCACGCAGCATCTCGACCTGGTCGCCACCGCGGCCGAACCGGTCGGTGCGATAGATCATGTCGACGTCGAAATTGGTCAGATAGCGGTCGGCGATGCCGTCGACGTAGCGGGCCAGGTTGCGCGATGACGAGTCGACCTCGCCGCCGTTGTAGCGCCGACGCTCGGCCTGCAGCGCGGTCTCGACCGTCTTGGTGCCTTCGGAGAAGACCCGGACCCGGGTCGTGTCGCGGACGCCCGACTGGCCTTCGGAGTTGCCGACGATGTCGTTGTTCAGATTGGCCTCGACCACCCAGCCCTGGGCCTTCGCATAGTCGGCCAGGATCTTGCCGCCCAGCAGGCCCTGCTCCTCTCCCGACAGGACGGCATAGACCAGGGTCGCGTCGAATTGGTGCTTCGACAGAACCCGGGCGGCTTCCAGCACGGCGGCCACGCCCGAGGCGTCGTCGTTGGCGCCCGGCGCGTCGGCAGTGAAATTCATCACGTCGGTGACGCGGCTGTCGATGTGGCCCGAGATGATGATGACGCGGTTCGGATCGCTGCTTCCGCGCTGGATGGCGACCACATTGACGACCTCGGTCGGGGTCGGGACGCGGGCGCCGGTCACGGTGTCGGCGGGCAGGGCGATCTCGAGACAGGTCCCGCACCCGGCCGAGATGCGGCGGAACTCCCGCTCGGTCCAGCGGCGGGCGGTGCCGATGCCGCGCGTCTCGGAAACGGTGTCCGACATCGTGTGGCGCGTGCCGAACCCGACCAGGGCGGTGATGTCGGCGCGCATCCGGTCGGCCTCGACCTGGGACACAACGGCGTGCAGCAGCGGCTGTTCGACGGCGGCCGGGGTCTGGGCATGAGCCAGCGCCGGGAGGGCCAGCAGGGCGGCGAGGGCGATCAGGCGCATGGACGACTCCAACAATGTATCCTTCTCCCCTTGGGGGAGAAGGTGGGCGGCTGAGCCGCTCGGATGAGGGGACTGGTTCACCAGATCCCCAGTTCGACATGGAGTCCGCTTCAGGCGCCCCCTCATCCGTCTCGCTTCGCGAGCCACCTTCTCCCCCGAGGGGAGAAGGACGCAATCCCCTAAACCAACTGCCCGCAGACGAACGCCGCTTCACCCGCTTCCAACAGCCCGGCCAGCACCTCTTCGGCGTTCTCCGGCGCGACGATGAGGATGAAGCCGACGCCGCAGTTGAAGGTCCGGCGCATCTCGTGATCCGAGATGCCGCCCGTCTCGGCCAGCCACTCGAACACCGGCGGAACCGGCCACGCGTTCCAGTCGAACGACGCCGACAGACCCTCGGCGACGCAGCGGGGCGGGTTCTCGATCAGGCCGCCGCCGGTGATGTGGGCCGCTCCCTTGATCAGGCCCGCCTTCATCAGCGGCAGGACCGGCTTCACATAGATTCGCGTCGGCTCCATCAGGGCCTGGGCCAGGGACCGGTCCTTTGCGAAGGGCGCATCGTCGCCCCAGGCCAGGCCCGAACGGTCCACGACCTTGCGGATCAGGGAATAGCCGTTGGAGTGGGGGCCCGAGGAGGCCAGGCCGATGATCAGGTCGCCGGTGTTCTGCAGGTCCAGCCGGGGCAGGGCGTGGCCTCGTTCGACGGCGCCCAGCGAGAAGCCGGCCAGGTCGTAGTCGCCGCCCGAATACATGCCCGGCATCTCGGCCGTCTCGCCGCCGACCAGGGCCGCGCCCGCCTGACGGCAGCCTTCGGCGATTCCCGACACCACCCGGCGCGCCGCGTCGATCTCGAGCTTCCCGGTGGCGTAGTAGTCGAGGAACAGCAGGGGTTCGGCGCCCTGGGCCAGCAGGTCGTTGACGCACATGGCGACCAGATCGATGCCGACGCCGTCGTGACGGCCCGTCTCAATGGCGATCTTCAGCTTGGTGCCGACACCGTCGGTGGTGGAGACGATCAGGGGATCGACGAAACCGGCCGCCTTGAGGTCGAACAGCGCCCCGAATCCGCCCAGGGACGGCTCCGAACCGGGACGGGCCGTGGACTTCGCCAGCGGCTTGATATGCTCGACCAGCATGTCGCCGGCGTCGATGTCCACACCGGCATCGGCATAGGTCAGGCCGTTCGGCAATGGGTCTTTGGTGTCGCTCATCGCTCACGGGCCTGGAATCGGTGCGGAAATATGGTCGCGGCTCTTGCCACGACCGCGTCGCGGGGGGCTATAGCATTTCAATGACGCCGATCACCACAAATGACGCTCTGGCCGCGTTCTGCGCCGCTGTCGCCGACGCCCCGTTCATCGCCGTGGACACCGAGTTCATGCGCGAGACCACTTACTGGCCCAAGCTGTGCCTGATCCAGGCCGCCACGCCCGAGCACGAGGCCATCATCGATCCCCAGGCCGAGGGGCTGGATCTTGAGCCGTTCCTGGACATCCTGCGCGATCCGAAGATCGTGAAGGTCTTCCACGCCGCGCGTCAGGACACGGAGATCTTCGTCAAACTGGGCGCCATGCCCAGGCCGATGTTCGATACCCAGGTCGCTGCGATGGCGGCCGGATTCGGCGATCAGGTCGCCTATGACGGGCTGGTCCGCCAGATGCTGCGCATCGACCTGGACAAGGGCAGCCGGTTCACCGACTGGTCGCGCCGCCCCCTCTCGGACGCCCAGCTGACCTATGCCATCGGCGACGTGACCCATCTGGCGGCCCTCTATCCGAAGCTGCGCGATCGGCTGAAAAAGGAAGGCCGTCTGGACTGGGTCACCCAGGAGATGGAGGACCTGGTCGATCCGGCCCTCTACGACACCGATCCGGAGAAAGCGTGGAAGCGGCTGAAGCCCAAGAAGTACAACGCGAAATACCTCGCTGCCTTCAAGGCGACGGCGGTGTGGCGCGAGAAGGCGGCCCAGGAACGCGACCAGCCGCGCGGCCGAATCCTGAAAGATGAGGCGATCGACGAGATCGCGACCCAGGCCCCGATGGACGTCGAGGCCTTCAACCGCCTGCGGTCCGTGCCCAAGGGGTTCGGCGGATCGCGCCTCGGCCTCGAACTGACCGAGGAACTGAAGCGGGTCATGGCCGATCCGGAGGCGCATGCGCCCAAGATGGACCGTCCGGCCCACAACCAGCCGGCCCCGCCGTCGGTGGTCGAGCTGCTGAAGGTGCTGCTCAAGGCCAAGAGCGACAATGCGGGCGTTGCCTCCAAGCTGATCGCCAACGTCGCCGACCTTGAGCGAATCGCCATCGACGACAACGCCCCGGTCGAGGCCCTGACCGGCTGGCGTCGGCAGCTGTTCGGCGAGGACGCCCTGAAGCTCAAGCGCGGCGAGCTCGCACTTGTCCTCAACGGCGCCCGCGTCGAGGTCGTCGAGATCGAGTAGGCCTCAGGCCGGCGTCGCCGGCTGCCACAGCTCGATCGGATTGCCCTCGGGGTCGTGGATGCGGGCGAACCGGCCCACCTCGGGGCTGGCGTCCCATTCCGGTTTGGTGATGACCTCGATCCCGGCGGCGGCGAGGCTGGCCTTGAGCCCGTCCAGATCGTCGACCCGCAGGTTCAGCATCCACGACTTGTCGGCCGCGAAATAGTCGGTGTCCGCCCTGAACGGCGAGAAGACCGTCGGCCCGGCCTGCTGATTCCAGAGAAAGACCCCCTCGGGCGCGCCCACGCCGAGATGGTCGAGATACCAGGCCGCCAGGGCCTTGGGGTCGCTTGAGCGGAAAAAGAACCCGCCGATGCCGGTGACAGCCATGGTCGCCTCCCTGTGACGGCGCACGATGGGCGCGGTCGTGTCAGATTTCCAGCTTCAGTCCCATCGCCTCGGCCAGGGCCTTGGCGCGGCGCCGCGTCTGCTCGCCCAGCAGGACGTCGGCATAGCCCGGCGAAGCCGTCAGCTTCAGGATGCCGTTCGTCACCGTGACCGAGGCGTTCGCCAGCAACTGCGGCGAACGCCCCGACAGGTCGCAGCCCAGCCGCATGGCCAGACCCAGGGCCCGGGCGCTGGCGCGGGCGTCATCGCTCAGCAGCCGGTCGACGACCGCGGGGGCAGGGGTGGACGACCCGCCACCGTAGCGGCCGTTCAGTGCGCACGCGAGCCAGACCCGCTCGGCATGGGTCTGGCCGGGGATCGGCGCGCGCAGAACCTGGTCGAACACCAGTTCCAGCCGGTGATCGGGATGCAACCGTGCGCCCAGGTCGGCCAGCCGGCAGGCGGCGGCGGCGAGAACCGCATCGCGTTCGCGGCCGAAGGCCTCGGGCAGGGCGGCGATGACATCGCCCAGCCAGGCGTTCAGGGCGGCGGGCATGGACGGCGAGATGCCCTGACGCGCGCCCAGGGCGGCGGCCCCGGCGATCAGCGGATCCGCAGGCGGCTCATCCCGGTCGAGGGTCTCGTAGAGCAGGCCCTCGCGCAGACCCCAGGCGGAGAAGGTGATGGTCTTCAGCCCGAGGGTGTCGATCAGCCCCTCGAGCACGAGGGCGGCGTAGGGCAGGGTTTCCGCGCGGCGTTTGGACACTCCGGGCAGACGGTCGAGGGATGTCCTCGACTGCTGCGCCACCAGACGGGACACCGCACGGGCGTCGTCGGCGCTCATGGCGTACTGGTGGACGATGTGCAGCGGATAGTCGCTCATCGCCATGTGCAGCTGGGCCAGCGAGCGCCAGCCGCCTCCGACCGCGTGCAGTTCACTGGCGGAGAACCGTCTGGCGGCCGGCTTCAGGCGGTCTGCGATCGCGGCGCGCAACCGTCCCGCGTCGAATCCCGAAGGGTCCGCCAGGCTGAACGGCCCGAGGGGCAGGGTAATGCCGGATGACGCCGTCCTTTCCCCGACCTTGATCAGTTCCAGGCTCGATCCGCCCATGTCGGCGGCGACCCCTGTCGAGCGCGGCTCTCCGGCCAGCACGCCGAGCGCGGCGTATCCGGCCTCTTCTTCCCCGGTCAGGACGCGGACGCGCAGGCCCGTGGTGGCGGCGACCCGGTCGCAGAAATCCGGACCGTCCCGGGCTTCGCGCACGGCGGCGGTGGCGGCGACGAAGGTATAGGCCGGCCGAACGCCTTCCAGCACGGCGGCGAAACGACGAAGCGCCGTCATCGCCATCTCCACCCCCGACGGCGAGAGCCTGCCGGTTTCGGGCAGGTCGCGGCCCAGCCCGGCCAGCACTTTCTCGTTGAACACGGTCCAGATGGCGCGGCCTTCCAGCCGGTACAGCACCATGCGGACGGAGTTGGAGCCGATGTCGATCACCGCGGCCTCGCGCGGCGTCGTGTAGAGTTCGTTCACTGACCGGGCCGATCGTAACGCAGCGCTTCCGGCCGGGTCTTCACCTTGCGGCCCCGGCCGGACAGGCTGGGGTTGGTCATGAAATACTTGTGGGCCGAGAAGGGCCGTGCCGGATCGGCGGGCGTGACCCGCGTGTAGCCTCCGTCGGCCCCCAGGACCCAGCTCTGGGCGTCGTCCTTCAGGTTGGCGACCATGATCTGATCCAGCACCTGGTCGTGAACGGTGGCGTTGAAGACCGGGGTCATGATCTCGACCCGGCGATCCAGATTGCGGGTCATCCAGTCGGCGGAACTGATGAAGACCTTGGCCTTGTCGTGCGGCAGATCTTTTCCGTTGGCGAAACAGATGATCCGGCTGTGCTCGAGGAAACGGCCGACGATCGACTTGACCCGGATGTTCTCCGACAGACCCGGCACGCCGGGTCGCAGACAGCAGATGCCGCGCACGACCAGTTCGATCCGCACGCCCCACTGGCTGGCCCGGTACAGGGCGTCGATGATCTCGGGATCGACGAGGGCGTTCAGCTTGACCCAGATCGCCGCCGGCTTGCCCTTGGCCGCCGCCGACATCTCCTTGCCGATCAGTTCGATCAGGGTGGACTTCATGTTCAGGGGGGAGACGACCAGCGCCTCCAGATCTTCGGGCTGGGCGTAGCCGGTGATGTAGTTGAACACCCGCGACGCATCCCGGGCCAGGACGGGATCGGAGGAGAACAGGCTCAGGTCGGTGTAAATCTTGGCGGTGATCGGGTGATAATTGCCCGTTCCGAAGTGGCAGTAGGTCTTCAGTCCGTCGCCCTCGCGGCGCACGACGACGCTGAGCTTGGCGTGGGTCTTGTATTCGACGAAGCCGAAGACGACGTGGACCCCGGCCCGCTCCATGGCGCGAGCCCAGCGCAGGTTGGCCTCCTCGTCGAACCGGGCCTTGATCTCGACGAGGGCGACGACGTTCTTGCCGTTCTCGGCCGCCTCGATCAGGGCGGCCACGATCGGACTGTCCTTGGACGTGCGATACAGGGTCTGTTTGATGGCGATGACGTTCGGGTCGCGGGCCGCCTGACGCAGGAACTGCACCACCACGTCGAAGCTCTCGAACGGGTGGTGGATCAGGATGTCCTTCTCGCGCACTGCGGCGAAGACGTCCCCGCCCTGGTCGCGCACCCGTTCGGGATAGCGGGGCTCATAGCCGGGGAATTTCAGGTCCGGATGGCCCGACGGGATGAGTTCGCCCAGCTGCGCCAGGCCGAGCATGCCGTCGACCAGAACCACGTCCTGGGGCGCGGCCTCCAGTTCGCCGACGATGAACTCGCGCAGGTCGTCGGGCATGGACGCCTCGATCTTGACTCGCACGACCGAGCCCAGGCGACGCTGCTTCAGCGCCTCCTCGAACTCGAGGACCAGGTCCTCGGCCTCTTCCTCGATCTCGATGTCCGAATCGCGGATCAGACGCAGCACGCCCTTCTCCAGCACCTCGTGACCGGGGAACAGGTGCTCGATGAACAGCAGCAGGACGTTCTCGAGCGAGATGAACCGCCTGCGCCCCTTCACCGAGCGCCCGTCGCCGGTCAGCTCCCAGAAGCGCCGCACCTGGGTCGGGACGGGGACCAGGGCATAGAGGGTCTTGTTGTCCCGCTCGCGGCGCAGTTTCAGCGCGAGGGAGAAGCCGAGGTTGGGCAGGAAGGGGAAGGGGTGGGCCGGATCGATGGCCAGGGGGGTCAGGACGGCGAACAGCTGGTTCAGGAACTCGGGCTCCAGCCGTTCCTTGTCGGTCTTGGTGATCTTCCCCGCGTGGACGACCTCGATCCCCGCGCCGACCAGTTCCTTGCGCAGCTGGCGCCAGCGCCCCTGCTGTTCGGCCATCAGTTCGCCGGCGGCGATGTTCAGCTTTTCCAGCTGTTCGGCGGCAGTCAGGCCGTCGGCGGACAGGACCCGGACACGCTCGCGCACCTGGCCTTTCAGACCGGCGACCCGGGTCATGAAGAACTCGTCGAGGTTATTGGCCGAGATCGACAGGAACCTCAGCCGTTCCAGCAGGGGGTGGCTGGGGTTCGCGGCTTCTTCGAGAACCCGGGCGTTGAAGGCCAGCCAGCTGATCTCGCGATTGAAGAACCGCGTGGGCGAGGCCATCAGATCCTCGTCCAGATGAAGCTGGGGCGCACGGGAGGAGGGGACTTCCTCACCCCGGGTGGCGTCGGATATGGCGGCGTCGGACATGGGCCGGTTGTGGGACGCGTTTGTTACGGCTGCAAGCGTGAAGGACAAGCGTCACCGTATTGACTCCGGCACTGCGCTCCCGAAGATAAGGCAAGGGGCGGGTGTTCGAGCCGCCGTGGGGACAGACCATGAAATTGATCTTGAAGACGGCGCTGACTGCAGCGTCGTTCGGCGTGTGCGTGCTCGCTTCGACGGCCCAGGCCCAGAATCTGGTTACCAATGGAAGCTTTACCGGCGGCCTCACTGGCTGGACGCCCGCCGCCGCGACGACCAACGTCGCAACCGGCACCTGTAGCTTCAACGGAGCCGCCCAACCCGGAACCGAAACCGCATCGGGATCGGCGGGGTTTACAACGGCGAACGCAGAACTCGCTCTCGGAAGCGTCATCCTGACCAGCGCAGGGTCTCGCAGTTGCGTGCTTTATCAGGACATCGCCATCCCGGTCGGCGCGACGACCCTGACACTGTCAGGTGATTTTGGAACAAGGGCGGGTGGCGCAGGCGTTGTGTCGACAAGCGACCGTGCGATGTGGGTGGGTGTCTATCCAACGACCTCCGTTCCGAACTATCAGCAAGCCCCGCTGTCGGGCACCAACCGCATCATTGTCAGCGGCGCCAATAACACCGCTCTGACTCCCGCCGCGATCGCCTCTTTCTCCGTGGCTCCTTATGCGGGCACGACGATCCGGCTGGCGATCATCAACGCGATGCAATCCCCTGGCTCGGGCGGCCTGGCTCCTGTGGCGAACGGCTATTCTGTCGCAGGCGCCAGCAATGTCCAGGCGGTCGTGGCCGTGTCTCCGCCTGCGCCGGTTCCCACCCTGTCCGAATGGGCGATGATCCTGCTGGGGATGACGCTGGCGGGCGCCGCAGCCTGGCAGATATCGCGCAAACAGGTCGTCAGGACGGCCTGATCCGTACGCGGTTACTCGAACAGCTCGTCCGTCGCGTCCAGGACCTGACGGGCGAGCGCCCGCGAAATCGGTCGATGCTCGGCATCCAGCCGCTCGACGATACGCGCCACAGCCTCCGCTGACCGATCAATGCGGCGAACCAGATAGTCGATCACTCCGTCTCCCGGGGTGATGCTGCGCTCGGCGAACCGGGCCGCGAGGATGGCCGACAGGACTGCGTCGTCCGGAGCCTCCAAGGCCACGACCCGGACGGCGTCGAGCCGCGAGCGCAGATCGGGCACGGCGACCTGCCAGCGCCGGGGTGAGGGGCGCGACACCAACAGAAGGGCGCCGCCGTCCTGCTGGGCCAGGTTGATCAGGTGAAACAGGGTCTCGTCGTCGGCCTCCTGGGCGATGTCGAGCAGGACCGGTCGACCTTCCAGCTCCAGCGGATCGGCCAGGGCGGCCTCCGACCCGTTCAGGGGGATGGCCCCGACCCGTTCGGCCCAGACGGCGGCGAGGTGGCTCTTGCCGCAGCCGGCGGGCCCGCAGATCGCCATGACCTGGCCCGCGCTGTCCGGCCAGACGGCGAGGGCGTCGACGGCATAGGCGTTGGAGGCCGAGCGCACGAAGGCCGCCGCGCCCTGGGGCGCTTCCCGGGTCAGGGGCAGCCTGAGCTGTTCGCGAAGGGGACGGCGCGCCGACATGGGATCACCATAGCAGATCGGCCGGATTGTCCTGATACGGGATCATGATCCGACGTGGACAGACGAACCGGCCCTGTGGACCGCTGCGACCGCTTCTGACGTCGAGCGAATAAAGTCATTCGACCTGGAAAACGTCTCCACGACCCGCCAGACGGGTCTCGACCTGTTCCGAACGCGCCTGGGTTTCGCATGGCGCTACACTCGAGGGGCGTCCAGGCGGCGGCGTGTTTCCCAAGGGCGGTGCGAACGCTTCGGACGCTTCGGACGCTTCGGACTGGGTTTTGGAGTCCGCAGACCCCGCCGATCCGGCCGCGACCTTGACTTTCCGGGGCGCGGATGCGCCTTACGCCGCTTCCAATTCCCGCCGTTTCGCGGCCGATTCAGACGATTTCACCATGCACGCCTATCGCTCCCACACCTGCGGCGCCCTCCGGTCTTCGGACGCAGGCTCCAATGTGCGCCTGTCTGGCTGGGTGCACCGCAAGCGCGACCACGGCGGTCTGCTGTTCATCGACCTGCGCGACCACTACGGCCTGACCCAGCTGGTCTTCCATCCGGAGACCCCGGGCTTCGCCGCAGTCGAGCGCGTGCGCGCCGAGAGCGTGATCCGCGTCGACGGCGAAGTGGTCGCCCGCGACGCCTCCGTCGTGAACCCGAACCTGCCGACCGGCGAGATCGAACTGCGCGTCACCGGCGTGGAGATCCTGTCCGAGGCCGCCGAACTGCCGCTGCCCGTCTTCGGCGAGCCGGAATACCCCGAGGAAATTCGCCTCAAGCACCGCTACCTCGATCTGCGCCGCGAGACCCTGCACAAGAACATCGTGCTGCGCTCGAAGGTCATCTCCTCGATCCGTCGCCGCATGGTCGACCAGGGCTTCCTGGAGTACCAGACCCCGATCCTGACGGCCTCGTCGCCGGAAGGCGCGCGCGACTTCCTGGTGCCGTCACGTCTGCACCCGGGCAAGTTCTACGCCCTGCCGCAGGCCCCGCAGCAGTTCAAACAGCTGCTCATGGTCTCGGGCTTCGACCGCTACTTCCAGATCGCCCCCTGTTTCCGCGACGAAGACCTGCGCGCCGACCGGTCGCTGGAATTCTACCAGCTCGACGTCGAGATGAGCTTCGTCACGCAAGAGGATGTTTTCGCCGCAATCGAACCCGTCATGCATGGCGTGTTCGAAGAGTTCGCCGACGGCAAGCCTGTGTCGCCGATCGCGGGAACCCACACCTTCACCAACGACTTCGGCCAGACCCTGGAACACACCGGGTTCGAGCGTCTGACCTACGAACAGTCGATGAAGTGGTACGGCACCGACAAGCCGGACACCCGCAACCCGATCAAGATGCAGGACGTCTCGGAGCATTTCCGCGACGGCGGCTTCGGCCTGTTCAACAAGATCCTCGGCGCCGATGCGAAGAACGCCGTCTGGGCCATTCCGGCCCCGACCGGCGGAAGCCGCGCCTTCTGCGACCGCATGAATTCCTGGGCCCAGGGCGAGGGCCAGCCGGGCCTCGGCTATATCTTCTGGTCAGACGATAACAACGCCTGGGGCGGGCCGATCGCCAAGAACCTCGGCGAGGCCACTGATGCCCTGATGGCCGCCCTCGGCCTCGGAAAAGGCGACGCCGCCTTCTTCGCCGCCGGCCTGCCGTCGGTCTTCGCGAAGTTCGCCGGCCTGGCGCGCACCCGCGTGGCCACCGAGCTGAAACTGGTCGACGAGGAGCAGTTCAAGTTCTGCTGGATCGTCGACTTCCCGATGTTCGAATGGTCGGAGGAAGAGAAGAAGGTCGACTTCTCCCACAACCCGTTCTCGATGCCGCAGGGCGGGCTGGAGGCTCTGGAGACCCAGGATCCCCTGACCATCCGCGCCTATCAGTACGACATCGTCTGCAACGGCTACGAGCTGTGCTCGGGCGCGATCCGGAACCACAAGGCCGAGATCATGCTCAAGGCCTTCGAAATCGCCGGCTACGACGCCTCGGTCGTTGAGGACCAGTTCGGCGGCATGCTGAACGCCTTCCGCTACGGCGCGCCGCCGCACGGCGGCCTGGCTCCCGGAATCGACCGCATCGTCATGCTGCTGGCCAATCAGGTCGCCATCCGCGAGGTCATCGCCTTCCCGCTGAACCAGCAGGGTCAGGATCTGCTGATGAGCGCGCCCGCCGATGCGCTGGAGCGCCAGTACAAGGAACTGCACATCCGCCCCAGTCTTCCTCTGAAGTAAGCCTTCCGCTCAGGTAACCCTGCCGTTCAAGGAGCGGCAGGAAGGCCGATCGTCGTGGTCAGTGGCGGTCGGCGCTGGCGATGTCCCGCCGCGGCGAGGGTGCGGCCGGCGGCGCGGGCGGAGCCGGGGGTGACGGCATCCGGACCATCCCCCGTGAGCCGCAGGAGCGGACGCTGAGTCCGCGCGGCAGACGGGTCGAGGAATCGCCGCAGGCCTGCGAGATCTGGGTCTGGGTCAGGCCCCGGGCGCCGGACAGGTCGGCACCCCGGATATCGGTCCGGCGCAGCGAGGCGTCGGTGAAGACGGCCCGCCCGAAGCTCGCCTGGGACAGGCGGGCACCGTCCAGCTGGGCGCTGCTCAGGTTGGCCGCGCCGAAGTCGCCGCCGGCCATGTTGGCGGCGTTCAGTTCGGCGTTGGCGAAGGAGGCTCCGCGCGCGCTGACGTTCGCCAGGGTCGTGCCGAACAACTCGGCGCCGGACAGATTGGCCCCGGTAAGGACCGCGCCGTTCATGTTGGCGCCCATCAGTTCAGCACCTGACAGATTGGCCCGACTGAGATCCGCGCGACTGAAGACCGCACCCTGGGCTTCCGCGCCGTTGATGTTGGCGTCGCGAAAAGCCGCCCCGGTGAAGTTCGATCCCACGAGTTCGGCGCCGGCCATGTTGGCGCGGCTGAAATCGCTTCCGGAGAAGTTGGAGCCGACCAGTTCGGCGCCGCGCAGGTCCGCGCCGACCAGGGTCGCGCTGGTGAAGGTGGCTCCGGTGAAGGTGGCGCCGGCGAGGTTGCGGCCCGACAGTTCGCAGCGGTTGCAGGATCCGCCCAGCGAGATCATCCGCGTCACGTCGCGATCCTGGATCGACAGGCTGACCTCTGCCGTAGCCGGCGCTGCGAGCGCCGAGAGGCCCGCGAACAGCGCCAGCGCGGGCAGGGCGACGGAGAGGCGGCGGGAAATGAACACGATCTGTTTCACGCCCTCTAGATGATCCCTGGGCAACCGAAACCCTACTTAAATCGCGGTAAGAATGAAGGTCTTCAGCAGGCGGGAATGCGCAGGCTTCCGGGCAGGATGGTCGACGTGTCGCCGCAGGCGCGGTTGAGCTGACTCTGGGTCAGGCCCGTTGCGCGCGACAGCTGGGCTCCCGAGAAGTTGGCCCCGGTTAGGGTCGCGCCGGAAAAGCTGGAACCCTCGAGATAGGCGCCGACGAAGCTCGCGTTGGTCAGGTCGGCCCGGCTGAAATTCGAACTGGAGAAGACACCGCCATAGGCCTCGACGTCGCGCAGGTCGGCGCCGGAGAACCGGGTCCGGTTCATCACCGAGAGACTGAGATCGGCCTGACGCAGGCGCGACCCGCTCAGGTTCAGGCCTCGCGCCTCCAGCCCCGAGAAATCGCCCTGGAACAGGTTGCAGCCGGAACAGCTGGCGCCGCCGCGCACGCGGGCGATCTGGCCGGCGTTCTGGGCGAAGGCGGGGGTGACCAGAAGGACAAGGGCGGCAGCGAGGATCAGGCGTTTCACGGCGGTCGTACTCCGAAGCCGGCGGGCCGGCGGCAGTCGTCTCTTCATCTCTACTGCACAGGAGCTTACGATCTGCTGAACCCAGCTCAGTCGGGTGTGACGACGCGGGCGAGCATGGCGCGATAGCCCTCGGACAGGGGTTCGGACCGTCCTTCGAGAGCCCGGACGTAGGTCAGCGACACCTCGGTCAGGAGCTGGCCGTCGCGCAGGATGTCGACGCGCAGGTCGTAGCTGGAGCGGCCGATCCGCGAAACGGAGACCCGGATGTCCAGGAGGTCGTCGAAGCGGGCCGATGCGCGAAAGCTGGCGCGCGCATCGACGACATAGCTCTGGCCCATGTCGGGATGGTCGCCGTTCATCACACCGGCGGCGCGGAAAAACTCGGTCGCGGCCACATCGGCGTAGACGAAATAATTGGGGTTGAAGACCACGCCCTGGGCGTCGACCTCGCCCCAACGAACGCGAAGGGGGCAGCTGAAGGCGGTCACCAGGCCTTATCCCCGCATCTGGGGCGCGATCCCGCAGGTGTCGCAGATCCAGGCCCCGCCGCGTTGCTGAAGCGTGAAGTCACCGCAGGCGGGGCAGGCGTCAGCCTCGCCGTGATCACCGCTTCGGCCCGGCGTTTCGGCCTTCCGACCGAACGGCAGGACCACGAGATTGTCCGGCGTTGCGCCCCGGGCAAATCCCTTGGAGATGAAGCGGGCGGCGGGGACCAGTTCGTCGGCCTTGCCCGAACCGAGACCGTCGGCGTCCAGCGGCTCCGCGTCGGCGTTGGCCAGTTCGTGGCGGTCCAGGTAGGACACGCCGAGTTCGCGGAAGATGTAGTCTAGGATCGAGGTCGCGGATCCGATGGAGTCGTTGCCCGTGACCCGCCCCGCCGGCTCGAAACGCGTCAGCAGGAAGGCGTCCACGAACTCGTCCAGCGGCACTCCGTATTGCAGGCCGATAGAGATCGCGATGGCGAAATTGTTCATCAGGCTGCGGAAGGCGGCGCCTTCCTTGTGCATGTCGATGAAGATCTCGCCGAGTTCGCCGTCCTCGTACTCGCCCGTGTGGATATAGACCTTGTGGCCGCCGACAGCGGCCTTCTGGATATAGCCCTTGCGGCGGTCGGGCAGTTTGCGGCGGGTGCGGACCCGTTCGATGACCCGTTCGACAACCCGTTCTGTCGGTGCCGGCCTGGGCTGGGGCGGGGGCTCCGGCGCGCGACGGGCGGGTTCGAAGTCCGGTAGATGAAGCAGGGGCTGGTTGGAGGCCTGACGGCGAGACAGCCGGATTGCCCGACGACCCTCAGACGCGGCCTGGGCCAGCAGGGCCATCGCGGCGCCGATCCCCGCCCGGCTGGGCAGCTCGACCGAGGTCATGTCCGCGACGTCGCTGAACATCTCGGCGGCACGGACCAGGTTTGCGGAGGCAAGGTCCAGGTCGGTGAGAATGGCCTTCAGACGGACCGGTGCGCTGGGCCAGTCGGACAGGTCGCGGCGGCCGAACACATGGTCCGTCGCGGCGGCGATCTCTTCCGGGGTGGCCAATAGCGCCAGCAAACCGCCGTGGCCCACGGTCTCCTGATCGAAGCCGAGGACATCGCGGATGAATCCGGCCTCCAGGGCGGGCGGGGCGAAGGCCTCGTCCAGTCTTTCGACATGAGCCAGAGCCGCCTCGACCGCCTCCAGCTCCACCTCGGTGAAGCCCTTCGCTGCGAGTTCGGCATGACCGAGCGCGGGTGAGTCGATCAACGTGCGTCGGCCCAGAAGCCAGCGTTCGGCGCCCTCCACATCGCCGCCCTGGGCGGTGATCGCGGCAGCGAGGTTCGGGTGCAGACGGCGGACCATATCGCCGTCGCGGGTCTGGAAGACCTCGATTCCGGAAAGCGGAGCAACGCCGAGTCGCAGGTCCCGCTCGGCGTCGGCCCCCAGTGTGGCGATCAGGCATTGCCGTCGACCCGAAGTGCTCGCCGCGGCATGGGCCTGTGCCGTTCGCAGTGCGGCCGCTTGCCCAAGCTCGCTGGTCAGGTCGGAGAGCCGAGCCTCGCGCCGCTCCAACGCGGCCAGGACGGTTTCGGCTGCGACGGGCCAGTCGGCTGCAGGACGCAGCGTTTCGGCCAGTTCGCTCGACGCAAGAGAGGCCGCCGCAGCAAAGAGGCCGGATGCGGCTGTGAATTCGGTCTCGCTGATCGCGCCATCGGCTTCGGCGATCAGCCAGTCGAGACCGTTTGTCAGGGTGAGAACCACCGGACGCACGGCGTGACGCCGGCGCGCGAGCCGTCCGTCCGGGGCGAAGCCGCAGGCCACCTCGATCTCCAGCGCCGTCGTCCACAGTCGGGCGAGGCGGTCGAGGGCCTCGACCATGTCGGGCAGGGCGGCGGCCACGGCCGGAAGGGCGATGGCGCAGCCGGGCGCGATGGCGAGATCCGCAGCGGCTTCGGCATCACGCACGGAAAAGGCGACGATGAGGTCGTCGGCCAGGCATCCGTCGGCGGCGGCCCGAAGAGGGGCGTCCATCGGCGAGGCGGGATCGGCAACGGCAACCACCCGAATCTGCTTCAGCGGCTCCGGTTCCGGCGCGGAGAAGACCCGTCCGGCGATGGCGTCCAGGATCGCGGTGTCATCCGCGCCGGCCCGACGCGCGGCCAGGGCGGCGCGGCCCAGAGCCGGGTTGGCGGCAGGGTCGGCGCACACCGAGGCCGGGCCTTCACAGCGCCTGACGGCGTCTGTCACTGCGCGCAGGGTTCGGGTGACGCCCGACAGGGCATGGGCGGTCACACGCGCCGTGCGGCGCCGCGCGGTATCGCTTTCGAATCGGGCGCGGACACCCGCGTCGCCGAGGTCGAAGACGGTTGCGTTGCGCGAGGGGCCGGGCTGGTCTTCGGCAGCGGGCGGCGTCCGGGCGCCTTCCAGCAAGACTGACGACGGCGCGGCGAGACCCAGAAGAACGCTGGCGACCAGTTCCGAGGCGAAGGTCTCTGCGTCCGATGTGGACGGAAACACCCCGGTCGAGCGTCCCCAGGCCGCGAGACGGGCGGCCCACCGATCGAGGGCCCCGTCCAGCACGGGCGGCCCAGCAGACGCCGTGCGCGACGGTGCGCCTTCGAGACGAGGCCAGTCCTCAGGGGACTGGTCGTGCCAGTCCAGCCACGCCTCCACGCGCGCATCGCTCCAGCCGGCCGGCGCCATCACACGGATCACACGGTCCGCCCGCTCGATCTCGCGCGCTTCGCACACGACGGAGGCGGAGAGGTCGGTCAGGAAGGGGGTGAAGCGCATACGCAGGCCCGGACAGGATCGTTTCGACAGCCTAGGGCGCTCCGGGCCATCGCCGCAATAGATGTAGCGGTCCATCCAGGGGTTACCCCCAAGATGTTGCTGAAGTCGATTTGGGCTGGACGCTGGACGTGGACGCGGCCGGTTTCTATGATCGGACGACTGGATCGGGCCTCCCGCCGATCCGAATCTGGACTGGAAACGCCTCGTGCTCGGCAGAATATTCGGTTGGACGTCCGGCGCGACGATCGGCACCCTCTTCACAATCGCCAAACGCGCCGACCTGATCGGGACCGACGAGCACGGCAACCGCTACTACCAGTCGCGGGACAACATCAGCTACGACGGCCGCAAACGCCGGTGGGTCGTCTATGAGGGCTATGCCGAGGCCTCCAAGGTGACGCCGGACTGGCACGGTTGGCTGCATTACACCTTCGATGAGCCGCCGACCGAGGCGCCGCTGCCCCGCCGTCGCTGGGAACTGGATCACCGTCCGAACATGACCGGCACGCCGCTGGCCTGGCATCCGCAGGGCTCGTTGCTGTCCGAAGGCGTGCGACCAGCGGCGACAGGCGACTATGAGGCCTGGAAGCCCGAATGAGCCGCGCCCGCATCCTGCTGGTGAGTACGGCGGTCGTCGGGCTGGCCCTTTCGGGCGGCGTCGTCGCCGGAGGCTGGCAGAACGCGCCGGCCCAGGACGCGACCCCGGCATCCGGCCCGATCGGCGACGCCCTGAGGACCGAGCCGATGCAGGAGGCTGCTCCGGCCGGCGACCCGGCTCCGGCCACGCCCATCGCTATCACGCCTCCGACACCGGCCATCGAGACCGCTGCGCTGGAGGAGGGTGAGGTCCCGGACGCCGAGGCTGACGATGAAGCCAAGGACGATGAGGACGGCGAATCCGAAGAGGACAAGGCCAAACGCCTCGCCGCTGACACGCCGGTCCCGCGCCAGCGTCGTCGCGTCGCCATCATCGAGGCGATCGACAAGATCACTGCGGAAAGCATGCGGTTCGAGGTCGAGGTCGGCGGACGTCCGGTGCGGTTCAACCAGGCGCTGATCTTCACCGCACGTGCCTGCGAGGTCTCGGCCGAGAACGAACTGGTCGAGGACGCCATCGCCTATATCGATGTGACGCTGCAGCCGAAGGCGGCGGGCGCCTCGCCGCGTCAGATCTTCCGGGGCTGGATGTTCTCATCGACTCCGGCGCTCAGCGGCCTCCAGCACCCGATCTATGACGCCTGGGTCGTGGGCTGCAAGGCGTAGGTCACCGCTTCCGCGCCTGACAGCGGGCGGGCGAGAACGGCCTGGTCGGGTATCGATTCAAGCGCGCTCGCCAGCTGCGTCAGATAGGCGCGCTGCGGGATTTCCAGCAGCCCGAACTGGTCCAGATGCGGCGCGCGGAACTGGGCGTCGAGCAGGCGCCAGCCGCCGAGCCTCAGACGGGCCACCAGGTGCACGAGAGCGACCTTGGACGCATCGGTCGCCCGGCTGAACATGCTCTCTCCGAAGAAGGCGCCGCCGAGGGTGACGCCATACAGGCCGCCGACCAGCACTTCGTCCCGCCAGCATTCGATGCTGTGGGCCTGACCCCGCATGTAAAGATCCCGATACAGGCCCATGATCGGAGCGTTGATCCAGGTCGCCTCTCGACCCGGACCAGAGGCGGCGCAGGCGTCCAGGACGGCGTCGAACGCCGTGTCCACACGCACGACGAACGGCTCGTTCCGGATCGTGCGGCGCAGGCGGGCGGGGATGTGGAAGGCGTCCAGCGGGAGGACACCCCGTTGCTCAGGTTCAACCAGATAGACGCGCGGGTCGTTCCGGTCCTCGCCCATCGGAAAAACCCCGTGGGCGTAGCACTGCAACAGGGCGTGGGCGTCGAACGGGTCCGGCGGCGAAAAGGCGCTGGCCGCTGGATCGGTCACGTCAGCCGTCGGACTTCTGACGCTTCGCCCAGTTCTCCAGCCAGTGGATGTCGTAGTCGCCCGACAGGATATCCGGCTCAAGCAGGAGTTTCTGGAACAGCGGGATGGTGGTGTCGATGCCGCCGATGACCATCTCGTTCAGACTGCGCTTCAGCCGGGCCACGCACTCGGCGCGGTCGCGGCCGTGGACGATCAGCTTGCCGATCAGGCTGTCGTAGTAGGGCGGGATCGAATAGCCGGCGTAGATGGCGCTATCAAGCCGCACGCCCAGCCCGCCGGGGGCGTGGAAGTCGGTGACCGTCCCCGGGGACGGGGCAAAGGTTTCGGAGTTTTCGGCGTTGATGCGGACCTCGATGGCGTGACCTTCGAAGTGGATGTCGTCCTGGGTGAAGGACAGCGGCAGGCCGGCCGCGATGCGGATCTGTTCGCGGACCAGATCGACGCCGGTGACAGCCTCGGTGACCGGGTGCTCGACCTGCAGGCGGGTGTTCATCTCGATGAAGAAGAACTCGCCGTCCTCCCACAGGAACTCGATGGTGCCGACGCCGAGGTAGCCGATCTTGCCGATCGCCTTGTTGACCGTCTCGCCGATGGCGACGCGCTCCGCGGCCGAAAGGGCCGGCGAGGGGGCTTCTTCCAGCACCTTCTGGTGACGACGCTGGAGCGAGCAGTCGCGCTCGCCGAGGTGGACGACATTGCCGTGGCTGTCGGCGACGACCTGGATCTCGATGTGGCGCGGCTTCTGGAGGTAGCGTTCCATATAGACCGCGCCATTGCCGAACGCGGCCTTGGCCTCGGTCTGGGCGGTCTGGACCGCTTCAACCAGGTCGTCGGCGGTCAGGGCGACCTTCATGCCGCGCCCGCCGCCGCCCGCCGCCGCCTTGACGATCAGGGGGAAGCCGATGGCCTTTGAGGCCTCGATGGCGGCCTCGATGGTCTCGACCTCGCCGGCCGAGCCGGGGACGCAGGGGATGCCGGCTTCCAGCACCGTCTGCTTGGCGCTGATCTTGTCGCCCATGATCCGGATGTGCTCGGCCTTGGGACCGATGAAGGTCATGCCGTGGGCTTCGACGATCTCGGCGAAGCGGGCGTTCTCCGACAGGAAGCCGTACCCCGGGTGGATCGCCTGGGCACCGGTGATCTCGGCCGCCGCGATGATCGAGGGGATGTTCAGATAGGATTTGGCGGCCGGCGCCGGGCCGATGCAGACGCTTTCGTCGGCCAGCCGCACCCACATGGCACCGCGATCGGCCTCGGAGTGCACGGCGACCGTGGAGATGCCCATCTCCTTGCACGCCCGGTGAATGCGAAGCGCGATTTCGCCGCGGTTGGCGATCAGGACCTTGGTAAACACTGGGCTCAGGCCTCGAGAACGACGAGGGCTTCGCCGAACTCGACGGGCTGGGCGTCGCCGACGAGGATTTCCTGCACGACGCCGTCGCGCGGAGCCTGGATCGGGTTCATTGTCTTCATGGCCTCGACGATCAGGAGGGTCTGGCCCTTCTTGACCTTGTCCCCGGCCTTGGCGAAGGGCGGGGCCTCGGGCGAGGCCTGCAGATACACAGTGCCGACCATGGGCGACTTCACCGTCTCGCCCGACCTTGCGACGATGGTGGCGGGGTCGGAGGGCATCGACACAGGCGCTGACGCGGCGGCCGGTGCCGGGGCCGCCTGCGGAGCATAGGCCGGCGCGGGCGCATACTGCGTCACAGGGGCGGCGGTGATCTCGCGGGCGACACGGATCCGCAGTTCGCCGCGTTCGACCTCGATCTCGGTCAGCGAGGTGTCGTTGAGGATGTCGGCCAGCTGGCGAACCAGTGTGGTGTCGATCTCCACCGAGGGCTCGTTATCCAGTTTCTTGTCGGTCGCCATGAGAGCTATGCCTTGTGGTCTGGTTTCAACGGGCGGGCATTGCGGAGCGTTCCCGCGCCAGCCGGAGGGCGGCCCTGACGGCCAGTTCATAGGAATGGGCACCGAAGCCCGAGACGATGCCGGTGGCGGCGAGAGAGACGTAGGAATGACGCCGGAATTCCTCGCGCGCCGCCGGGTTCGAAAGATGGCACTCGACTACCGGAATGGTGAGGACCTTCAGGGCGTCCAGAAGGGCCACCGACGTATGGCTGTAGGCCGCCGGGTTGATGACGAGGGCCACGGCCGCCGTGCGGGCCTCCTGGATCCAGTCGACCAGTTCGCCTTCGTGATTCGACTGACGGAAGACCACAGTCGCGCCTTCCGCGGCCGCCTCGCAGAGGGCCTGGACGTCGGCCAGGGTCTCTCGCCCATAGATATGCGCCTCCCGCACCCCCAGGAGGTTGAGGTTGGGGCCGTTCAGGACGTAGAGGACGGGGGTTTCGGGCATTCGCTCCGGACGAGTTGGCGGCGGGCCAATGGATGTGGTCGGCACCGCTTCGGTGGGCGGGCCTTTTAGCGGAACGGCGTCGCTCGTCAAAGCCGAGGTTACGCCGCACAGGTCAGGTTGACGTAACGACATGCGCATCCAAGTCAACGGAGATACGCGGGAGGTGGCCGCGCGGACCGTCCTGGCCCTGGTCGAGGAACTGGGATTCGACGTCCGCAAGGTCGCCGTGGAGCGGAACCTGGCCATCGTACCGCGGTCGCTGCATGCCGGGACTGTGCTGGAAGACGGCGACCGGATCGAGCTGGTCCAGTTCGTCGGCGGCGGCTGAACGGGTTCCGTTTCCGGGCGCACAAGCCTAGATGAAGGCGATGAACGCTCCCTTCGTCGCCCCGACCGTAGCCACTCCGATCGACAGCTGGACCGTCGCCGGCCGCACCTTCAACTCGCGCCTGATCGTCGGCACCGGCAAATACGCCGACTACGCCCAGAACGCGGCCGCAGCCGAGGCGGCGGGCGCCGAGATCGTCACCGTGGCCCTGCGCCGGGTGAACCTCTCGGATCCGTCCCAGCCCATGCTGGTCGACTATCTCAAGCCTGACCGGTTCACCTTCCTGCCCAACACCGCCGGCTGTTTCACCGGCGAGGATGCGGTGCGGACCCTGCGACTGGCGCGCGAGGCGGGCGGCTGGGATCTGGTCAAGCTGGAGGTGCTGTCGAACTCTGCGCACCTGTATCCCGACATGATCGAGACGCTCCGGGCACTGGACCTGCTGGTCAAGGACGGGTTCGACGTCATGGTCTACTGCACCGACGACGTCGTGATGGCGAAGCGGCTGGAGGATGCAGGGGCGGCGGCGATCATGCCGGCGGCCGCGCCGATCGGATCGGGGCTGGGGCTGCAGAACGCCGTCAATGTGCGGCTGATCGTGGAACAGGCCGGCGTGCCTGTGCTGGTCGACGCAGGCGTGGGCACGGCCTCGGACGCGACCGTGGCCATGGAGCTGGGGTGCGACGCCGTCCTGACCAACACCGCCATCGCCGGGGCCAAAGACCCTATCCGCATGGCGCGGGCGATGAAGCATGCGGTCATCGCCGGGCGCGAGGCCTATCTGGCCGGGCGAATGGCGAAGAAGATGTACGCCGACCCGTCCTCGCCGCTGGCCGGCCTGATCTGAGCTTGACGGAACCGCGCCCCGGAGACAGGATGTTCCTGTAATGTTCCGGAGCGACCGATGCGGACCCTGACTGTTCGAGGCTATGTCGCCGTGGCGGTGCTCGGCCTGCTGATCGCGCTCGGGGTCATGGTCGCCGGAAGCGTCAAAGCCCAGGAGACCGTCGTGCATCACGCCACAGGAATGTTCGAAGTCTCGGTCACGCCCGCCGATCCGGAGGTGGTCGAGGCGGGGCTGGGCCTGTCCCGATACACGCTCGCCAAGACCTTCAGCGGCGGAATGACCGGCAGCGCGACCGGCCAGATGCTGGCGGGCGGGGTCTCGGCCGAGGAGGGGACCTATGTCGCGCTGGAGCGGTTCGTGGGCACGCTCGACGGCCGGGAGGGCGCCTTCCTGCTGGCCCATCGCGGCGACATGAATGCGGGGGGATACACCCTGTCGATCACCGTCGTGCCGGGATCGGGGACGGGTGAGCTGGCGGGGATCCGCGGGGACTTCGCCCTGATCCTCGAAGGCGGGGCGCACCGCTACGACCTGGGCTACAGCCTGCCCAACCCCTGAGACGGTCGGGGCGCTTGGAACCGCCCCTCGACTGGTGCAGGATCGTCGCCTCGGATCGAGGGGAAGACGATGCGACTGAAGCTGCTGACGTTCACCGCCCTGGCCCTCTGTCTGGCGGGACCCGCCGCCGTCGCCGACGCGACCTCGGCCTCCGCCGATGCGGAGGCGAGCGCCTCCCTGCTGCAGAACCCGCGGGGCTGCGGCCGGGTCGGGTCGGCGCTGGACGCCGCGCCGGAAGGCTCGATGGTCCTGGTGCCCGGCTTCGGCGAGGTCGCGAGCTGGACCGTCGATACGATGAACCCGGAGGCCCAGGCCTGGTTCGACCACGGGGTGCGGCTGCGCTGGGCCTTCGAGCACAAGGAATCGGTGCGCGCCTTCCGCCGGGCACGGGCCATCGATCCCGACTGCGGGATGTGCGCCTGGGGCGAGGCCTGGGCGACCGGTCCCAACCTCAACGGCGGCGGCACGGATGACGACTCCCTGCGGGCCGGGTTGAGGCTGGCCCAGCTGGCGCGGCGCGAGGCGCGGGGCGCGACCCCGGTCCAGCGTCAGATGATCGACGCCCTGATCCAGCGCTATTCCGGCGCCAAGGCCAGCCAGGGCGTGCGCTTCGCCCGGGCCATGGACCGGATCGCCCGACGCAATCCCGACAGCCCCCTGATCGCCGCCATCACGGCCGATGCCTGGATGCTGCAGGCCGACGAATGGTGGGATGAAGACGGCGCGCCCAAGGACCGGGGCATCAGCCGGGCGATGGAGATCCTCGAGGCGTCGCTGGCGAAGGCCCCCGACGACCCCGGCACCATCCACCTCTACATCCACCTGACCGAGTGGTCCGACGACCCGCACAAGGCCATTCCCTATGGTGAGAAACTGGCTCGGCTGGCGCCCTCGGCCAGCCATCTGGTGCATATGCCGTCGCACACCTTCTACCGGGTGGGCCGCTATCGGGACGCGATGAGGTCCAATGTCGAGGCCGTGGCGCTCGACAAGCGCTACGACGAACTGGCCGCGCCTCCGGGTGGGATCACGGGGATGCCGCTGCACGCCCACAACATCCATTTCGGCATGGGCGGGGCCCTGATGGCCGGCGGGGCGGAGGAGGGGCTGAAGCTGGCCGAGGGCTTCCTCGCCACCTATCCCGACATCCCGGCCGACAACCAGTGGCGTCAGCTGATGGCCAATGACGCCTATGCGATCTTCGGCCGTTTCGGCTCACCCGCCCAGGTCGCGGCCCTGGCCGAGCCGCCTGAAAGCAAGCCCCTGCTCCGCGCGAGCTGGCACTACGGCCGGGGCGAGGCGGCGGCTCGGGCCGGAGATGCAGCGGCCGTGCGGGTCGAGGCCGGGGCCATCAAGGCGATCCGCGAGGGTGACTCCCTCACGGGCGACCAGGCCGACGACATGAAACTGTTCGTCGAGGTCTCCCAGCGGGTGCTGGAAGGGCGGGCCGCCATGCTGGAGGGCAATGCATCGGCCGCCGTCGCCGCCTTCACCCGGGCCGCCGAGATCCAGGGGATGGAGGAGGAGGGCGGCGACCCGCCGATCATCTGGTTCCCGACCCGCAGGAGCCTCGCCGCCGCGATGCTGGCCAACGGCGATGCGGCCGGGGCGAAGGCGAAGATCGAGGAACTTCTGATCGACTGGCCGATGGACCCCTACAGCTATTTCGTCCTCGCCGAGGCCGAACAGGCTCTGGGCAACACCACGGCCGCCGGGGCCGCGCGGGACAAGGCGCGGGTCGAATGGATCGGCGGGGAGATGAGCCTGAAGCTGGCCTGAGGCGAGGCCTCTGTCCGGTTTTGTCCGTCGGTCCGGACGAAAACACCCTGACGAAACGGACGAAACGGACGAAATCCGGGATCAGGTCTCCGGCGCGGCCTCAGCCCCGGCCTCTTCGGCGAGGGTTTCGTCCCGGCCCTCGGCGACGGCCTCGTTGAGGCGGCGCAGATAGGCGGCGCGGACGTGGTCGATGTCGCGGAAGGCCGAGGAATCGCTTTCCAGACGGCAGTCGGCGTTGTTCACCAGCTGGACCAGCCGCATCCACGAGACCGCCTATTGCGGCCGGTCGACGGCGGCGTTCTCTGCCGCCTGGCGGAAGGCGAACCGCCGCAGGGATCGGGCGTTCGGGTTGAACAGGAGGGCGAAGCGGGAGACGGATTCGGCCTCGTCGACCTCCTCCAGCGCCGGATCGATCTCCATCTCCTCGTCCTTGGTGCGCGGCCCGGCCATCCACGGCGGGGGCGGGGCGAGGCGCGACGGCAGGAAGTCTGGCCGCCGCCAGCCCTCGATCGCGGCCCGACGACGGACGCTGCGGTCGGTCGTGCCGTAGCGTTCGGCGATGACGGCGCAACTGACGCCGGCGATGAAATCCTCACGGGCATGGGCCCAGGCTTCGGCGGTGAGGCGGGGCGGTCGGTGTTTGATCTCGGTCATGCCGACAGTGTCCGCCCGTTTCCTATGTAGGCGCGGATAAAGGCTCTCGTCAGAGCCGGGCGTTGAATTCAAAGGGGTCCGGGGAGGATGTGCGGATCACATCGGGGCTGTCGTATACATTGGCTGGCCTGAGAGCGGACGCTTTCAAGGTCGGCTGGGGGTGGATACCAGATATGCAAACGGCCCCGCCGTCGCCAGCGGGGCCGTTCCAAACCAGGGGAGACGCTGCTTATGCGATCGACTGCCGCCGCTGGATGTAGAGCGCTGCGCCACCCGCCAGGATCAGGCCGAACAGGATCATGGCCCATTCAGAGAGCGTCGGGACAGGTGCCGGCGGCGCTGCGCCATCCCCGGCAAAGACCAGCGCGTTCGCCATCAGCTTTGCTCCATCTGTCGAAGCCGTCCAAAAGCCGGACCGAGAGTCGCTCGATGGAGGGAAGAAATTCAGGGAGACGACGGTTCCCGCCCCTACCTGTTTGAAGGCCACAAGCGGTTCTCCGGTGGACCAGCTGGCAACGAGGGTCGAACCCGGGGTGATCGCTCCGCTTGACCGATAACTGTCAAAGCCTCCGTTGAACGTGGTCACGCCTGCGACCGTGGGGTGGGCCAGCAGGGCAATTGTTCCAAGCGTAGCTTCGCCGACCGTGGGTCCACCCCCGGCGATGGCAGTGTCGGTATTCGTAGCCCATGCACCAGCCAGGTGAGCTGTGCTGGTGTCGAACTCGGCGTTAACGACTCCACCACCGGCAAGGAGGTAGGCGTGAAGGTTGTCTCCCAGTGTCGCCCTGCTCAGAACGCTAGCATCATTGTAGACGATGACCGCGCGATAGGTCTGAAGCGTCGCCAGACTGGGTGTGCTTGTCCCGACGTCGATGTTGTCGACGGCGATGAAACGACCGTCCGCCAGAATTTTCGACACCACCTCGGCATTCCACGCCGTGAGACTCGGGGCGCCAAGAACGGCGACACGACCGCCCACCTGCGCCCAGGACGACGACGGCACCAGACCGGCCATGACGACCAGGATAACCGCCAACGCGGCCCGAACAATACCCGGCATTTCCATCCCCCGACGTAGTTCTCAAGCGCGAACGGAACCAGACTCCCCCCGCCCACGCCGTTGACGATAAAGCGGTTTCCCACGGCTCAAAGCTTCAATCGCATTCGAGCGAACGTCGGTCAACGCCCTCGGCCGTACCTAGCGTTCGGTTAACCTGCTGCGAAAAACGTCTTGTATATCAATCAGAAAGGACCTGCAGGGCAATCGTCCCTGGCGTGGCAGTCGGTCATTCGCCTGACGCCCCGATGCGGACATTCGGCACACAAGCTGCAAACGGAGACCATGCCGCTCTGTTTGGAGTCGGACGCAGCGCTCACTGGGGCAGGGCCTGCCGCTAGGCTGCGATCGCGGCCTTCATCCGTCGGCGACGCCAGGCGTCGAAGCGGACCTTGCCCAGCCAGAACAGCATGACCGGCAGAGGCGCCAGGGCGAGGATGGGCAGCAGAACCGAGTCCTGTATGGCCTCGGGAAACACCTGCATCTGCCCGAGGAAGAACGAGCCCGAGGCGATGAACAGCGAAAAGCACATCCGCCACAGGTGCCGGGCGATCCGCGAGACGTTGGACAACTGTTTGCGGATCAGCACATGCAACTCACCCGCCGCCGCGAAGATCCCGGCGATGGTGAAGAGCAGGAAGGCCGGCGGCGGCGAGCCGTCCACCGTGCCGCTGGGGCTGGCTGCGCCCATCCGCATGAAGATCACGCCGGCGGCGGTGATGGAGAGGGCGACGATCAGCCCGATGACCTCCGGGGCGCCGGCCTTCGCGTTCCGCCGTCGAGCCGCCATGGCGCCGCTGACCAGAAGGTAGAGCGCCATGATCCCGGCAACGAAATTGGGCCGCTGTCCGGTTTCAAGGAAGGGCGCGACGCCGGCGCCGATGGCATAGGCCATGAACATCGCCAGAAAGAAGATCGAGCCCGCCGCGCGGTGGACCCGCTGGCCCTTGCGCGAGGCCAGGGCGACGACGCCGGTGACCATCCCGATCGCCCCGCCGCCGATGTGCGCCCACAGCAGGGCGTTGGCGCCCAGATGCATCCAGGCCGGATCGCCAGGCCCGGCCTGCAGCGTGTCGGCCAGGGCGATGGACGGCGGCAGCGCGACGGCGACGACGGCAGACAGGACGGGCAGCATTCGAATTCGCAGGGTCATGGGTCCCTTTCTTGTCGATAGGTCCGGCGGGCGCCATGATCGGGCGTTCCGTGCGCATGATCGTTCGTAACACCGGGGGCCGTGTCGATGTCGAACCTGACGACGTCCGCGGGAGTCGCCGCCGGCCTGATCGCGTTCGCCGTCCAGCGCGGCGCGGATCGCGCGGCGCTCATGGCCCGGGCCGGCCTGCATCCCGCCGACCTGGAGAACCCCGACGCCCGCCTGGCGTTCGGGACCTATGTGGCCCTGATGCGCGGGGCCCAGGACCTCTGCGGCGACCCGGCGCTTGCGCTCCATTTCGGCGAGGCCGTCGACCTGGCGGAGGTGTCGATCGTCGGGCTGATCATGAACGCCTCGGCCACCATGGGGGAGGCGTTCGCCCAGATGCAGCGCTTCGGCCGGCTGACGCTGGAAACCGAGGGGCTCAGCGACGGACCGCGCTTTGTGCTCACCGTGCGCGACGGCCAGCTGTGGATGGTCGACACGCGCGCGGATCCGGACGCCTTCCCCGAACTGAGCGAAGGGGCCTTCGCGCGGCTGGTCTGCGGCCCGCGCCGCTTCCTGCCCGAGCCGCATGTGCTGGAGGTGCAGTTTTCGCACCCGGAGCCGGCCTGGAGGGCCGAGTACGACCGGATCTTCCAG
Organism: Brevundimonas sp.; assembly: GCF_027484365.1. Lineage (GTDB taxonomy): Bacteria > Pseudomonadota > Alphaproteobacteria > Caulobacterales > Caulobacteraceae > Brevundimonas. The sequence continues at coordinate 86,465 of NZ_JAIXTC010000018.1, read as the reverse complement.
TGCCCGGTATCCTTCTCCAGCGGCTGGAACGCCATGCGGCTGGACCCGCGCATCGCGACCTGGCCCGTGGCGCTTCAGCCGCGCTATGTGTTCGGCGTCCTGACCCGGCGCGCCGACGACCTGCTGCAGGAGCTCGACGACCAGAAGACCGTCCGCGGCCGCGTCGAGGCCGTGCTGTTGCCGCTGCTGCACACCGGCGAGGTCGGCGCCGAGGCCGTCGCCCGCGCCCTGGGCTTCAGCCGCCAGACCCTGTTCCGCAAGCTCAAGGCCGAGGACGTCACCTACGAACAGGTGCTTGACGCCCTGCGCCACCGCATGGCGCTCCGCTACCTCACCGGCGCCCGGGCCTCGGTCAACGAGACGGCCTACCTCGTCGGCTTCTCCGAAGCCGCAGCCTTCTCCCGCGCCTTCAAGCGGTGGACCGGCAAGAGCCCCCGCGAGGTCCAGCCGGCAAGGGTGGCCGCTCCCGGCGACCTCCCGCCCTCCGGCTAGAGGTCGCCGAACGCCGGTCAGCCTATCCCGCCTTCGTCGCCGCGATCGCTGCGGCGACTTCCTGCGGGTTGATGGTCGCCGTGGTCTTGCCGTTGATCAGGAAGGTCGGGGTACCGACGAGGCCGAGGGTGGCGCCGGTGGTGTGGATGTCGGCCAGAAGGCGGTCGGTGCCGGTGTCGGCGATCACGGCGGCGGCCTGTGCCGTGTCGACGCCGTTGGCGGCGAGGATGCGGTCGACGCCCTCGCGGGTCAGGCCGTTCTCGGCCATCAGGGCCTGGTGGACGGCGAGGTATTTGCCCTGGCGGTGGGCGGCCAGGGCGGCGCGGGCGGCGTAGTTGGAGGTGGTGTCGTCGCCCCGGTCAAGGATGGGCCATTCCTTGAAGACGAAGCGGACGTCGGGGTTGGCGCGGATCAGGGCCAGATAGTCCTCCGACACCGCCTTGCAGCCCGGGCAGCGGTAATCGAAGAACTCGACGACCGTGACCTTCGCATCGGCGGGGCCGAAGGCGGGGTCGCGCGGGTCGGGGGCCATCAGGGCGGCATTGGCGGCGACGGCGGCGTTGATGGTGTCGACACGGGCGTTTTCCGCCTGCGATTCGAACGCGGCCTGGACCTCGGTCATGACCTGGGGGTTGGCGAGCAGATAGGCGCGGACCTTGGCGCCGAAATCACCGCCGGTGACATAGGGGGCGGCGGACAGGCCCAGGGCCACGACCGACACGGCGACGGCGAGGGCGCCGCCCCGGCCGCCGGCGAACCAGGCCAGGGGATCGCGCGTGGGCTTTGCGTCCGGGGACGGGGCAGGGGTTTCGTCGGTCATTCAGGTCTCGGAGGAGCGGATCAGGCGCCCGGCGGGGCGATAACGGTCTGGCGGTCGCGGCGTTGCTGCTGGCGACGGTCGAGGTCGTCGATGTCGTCCATCGTGGCCCCGGAGGCCAGGACGATGTCCATGGCGCGCCGCCATTCGTTGGAGCCGCGCGGGAGCATGTCGCGGGCGCGCAGGGCGAACTGGGTCGCCTGTTCTTCGCCCCCGGCGGCGAAATAGTATTCGGCCGAGGCCAGGCGCGCCTCGCCCTCCTTGCCCTGGGAGGCGTAGGCCTGACCCAGCAGACGCCAGGCGAGGGTGTTGTCCTCCTCGCGGGCGACGGCGCGCTTCAGCTGGTCGACCGCCTCCTCGAGATTGGCGCTGTCGTTGGTCTCGATCAGGGCGTGGGCCAGGTTGATCCGCAGCAGGGGAGCGTCGGGCCTGAGCCGGACCGACTCGCGGTGGGCGTCGATGGCCTCGCCCGGGCGGCCTTCCTCGAACAGGATCTGGCCCTTGAGTTCCCACAGATAGGGGTTTTCGACGTCGGCGGCGATCAGGACGTCGGTGGCGTCGAGGGCGCGCTGGGTCTGTCCGTCGCGATACCAGGCGATGGCGCGGGCATAGCGGGCGGGCAGGGAGGTGTCGCTGTCCAGATAGGTGCGCAGGGTCTGGGTCGGCGGGTCGGTGAAGGCCCGGATCTTGGCCTGAATCAGCTGCAGCTGGGCCATCCGTTCGGGGCTGTCGACGACGTTGTAGTGGGCCGCGGCCTCGACCGGGCGGCGCAGGGCCTCGATCCGCTGGCCGGACAGGGGGTGGCTGCGGAAATAGGGATAGCGACGGGCGTCCGAGAAAACTTCCTGGGCCCGCATGTTCTCGAAGAACTCGACCAGACCGCGGCCGGACTGGCCCGCGGCTTCCAGACCGCGGGCGGCGGTCAGATCGGCCTCGCCCTCCTGGCTCTGCATATAGCGCAGGGCGCCGAGGGTGCCGAAATACTGGCCGGAGCCGACCAGGGCCATGCCGGCGCCGGGCTCGCCCGCCGCAATGGCCAGGGCGCCCAGGGCCATGGACATGAGGAAGGGCTGCATGCCGGCGGCCTGGGCCCCGTCGCGGAGGGTGTGGCGGTTCTTGATGTGTCCGCCTTCGTGAGCGATCACGCCGAGCAGCTCGCCCGGTGAATCCGCGCGAAGGATGGTGCCGGTGTTGATGCCCATGATCCGCCCGCGCGTGGCGAAGGCGTTCAGCTCGGGGTCGTTGATCAGCAGGACCTCGACCTCGGACGGCTCCAGCCCCATGGCCGTGAACACCGGGTCGGACCATTCGCGGATGATGCCCTCGACCTCGGTGTCGCGGATGGTCGACTGGGCGGAGGCGGGGCCGGCCGCCGCCATCACGAGGACGGCGGCGGACGCGGCGACCCACCCGAGGACGGAGGACGCGACGCGGGTCGGCCGGAACATGGCGAACTCCTTCGACTGGCGCCCCCGCCCCATGGCCCTAACCTAGGCGCTGATCGTCACAAGCGCCACCATCCGCGTTTCGGCTTGGCGGGCGGCGCCGTGATCTGGGCCGGATCGTTGGCGATGATCGCCGAAAGATCGGCCTCGGGCGTGGGCGGAGCGACGTCCTCGGCGGCGACCAGGGTCTCCGGCGCGACGGGTTCCGGCTCGACCTCCGGCTCGACGACCAAGGGAGCCGCTTCGGCTTCAGCCTCGACCAAGGCGATCTCGGGCTCCAGCGGCGGGGCGGCAGCCTCGACGGCGTCCTCGGCGACGGCCTCCGTCCCGACCGCCGAGGCGGCCGTCTTGCGACGGACGCGGCGACGCTGGGGTTCGGATGCGATCACCGGAGCCGGCGCGTCTGAGGCGGCGTCCGGCAGGATCACGGCCATGGGCGCATCGGGATTGCCGTCGGTCGGCATGCCCTCGCCGGTGGCGCGGGCCTCGACCTTCAGATCTTGCGGGGTGGCGCGTTCACCGCGGCCCCGGCCGCGACGGCGGCGACGCGAGCGACCGCCTTCGCGATCGGCGGCCAGTTCGCCCTCGGGCCGTTCGCCAATCCGCTCCTCGACGTCGCGAGCGGGGGCCGCCGCGTCACGCGCCGGTGCTTCCGGACGTTCGGCCCGCGGGGCGGGGTTGATCGGGTCGAACCAGACATAGGGGTCGTCCAGCGACGGCGTGCGCCCCCGGACCCAGAAGAAGGATCCTGCGCCCGCGCCGGCGCCGGCGGTGTCGCCGTCCTCGCGGATGCGGCGTCCGCCGCGACGGCCACGACGGCGGCGGCGGCCGGCCTCGCTGTCGTCATCTTCGGCGGCGAGGCCTTCGGCTTCGGCGTCGGCGGCCACAGGCGCGGCCTCCTCGTCGCGACGACCGCCGCGACGGCGGCGGCCGCGCCCACGACCGCGATCACCATCCGAACGTTCGGCGCGTTCGCGGGGCTCGTCGTCGTCGGCATCCTCGCGATCCAGGGCGTCGTCGTCGTCCTCGTCCGAGATGAACTCGTCCTCGTCGTCGTTGTCGTCTTCGTCCTGCCAGGCGTTGTCGTCGAAGTCGTCGTCGAGATCGGCCAGGGTCACGACCGCCTCGGGCGCGACGAAGTCCTCATTGGTCTCGGTGCGCTCGATGGCGCTCTCGCCCTGACCCATGCGGTCGTCGATCTGGATGATGACGGCCAGACCGCGACGCTCCAGCAGTCGCTGCAGATAGTCGCGCTTGTGGTTCAGGATGTAGAGGGCGACAGCCGAGGAGACCTTGAGGTTGATCGAGCCCGCGCCGTTCTTGCCGGCTTCGATGTCCACGGCGCGCAGCACCATCAGGGCGGCGGATTCGGCCGAGCGGACGCGACCGGCGCCCTGGCAGTGGGGGCAGACCTCCGTGGCGCCTTCCAGCACGCCGAGGCGGCGACGCTGGCGGCTGATCTCCATCAGGCCGAAGCCGGAGATGCGGCCCATCTGGATGCGCGCCCGGTCGAAGCTGAGCTCGTCCTTCAGAATGCGTTCGACGGTCCGGTTGTTCTTGGACTCGTCCATGTCGATGAAGTCGATGACCACCAGGCCGGCGAGGTCGCGCAGGCGCAGCTGGCGGGCAGCCTCGACGGCGGCTTCGCAGTTGGTCTTGAAGGCCGTGGCCTCGACGTTGCGTTCCTTGGTGGCGCGACCCGAGTTGACGTCGATCGCGACGAGGGCCTCGGTCTGGTTGATGACCAGATAGCCGCCCGACTTCAGCGGCACGACCGGCTGGTGGATCTGCGTCAGCAGCTCCTCGATGCCGTTGGCCGCGAACAGGGGGCGGGAGCCCTGGTAGAGGTGCACCTTCTTCGCCTGCGAGGGCATGAGCACCCGCATGAAGTCGCGCGCCTCCTTGAAGCCCTCGACGCCCTCGACCTGGATGCCGTCGAAATCCTTGTCGAACATATCGCGTACGGCGCGGCGGACGAGGTTCTCTTCTTCGTAGATCAGGGACGGGGCGTGGGAGGCGAGGGTGGTCTCGCGGATCGTCTCCCAGAGGCGCAGCAGATATTCGTAGTCCCGCTTGATCTCGGCCTTGGTGCGCTTGGCGCCGGCCGTGCGGATGATCAGCCCCATGCCGCGCGGCACGTCGAGGGCGGCCGCGGCGGCCTTCAGACGCTTGCGGTCGCTGGCCTGGGTGATCTTGCGGGAGATGCCGCCGCCCTTGCCGGTGTTGGGCATCAGGACGCAGTAGCGGCCGGCCAGGGACAGCCAGGTGGTCAGGGCCGCGCCCTTGCCGCCGCGCTCGTCCTTGACGACCTGGATCAGCAGGATCTGGCGACGCTTGATGACGTCCTGGATCTTGTAGCGACGCATCAGGCGCCGCTTCAGCCGTTCCTCTTCGGCCATGCCGCCTTCGGAATCGCCGTCGTCGGAGTCACGGGCGTGCTCGTCGTCGTGGTCGTCCTCGGCCGAATGGGCCTCGGCCATGATCGCGTCGCGGTCGGCGGCCGGGATCTGGTAGTAGTCGGGGTGGATTTCGTTGAAGGCCAGGAAGCCGTGGCGATTGCCGCCGTACTCGACGAAGGCGGCCTGAAGGCTGGGCTCTACGCGGGTGACCTTGGCGAGATAGATATTGCCGCGAAGCTGGCGTTTGGTTTTCGACTCGAAGTCGAATTCCTCAACCTGGCGGCCGTCCACGATCGCGACGCGGGTTTCTTCCGCGTGCGCTGCATCGATAAGCATCGTCTTTGACATTGAAGGTATCTCTCTGGCGCGCTCGGCCGTTGCCGGGGGAGGCAACGGCGGCTCGCCGAACGGGGTAAGAGGCGGACGCGTGCGTCATCCGGTCGTCGCGGCGATGGCCGAAGACGACTGCGACCGGCCCGAAGGGGGCTGTCGGTTCACGGGAGAGGCAGGCGGGAATGCCCATGGGTTATGGTCGGTCCTGGACCCGCGCCGACAGGCGTCGCAAGGTCCGGTTCTGAACAGGCCCGGCTTGTTCGATCGTTGGGCCAGTCAGTCAGTGACCACGGTCAGAGACGGGGGGCGACACGATCCGCGAAGGCGGGAAGTCGGCGCCGCGCCGGGGCCTCGCCAAACCGACTAAGCGGCGGCGCGATCGTTCGCGGACGAATACAAGCATAAGCATCAAGTCCCGGAATGGAAAGGCAGTGCGCCGCTTTAGGCAGCGAATGCGCGGAAAGCGCCGCCGCTTAACCCAATCCAAACCGGGCTCTGCCACCATGGGGCCAACGATAAAGGTGGGTCCGCCGTCAGAATGACCGGTCGCAAGTATTTCAACCTGTCCGGATGGGGCCCGCGCGAGTGGGCCATGACGGCGCTCGCCGTGCTGGTGCTCGCTGTCGTGCTGCTGATTTCAACGCGCGGACTGGCCGCCGGCGCGACCGGCGACGTGCGCGGTCTGCGGTTCGGCGGCGATGTGCAGCGGACGCGGATCGTCATCGATCTGGACCGCTCCGCCCGCGGAGAGGTGATCGAGAGCGGGGATCGCGGCTCGGTCGTTCTGACCCTCGCCGGGGTCGGCGCAGGACGCGGCGTGGACGGCGCGGGTTCGGGACTGGTGCGGGACTGGCGAGTCAGTCCGTCGGGGACGGCGTCGCGGGTGCACCTGGCCCTGGCCCGGACGGCGCGGATCGAGCGCCGCTTCCTGCTGCCGCCCGGAGACGGCGTCGCCTACTATCGTTACGTCATCGATATCGCCGCGACCGGTTCGGCTCCACTGCCGGCGGGTGAGCGCCAGGCCGCGCGGCCCGAACAGCGCCGGACCGAGCGACCGCTGATCGTCATCGATGCCGGGCACGGCGGTCGGGATCCGGGGGCCCGGGGCGCGCATCGCAGCGAGAGCGAGGTCACCCTGGCCGCAGCGCTCGCCCTGCGTGATGAGCTCAACCGGACAGGCCGCTATCGCGTCATGCTGACGCGCGAGACCAATGTCTATGTCGATCTGTACCGTCGCGTGCGGATCGCCCGCCAGGCGGACGCGGACCTGTTCATCTCCCTGCACGCCGATGCGGGCGCCGACCCGGCCACGCGTGGGGCGTCTGTCTATACCCTGTCCGAACAGGGGGCGACGCGGGCGGTCCGCGAGGTCACCCGCAGCGACGACTGGCACCGCGACCTGCATCTGCCCGGGCGCGACCCGTCGGTGGATCGCATCCTGCTCGACATGACCCAGCGCGCGACCCAGAACCGCTCGGCCCAGTTCGCCCGGGTGCTGCTGACCCATCTGGAGGCGGCAGACCATCCGCTGCTGCGCCGCAGCCACCGTGATGCGGGTCTGGCCGTGCTTCTGGCCCCCGACGTGCCGGCGGTCCTGCTTGAGATGGGCTTCATCACCAATCCGGACGATGAGCGCGCCCTCGGCGACGCGGCGCAGCGCCGCCGGCTGGTCCGGGCCGTGTCCGAAGGGATTGACCGATATTTCCGCGAGCCGGCGGGCACGATGCAGATCGCTGCGAACAACGCCGGCGCTGGCGGAATGTAGTCAGCCGTTCGTGATGGAGGTGTGCCCGCCAGCGAAACGACCACGATGCATTGATCTCAGGATGCGCTGAAGGTCATTCGCGGCAGCGACAAATGCTCTACAGGCGTCATCACGACTGAACATTAGTGCCTCGTCCATTCCGCCGGGGCTTCGCAAGCCAACGTGACCATAACGCATGACAGGTAGCTCGCGATTGTCTTTGAAGCGCCGGTCCCGAGTCCCGTTTTTGTTAGATTTCGCCCAAACCTTTCCGATCATCTGAGCATCATTCGGAATGCTGCCTTCTTCCGTGAACCGAGATGTCTCGTAAGATATTTCCATCTCCGTCAGGTCGATGATCGCGAAGTCTGCGCCCGCGCTGCTAACGACTAAGACGAACCCGGGGTAAAAGTATGCGTGGGCCCTCCCTTTCTGAACTACAATGGCCATCGGAAGATCGTTTGTGTCGACCAGGGTGTCTGCTCGTCGTCCAAGGCTCGCCGCAGTCCGATCAATGACGGTCCCGGCGACGCTTCGTGCTCGCACCCGGTCAATCTGCTGCGTCATCTCAAGAGTCCACGATTTGTGGCTTCCACACAGCTGATCAAAAGCCTCCAGCATTCGCCGATGTGGGCCGGCAACCTCCGTCTCCATATCGAAACTTATGGAGACGCGCGAAGCTGTCAGATTACTGTTCAAGTGGCTGACCTCGGAGCGCCTAAGGGCGACCGCTGAGTCAGTCTTGGCCCGAACGGACTTTGAAACCGCCGCCGCCAGGGTGACCCAGGCGAGCGCTCGAGTTGTCCAACTAAGCGCGAGCTGCCGTTTCGCCTTCTTGGTGTCGGACCGTATCTCACGCTCCCGCTCACGGGTGGCCAGTAGCAGATCCTTGAATCGATCTAGGCCGCTCGACGTCATTGTTCCTAGGTCCCCGCCTCCGAAGTCTTTCCGAGTTCCGGGGATCAGGTAGGGCTCGGTCGGAAGAGAACCGGAATAACGAGGATCGCCTATGGAACGCATCGATGATCTGGCCCCTGACAAGCCTTGATCTGCCCCACCTGCATCCCAGTTTATTGTCGTCGAAAGGCCTTGCCGCCGGACAGCGATCCGAACCGGTGGAACCACCGTGAGTTGGTTGCGAAACCGAGATGCCATCGGCCCAGTCCAATCTCTTTGCCTTGGTTGGTAGTCTGACAACCTAGGCGCGCGCGAGCGGTTTCCAAAGCTCGAATGTCGTCTTTGACCCTGATCTGTCGCCGCTTGGATGGCGGGATGTTTCCGTGTCTCCATATTCGCCGGGTATAACTGCCGGTCATCGATCCTGAAGCAACGGACGGTTACTAGACCGTGGTCCGAGGTTCCGTCCGACTATCTGCACTGGATGGCGAGCCAGACGGATATGGACGCAGACGCCGTGGGCGCGGCGCGCGCCGAACTCGAACGGCGAAAAGTCAGCTAGCCCCGTCGGACGGCGCGGGCTACATCGGGCCGAGCGCGTAGTCGGAGAAGTCTTGGTGAAGGTTGCCGAACGGTGGTTCGTGATGGCGGGCATCGGCCTTTTGGGCGCGATCGCGCTCGCAGGGCTGATCGTGGCGGTCTACGCCGCCTGGCTGTTCCATGACCTTCCCGATGCGTCGGAGCTGGCCGACTATCGGCCGCCGACCGCCACGCGCGTCTATGCCGGCGACGGCACCCTGATCGGCGAGTTCTCGGACGAGCGGCGCATCTATGTGCCCTACGAGCAGATTCCGACGCCGGTCGTGCAGGCCTTCCTGGCGGCGGAGGACCGCAACTTCTTCCAGCACGGCGGCATCGACGTGTCGGGGCTGGGCCGGGCCATGTTCAAGAACGTCTTCAACTTCGCCACGGGGCGCAGGCTGGAAGGCGGTTCGACCATCACCCAGCAGGTCGCCAAGAACGTTCTGCTGACCAATGAATCGACCATCGGCCGCAAGCTGAAGGAAGCCATCCTGTCCAGCCGCCTCGAGGCGACGCTGTCCAAGGAACAGATCCTCGAACTGTATCTGAACGAGATCTTCCTGGGCTACCGCTCCTATGGCGTGGCCTCGGCCGCCTACAACTATTTCGGCAAGTCACTGATGCAGCTGACGCCGGACGAGGCGGCCTTCCTGGCGGCCCTGCCCAAGGGGCCGAACAACTATCATCCGAAGCGCCACCCCGAAGCGGCCAAGGGCCGTCGCGACTGGGTGCTGGGCGAGATGGTCCAGAACCAGTTCATCACCCAGGCCCAGTATCAGGAAGCGATCGCCCGTCCCCTGACCACCCGGGCCGCGCCGCGGCGCGCCGAATACCAGGACGCCGACTTCTTCGTCGAGGAGGCGCGCCGTCAGGCGGCCGCCAACCCCGAGTTCGGCGCCCAGCTGAACGCCGGCGGCTTCTATATGCGCACGACGCTCGATCCGTCGCTGCAGACGGCGGCGCGGGACGCCCTGATGCGGGGGCTTGAAAACTACGACCGTCGCCACGGCTGGCGCGGGGCGTGGGGCACGACCGACTTCGCCCCGGGCTGGCAGGCTGTGGCCCTGCGGCAGACGGCCCCGCCGGAGCGCCGGGAATGGCGCGCCGCTGCGGTCGAAAGCGTTTCGGGCAACACTGTGCAGATCCGCACGGCGCGTGACGACACGACCGGGACCCTGATCGCCTCCGACGCCGCCTGGGCCAACGCCAACCGGCCGCTGAAGCGCGGCGATCTGATCTTCGTCGAACCGCGCAACGGCCAGTTCGCCCTGAAGCAGGTTCCGGCCGTCAACGGCGCCATGGTGGCCATCGAGCCGCAATCCGGACGCGTGCTGGCGATGGTCGGCGGCTACTCCTACGCCCTGTCGAGCTTCAACCGCGCGACCCAGGCGCGGCGCCAGCCGGGGTCCTCGTTCAAGCCCTTCGTCTATGCCGCCGCGCTGGAGGGCGATTTCACGCCCGCCTCGATCGTGGTCGACGGACCGATCAGCTTCGCCGGCGGGGCGAACGGACGACGCTGGACCCCCGAGAACTACAGCCGTCGCTACTACGGCCCCTCGACCCTGCGTCGCGGGCTGGAGCTGTCGCGGAACGTGATGACCGTGCGCCTCGCCAATACGATCGGCATGGACCGGGTGGTCGAACTGTCCGAGCGTATGGGCGTCGCCGACGACCTGCAGCCCAATCTGTCGGTGTCGCTGGGGGCGGGAGAGGTCACGGCCTATCACCTGACCGCCGCCTACGCCGCCTTCGTCAACGGGGGGCGGCGCGTCGATCCCTATCTGATCGAATACGTCCAGGACCGGGACGGAGAGACCATCTATCGCGCCGATCAGCGCCGTTGCCGTGACTGCGGACGCGCCTTCTCCGGCCAGGCCTCGCCCTTCCTCGAGCCGCGCGGCACCCAGGTGATCGACCCGATCACCGCCTATCAGATCTCGTCCATGCTGGAGGGCGTGATCCAGCGCGGTACGGCCGCCAGTGCCCGCGGCCTCGGCCGTTGGGTCGGCGGCAAGACCGGCACGACCAACGAGTATCGTTCGGCCTGGTTCGTGGGCTTCACCACCGACATCGTGGTCGGGGTCTATATCGGCTTCGACGACAACCGGTCCCTGGGGTCCGGGGAGGCCGGGGCCTCGGCCGCGGTGCCGATCTTCGTGGACTTCATGGAGGACGCCCTGCGCGAGCGCCCGGCCCGGCCGTTCGTTCGCCCGCGCGGCGCCATCTTCCGCACCATCAACGGCATCGAGGAAGCCTTCCGACCCGGCACCGAGCGTCGCCGCGAGGAGGAGGCCCGGGAGACCGGACCCGCCGTGCCCGAGGGCCCGCAGAGCTACAATGACGTCATTCGTCGCGAACAGGAAGCCGCCGCCGGGATCACGCCCGGACCCTCGGCTCCCCCGCCGACCGCGCCGCCCGCGCCCAAGCAGGAACCGGCGGCGGACCTCGACGGGTTGTTCTAGGAAGCGAGGCAGTAGGCAGTAGGCAGTGGGGGCGCGGTCGTCGCCGCGGACAGGAATCCCCTTCGATTGCCGGCTGCCTATTGCCTACTGCCTCTCCCGACCTCTATCTCCGCGCCTTCGCACCGTAAGGATTTGCATATGAGACCGGATGTCGAGGCCATGAAGGCCGACATCGAGCAGAGCGTCGCTCTGCTCAGGAGGCGTCTTTGACTGGGATGTCGCCAACCGAAAGCTCGATGAGCTGAACGCACGGGTCGAGGACCCGACGCTCTGGGACAAGCCCGACGAGGCCCAGGCCGTGAGCCGCGAGCGCTCGCAGCTGGAAGCCAAAATCAACACCGTCAAGGCCATGGAGCGCGAGCTCGAGGACGGCGTCATGCTGTCCGAAATGGCCGAGGAGGAGGGCGACGAGGCGACTCTTGACGAAGCGCGCGCTCAGCTGAAGGCCATTAAGGAACGCGCCGCCCGGGCCGAACTGGAAGCCCTGCTGTCCGGCGAGGCCGACGGCAACGACGCCTATCTGGAGGTCAACTCCGGCGCAGGCGGCACGGAGAGCTGTGACTGGGCTGGAATGTTGCTGCGGATGTATTCGCGCTGGGCCCGGGCGCACGGCTATGAGGTCGAGATCGAGGCGTCGGAAGACGGCGACCAGGCCGGGATCAAATCGGCGACCATCCTCGTCACCGGACCCAATGCCTATGGCTGGCTCAAGTCGGAATCGGGCGTGCACCGGCTGGTGCGGATCAGTCCCTATGATGCGGCGGCCAAGCGGCACACGTCGTTCGCCTCGGTGGGGGTCTCGCCGGTCGTCGACGACACGATCGAGATCGACATCAATCCGTCGGACGTGCGCACCGACACCTATCGGGCTTCGGGGTCGGGTGGTCAGCACATCAACAAGACGGACTCGGCCGTGCGCCTGACGCACATTCCGACGAACACTGTGGTGGCGTGTCAGGCCGGGCGGTCACAACACCAGAACCGCGAACAGGCCTGGAAGATGCTGCGCGGGCGTCTGTACGAACTGGAGCTGCAGCGGCGGGAGGCCGCTGCCCAGGCCATGGCGGACGCCAAGACCGACATCGGCTGGGGGCACCAGATCCGCAGCTACGTCCTGCAGCCCTATCAGATGGTCAAGGATCTGCGGACCGAGGTCGAGACCTCGGACACCCAGGGCGTGCTCGACGGCGACCTCGACGCCTTCATGGGCGCGGCGCTGGCGCAGAGGGTCGGCGAGACCCGCGGCTCCACAGTCGACTAGCTGAACGCCCAAAAGAAGAGGGCGGCTCCCGCGAAGGAGCCGCCCTTTTGCTATGGCGGAACCTGGATCAGACCGACTTGAGGTCGATGATCTGGGGTTTGTCCTCGGCCGGAGGGGGCGCGGGGATGGCCGGGGCGGCCGGGGCTTCGAATTCCGAGGCGGCGACCGGGCGCGGGGCGGGGGCGACGGGCGCCGGGGCTTCGCGGCGGCTTTGCAGGACGCGGCCCTGGAAATAGGCGCCGATGTCGATGGACAGCTGTTCGGCCGTGATGTCGCCGTCGACATAGGCGGTCGAGACGAGCTTGACCTGCTTTCCGGTGACCCCGCCGACGATACGGCCGCGAACCTCGAGGTAGTCGGCGGTGACGTTGCCTTCGATCGCGCCGGTCTCGCCGACGATCAGGCGGCCGACGCGGACGTCGCCCTTGACCGAGCCGTCGACCTGGAGGTCGCCGGCGCCGGAGACATTGCCTTCGAACTGAAGGTCCGACGAGAGGGTCGACAGACCCCGCGACGAGGCGATCGGCGAGGGGACGGGCGCCGGTGCGACGCCGCGGTTCATGCCGGCCGAAGGCAGGTCCGGCAGCGGCGGGATCGGCGGCGTGTTCGAGGCACGGTCCGGCGTGGCGGGGGATTTGGTCTTATTGAACAATCTGGTCTCCTGCTCGGAAGAAGCGGGCGGGGTTCTGGGGGCGGCCGTCCATCCACACTTCATAGTGCAGGTGAACGCCGGTGGAGCGTCCTGTGGTGCCCATGGCGCCGATCCTCTGGCCCAGCGCGATACGCTGGCCAGGCTGGACGGCCATGGCGTTCAGATGGGCGAAGCGGGTCTTGAAGCCGCGCCCGTGGTCTATCTCAACGGTGTTGCCATACCCTGAACGCACACCGGCGAAAGACACGATTCCGGGAGCGGTGGCATAGATCGGCGTGTTCAGGGGGGCGGCGAAATCCTGTCCCTGATGGACCGCCGGACGCCCGTTGAACGGGTCGAACCGAACGCCGAAACCCGAGGTGGTGCGAGCCTGGGTCGGGCGGTCGAACGGCAGGTGTTCGGCGGCGTCGGAAAGGTTGCGCATCTCCGACAGATGGTCGGCGGCGTGGCGGATGCGGACCGCGAAGGGCTCGTCCACATCCAGGATGGTGGCCAGGGCCTTGGGATCGCGGGCCTCGACCAGAGGTCCGCCGAGGGCGGATCCGGAGGCGGCGCCATAGGCGGCCGGGTTGAGGCCGGCGAGGCGGAAGGCCAGGCGCAGACGCTCGGCGCGGGTCTGGGCGAAGTCGCCGGCGCGTTCGATCAGCCGCTCCTGGTCCATCCGAACCGCGACGATGCGCTGGACCGGACGGGCTTCGGCGGCGCTGAGGGCCGGGGCGGGCGCGAGGGCGGCCTCGGCCCCGTCGACGCCGTGGAACATGCCCATGACATTCGTCAGGGCCGCGTGCCGCCGCTCGACCATACGGGCCATCTCGTCGAGCCCGCCCGTCGTGGCGGACATGCGGACGACGGCCGTTTCGAGGCGGGCCTGGAGGTCGGCATTCAGTCGCTCGGAGGCGGCCCGGGCCTGAACGACCTCGGCATCTGCCCGCGAGCGGGCGACCATGTCGAAGATGAAGCCGCCCGAGGCGACCAGGGTCCAGGCGGCGGCTGCGACGGCGACGCTCGCCATCATCATCTGTTTGCCGCTGGTCAGGACATAGCCGCGGATGTCATCCGGATTCGAGCGCAGAAAGACATGCCGCTCGGGAAACCATCGCTCGACCAGAGAGGGCCGGACTACACCCTTATCTTCATGCATTCGAACACGCCCCCACGTTCCGGGAAGCGTTATCCGTGAAGTGTTGCCTGACGGCAATACCGTTCACGCAATGTTAACCACGTTGCCCGTCTCAGGCGGCGAAAACGAATCTATGCAGGCCCAGATTCGCGTGAGGGGCGTATTCCGCTAGACTGTCGAACGGCCCGGCTAGACTTCGCCGGGCCGTCCGCAGGCGGATCAAACCTCTTTGACCGCCGCCAGAACCGCCTCGGCGTGGCCCTTGACACGGACCTGACGCCAGACCTTGCGGACCACGCCAGCGCCGTCGATCAGGAAGGTGGCCCGCTCGATGCCCATGTAGGTCTTGCCGTACATGCTCTTCTCAACCCAGACGCCGTAGGCCTCGGTGACGCCCGTCTCCTCGTCGGAGGCCAGGGTGACCTTCAGATCGTATTTGGCTTTGAAGCGGTCGAGCTTCTTCACCGGGTCCTTCGAGACGCCGATGACGGTCACGCCGGCGGCGGCGAAGGCGTCAGCGTGTTCAGAGAAGTCCTTCGCCTCATTGGTGCAGCCCGGCGTGTCGGCCTTGGGGTAGAAATACAGGACCGTGGGACCGGACAGCGTCGCGCGTCCGCCCCCGTCGGCGGGCATGTCGAAGGCTGGGGCTTTGGAGCCCTCGGTGATTTCGGTCATGGGTCTCTTCTCCGTCAGACGGGGCGAACGAGCAGCAACTTCTTCTTGCCGGCCGCCAGTTTCAGGACGCCGTCGGCATTGACGTCCGAGGCCTCGATAAGGCGTGCGCCGTCGGCGATCGCCTCGTCATTCAGTCGCAGGCCCCCGCCCTGGGCCAGACGACGGGCCTCGCCATTGGAGGCGGTCAGCCCCGCGCGGGTGGCGACGGCGGCCAGCATGGCGCCGATGACTTCGGCCGAGGGCAGTTCGACGGTCGGCAGGTCAGCGGACAGCGTGCCCTGTTCGAACGCGCCTTCCGCCGCCGCGCGAGCCGTGGTGGCGGCGTCCGCACCGTGCAGCATCGTCGTGGCGGCATCGGCCAGCGCCTTCTTGGCGTCGTTGATCGCTGCGCCTTCCAGCGCCTCGAAGCGGGCGATCTCGTCCAGCGGCATGTCGGTGAACAGACGCATGAAGCGTCCGACGTCCGCGTCCTCGGCATTCCGCCAGAACTGCCAGTAGTCATAGGGGCTCAGCTGTTCGGCGTTGAGCCAGACGGCGCCCTGGGCCGTCTTGCCCATCTTGCCGCCCGAGGCCGTGGTCAGGAGCGGCGTGGTCAGGCCGAAGGCGGCCTTCTGGTCCACGCGGCGCACCAGGTCGACGCCCGAGACGATATTGCCCCACTGGTCCGACCCGCCCATCTGCAGGGTGACGTTCTGGCGGCGGTTCAGCTCCAGGAAGTCCACCGACTGCATCAGCATGTAGTTGAACTCGAGGAAGGTCATCGGCTGCTCGCGCTCGAGTCGCAGCTTGACCGAGTCGAACGCCAGCATCCGGTTGACCGTGAAATGGGTCCCGTAGTCGCGCAGGAATTCGATGTAGCCGTATTTCGACAGCCACTGGTCGTTGTCGATCATGACAGCGTCGGTGGGCCTGTCGCCGAAGGTCAGGAATTTCTCGAACACGGTCCTGATGGAGGCGATGTTCGACTGGATCGTCGCATCGGTCAGTTGCGGGCGCGAGGCGTCCTTGCCCGTCGGGTCGCCCACCTTGGTGGTGCCGCCGCCCATGATGACGACGGGCCGGCCGCCGGCATGCTGCAACCGGCGCAGCATCATGATCTGGATCAGGCTGCCGACATGCAGCGACGGCGCCGTGGCGTCGAAGCCGATGTAGCCGGAGACGACCCCGGCCTTCGCCGCCGCATCCAGCTCGGCCGGATGGGTGATCTGATGGATGTATCCGCGCGCCTGAAGCGTCTGCAGGAAGTCGGACTGGAAGATGGGGTCTTCAGAAGAATTGGGCATGGTCGGCTCCGTTAGCAGGGAGGCCGGCGCTCTGTCTCGGGTGTCGCGCCGGCAAAATGCGGCGCAGGGGTTCGCGGCCGCTCGATCAGGTCGAGAGGCGGTAATACAGGCCGGGCAGGGCGCGGGTGGCGAACATGGGCCGTTCGTAGCGCCGGGCGTTGACCGGCGTCAACCAGCCGCTATCGGTTCAGGATGCGCGCCACGCTGATCCCGTACCCCGACAGTGCGTCCAGCCCGATCGAGCGGATCGAGGTAGAGTTCGACTTCGAGGGCCGACCATCGGCGCTTGTCACCTTCCGCCTGTTCGGCGACACCGACCGCATAGCCATTCACGCACCGTCGGCATCGGTCGCTCGTGCGAAGGCACGCGATCAGTGGCGGCTCGGCTTGTTTCTGATCCCCAAATCGCTTCTACGGCTGCCATTGCCTTGGAGGTGGATGCCTGCGCCTACGCCGGTCGGGCGAGCCGACGGCCTTTGGCAACACACCTGCCTGGAGGTTTTCGCGGCGAGGCCTGACGGCTGCTACGCGGAGTTCAATTTGTCACCGTCAAATGAGTGGGCGGCCTACTTCTTTGATGGCTACAGAGACGGCATGCGCCCTCTCAAAGAGGCCAGCGTTCAGGTGCACGCTTTCGAGCGTTCTGATGGCGAGTTGAAGTTGCGCGCCTCGGTGTACTGGCAGGGCTGGATGGCGACGGCTGGCCTTGGTTTTTCCGCCGTGATCGAAGACGTCGATGGCAAGAAGACCTATTGGGCCTTGGCGCATCCGTCAGATAAGCCCGACTTCCATCATCCAGATTCGTTCGCAATTCCCATGTCGACACCGGAGAACCCATGAAATTCGGCATCGACCGTCTGCTCTCCGAGCCCGAGCTTCAGGCCGCGCTGAAGGGGCGGCGGGTGGCCCTGGTGGCCCATCCGGCCTCGGTGTCGGCCGACCTGACCCATTCGATCGACGCCCTGATCGCAGCAGGCGTCAACATAAGCGCCGCCTTCGGCCCCCAGCACGGGATGAAGGGTGACCTGCAGGACAATATGATGGAGAGCCCGGACGAGACCGATCCGGTCCACGGCTTCCCCGTCTTCAGCCTGTATGGCGAGGTGCGCCGGCCCACGTCCGAGATGATGGGCACGTTCGACGTGGTGCTGATCGACCTGCAGGACCTGGGCTGCCGCATCTACACCTTCATCACGACCCTGCTCTACGTGCTGGAAGCCGCGGCCGAACACGGGAAGGAGGTCTGGGTGCTGGATCGGCCCAATCCCGCCGGGCGGCCCGTCGAGGGCACGACCCTGGTCTCGGGCTGGGAGAGCTTCGTCGGGGCCGGGCCGATGCCGATGCGGCACGGCATGACCCTGGGCGAGCTGGGCCACTGGTTCATCGACCACTTCAGGCTGAAGGTCGACTATCGGGTGATCGAGATGCAGGGCTATGACCCGGAGGCGGGGCCGGGGTTCGGCTGGCCGCTGGGGGAACGGGCCTGGATCAACCCCAGCCCCAATGCGCCCAACCTGTCGATGGCGCGCGCCTATCCGGGCACGGTGATGGTCGAGGGCGCGACCCTGTCGGAAGGGCGGGGCACGACACGCCCGCTGGAGCTGTTCGGGGCACCCGACATCGACGCCCGCGCCGTGATCGCCGGAATGCAGGTTTTCGCCCCGGAGTGGGTGAAGGGTTGCGTCCTGCGTGACATGTGGTTCGAGCCGACCTTCCACAAACATGTCGGCCGGCTGTGCTCAGGCGTGCAGATCCACGTGGAGGGCCCGCACTACGACCACGCCGCCTTCCGGCCCTGGCGGGTCCAGGCCCTGGGCTTCAAGGCGATCCGGCGGCTTTATCCGGACTACGACCTGTGGCGCGACTTCCCGTACGAATACGCCTTCGGCAAGCTGCCGATCGACGTGATCAACGGTGGGCCATCTCTGCGGGAGTGGGTCGATGACGCGAGCGCGACCGCGGCCGATCTGGATGCGATCGCCGTACCTGACGAAGCGGCCTGGATCGAGGCGCGCAGGCCGTTCCTGATCTATTAGGCCGGCTTTTCTTCCAGCCGCTTGTCCAGATACAGGCCCACGCGGCGGTCGACGGCGTCGATATGGTCCTGCCAGAAGTGGCTCGCGCCGTCTTCCAGCTCATAGTCGATGACGATGCCCTTCTGGGTGCGCAGCTTGTTGACCACGCGCTCGACCTCGACCGGCGGCACGATGGTGTCGGCCGTCCCGTGCAGGAAGAGGCCCGAGGCCGGGCAGGGGGCCAGGAAGCTGAAGTCGTACATGTTCGACGGCGGCGAAACCGAGATGAAGCCGTCGGTCTCCGGGCGACGCATCAGCAGCTGCATGCCGATATAGGCGCCGAACTGATAGCCGCCGACCCAGGTCTGGGTGGCGGCAGGGTTGTTCGACTGCAGCCAGTCCAGGGCCGTGGCCGCGTCGGCCAGCTCGCCGATGCCTGAGTCGAACTCGCCCTGGGACTTGCCGACGCCGCGCGAATTGTAGCGCAGGGTGGCAAAGCCGCGCTTCTGGAACAGCTGGTAGAGGGTGACCGTCACCGGGTTGTTCATATGCCCGCCCGCCTTGGGGTGCGGGTGCAGGATCAGGGCGATGGGCGCATTGGCGCGCTTGCCGGGGGAGTAGCGGCCTTCGATGCGGCCGGAGGCGCCGGGCAGGATGACTTCAGGCATGGGGCTCTGGAATCCGTTCAATTCTGTCGTTTCGGGCCCGCCGAATACTTGACCACAGGGGTAGGACTTTCTAAGTCCCGTCTGCGTTCGGCCGCCTCGCGAAGCGGCGGGTCATAGCACAAGACCCCTGAAAAGCGCGCGATTTTTGAGGATGGGCGATGCGACTGTCGACCAAGGGACGATACGCCGTGATGGCGATGGCCGATCTGGCCCGGCACGGCCGGTCAGACGCCGGCGAGGGCCGCGCCGTGTCCCTGGCCGAGATCGCAACGCGGCAAGAGATTTCATTGAGTTATCTGGAACAGCTGTTCGCCCGTCTGAGAAAGAGCGGGCTGGTGAGCAGCGTGCGCGGTCCGGGCGGCGGCTATCGTCTGGCCAAGCCGGCCCGCGAAACCGTGGTGTCCGAAATCGTCCTGGCGGTCGATGAGCCGATCCGGGCGGTGCGCTGCGCGGCCCACGGCACGCCGCGGGGCTGTATGCTGGGCGGCGAACGCTGCATCACCCACAATCTGTGGGAGGACCTCGGCGACGAGATCCATCGCTATCTGTCGAGCGTGTCCCTCGAGGACGTGATCCTGAACCGCACCAGCCGTCGGCCCGCGTCGAGCGAAGTCGGGGTGGCGGCATGAGCGGCGTCTATCTGGACTACAACGCCTCGGCCCTCGTTCGCCCGGAAGTGCTGGCGATCATGACCGAGGCCCTGGCCGACAACGGCAATCCGTCGGCGGTCCATGCGGCCGGGCGGCGCGCCCGTGCCCGGGTCGAGACGGCGCGTGCGAAGGTCGCCGGACTGGTGGGCGCCGATCCTACGGCCGTCATCTTCACATCCGGCGGCACCGAGGCCAATGCCCAGGCGCTGCAGAGCGCCCTGGCGGCCGGGTGCGAGCGACTGATCGTCTGCGCCACGGAACATCCCTGCGTGATCGAGGCGGCCATGGCCTCGGGCAAGCCGGTCAAGCCGCTGCCGGTCGACGACCGCGGCGTCATCGACCTGGTCAAGCTGGGGCAACTGCTGAACCAGACCGGCGGCCGGGCCGTCGTCGCCATCCACCACGCCAATAACGAGAGCGGGGTGATCCAGCCGATCGCCGAGGCGGCGCGGATGTTGCGGGCGGCCAAGGGCTGGCTGCACGTCGACGCCATCCAGTCGGCGGGCAAGATCCCGGTCGACATGCGCGCCCTGGGCGCCGACAGCCTGACCCTGTCAGCGCACAAGCTGGGCGGGCCGCAGGGCGTGGGCGCCCTGGTGCTGGGCGAGGGCGCCTCGGCGGTTCGCATCATTCACGGCGCCGGTCAGGAGCGCGGCCTGCGCGCCGGGACCGAGAATGTGCCGGGCATCGCGGGCTTCGGCGTCGCGGCCGACTGCGCCGCGCGGGACCTGCCGCTGGCCGGGGCGCACCAGGCCTGGCGCGACGCGGCCGAGGCTGCGGTCGAGGCGGCCGGCGCGACCATCCTGGGCAAGGGTGCGCCGCGTCTGCCCAACACAGTGTTCCTGTCCGTGCCCGGCTGGGACAGCCCGCAACAGCTGATCGTGCTCGATCTCGATGGCGTCATGGTTTCGGCCGGCAGCGCCTGCTCGTCCGGCAAGACCAAGCCCAGCCGAGCCATCGTGGCCATGGGCCGGATGGATCTGGCGACCGGCGGCGTGCGCGTCTCCGGCGGATGGGGCACCACCCAAGACGATTGGTCACGCTTCGCTACGGCGTGGACCAAGGCATACGACACATATCGCGCGCGCCAGTCCGCCCGCGCGAAGGAAACCGCGTAAGATCATGGCCGCCGTTCAGGAAACCATCGACGCCGTCGCCGCGCTGGAAAAGTACGAGCACGGCTTCACCTCCGACATCGAGACGGAATACGCCCCGCGCGGGCTGAACGCCGACATCGTCCGCTTCATCTCCGAGAAGAAGGGCGAGCCGGAGTGGATGCTGGAATGGCGTCTGGCCGCCTATGAGCGCTGGCTGGCGATGGAGGAGCCGACCTGGGCCTCGGTGAAATACGAGCCGGTCGACTATCAGTCGCTGTTCTATTACGCGGCGCCCAAGAAGAAGGACGGGCCCAAGTCCCTGGACGAGGTCGATCCGGAAATCCTCGAAATCTACAAGAAGCTGGGCATCCCCCTGAGCGAACAGGCGGTACTGGCGGGTGTCGAGGGCGCACCGCGCTACGCCGTGGACGCGGTGTTCGACAGCGTCAGCGTGGTCACCACCTTCAAGGCCGAGCTGGCCAAGGTCGGCGTAATTTTCATGCCGATTTCCGAGGCCTTGCGGGAATATCCTGATCTGGTGCGGCAATATCTGGGATCGGTCGTGCCGGTCTCGGACAACTATTTCGCGGCCCTGAACAGCGCGGTCTTCTCCGACGGGTCGTTCGTCTACATCCCGCCGGGCGTGAAATGCCCGATGGAGCTGTCGACCTATTTCCGCATCAATGCGAGCCAGACCGGCCAGTTCGAACGCACCCTGATTATCGCCGACAAGGGCAGCTACGTCTCCTATCTGGAGGGCTGCACCGCCCCGATGCGCGACGAGAACCAGCTGCATGCGGCCGTCGTTGAACTGGTGGCGCTGGACGATGCCGAGATCAAATATTCGACGGTCCAGAACTGGTACCCCGGCGACGCCGAGGGCAAGGGCGGCATCTACAACTTCGTCACCAAGCGCGCCGACTGCCGCGGAGACCGGTCGAAGGTCAGCTGGACCCAGGTCGAGACCGGGTCTGCCGTGACGTGGAAATACCCGTCGTGCGTCCTGCGCGGTGAAGAAAGCTCGGGCGAATTCTATTCGATCGCCATCACCAACGGACATCAGCAGGCCGACACCGGCACCAAGATGATCCATCTGGGCAAGAACTCGAAGAGCCGGATCATCGCCAAGGCGGTCTCTGCGGGGAAATCGGATTCGACCTATCGCGGCCTGGTCTCGGTGCATCCCAAGGCGACGGGGGTGCGCAACTTCACCCAGTGCGACAGCCTGCTGATCGGCAAGGAGTGCGGCTCCCACACCGTCCCCTATATCGAGGCCCGCAACGGTTCGGCCCAGCTGGAGCACGAGGCGACGACGACGCGGTTGAGCGACGACCAGCTGTTCTACGCCCAGCAGCGCGGCCTGTCGCAGGAGGAGGCGGTGGCCCTGCTGGTCAACGGCTTCGTCCGCGACGTGATGCAGAAGTTGCCGATGGAGTTCGCCGTCGAGGCGCAGAAGCTGGTGGCGATTAGTCTGGAAGGGAGCGTGGGGTGAGCTCGGGGTCCGACGTACGAGCCACGTTCGTGCAGCAGGCTCGCTTCATGCCTAGAAGCGTCGCGGGCCTTGCATCCATCGTCGGTTACCTTGTTGTGATTGCTGCCTTTGTCGTGCTGATCAACCAAGATTTTGGCTGGCTCTGGCCGTCGGTCGCATTGGCAGCAGGCGTGTCCCTGACTTGGATTGCGAGCGCCGCAGTTCAGAGAAAGTTTGAAAGAGAAGCGAGCGCGGCGGGTTTCAACACCGCCGAGGTTCGCGCCATCGAAGACGAAGCCGAGCGGCTGAATGACGAAGAATATCCCTGACATGCTCTCCATCTCCAATCTCCACGTCTCCGTCGGCGACAAGCCGATCCTCAAGGGGCTGACGCTCGACGTTCCCGCCGGCGAGGTGCACGCCATCATGGGGCCGAACGGGGCCGGCAAGTCGACGCTGGGCTATGCCCTGTCGGGACGGCCCGGGTATGAGGCGACCGAGGGCTCCGTCGAATGGAAGGACGAGGACCTGCTCGATCTCGACCCGGCGGCGCGGGCGGCCAAAGGCGTCTTTCTGTCGTTCCAGTACCCGATCGAGATCCCCGGCGTTCCGGCCCTGACCTTCGTGCGCACGGCGCTGAACGCCCAGAAGCGCGCGCGGGGGGAGGAGGAGGTCTCGGCCCCGGCCTTCCTGAAACAGGTCCGCGAAGCCTCGAAGGCGCTGAAGATGGACTTCGACATGCTGAAGCGGCCGCTCAACGTCGGCTTCTCCGGCGGTGAGAAGAAGCGGATGGAGATCCTGCAAATGGCACTGCTGGAGCCGTCGCTGCTGATCCTCGACGAGACCGATTCCGGGCTCGACATCGACGCCCTGCGGATCGTGTCGGAGGGGGTGAACGCCCTGCGTTCGCCCGACCGCGCCATGCTGGTGATCACCCACTATCAGCGGCTGCTCGACTATATCAAACCCGACCGGGTCCATGTGCTGGCCGCCGGCCGAATCGTCGCCTCGGGCGGGCCGGCATTGGCGCTGCAGCTGGAGGCGGAAGGGTACGACAAATACCTTCCGCAGGCGGCATGACCGCCGTCGATCTTCGCGATCCCTCGACCTTCCCGTCGCGGCGGGTCGAGGCGTGGAAATACACCGACCTGCGCCGCGTGCTGCGCGAGACGCCGCCGCCGTCGCCGGCGGTCGAGATCGCTCCGGGCGGGCCGTTCGCCGAGCTCGGCGGCGAGGAGATCGCCTTCGCCAACGGTCGGGCCGTCGGGGCCGACGCCTTCGTCGCCTCGGGCGAGCAGACGCTGCGGCTGCGGTTCGTGTCCGACGCGACCGGAACGGGGCACAGCGCCTCCGTGCGGATCGCGGTCAGGCCCGGCGCGCGGCTCACCCTGCTGGAAAGCCATGAAGGCGCCGGCGCAGGATATGTCGCCAACTCTTGGATCGAGCTGGATGTTCCGGCCGGGGCCACGGTGACGCGGGTCGTGCTTGTCGACGAGCCTGCCGACGCGATCTCGATCGCCGTGGCCCAGGTGAAGACGGCGCCCGGCGCGGTCTATCGCCAGACGACGATCACGGCCGGCGCGAAGCTGCAGCGGCAGGAGACCCATCTGGCCCACGGCGGCGAGGCCACGGCGGTGACGCTGGACGGCCTCTACGCCCTGTCCGGCGAGCGCCACACCGACCTGACCAGCGTTGTGCGTCACAACGGCCTGAACGGCGTCACCTCCCAGCTGACCAAGGGCGTCGTGCGCGACACCGCGCGCGGCGTCTTCCAGGGCAAGATCGTCGTCGAGCGCGGGGCTGACGGGACGGACGCGCGGATGGGCCACCACGCCCTGATCCTGGGCGAACGGGCCGAGGTGGATGCCAAGCCGGAACTCGAAATCTATGCCGACGACGTGCAGTGCGCCCACGGCAATACGGTCGGCAATCTGGACGAAAGCGCCCTGTTCTACATGCAGCAGCGCGGCATTCCGGCGGACGAGGCGAGGGCGCTTCTGACCCAGGCCTTCCTGTTCGAGGTCGTCGACCGCATCGCGCATGACGGCGCGAGAGAGGTGGTGAGGTCATGGCTGACGGCCAAGCTCTGAACGTCCAGTCTGTAATCCGCTTCGACCCCTACGCCGCCCGGGCGCAGTTCCCGATCCTGTCGCGGACGGTCAACGGCAAGCCGCTGGTCTATCTCGACTCGGCCGCCTCGGCGCAGAAGCCGCGCGCGGTCATCGACGCCCTGACGGCAGCGATGGAGGGCTCTTATTCGAACGTCCACCGCGGCCTGCACACCCTGGCCAATGAGACAACCGAGGCCTTCGAGGCCGCGCGGGAGACGGTCGCCCGCTTCCTGAACGCCGAGAGCCCCGACCAGATCATCTGGACCAAGGGTGGGACCGAGGCCTTCAATCTGGTCGCGGCGGGGCTGGCCCAGAGCCTGAAGCCCGGCGACGAGATCGTCACGACCCAGATGGAGCACCACGCCAACATCGTGCCGTGGTCGATGCTGCGCGACCGGCTGGGCGTCGTGCTGAAATGGGCGCCGGTGCTGGACGACGGGTCGCTGGACATGGCTGGACTGGCCGCACTGATCGGACCACGCACGAAGCTGGTCGCCGTCACCCATATGTCGAACGTGCTGGGCACGGTGAACGATATGAAGGCGGTGGCCGATCTGGCCCATGCGGCGGGGGCTCTGGTCCTGGTCGACGGCTGCCAAGGGGCGGTCCACTGCAGCCCTGACGTCCAGGCCCTGGACTGCGACTTCTACGTCTTCACCGGCCACAAGCTTTACGGCCCGACCGGCATCGGCGGGCTCTACGGCAAGCGCGCCGCGCTCGAGGCCTTGCCGCCGTACCAGGGCGGGGGCGAAATGATCGCAACGGTCAGCGAGGAGGCCGTCACCTATTCCGGCATTCCCCACCGGTTCGAGGCGGGAACGCCGCCGATCCTTGAGGTCATCGGACTGGGGGCTGCGCTGGAGTGGTTCATGGCCTGCGACCGCACAGCGATCGCGGCGCACGAGACCGCCCTGTACGACCATGTCGTCGCGCGGCTGTCCGGCCTGAACTGGCTGCGGATCGTCGGCGAAGCGCCGGGCAAGGGGGCGATCCTGACCTTCACGGTCGAGGGCGCCCACGCCCACGATGTGGCCCAGATCCTGGACCGGTACGGCGTCGCCGTGCGCGCCGGACTGCATTGCGCCGAGCCCCTGTCCCGGCGATTTGGGATCACGTCGAGCGCGCGGGCCAGCTTCGCCCTATATAACACCACAGAGGATGCAGATGCCTTCGTGGACGCGCTGATCAAGGCGCGGGAGTTCTTTGTGTGAGCGAGATGGACGGAAAGATCAGCAGCAGCGAGACCTTCGCCGAGACCTGGGCGGAGCCGCAGACGGCCGCCCTGCCGCAGGCCGAACTGGACCGGCTGACCGACGAACTGATCGCGGCGCTGAAGACCGTCTACGACCCGGAAATCCCGGTCGACATCTATGAGCTGGGCCTGATCTACAAGGTGGACCTGTCCGACGATAAGGACGTCCTGATCGACATGACCCTGACGGCGCCCGGTTGCCCGGTGGCCGGCGAAATGCCGGGCTGGATCGAGGACGCGGTGATGAAGGTCGAGGGCATCCGGTCGGCGCGCGCCAACCTGGTGTTCGACCCGCCGTGGGACGCCTCCAAGATGAGCGACGAGGCGAAACTCGCCCTGAACATGTTCTGAGGACGCGATGACAGACCTTCAGACCGCCGCACGCCCCCGCCGTCCACGCCCCAAGGTCGTGACCCTGACCGACGCTGCCGCTGAGCGCGTGCGCGAGATCATGGCTAATGCCGGGAAGACCTACGTCGGCCTGCGCGTCGGGGTGAAGAACGGCGGTTGCGCCGGGCAGGAATACACCTTCGCCTATGCGGAGGAGGTCGGTGCGCTGGACGAGGTCGTCGAGGACAAGGGTGTCACCATCCTGATCGAGCCCAAGGCGATCCTGTTCCTGATCGGGTCGGAGATCGACTACGAGACGACGAAGCTGGCGTCCAAATTCGTGTTCCGGAACCCGAACCAGACAGACGCCTGCGGCTGCGGCGAGAGCGTCACCATCATCCCGGCGAAAGCCCTCGAGGCCGACTGACATGATCCGGCTGGAAGGGGTGACCAAGCGCTATCGCAGCGCGGCGGGCGAGCGCGTGGCGCTGGACGCTGTCGACCTGTCTGTGGCCAGGGGGCAGGTGTTCGGGGTCGTCGGCCGCTCGGGCGCGGGCAAGTCGACCCTGATCCGCACCATCAACCGGCTGGAGACGCCGGACGCCGGCAAGGTCTTCGTCGGCGACCGGGAGATCACGGCGATGACGCCGGCCGAGCTGCGCGCCGCGCGCCGCCGGATCGGCATGATCTTCCAGCATTTCAACCTGCTGAACGCGAAGACCATCGCCGAGAATGTCGCCTTTCCCCTTCGGCTCGAGGGCCGCCCGGCGGCGGAGATCGAGCGGCGGACCGCGGACCTGCTGGACCAGCTGGGTCTCGGCGAGCATGCCAAGAAGCATCCGGCCCAGCTGTCGGGCGGTCAGAAGCAGAGGGTCGGCATCGCCCGGGCCCTGGCCTGCGGCCCCGATGTCCTCCTGTGCGACGAGGCGACCAGCGCCCTTGACCCCGAGACGACCGACGAAATTCTCGGCCTGCTCGACGGCCTGAACCGCGACCTCGGCCTGACCATCGTCCTGATCACCCACCAGATGGAGGTGGTCCGCCGGGTCTGCGACCGGGTGGCGGTGCTCAAGGACGGGCGGCTGGTGGAGGAGGGGGCGACGGCCGACGTCTTCCTGCACCCGCAATCGCCGGTGACCCGCGCCATGCTGGCCGAGGGCGAGGGCGGCGAGACCCATGACGCCTCGGTCGTGCCGGCGGGCGGGCGGTTGGCGAAACTGACCTTCCGCGGCGGATCGACCTATGAGCCCGAACTCAGCCGCGTCGCCCGGACGACCGGCGTCGACTATTCGATCCTGTCCGGGCGGATCAGCCGTATCCGGGGCGAGCCCTATGGCCAGATGGTCGTGGCCTTCACCGGCGGAGACGCCGAGGCGGCGGTGGCGCAGCTGACGGCGCGCGGCGTCGTGGTGGAGGGGCTGTGATGGACTTCTTCGTCAACATCGACTGGCCCGAGATCCTGCGGGCGACGCGCGACACCCTGCTGATGCTGGGCGGGGCCATGGTCCTGACCGTGGTGTTCGGCGTGCCGCTGGGCGTGCTGCTCTATCTGTCGGGCAAGGGCCGGCTGGCGGCCAATCCGGTGCTGAACGGCCTGCTGTCGCTCGTGGTCAACATCCTGCGATCCGTGCCCTTCATCATCCTGCTGATCGTCATGCTGCCGGTCACGGTGCTGCTGGTCGGGACGTCGCTGGGCGTCGCGGGCGCCATCCCGCCCCTGGTCGTCGGCGCCGCCCCCTTCTATGCGCGCCTGGTCGAGACGGCCCTGCGCGAGGTCGACAAGGGCGTGGTCGAGGCGACCCAGGCCATGGGCGGATCGACCTTCCAGATCGTCACCCGCGCCCTCCTGCCCGAGGCCATGCCCGGCATCATCGCCGGAGCCACGGTCACGGCGATCGCGCTCGTCAGCTATACGGCCATGGCCGGCGTGGTCGGGGCGGGCGGGCTGGGCGACCTCGCCATCCGCTTTGGCTATCAGCGCTTCCAGACCGACGTCATGGTGGTGACCGTAGTTCTGCTGCTGGTGCTGGTACAAATTCTGCAGATGATCGGCGACCGTCTGGTCGCTAGGGTCTCGCACCGCTGACTTCGGACTGACTGAGAGACCTCCATGCTTCGACGCACCCTGATCCTCGCCGCCGCGACCCTGGCCCTGGCCGCCTGCGGACAGGGCGCCGAGAAGGTCGCCGACGGATCGGCGCCGCTGATCGTGGGCGCGACGGCCGTGCCGCACGCCGAGATCCTGGAGTTCCTCAAGCCGACGCTGGCGGCCGAAGGGTTCCCGATCGAGATCAAGGTCTTCAATGACTATGTTCAGCCGAACACCCAGCTGGCCGAGCGCCGCATCGACGCCAACTATTTTCAGACCAAACCCTATCTCGACGAGTTCAATACCGCGCGCGGGTCCGATCTGATCACCGTCGCCGGCGTCCACGTCGAGCCTCTGGGCGCCTATTCTCGCAAGCATGAGACCCTGGCCGCTATTCCGAACGGCGCCGATGTCGCCCTGCCGAACGACGCCTCCAACACCGGACGCTCGCTCCTGCTGCTGCAGTCGGCGGGCCTGATCACCTTGCGCGATCCGGCCAATCCCCTGCAGACTGTGCGGGATATCGTCGGCAACCCGAAGAACCTGACTTTCCGCGAGATCGAGGCGGCGACCCTGCCGCGCGTTCTGGACCAGGTCGATCTGGCCGTGATCAACACCAATTATGCGCTTGACGCCGGACTGAAGCCGAAGACCGACGCCCTGGCGCTGGAGGGCGGCGACAGCCCCTATGTGAACTATCTGGTCGCCCGCCCGGACAATCAGAACGATCCCCGCATCCAGGCCCTGGCGCGCGCCCTGCGGAGCCAGGCGGTGAAGGACTTCATCGCGCAGAAGTACGACGGCGCCGTCGTCCCGGCGGCCTGACCGGATGGCCTACGATCCCGACTTCGGCGAATGGGTGCGGGAGCATTTCGCGGCTCTCGGGCCGATCGAGATCAAGCGGATGTTCGGCGCGGGGGCTGCCTATGCCCACGGCCTGATCTTCGCCCTGCTCGACGACGGGACAGTCTGGCTGAAGGTCGACGAGCTCAACGCTCCGCTGTTGCAGGCCGCCGGATCGCGCCAGTTCACCTTTCCGACCAAGGACGGGGAGACCATGACCATGGCCTACTGGTCCTTGCCGGAGACTGCCCTCGACGATCCGGAGGAGGCCGTCGGCTGGGCGCGCCAGTCGATCGATGCGGCGCTGCGAAAGGCGGCGGCGAAGAAGCCGCGCAAACCGAAGGTCAAACCGTAGCGGCTGCCCTGGCCGCGCGAGCGACCTCATCCGGCGTCGGGACCCGGACGTTCGGGATGACCGGACCGCCGCGCGCCTCGGCGATCAGTTCGGCGGTGCGGTCCTCGACTACGGCTTCGAGGCGCTCAAGGAACGCCTCCTTGTCCAGCCCGGTCGGGATCGGATCAAGGAACTCGAGCGTCGCCGTCCCTGGATGCTTCTCATAGGCTTCCTGCGGCCAGAACAGGCCGAGGTTGGAGGCCAGGGGCACGACCGGCATGTCGAAGTCGCGATACATGTGCCAGACCCCCGAGCGGTAGCGGAACTTCTCGCCGACCCTGGCCAGATTGCCCTCGGGGTAGATCAGGATCTTCCGGCCCTCGGCGTGTGCGGTGGCCCCGCTCTGCTTGAGCGAATCGCGCGCTTCTCGGCCGCCGCAGTTGTTGACGACGATGGCCCCGAGCTTGCGCAACACCGTGCCCAGCAGCGGGAATTTTTCCAGGTGGTCGCCCGTGACGAAGGCAAGGTCGTCGAACTGGTCATAGGTGGCGAAACCGTCGCCCCAGCTCTGGTGTTTGGAAGCGATGATGAAGGCGCCGGTCGGCAGGCGCTCCCGTCCGTGCACCTCGATCCGGATACCGGCCAGGATCCGCATGGCCTGAACCATGCGCTTCACATAGCGGCGGATGACCCAGGCGGTCGCGTTACGGCCAGGCGCGAGCGCGGCAAAGGCGGCTGTCAGCCCATAGGTGATCGACAGAAACCAGTAGGCGACATTGAACGCAAAACTTCGCATCTGGTCAGCCTAGCAGAGTGGGTTGTCGTGCCACCAGATTGGCGACCTGCCTTGACCGGTTTGATCAGGCCGCTTCTTCGAGGCGTTCGCCGTTGGTGACCTTGTTCCGGCCGGTGCGCTTCGAGGCGTAGAGGGCCTCGTCGGCGCGGTCCAGCAAGGACGATCCACTCTCTCCGGGGCGGCGCTGGGCGAGGCCGGCGGAAATGGTCACGGCACCGAGTTCGTCGTTGGTCGAGCGGCGGCGCAGGGCGCGGGTGCCGATTTCTTCGCGGATGGTGTTGAGCGCGGCCTCGACGACCGGGGCGCTCTCGGACGGGAAGATGATGGCGAACTCCTCGCCGCCGTAGCGGGCGGCAACACGGGGCGCCTTTGAAAGGCGTCCGATCACGCTGGCGACGTATCGCAGGACCTGATCGCCTGTCTGGTGACCCCAGGTGTCGTTGAAGCGCTTGAAATGGTCGATGTCGATCACCGCCAGACTCAGCGTCTGGCGCTTCCGTTCGGCCTCGTCACAGGCGCGGAGCAGTTCCTCGTCGAAGGCCTTCCGGTTCGCAAGGTTCGTCAGCGCGTCCGTCATCGCGTCGCGGCGGACCTGCTCGAGGTGCTCACGCAGGCGAGCCACCTCCTTCGTGGAGTTTTCCAGGCGCTTTTCGAGGGTGGCGTTCTCGGCCTGGACCTGGGTCGTGGCCTTGGTCAGGGTGGAGACGACGCCGAGCAGGGTGCCCGGTTCCGACGCCCCTTCCAGATCGGCGGAGGCGCCGGCCAGGGTCTCGCCATAGGCGGCCTGGGAGCGCTGCGCCTTGGCGATGGCGTCGGAGACGGTCGACAGTTCACGGTTCAGGACGGCGCCGGCGTCCCGGATTTCCTCTGAAAGCCGCCCGCGAGGAAGGTACTCAGCGGCCAGCATCTCGGCCGTGCCTTCGGTGAAGGCATCGCCGACGGCCAGAAGTCGCGTCATCTCCTGGCCCAGCGCGCCGTCGGGGTCGCCCAGATAGTGGATCCAGAGTTCGAAATTGAGCGGTGTCGGCCACACGCCGGCACGCTCCATTTCCTCGACCGCCTTGCGGGCGAGGCCGAAGGCTTCCGGCCCCCGAAGCGTGGTCTGGACCTGTGTGGACATTCTGTTTTCCCGACCGGCGTTTTTCAGGAGACGCTCTACTGGCCGAAGCCTAGGTCGGCGTTCCGTAACACCGGGTTAAGCGGGGCCTAAAGATCGGAAAAACGGACGCCGAATTCAGCTCCGACGCGTCGTCGGGCGACGGAGAAACGCGGGGATGTCTCCCCCGAAGCCGGCGCCTTCGCGCGCCGGCGGCGCGTCGCGTTCGGTCCGGCCGCCGGGACGGCGATCAGCCTGGCGCAGGCGGGGTTCGGCGGCGGGTTTCGCGACGTCGTCCGTCACGACGGACGCCGTGACTTCAGGAGTCGGAGCGACTTCGGCCTGAACGGCATCGACAGGCTTGCTCGAGCGGCGGCTGCGGGTGCGACGGGCGGGCTGTGCGGCGTCGCTCTCGGCTGACGGCGCTGCCGGGGCGAGTGCCGGCGCCGACTCGACGACAGTGGTTTCCGGCGCCGGCCGTTCGCTGCGGCTGCGGCCCCGGGCCGGACGGCCTTCGCTGCGCGCTTCCGGCTTGCTGTCCGAGCGGCGGGCGGCGCCCCCCGACCCGGAAATGTTCGACCAGTCGATGTCGAGCACCAGCTCTTCCGGCTGCATCTTGATCAGCTTCATGACCTTGTCGAGCGACTTGTCGTCGGCCGGGGTCACGATCATGAACGCCTGTCCCAGCTTGCCGGCGCGTCCAGTGCGGCCGATGCGGTGCACGTAGTCGTCGGCGTGGTGCGAGACGTCGTAGTTGAAGACGTGGCTCACGTCCGGGATGTCCAGACCACGGGCGGCGACGTCGGACGCCACCAGAATCTTCAACGCGCCGGAGCGGAAGTCCGCGAGGGTCTTCATTCGCAGCGACTGGTCGAGGTCCCCGTGGATCGGCGCGGCGTCGAAGCCATGCTGTTTCAGCGACTTGGCGACGACATCGACCTCGGACTTCCGGTTACAGAAGACGATGCCGTTCCGGACGTCGGCCCGCTCCATCAGGGCGCGCAGAGCGGCGCGTTTGGCCTTGGGATCGGAGGTGGGGATACGGACCAGGTACTGTGTGATGGTCTCGGCCGTCATGGCCGGGCGCGAGGCCTCGATCCGGGTCGGATCCTTGAGGAAGGCCTGGGTCAGACGGGTGATCTCCGGCGGCATGGTGGCCGAGAAGAACAAGGTCTGGCGCCTGGGCGGCGTCAGTTTGAAGATGCGCTCGATATCCGGGATGAAGCCCATGTCGAGCATGCGGTCCGCCTCGTCCACGACCATCAGCTCCACGCCCGTCAGCAGCATCTTGCCGCGCTCGAACAGGTCGAGCAGACGGCCGGGCGTGGCGATCAGGACATCGACGCCCTTGTTCAGGGCCGCGACCTGGTCGCCCATGGAGACGCCGCCGATCAGTAGAACCCAGGAGAGTTTGGTGCCCTTGGCGTATTTCTCGAAACTCATCGCAACCTGGTCGGCCAGCTCGCGGGTCGGGGCCAGGACCAGGGCACGAGGCATGCGGGCCCGGGCGCGGCCCTTGGACAGGCGTTCAATGAGGGGGAGGGTGAAGGCGGCGGTCTTGCCCGTGCCGGTCTGGGCGATGCCGAGCACGTCGCGGCCGGCGAGGGCGACGGGAATGGCCTGGGCCTGGATCGGGGTGGCGGTCGTATAGCCGGTGTCGATCACGGCTTGCAGGGTCGTGGGCGAGAGGCCCAGCTGGGAGAATTCGGTCATGCGTCCTTAGGACTATGGCCCGGTCGCCAGGGGCGCCGGGTTGGGACTGTTCGACCGATGCGAGACGGATCGATCGAGGAGGGCCGCGCCATCGGTGGCGAGGCGGGGAATACGCGGAACCACCCTGTCTCTTGGGCGAGCGGGTGGCGCGGTAAGCCAGTCCTGTCCCGAACGTTGGCCGGATATAGAAGCCCCTTCACCAGAGTCAAGTATTCGCGGGCCGCGGCGGCGCTTGGCAATCCGTGAACGAACGTTAATATTGACCTCGGGGATTGGGATGCCGCGTGAGGTCAGGGCATGAGAAAATGGATCGGCGCGGTCGCGCTGGCGGCTGCCGTCGCGGCCCCGATGACGGCCTCGGCTGAAATCGACGAAACCTTCGGAAACACGGTTCTGTCCCGCTATCCGGACGGCGGCTGGGTCAAGCACTGGTTCGATCGCGACGGCAGCTATTCTGCTGAATTCTCCGATGGGAGGCGGCTGGCGGCCCGCTGGAGGGTGGAGGGGGAACGGGTCTGCCTGAACGGCATTCGCCCGGCCTTCATGATGATCTCGCGCTTCTGCTCGCCGATGATCCAGGCTGATGTGGGAGAGACCTGGGTGTCGCGCGATCCGCTGGGACGCCGGGTGACGAACGTCCTTCAGCGGGGCCGCTAGTTATCACCCGGGCGATATTGACGCGACAATAACATCCGGGTAAATCCGGGTCGTCGAGGCCGTGCCCGACAAGGTCGGGGACAAGAGACGATGCAACAGGATCTGACGCAGGGGTCGATCACCGGCAAGCTGGTGGGGATGGCGGGGTTCATCGGCATCGGACTGGTCTTCCAGACCCTGTATTTTATCGTCGACCTGTATTTCGTCGCCGGTCTCGGCGCGGCGGCGATCGCCGGCGTGGGACTGGCGGGGAACGCCTTCTTCCTTTCGCTGGCGCTCGCGCAGATGGTCGGGGTGGGCGCCCTGTCGCTGATCGCCCGGTCGATCGGCGCGAAGGATTTCGGGGCCGCCGAGGGCGTCTATCGCCAGGCCATGATCCTGTCGCTCGGGCTGGGCGCGATGACCCTGGTGGTCGGCTATCTGGCCGCCGAACCGGCCCTGTCCCTGATCGCGGCGGACGCGGAAACGACGGCGATGGGCAGGGCTTATCTGTTCGGTTTCCTGCCGGCCCTGGCCCTGAGCTTCCCGACCAACGCCATGGGCTCGGCGCTGCGGGCGGCGGGCGTGGCGCGGCCGACGATGCTGCTGCAGTCGGGCACGGTCGTGCTGAACGCCGTCCTCGCGCCGGTGCTGATCGCGGGCTGGGGCACGGGCCTTCCGCTGGGCGTGTTCGGCGCCGGCCTGGCCAGCTCCATCGCGGCGGGGGTCGGATTCCTCGGCATGCTGTTCGTGTTCGGCCGGTCCCAGACCCTGATCGCCCATCCGCTGAAACTGCCGAAGCCGGACTGGAGTGTCTGCCGCCGGATCGTGGGCATCGGCCTGCCGGCCGCGGGCGAGTTCCTGCTGATGTTCGTGATCACCGCCGTCGTCTATGGCGTCATCCGCCAGTTCGGCAGCGAGGCCCAGGCCGGTTACGGCGTCGGTGCGCGGGTCATGCAGTCGATCTTCCTGCCGGCCATGGCCGTGTCTTTCGCGGTCGCACCGGTGGCGGGCCAGAATTTCGGCGCCGGGCGAGCGGATCGGGTGCGGCGTACTGTAAGAGACGCGGCGATCCTGTCATCGGGGCTGATGCTGGTCCTGACTCTGCTGTGTCAGGTCTGGCCGCATGCGATGATCGCCGTCTTTGCCCGTGATCCGGCGGTGATCGAGGTCGGGGCGATGTTCCTCAGGATCGCCTCGATCAACTTCCTCGCCACCGGCCTGATATTCACGGCCTCCGGGACCTTCCAGGCCCTGGGCGACACACGACCCGCCCTGTGGGGCAGCGTCTCGCGGCTGGTGACCTTCGCGGTTCCGGCGATCTGGCTGTCCGGCCAGCCCTGGGCGCGGCTGGAGCACATCTGGTGGCTGTCCGCGACCTCCGTGGCGATCCACTGTCTAGTGGCGCTATGGTTCCTGCGTCAGCAACTGAGACTCAAACTGGCGGGGATGGTTCCGGCAGCCGCCTAGACGTCGAGGTCCGCCTGGGCGAACTGCGCATTGTCCTGGATGAAGCGGAAGCGGGCGTCGGCCTTCTTGCCCATCAGCCGTTCGACCAGGTCCTCGATGTCGTCCTCTGACCCAGGGACGGTGACACGGGCGAGGGTCCGCTTCTTCGGATCCATCGTGGTCTCCTTGAGCTGGGAGGCCATCATCTCGCCGAGACCCTTGAACCGGCCGATCTCGGTCTTCTTGCCCTTGAACACGGTGGCGATGAGCTCGTCGCGGTGGGCGTCGTCGCGGGCGTACTCCGACAGGGGCCCGGCGCTGATCCGGTACAGCGGGGGCAGGGCCATGAACAGCCGTCCCTGCCGGATCACCTCGGGCATGGAGCGATAGAAGAAGGTGATCAGGAGCGCCGCTATATGGGCGCCGTCGACGTCGGCGTCGGTCATGATCACGATCCGCTCGTAGCGGAGCGTGTCGATGTCGAAACGCGGCCCCGGGGTGACCCCGAGCGCCAGGGTCAGGTCCGAGAGCTCGATATTCTGGCGCAGCTTGTCGGCGGTAGCCGAGGCGACGTTCAGGATCTTGCCGCGCAGGGGCAGGATGGCCTGGGTCTGACGGTCGCGGGCCTGTTTGGCCGAGCCGCCGGCCGAGTCGCCCTCGACGATGAAAAGCTCGGTGCCGTTGGCGGACTGGCGGCTGCAGTCCGAGAGCTTGCCGGGCAGGCGCAGCTTGCGGGTGGCCTGGGCGCGCTGGACCTCCTTGTCCTTGCGGCGACGCAGCCGGTCCTCGGCGCGTTCGATGATGAAGCCGAGCAGGGTGTTGGCCTGACGCGGGTTTTCGGTCAGCCAGTGGTCGATCGGGTCGCGCAGCAGGGCCTCGACCAGCCGCTGGCCCTCGGGCGAGGACAGGCGGTCTTTGGTCTGGCCCTGGAATTCGGGATTACGGATGAAGACGCTGATCAGGGCGCCGGCGTTGGCGGTGACGTCCTCGGCCGTGATCTGGACCGCGCGCTTCTCGCTGGTCAGTTCGCCGTAGGCCTTGAGGCCCTTCACGAGCGCGGCGCGGAAGCCGGCCTCGTGGGTGCCGCCGTCGGGCGTCGAGACGGTGTTGCAATAGGACTGGACGAAGCCGTCAGCCTCTCCGAAGCCGATGGGGGACCATGTCACGGCCCATTCCACCGCCCCGGCCTCACCCTTGCGCTCGACACGGCCGGAGAAGGTCGGGGTCACGGTTTCCAGCTCGCCGATCCGTTCGGACAGGGCGTCGGCCAGGCCGTTGGGGAAGTGGAAGGTCGCCGTCTCCGGCGTGGCGTCGGTGATCCGCTCCGGAGAGCAGGTCCATTTGATTTCCACGCCGCGGAACAGATAGGCCTTGGACCGGGCCATGCGGAACAGGCGGGCGGGCTTGAACGCCGCCCCGACGCCGAAGATCTCCGCA
Organism: Brevundimonas sp.; assembly: GCF_027484365.1. Classification (GTDB taxonomy): domain Bacteria; phylum Pseudomonadota; class Alphaproteobacteria; order Caulobacterales; family Caulobacteraceae; genus Brevundimonas. The sequence goes on along the minus strand of NZ_JAIXTC010000018.1, from coordinate 50,316 downwards.
TCCGGATGGAAGCGGATCAGGGTGCCCTTCTTCTTCGACGGCTGGAGCTGCTGGATCGGGCCGAGCGGGACGCCGCGGCTGAAGGACTGTTTCCACTCGAAGCCGTCGCGCCAGACGGTGACGTCCAGAACGTCCGACAGGGCGTTGACGACCGAGACGCCGACGCCGTGCAAACCGCCTGACGTTTCATAGGCTTTCCCGGAGAACTTGCCGCCGGAGTGGAGGACGGTCATGACCACCTCCAGCGCCGACTTGCCCGGATGTTTGGGGTGCGGATCGACCGGGATGCCGCGGCCGTCGTCGCGAACCGACAGGATGCCGTCAGCGTCGAGGTCGACGGTGATCAGTTTCGCATGTTTGGCGACGGCCTCGTCCATCGCGTTGTCGAGGACTTCGGCGAACAGGTGGTGCAGGGCGCGCTCGTCGGTGCCGCCGATATACATGCCGGGGCGTTTGCGGACGGGCTCGAGGCCTTCCAGCACCTCGATCGACGAGGCGGAATAGCTGCCGGCAACATTTGGCTGGACCGACTGGGTGGGCGCGGCGGCCCGAGGTTTCAGGGCCGGCTCGGGCGCGGGTGTGGGTTCCGCGGCCGCCGGTTTCGGCGCCTCGGGTATGTCATCGAACAGGGATGGGGCGGTGGACGCGGGCATGGGCGGAGTGTGCGGCGATTCGGGGAGCCGTCTGGTAGGCCCCTGACCTCGGCGTAGCAAGCGGCGCGCGGACCGGATCGGGCTCGAAGGCCAGCGCCCGCGCCAGAATGGCCAGCAGCAGGGTCCAGGGCAGGTTGGCGTGGCTGAGGAGCACGCTCTCCGAGAGGCTCAGCAGGAGGAAGACCAGCAGGTAGCCCACGGCCCAGTAGCCCTCGCGCGCACCGGAGCCCGGGATGCGGAAGACCGTGACGACCGTGGCGAGGGCGACGGTGATCCCGACCGTGATCGCGCCGGGCCAGCCGAGCTGGATCAGAAGGTCGATCCAGCCGTTGTGGGCCGACGGCACAGGCCACTGGGTCTCGGCGCGGATGAAGGCGGCCGGGACCGAATCCTTGCCCCAGAAGGCCTGATAGCCGAAGCCGGTCCAGGGGCGTTCGGCGACCTCGCGCATCAGGGCCTCCCAGATGTCGGTCCGGCCGGTCAGGGACGGGTCCTTGCCGAGGGCCTTCAGCACCATGGCCGGGTCCGTGATGAAGACATAGGCCGCGCCCGCCGTGAGGACGACGCCGAACCACAGGGCGACGATGGAAAAGGCCGCTCCGCCGCGCTTCATGGCCCAGAGCCCCCCGACCGCGCCGACGCCGAGCATCAGGCAGAGGAGGGAGGTCTTGGACTGGGTGGCGAGCACCAGCACCGCGCAGACGGCCAGGGTGAGGGCGGGCAGCCGTCGTCGCCGGTCATCCGAGGCGAGACAGGCAGCGGCGGCCACGGCGCCGGCCGACATGACCAGGCCCATCTGGTTCTTCTCGTACCACAGGCCCCGCCACAGGCCCGCGTTCTCCAGCTGGTGCACGCCGATGGTCGGGTTGACGAAGACCATGACGAGACTGCCCAGCCCCATGATCAGCGAGGCCAGCATCAGCATGCGGGGCAGGTGGCGGCCGGTGAAGGCGACGCCGAGGTAGATCGCGAAGGCGCTGGAGATGGCCATGGCGATGACCCGCCTCTGGGTCACGCCGGGATCGATGGACCACCATTTCGAGGCGAAGGCCTGGAGCACCAGCACTGCGAGGATCAGCCAGGCCGGCCAGGCTCGGATCAGCACCGCCGGACGCAGGGCGATCAGGCCGGCGATGATCGCATAGACCGGCAGCCAGACCAGACGCAGGATCGGCGTCTCTTCCTGGGTCGGGGCGAATACCGGGCCGATGAAGGCCTGGGTCAGCATCATGATCACGACGATGGCCGCCGCCTGTTCCCACAGGGGCGGACCGGGATCGATCAGGTCAGGGGATTCGCCGGACGGTCGCACGACCCGCAGGGTCGGCGATCGCCGCTAACGAACCGTTAGCCTCACCAGCGTGCGAGCAGGGCGTCCAGCCGGGCGACGGCCGCCGGATCGCCGGCCCGCGTCCCGCGCAACTCCCGCGCCTCCGCCAGCAGTTCGTCGCCGCATTTCAGTTCGTCCATGCGGGCGTTGATCGCGCGATCCTGTTCGGAGTTGTCGCCGCCGAACTCGCCACCGAGGAAGTCACAGCGGACCCCGCGCCACAGGACGGCTTCGAGGGGGTCTGAGGGCTGGACGTTCACCGCGAGATACCGGTCCTGTTCGGCCGCCCAGGCCGATTCGGCAGCGGTCTGGACAGCCGGGGCCGGGGCGGCAGGCTCGGCGGGGGGCACCGGTTCGGCGACGGGTTTGCAGGCCGCGAGGGCGAGGGTGATCAGACCGGCGGCAAAAAGACGGGACATGGTTGAGCCCTCCCCAGGGTGTTGAAAATGCACTGTGATCGGAAAAACAGGGCCGCGAAAGGGGCGTGCTGGACGAAATCCGGCGGGCGCGGCAGGCTCGCGCTGAAACGGGAGGGATGCCGGATGACCAGCCTGACGCGCCGACGCGACGGACGCCCTGCCCGGGTCGGGTTCGTCGAGCTGTTTTTCGACCTGGTGTTCGTGTTCGCGGTCACCCAGATCTCCCACACCCTGCTGGCGCATCTGACGCCTCTGGGCGCGCTGCAGGCGGCGATGATGGCGGCGGCTGTGTGGTGGGCGTGGATCTACACCAGCTGGGTGACCAACTGGCTGGACCCGGAGCGCGCGGCGGTGCGGATCGCCCTGTTCGCCGTGATGGGGGCAGGGCTCCTGCTGTCGACGTCCCTGCCCGAAGCGTTCGGCGCCAAGGGGCTGTGGTTCGCCCTGGCCTTCGTCTCGATCCAGGTCGGACGCAGCCTGTTCATGCTATGGGCCGTGCGTAAAGACCCGGTGCTGAGCCGGAACTTCCTGCGCATCCTGTGCTGGTCGTCGCTGTCCGGCCTGTTCTGGATCGCGGGCGGGCTCGTGGAGGGACAGACGCGGCTCTGGCTCTGGCTGGCGGCCCTGGCCATCGAATATGTCTCGCCGGCCCTGTCGTTCCGCGTGCCCGGTCTCGGCAAGGCTGTCACTGCCGACTGGACGGTCGAGGGCGGCCATATCGCGGAACGGGTCGGGCTGTTCGTCATCATCTGTCTGGGCGAATCGATCCTCGTCACCGGTGCGACCTTCGCCGACCTGACCTGGACGTCCGAGGTGGTGGCCGCGGCTGTGGTCGCCTTTGTCGGCACCCTGGCGATGTGGTGGCTGTATTTCAGCGCCTCGCACGAGGCGGCGTCCGAGGTCATTGCGAACGCTGATGATCCCGGCAAGCTCGCCCGCCGCGCCTACACCTATTGCCCGATCCTGATCGTGGCCGGGATCATCGTCACCGCGGTCGGCGACGAGCTGGCCCTGATGCATCCGACCGGGCCTGTCGCGATCGAGACCGCCGCCGTGCTGATCGGCGGGCCGCTGCTGTTCATGATCGGCGGCCTGCTGGCCCAACTGGCGGTGTTCGAGCGCTGGGCCATGCCGAGGGTCATCGGTGTCGTGGCGCTGGCGGGGCTGTGGTTCGTCGTGCCGATGACGACGCCGCTGGGGCTGGCCGCACTGACGACCGCGGTGATGGTGGCGGTGGCAGCGTGGGAAACGCTGGTTGTCAGAACCAGGCCGATCGCTCACCCCTGAGCCTTATTCGTGCCGTGCGCGGTCCTGGGCACCGTGATAGATGCGGGTCACGTAGACGATCGCCTCAAGCCGCTCGTATTCAATCACATAGCCATAAAGGCCGAAGCGCACATATTGCTCTCTACGTTCACCCTCGACGGCTGGGCCAGCCTCCGGAAAAGCCCGCAATACATCGAGGGCCTCGATTATCGCCAGCGTTGCGCTTCGACCGGCGGCAGGGGATCGACGCTTCAACCAATCGATCTGGTCGAGAAAGTCTCGCTGCGCCTGACGCGTCAGCTTAACCCTCATTCGGGACCGAACGTCTTCTCTATAAGAGCCATGAACTCCGGACGGACCTCATCCCAGTCGCGTGCGCCTTCGAAGTCAGCGGGCGTCGTGCGCTCCCTTCTCGGATCACCATTTGTCCAGGTGAAGTCGTCGTGGTCGAAGAACTGCTGATCCAGCAGTGTGGTGGCCAACTCCTGCGGAGAAACGCCCAAGGCTTTGGCTTTCTCCACGATCTTCGCGGAGAGGTATTCATCGAACGTCAGGTTCAGAGCGCCATCAGCCATGCCACAAGATAACGCAGTTTCGCGCTGCTATCCATCGTGGCCAGATCGCCGCCACTGCCTCGGTTCGGGCCACAACGAACTCCGGTAGCGCCGGATCGCGCAGACCTTGTTGGTAACGATCATCATGGAGGCTGACCACCGTCACCGGTCGGTCGCCGAATTGGTCTGCCGTGATGTCCACGATCAGATCCTCGCACTGAACCCAGGCGTGGCTGCGCCAGATCTCTCCGTCGAAGAAGCCGACTGGATCGTCTGGGTGGTCGGGAGATGGAACGCCCGACACCCAGTCGGCGGCAAACCCCGCGTCGATCAGGGCGCGCTGAAGAAACAGGCTGGATCGACCACAGGTGTTCTCGGACGCGATGGACGGCATCTCGCCGCCCCGTACCAGATGCCACTCGCGCCAGACCGGTTCGAGGAAGGCGCGGACATCAGTGGCGATCGCGAGGATGGCCTCGCGGCTCACTCCGCCTTCTCCACGAAGGTGTCGATGACCTTCTTCTCGCCGGCCTTCTCGAACTCGACGGTCAGCTTGTTGCCCTCGATGACGCGGACGGAGCCGTAGCCAAATTTCTGGTGGAAGACGCGCTGGCCCTTCAAGAAGCCGGAGCCGGTCTTCGGGTCGGCGGTGGCGACGAGGCGGCCTTCGCCCTCGATGATCGTGTTGCGGGCAGGCCGGGCCCCGGGCGCTCGGGATGCCGTCACGGCCTGGGCGCGCTGCCAGCCGGGTGAGGTGTAGCCGGCGCCGAAGGTGGGCGCGTCGTCCCAGCGGGACCTGGCCTCCTTCATTCCGGCCGAGGCGCCGTAGTAGCCGGTGTCGCTCTCGGCCTCGACGTGAGCGATGGGCAGTTCGTCGACGAAGCGGCTGGGCAGTTGCGAGGTCCAGCGGCCATAGACCAGCCGGTTGGCGGCGAACGAGATGCGGGCGTCCTGTTTGGCGCGGGTGACGCCGACATAGGCGAGGCGGCGTTCCTCCTCGAGACCCTTCTCGCCCTTCTCGTCGATGCTGCGCTGGGACGGGAAGACGCCTTCCTCCCAGCCGGGCAGGAAGACCAGAGGGAACTCCAGCCCCTTGGCGCCGTGCAGGGTCATGATCTGGACGGCATCGGAGGAGGGGCCGCGATCCAGGTCCATGACCAGCGAGACGTGTTCGAGATAGGCGCCGAGCGTCTCGAACGACTGCATCGCCTGGGTCAGTTCCTTGAGGTTGTCGAGGCGGGTCGGGCCGGTGACGCGGTCGGCCTTCTGCATGTCGGTATAGCCGCTCTCCTCCAGCACGGTTTCGGTCAGCAGCCAGTGGCGGGTGTCGGACGCCAGCGCCCGCCAGCGGTCGAGATCGCGCACGAAGGTCGACAGGGCGGTGCGGGTCCGGGCCTGGAGCTCGTCCGAGCCGATCAGGTCGCGCACGGCGGTCATGGCCGAGACGCCGGTGTGGCGGGCGATCTGGAGGATCTTCTGGACCGAGGTTTCGCCGATTCCCCGCTTGGGCACATTGACGATCCGCTCGAAGGCCAGGTCGTCGTCCTCGGACTGGATCAGGCGCAGATAGGCATGGGCGTCGCGGATCTCGGCGCGCTCGAAGAAGCGCGGCCCGCCGATGACCGTGTAGGGGATGGCGAGGAGGACGAAACGCTCCTCGAAGGCCCGCATCTGAAACGACGCGCGAACAAGGACGGCCATATCCTTGTATTTTATACCACCTCGTTTCGCCGTCTCGATCTCGTCAGCGATCAACCGGCTTTCGGCCTCGCCGTCCCAGACCCCGCGCACGCGGACCTTGTCTCCGGTCTGGTCCTCGGTCCACAGGGTCTTGCCGAGCCGGTCGCGGTTGGCGGCGATCAGGCCCGAAGCCGCTCCGAGGATGTGGCTGGTCGAGCGGTAGTTGCGCTCCAGCTTGACGATCTTGGCGCCCGGAAAATCCTTTTCAAACCGAAGGATATTGTCGACTTCTGCACCGCGCCATCCATAGATGGACTGATCGTCGTCGCCGACGCAGCAGACGTTGCCGGTCGAGGACGTCAGCAGTCGCAGCCACAGGTACTGGGCGACATTCGTGTCCTGGTACTCGTCGACGAGAATGTATCGAAAACGTTTCCGATATTCCTCTGCGATATCAGTGTGTCTGGACAGGATTGTGAGGTTGTGCAGCAGCAGATCGCCGAAGTCGCAGGCGTTCAGCGTGGCCAGCCGCGACTGGTAGGCGGCGTACAGGCTCTGGCCCTTGCCGTTGGCGAAGTCCTCGCCGGGCGGCAGCTTCTCCGGCGTCCAGCCGCGGTTCTTCCAGTGGTCGATCAGACCGGCCAGCGACTTCGGCGTCCAGCGCTTGGTGTCGATGTTGGCGGCCTCGAGTAGCTGCTTCAGCAGCCGCTCCTGATCGTCGGTGTCGAGGATGGTGAAGGTCGACTTCAACCCCACCAGTTCGGCGTGGCGACGCAGGATCTGGGCGGCGACCGAGTGGAAGGTGCCGAGCCAGCGCAGTCCCTCGGCGGACGGGCCGATCAGATGGGTGATCCGCTCGCGCATCTCGCGCGCGGCCTTGTTGGTGAAGGTGACGACCAGCAGTTCCCACGGCCGCGCGCGCCCGGTGGCGAGGATATGGGCCAGCCGGGTGGTCAGGACGCGGGTCTTGCCCGTGCCTGCGCCGGCGAGGACCAGAACCGGGCCCTCAGTCGTTTCGACGGCCTCTCGCTGTTCGGGGTTCAGGCCGCCCAGATAGTCCGGCGTGTCATGCGCCACGCCCCCGGGACCGCGCGAACGGGCGAGATCGGAAATGCGGGGAGCAGGCACAGAGTCGGTCAAACGGGCAGTCTCGAAGGCGGGCGGGATTCGGAGAACATAATGAGCACATGAGGCAAAGTCAGTCCCCCGTCCGCGCCCCTGCCGCCCGTCGAGCCGCCGACCCTGCCGGCGCCGGGCCCGGCCCCTTCGAACTGACCATAGAAAACGCCCGCCGGATGGCTCTGGCGGGCGTTCTTCTTTTCGCGGTGTCCTAGCGCAGCTGGTAGGTCACCGTCGCCACGACGCGGACGCGCTTGTCCAGTGAGGTGGATTCGTTGTCGACATCCTCGCGGGCCAGGATCTCGAACGAGCCCTGGGTCGCCTGTTTGATCGGGCCCAGCGGCGCGCCGGAATCCTTGGCGAACTGTTCGGCGCCCGAGCGGGCCGAGGCGGTGGCCTCCGCGATCATTGCCGGCCGTACGTCGTTCAGCTTGGTGAAGACATAGGTCGGGGCCGTGAAGTCCAGCAGGACGCCCTGGCGAACCAGGTCGTTCAAGGCGCGCTCGGTCTGGGCGACGCGGGCCACGTCCGTGGTGCGGACGGTGACCGTCTGGGCGACAATGTAGCGGGGCGTGCCCGGCGACGGGGCGTAGCTCTGGGACTGGGTGTCGGTGACCTCGAGCCGGCCGATGGTGACGATGTCTTCGCCATAGCCCTGCGAGGTCAGGAAGGCGCGGACCTTTGTCAGGTCAGCGTCGATCTGGCCCTGGACGCCGGGCAGTTCCTCGCCGGCGACGGTGAAGCGCAGCGACAGGATGGCCAGGTCGGCGGTGACGTTGCGCTCCGCGACGCCGCGCACCGTCACCTGACGGTTGCCGGTGTTGGCATTGACCACGCCCCCGCCGACGGCGATCCCTGCCCCGATGAGGCCGATGGCGATGAGGCCGCCGATGATGGCGGGTGGAACGAGATTGCGGTCGATCTGCACGGCGGTTACCCCTTGATGAGGAGCCCACCCTGCGCCTGAATATCAGGGTTCGACAATGATCGTTTCTGACGCTGCGTAAGCCAGCGCCAGAAGGCGGCAGGCCGAGGCGAGCGGGCGGCGACCGCGCGTCTCGTCGACCCAGGTCAGGAAGCCGGCGTGGCTGAGCCCGCGCGAGTCCGCCATCCGGTCCAGCACGGCCCAGAACTCGGGCTCCAGCGCCACGGAGGTCGCGTGGCCTGCGAGGACGACGGAGCGTTTCTTCAGCACAGGATCTCCGGCGGAACGGCTTTAAGAGGATGGTCAGTTGCGATAGGATACCTGACTTCGCGAAGGATGTTTTCGATGACGATGGACGCCGCCGTCTACCCCGACGATTTCCAGATTCTGAAGCCGCAACGGATTCGGCCGCTCACAGCGTTTCGCGCCTTCCGCAAGCTGATCCGGAACAAGGAGGACACCGCCCAGGTGTTCGAGATCATGCGGGCCCTGGCCGGCCGGTCGGGCGCCCGGGGCTACAGCCGGCTGCTGAAGACGGTCGAGGGCGGGCGTCAGGCCTTCCTGCGCGACGAACTGGCGCTGAAACTGGATGATCCGGTCTGGCTGGCGCAGTTCGGGCCGGGCACGGTCGGTGCGGAGTACAGGGCGTTCCGCGAAGCGCGAGGCTTCACCGCCGACGGCCTCGCTGAGACTGCGCGCGAAGTGGCGCCCGAGATCGACGCCCCGCATCCGGTCGTCTGGTACTCGCGCCGTCTGCGCGACGTGCACGACATCTGGCATGTGCTGACGGGCTACGGCACCGACGCCCTGGGCGAAGCCTGCGTGGTCAGTTTCTCCTATGCCCAGACCCATAATCTCGGCTTCGGTTTCATCGGCTATGGCGCGGCGCGCGAGATCCAGCGCGAGAAGCGGTCGGTGCCCGCACGACGGGCTGTGCTGCAGGCCTGGGCGAACGGACGTCGGGCGAAATGGCTGCCGGGGCTGGATTATGAGGCCCTGTTCGCAGAGCCGCTGGAGACGGCGCGGGCGCGGCTGGGCATTCGACCGGCGACAGTCTACGCCGACGTGCCCGAGGCGGATCGGGCGGCGCTGAAGCTCCGCGCCTGATATAAGCGTCACTTGTCAGCAGTCTTCGGGATCGGTGTTGCGCCGGCCCCTAGGCTGGCGCATCCAGCGGCATCCCGACTCCCGCCTTCCGTGAGCCTGCCTTGACCTTTTCCGCGCTGCGCCGGCCCTCTGCCGGCGTTCTGGCCATCGCCGGCGTCGCGCTCTGCGCGATCATCTGGGGCACGACCTGGTACGCCATCACCTGGCAGCTGGGCACGGTCGATCCGGTCGCCTCCCTGACCTGGCGGTTCGGACTGGCGGCCCTGGTCCTGTTCGTGGGCTGCGCCGCGACCCGGCGCTCGCTCAGGCTCGATCGCGGCCAGCATCTGGCGGCCCTGGGGCAGGGGGCCTTCGTGTTCGCGATCAGCTACACCTTCACCTATGCCGCCGAGGGCCATGTGACCTCGGCCATCGTCGCCGTGGTGTTCGCCGGTCTGGCCTTCCTCAACCTTGTGCTGTTCCGCCTAGTGGTGGGTCAGAAGGCGTCGCGCGAGGCGTGGATCGGCGCGACGCTCGGCATCATCGGAGTCGCCGTGCTCTCGGGCGGAGAGGCCATGCGGGCCGGGTTCGATGCGCGCGCCCTGACCGGCATCGGACTGGCGATTCTGGCCGTGACCAGTTCGGCCGTCGGCAATTACTTCTCGTGGAAAGGGCAGGAGCTCGGCTCGGCGATCTTGCCGCAGACGGCCTGGGCCATGGGCTACGGGACGGTCATGCTGGTCCTGCACGGCCTGGTCACCCGTGCCGAGTTCACCATTGACCCGTCTCCCGGCTACCTGATCTCGCTGGTCTATCTCGCGGTCCTTGGATCGGTCGTGGCCTTCGTCGTCTATTTCGCCGTGGCGCGGGCGCGGGGCTATGCCCTGGCCAGCTATATCTCCGCCCTGACGCCGCCGATCGCGATGCTGGTGTCGGTCGTGTTCGAGGATGCGCGCTTCGGCTGGTCGGCCCTGGCGGGACTGCTGCTGGTGCTGGCCGGGCAGGCCCTGCTGATCCGGGCGCCGAAGGTCAGCTAGCGGAACCAGCCGCGCGTCTTCGGCTTCGCTTCGGTCATCGCGATCTTCTTCGTTGCGCGTTCCGCCTTGTCCCGCTCGCGGCGCTCGCGCATGGCCCGGGCCTGCAGGATTGCGATCAGGGCGATGAGACTGTGGCGGGGCCGGGATGATGGCGTCGGGGTGTCGGTCGCGCCCATGGTTCAGTCCTCGCGCTTCGTCTGATCCAGAAGCCGGGAGATCCGCTCCCGTTCCACTTTCGCCGTTTCGCGCTGGGCCTTGGTCAGGCCGTGAGTGATGCGATTGGCCGACGCCTCGGCTTTCGCGGCCGCCTTGTCGCGCGCTTTGCGGATGCGGTTCAGATTGACGATCTCGGCCATCGATTCCTCGCAACCGTCAGAAGCAGGCAGGGTTTCAGGGTCTCACCAATCGACAGGAGACCGCCCATGGTAGACCTCGCCCTCATCAAGGAACACCTCGAAGTCGTCGGCTCGGACGGCGGCCATATCGATGACGACAAGGTCCGCCTGACCCTGACCCAGGATCAGGCCAAGGCCCAGTAGACCGAGAAGAAGGCCCACCAGGCTTCGCCACACGGCTTACGACGAATTCACGAGGGTGCCGCTGATATCGCAGGGCCTTTCGACTATCTATGTCCGGTCGGCGGACCGCCGTCGGGGAGAAACGCCGTGATTCGACTGATCCTGAACATCCTGTGGTTCATCCTCGGCGGCTGGATTTCAGGCCTGTTGTGGCTGTTCGGCGGCGCGGTCCTGGCCCTGACCGTCGTGGGTCTGCCGTGGAGTTTCGCGGCCTGGCGGATCGCCAGCTATTCCTTCTGGCCGTTCGGTCGCGAGGTCGTCTGGGGCGGAGAGGCCGACGGCAAGGGCATCGGCTGTTTCGGCGTCGGCCTGAACATCATCTGGTTCGTGTTCGCGGGCTGGTATATCGCCCTGTCGCACGTGCTGATCGCCTTTGCCGAGGCCATCACCATCATCGGCATACCGTTCGCCCTGAAGGATCTCGAACTGGCCAAGCTGGCGCTCGCTCCTGTCGGTGCGACGATCCGCGACAAGCCCTGATCAGAACCCGGTGAACAGCCGATCGAAGTCACTGCCTGTCAGAAGGCCGGGCCTGACGACAGGCGCGACGACGACCTCGGTCAGCTCCTCGAAGAGATGCGCAGACAGAATGACCAGTTAGGGCACCGCATGGCGCATCTGCGAGGACGGGTTCTCGAAGAAATCAAACTGCTTCACAGCCACCAGTGGCGGAGGTCATCGGACAGCAGTCCGTGCTTCGCCACGAACGCGTTATGCTCGTTGATCGCCTCGGCGTTCTCCTCCGCCCAGCGTTTCGCACGGGCCTGGGCGCCGGCGGAATCGACCTTCTGCAGGTGAAGGCGCAGGGCGCGTTCGTCCATGCCGGCGATCGAGATGCCCAGCCTCTGCGCCTGTTCGATCAGCTCTGGATCGATGCCGATGTTCAGTTCGGCCTTGCCCATGGGGCGAAGGTCACCCCGAACTCGCGGGCAGCCAAACTCAGCCCGGCGAGATCATCTTCTCGGGCCGCACCGCCTCATCGAACTCGGCGTCGGTCAGATAGCCGCCGCCGACGGCCTCCTCGCGCAGGGTGGTGCCGTTCTTGTGGGCCGTCTTGGCGATCCTGGCGCAGGCGTCGTAGCCCAGCTTGCCGTTCAGGGCCGTGACCAGCATCAGCGAGTTGTTGAGGCCGCGCGCGATATTGTCCTCCCGCGCCTCGATGCCGACGACGCAGTTGTCGGTGAAGCTGACGGCGGCGTCGGCGACCAGACGCACCGACTGCAGGAAGTTGTAGGCCATCACCGGGTTGTAGACGTTCAGCTCGAAGTGGCCTTGCGAGCCCGCGAAGGTCAGGGCCGCGTTGTTGCCGAACACCTGGACGCAGACCTGGGTCAGGGCCTCGCACTGGGTCGGGTTGACCTTGCCGGGCATGATCGAGGAGCCGGGCTCGTTCTCCGGCAGGGCCAGTTCGCCGAGGCCCGACCGCGGGCCGGAGCCGAGGAAGCGGATGTCGTTGGCGATCTTGAACAGGGAGGCGGCCACCGTGTTGATGGCGCCGTGCGAGAAGACCATGGCGTCGTGGGCGGCCAGGGCCTCGAACTTGTTCGGGGCGGTCGTGAAGGGCAGGCCCGTGATTCCGGCGATCTGTTCAGCGACCTTCTCGGCGAAGCCGACGGGAGCGTTCAGGCCGGTGCCGACGGCGGTGCCGCCCTGGGCCAGTTCCATCAGGGCCGGCAGTGTCAGTTCAATCCGCCGGATTCCGTTCTCGACCTGCTGGGCATAGCCGCCGAACTCCTGGCCGAGGGTCAGGGGGGTGGCGTCCTGGGTGTGGGTGCGGCCGATCTTGATGATGTGGGCCCAGGCGTCCGACTTGGCCTTCAGCGCCGCATGCAGGTGGTTCAGGGCCGGGAGCAGGTCGTTGACCACCTGTTCGGCGCAGGCGACATGCATGGCCGTGGGATAGGTGTCGTTGGACGACTGGCTCATGTTGACGTGGTCGTTGGGGTGGACCGGCTTCTTGGAGCCCATCTCACCGCCCAGCATCTCGATCGCGCGGTTCGAGATCACCTCGTTGGCGTTCATGTTCGACTGGGTGCCCGATCCGGTCTGCCAGACGACCAGGGGGAAGTGGTCGTTGAGTTTACCCTCGATCACTTCGTTCGCGGCAGCGATGATGGCGTTCCCGATGGTCGGGTCCAGCTTGCCCAGGGCCATATTGGTCTCGGCCGCGGCCCGTTTGACGATCCCCAGGGCGCGGACGACGGGCAGGGGCTGTTTCTCCCAGCCGATCCTGAAGTTGCCGAGGCTGCGCTGCGCCTGGGCGCCCCAGTAGCGGTCGGCGGCGACCTCGATGGGGCCGAAGGTGTCGGTCTCGGTGCGGAAGGCGGTCATCGGCTGCGGCTCTTCAGGGCGTGGCGGGAGAATGCGCGGCGGTGTAGCACGGAGGAACGACCGGGCAAGCGGCCGGGACGACGGAGACTGTGAGCGTGATCAGGAAACCCGCGGCCGCCCTGGCGGCGATGATGCTCGCCACGGCCGGTGCGGCGTCCGCCCAGGCCGACCAGCCTCTGGTCATCCTGCATACGACGCAGGGCGACGTGATCCTTCGCCTCGACGCCGAGCATGCGCCGATCACGACCTGCAACTTCCTGCGCTACGTGCAGCAGGGTCGCTACGCCGGAGGCAGCTTCTTCCGGACCGTGGTGTCCGAAACCAACGACAATCCCAACCCCATCGACGTGATCCAGGCGGCGACGACGGCGGGCAGCGACGATCCAGGCCTCGGACCCATCCCGCTTGAGCGGACGATCGACACGGGCCTGCGTCATTCGGCGGGGGCGATTTCGATGGCGCGCGACGGGCCGGACACGGCGACCTCCAGCTTCTTCATCGTGACCCGGGACACGCCGGCGCTCGACTTCGCCGGCGGGCGCAATCCGGACGGTCAGGGCTTCGCGGCCTTCGGGTCTGTGGTCTCCGGCATGGAGATCATTCAGGCGATCCATTCGGCTCCGGCGAAGGACGAGCAACTGACCAGCCCGGTGCTCATCGGTGCGGCGACCCTCGCGAGCGAACTGCCGACGGTCTGCCGCTCGTGACCAACGACTGGATCGTCTCCGGCAAGGTCCGGGCGCGCGAGGAAGGGGAGGCGGTGGTCGTCATGATCGACGGCCTGACCACCCAGGCGAAGTACTACAAGCCTCTGGTCTACGAGTTCTTCCGCAAGGAATGGCGCGGCGCGCGGCCAGCCTACGGTGACTTCGTCGTCGAGATCACGATGGAACATGTCGGCGACCCGCCGTGGATGGACCTCGACAACCTGGCCAAGGCCCTGCTCGACGCGATCAAGGGCTATCTGTTCCACGACGACGCCCAGGTGGCCCGACTCCTGGTCGAGCGGCGCGAGGGCGAACGCGAGCGGATCACGATCCGGGCCTTTCCCCGCAAGGCCTAACCCGGCGGGCGGTTGAACCTCAGTGTGGGCAACAGCAGTTGCATGTTGGCCCCGATCGAGACCTGGGGCTCCGAGGCCGGTGAAAGGCCCTCGGCTTCCTCGCGGGCCTTCACACAGGCCCGGGTCGCATGGGCGAGGGCGATGAAGTCGCTCGCAGTCGGCAGGGTCGAGATTACACAGGCGTCGAAATAGGGATAGGTCGCATCCTCCGAACAGCCGAACGAGGACCGGTCGCGCCGGGCAGCGGTCATGATCATCCGGTTGGGCGCTGCGAGCGAGTCGACGAAGATGCCGGAATAGCAGGCCGAGATGACCACCACAGTTGGCCGGTCACTGCACCAGTCGCGGACGAGGGTGACGACGCTCGTCGGACTCAGGATTCTGTCGGGACCGAAGACCAGACCCTGGGGCCCGCCGTGGGAGGTGAAATAGAGGAAACAGCCCCGGGTCGCGCGCAAGGTCGCCGAACGCATGCCCTGGACGGCGTCTGCGGCGCTGACGACCGGCGTCACATCGGGCCGCAGGGTGGCGTCATACATGTCGGAGCGCGAGAAGCCGGCCGCGAGGAAGCCTGAGGTCAGGTCGCGGCGGGCGTTGTCAAAGGCCTGGATCGGATCGCCACGGCTGGTGCGCCAGTCGGCCGCGACGATGGCCGAGGCCCAGCCGTCGAAACGACTCGCGGGCGGCGTCTGGGCGCAGGCGACGCCGGCCCCGAGCCATATCAGGATGACGATGACGGCGGATCTCAGCACGCGGCCCCTCCATACGCAGAGGCAGCTTAGCGAGGCGCAGCGCCCTGAAAAGCCTACTTCTTCCGGAACTGGTCCAGCGAAACGACCTTGGGCCCGTCGTCGCCCGACGGCGGCGTCTCGGTCCGGGTCGGGGGAGGCAGTTCCGCGACGGGTTCCGGCACGGGCTCAGGAGCCTCGAACTGCAGCAGGAACTGGACGCTGGGGTCGTAGAAGCGGGTCACGGCCGTATAGGGCACGGTCAGCACCTTGGGCATGCCGCCGAACTTCAGCATGACCGAGAACAGGTCGTGCTCGACGGTCAGGTCCCAGTACTGGTGCTGCAGGACGACCGTCATCTCGTCGGGATATTTGGCGATCACGTCCGGCGGCACGGACACACCGGGGCCGCGCGTCTTGAAGGTGATGTAGAAATGGTGCGCTCCGGGAATGCCCGACGGACTGGCCGCGCGTTCGAGGGCCGAACGGATCACCCCGCGCAGGGCATCCTGCGCGAGCTTCTCGTACTGCATCTCGTCGATCGGCGGCGCTTCTTCAGCCATGGAAACCCTCACTGCGGCGCGACAGATAGCGGGAGCGTGCGCCGGGAGGAAGACAGGAATTCAAAGGAAAGTGCCGGAGGTTCTGTTGGCAGGCCCTCCGGCGGCCCCGCCTAAGGATCTGAACCCCTAGGACTTAAGATTCGAAATCAACCGAACCGCATTACGCGGCGAGGCGGACTTCTCCAGCGAAGTTATCGTTCGCAGTTAGAAAATGGCCCGATACGGTGGGCCAGGACGAGCGAAAGCAGTCTTCTTTACACGTCCGTCGATGCTAGTCGGCCCCATAAGCCTCCGCCGATAACGCGGGGAGAAATGGTGGAGCCGCCGGGAATCGCACCCGGGTCCGGTCCGCTTATTACAAGCGCGTTTATCGCCATATCCGGAGCAAGCCCCGGCAAGTTCAATATAGGGCCTCATGCCCTTGCATCCAAGTTACGAAGTGAAGTCTCTTTGCGGACAGGGGGATTGCTCATGGATGCGGACGGCAGGCTGGAGATCGCGGCGGGCTTCGCCACGGCGCTCGGGCCGCGCAAGGACAACCAGGATTTCGGCGCCGTCCATCTCGGCACGCCGTCGGAACAGGCCCTGCACGGCATGCTGGCGATCGTCGCCGACGGGGTCAGCGGCTCCCGGGCCGGGCGCGTCGCATCGGAGCTGGCGGGCCGGACCTTCATCGACGGCTATCTCGACCAGAGCCCGCTCAAGGGCGTCGCCGCCGCGGGTGTCGCGGCCCTGACCGGCTACAATCGTTGGCTCCACGCCAAGGGGCGGTCGGATCCGGAGATGACCGGAGCGGCGACGACCTTCACGGCCCTGGTCATGCGCGGGCGCGAGGCGACGGTTCTGCACGTGGGCGACAGCCGGGCCTGGCATTTCCGCGACGGCGTCCTCGCGCGGCTGACCGAGGATCACGTCCTGGCCCAGCCCGGATTGAGCCACGTCCTGTACCGCGCCATCGGCATCGAGCCGGATCTGAGGCTCGACGTGCGGGCGGTGACCCTCAAGCCGCATGACCGGTTGCTGCTGACCACCGACGGGGTGCACGGGGCGGTGTCGGAGGAGGACCTGACCCTGCTTCTGGCCCGCCGCGCCTCGCCCGAGGCCGACGCCCAGGCCATCGTCGACAGGGCCGGCGAGGAGGAAACGCGCGACAACGCCACCGCCATCGTCATCGATGTGATCCGCATCGGCGCGGTGGACCAGGACGCGATCGGCGCCGAGGCGGCCGGTCTGGCGATCGAGCCGCCGCCGAACGTCGGGGACAATGTCGACCGCTTCCGGCTCGAGCGGCTGCTGTCGGACGGCAAATACACCCGGGTGTTCGTGGCGAGGGACGAGGAGGGCGGGGGACTTGTGGTGCTGAAATTCCCCAAGCCCGCCCTGGTGTCCGAGAGCGGAGCGCGCGGCGCCTTCCTGAGGGAGAGCTTCATCGGGCGGCGGATCGACAGCCCCTACGTCGGCAAGACCCTGACGCTGGACGCCGGTCGCCAGAGCCGCCTCTATATCGCCCAGCCCCTCTATGTGGGGCGCACACTGCACGCGAGGATCGCGGAGCAACCGTTTGATATCCCCGAAGGCGTCGACCTCTCCATCCGTCTCGCGCGCGGGGTGGCGGCCCTGCATCGCCAGGGGATCACCCACCGGGACATCAAGCCTGACAATGTCATCCTTGAAAGCAACGGCGGCCTGAAGCTGATTGACCTCGGCGTCGCGCGCCTGCCCCGGATCGAGGAGTTCGCCGAGGCGGAAGCTCCCGGCACCACAGGCTACAAGGCGCCCGAGATGTTCGCCGGCAACAAGGGCGACGCCCTGACCGACCAGTATGCCCTCGGCGTGACCCTCTATCGGATCTTCACCAGCGACTATCCGAGCGGCCAGGAAGAGGACTTCAACCGCATGCGGTTCGAGAAGCCGACCCGCCCCTCGAAACACCGGCCCGACATGCCCGCCTGGCTGGAGGCCGCCATCCTGCGGGCCCTTGCGGTCGAGCCCGGCGACCGGTTCGCCGATGTCGAGGAACTGATCCACGTCCTCGAAAGCGGCAGCGCCGCCGCCGTCCCGCCGCGCCGTGACCTCTCCCTGATGGAGCGCGAGCCGGTGCGCTTCTGGCAGGCCGTCAGCGCGGTGTTGCTGGTGCTGTTGCTGGCGTCGTGGATGGTGAAATAGGGGCGCCGGGGCTTCGGTTGCGGGCCGAGGGCCGCGTCACATCACGCCACTGCCGTTCGCAGCACCCGACTTGGTCGCCAGACGGTCCAGGAACCGGTCGGGGTCAACAACGAACCGGGCGTGACGCCCCTCGGCAATCACTTCGACGCCATCGCGAACCTTGGCGGAAAACGTCAGCCTGCGGCCCTCGACGGCAATCAGCTCGACTTCGGCAGTGACGGCCATGCCGACGGGCGTTGCCGCGCTGTGGCTCAGATCGATATGGACCCCTACGGTTTTGAGCGGCGCATCCAGAACCGGACGCAGCGCCTCGACACAGGTCCACTCCACAAAGCCGACCAGCATGGCCGTTGCGAGCACCGGCGGCATGTCGGCAAACCCGGGGAATACGGGTGACAACGACGGGACCGTCAGCCCCTCGGTGACCACCAGGGACTGTGTGTGCTTCAAGCCGGGGCTGAGGGTTTCCATCGGCGTTGTGGGCCTCACGGGTCGGTGGGAGGGTTTAGGGCCAGGGACCATGTTTCCCCAACCAGGTCGTGGCCGAAACTGTGGTGCGGCTCGGTCCGGACAAGCACGAATCCGGCCCCCTGATAGATGTGTCGGGCAGCGGTCAGCACACTGTTGGTCCATAGCTCAAGGCGTTGGTAGCCCACGGCCCGCGCCCGCTGGATGCAGGCGTCGACCAGTGTGCGCCCCACGCCCTGACCCCGGGTATGCGGCTCCACATAGAGCAGCCTCAGCTTGCCAACCGCCGGGTCGTCGCCCTTCATCAGGAAGACCGAACCGACCACGTCGCCGTCCAGTTCCGCGATCCACGCGGCCTCGGATCGAGGATCGGCCCCTTCGGCATAGTCACCCAGAATGCGCGCCACGAGGCCCTCGTACTCCGCGGTCCAGCCGTACTCCTGCGCATAGAGGACCGCCTGCCGATGGACGATCCAACCCAGATCGCCCTCGCGTGGCTGGCGCAGGACAAGTCCGGATGAGGGCAGGTCATCGAACGCGGTGATGAACGTTCGCGCGGCCGAGAGCAATCGTTGCCTCCGCGACGGCGACAGGGCCGCAGCCAGACGTGTGATCGCGGCGTTGGTCCCGGCGTCCAGGGCGGCGAAGGCGGCCTTGCCCGCTTCCGTCAGGAAAAGCGACCGGTTGCGTCCGTGATCCGGACGGGCTTCCGCCGTCACCAGACCCCGGCTGACAAATCGCTTGAGAGTCCGGCTCGTCTGCGCCCTGTCGATGCCCAACGCCCGGCCCAGATCGGCCGCCGTCGGTCCGTCCCGGTTGGCGATCTCGTAGATCATCCGGGCTTCCGAGAGGGTGAAAGGACTGCCATCCAGATGCACGGCCAGCAGACCCAGCCGGGCGGTGTAGGCGCGGTTGAACGCGCGGATAGCGGCGACATCGGCGGCAGGAACGGGGGTCATGGCAGCGGTCTATCAGATGTTGATAGAATCAACAACATCGAGCGTCGCACTCTGGTTCCCGCGTGCCCGTCTCGACAAGGTTCACCTCGAAATTCCGCCGACGCCTGCAGGAAACCATCACCAACCCCGACTGTCGCCTCGGACGGTCGAGGGGGTGGCGACCGGCGGACCCTTGCGGTCGAGCCCGGCGACCGGTTCGCCGACGTCGAGGAACTGATCCACGTCCTCGAAAGCGGCAGCGCCGCCGCCGTCCCGCCGCGCCGTGACCTCTCCCTGATGGAACGGGAGCCGGTGCGCTTCTGGCAGGGGGTCAGCGCCCTGCTGCTGGTGCTTCTGCTGGCGTCCTTGATGGTGGGGTGAAGCCGCCGGCGTCCGACCAGCCAGCCAATCCCCTCTGAACTCCGCCCGAACCTACTGAGGATTGTTCAAGGTGTCCTCGGGCGACAGCAGATAGGTCGCGCCGTCGCTTGAGGGCAGGGCCTGGAAGATTCTTCCGGCAGGCGAAAACTCCGCGATGGATTCACCCTGGGCTCCGAGCAGGCGAACGCCTTCGTCCTCGGTCGCCTGCCATCCGGTCAGGGTCGATAGAATCGGATAGGCCTCGACACAGGAAACGGTGCGGGATTCGCCGGCCGTGATCAGGGCTTCACCCAGGGTCACGCGGAAGATGCCGGTGGAACCCTCGACATTGTCCGGCTCGAGCACGAGGCTACAGGCTGCGGCCGTAAGGTTGTCACTCGCAAAGACGTAGCTGCCCGCAAAACCCGGAGATGCGGCCGCGTCCGGCGCGGCGACGGCCGGAGTTTCCGTCGCCGGGGCTTGCGCTTCCGGGGAGCAGGCGGCGACGGCGACAAGCACGCTCAGCATCAAAATCCGCATCTCTTGCTTTCCCTGTTTGAACCTGGCCCTAGGCGGCCGGTGTGATCGAAACCAGCTCGATGTTCACGTCGTCAACATACTGGAGGGTGACGGTCCGGCCGTTGGCGCTGGCCATTCCGGGCTCAATGAAGGCCTCGAATGTCACTGCAGTTCCGTCGCTCGCGGTCACGGTCAGGGACGAGGGCAGGTCGCCGCTCTCACCCTCGGCACCGCTCAGAACGCCCTCGATCGTCCGGGTCCCGGCCACCGGGGCCGGGCCGCCCTCGACGGGCAGGAGCACTGAGGCCCCATTGACCTGGATGTCGGTCATCTGCGTCGAGGCCGTGACCGAATAGCGGACCGTTACGGCCTGGCCGACCAGCGGCCGGATCGTGGCCGGATCCACCGGTCCACCTGCGTTCGGGTCGAGGGTCAGAAGTTGCAGATTGCCCTCGTCGCCGGCCGCCCCTCCCGCCGCACCGACCTCCAGGGCGAACGTCGGATAGCCGGCGTCCTCAAAGCCAAGCAGCACGCCGGTCACCGTATGGGTTCCCACCGTCCGGGGTGCAGAGAATCCAGCTGTCGCCGGGGCCGAAGCAGGCTCCGTCGTCTGCGTCTCCCCGGTCGGCGCTTGACAGGCCGCCAGAACAATGGCCGCCAGCCCGATGATGAAATGCCTGTCGCGCATGCCCGGTCCGTCCCTGCTGACTCTCTTGCAGTGACGCTAGTCGAGCAAGATCAGGGCCGCAATCGTCTGCCGTGCCCCGATCCGACGCACCGGACGGATCCCGCCGGACGGCGTCACTCCGACTCCGGGAAGAGACTACAGGTCCTGCCGTCCTCGGCGATCACGCCGCTACAGGCCCCGTCCACCAGGCGGAAATCGCGGAACACGGAGCCATCGGCGCCGATCCGCCGGATGCCCGCCGCCGTCCAGGTCTTCCCAGCCCGTCAGGGCGGCGGGGAAGGGATCGTCCATCTCGCAGGGCGCCTCGCCGGCCACATCGGCGGTCACGATGGCCGTGCCGAGATCACGCCGAAGAAGCCCGCTGCTCCCTCGATGGCCCGGCCGTCGAGCACGTGGCTGCAGCACGCCGCCGTCAGATTGTTGTCGAAAAACGTATAGGATCCGGCCAGGGTCCGGGGGCCTGTCGCCGGGGCGGCAGCCTATGCCCGCGCCCAGTCCCGGCACTGGTTCCTGAACCAGGTCAGCTGGCGTTTGGCGTAGTTGCGGGTGGCCTGCTGCAGGGCGGCCACCGCATCGGCGCGGGTCGTCCCGCCGGCCAGCCAGGCGGCGATCTCACGCACCCCTACGGCCTTCATGGCGGGCAGGTTCGGATCGAGGTCGCGGGCGATTAGCGCCTCGACCTCCTCGACGGCGCCCTCCTGCATCATCGTCAGGACCCGGTCGTCGCAGCTTGCGTAGAGGGTCTCGCGGTCCGGCTCGAGCACCAGCCGGTCATAGGTTCCGGGCTTCAGCAGGGGCGTGGTTCCGGCCTGCCAGTCCGACAACGACCGGCCGGTCGCGCGGGCCACGGCGAAGGCGCGGGTCAGACGCTGGCGGTCTCCGCTCTCAATGGCGGCCTCGGCCGGAGGATCGAAGGTCGTCAGCCGGAGGCGAAAGGCGGCCTCGCCCTCGGTGTCGTACAGGGCCATCGCCTCGTCGCGCGCTTCCGTCGGTACATCGGGAATGTCAGCCAACCCCTTTGTCAAGGCGGAGAAATACAGGCCCGTCCCGCCGACGATCAGGACGGGGCGACCCTGGCTGGCCAGTTCGTCGATCAGGGGGGCGACGGCCCGGGTCCAGCGCCCGACGGACCAAGCCTCGGCGGCATCGACGGTACCGTAGAGATGGTGCGGCGTCTGCCGTTCCTCGTCGCGCGAGGGGCGAGCGGTCAGGACACGCAGGTCGGCATACAGTTGCTGGCTGTCGGCATTGACGATGGCCGCGCCGCTCGCCGCCGCCCGTTCGAGCGCGAGACGCGACTTGCCCGAGGCGGTCGGACCGGCGAGCAGTGTAATGGAGGGACGGGACACGGGACGCTCGCGCGGGACAGGGGATGGCGATAGAACGCGCCTCCGCCCGCTGCAACCGGACACAAGACCTTGATCGACCGCGCCTCCGTCGAAGCCGTGCTGAACGCCATCCTTGATCCGGAGACGGGGCAGGGGCTGATCGACGCAGGCGTGCCCAGGGGGCTGACGGTGGCCGAGGATCGCGCCGGCTTCGTCATAGAGGTCCCGGCCAACCGGACCGCCGCATACGCCCCCGTCCGGGACGCGGCCGAGGCGGCGCTGAAATCCATGCCGGGAATGGCGCGGGTGTCCGTGGTGATGACGGCCGAGACCGCGCCGGCCGGCCGGAAGGCCTCCCTGTCGCCCGCCGCTGTTGAACAGACGCGGGCCAGGGCGCCGGTCCCGACCGATCGCCCCGCCCACGTCCGCCGCGTCCTGGCCGTGGCCAGCGGCAAGGGCGGGGTCGGCAAGTCCACGGTCGCCGTGAACCTGGCGGCGGCCCTGGCGCGGCGTGGCCTGAGCGTCGGGATCCTCGACGCCGACGTCTATGGCCCCTCGCTGCCGACGATGCTGGGGCTGTCGGGCCAGCCCGCCTATGAGGACGGCGCGATCGTGCCCCACGTCGCGCACGGGCTGAAGGCCATGTCGGTCGGTCTTCTCACCAAGAGCGACGACGCCATGATCTGGCGCGGCCCCATGGCGTCCCAGGCCATCACCCAGATGCTGACTCAGACGCGCTGGGGCACGGCGGACGCGCCGCTCGACATTCTGGTCGTCGACCTGCCGCCCGGCACGGGCGACGTGCAGCTGACCCTGATCCAGAAGACGCCGCTCGACGGGGCCGTCATCGTCTCGACCCCGCAGGAGGTCGCCCTGGCCGACGCCCGCCGGGCCCACACCCTGTTTCAGCGGGTCAAGGTCCCGACCCTGGGCCTGATCGAGAACATGTCGGGCGACGTTTTCGGTCGCGGCGGAGGCGAGGCAGAGGCCGGACGCCTGTCCATACCCTACCTCGGCGACCTGCCGCTGGATGCGGCCCTGCGCGAGGGCGGCGACGCTGGTGTGCCGCTGGTGATCAGCGATCCTGAAGGGGAGATCGCCGGCCGCTTCGGCCGGTTTGCCGGACAGATCACGGCCAAGTTCTTTCCCTGATCCGGCAAGCCGAAGGGTCGGACCCAGGGACTGTGTTGGCGCCCGCCCCCGACCTTGGCGAACGTTCGTCAGCCGACCCGCATGATTCTGGGTGCTGACCGCAGGCTTTCAGGCGAATCGACGGTGTTTTCGAGGTCTTAACCTGTGCCCGATAACGAGGATTTACGAGAGGGCCATGCCTGAACACTCCGGAAAAACACGCGTCCGCCTTCAGCGCATCCTGTCCGTCGGGCTGTTGGCCCTGGCGGTGGTGGTGCTCGCCGTGGGAGGGCTGGTGGCCTATTCCGTTCAGGCCATTGATCGGGTGCAGGTCGAGACCGAGACAAGGCTGGTCGAACACAAGGTGGCCCGTGTGTTGGGACGCATCCGGGAGAACATGATCTCCGTTACGGTCTGGAACGAGGCCTACACACAAACCCTCGCCCGCGACCAGGCATGGATGCAGTTCAACTACGGCGACTATTTCGCCGACTTCATGGAACACGATGCTTCCGTCGCCTATGCGCCGGACGGGACGCCCATTCAGGCATCCCGGGACAGCGAAGCGGTCCCGATTGAAAGCGAGCGCGCCTTCATAAGTGCGGTGGCCCCCCTGGTCGCCCGGGTCAGGGAAGAGGCGAAGCTCAAGCGGGCGGGGCAATCCACGCCGCTGCTCGGCCTTGATGCCGTTGTGACGCGCGAGGCGACGATCGATGTCGGGGGGGTGCCTTATTTTGTTTCGGTGTCGACCGTCGTTGCGGAGGATATCGAATTCGCCACCAGCGGCCCCGACCCCATCGTCGCATCGGGGATGGCGGTGTCGAGTTTCATGCCGATCCTGACCGAAGACCTCGGCCTGGTCGGGCCTGAACTCCGGGTCGACGCCCCTGCCGTGGGGCCCTCTGTCCGCCTGACCGATGCCGACGGCAAGGCTTTGGGCTACATCAGCTGGCGTCCCGCCACACCGGGTGCCAGCCGTTTGATGGGCACTATCCCGGTGCTCCTCGCCTTGCTGGCCTTGATGGTGGCCGTGCTTTCCGTCGGAGTGAGGCGTGTCTCCAGCCTGATCAACCAGCTCGCGGATAACGAACGGGCGCTGGACCGCAGTCTGGCGCAGGCTGAAGCCTCCAACGCCGCCAAATCGCAATTTCTCGCGAACATGAGCCACGAGCTTCGAACGCCCCTGAACGGCATCATTGCCCTCACCGAGCTGCTCGAACGCCGGCAGAGCGACCCGACTTCAGCCAGTATGGCCAGGACGATCGTCGCATCCGGTCGAACGCTGGAACATGTCGTCAACGATATCCTCGATGTCGCCAAGATCGAAGCCGGCCAGCTCAAGTTCGAGATTCAGCCTTTCAATCTCGTTGAGGTCCTGAGCGACACGATCGATCTTCACCGGGCTACCGCTGAAGCCAAAGGCATCCGCCTGGAGCTCCTGATTCCGCCGGCGGCTACGGGGCTTTACAACGGAGATCGCACCCGGATCGGCCAGTTGGTGTCGAACCTGGTGAGCAACGCTGTAAAATTCACGCAAACTGGTTCCGTCAGGGTGACGGTGCGCCGCAGAAGTCGTGGCCTTTGCATCTATGTGGCGGACACAGGGATCGGATTTGATCGCGCGACCGCCGATCGCCTTTTCCAGCGCTTTGAACAGGCCGATCTCTCCACCAACCGAAGATACGGCGGGACAGGTCTGGGGCTCTCAATCTGCCGCTCTTTGGCGGAAATGATGGGCGGCCGAATCGGCGTTCGCTCCACGTCAGGCGCGGGATCGGTCTTTGCCGTTCAGCTCCCGCTTCAACGCCTGTGCGAAACAGTCCCCGACCCAGCCTGCACCGATGCCGTCGGTCAGTTGGCTGGTGCAGCGAATGCGTCCGATAGACCGCTCCGTATCCTCTTTGCTGACGACCACCCGGTCAACCGCCGGGTCGTAGCGCTGATCCTCGAACCGCTCGGGATGGATCTGACGCAAGTCGAGGACGGGGCGCTGGCCGTGGAGGCCTATACCCACGGGACGTTCGACCTGGTCTTGATGGATGTTCAGATGCCGGTCATGGACGGCCTTGCAGCGACCCGGGCCATTCGGGAGATCGAAAGATCGACCGGTCGTGCGCGAACCCCGGTAATCTCGCTTACAGCGAACGCGATGCCCGAGGACGTCCGACGCAGTCTCGATGCCGGCTGCGACGCCCATCTCGCCAAACCCATCCGGCCGGACAAACTGGTCGATGCCGTCAGCAAGACCCTCGAAGCCGAGCCGGCCGGTCCGGTGCGAGCCTTGGCCAAAGGGTAGCTGCACCACCTTTTTTTGCGGTCAGGGTTTTCAAACGCAACCCTGACCGCCACTCTGTCGGTTCCAGTCCTTCCCCTGCGAGACTTCCGATGCGCGTCGACACCCTGTTCCGCCCCTTCACGATCAAGGGCCTGACCCTGCCGAACCGCATTGTCATGGCCCCCATGACGCGGTCCTTCTCTCCGAACGGGATCCCGACCTCCGACGTCGCCGCCTACTATCGCCGTCGGGCCGAGGGTCAGGTCGGACTGATCATCACCGAGGGCACGGTCGTCGAGCGGCCGGCCGCGCGCAATGACGCCAGGGTGCCGGTCTTCCACGGCCAGGCCCTGCCGGAATGGAAGAAGATCGTGGACGAGGTCCACGCCGCTGGCGGTCTGATCGCGCCCCAGATCTGGCACGTGGGCGCCGCACGTGGACAGGGGGCCGACTGGCAACCCCTGGGCCAGGTCGACAGCCCGTCGGGCCTCGTCGCGCCCGGCAAGCAGAAATACGAGCCGATGACCGAAGAGGACATCGCCGACACCATCGCCGCCTTCGGCCGGTCGGCAAAGGCCTCGCGCGAACTGGGATTCGACGCCGCCGAGATCCATTCGGCCCACGGCTATCTGATCGACCAGTTCTACTGGGCCGGGCTCAACGCGCGCGGCGACCGCTGGGGCGGACCGTCGATCGCTGAACGCGCCCGCTTCGGGGTCGAGGTGGTCAAGGCCGTGCGCGAAGGCCTGGGGCCGGACATCCCCCTGATCATCCGCCTGTCGCAGTGGAAACAGCAGGACTACGACGCTAAGATCGCCAACACTCCGGACGAGATGGCCGAGTGGCTTCTGCCGCTGTCGGACGCGGGCGTGGACGTCTTCCACTGTTCGCAGCGCCGCTTCTGGGAACCCGAGTTCGAGGGGTCGGACCTCAACTTCGCCGGCTGGGCCAAGGTCATCACGAAGAAGCCGACCATCAGCGTCGGCTCCGTCGGTCTGGACGGCGAGTTCATGGCGGCCTTCCGCGGCGAGGGCTCACAGCCCGCCTCGCTGGACGGTCTGATCGCGCGGATGGAGCGGGACGAGTTCGACCTCATCGCTGTCGGCCGCGCCCTGCTGGCCGACCCGAACTGGGTGCTGAAGGTTCGCGACGGCCGCGAGGACGAACTCAAGGCCTTCGCGCGAGAGGACATGGGCGTTCTCTTCTAGCCCGGGACAGGCGCGGGACCCTGATCTCCGCTTTTGACAGACCGGCTTCGAGGTCCTGTCAAAAGCAGGGATGCAGGCGCCAGATAACCTGCGGTCTTCAAGGTATCGGCGCGGTGTTCTGCCGGCCTGTCTGGCACGTCCTGTTACCGCGGCCGCTGTGGTTGTGAGTTGCCGTTCTCTCCAATGACATCCTGTCGGCTGACCGCGTATGGTGATGGGGGCCTGAGAAGCGAAGGGTGCACGGTGATGTTGGGATTCCAGGAGAACCCTCTCCAGGAGGGATCCGGATCATGGCCCATGTTGCCCCAGCATGTATTCAGAACAACGACGCGCATGCTGCTGCCATTACGCCTCTCCTCCATCCGGAACGATCCGAGGGTCGGTTGGCCGTTGACATAGTTGAACCTCGCGCTTGCGAACGTTCCGTCCTGCCTGCTGACATTGAAGGCTTCCTGGGAGCGGAACTGACGGTCGTCGACCAGGACGATGGTTTCCGCGCCATAGTTTCCGGGGGCCGGACCACTGACCCGAAACGTCATGTCGTTGCCGCCCCGCCTCATCAACCTCACGTCGATGGTGGCGGTGGTGCCGTTCGAATTCCAGGTCGCGGTCGCCTGGTTGCCGGCCGGTCTGATGCCATCATAGCTGAACGAGACGCCGTTGTTCTGATTGTAGCTCCCCCGGCATTTGAGCGTGAAATTCTGCATGGCCACCAACCTTGGCCCGTTCGAAGACCGACTCTGCGGGGGTTCGGCCAGGGTGCTGGTCGCAATGACGCTGCTTGCCACCGATGCCGAGATCAGAACGCGGCCCAGTAGTCTTTGAAGTGTGGACATTTGTGAATCCTGCGGCTTCGATCAGGTTCGGTTCCGGTTAATCCAGGGCGGCCGGACTGCCGAAAACCTGATCTGAGAAAAGGGTTTGATTTAGGAGGGTTCTTCTTCGGCCCCGATGTCGCCGTCGTCGTCGACATCGAGTTCCTCGAAGGTCTGCATCGGTGCGTTGATGAACTCGTCGAACGTGACGGCCCCGTCACCGTCTGAGTCGGCGCGCTCGAGCCAGGCGCTGCTGCCGTCAAGATCTTCAGGGTCGGCCAGCGGATACCCTTCGATCACCGAGGCATAGACCTCGGCCAGATCTTCGGCTTCCTCGACAAGGATGATCCCGTCGGCGTCGAAATCCAGGTTGAGGAAGATGACGGCACGGGATGTGTGGGCCTCCTCGGTCTCGACGCTGCCGTCGCCATCGAAATCAAGCCCGCCGATCCCGCCTTCCGGTTCGACCTCAGCCCAGTCCGCGTTCGGCTCCTCGAAGGTGGTGCCTTCGGCAATCCAGTCTTCCGGGAGGTCACCCTGGTCTTCGCCGGACTCCTCGGCCTGCTGATCGGCACCTTCCTCGCTCTGCTCGTCCTCGTAGTCCTCGTCCTGAGCCTGGCCCGGCGCGATGAAACGTGCCTCGGGTCCGGCTGCTGCGGCCATGACCGGTGTGGAAAGCGCGCACAGCAGCGCGGCCCCACTGATCAGGGAAAGGGAAATCTTCTGTCGCACGTCTCTACCTCTCAGCCCCGCCAGTCACCAATCTGAAACACTATGCTCAGTCGATCGTGGACTTGTGAATGCGAGCTACTGCAAGACGAACTTCGTCGCAACGCCCAGACCGCGACGTTGCGATAAAACAATCCGGGTATTCAACAACGTACGCGCGACAGTGTCAGATATAGTCAGACGTCGCTGATCTCCGGGACCCGATCATCTCTCAGAATTGGCGAACAGGCGCAGCGCTGTCGGCCCTCGCCCCGTGCCCCTCCAGCCTCTAGAAATGAAGCATGACCTTGACGTCCGTCCTGATCACCACCGTCTGGCTGAGTCTGATCATCGGCGCGCGCTACCTGCTCGTCGCGGGCGGGGTCTGGTGGTTGACCTGGGGCAGGGCCAACGGTGTCGGCCGTCGCCTGAACCGCGAGCGGCCGTCGCGGCGGCTGATGTGGCACGAGATCAAATACTCGCTGCTGTCGACCCCCATCTACGCCCTCCCGGCGGCGGTTGCTCTTGAGGCGTGGAAGGCGGGCGGAACCCGTCTGTATCTCGATCCGGCGGCGTATCCCCTGTGGTGGCTGCCGGTCAGTTTCCTGCTGCTGCTGATCGTGCAGGACAGCCACTACTACTGGACCCACCGGCTGCTGCATGACCGGCGGGTGTTCGCCTGGGCCCATGCGGCGCACCACCGGGCGCGCGACCCCAGCCCCTTCGCCAGCTTCGCCTTCGATCCGGCGGAGGCCGCGCTGACGGCCTGGCTGCTGCCGGCCCTGGCCTTCGTGATCCCGTTGAACATCTGGATGCTGGCGGTCATGCTGACGCTGATGACGGCGACGGCGGTGATGAACCACTGCGGCCGCGAACTATGGCCCGACCGCTGGGTGAGGGGACGGATCGGGTCGCAGCTGATCACCGCGACCCACCACAGCCGCCATCACACCCATATGAAGACGAATTTCGGGCTGTATTTCCGGGTCTGGGACCGGTGGTGCGGGACCGATGCGATGCCTGAGAACAGGCAGTAGTCACCAGGAATTAGGCAGTAGAAGAAAGGTCAGACGGGCAACCGACTGCCTCCTGCCTACTGCCTACTGCCTCACTGCGGTTCCACCACCACCGCCGTCCCGTAGGCCAGGACCTCGGTCACGCCCGGCATGATCTCGTTGGACTCGTAACGCAGGGCCAGGATGGCGTTGCCGCCGGCGGCGCGGGCGTGCTCGACCAGGTGATCGAAGGCTTCCTGACGTCCGACCTCGGCCAGTTTCACATAGGCGCCGACCCGACCGCCCAGCATCGACTGGACCCCGCCGATGGCGTCAGAGACGAGGTTGCGCGATCGCACGGTGATGCCGCGCACGACGCCGATGTGGCGCACGACCCTGTGGCCGAAAATCTCGTTGGTGGTGGAGGTCATCATGGCGGCCTGCTCCTGTGTCAGATGCGCTCGAGGATCCGGAAAGCGAAGGCGTGATCGTCCTTCTCGCCCGCATCATGCCGTTCGTTGGCGACTTCGCGGAAGAGGGATTCGTCAAAGGCGGGGAAGAAGACATCACCCTCCGGCTCGGCGTCGATCTCGGTGATGTAGAGACGTTTCGCCTGGGGCAGGGCGGCCTCGAACAGGGCGGCGCCGCCGATGACGCAGACCTCGTCGATGGCGTCGTCCCCGGCCGTCTCGCGGGCGATATCGAGCGCGTCAGCGAAGCTGGAGACGACCACGGCG
Source organism: Brevundimonas sp. (assembly GCF_027484365.1). Classification (GTDB taxonomy): domain Bacteria; phylum Pseudomonadota; class Alphaproteobacteria; order Caulobacterales; family Caulobacteraceae; genus Brevundimonas. The sequence continues at coordinate 20,648 of NZ_JAIXTC010000018.1, read as the reverse complement.
CCCTTCGCCTTACCGGATTCCTCATAGGACAGGTCCCGCGACAGGATCAGGTTCAGCCGGCCGGGCAGGGGGCGCAGCGGCAGGCTCTCCCAGGTCGCCCGGCCCATGATACAGGGCTTGCCCGTGGTGATGGCCTTGAACCGCTGCAGGTCGCTGCGCAGCTTCCACGGCATGTCGCCGTCCCGGCCGATCACGCCGTTCCGGGCGCGGGCCACCACGATGGCGATATGGGGAATGGGCATGGGCGGCTCCGTCGGGACGTAGCCGCCCTTCACCCGATCAGGCGTCCGGGTCCAGCACTTTCAGGCGGAACAGCAGGGCGCCCAGCACCGCGCCCACGGCCGGGGCGACGATGAACAGCCACAGCTGGCTCAGCGCCGGTCCGCCCGCGAGCACGGCGGGGCCAAAGCTGCGCGCCGGATTGACCGAGACGCCGGTCACCTGGATGCCGACGATGTGGATGACGGCCAGGGTGATGCCGATGGCCACGCCCGCGAACGGCCCATGCCCCTTGTCGCCGGTGACGCCCAGGATGACGACGACGAAGACGGCCGTCATCACGACCTCGAAGATAAGGGCCGCCTGTATGCCGTACTCACCGAGATAGCCGGGCCCCCAGCCGTTCTGGCCCAGGTTGGCGACGCCGGTCTGGGCGATCAGCGACAGCAGGACCGCGCCGATGAGGGCACCGATGAACTGGGCGACCCAGTAGACCAGCATGTCCTTCGCCGACATCCGCCCGGCCACGAAGGCGGCGAGACTCACAGCTGGATTGACGTGACAGCCCGAGACCGGCCCGATGCCATAGGCCATGGCCACGATGGCGAAGCCGAAGGCCAGCGACACCGCCAGCTGATCAAACGGCGCCGGCCCCAGAACCGCCGCCCCACAACCGAACAGAACCAGCACCATCGTGCCGATCAACTCGGCCGAAAAACGCTTCACCATGGCGAACCCTCCCGTTTGCCCCGTCCGCCGATGCGCGGATCGGGTCGGAAGGCTGCGCCGAGTCTTATGGTGACGCTAGGCGGGCTGACCGTCGGTTTTCGGCTCGAGCCAGTGCAGCCATTTGCGCTGCATCGCCTGTTCGATGTCGATCCCGGCCCGGTCGCAATAGATCAGGAGCATGCCGAGGACATCGGCGGCCTCATCGGCCAGAGCCTGTTCGCTCGGCTCGCCGCGCGCTCGTCCGCTGAGACGCAGATGTTCCGCGGTCAGTTCGCCGAGCTCCTCCTGCAGCTTGAGGATGGCCCAGTCGCCGGAGCGGTCAATCCCGTGTTCGGCGGCGTAGATGTCGGAGATTCGGGCGACCTTCTCCGACAGTTCGGAAAGGATCATACGGCCACGGCCGCCTTGATGTGCGGGTGCGCCTCATAGCCCGACAGGACGAAGTCCGACGGCTCGAAGGCGAACAGATCCCGCTTCGGCGCGATGCTCATGGTCGGCGGGGCGAACGGCTGGCGGGTCAGTTGCAGCTCCGCCTGTTCGATGTGGTTCAAATACAGGTGGGCGTCGCCGAAGGTGTGGACGAATTCGCCGGGCTCCAGGCCCACCACCTGGGCGACCATCATCGTCAGCAGCGCATAGGAGGCGATGTTGAATGGCACGCCGAGGAAGACGTCGGCCGAGCGCTGGTACAGCTGGCAGCTCAGTTTTCCATCGGCGACGAAGAACTGGAACAGGCAGTGGCAGGGCGGCAGGGCCATGTCCTCGATATCGGCCGGGTTCCAGGCCGAGACGATGTGGCGGCGGCTGTTCGGGTTGGTCTTCAGTCCCTCGATCAACCGGGCGATCTGGTCGATCGACTCGCCGTTCGGGGCGGCCCAGGAGCGCCATTGTTTCCCATAAACCGGACCCAGTTCGCCGTTCTCGTCGGCCCACTCGTCCCAGATCGAACAGCCGTTTTCCTTCAGCCAGCGGGTGTTGGTCTCGCCGCGCAGGAACCACAGCAGTTCCACGATGATCGAGCGCAGGTGCAGCTTCTTGGTGGTCAGAAGGGGGAAGCCCTTCGACAGGTCGAACCGCATCTGGCGGCCGAAGACGCCCAGGGTGCCGGTGCCGGTGCGGTCGTCGCGACGCACGCCGTTGTCGAGGATGTCGCGCAGCAGGTTCAGGTACTGGAACTCGGGATGGTCCGCAGGCGCGGCCCCGATACGGTCCTGAAGGTCTGTGAGCTGGGCGACGGCGTTCATCCGTACAGTGTGCCGGTGATTCGGTTGCACCACATCGGCCCGATTCGGTTGCTCACAGGAAAGTGGCAAGGCCAGCAGCCGGGTCTGGCGAACGGATATGCCCCGTTCGTGGCATGAGCCGCGAAAGAACCGAGGCAAAGCGTCTTAGGTTCAAAGTCATGAACCGGATATCTGACAGCACGTCTCAGGAAATGGACTCGTTGGACTCGGTGTATCCGAGTCCAGTCCGGCGCTTCAGCCGCTGAACCCGCCCTGATCCAGGAAGGCCTGTTCCTCGGCGGTCGTCTCACGCCCCAGCGCCCGGTTACGGTGCGGGAAGCGGCCGAAGCGGACGATGATGTCGCGGTGGATATGGGCGAATTTCAGCACCTCGGGCATGTCGGCGGACAGGCGCACGGCCTCGTCCTGATCGGCCAGGGCCTCGGAATGCTCGAACGGGGTGACGAAGAACTGGCGCAGGTCCGGCTCGAACGTCCGGGGATAGGCCAGATCCCAGGCCCGTCTTGCGAACATCAGGCCCAGGCTGTCCGTGGCGAACTGATGCGCCGTGCCCCGGAAGCTGTTCCGGGGATACTGATCGAGCAGGATCATCAGGGCCAGGGCCCCCTCCGGCGTGGCCATCCAGTCGTCCAGCTCGCGCCGCGCCGCCGCCTCGTGCAGGGTGCGCCCGGCGTCCCGGAACGCGCGGTCGAACGCCTCGTCCTTGGCGTACCACTTTTTCGGACCCGCCTCTTTCCAGAAGGCGACGACGGAGGAAGGCGTTATGAGGGCGGTCATGAGCCAGACCTTACCCAATCCGCTGCCCGTCTTCCATGACCGCGACTGTGATCTGTCCATCATACGGGGCAGGCGGGTGGCGATCATCGGCTACGGCAGCCAGGGTCGGACACATGCCCTGAACCTGCGCGACTCGGGCGTCACGGACATCGTCATCGGGCTGAAGGCCGGTTCGGCGACGCGTGCGAAGGCGGAGGCCGACGGGTTCCGCGTCACGACGGCGGGCGAGGCGACGACCGGCGCCGACGTCGTCGCCGTCATGGTCTCGGACGAGGCCCACCGCGACCTGTATCGCGACGAGATCGAGCCCAACATCCGCACCGGCGCGGCCCTGATCTTCGCCCACGGCCTGTCGGTGCGGTTCGGCCTGGTCACGCCGCGCGCCGACCTCGACGTCATCCTGGATTCGCCCAAGGGCATCGGCCCGCGCATCCGCGACCTCTACGAGGCCGGGGAGGGGGTCTTCTGTCTCTTCGGCGTGTACCAGGACTTCACCGGCGGCGCTCATGCCCTGGGCCTGTCCTATGCGGCGGCTCTGGGATGCGGCCGCAAGGGCATCCTGGAGACGACCTTCGCGGCCGAATGCGAGAGCGACCTGTTCGGCGAGCAGGTGGTTCTGTGCGGCGGCGTCGGCGAACTGATCGACGCGGCCTTCATGAAGCTGGTCAAGGCCGGCTACCCGCCGGAAGTAGCCTGGTTCGAATGCTTCTACGAGGTCAAGCTGGTCACCGACCTGATGTACGAGCGCGGCATCGCCGGGGCCTTCGCCAAGATCTCGAACACGGCCGAGTACGGCGCCTATCTGACCGGTCCGCGCGTGATCGGGGAGGCATCGCGAAACGCCATGGATGGCGTCCTGGCCGATGTCCGCGACGGGTCGTTCGTGAAGCGGCTGATGGCGGACTACGACGCCGGCTCGCCCGAACTTCTGGCGCGCCGCAAGGCGCTGGGAGAGCGGACGATCGAGGCCGTCGGCGCGCGGCTGGCGGACGTGGCGGCGAAGGCGGGCTGACCGCAACCGCCGCACTTGACCGGCGTTCCTCCTCTCAGAGGTGACGCTGTGGAAATTCTGGTCGGGGTCGTGGTGATGGCGGCGTTGTGCGGTCTCGCGGGCCTGGCGTTCCAGCCTCTGGAAGGGCCGACACGATTCCGCGACGTCAATGTGGACGGCGAACCGGACTGAGAAGCGGAGAGGCGGTCGGGTCCGCCGATAAATCCAAATGGTCGGAGTGAGAGGATTCGAACCTCCGACCCCTGCGTCCCGAACGCAGTGCTCTACCAGACTGAGCCACACTCCGACTTGGAGGCGGGCTTATAGCGACGGCCCTCCGAGGCTGCAAGCGCCCTTCTGAGGCTTTGCAAAATAGTCCGGAAACCGGGTGTTGCATCCCTCGCGACCTTGGCGTATTCGACCGCCTCCCTCGGGCCCAGGCCCGTCGGGCACCGGTCCTGCTGGGGAATGGTGTAATGGTAACACTCCGGTTTTTGGTACCGTCATTCTAGGTTCGAGTCCTAGTTCCCCAGCCACTTCCCCCTGATCCAGAACGGTGCCGACGCACGGCGTGAGCCGCGCGAGGGATTGGCCTGACGCCATCGACCGCGATCGACGACGCCAGGCTCAGGATTCGGCTACGCGATTCTTCGGCGGGGATTCAGCGCCGGGTCTGCGGCACCGCTGCCAGGGCCTCAAACCGCGCGAGTGTCGGCGCATAGGCAGCCCCACCGGTTTGCATGTGGTTGAAGCCAGGAAACTCCTGGATCGACACATTTCCACCGCGCGCCCTGGCCCGCTCATAGAGAATGCGCGTTGCCGCAGGGTCGACATGGTCGTCGGCCGTCCCCAGGATGACGTGAAGCGGTGCCCGCGGGGCCCAGTCATAGGTTTCGTTCTCCCGCACCATCCGATTGAACCAGAAATCCCTGTCCGTTCGAACCGAGGCGAGAAACTCGGGGCGCAGAACCTCTGTGATACTGCCAGGGGCCTCACCCAGGAGCTCAATCATCGACATAGAGCCGCCGAACCAGCGCGGAGCCTGCGCCACATAGGCCGGAGCAAAGACCTCTTCCAGCCGGCGGCCTTCACGCCAGGCGAAGGTGTAGGCGGCCCAGGCTACGTAGCCCATGGCTATCGGGTTACTCGCCAGCGGCTCTTCGATCCGCGCCGCGAAAGTCCTCACGAGTTCGTGCGGGCCAGCCACGGCCACCGTTTCGCGCAGGTCGTATCCATGCAGCGGCCTTGCGTCGAGATCGCGATGGAGCGCTGCACTGAGCTGGCCGCCCTGGGAGAAGCCCGTGATGAACAGCGGCGTGTGTGTGCCCAGCGCCAGCTCTTCTTGCGCGGCCGTCAGGGCGGCGCGGAAGTCGGCGACGTTCTCATCGGTCAGCAGAAACGCCTGGGGAGAGGGCGAGGCCCCAAAGCCGATATAGTCCGGCACGATGGTCACGAAGCCATTGCCGCCAAAGACGGCCGCCTCATTGGTCCAGATCCCGTTGGGTGTGCTCGGGGCGGCGTTGCGGGGAATGTCGGAGCCGCGCAGATAAAGAACCACGCCACGCGGCGGGCCTTGCGTGTCCGGAACGGCCACCAGCGCCGAGGCGTCGATGGCCTGCCCGCGCACGGATGAGCGATAGACAAGACGATAGAGCCGCACGCCGTTGTTGACCGCGATCGCGCCCGGCAGTTCGGACGCCGTCTGTTGCAGCGTCGCCAGATCAAGCTGATCGATCGGTTCGAAACGAACCAACTGGCCGGATTGGCTTGCAGCCGCAGCGATCCGGGTTTCGGGTGCCGCAGTCGACGGGGAAGATGCGCAGGCGGTTATGAGACCGGCGGCGATGACAGCGACGGAAAGAACTTGAGAACGCATGGTGGCCTCCTGTTGTGGATGGCCGGATGGATGCGTCGGGATGGACGTCACCGTCTCCTCAGAGGCAAAAACTCCCTCTCACTTCATGAATCGGGCGGAGAAATCTGGTTCTGAGCAGCCTCGCGCAGGCGCTTTTCGCGGTAACCGGTCGGGGTGTCGCCTTCGACCTCCTTGAAGACTCGGTTGAAGGTCTGGAGGGCGGCAAAGCCGGATTCATAGGCGATGGCCAAAACCGTCTCGCGCCCGCGCGCCGGGTCTGCGAGTGCGGTCCTGGCATGGGCCAGGCGGTGGCCGTTCAGATAGGCCGCAAAGTTGCGGTGTCCGAGACCCTGGTTGATGACGGCCCGCAGGCGGTGGGTTGGTGTCTTCAGCACCTCGGCCAACCGTTCCAGCGTCAGGCCGGGCTGCCGATAGAGGCCTGCCTCCATGGCGCTGACCAACCCGGCCAGCAGGGCCTGATCGCGCGGATCGACGCCGTGAGGCGTTGCCGGGAGATTCGCTGCGCTCACTGTATCGAAGCGCAGTCGTCCCGGCTCGATGGCCGTCAACCAGACGCTCACGACGGCCAAGCCTGGCAGGCTGGCCAGGACCAGCCGCACCAGCGCCGCAGTATCGGGATCGGCAAGGCTTTCAGACGCCACCGAAGCCAGGGCAGCGGCCGACAGAATGACTACCACCCAGATGCGCGCCGATTGGCGCCCCTGCACAAGGTCGCCGCCCCGCTCCGATGCGGCCACCCACATGACATGGGCGATCGCGAGGAACGGAGCCACGCTGATCAGGGTCTCAAGGATGCCAGCACCCCCCGTTGAGTCCCAATCGAACGTCCTGGCCAGGGGACCGATGCTGAAGAGAACGAAACCGGCCTGCTCGAGGCGGCGAACACTGAAGCCGTCGCGCAGAATCGCAAGGAAGAACAACCACAGCAGTGCGACATTGAAGCCGCCCATCAGGCGCAACGGCGTCCGCACCAGGGCCGGCAAGGCATCGCCCACAGGGCCCGTTGTCAGCTCCAGGGCTGCCAGCGAAAGACAGAGCCCCGCCATCAGGCGTCCGGCCAGATCCTTGCGGACATCGCGCCAGGCCAGCAGGCCAAGCAGCGTCGCCAGCGCAATGAACCCTCCAGAAAGCCCTGCAGTCAGGGTAGATGTCATGCCTGCGCCTTTCTGTGGGTCGAGGATCGGGCGATGCTGGCCTTGCCTGTCGCGGCCCACCGTGAACAGGCGGCAAAGGTTGGCTCAAAATGGCCCGCCCGCGGTCATGTGGACCCCAGAGCAAGCTACAACCGCCTGCCTTTCGAAGTCCATCGGGCTGAGATATCCGTCACTGGTGCCTGTCCGACACGCCCGCGATCCGGTGGCGGGGAGGCGGATCTGTCTCGGCCCTCACATCCGGGGCTGCGGGGAGCCGCGCGACGCCTGGCGCGCCGGGCCGAGCAGCGTAAACCATGTGCCATTGGTCGCCACGCCCCTGAAATGCCGGGAGCTACGGCCCCGTCGGCTCAGGCCAGACCGCCCGTCAGGTCGATCCCCGGGGCGGTCGGCGGGGCGCCGGTCGGGTCGAGGTCGAGCTGCATCAGGTGGACGTCGATCCAGCGATCGAATTTCCACCCGACCTGATGGTAGGTCCCGGCGCGGCTGAACCCGAGGCGTTCATGCAAGGCGATTGAGGCCCGGCTCGTGTCGCTGTCGCTGATCGCGCCGATGATGTGCCGCAGGCCGAGGTCGCGGATTCGGTCGATCAGGTCCGACAGAAGGGCGCGGCCGACCCCGCGACCGCGCGCAGCCTCCTCGACATAGATCGAACCCTCGACGCCATAGCGGTAGGCCGGACGCGGGCGGAACGGCGAGGCGTAGGCATAGCCGGCGAAGGCGCCGTCGACCTCCGCGACAAGCCACGGCAGGCCCCTGGCGCGCACCGTCTCGAAGCGCCCGGTCATTTCGCCCAGAGACGGCGGGTCGAGCTCGAAGGTCGCGGTGCCGTTCTGGACCTCCCGGCCATAGAGGGCCGTGATGGCGGGCAGGTCGGCGAGGGCGGCTTCGCGGATCACGCGGCTTCCCAGCCCCGCTCGATCGCCCAGACCGCGAAGGCGTAGTCGTGGGCGACCTCCTTCAGATAATCGAACCGTCCGGAGGCGCCGCCGTGGCCTGCCTCCATGTTGATCTTCAGCAGCACCGGCTTGCCCGAGGTGGTCGCGGGACGGAGCTTCGCCACCCACTTCTCCGGCTCCCAGTAGGTCACGCGCGGGTCGGAAAGACCGCCGGTGGCCAGGATGGCCGGATAGGCCCTGGCCTCGACGTTGTCATAGGGGCTGTAGCTGGCGATGTAGTCGTAGGCCTCGACGTCCTCGATCGGATTGCCCCACTCGGGCCATTCGGGCGGGGTCAGCGGCAGGGAGACATCCGACATGGTGTTGATCACGTCGACGAACGGCACCTGGCCGATCACGCCGGCCCAAAGCTCGGGCCGCATGTTGGCGACCGCGCCCATCAGCAGGCCGCCGGCGGAGCCGCCCTGGGCCACGATGTTCCCGGCCCGGGCGTAGTCGCGCGCGATCAGGTGATCGGCGGCCGCGGTGAAGTCGGTGAAGGTGTTCTTTTTCTTGAACTTGCGCCCGTCGAGGAACCAGCCCCAGCCCTTGTCGGAGCCGCCGCGGATGTGGGCGATGGCGTAGATCCAGCCGCGATCGACCAGCGACAAACGGCCGGTCGAGAAGCTGGCCGACATCGGGATCCCATAGGAGCCGTAGCCGTAGAGCAGCAGGGGCGCAGACCCGTCGACGGGGGTGGTGCGACGGCGCAGGACGGTGACCGGGACGAGCTGGCCGTCGGACGCCGGGGCGTTCAGCCGCTCGACCACATAGTCGGCCGGGTCGTGGCCGGACGGGACCTCCTGCACCTTGCGCAGGATCCGCTCCTGCGTGAGGAGGTCGTAGTCATAGGTCGAGGTGGGCGTGGATGGCGAGTTGTAGCCGTAACGCATCGTCGTCGTTTCGAACTCCGACGCCCCGGCCAGCGACAGGGCATAGGCGGGTTCGTCGACGGCGATCTCATGCTCGTCGCCCGCGCGGCTACGGATGACGATCCTCGTATTGGCGTCGGCCCGTTCCTGACGGGCGAGGAAGCTCTTCACCAGGGCGACGCCCTCGATGAAACGTCCCGGCGTGTGGGGGACCAGATCCTCCCAGCCGGCGCGGCCGGGCGACTCTGTCGGGGTCTGGACGATCTTGAAGTCGATGGCGTCGTCGGCGTTGGTGCGGATGACCCATCGATCCAGCCAGTGATCGACATCGTAGCGGACGCCGACCTCGCGCGCGGCCATGACCTGGGGAAGGTTCGTCGGTCGCATGCCGGGGATGTAGCGAGCCTCGGAGGTCTCCTGGTTCTGGATCGAGATGACGATGAAGGCGTCGTCGGAGGTGCGCTCGACGCCCATGAACATGCCGTCGTCGGCCTCCTCATAGACCAGGGTCGTTTCGCCGCCGCGCGCGGGGCGGCGGAAGATTTTGTCGGGCCGGCCGTTGTCGTCGCGGTTGGTCCATAAGATCCAGCAGGAGCAGGCCGAGAAGGTGAAGTTGCCGGTCGCCGACTGGATCGGGTCGGGCAGGATCTCGCCGGTCACGAGATCGCGGGTGTAGATCTGATGCACCTCGGACCCTTGGGCGTCCTCGGCCCAGGCGAACAGGGTGTGGTCGGGGCTGTGCTCGACCGCCGAGACCTCCGAATAGGCCTTGCCCTCGGCGAGCAGGTTGCAGTCCAGCAGCAATTCGGGCGTCGGAGCGACGATGAAATTCTTCGTGACCTGACGGCCGTCCTCGATCCAGCTCCCCTGGCGCTCGACGCGCATGTAGCGGGGATGCTGCTCGCCCGAGCGGAACTCGGTGAAATACTCCCAGGGTCCGTCGGGCGAGGGGACGGAGCTGTCGTCCTCCTTGATGCGGCCCTTCATCTCCTCGAACATCCGGGTCTGCAGCGGCAGGGTCGAGGCCAGCATGGCCTCCCGATAGACGTTCTCGGCCTCCAGATGTTCCTTGACGTCGGCCTTGATCAGGGTCGGGTCGCGCAGGACGGCCTGCCAGTTGTCGTCCTTCATCCACTGATAGTCGTCGGTCCGGGTCCGCCCGAGCTGCTCGATGACGACCGGGATTTTCTTTGCGACGGGAGGCGTGGGCGACATCTGGGTATCCGTAACAGGGCGGGCGAGGGCGGGCGAGGCCGCGGCTGCGAGGGCCGAGGCGGCGGTCGTGGCGACGAATTGGCGGCGGTTCATCGTCTCGCTTCCCTGTAAGTCACCAACGCAGCTTGTGCGACCGGCACAGGCCCCGTCAAATGGCGCGATCGTCCACAAAGGTCCGCCCATGATCGAGGTCCCGCCCTCCCAGGACGCCGCGCCGCCGCCGGTCGTTGCCCCGGCCTGGGATCTGACGGTCGGTCTGATCGAGGCGACGGTGCAGCTGGACCAGCCATCGGGACCGAACACCCGGACGGTCGGTACGGGTTTCCTGATTCAGGCCCCCAGGCCGGACGGGACGCCCCGGACTGTTCTGGTGACGGCGGCCCACGTGCTGGAGCGGATGCCGGATCCCGACGCGAGGATCGGCTGGCGCACGGCCCTTGGTGACGGGACCTGGCGATTCGATCCCGAACCCCTGACCATCCGCGACGGCGACGGTGAACCCCTGTGGACCCAGCATCCGGATCGCGATGTCGCGGTGATGGAGGTGCAGGCGCCCGAGGCCTTCGCCCGGGCGGCCATCCCTCTCGGCTGGCTGGCGGACGAGAACGCGTTCGAGGCCTGGCAGGTCGGGCCGGGGGACGAGCTCCTGTCGCTGGGCTTTCCACGCGGCCTTTCGGCGAACCGGGCCGGGTTTCCGATCCTGAGGGTCGGGCGGATCGCATCCTACCCCTTGTCCCCGGTGACGGCCTTCCCGACATTCCTGCTCGATTTCACGGTCTTCCCGGGGAACTCGGGCGGGCCGGTGTTCTGGACAGCGAGTGCGCGCAAGCGGCCCGGCACGACCGAACCGGAGACGGCCTTCATCGCGGGCCTGCTGAGCCAGGAAGTGCGGGTCAACGACGAACAGCTGGAAATCGGCGTGGTCACCCACGCCGTCTTCGTTCGGGAAGCGATCCAGCTTCTCGATAACCCTCGCCCATAGGGTTAGGGAAGACTAAGCCCCCAGCGCTTCCCGGGTCATCCGCGACAGCAGGTCGCCGCCCTGGCCGACGGCCGCAAGGCGGCTGGAAGCGTGGCCGAGAATGTTGGCGGCGTAGACCTCGTAGAGGTCGAGCTTGCCCTGCAGCCAGACCGGATCCCCGTCGCTGGCGTCGAGGCGGGCTTTGGCGGCCAGAGCCCCCCTGGCCAACATCCAGCCGCCGATCACGTCGCCCATGAGCTTGAGATAAGCGTCTGCGGCGGCCAGCACGTCGGCCCCGCGCGTCGCGTCAGCCTTGGCGTCGAGCAGCCAAAGGGTGGCGTCTTCAACGGCGCCGACCGCAGCGGCGAAGCGTTCGACGGGCTTGCCCGTATAGACCGCACCGAGATCTTTGAGGGTCGCCTTCATCTCGGCGATGACGGCCTTGGCCGAGGCGCCGCCGTCCTGCGACAGCTTGCGGCCGACCAGATCCATGGCCTGGATGCCGTTGGTGCCCTCGTAGATCGGGGTGATGCGGGCGTCGCGATAGTACTGGGCCGCGCCGGTCTCCTCGATGAAGCCCATGCCGCCGTGGATCTGGATCCCGTCTGAAGCCAGGTCGCAGCCGACATCGGTGCTCCAGGCCTTGGCGATCGGGACGAACAGGTCCTCACGACCCTTCCACTTGCGGCGTTCATCCTCGGTCGCGGCGTGCCGGGCGAGGTCAGCGGCCACGCCGGTGGCGAAACAGATGGCGCGGGCGGCCTCGATCTTCGCCTTCATGACCGCGAGGGTGCGCCGGATATCGGGATGGTCGATGATCGGGGCGTTGGCCTCTCCGGTCCAGATCGAGCGGCCCTGACGGCGGTCGAGCGCATAGGCGAGGGCATGCTGATAGGCGCCCTCGGCCACGCCGACGCCCTGGACGCCGACCGCGAGGCGGGCGTTGTTCATCATGACGAACATATGGGCCAGACCCTGGTTCGGCTGACCGACCAGCTCCGCCCGGGCGCCTTCATAGCTCATCACGCAGGTGGGCGAGGCGTGGATACCCAGCTTGTGCTCGATCCCCACGGGGCGGAAGTCGTTGCGGGCGCCCAACGAACCGTCGTCCTTGACCACGAACTTGGTAGCCAGGAACAGGCTGATGCCCTTGGGTCCCGGAGGGGCGTCGGGCAGGCGGGCGAGAACCAGGTGGACGATGTTGTCCGTCGCGTCGTGGTCGCCCCACGTGATGTAGATCTTCTGGCCGTTCAGCGCATAGGTCCCGTCGCCGTTCGGCGTCGCGGTCGAAGTCAGGGCGCCGAGGTCCGAGCCGGCCCCCGGCTCTGTCAGGACCATGGCCCCTGTCCATTCGCCCGAGACGAGCTTCGGCAGGTAGGTCGTCTTCTGATGTTCCGTGCCGACCTGTTCCAGCGCCTCGATCGCGGCCAGCGACAGCATGGGGCACAGGGCGAAGGCCATGTTGGCGGACTGGATCGTCTCATAGGCCGCCAGCTCGAGCGCCTTGGGCAAGGCCTGGCCGCCGGCCTCGGCCGGAGCGGTAAGCCCGGTCCAGCCGCCCTCGGCGAACTGGCGGTAGGCCTCCGCGAAGCCGGGGGCGGCGGTGACGGAGCCGTTGGCATATTTCGCCCCGGCCAGATCGCCCGGGCGGTTCAGCGGAGCCAGCACGCCTTCGGAGAACTGGCCCGCCGCTTCCAGCACGGCGCCCAGGACGTCGACGTCATAGTCAGGGAAGGCCCCGGTGGCGGCGACCTGATCGATGCCGGCGACGGCGGTCAGGCTGAAGGCGATATCCCGAACGGGGGCGCGATAGGTCATGGCGGAGGCCTCTTCGATCGTCTCGCGCATCACAGGCGCGTGGCTCCTTCTTGCGACCATGCCGCCGCGTCAGGCAAGGGATGGCTTGGCCTGCATCGTTCGCGGCGCCATTCTGTCGCGAGTCCGCGATGTGGGAATCTTCATGGCCGAGCCTAGAAACCGATATTCGATCGTGTCGCTGGCCTTCCACTGGGGCCTGGCGATGCTTGTCCTGGCCCAGGTGCTGCTGATCACGGCGCATGAGGCGACCGACGGGCCGATCTCGCGGGAGTTCGTTCAGATTCACAAGGCGCTGGGCCTTGGCGTCCTGGTCCTGACCCTGGCGCGAATCGGCTGGCGGATCGCGAACCCCGCTCTGCCGATGCCCGCCGGGACGCCGGACTGGCAGAAGGTCGCGGCCAGGGCGACCCACGTGCTGTTCTATGTTCTGCTGATCGGGATTCCGGTGTTCGGCTGGGCGGCCTCGAGCGCGGGCGGACGGGACATCGACTGGTTCGGCCTGTTCAACTGGCCGCTCCTCCCCATCGAACAGAGCCGCGATCTGGCGAAAACCCTGATGGGTCTTCATGAGGCAGGGGTGAAACTGCTCTACGTCCTGCTGGCCCTGCACGTGCTGGCGGCGCTGAAGCATCAGTTCGTCGATCGAGACAATGTCCTGCACCGCATGATCCCGATGATTCCCCGGCGCCCCTGAGATGCGTCTGGTCCTGCTCGGACTGCTGATCGGCGTCGTCTGTCTGGCGACCGGCGCGAGCCGGGCGGAGGTTGAACACTGGGCCGTCGTGCCGGCGGAGTCCCTGATCACCATGCGGGTCGGAACCCCGGTCGGCGCGCGAACCGGTCGGTTCCTGCGCTGGACGGGCGATATCCGTTTCGATCCAGACGCACCCGAGACGGCCCATGTGGCCATCGACGTCGAGGCGGCGTCGCTGCGAATGGACGACGCCGGCCTGACCTCCACGGCGGCCGGCTCAGGGTTTCTCGACACCAGCCGCTATCCCCGCATCGCCTTCCGTCTGACCCGGCTGGAACCGGCAGGCGGCGACCGGTTCACCGCCCATGCCGACATCACGATGAAGGGCGTCACCCGGCCCGTGATCTTCCCCGCCACCTTGCGCAGCGCCGGGCGTACGGCGCAGATGACCGGCGGCTTCTCGCTGGATCGGGCGGCCTTCGGCATTGGAACGCGTGGACCGTGGAACGGACTGATCGGACGGCAGGTGAGGGTGGACGTGTCCCTGGCGACGCGAACGGTCGGCTGACCGGCGTCGAGGACGCCGTCGCGGCGCTGCGGGCCGGTGAGCTGCTGATCCTGCCGACCGAGACCGTCTATGGTCTGGCGGCGGACGCCGGGAACGCCGGGGCGGTCGCGAAGATCTTCGAGGCCAAGGGACGGCCGCGCTTCAATCCCCTGATCTCCCACGTCGCGGATGCCGTCGCGGCCGAGCGGATCGCCGTCTTCGACGATGCGGCGCGGCGTCTGGCGGCGGCCTTCTGGCCCGGGCCACTGACCATCGTGGCGCCCTGTCGGGACACCGGCGCGGTCAGCGATCTGGCGCGCGCGGGCCTGGACAGTATCGCCGTGCGGGTGCCCGGACACGCCAAGGCGCGAGCGGTGCTGGACGCGTTCGGCGGTCCCGTGGTGGCACCCTCGGCCAATCGCTCGGGGCGGCCCAGCCCCACGACCTTCGCCGACGCCATGGAAGAGACCGGCGGCTTCGCGAGCGCGGCCCTGGACGGCGGGCCGTGCGCGGTCGGGGTCGAGAGCACCGTCGTGTCCGTGCTCGACGGTCGGGTCTCCCTGCTGCGGCCGGGGTCGGTGACGCGGGAGGAGATCGAGGCCCTGGTCGGGCCGCTGGACGCGTCCGGCGAGGGGCATCGGTCGCCGGGGCGGCTGACGAGGCACTATGCGCCTGTGTCGCCGGTGCGGCTGGAGGCGGACGGCGGGAGGGAGGGCGAAATCTATCTGGGGTTCGGCCCCGGCGCGGGGGCGGAGCGATGGAGCCTCAGCGTCTCCGGCGATCTGCGGGAAGCCGCCGCCAATCTATTCCGACTGCTGAGAGAGGCGGATCGCGAGCATCCCGTCGGTATCGCGGTCGCCCTCGTGCCATTGAAGGGTCTGGGCGAGGCGATCAACGACAGGCTCAGGCGGGCGGCGGGGTTCGTGGGGTGATGGGCTGGTTCGGTAGAGCAGCCTTTGTGACTGGCGGCGCGCTGGCACTTGCCTCGGCGGCGTTCTGCCTTTGGTGGAGCTTCGTGCTCAGTCCCTATCGAGAGAGCTTTTGGTTCGGCTTCCTATTGCTGGCGCTCGGTCTTGGCTCTCTTTCGGGTGTCTTCTTCGCCTATCGGATGGTTCAAGCGCGTCGTTGGCTCGCCACAGCCTTGGTTCTGGTTGCAAGCATCGCACCGGCTCCGACCGTGATCGGACTTTTGATCGCGGCGGTCCCGCCAATGTATGACAATCAGGGCCGGCCGATGCAGACGGGAAATCCACTCGAATAGTCGGTCTACCTCATCCGAACCGCGCCTGCAGATCGACACTCGACCGGACCCCGACCTCGCCGGCGCAGCTGGACAGCCACTCATCCGCCGCCGCACGCCCCCGGGCCTTCAGGTCGTTGAGGAAGGTCCATTCGGTGTTGAATTTGGAGCCCAGAGACAGGTCGCCCAGCCAGCCATCGGCCTCGATGGCGTGCATCAGGATGTGGCGATACTGGGCGCGCGCGGAGGGCGTGAGGCGGCCGTCCTCGATCAGTTCCTGGACGAAGGCGACCGCGCGGAGTTCGGCGACGAGGGGGGCGTTGAAGACGACCTCGTTGAGCCGGTCCATGATGTCGCCGGCCGCCTTGGGCGTGTCCGCGCGCTCGAAGGCGTTGAGCGTGATCAGGAGGACATCGTCCGGCGTGTCCTGGTAGAACAACGGCCACAGGGGCGGATTGGCGAGGTAGCCGCCGTCCCAGTAGGGCTCGCCGTCGATCTCCACCGCCTGGAACAGATGCGGCAGACAGGCGGAGGCGAGCAGGACCTGATCTGTGATCTCGGGGGAGGTGAAGACGCGGGACTTCGCATGGCGGACCGCCGTGGCGGCCACGAAGAACTTCACGTCCGACGTGCGGACGGCCTCGAAATCGATCGTCGCCTGGAGGACCCGCTTGAGCGGATTGTGATTGAACGGATTGAATTCATAGGGCGACATCGACATCGCCAGGGTCTCTGACGCGCGCCACAGGGGCGAATCCTTCAGCCAGTTCGGCTGCAGGGCGTTGGACCAGATGGAGGTGTCGCCGAAGACGTTCTTGCCGCCCGACTGGTTGGTCTCTCGCCACAGCTTGTCGAGCGACTGGCGGGCACCGTCGGGGCCGCCCGTGGCCAGGCCGGACACGAGGGCCGCGCCGTTCATGGCTCCGGCTGAAGAGGCCGTGACCGCCCGGATATCGACGACATCGGCCTCAAGGAGCCGGTCGAGCACGCCCCACTGGAAGGCGCCGTGCGCCCCCCCGCCCTGGAGCGCCAGACAGATGGGGCGACGACCGCTCGCGGGCGGTTCAGGCGCGGCGGGCACCGGGGTCGACCTGCGTTTGAAAAGCGCCATCGTCCCCCGGCATTCGTCCTATTGGGCGGTCCAGCCGCCGTCGATCGAGAAGCTGGCCCCGTTGGCCGAGGCCCCGAGGTCCGACACCAGATAGAGGAAGAGACCGGCCAGTTCGTCGGTCGTGACGAACCGTTTGGTCGGCTGGGCCGCCAGGATCACGTCCTTCAGTACCTGATCCTTCGAGATGCCGCGCGTGCGGGCCTGATCGGCGATCTGCTTCTCGACGATCGGCGTCTCGACGAAGCCGGGGCAGATGGCGTTGCAGGTGATGTTGTCCTGGGCGACTTCCAGAGCCACGGTCTTGGTGAAACCGAGGACGCCGTGCTTGGCGGCGACATAGGCCGACTTGAACGGGCTGGCGACCAGACCGTGGGCCGAGGCGATGTTGACGATCCGGCCGCGGCCCTGGGCCTTCATGATCGGGATGGCGGCGCGGGTGGCGTAGAAGGTCGACGACAGGTTGATGGCGATGATCTGTTCCCACTTGTCGGAGGGGAATTTCTCGACCGCCTCGACATGCTGGATGCCGGCGTTGTTGACCAGGATGTCGACCCGGCCGAGCTGGTGCCTCGCGAAGGCGACCATGTCGGCGACCTCGTCGCCCTTCAGCATGTTGGCGGCGTGATAGCGGACGCGGACGCCGCAGCTGGCCTCCATCTCCGAGCGGGTGCGCTCGATCTCGGACGGATCGCCCAGACCGTTCAGAACGACGTCGCCGCCGCGCGAGGCGACCGCCCGGGCCAGGGCGAGGCCGATCCCGGACGTCGAGCCTGAAATGACGGCCACCTGGCCCTTGAGATCGTTGGGATCGCGATAGACGGGGCGCTCGGTCTCCGAGCCGTCCTTCTTGCCGGGCCACTGAAACATGGGGTCGTTCACTCTCGCTTCTTGCCCCTGTCCGCGCCGATCAGGCGCGTCCGGGGTCTCTGGTTTGCCGGAACCCTAGCCTTTCGCGACTGCGAAGGCGACCCGGTCTCAGGAATTTCCTTGCCTGGTGAATATCCAGTCGGTCTCGGTCGAGGCTGATTTCTGGAAGCGGTAGCCGTCGCGATCGAACGCCTTCAGGTCGCCGGCGGTTTCAATCCGTTCGTCGATGGCGAACCGGGCCATCGTGCCGCGCGCCTTCTTGGCGAAGAAGGAGATGATCCGGCTCTCGCCGTCCTTCTCCTCGCGGAAATGCGGCGTGACGACCGGCAGCTTCAGCGCCCGGGCGTCGACGGCGCCGAAATACTCCTGGCTGGCGAGGTTCACGAGCACGGGGTCGGTGTGCCCCTCCGCGTCGGCATTCAGCTGTTTCGAGATCCGGTCGCCCCAGAAGTCGTAGAGACTGGATCCGCGCCGGGTCTTCAATCGGGTGCCCATCTCCAGCCGGTAGGGCTGGATCCGGTCCAGGGGCCGCAGCAGACCGTAGAGACCCGACAGGATCCGCAGGTGATCCTGGGCGAAGGCGAGGCCCTTCGCGTCCAGTGTCCGCGCCTCCAGGCCCTGATAGACGTCGCCGTCGAAGGCGAAGGCGGCCTGGATGCCCGCGTCCAGTGACTCGGGCTCGAAGGCCTTGAAGCGCGCCTGGTTCAGTTTGGCGAGGTCGGCCGAAATACCCATCAGCCGGCGCAGGTCGGCCTGGGTCTGGTTGCGGGCCGTCTTCGACAGGGACGCGGTGTCGTCGACGAAGCGTCGATGCGATGCCGGGATCTCCGGCGACGGCTCGGTGAAGTCCAGCCGCTTTGCGGGCGAGAGTACGATCAACATGCCGCGCGTTTAGGCGGGTTCGACGACGGTTTGAAGGGCGCGGACTAGAACAACACCGCCGGGTTCATGATCCTCTGGGGATCGATGGCTTTCCGGATCGCCTGCATGGTCGAAATCTCCAGCGGCGTCTTGTAGCGGCGGGCCTCGTCCGTCTTGAGGCGGCCGAGGCCATGCTCGGCCGAGATCGAACCCTCATAGCGGGCGACGACGTCATGGACGACCCGCGAGCCGGCCTCCCAACGATCGAGGAAGGCGGCCAGATCGCCGCCGGGCGGGCACAGGATGTCATAGTGCATGTTGCCGTCGCCGACGTGGCCGAAGGCGGAGACGCGGGCGCCCGGCTCGAAGGCCTCAACGGCCGCCGTGGCTTCCTCCAGGAAGTCGGCGATCCGGCTGACGGGGACAGAGACGTCGTGCTTCCAACCGCCGCCTTCGGGCCGCTGTGAGGCCGACTGCTCCTCGCGCAGTTTCCAGAAGTCGCGGACCTGGGTCTCGTTCTGGGCGATGGCGGCGTCGGTGATGAGGTCTTCCTCGAAGGCCGCGGTCAGAATCCGCTCCATCCCGGCCTCGGCCGCCCCGGGCTCGCCCGAGGTCAATTCGATAAGGACATACCAGGGCTGGACGCTGTCCAGCGGCTCCCGGACGCCGGGAATATGTTTCAGGGCGAACTCGACGCCGATTCGTTTCATCAGCTCGAAGGCCTCGACCCCGCCGCCGGTCTCGGCCTTAGCGCGGGCGAGGAGCTGGATGGCGGAATGAGCGCTGGCCAGACCCACGACGGCGGTGGCGCGGCTGCGCATCACCGGGAACAGCTTGAGGGTGGCGGCCGTGACGATGCCGAGCGTGCCCTCGGCGCCGATCAGCAGCTGTTTCAGGTCGTAGCCGGTATTGTCCTTGCGGAGCCGCTTCAGGCCGTTGAAGACTTGGCCGTCGGGCATCACCGCCTCGATGCCCAGCACCAGATCGCGCATCATGCCGTAGCGAAGGACGGCCGTGCCGCCGGCGTTGGTCGAGATGACCCCTCCGATCGTCGCCGTACCCTCGGCTGCGAGGCTCAGCGGAAAGAAGCGGTCGGCTTTCGCCGCCAGCTGCTGGGCCTCGAGCAGGGTGATGCCGGCCTCGACCGTCATGGCGTCGTCCAGCGGGGTCACGTCGCGCACCGCCCGCAGGCGGCGCGTCGTCAGGAGAACCTCGCCGAAGGGCACCTGACCGCCCACCAGCCCGGTGCCGCCGCCCTGGGGCGTGATGGCGACGCCGTGGCGGGCGCAGATGTCCACCACGCGAGCGACCTCGGCTGTCGACACCGGTTTCAGCATCAGGGGCGTGTTCCCCTTCCACTTGTTGCGCCACTCGGTGATCCAGGGGGCGATTTCAGCCGGGTCTTCGGTCCAGCCGGAAGGGCCGAGCGCGGCTTTCAACTCATCTAGGGCGGCGGGGCAGGGGGAGGCCATGGCGTCTTGTCTCAAAGCCTCGCCGTCCTTGCCAGTCATAAAGCGGGGGATCCGGCAAAACTGGGTCTAGGATTGCCCGGTGACCGATTCCTCCATGATCCCCGTGCCCGCCGTCGGGATCGTCTGCCTGCGAGGCGACGAGGTCCTGCTGATTCGTCGGGGCACCCCGCCCCGCCTGGGCGAATGGAGCCTGCCGGGCGGCCGGATCGAGCCCGGCGAGCGGGCGGTCGATGCCGCGCTTCGGGAACTGCGCGAGGAGACGGGCGTCCACGCGCGAATTCTCGGCCTGATCGACGTCGTCGACGGCATCTTTCCCGAGGCCGGACGCCATTATGTGCTGATCGACTATGCCGCCGAATGGACGGGCGGCGAACCTGTCGCGGGGGACGATGCGGCCGAGGCCGTCTTCCTGTCCATCGAGGCTGCGCTGGCCGCTGTGGGCTGGGCGGAAACGCGTCGCGTGATCGCCCGGGCTGTAGCGGCGCGGCAAGCTTGACGGCGATGTCAGGTCCCGTCACTTACCTCGGATGGCTGCAAAGCCGACATATCCGGGCGACGGCTCCGGACGATTCCGTCCTAGGTCGCTCTCTTTTAACTTCGGCCGGCATTCCGCCGGCCCTGGGGGGACTGCAAAGATGAAGACCAAATTGTTCATGGCGGCTTCGGCCGTCGCCATTCTGTTCGCGACCGGCGCTGTCGCTCAGGACGTGGCGTTCTCGCTGACCAACAACAGCGACGCGACCATGGTCTCGCTGAAGGTCGGTGAATCCTCGAACGAGAACTGGGATGAAGACATCCTGGACGGCGAAGAGATCGGCCCGGGCGAAACGGCAAACATCTCGGTCGAAGACGACCTGGAAGACTGCGAATACGACCTGCAAGCCACGTATGATGACGGCGACACCGAAGAGGTGTTCAATGTTGACCTCTGCGAACTGAACGACCTCGACGTCGAAGACGACAATGAGGACGAAGAAGAAGACGAAGAAGACGAAGAAGACGAAGAAGACGAAGAAGACGAAGAAGACGAAGAAGACGAAGAAGACGAAGAAGACGAAGAAGACG
>NZ_JAIXTC010000017.1 GCF_027484365.1 Brevundimonas sp. | reverse complement strand
TGGCTGAACCGCGCCGTCGAGACCGCCCAGAAGCGCGTCGAGACCCGCAACTACGACATCCGCAAGAACCTGCTGAAGTACGACGACGTCGTGAACGACCAGCGCAAGGCCGTGTTCGAACAGCGCCAGGAGTTCATGGACTCCGAGGACCTGTCGGAACTGGTCGGCGAGTTCCGCCGCGACGTGGTCACCGACCTGGTCGACCGGTTCATGCCGCCCAAGGCCTATGCCGAACAGTGGGACATCGACGGCCTCTCCGAGAAGGTGAAGTCGACCCTCGGCCTCGACCTGCCGCTGCACGACTGGGCCGCCGAGGAAGGGGTGTCGAACGAGGAGGTCGAGCAACGCCTGCAGGAGGCTGCCGACGCCCGCGCCGCCGACCGTCTGGAACAGCTGGGCGTGACCCAGACCCGGGGACTGGAAAAGCAGTTCCTGATGCAGATGATCGACATGCAGTGGCGCGAGCACCTGGTGCATCTTGATCACCTGCGCGGCGTCATCGGCCTGCGCGGCTACGGCCAGCGCGATCCGCTCAACGAGTACAAGACCGAGGCCTTCTCGCTGTTCGAGACCCTGCTGCACGAGCTGCGTCACAATGTGACGCGCTGGCTGATGACGGTGGAGTTCCGCTTCGAGGCCCCGCCGCCGATGGAGATGCCCGAGTTCCAGGAAATCCACCTGAACCCCGGCACCGGCGTCAACGAAATGGCCGATCCCCTGGCCCAGAATCCGGAAGGCCAGCTGACCGGCGACGCCCGTTCGCGCCTGCCGGTCGAGCTGCTGCCGGCCGGCTGGGAGCGCACGCCCCGCAACGCCGACTGCCCCTGCCACTCAGGCCGCAAGTTCAAGCACTGCCACGGGGCGCTGGTCTAGGATCGACCGTGTGGTAGTCTTCGCCTGACGGGGACCGCCATGGGCAAGCACGAGACCATCACCGCCGAGATCGACGAAGACGTTTATGCGGACGTCGAAGCGGCGGTGGCCGCAGGCGAGTTCACCTCGGTCGCTGAAGCGTTGGCGGTGATCGTCAGTGAATGGGTCGCAGCGCGGCGCTTCGAACGCCCCGAAGAGATCGCTCGCATCCGTGCGTTGATCGAGGAAAGCCGGGCTGATCCACGGCCCAGCATTCCGGCCGAGGAGGTTTTCGCAGAGCTTGAGGCGCGCTACGCCGACCCGGCGTGAGAGTACGCTTCGCAGCCTTTGCTCGTCAGGAGTTGATCGAGGTCGGCGATTACATCGCGACCGACAATCGATCAGCCGCGCGCCGCTATGTCGCTGGATTGAAGGCGCATTGTGAAGCCCTCCGGCATTTTCCGAGACGTTTCACTGCATGCCCTGAGTTTGGTAGCGGTCTGCACAGGACGCGATACCGTTCGCACGACATCTATTGTTCTGTCGAAGGCGAGATCGTGCTGGTCGAACGGATCGTCCACACTATGCGAGACACCTCGACCCTCTCTTTCACACGGCGCGAATGACCTACAAACATCTCTTCTCCCGTGCCCTCGGCCTCGATCCCGAGCGGCTGCATTTCGCGGCGCACAGCCACCACCTGTGGCCGGACGCCTCGTTCGACGGGCAGGTGCGGGCCTGGATGGAGGCGAACCATTTCGCGGACCGGAAATGGGATCTGGTCTTCGGCGATGTGGTGCCGGAGGCGCAGAGACATATTGCGAAAGAGCTCGGCCTGCCGGATCCGGAGACGGTGGTCTTCGCGCCCAACACCCACGACTTCCTGATCCGGATCTTCTCCGGCCGGGAGACGAAGCCGGTCCGCATCCTGACCACGGACGGGGAGTTCCACGCCTTCCGTCGCCAGGCCGAACGCTGGGAGGAGAGCGGCGACGCCGTCGTCGCGCGCGTGCCGCTGGAGCCGTTCGAGACCTTCGACGCCCGCTTCACCGCGGCCGCCCGGGCCGGCGGTCACGATGGGATCATGGTCAGCCAGGTCTTCTTCAAGACGGGTCAGGCGATCGGCTGTATCGACGATCTGGCGGCCCTGGCGAAACCCGAGGGGCCGTGGGTGATCGTCGACGGCTATCACGGCTTCATGGCCACCCCGACGGACCTGTCGGCCGTCGCGGACCGCATCTTCTATGTCTCGGGCGGGTACAAATACGCCATGACCGGCGAGGGCGCAGGCTTCCTGCATGCGCCGGACGGCTTCTGCGAGCGGCCGGTCGTGACCGGCTGGTTCGCCGAATTCGGCAATCTGATGGGGCCGCCGGAGGGGGTTCAGTACCGCGGCGACGCCGGCCGGTTCTGGGGCGCGACCTTCGACTCGACGCCGCTCTACCGCTTCAACGGCGTGCGGCGGATGCTGGAGGAGCAGGGGCTGACCACGGCCCATGTCTCTGCCCATGCTGACCGGCTTTCGGCGCGGTTCGCCCAGGCCCTGGCGGCGGGCGACTGTGGTGCCATCGGTGAGGCGCAGGTGCTGAACCCGATCCTGGGTGACAATCGTCCCCGCGCGAGATTCCTGGCCCTGAAGCACGGGGACGCCCAGCGCTGGCGCGCCGATCTTCTGGCCGCCAATGTCGTCACCGACGTGCGGGATGACACGATCCGCTTCGGCTTCGGCCTGTATCAGACCGCCGAGGACGTCGAGCGGCTGATCGGGGTCTGCAAACGCCTGTTCTGACCTAGAAGAAGGTCGTGTCTTCCTGCTGCGTCGGTTGCGGCGGAGCGGTCGGCCCTGTGCGCGGCGGGGTCGCCGGGCGAGCAGGGGACGTTCCCGGTGTGGCCCCGGGCTGGCCGG
Organism: Brevundimonas sp.; assembly: GCF_027484365.1. Classification (GTDB taxonomy): domain Bacteria; phylum Pseudomonadota; class Alphaproteobacteria; order Caulobacterales; family Caulobacteraceae; genus Brevundimonas. The sequence goes on along the minus strand of NZ_JAIXTC010000017.1, from coordinate 221,915 downwards.
TCTCCGGCGACCCCGGCGGGATGGTCTGCCCGGCCGGCGGGATCGGGCCGAGGGTCGGATAGGGCAGGGTTTCGGGCGTGCCGTCGCCCGGCACGGGCGTGGTCGGCGGAATGGCCGGGTCCGGCTCGACGATCCCGGACGGGGCGACCGCATCAGGGGCCGAGAAATCGTCGCGGATGAAGGCCCAGGACCGGCTGTCGGCGCAGGCGCAGGCCTTCATGAAGCCTTCCCGGTCGCGCCAGATCACAAGGGGATAGCCGGTCGGGGCCCCCGCATCGCGCAGCAGCTCGTTCAGCCGGGTGACGAATTGGCGGCTGGCCTCGACCACGGCGGAGCGGGCCAGATTGCCGTCGGCCGCCGGGATCCCGGCCGCCGTCCAGTTGCGCGACGGGGTGGCGGTCCAGCGCTGGTACAGGCTCCAGTCGCGGCTCAGCCAGAGTTCGGAGACGGTGGCGCGCTCGGCCGGGGTGGACTGGACCTGTCCCTCGCGATCGGGGCGGGCGAAGACGATGACGCGGGCCTCGACGCCGCCGGCGCGCAGCTTCTCGGTCTCCTCGCGCTCGTAGCGCTGGGTGGAGGCGCTGTCGCGGTAGCCGATGATGTAGAGGGGTTCGCCCCCGCCGCCGCCCGAGACCCAGGAGGCCTCGTCCAGCAGGCGCTGGATCTCCGCCTGGTTGCGGCTGATCGTGACCGGCTGGAACCGGGCGTAGAAATTCCAGTAGGCCCAGTAGCCTCCGCCGGCCAGGGCCAGGCCGATGACGACCGCCAGGGCGGACCAGATCAGAAAGCGACGCATGCGCAGGGAGGCTCCAGCTTCAGCATATCCGCGAGACTAACGCTTAACACCGAATTGGGTCGCGCGCCTCATTCCTCCCCCACCGGGGGAGGGGGACCGCGACGCGGTGGAGGGGGGCTGGCTCCAGACACCGAACTCGCGGCCGGCCCCCTCCGTCTCTTCGCTGCGCTTCGAGCCACCTCCCCCGAGGGGGGAGGATTTAACCCATCGTCGGGATGACGAAAGAGCTGTCCGCGTGTTCCAGGTCGCTGTCCGGCCAGCGGGCGGTGATGGTCTTGACCTTGGTCCAGAACTTCACGCCCTCCATCCCGTGCTGGTTGGTGTCGCCGAAGGCCGAGCGCTTCCAGCCGCCGAAGGTGTGATAGGCGACCGGCACCGGGATCGGCACATTGATCCCGACCATGCCGACATTGACCCGGGCGGCGAAGTCGCGCGCCGCGCGGCCGTTCTGGGTGAAGATGGCGACGCCGTTGCCGTACTGGTGCTTCGACGGCAGCGACAGGGCCTCCTCGAAGGAGGCGGCGCGGACGATCTGCAGCACTGGGCCGAAGATCTCCTCCTTGTAGGACTCCATCTCCGGAGTGACGTGGTCGAACAGCGACGGGCCGATGAAATATCCCTTCTCATGCCCCTGCAGGCTGAAACCGCGGCCGTCGACGACCAGTTCGGCGCCGTCCTTGACGCCCTGTCCGATCCAGCCCTCGACCCGGGCCTTGTGCTGGGCCGTGACGACGGGACCATAGTGGGCGCCCGCATCGGTCGAGACGCCGACCCGCAGCGTCGGGATCTCGGCCACCATCCGCTCGCGCAGTTCGTCGGCGGTCTTCTTTCCGACCGGCACCACGACCGGCAGGGCCATGCAGCGTTCGCCGGCCGAGCCATAGGCGGCGCCCGACAGGTCCTTGATCACCTGGTCCATGTCGGCGTCGGGCAGGACGATGCCGTGGTTCTTGGCGCCGCCCATGGCCTGGACCCGCTTATGGTTGGCCGCCCCGACCTGGTAGACATAGTGGGCGATGTCGGACGAGCCGACGAAGCTGACGGCATGGACCAGCGGGTGCTCGAGGATCGAATCCACGGCCAGCTTGTCGCCGTGGACGACGTTCAGCACCCCGGCGGGAGCGCCCGCCTCCATCATCAGTTCGGCCAGACGCACCGGCACCGAGGGGTCGCGCTCGCTGGGCTTCAGGATGAAGGTGTTGCCCACTGCGACGGCCACGCCGAACATCCACATCGGGATCATGGCGGGGAAGTTGAACGGGGTGATGCCGGAGACGACGCCGAGCGGCTGGCGCATCGAATAGACGTCGATGCCGGGGCCGGCGCCCCAGGTGTATTCGCCCTTCAGCGCGTGGGGGATGCCGCAGGCGAATTCGATGACCTCCAGACCGCGCTGGATGTCGCCCTTTGAGTCGGCGACGACCTTGCCGTGTTCGGACGACAGAAGCTCGGCCAGCTCCTGCATATTGGCTTCGACCAGCCGCTTGAACTCGAACATCACGCGCGCGCGGCGCTGGGGATTGGTCGAGGACCAGCCTTCGAAGGCCTTCTGGGCCGACTGGACCGCCCGATCCATCTCCTCGACCGAAGCCAGCTGCACCCGCGCCTGGACCTCTCCGGTGTTCGGGTTGAACACATCGGCGAACCGGCCCGACGATCCGGTGAAGGACGCGCCGTCGATGAAATGGTTGATGTCGCGCATGGCGGCGTTTCCCTGAAAGCAGACTGTTCTTGTTTGCGGGCGGTTTAGCGCGGTCAGGCGAGAAACCCAATGCTTCCCTCTCCCTGTGGGAGAGGGCTTGAGCGTCCAGGAGCGCAGCGATTGGAAACGCGAAAGGGTGAGGGTCGTGCCTTGCCGGTGAGGCCGAACCCTCATCCGTCCGCTTCGCGGCCACCTTCTCCCACCGGGAGAAGGACGAGGACTATCTGGTCCCGCCCGGAACCCACTTGATGTCGCCCGCGCCGTTGGCGTTGGCCCGACGGGCCGCCACAAACAGGTGATCCGACAGCCGGTTCAGATAGCGCAGGGCCTCGGGGGTCACCGCCGCCCCGGTCTCGACCAGCCGGATGGCGTCCCGCTCCGCCCGGCGGGCGACCGTGCGGGCCAGATGCAGATGCGCCGACAGGGGCGAGCCGCCCGGGAGGATGAAGCTGTCCAGCGCCTTCAGGCTCTCGTTCATCCAGTCGATCTCGGCCTCCAGCCGCTCGACCTGCGACTGGACCACGCGCAGCGCCTCCCAGGCCGGCGGCGGGTCCAGCGGGGTGGCCAGGTCGGCGCCGAGGTCGAACAGTTCGTTCTGGATCCGGCCCAGCATGGCGTCGATACGGTCGTTCTGGCCCGAATGCAGACGGGCGACGCCGATGACGGCGTTCAGTTCGTCGACCGTGCCATAGGCTTCCACGCGGGGATCGGACTTGGAGACCCGGGCGCCCGAGGCCAGCCCCGTGTCGCCGCCGTCGCCGGTGCGGGTGTAGATTTTGTTGAGGACGACCACCTCAGGCCCCGTGCGTGGATTTCCACCACAGGCCGGCCATCAGCAGCACGATGGCGGTGGCCTGCAGCGCCACCCGCAGCCGCATCAGCTTGTTGGAGTTGGACCGGGCGTAGTCGCCACCGCGGTACAGCGAATAGATGCCGAAGCCGAGGGTGACGGCGACCGCGCCGATGGCGATCAGGACGAGGATGTCGAAGACGTTCATGGGGCCAATCTAGGCCTCTCGAAGGGCGGGCGCCAGCGACCGTCCCTGTGACCAGTTATCGCCGTTCAGGTTCGGCTAACCCTGCCCCTCCGCGCGATCCTAACCTTTGCGATGTCATGACGCTGGGCAGGAGACAGTATGACCGACCGTGCGTTTCGTAATCTGGACAACCTTCGGACCTCCGCATCGACCGCGCGGGTGCTCAACCTGCTGCGGGTCAGTCACGAGCATGGTCGCACGGACGGCTGGCGAAATGCGCCCATGTTCGAGAATGCGACCCTGAACAGCTGTCTGGTGATCAAGCACCGGCTGCGTCGCAACGAGGTCGATGAATTCCGTGTGCGTCGTTACGTGGCGACCAAGATCGTCCTGCCGATCGACGGGGCCGACCTGCGGGTCGGCGGCCGCTACATTTTCGTCGACCAGGTCGGGTTCGACAAGATGCTGGAACAGGCGCTGGGCGTCGGACCGTCGCATCCGGACCGCAGGATTCTGTCGCTGATGGATGAACTGCCCAGCCTCGATCCCTTCCTTCTGCGGGAGCAGTTGCGGCGCAACGGGCATGCGCCCGACCCCTGCTATTTCAACGTCTCCGAAGCCGACCTCATGCGGATGTCGGAATTCATGGCGCAGGAGATCACCCCGCTGGTCGCGCTCAGCATGGGGCATGACCCGGAGCTGGCGACCGAAAACCCGGTCGCGCGCCTGACCGCCAAGATCATGTCGAACTCCGCCGGCGAGGACATGAGCGCACTGGGCCAGACCCTGATGCTGCAGCCGGAGGAGTATGAGGAGGGCGTCTTCTGCTGGAAGGGGTTCCTCTACTACAAGTGGGCGCTGCAGATGATCACCGGCGATATCGGCTGGGTCGTCGACAGCGTCCGGCGCGTGAAACCCCGGGGTCGTGTCGATGCCGAGCAGCACGTCGCCATCGACCGGGCCAAGGAACAGGTCCGGCGCCGCATCCTTCTGACCTGCGACGCCACAGCCGAGATGTTGCGGGTCTATGACGATGCCTTCCGGGGTCTGACCTGCGAGGGCAATCCGACCGCCTTCCGCGACTTCCTGCGCGACTCGCCGATCCTGTTTGCACGACTGGGCGAGCGGCTGGGCGCGATCCAGCACATCGTCAGCTTCTGGCGCTACCGGATGACCGGCGAAAAGTCGGCGCCGGGTGCGGACGAACTGCTGGATCTGCTGGCTGACTTCGAGACCAGTCTCTCGGGCCGCGAACGGCCGGATGTGCTCGCCCTGGCGGCCTGAACCGACCCCGAGCGTCCCGACATCCGCCCACGGAATGCAGGGGTCGCGCCGGCTCAGAAATCCCGGTGACGCATGGCGACATCACAGCGGTCATAGCGCGCGCCGAACCGTTCCATGATGTCCCGGTCATGCCGGAAGCCCAGCTTTTCATAGAGATGGATCGCGGCCTCGCACCGTCGACTGGTCAGCAGATACAGGACCCGTGCGTTCAGTCCGCGCGCCCGATCCAGTACCGCCTGCAGCAAGGCTTCGCCCACCTTGTGCCCGCGAGCGGCTTCCAGGACACCCATTTTCGTCAGTTCGAACTGATCGTCACCCGTCTTCTGCAGCGCGCAGGTTCCTACGATGCCGAGTCCCGCGACGCCGGCGAACAGGATGTCACCTCCCCGCGAGATGATGCGGGCTTCCGGGTTTTCCAGCACGTCCCGATCCGTCGCTTCGAGCGCGAACATCGCCTCGATCCACTGGACGTTGATGTCATGGAAATCCTTTGCCCGATCCGACGTGAAGGGCAGGATCTCCACCCCCGGACCCGATCCGGCCGCTGCGGTGCGCCGGTGCAGCGGCTGGACGTCGAGCGAACGCTCAACGGCGTCCAGCTGGGCCACAAGCGGGCCGTCCAGGGTCGCGCACAGGGCCATCACGCTCGCTTCGACGGCCGGCCAGACCTCGGTCCGGGAGCGGGCGACCACGTCGACGCCGAGCGCAGAGAGCTGGAGCGTCCGGCGGCGGCGGTCTGTGGCGGCGGGACCGTTCTCGACAAGGCCCGCTTCCACCAGTTTGGCGACGGCCCGGGTGACGCCGGGCTGGCTGACGCCGGTCGCCTCGACGAGCCCGCCGACGGAGAGGGGCCCAAGGGCATCGAGCGCGGCCAGAATCGGATACTGGCCGGGCTGCACAGGCAGGCCCGCTCGCTCGATCAGGACCATGACGTCCGCCTGCATCCGTTCGCCGAGGCGTTTGAGGCGGCTGCCCAGAAAGAGATGAGGCCGCGTCCTGAGGACATCCATGGTCGCCTCCCGAATTACATACCATGGTATGTAATGGGGCAAAAAAAGGGGTGTCAACCCCGGGATGGGGCCCTCGCCGGATCGTGCGGCGAGGGCCTGTCTCCTTAGTAGCGGTAGGCTTCCGGCTTGAACGGGCCCTCGGTGGACACGCCGATGTAGTCGGCCTGTTCCTTGTTGAGCACGGTCAGCTTGGCGCCCAGCTTGGCCAGGTGAAGCATGGCGACCTTTTCGTCGAGGTGCTTGGGCAGGGTGTAGACTTGGTTCTCATAGGCCTTGATGTTGGTCCAGAGTTCGATCTGGGCCAGGGTCTGGTTGGTGAAGGACGCCGACATCACGAACGAGGGGTGGCCCGTGGCATTGCCCAGGTTCACCAGACGGCCTTCCGACAGCAGGATGATCTTCTTGCCGTCCGGGAACTCGACGTGGTGGACCTGCGGCTTGATCTCGTCCCACTTGAAGTTCTTCAGGCCGGCGACCTGAATCTCCGAGTCGAAGTGGCCGATGTTGCAGACGATGGCGTTGTTCTTCATCGCCCGCATGTGGTCGACGGTCAGGACGTCGAGGTTGCCCGTGGCGGTCACGAAGATGTCGGCCTCATGGGCGACGTCCTCAACGGTGACGACCTCATAGCCTTCCATCGCGGCCTGCAGGGCGCAGATCGGATCGATTTCGGTGACCTTCACGCGGGCGCCGCCCTGGCGCAGCGAGGCGGCCGAGCCCTTGCCCACGTCGCCATAGCCGCAGACCACGGCGACCTTGCCCGACAGCATGACGTCGGTGCCGCGGCGGATCGCGTCGACGAGGGATTCACGGCAGCCGTACAGGTTGTCGAACTTGGACTTGGTCACGCTGTCGTTGACGTTGATGGCCGGGAACGGCAGGTCGCCCTTCTTGGCCATTTCGTACAGGCGGTGGACGCCCGTGGTGGTCTCTTCCGACACGCCGCCGATGGCGTCGCGGATGGCCGAATAGAAGCCGGGCTTCTCGGCGATGTAGCGCTTCATGACCTTGAAGAGGGCTTCCTCCTCTTCGTTCTGCGGGTTGGCCAGCAGGGACAGGTCCTTCTCGGCCTTCGGGCCGAGCACGCACAGCAGGGTCGCGTCGCCGCCGTCGTCGAGGATCAGGTTCGGATAGCCGCCGTCGGCCCATTCGAAGATCTTGTGGGCGTAGTCCCAGTACTCTTCCAGGGTCTCGCCCTTGGTGGCGAAGACCGGGGTGCCGTTGGCGGCGATGGCGGCCGCGGCGTGGTCCTGGGTCGAGAAGATGTTGCACGACGCCCAGCGGACGTCGGCGCCCAGGGCTTCCAGCGTCTGGATCAGCACGGCGGTCTGGATCGTCATGTGCAGCGAGCCGGCGATGCGGGCGCCCTTGAGGATCTGCGACGGGCCGAACTCTTCGCGCAGCGCCATCAGGCCCGGCATTTCCGTTTCGGCGATGGCGATCTCTTTATTGCCGAAGGGGGCAAGCGAGATGTCGCGGACGATATAGTCGGTCATGAAGGCGGCTCCTTGAGCGCGGCAGGGTTCGAAGATTGCGCGCGCCTATAGCCCGCCGAGGCACATTGGGCAAGAATCATATAAGGATGTCTTTATATGATGGTGGGTCGAATGTGACTGGCGGGTCGCTTCGAAGCGAGTCATCGTCGGCCTCATGAAGCCGTCGCCCATGATCACGCTTGGCGTAGGGGTGTTTTCACTGCTCGCGGCGCTAGGCGGTCTCGCGTTCCTGACCGGGAGTTACCACGCGGGTCCGCCGACCTGCACGGGTCCGGTCGTTGAGCGATGCGACTACGTTGCGGTCGCAAAAGCCGCGGTCGCCCAGACCGAGCACCACCCCTTCCAACCCGACCTGGGGTTTGAAGTCTTCGATCAGGGCGTCTCCGTGTTGATCCAGCAATACACTCCACCGGGCGAGCCTGGACTCAATCACGCGCCGTCGGTCGTGATAGACAAGCGGAGTTGCCGGGCTTGTGCGGTCGACTGGCAGCAACCCGCGCCTTACGACAGTCGCGACCCGCCGCGCGGCCCGCTTCTGTCGAGGATTCCTCCAGAAGACCCGGAAGGGGCGGCGAGGCGCGCCGAGAAGTGGAAAGACGGCCCCGGCGGGGTCAGCCTGCTCTGATCCGCCTACTGCGGCGTCTGCGACCGCACGCCCTGGGTCTCGGGCACATAGAGGCCGGTCACGGCCCGGGTGATGAAACCGCCCGGCTGCTCGCGCGGGCCGAAGCGTTCGCAGGGATCGGGCGTGGCGATGGGGCGGACCGCACGGTCCTTCGGCGCGAAACTGTCGCCGACCTGGTCTCCGAACAGTTCCGCGAACTGCAGGGCGTCGCCGACAGGTGACAGGGACGGCGTGTCCATGCCCACGACATTGGCCGACCGCGCCCAGGCCAGGGCCGCGACCTGGGTCCCGTCTTCGATGACCAGTTCGGCCTCGGCGGCCAGCATCCCCGTGGTGCCCGGAGGGCGCACGCCGATGGGGCCGGGAATGAAGAAGCTGGCGATGGCCGAGGCGCCGGACCCGACCGCCCCGGTGGGCGCGATCCGCGTCACGGCGGTGCGCACCCGCGCGGCGTCGGCCGCGGGGGTCGGCAGAACCGTGAACCGCTCGCTGATCTCGTAGCAGACCTGACGATCGACCTCGCCCAGCACCAGGGCGACATCGGCCGGGGCGATGCCCTCGGCGGCGCCGGGGCTCAGGACCGACGGCTCGATGAAGACCCGTTCGACGCCCTCGGCCGCCGCGTCGTCGCGACGGTCGCGGACGGAGACCCGAAGCGTGCCCTCCTTGGTCTGAAGCCCGTCATAGGTCTGCAGGAAGCCCGCATTCGCCGCGGGCGCCGTCTGGCAGGCGGCGAGGGCGAGCGCGCTGACGAGCAGAACGGGGGCGGCCCGGAGAAGGCGATGGGTCATGAGAAGATGTCCGAGAGGAGGAAGCGGGTAACGCGGAAACGGTCGGATGGATCAACGGCTCTAGACTGGAAAGTGCAGCGCCGTCGCTATCGAAGGCGGCCGGCGATCAAAGCCGAGACCTGCGCGACGACTTCATCGGGGCCGTCGATCACCAGCCCCATGTAGGTTTCAGCTTCAAGGGTCACCAAGCCGCTGGCGGTTAGCCAGCGTTGCTCGAAGATCTCCTGCGACCCGATCACAAACCATTTTCGATCGATGCGCCGACCTCCGGCTTTGTGAAGCGCCCATTTCGCGGCGCGAATGAGACGGCGATCGTGCTCGGGACCGAGAACGACCTTGGCCATTTAAGCCGCCGCCTGCTCGGCCTTCCTGAGCGCGCTCGCCCGGACCTTTTCGCTCTCGGACTTCAACTGGCCGCAGGCGGCGAGGATGTCGCGGCCGCGCGGGGTGCGGATGGGCGAGGCGTAGCCGGCCTTGTTCAGGATGGCGGCGAAGCGCTCGATCATCTTCCAGTCCGAACACTCATAATCCGTGCCTGGCCAGGGGTTGAACGGGATCAGGTTGATCTTGGCCGGGATGCCCTCGATCAGCTTCAACAGGGCGCGGGCCTCGTCGGGGCTGTCGTTGACGCCCTTCAGCATCACATATTCGAAGGTCACGCGCCGCGCGTTGGAAATGCCCGGATAGGCGCGGATGCCGTCCATCAGGGCTTGGAGATTGTATTTCTTGTTCAGCGGCACCAGCACGTCGCGCAGGGGGTCGTTGGTCGCATGCAGGCTGATCGCCAGCATGGCCTGGGTCCGGGTTCCGAGCGCGTCGAGCTGGGGCACGACGCCCGAGGTCGAGACCGTGATCCGGCGACGCGACAGGGCGATGCCCTCGTTGTCACTGATGATGTCGATCGCGTCCGAGACGTGGTCGAGATTGTACAGCGGCTCGCCCATGCCCATGAAGACGATGTTGGACAGGCGGCGGTCTTCTTTCGGGGACGGCCATTCGTCGAGGTCGTCGCGGGCCACCTGGACCTGGGCCACGATCTCGGCGGCGGTCAGGTTGCGGACCAGTTTCTGGGTGCCCGTGTGGCAGAAGGTGCAGTTCAGGGTGCAGCCGACCTGGGACGAGACGCACAGGGCGCCGGCGCGACCCACGTCGGGAATATAGACGGTCTCGATCTCGATCCCGGGTGCGGTGCGGATCAGCCATTTGCGGGTGCCGTCGGCCGAGACCTGACGCTCGACGATCTCGGGCCGGGCAAGGGTGAAGGCGGCGGCCATGGCCTCCTGGGCGGTGCGGGCGATGTTGGTCATCGCCGCAAAATCGGTGACGCCGTAGTGGTGGATCCAGCTCCACACCTGGGACGCGCGCATCTTCGCCTTCTCGGGCGGGCAGATGTCGGCGTCGATCAGCGCCTGGCGCAGGCCCGCGCGCGTCAGACCGGACAGGTTGACGGGGGCCGTGACGGCCGGGGCAGTGGTGCGCGACAGGTCGAGCGTGATGCTCACGGGCGATGATCCTGAGTGAAGGGGAACGCGCCCTATAGCACGGATCGGGATGGATTTAAGGCATCAGGTCCCTTCTCCCCTTGTGGGAGAAGGTGGCAGGCGAAGCCTGACGGATGAGGGGTCGTGCCAATGTAGAATTCGGCGTTGGCCGAGATCATTCCGGCGGCCGGCGTAACCCCTCACCCGACCGCACCAGGACGACGGCTGCGCCGCCGTGTGCGGTCTCCCTCTCCCACAAGGGGAGAGGGGCCTAAAGAATAAACCGGCTGAGGTCCGCGTTCTTCGACAGGTCGCCGACCTTCTCGCGCACCGCGTCGCCGTCGAAGGTCAGGGTCTGGCCGCCGAGGTCCGAGGCCTTGAACGAGGTCTCCTCCAGCACCCGTTCGATGACCGTGACCAGCCGGCGCGCGCCGATGTTCTCGACCGCGCCATTGGCTGCCACCGCAGCGTCGGCCAGCGCCTCGACCGCGTCCGGGGTGAACTCCAGGGTCACGTTCTCCGTCGCCAGCAGGGCCTGGTTCTGGCGGATCAGATTGGCCTCGGGCTCGGTCAGGATGCGCACGAAGTCGTCGCGTGTCAGGGCCTTCAACTCGACCCGGATCGGCAGGCGGCCCTGGAGTTCGGGCAGCAGGTCTGAGGGCTTGGCGACGTGGAAGGCGCCCGAGGCGATGAACAGCACATGGTCCGACTTTACCGGTCCGTATTTGGTCGAGACCGTGGTCCCCTCGATCAGGGGCAGCAGGTCGCGCTGGACGCCCTCGCGGGAGACGTCGGCGCCGCCGCGGTCTTGCCGCCCCGCGACCTTGTCGATTTCGTCGATGAAGACGATGCCCTCGTTCTCGGCCAGCAACAGGGCCTCGCGGTTCAGACTGTCCTGATCCAGCAGCTTGTCGCTCTCTTCGGTCACCAGCGGGGCCAGGGCGTCCTTGACCGTGGTGCGGACCGATTTCGTGCGCCCGCCGCCGAGCTTGCCCAGCATGTCCGACAGATTGAGCAGGCCGACATTGCCTCCACCGCCGACGTCCAGGCCCTGGATCGGGGATGAGGTGTCGGCCAGCTGAATCTCGATCTCCTTGTCGTCCATCTCGCCGGCGCGCAGCTTCTTGCGGAAACTGTCACGCGTCGCGGGCTGGGCCCCCGGTCCGACCAGACCGTCGAGAATTCGCTCCTCGGCGGCGGCCTCCGCCTTGGCGCGGACGCCGGTGCGGCGTGTATCCCGCACCATGACCAGGGCCGCCTCGACCAGGTCGCGCATGATCTGGTCGACGTCGCGGCCGACATAGCCGACCTCGGTGAATTTGGTCGCCTCGACCTTCAGGAAGGGCGAGCCGGCGAGCCGGGCCAGACGGCGCGCGATCTCGGTCTTGCCGACGCCGGTCGGCCCGATCATCAGAATGTTCTTGGGCGTGACCTCGTCGCGCAGGTCGTCGGGCACGCGCTTTCTGCGCCAGCGATTCCGCAGGGCCACGGCGACGGCGCGCTTGGCGTCGTGCTGGCCGACGATGAAGCGGTCGAGTTCGGAGACGATTTCGCGGGGAGACAGATCGGTCATGAGCCGCAGATAGTCGTTGTCAGCCCGCTGCGGGAGGGGGCGTGGGCGGCGGATCGTTGATGATCTGGGCGAACACCAGCACCCAGCCCATCGACCGCTTCTGCCACAGGTGGACATAGTGGCCGGCTCGCGGCGTCTCGTCCTGGGTCCACAGGGCGCGGCCATAGGTCCAGACCATATCGCCGGCGTCCGATGATCCGCCGCCGAAAGGGGCGCTGAGCTCGAACCGGTGCGGCCAGGCGTCGAGCGCGGCGGGGAAGGCGGCGGCCCCGATGGCCGGCGGCAGGGGCGCGACATAGAGACGGCCGTCGGGGGCCAGCAGGGACAGGTGCGCCTCCTTCTGGTCGCGCAGGGCCGAGGCGGCGAGGACGGCCTCGACCGTCCGGACCTCGGACATCGCCGTATCCGGGCTTGAGGACTCCAGGATGGAGGTGGGCAGGAGAAGCGGCTCCGTCTCCCGGCCCGGCGTATCGGACGCGTCGGCGCCGACCCCGCCGTCATAGACCCATTTCCACGATCCATCGGCCTGGCGCTTCCAGATGGTGAAGTAGTGGCCGGTGCGTGCGCCGCCGACCTCGACCCCGCCGGTGGTGAAACCGAGGTCGCCGGATTTCGAGATGCCCGCCCACGTCGGCCACCAGACCAGCGAAGGCGCGGCGGGATCTAAGACGGCGGCGGGATCGAGGATCTCGTGCGCCAGTCGCGGGGCCCCGCCCGCGATCATGATGGCGTCGGCTGTCGACCATTTCAGGAAAGACCCGTCGACGCCCATGGCCAGGCCGTCAGCCGCGAAGGCGCGTTCGGCCGCCACGATGTGCGAGGCCTCGGCGGGCTGCGCCCCGGCCGGACGGGCGAGGGTCAGCAACAGGGCGGCGAAAAGGATCAGACGGGGCATGGAAACTCCAGCCGTCAGTCATGCCGGGAACGGACGGGATGTCCCGTTAAATCGCCGACAGACGCAGGGGTCTGACCCTGACGATTCCTGATCGGGACATTTTGGGGCGCTAACGCTCGCGACGCGGTCGCTTGCTGCTTGAGCGGGGCTAGAGCCGTTCCACCGTCAGGTTGCCGTTGGTGTAGACGCAGATGTCAGCGGCGATGGCCATGGCGCGACGGGCGACGGCCTCGGCGTCCAGGTCGGTGTTGTCGATCAGGGCGCGGGCGGCGGCCAGGGCATAGTTGCCGCCCGAACCGACCGCCGCGACGCCGTACTCAGGCTCGAGAACGTCGCCGACGCCGGTCACGGTGAAGATCGCGTCCTTGTCGGCGACCAGCAGCATGGCTTCCAGCCGGCGCAGATAGCGGTCGGTGCGCCAGTCCTTGGCCAGGTCGACGCAGGCGCGGGCCAGCTGATCCGGATATTGCTCCAGCTTGGCCTCCAGCCGCTCGATCAGGGTGAAGGCGTCGGCGGTGGCGCCCGCGAAGCCCGCCAGCACCTTGCCGCCCGCCAGGGTGCGGACCTTGCGGGCCGCGCCCTTGACGATGGTGGCGCCCATCGAGACCTGGCCGTCGCCGGCGATGACGGTCCGGCCGTCCTTGCGGACCGCCAGGATTGTGGTTCCGTGCCAGTCGGGGAAGTTGCTCGAACCTTGGGTCATCCGCGTCAGATGGCGACCGAAATACGGCGAGACAAGGCAAAGGCCTTGAAAAACAGCGTTCGCGGTTAGCCATATTTTGACCCATGTAACGGGTTACATAAGCACAACCAACCCTCCCGCCTCCCATGACGAGGACAACCTTTGCTTTATCGCGTGATCATCGCCGCCGAAACCGTCGGCTCCACCGGCGTATCGACCCTGTCCCTCGCCCAGATTCTCGGCGTATCGGAGCGCAACAATCGCCGTGATCACATCACCAGCGGCGTGATGTTCCTCGACGGCTGGTGCCTGCACGGCATGGAAGGCCGTCGCACGGATGTCGACCGGCTGGTTCGTCGCCTGTCGGAGGATCGTCGTCTGAAGAATCTGCGCATCCTGGTCGACAAGCCGATCGCCGAACGGTCCTTCAGCGAGGCGATGACCCTGTGCGACGATCCCCGGCGCATCATGGCGGCCATCCATCTGTCCGATCTGGCCGAGATCACCGGCTATCAGGCCGAGCAGATCGTGGGACTGAAACAGGCGGCGTGACGGCGGAGCCTGTCGCGCCTAACTGAGGCGTATGAATTTCTCTCCCGAAGAGGTCGAGCGTTACGCCCGCCACCTGGTCCTGTCCGAGGTCGGCGGGCCCGGGCAACAGAAGCTGAAGGCCGCGACCGTGGTCATCGTCGGCGCGGGCGGCGTGGGCTCCCCGGCGGCCCTCTATCTGGCCGCGGCCGGCGTCGGAACCCTGCGGATCATCGACGGCGACACGGTTTCGCTGTCCAATCTGCAGCGCCAGATCCTGTTCGACGCGGCCGATATCGACCGGGCCAAGGTCGAGGCGGCGGCCGGTCGGCTGGAGGCGATCAATCCCCATGTGCGCATCGAGGCGCTGAACTATCCCCTGACGGCGGACAATGCCGCCGTGACGATCGACGGGGCGGACGTGGTGCTGGACGGCACCGACGATTTCGAGACCCGGCATTGCGTCAATGCCGCCTGCGTCGCGGCCGGGGTTCCCCTGGTGTCCGGGGCGCTCGGCCGCTGGACGGGGCAGGTCGGGGTGTTCGCCGGCGCGCCCTGCTACCGCTGTCTGGTTCCGGAGAGCCCGCCGGACGCCGAGACCTGCGCCCGGGTCGGCGTCGTGGGTGCGCTGGCCGGGGTCATCGGGGCGATGGCGGCGCTGGAGGCGATCAAGCTGATCACCGGCGCGGGTCAGCCGCTGACCGGGCGGCTCATGCTCTACGATGGTCTCGCGGCGATCAGCCGGACGGTGACGGTCACGGCCGATCCGGCCTGTCCGGTCTGCGCGCGGCGGGAATGAAACAGGGGCCCGGGCGACGAACGCCCGGGCCCCGGTCTCTCACTCGGGCTGTCGAACTAGAAGCGGTACTTCAGGCCCAGGACGACCGACCAAAGGCTGGCCTGCTGATCGACCGTCGGCGTCGCCAGGGTGGTCGGGCTGACGGTGGTGTAGCTGTAGCGGTAGCTGGCGCAGACCGGGCTGGCCGTGCCCGCCGCGACGCCGGTGGAGGTGGCGCACTGGGCGTTGATGACCGCGCCGCCCGAGCGGCTGTTGGAGTACTCCTTCACCACGCCCCAGTCGTTGTTGATCAGGTTGCCGACGTTGGCGACGTCGACGGTGAACAACAGACTGTTGCCGCGGATCGGCGAGGGGATTTCCTGGGAGTACTGGAAGTCGAAGCGATCGACGTCCGGGTTCCGGCCGAAGCCACGCGGCACGATGCGGCCCTGCGGCAGGCCGAACTGGCTGACCAGGGCCTTCAGACGATCGACCGAGGTCTGGCTGTCGAAGAATACGGTGACCCCGTTCTGGTCGACGAAGCGCAGGGGGTTGGTCGGATCCGGGCTGTTCAGGTTCGGGATATAGGCCAGGGCGTCGTCGCGGCTGACGCCGAAGGTCGGGTTACGACCGCCGGCCGGGTCGGTCATCAGGAAGCTGATGGGACGGCCTTCGCGACGTTCGCCGAACAGGGTGAAGCGTGAGACCCAGCCCGGGAAGAACTCGGCCTTGTAGCTCATGTTCAGCTTGAAGGCCTGTTCGATCAGATTGTTCGCATCGCCGCGCGCCGGGGCGTTCGGATCCACGTCGAAGCTCTGGTCGGTATAGTAGGCGCCCGAGGTGCCGTTGCCCCCGGCCGTGGTGCCGAACTCGGAGATGCCGCCGTACTGGCTGCCGTCCTGGATGGTCCAGGACAGGAAGGTGTTCAGGCCGCGGAACTCGCGTCCGATCGAGAAGGCGGCGGTGCGGCTCCAGGCGTCCTGCGCCGGATTGTAGGCCTGGATGTCGCCGAACAGGCCGAGGTTGGCCAGGTCCGGATTGGACGCGACCGGCAGGCCCGCAGCGGCGCGGGCGGCGTTGACCGCCGCCGGGGTGGCGCCCGCGATCTGAAGGCCGTCGTAGCGCAGGCGGCCGTCCGGGGTCAGCTGCCGCACGCCGTTGACGGTCAGCGGGCGCGAACGGATATCGCGGAAGGCGACGTTTTCTCTCGTCTGGCTGATCACGCCGTCGAACCCGAGGTCGAATCCGTAGACCGTGGTCTTGTACGAGACGTTGGCCTTCCACTCGGAGGGGATTTCGAAGTCGGGGGCCAGGGAGTTGGTGAAGGCCGTGCGGCGCGCGGTGCTGTCGGCGGTGATCAGGGCCTGGGCCGTGGCCGACGGAGTGGTGATGAAGTTCGCGTTGGCGCGGTTGATGTTCAGCAGGGCGTCGCCCTGGGCCTGGGAGATCACCGTCGAGGAGGCCGTGTCGAAATAGGTGCCGTCGGCCTGGCGGCGGATGGCGAAGCTGTTGGTCAGGGCCCCGGTGGTCGCGCCGTAGCTGTTGCCGATGAAGACGTCCGGCGTGCCGCCTGACACCAGGCCGACCCCGCCCGACAGCTCGAAGGTGTCGGCGTTGTAGCGGGCCGACAGGCGCGGCATCAGCACGTCCAGACCGTCATAGTTGGTCTGGTTCGAATAGCCGTAGCGGGTGACGAAGTTGGCGTTCAGCGTCGGGGCGACGTCCGAGCGGTAGAAGTCCCAGCGGATGCCGTAGTTCAGGGTCAGGCGGTCGGTGACGTCCCAGGTGTCCTGGAGCAGGCCCGAGTGGATCGAATAGTCGAAGACTGCGGCGGCGTCGGTCGCCGTGCCGGTCAGGGCGTTGCCGAACGACAGCTGGTTGGCGCGGCCGGCCGCGAAGTCGGCGACCGAGTCGAAATAGTAGACGCCCTTCGCCTGCTGCAGGAACAGGTTGTAGATGTCGACATTGCGATACTGGTAGCCGCCCTTGATCGTATGGGAGCCGATGCCGGTGAAGGTTCCGATGAAGGAGCCTGCGGTCTCATTGGTCGCCAGCACATTGGCCTGGCGGAACTGGTCGGGACCGAAGTTCAGCGCCGGCGTTCCGCCCGTGCAGGAGAAGGTCGCACCCGCCGAGACGGCGTCCGTGCAGATCGAGATGTTCGCGAAGCCCTGACCTTCCGGCGGCTGCTGGCCGCGCGTGTATTCGCGGTAGGCGATCCGGGCCTCGGTCGAGAAGACGTCGTTCCAGCGCGAGTTCAGCTGCAGGGAGTAGTTGTCCTCGACCTCGGGCTGGACATACCAGTTGGTGTCGAGGCTGATCGAGTTGGCCGAGGGGCTGCGCTTCCACACCGAGCTCTCGGCGCGGCGATAGACGACCGACAGGCGCTGCCCGTCCATGATGTCCCAGTCGATCTTGGCCGAGTATTTCAGGTCCTCGATCGGCTTCACCAGGGAGACGACGCCCGGGTTCAGCAGGCTGGACGAGGCGTAGCCGGCCCAGTTCGACAGGACGCGGTCGATGTCGGCCTGGCTCGCGCCCGTTCCGGTCGAGATGCCGGGGATACGGTTGAAGGTGTTGGCGAATCCGCCGCCCAGCGGGCCCGTTCCGGTCGTGTCGAAGCTGGAGAACTTCTCGTAGGACAGGGCGAAGAACAGACGATCGGGCCAGATCGGGCCGGCCAGGAAGCCGCCGTAGTTGTCCTCGTCGATCGTGTTGATGATCGTGCGCGTTCCGCTCAGCCGGGCCTGGAGGATGTCGTTGTTGGTGAAGCCGACGTTCGGCACCACGTCGCCGGCCAGTTCGGTGTCGCGGTAGTTGTAGAAGGCCGAGCCGTGGAATTCGTTGGTCCCGGACCGCAGGATCAGGTTCAGGGCGCCGCCGGTGAAATCGCCGTCCTCGACGTCGAAGGGCACCGCCTGGATGGAAACCTGTTCGAGCGCCTCGAACGAGACCGGGCCGCGGTTGGTCGAGAGGCCGCCGGTGTTCAGGCCGTAGCTGTCCTGCGAGCGCACGCCGTCGATGGTGATGCGGTTGGCCCGGGGTGCCGAACCGGCGATGTAGAGGCCGCCCGAGGGGCCGGTGCCGCGCGCCACGAAGTCCAGCGAGGCCAGCGGATCACGGCGACCGATGTCGCGGATGTCGCGGCGCACGGAGACCACCGCCTCGATGTCCTCACGCTGGAGGGTCGAGCGCGAGCCCACGTTGGCCAGCAGCGCCGTCGACCGTGAGCGGGCTCCGGTGACCACGATGTCGTCGACCGCGTCGCCCGAGGCCAGGGTGAGGGTGACGCGCGAGGCGTCGCCGACGTTGAAGAACAGGTCGTCGATCGTCTGGGTCCCGGCCGACCCGTTGGCCGTGATCCGGTAGGGACCGCCGACCCGGAGGCCGCGGGCGTCGAAGGCCCCGTCGGCGCCGGTCACGATCACCTGGTTCGATCCGGTCGGCAGGTGGGTCACAGTGACCGTGGCGCCGGCGACCGGGGCGCCCGACAGGTCGACCGCCTGCCCGCGCACTGCGGCCGTGGTCTGTTGCGCATGGGCCGGCGCGACGGCCAGCATCAGGACCGCAAGGGCCGAGCCGCCCGCGAGCATTTTCGAATAGGACATGGATGGCCCCCCGGCCGGACTGGAGGGGCGTCCCTGCGACACCCCGTCGCGCCGCCATAGGCCGCGCGCCGCACGGTTTCGCTGCACTGCAATGACGGTTGCGCGACGCCTTCACCGGCGTTGCAGAAACGAAACAGGCCGCCCTCCGGCGACGGAGGGCGGCCTGTCGGATCGCTTGATCTCGACCCTATTCCGGACGGGTGCGCTTCTTGCGGAACGACGGGTTCAGGATCTGCTTGCGCAGGCGGATGGACTTCGGCGTCACCTCCACCAGCTCGTCGTCCGCGATGTAGGCGATGGCCTGTTCCAGCGACATCTGGCGCGGCGGGGTCAGGCGCACGGCCTCGTCCTTGCCGGAGGCGCGGACGTTGGTCAGTTGCTTGCCCTTGATCGGGTTGACGTCGAGGTCGTCCCAGCGGGCGTTCTCGCCGATGATCATGCCTTCGTAGGTCTTCTCGCCGGAGCCCACGAACATCACGCCGCGGTCCTCGAGGTTCCACAGGGCGAAGGCGGCGGTCTCGCCGTCCGAGTTGGAGATCAGAACGCCCTTCAGACGGCCGGCGATCTCGCCCTTGAACGGCTCATAGTGGCTGAACACCCGGTTCAGCACGCCCGAACCGCGGGTGTCGGTCAGGAACTCGCCCTGATAGCCGATCAGCGAGCGCGACGGGCATTTCAGCTGGATGCGGGTCTTGCCGGCGCCCGACGGGCCCATGTCGGTCATCTCGGCCTTGCGGGCCGACAGCTTCTCGATGACGATGCCGGAGAACTCGTCGTCCACATCGATCATGACGTCCTCGATCGGCTCCATCTTCTCGCCGTTCGGGCCTTCCTGGAAGACCACGCGCGGACGCGAGATCGAGACCTCGAAGCCCTCGCGGCGCATGTTCTCGATCAGGACGCCCAGCTGCAGTTCGCCCCGGCCGGCCACTTCGTAGGCGTCGCCGCCTTCGGTCGTGGTGACGCGGATGGCGACGTTGGCCTCGGCTTCCTTGAGCAGGCGGTCACGGATGACGCGCGACTGGACCTTGTCGCCCTCGCGGCCGGCCAGGGGGCTGTCGTTGACCGAGACGGTCATGGAGATGGTCGGCGGATCGATCGGCTGGGCCGGCAGGGCGTCGGTGACTTCCATGGCGCACAGGGTGTCGGCCACGGTGGCCTTGGACATGCCGGCGATGGCGACGATGTCGCCCGCTTCCGAACCCTCGTCCAGGGCGGTGCGCTTCAGGCCGCGGAAGGCGAGGACCTTGGTGATCCGGCCGCGCTCGATTTCCTTGCCGTCACGGTCAAGGGCGTGGATCGCCATGCCGGGAACGGCCTTGCCGCTCTCGATACGGCCCGTCAGCAGACGGCCCAGGAACGGATCGGACTCGATCAGCACGTTCAGGATCTGGAACGGCTTGTCCTTGTTGGCCTGGACCTTCGGCGGCGGGACGTGGTCGACGATCAGGTCGAACAGCGGGGCCAGGTTGTCGTTCGGCTGGTTCAGATCCAGCGTCGCCCAGCCGTTCCGGCCCGAGGCGTAGATGTGGGGGAAGTCCAGTTGCTCGTCCGTCGCGCCGATGGCGGCGAACAGGTCGAAGGTCTCGTTGTGGACGCGGTCGGGATCGGCGTGGGCGCGGTCGACCTTGTTGATGCAGAGGATCGGACGCAGGCCCATCTTCAGCGCCTTGGTCAGAACGAACTTGGTCTGGGGCATGACGCCCTCTTCGGCGTCCACCAGGATGACGCAGCCGTCCACCATGCCAAGGATCCGCTCGACCTCGCCGCCGAAGTCGGCGTGGCCGGGGGTGTCGATGATGTTGATTCGGGTCTCGCCCGCCTTGCCGTTCCAGAGCACGGAGGTGCACTTGGCCAGGATGGTGATGCCGCGCTCCTTCTCCTGATCGTTGGAGTCCATCGCGCGTTCGGTCTGGGCCTCATTGGCCCGGAACACGCCCGACTGGGCCAGGAGTTGGTCCACCAGGGTCGTTTTGCCGTGGTCGACGTGTGCGATGATGGCGACGTTGCGAAGGTTCATTCTGGTTCAATGCGAATAGGCGGCCGACAGGATGCGGGGGCCGCTCGTTAGAGGCGTCATGCGGGGAGCGCGCGCCTCATACAGGCTGGGCGGCGGAAAGGCCATAGCGACCCAAGATGGCGACGGTTTGACAGTCTTCCGGTCGTGGAGCAGCGTTCCGGTTCTGACATGAGGAGTGGGCGATGAAGCGTTTGATCGTAGCGGGGGCCGTGGCCCTGTTGTGCGCCGGGGGTGCGGCAGGGGCCCAGGAGGATGCGATGTCTCCGGCCGAGATCGTCGCCGCGCGTCAGGCCTCGCTGATGATGTCCGGCGTGACCATGGCCGCGATCAAGTCAGCCCTGGACGCCGGGGCCCCGGCCCAGTCGATGGGCTTCAGCTCAGCGGCCCTGACCCGCTGGTCGCGCGCCCTGCCCGGAATGTTCCCGGCCGGCACCGGCCCGGACGCGCTCGGCGCCGCGACAAAGGCCAAGCCCGAGATCTGGACAGACCGCGTGGGCTTTGAGGCCAGTGCGGGCGACTACGCCGCCGCCGCCGCCCGTCTGCAGGACCTGATCGCCGCCGGCGACACGGCGGGTGCCCAGGCCCAGTTCATGGTCGTTCGGGCCTCGTGCCAGTCCTGCCACGACGCCTACCGGTCCTAGGCCTTAGCCGCGGCGGGCGACGGCCGTCAGGATGAGCCAGGCCGCCGCTGACTTGACGACGGCGCCGGCGAGGAAGGGTGTGAAGCCTCCGGCCAGGGCGTCCTGCCAGCCGATGTCGCGCGCCAGCCAGACCGCCCCGGGCAGCAGGATCAACAGATGGGCGGCGCTCAGGCTGCTGACGCCTGCGGCCGGACGGTTCAGCCAGCCCCGGCGAGCGGCGATACCGACCGCCCCGGCGGCCAGGACGAACCCGGCCAGATAGCCGGCCATGGGGCCGGTCAGGGCCTCCAGCCCGCTTCGTCCGTCCGACAGCACCGGAAGCCCGACGGCCGCCGAGGCGAGATACAAGGCCATGGCCGCAATGCCCCTTCGCGGGCCGAGCAGGCCGCCGGCGAGCACGACTGCGAGGCTCTGCAGCGTCATCGGCACAGGAATCATGGGCAGGCTGGTCTGGGCGCCGAGCGCCGTCAGGGCGGCGAACAGCACGACGCCCAGGGCTTTCACCCCGGGCGTCTTCAGCCAGCTGATTTCGGCCGTTGGGCTCAGACCTTGGCCGATCGGCCGCGGATCCAGGCGTAGAGGGCGAGCGTCAGGACCGCGAAGACGGCGATGCCCGACAGCATGGCCGGCCAGGTTGAGCCTTCCGGCAGCATGGCGAACGGCGCGTCATTGCCCGTTGCGACGATGACCCCGGCCGTCATGACCAGGAACAGGCTCTCGCCCACGATCAGGCCCGAGGCCAGCAGCACGCCCATGCGGCGGCCGACGTCGGCGAATCGGGTGGTCTTGATGGCCTTGTCGTAGAACCAGCCGCAGACGGCGCCGATCACCAGCATCGTGGTCACGGCGGCCGGCAGGTAGAAGCCGATACCGACGGCCAGCGGCGGCAGCTTGACCCTGCCCTTGGTCGAGGCGTTCAGGACGGCGTCCAGAATGATGATGACCACCCCGATCAGGGCGCCGATGCCGATCAGGTCCCAGCGCAGATCGCCGCCGATGACGCCGCGCGCCAGCGCCGAGATCAGGGTCGCCTGGGGCGCCGCCAGGGGCTCATCGGCGATGCCGGCGGGTCCGCCCTCGAAGCCGAAGGCCTTGTTCAGCAGGTTGAGGATGAGGGGAATGACGATGGCGCCCGCGACAACGCCGACGATCAGGGCCGTCTGCTGACGCCAGGGCGTGGCCTGGACCAGCTGGCCGGTCTTGAGATCCTGAAGGTTGTCGTTGGCGATGACGGCCACGGCGAAGACGACAGCCGTCACGATCAGGGCGAAGGCCACGACCGACGGATCGGCGGGCAGGCCGGCGATGGCCAGAACGCCCAGCATCAGGACCGAGGCGATCACGACGGCGAGGATGCCGACGCCCGAGACCGGGCTGTTCGACGAGCCGATCAGCCCGGCCATGTAGCCGCAGATGGCGGCCACGGCGAAGCCGATCAGCACGACATAGATCAGGCCGCCGGCGACCAGCACGGCGGTCGAGCTGGCGAGGGTCGGATTGCCTTGGGCGAACCAGGCGAGGATGCCGCCGATGCCGATGAGGCAGGCGACCGACAGGCCGGCGACGATGTTGATCGGAATATCCTGTTCCGTGCGGTCGAGAACCTCGCCCGCGTTGCGGCGGCGGTTGGCGGCCAGGGCCGAGGTCAGGCCGCCGATCAGCGGACCGGCCAGTTTGATCAGGGTCCAGATGGCGGCGACGGCGATGACGCCGGCGCCCATGAACCGCACCTCGCGCCGCCAGACCGTCGAGGCCAGTTCCTCGGCGCCGACGCCGGCCGGCAGGGTGGTGGCAATCGATGGAATGCCGTGGGCGGTCAGCCAGGCGATGGTGTCCGGGCTGGTCAGGATCGGCACCGCGATGCCCCAGGCCAGAAGCAGGCCGAAGGCCTGGGCCAGACCCACGGTCAGGCCGATCAGGTGGCCCGCGCCCAGAAGGGCGAACTGCATGCCGAAGCCCATGCCGGTCGCGCCGCCGCCGAGGGCTGCGGGCAGTTTGATGAATTTGGCGGCCTCGCCCGCGAACACACGACCGGCGACCAGCAGGGCGTAGCCCGCCGAGACGATCGACCCGGCCACGACGATCAGAAGGCCCGCCTTGTTCTCGCGAACGGCGCTCTCGGTCTGTTCGGCTCCGCGCGAACCGACGGTCAGGACCTCTGCGGCGGCCACGCCTTCGGGATAGGGCAGGTCGGCCTCGACCACGAGGGCGCGGCGCAGCGGGATGGAGAAGGTGACGCCCAGGATGCCGCCGAAGACGCAGATCAGAACCGATTCCCAGAACGGGAACTCAAGCCACCAGCCGACCATGACCAGGCCCGGCAGGACGAAGATGATCGAGCTCATGGCCCCGCCGACCGAGGCCACGGTCTGGACGGTCATATTCTCCCAGATGGTGGAGGTCTTGAACATCCGCAGGATGGCCATCGAGATGACCGCCGCCGGGATCGCCGAGGCGAAGGTCAGTCCGACCTTCAGGCCCAGATAGGTGTTGGCCGCCGTGAACACGACCGCGAGCAGACAGCCCAGGATCAGGGCGCGGATCGTGAGTTCGACGCGCTTTGTCGGAGCTGCGGCGGGCGTATCGGTCATCGGCGGTTCCCTCGAAGAAGCCGCAGACCTAATCCCGAAACGGCACCGCTAGCAACGCTGCGGCGCCGAAGAGGTTAGCGCTGCACCCACTGGCCCGAGGCGTTGCGGTACCATTGCCCGGTCGAGATGCGCGGCAGGAGCTGGCTCTCGAACATCCGGGCGGCGGCGACCTCGGTGGAGGTGCCCACATCGGCGGCGCTGGCGGCATAGACCCGGCGGCGCGCACTGTTGGTGGCGGTCACGGCGGTCTGCAGGTCCGGATCGGCCGAGGTGCGGATGCCCAGATAGCCGTCGGCCTGTTCGCCGACGACACCTTGCGCCTTGGCGGCGTCGATGAGCGATTTTTGCTCCGGGGTCTGTGCGAAGGCGGCGCCCGCGGCCACGCCCAGCGCGACGACGGCGGCGCCCAGAACGAAGAACTTGCGGAAGGTCATGGAGGTCATCGTTTCCATCAGAAGAGATTCGGGTTCTCGGCCAGCAGGTTCTGCAGTTCCTGATCCAGCCGCACACGCACATCGGCGTCGAGCTTGGCGTAGATCTGGATCGGCGCGACCTCGAGCCGGATCGTCGGGGTGCAGGCGCCCAGCATGGCCGAGGCGGCGAGCGCCAGCAGTCCGAGGCGGGCGGTGCGGGAATGGGGCAGGGTCATGCGGCGGTCTCCGGCGACTTCAACGCTTTCATCGACCCGAGGGATGCACCCCCGGGTGTGAACGGGCTCTGAACAGTCAAGGCAGGTCTTCGTCCGGATCGCCGTTCCTGGCCCGGTTGACGGCCATCAGGTCCGAAACGAGCTGGTTCAGGTTCAATGTGGTGTCGAGCGTCAGATTGATCCCGGTGCCGGACGGCAGCGGCAGCGTCCGTTGCAGGAATTCCCGGCTGATCAATTCGGACAGGGTCAGACGCAGTTCCTGTCGTTGCGGCGGGTCGTGGCGGCCGACGATGTGGAACCGCACGCCCAGCCGCCCCCCGTCGGCGCTGTCGACATCGGCGGTCAGGGTGTCGAAGGCCAGGTTCTCCATCGCCTGATAGGCCAGGTCTTCGACAGTGTTGGGCGGCACCTCGCCGCCGCCGCCCGCCTCAAGGTCCGACAGGGCCTCGCGCGCGATCGACAACCGGCCCGGCTGGGCGGCGTAGAGGGCGCCGCCGGCGATCCTGACGCCGGTGTCGGGGTCGGAGGTGAAGGGCAGTCGGCCCGACACCACGGCGTCCAGCTGGACCCGGTCGCCGAAGCCCGAGCCCGCGATCAGATCGCCCAGCTGCACCCGGTCCAGCACGATGACGCCGGAGAAGGGCCGCCGGTCCAGCGGCACCGCGAAAGGCTCGACGCTGACGGTGCCGCCCGCGGCCTGGATGTCGCCCCCGGCCACCATCAGCGCCGCCTTGTCGAGCGAGAAGGTCAGGTCCAGCTCGGTGAAGTCGTCGATCGACTCCAGGGTGGCGACCCTCAGGGTCTGGTCCGGCGCCGTGGTCAGGGGCGCCAGGTTGGTGAACTCGATCGTGCCCGACAGACCCTTCACCGCCCCGGCAGGACTGGTGAAGTCCAGCCCCGGGATTACGAGCCGGCCGGAGCTGGTCCCGGCGTCGGCGTCCTTGGTCCAGTTCAGGCGGCCGTTGAAGGACGCCGACCCGGTCGCGGGCGACTGGACGAAGTCGGCGGCCAGGGGGCTGAGGTCGGCGGGCTGGAGACCGTCCTCGGCGAAGACCAGCGACGGGGCGTCGATGACGATCCCGCCCTCTCCGGTCAGGCCGTTGTGGGCCACGGTCAGGCGACCGAGCGTCGCAGCGTTCCGGGCCAGGTCGAAGGCGCCCGACCAGGTCTCGTCGGCCAGCCGCGCCGAACCCGAGGCGGTCAGGGCGTTAAACCGGCGTGGCCGGGTGGCGTCCTCGACACTGGCCGAGGCGACGGTCGCTTCCAGCCCCAGCCCGGCTCGCGAACCCGTGGCGAAGGCCGTGCCCTCCACATCCTCGAAGGTCATGGCGAGGAAGGGCGCGGAGGCCTCTACGTCGTTCAATCGTCCGCCCGCCCGCCAGCGGCCGTTCTCCGACACGACCAGGGGCCCGCCCGAGGCGCACAGGCCGCCGGACAGGTCCATGACGTCATTCTCTTCCAGCTCGAGCCGTTCGGCCGTGAAGGCCAGGCAGTCGGACGCGACATAGGTCAGCCGCCCGGTGTTGGTGGCCAGGACGCCCCGGGTCTGCACGGTCAGACCCCGCGCCAGGCCGAAATCCAGCGCCGCCCGGCCGTCGAGCGTCGCCTCGAACCCTCCGGCCGTCAGCCGCCAGTTCGGGATCGCGAAGGTCGCCTCGGGCAGGCCCTGCCCGCGCGTCGCAACCACGGTCAGGGCCCCGCCGCCGCGTTCTCCCGGCCTGGCGGCGAAGATCGGCGTGGCGACCGGGTTGACGGTCAGGGCCCCGCCGTTGGCAGGTGTCAGCCTTGCGGGGCGGATCAGGCTCACGGCCAGACCCGCGTCGCCGCTGGTCAGACGCAGGGCCGGAACCTCGAGGGCGAAGGCCCCGAGCGCCCGCTTCATCCCGGCCAGTTCCGGCACGTCGTCCGATGTCACCGGCCCGAACAGGGGCCAGGCCCCGCGCGCGGAGGCCAGCGATCCGGTCAGGACCAGGGCCGTTGGACGACCAGTGGCGACATCGAGGTCGAACCGGCCACTGGTCTGGTTCAGGGTCAGGGTGTCGAAGGTCGCACGATCCAGACGCGCCGATACCGTTCCGCCGGCGTTCGTCGTTCCCCCTGCGCCGCTGAGCGACAACTGCGATGAGGTCAGTTCGGCGCCGGTCAGGACAAGGTTTCCGGCCCGGCCGGAGGCGGCTGTCAGCCGAAGAGGCCCCTCATGGCTCCATGACAGGCCGTCGGTGCGGCGGAACAGGGCGACGCGGGCCCCGGACGTCGAGACATCTGCCGTGCGGGCGGACAGGCCGGGCGCTGACAGGCGCGCGGCGCGCAGCCGCGTCGAGGTCGTCCCGTTGAAGGCGAGGGTCTCGATCCAGCCGCTCACCTGTCCGCTGGCGATCAGGGTCAGGACCGCGCCGTTGGTCTCCCCATCGCCCATAGCCAGCCGCGCGCCGGACAGGGTCAGGTCGACGGCGGCCTGGCCGTCGCCGCGTCGCGCCTTCAGGTCGGGATAGGGCAGGTCGACCGTGCCCGACAGCCGCGCGTCATCGCTCTGGAAGCCCGCCGCCGCGAACCTCTCGGCGGCCAGATCAACTCTCACCGACATCCGGTCACCCGTGGTGGTCAGGTCCAGTTCGCCGCCGAGCCCGCGGGCCTCGACGTCCCCGCTCCTGAGGGAGGCCGCCGGCATCCGCGCCGCCAGCCGCATCAGTTTGCCGTTGTCCACGCGGGCGTCCGCCAGCAGCGAAACAGGGCCGTATTCGGTATCAAGGCGAAGACGACCGGTCTCGACGATGACGATCGGACCCCGACTGTCCGGCCGTGGCGGGCGACCCGTGAACTCCTGGATCAGCGGATCCAGCGACCCGAACGACAGCTTGCCGTCCTTCCAGCTGGCCCGGGCGACCGGACGCACCAGACGGATCCGGCTCGGCGTGAGGCCGAGTCCCGAAGACGACCACGGCAGCCCCAGTTCGTAGTCGACCTCGACCCGGCGGATCGTCACGTCGGGATGGGTCCCGTCCCCGATCCGGACACTGCCGATGAAGCCGTTCAGATCCAGTCGCTCGATCTCGACGTCGGCGGCGATGCCACGCTGGTCCAGCCAGCCGACGAGGATCTCCCGCGCCGCCGCGCGACGGTTCAGCCAGGCGACGGCGGCCAGAAGGGCGAGAACGACCAGTCCGACCGCCAGGCCGATCCCAATTGCGCGCAGAAGGCGATCCTGGCGCCGTCTTTTTCTCCCGGGAGGCGTATCGCTCATGCTGTGCGTTCCGTCCTGTGCCGGACAGGGACGGACAGGGCGGTTAACATCCCCAAGGTGTCGCGCCACGAAACAGCCGTGGCGAACGTGCCACATTGAGTGGCGCCGCGGTCACTTAGAGTGAAGGTGCTGCTGCGAGGGGCTCGCAATGATTCAGGTGAGACAGAACAGGCGACCATAGCTCGGCGATAGACTGTCCCGTGAACTGTCGGAATACCCAAAGGAGCCTCGAATTACAGGCCGGCTTCACTGCGGTTAATCATTTGTAACAACCCGTCTTCCCATGATGCGGTCCACAGGGTATAGGACCCGCTTCGTGACCGGGGGGACTTGGGCGCGATCCTTGCTTTGAGTGTGATTGGGCGCCGCTTGGCGTCGTTTTCTGCCGGGGACCGATGGCCCAGTTCGATCCGCGACGCCAGCCGATGCGTTTCGCTCCGCACCTCCTGACAGCCGCCGCCGCCGTGACGGTGGCCATGCTGGCGGGACGAGTCTATCAACCCGCCCAGGCCGAAGTCGTTCCCGAACTTACCGCTCTTCAGATCGCCTCGCTGGAGGCCCGCGCGTTCGACGCTGCAGGGACGCCCGCCGGTCTGACGGCGCCCGAAGCCGTTCCCGTCCAGATCCGTCGCGGCGAAACCTTTGAACAGGCCGTCCGCCGCACCGGCATCGGCGCAGCCGACGCCTCGGCCGTCGCCGCCACCCTCTCCAACGCCTTCGACCTGTCGCAGATGCGCGCCGGCCTCCGGTTCGAAACCGCCATCGCCCGTCCGCGCGGCGGCCGCGGCGACGCCCGCCTGATCGGTCTGACGATGCGCACGGGCCCGGCCAGCCAGCTGACCGTGTCGCGCAGCTTCGACGGCGCCCTGCGCCTGCGCGCCCTCGAAGAGCGTGTGACCCACGAAACGGTCGTCCTGAAGGGCGAGGTTCACGGTTCGCTGTCGGCGACCGCCCAGCGCATGGGCGCTGACGCCGCCATTCGCCGCAAGGCCAACCAGCTGTTCGCCCACAAGCTGGACCTTGAGCGCGACGTGCGCGCCTCCGACGAATTCACCCTGGTCTTTGGCCGCACCGTCACCGAGAACGGTCGCACCGTCGACACCGACGACCTGCTGTACGCCGAGCTGAAGGGAGTGGTCTTCTACCGCTACCAGCCCGCCGGTGCCCGTGAGGCCCAGTATTACGACGCCACCGGCAAGAACATGCGTTCCTCGATGATGCGCACGCCGCTCGACCGCGCCGCCCGGATCTCGTCCAGCTTCGGTTTCCGCGTTCACCCGATCTCGGGCTATCGCAAGATGCACCAGGGCATCGACTTCGCCGCCGGTACCGGCACCCCGGTCGTGGCCCCCTCCGACGGCGTCGTCGTCGAGGCGCGTCGCTGGGGCGGCTACGGCAACTGGCTCCGCATCCGTCACGCCAACGGCCTTGAGTCGGGCTATGGCCACCTGTCGCGCTACGGCGCCGGCATCCGCGCCGGCCAGCGCGTGTCCCAGGGCCAGGTTGTCGCCTATGTCGGTTCGACCGGCGCTTCGACCGGTCCGCACCTGCACTATGAAATCTGGCGCAACGGCCAGCGGATCAATCCGTCCGGCATCCGGATGGACGAGTCCACCGTCCTCGCCGGTGCCGACCTGGCCGGCTTCCGCGCCGAAAAGGCCCGGATCGACCGCATCATCGCCGCCGGGGGCGAGCGTCGCCCGACGGTGCTTGAGGCCAATGTCGAAGGCCTGCGCCCCGCCGCCCGCGCCACCTAGAGGCTTCTGAGGCGCTCCACCGCCTCGACCAGCCGCGCCAGATCGCGCGGCGTCGACAGACGGTGATCGCCGGCCTCGACCAGATCCAGCCGCACGTCGCCTCCGGTCAGACGCCCGACCAGGGCCAGGGCATGCGCTTCCGGCACGGTCTGGTCGGCGCGGCCCTGCAGGATGTGCACGGGCGCTCCGATCGGGATCGGACGATCCAGCATCAGCCAGTTCCGCGCCTCCTCGAACATCCGGGCGGTCAGGACGTACTCGCCCAATCCTTCCTCGACCATCAGGGCCTCGCCGTCGCGCAGGATGGCCTGACGGACGTGATCGGGCAGGGACGGCCACATCAGCCGCTCGGTGAAGTCCTGGGCCGGGTTGACCAGCACCAGTCCGTGCATCCGCTCCGGCCGGGCCAGGGCCAGCAACAGGGCGACCCAGCCGCCCATCGACGATCCGACCGGTATGACCGGGCCGTCCAGACTGTCGATCAGGGCGATGGCGTCCTCGCGCCAGCGTCCGATGGTGGCCTGACGCCACTCGCCGGAGGACTGGCCGTGGGCGAAATGGTCATACCGCAGGAACGACCAGCCGCGCTCCCGCGCCGCGGCCTCCAGCGCCAGGGCCTTGGTGCCTTCCATGTCTGACCGGAACCCGCCGATCCAGACCACGGTCGCGCCCGAGCCCGCGATGCGTTTGCAGGCAAGGGTCTCGCCGTCGGGGCGGGTCAACCGTTCAATGTTCGGAATGGTCATGGCCGTGATCCTCTCGCGCGATCGCTCGCCGCCTGATAGCGAACGGGTCGATAGAAGCGAAAGCGAAACCGCGTGCCGTCCAACAAGGTCCTGTTCGTCACCTCCAACCGTATCGGCGACTGCGTCATCTCGTCGGGGATCATCCGCGAGATCAGCCGCCAGGTCCCGGGAGCGCAGATCACCGTCGCCTGCGGTCGCCCGCCCGCGCCCTTCTTCCGCTCGGCCCCCGGCGTCGAACGGGTCATCATCCTCGACAAGAAGAAGGCCGCCGGACACTGGGTCGACCTGTGGCGTCAGGTCGTCGGCACCCACTGGGCTCTGGTCATCGACATCCGTGGCTCGGCGCTGGCCTACGTCCTGAACGCCGACCGTCGCATCGTCTACAACCGCCGCTGGGAGACCGGACTGCCCAAGGTCGAGATGATCTCCCGCCTGATGGGCTCCGAGGCGTCGCTGGAACCCGAACTCTTCATCGACGACCGCGCCCGCGCCGAGGCCGCCGCGATCATCGACCCGGACCTGGCCGCGGCTCCCGGTCCCATCATCGCCCTGGCCCCCATCGCCCACCAGCCGGGCAAGAGCTGGCCCGCAGACCGCTGGGGTCAACTGGTCGAGATGCTGAAAGCCGAGCCCCGCTTCGCCGGCTGGCGTTTCATGCCGGTCGGCGGCCCCGGCGACCGGTCGCCCGCGACTCCGGCGCTGGAGGCGGCCGGACCGCTGGCTATCGACTTCGTGGGCAAGGGCGACATCCTCGCCTCGGCCGCCGCCATCGACCGCGCGGCCCTGTTCGTTGGCAACGATTCCGGGCTGATGCATGTGGCCGCCGCCGCCGGAAGGCCGACGCTCGGCCTGTTCGGCCCGACCGAGTGGTGGCTCTACGGGCCGCGGGGTCCGCGCACCACGATCGCCGCCTCCAACCCGGTCCGGGGCGAGTTCGCGCCGATCGAGGCCCTGACGACCCAGCGTGTCTTCGAGGCCGTGATCGCGCTCCATGATGTCTGGATCGGGTCGGACGCCGCCGCCAAGCCTTGAAGAACGGGCGTTTCGGGCGCATATAGCGACACTTGGGGAACGCGGCGGAGGACCGCGCGCTGACCCTTGCAAGACGACTGACTTCTCAGAAACACAAGGAAACGACGCCCATTCGCCGTCCGATGCAATCGCCGCCCGTCAAGGACGGGCCGCCCATGAACCACGATATCCGCGCCCCGCGCGTTCTGCTCATTGACCAGAACGGCGAGAAGCAGGGGGTCATGCCGACCTCCGCCGCGCTGGAGGCCGCCGAGGAGGCGGGCATGGATCTGGTTCAGATCGTGTCGACGTCGGAACCGCCCGTCGCCAAGATTCTCGACTACGGCAAATTCCGCTTCCAGGAGCAGAAGAAGAAGGCCGAGGCCCGCAAGCGCCAGAAGGTCGTCGAGCTGAAAGAGATCAAGCTCCGCCCGAACATCGACACCCACGACTATGAGGTGAAGGCCAAGGCCATGCACCGCTTCTTCGACGAGGGCGACAAGGTCAAGGTGACGCTGCGCTTCCGCGGCCGCGAGATGGCCCACCCGGAACTGGGCATGAAACTGCTCAACAAGGTCCAGGCCGACTTCGACGAAATCGCCAAGGTCGAATATGCGCCCCGCATGGAAGGCCGCCAGATGATCATGATCCTGGCGCCGAAATAGTCGGCTCAAGTCGCGCGAACGCGCGATAGAGCAGCAAGACTGAAACGCCCCGGCATCGCCCGGGGCGTTTTGCGTTCAAGCGGCGACGGCTTCCGCCTCGATCGCCGGTTCAGACCCCAGCGCCAGGCGGATGGCGTTGAGCAGGGCGTCGGGCTGGATCGGCTTCTGGGCGACGCCGTTCATGCCGGCCGCAATATAGTCCGCCTCATCGCGTGGGTCGGCGTTGGCGGTCAGGGCCAGGATGGGCGTGCGTCCGGCGTCGCCGGGCAGGCGCCGGATGGCGCGGGTCGCGGCGACGCCGTCCATCACCGGCATCTTGATGTCCATCAGGATCAGGTCGAACGGTCGCGCCGAAGCCGCTTCCACCGCCTCGGCCCCGTTCTCGGCCGTCTCGTGGGTGCAGCCGAACATCTCCAGCAGTCGGGTGGCGACGAACCGGTTGGCCGCGTTGTCGTCGGTGACCAGCACATGCAGGGTCTCGTGCGGGGTCGGCTCGGCGATGGCCGTCACCGCGGTACGCCGCTCGGGGCCGCAGTCCGCCAGGGTCAGGGCGAACCGGAAGCGGGCGCCGCCGTGTGGCGACCGGGTCAGATCGATCGTCCCGCCCATGCGCTCGACGATCTGGCGGCAGATCGCCAGACCCAGTCCGGCGCCGGCGCCCTCGCGCCCCGCCTGACCGGTGTTGAACGGCTCGAAGATGGTGACGGCCGCATCGTCGGGCACGCCCGGACCGCTGTCGTCGACGATGGCGTCCAGCCGCACGGCTCCGTCCATGAGGCGCGAGGCCAGGGTCACGACGACCTCGCCGACCTGGGTGAACTTCAGCGCATTGCCGATCAGATTGTTGAGCAACTGCTTGATGCGCATGGCGTCGGCCATGACCCAATCTGCCCCGGCGGTGTCGCAGGCCACGGTCAGGATCAATCCCTTTTCTTCAGCCCGGGGCCGCCACAGGGCTTCCAGATCGGCGCCGACGTCGTCGATGCGCAGGGGGGCGGGATCGATGCTCAGAATACCGGCCGAGGCCCGGGACATGTCCAGGGCATCGGTCAGAAGCCTCAACAGGGTCTGGCCGGAATCCAGGATGGTTTCGACATAGGGGCGGAGTTCCGGCTGTTCGAGTTTCCTCTGCAGCAGGCCGGCGACGCCCAGCACACCGTTCAGCGGGGTGCGGATCTCGTGGCTCATCACCGCCAGGAACTCGGACTTGGCCCGGCTGGAGGCCTGGGCCTCGGCCTCCGCGATCGCCAGGTTTCGGGCCAGCAGTCCCATTTCCTCGGCCTTGCTGCGATACAGGGCCGCGCCGGCCTGCAGGATCTGCACCCCCGCGCCGACGCCGACATAGAGGCCGTTCTCGACCACGATGAAGCCGCGCAGCAGCATGTTCAGTTCTGCAGCGTCGACTGTGCGGAAGAAGGTCTCCGCGCTGGCGCTCGCTTCGGCAAAGGGCGGATTGGCGTCCATCAGGCCGGACACGGGACGGCGGGCATAGAGGGCCCGTCCGAACTCGGCCGCCATCTTCAGGGTGAAGGCGTTGCGCTCGATCAGGCCCAGCGGGCGTCCATCGGGATCGACGACCGCGATGGCCAGGGTGTTGGGTTCGTTCTGGAACCGGTCGAACACCACCGAGCCGGGAGTCTCGGGCGAGACCGGCTGCACTCTCTCCACGAAATCGCCGATACGGGCCATGGGTGCTCCTTAGCGATGCGAAACATAGGAGCCGCGCCTTAATGCCGGCTTTGCCGTTCTTGAAATTTTTGCAGCATTTTCAAAGACATTATGTCGTATACGGACGAAAAGCGCGCCTGATCCAGGGCGGCGCTGCACCCGGCGCGCAAGCCCGTGCGCGGGTTGAACTGACCGGCGAGGATCACTGGCATTCCCGCGCCGACCCCCGGCCGCGCAGGCTGCTTGAGACGGCCCGCTTCCTGGAGGTCCACAACCCACCCGGATGAGCCGGGGCATCGACGTCCGGCGCCGTCCCGCCTAGTAACGCTCCATGTCCGCTCCGCCCGTCGCATCCGCTCCGAAAGCCAAAGCCCCGGCGCTGGCGATGTTGTTCCTGATCGTCTTCATCAACCTGGTCGGGTTCGGCCTGGTGGTGCCCCTGCTGCCGTTCTTCGCCCAGAGCCTGAACGCCGAGCCGTGGCAGATCACGGTGATGTTCGCGGCCTATTCCCTCGGCCAATTCTTCGCCGAGCCCTTCTGGGGCCGGCTGTCCGACCGGATCGGAAGGAAGCCCGTGCTTCTGATCACCCTCGTGTCCAACGCCCTCGGCTATCTGGCGCTGGCCTTCGTGCCGAACATCTGGCTTGCGGTGGCGGTGCGGCTGTTCACGGGGCTCGGCGCAGGCAACATCTCGACGGTTCAGGGCTATGTCGCCGACGTCACGCCTCCGGCCGAGCGTGCGGGGCGGATGGGGATGATCGGGGCGGCCTTCGGCCTCGGCTTCATCGTCGGGCCCGGCCTCGGCGGAATCCTGACCCAGCCGCAGCTGGGCCACATCGGCTATCAGCTGCCGATCTTCGTCGCCTCGGCCCTGGCCGCGCTCGCGGCGGTGGGCGTGGTCGTGTTCCTGAAGGAGAGCCGGGCCAAGGCCGATCCCGCCGTCCCTCGTCCTGGGTTCATGTCCGGCCTGCGCGACGCTCGTGCCGATCCTGTCGTGTCGCGGGTCCTTCTGGTCACCCTCATCTACATGGCCGGCTTTTCGGCGATGGAGAGCGTGTTCGGACTGTGGGCCGGGGCTCGCTACGCCTGGGGCGCGCGCGAGGTCGGGCTCAGCTTCATGATCGTCGGCATCGTCTCGGCCCTGAACCAGGGCGTCTTCACCGGCAAACTGGCCAGACGGTTCGGCGAGACGCGGGTCCTGGCCACGGGGATGCTGCTGTTCGGCGGGTCCCTGGTGCTGCAGGTCCTCGCCCCGGTCGCCTGGTTCCCGGCCTTCACCCTCGATCTCGGCGCCTTCACCCTGCCGATCGTCCAGGGCTGGAGCATTCCGATCATTATGGCCCTCGGGGCCTGCGGCATGTCGATGGCCATGCCCAACATCTCGGCCATGATCTCCCGGGCGACTCCGCCGGACCGCCAGGGCGCCATGCTGGGGCTGAACATGGCCACGGGGTCCATCGCCCGCATCTTCGGCCCGCTGTTCGCCGGCGCCCTGTTCTCCGGCCTCGGCCACGACTGGCCCTTCCTCGTCGGGGCGGCCCTGACGGTTCCGGCCGCCATCATCGCCGTCAACGCGGGGAGGGCGCTGAGGCGGAGTCAGGCGGCGGGCCAGCAAGTGTCCGCCTCAGGCCCATGACGGTCGTCTGTCAGTGACACGGCGGGTCGCCCGACGTTAAATGTGGATGCGCTTCGTCCTTGGGTTGCGTTAGGCTTGCCGGTGGGCGACCCTCGCCGATTATGATGCCATCCTGGAGAGATCGGTCATGCGCGTGATGATGGCGGCTGCCGCCTGTCTGGTCCTGTGTCTTGGAACGGCCGCTCCGGTCCTGGCCCAGTCGGCCCAAACCCCGGCGAGCCCGGCCCAGACGCCCCCGTTGACCGCCTACGCGGCATTGCCGGCCACGGGCTTGGTCAGGCTGTCTGACGATGGCTCGACCATCGCCTATCTGCGCCGCATCGAAGACCGGTCCGAAGTCATCGTCCAGACCCTGACCGGCGAGCTGGTCACCACGGTCGATGTGAGTGACCGCAAGGCCACCGGCCTGACCTGGCTGTCCCCGGACCATGTCGGCATCCTCTCCAGCGTCTACGAGGGAGGGCTGACGATCGGCGCGTCGGAACAGCCGCAGATGGATATCGTCAATGTGCGCACCCAGGGCGTCGCACGCGCCCTGAGGACCGCTGACAGGCCCGTGATCAACGCGACCTACGGCTACTCCCGCGGTGTCCATCGCGGACAGCCGGCCCTGTTCGTGGAAGCCGTCACCAATGATCGCAACGCCTATACCCTCGACATCTACCGCGTCGACCTGAACAGCGGCCGGGGCGTGCGGGTGGCCCAGGGTGAGCGCGACACCTCCGGCTATCTGCTGCGCCAGGACGGCGAACCGGCCCTCCGGATCGCGCGCGATCCTGCATCGGGCCGGACACGCCTGAGCGTGCCGGACGGGCTGGGCTGGAAGCAGATTTTCGAGCGGACCGAACTCATCGACGAGCCGAGCGTCTGGGGCTTCGGCCCCGACGGCGACAGTGTGATGGTCAGCGTCACCGAGGACGGCAAGGACGTTCTTCTGGAACTGGCGCTGGCGGACGGGACGCGGCGCGAGGGCATCGACCTGCCAGGCACGCCGGACAATGTCCTCTACGACCGTCGCGGTCGTCTGCTGGCCCTGGGGGTCGGCGGCGACACGGTCAACTGGGTGTATTTCGAGCCCAAGATCGAGGCGGCCAGCGCCGTCCTCAGTCAGGGCCTGCGTGAGCGCCGCGTCAGCCTGACCTCGTTCAGCGAAAGCTACGATCAGGTCATCGCCTATTCCGTCGGCGTGGGGACGATCGGCGACTCAGGCACCTATTATTTCTATGACGCGCCGGCGCGCCGGGTGAGCGTCGTCGGCCGCGCCTACCCCGGCGTGCCCAACGACCAGGTCGGACCGGTCCGGGCGATCCGGTATGCGGCCGCCGACGGACTGACCATTCCCGGGTATCTGACCGTGCCTTCGGGCGTGCCGGTAAGCCGACTCCCGCTGGTGGTTCTTCCGCACGGAGGACCTCAGTCACGGGACTATCTCGACTTCGACTGGCTCGCCCAGAGCCTGGCGTCTCGCGGCTATGCCGTGTTGCAGCCGAATTTCCGGGGCTCCAGCGGTCTGGGCGAAGCCCACCTGCAGGCCGGCTACGGGGAGTGGGGCCGCAAGATGCAGACCGATGTCTCGGACGGCGTCCGATATCTCGCTGACCAGGGGCTGATTGATCCGGACCGTGTCTGCATCGTCGGCTGGAGCTATGGCGGCTATGCGGCCCTGGCCGGCGTGACGCTCGAGAACGGCATCTATCGTTGTGCGGTCTCCATGGCGGGGGTTTCGGACCTTCCGGCCATGCTGGAATCGGAAGTGCGCCAGCAGGGCTCGGGCGCTGAATCGCGCAATCCCATCATTCGCTACTGGAACCGGTTCATGGGCGCCGAGGGGTCGGGCGACAGCCGCCTGAACGATCGCTCTCCCGCCCGGTTGGCGGCCCAGGCGGACGCACCCGTCCTGTTGATCCACGGTCGCCGCGACACGGTGGTGCCGTTCGATCAGAGCGTCCGGATGGAACGCGCCCTGCGCGCGGCCGGAAAACCCGTGGAGATGATCGCTCTCGAGGGCGAGGATCACAACCTGTCCCAGGCCGCCACCCGCCGTCAGATGCTTGAGGCGACGGTCGCCTTTCTCGAGGAACAAAACCCTCCCGACGCGCCCTGAATTGCGACTCTTCTTGCCTTCCGTCTCCGGTTCCGATAGGGACCGCGCCTTCGCGTAACGAACCGCCGGGCTTACAGGCATGCCTGGGCGGTTCTTAAATCCAGGGGATCGGACATCGGGCTCAAGCAGTCCGAAGCACGATCGCCCACGAAAAGGAACTGAAATGCCCAAACTGAAGACGAAGTCTGGCGCCAAAAAGCGCTTCAAATTCACCGCGACGGGCAAGGTTAAGGCCGGGGTTGCGGGCAAGCGTCACCGCTTGATCAGCCACAACTCCAAATACATCCGCCAGAACCGCGGCACGTCCCTGATGGCCGACGCCGACGCCAAGAAGATCAAGTCCTACATGCCCTACGCCTGATCGGCGCTGGCAGACCTGATCTCCTCATCGTATTGAATTTGAAAGGATAGCGACATGGCTCGCGTCAAACGGGGCGTAGTTTCCCACGCCCGGCACAAGAAGGTTCTCGAACAGGCCAAGGGCTTCTCGGGTCGCCGCAAGAACACCATCCGCACGGCCAAGGCCGCCGTCGACCGCGCCGGGCAATACGCCTACCGCGACCGTCGCACGAACAAGCGCAACTTCCGCGCCCTGTGGATCCAGCGCATCAACGCCGCCGCCCGTCAGGAAGGCTTCACCTACTCGCAGTTCATCCACGGCCTGTCCAAGGCCGGCATCGAGCTGGACCGCAAGGTCCTGGCCGCGATCGCCATGGACGGCGTCGGCTTCTCGGAAATCGCCGCCAAGGTGCGCGAAGCCCTGAAGTAGGACCTTTCGGTCAGAGACGTTCGAAGCGCCCGTCCCGGATCCCGGGGCGGGCGTTTTCGTTTGCGGCCTGTGCGGCTAAGGATAGCTTCCGAACCGGAGGGCCGCCCATGATCCCGAGACGCCTGATCCTCGGCCTGTGCGCCGTGCTGTCGGCCGGTCCCGTCGCGGCCCAGACGCGCACCGTCGCCGTCACCTTCGACGACCTGCCCTATCAGGCGTCTGCGGAAGCGCTCTGTGACCCGGTCCAGGCCATGGCCCTGACCCGCGACTTCCTCGCCATGCTGGAGCCGCTCGACAGCCACGCCACTGCCTTCGTCAATACCGGCAAGGTGTGCGAGGCCGAGGCGGGGACGCTGCTGCCGGAGATCCTGAACGCCTGGCTCGACGCGGGCATCGACCTGGGCAACCACACGGCCAACCACGTCAACATTCACCAGATCACGCCCGAGGCCTATCTCGCCGATACCGACGCCGGCGCGCCCGCGCTCCGTGCGGTCCTGGAAGCGCGTGGCCGGACGCTGCGGTATTTCCGGCACCCCTATCTCTTCACCGGAGACACCCAGGAGAAGCACGACGCCATCGCGGCGGGTCTGGCCGGGCGCGGCTATGTCATCGCGCCGGTGACGATCGACAACGTCGACTGGATGTTCGCCGACGTCTACCGCAAGGCCGGACAACTGGGCGACGATGCCCTCAAACAGCGGGTGGGCCAGGCCTATCTGGCCTTCATGGCCACGGTGCTGGACCATTTCGAACCCTATAGCGCCGAGATTACGGGCGGGCGGGAACCGGCCCAGGTCCTGCTGCTGCATGCCAACAGCCTTAACCTCGACTGGTATCCGCAGATCGACGCCCTGTACCGCGCGCGCGGCTACAGCTTCGTCAGCCTCGACCAGGCATTGACCGACCCGATCTACGCCCACCCGGACACCTATGTGCGCCGGAACGGCATCTCCTGGCTGCATCGCTGGACCCAGACCGACGGGAAGCCCATCCGCTGGGAGCCGGACCCGCCCGCCTGGATCGTCGCCGCCAATGCGGGCACGGTCGAGGACCTTGCGGCGGCGGTCGCGGCCGGGACGGTCGCGCCCTGACGGCTTTCGCGCCCGCCGGACGTGACGAATGCGCGCCGGGCCGCTAGAGCGTCCGCACCATGACCGATCTCGCCGTCCTCGAACTCGAATTGATCAACGCCATCGGCTCCGCGACCACCGTCGCCGAGGTCGAGGCCGTGCGCGTCGCCGCCCTCGGCAAGACGGGGACGATCTCGGGCCTGCTCAAGGGGATGGGGGCGATGAGCCCCGATGAGCGCCGCGAACAGGGGCCCATGATCAACGGCCTGCGCGACCGGGTTTCCGCCGCCATCGCCGCCAGGAAGTCGGAACTGGAAGCCGCCGAACTGGACGCCCGCCTGCTGACCGAGCGTGTCGACCTGACCCTGCCGGCCCGTGCGCGTCGCAAGGGCGGGGTCCATCCGACCATGCAGGTCATGGACGAGATGATCGCCCTGTTCGCCGAGATGGGTTTCGCCGTCGCCGAGGGGCCGGACATCGAGGACGACTTCCACAATTTCACGGCCCTGAACTTCCCGCCCAAACATCCGGCGCGGGAGATGCACGACACCTTCTTCCTCAAGCCCGACCCGGAGACGGGCGAGCGCAAGGTCCTGCGTACCCACACCTCGCCGGTTCAGGTGCGGACCATGCTGTCGCAGCAACCACCGATCCGGATCGTCGCCCCCGGCCGCACCTTCCGCAAGGACTCCGACGCGACCCACACCCCGATGTTCCACCAGATCGAGGGTCTGGTGATCGGCAAGGACATCCACATGGGTCACCTCAAGACGACCCTGGAAACCTTCGTCGCCCGCTTCTTCGAGCTGGACGGCGTTGACGCCCGCTTCCGCCCGCACCACTTCCCCTTCACCGAGCCCTCGGCCGAGATGGACATCCGTTGCGACCGCTCGGGCGGCAAGCTGGTGCTCAACGAGGGCGACGACTGGCTGGAGATCCTCGGCTGCGGCATGGTCCATCCCAACGTCCTGCGCTCCTGCGGCATCGACCCGGACGCGTGGCAGGGCTTCGCCTTCGGTATGGGCGTGGACCGTATGGCTATGCTGAAATACGGCGTGCCCGACCTGCGTCCGATGTTCGAGGCCGACATCCGCTGGCTGGCCCACTACGGCTTCTCCGCCTTCGCCGCCCCGAACCCGGCCTCCGGCCTGAGCTGAGGACCTGCCATGACCTTTGTCGATCCCTCCCGGCTGCCGATGACCGGCCTCGGCCGCCCGTTGAATCCGACCACAGACATCTCCCGGCGCGCCTTCGTCGACGAGGACCTGGCGCTGTACGACCTGTTCGCCCACCATCTGAGGACCGGGCGGTCGATGATCGACGGCATCACCTTCACGGGCTGCCGCATCGAGGGCCCGGCGATCATGCTGATCCTGCCCGGCACGACGTTTGACGCGGTGAATTTCGGCGAGTCCAAGGGGGACATCGGCAATATGGTGTTGCGGCCGGTGCGCAACATGGCCATCGGCGCGATCCCGGTGATCAACTGCGCCTTCCGGAACTGCGAGTTCCACGCCCTCGGCTTCACCGGCAACGAACAGATCCTCGGCGAGATCCTCGCCATCAAGAGCGTCGGCTGACGCGCCCGCACTCGACTTCACCGAAAGCCTGATCCCGTGAAATTCACCCTGTCCTGGCTCAAGGACCATCTGGAAACGGACGCCGACGTCCACGCCGTCGCCGAGGCCATGACCATGGCCGGGCTCGAGGTCGAGCATGTCGCGGACCCGACGGCAGCCCTGGCGCCGTTCACGGTCGCGAAGATCGTTTCGGCGGCCCGGCATCCGGACGCCGATCGCCTGCAGGTCTGCCAGGTCGAGACCGTCGACGGCATGAAGGAGATCGTCTGCGGCGCCCCGAACGCGCGCGCGGGCCTCACCACCATCTACGCCCCCATCGGCGCATACGTGCCGGGCCTCGGCGTCACCCTGGTCGAGAAGCCCGTGCGCGGCGTGGTTTCCAACGGCATGCTCTGCTCGGCCTCCGAACTGCAGCTGGCCGATGAATCCGACGGCATCCAGGAACTGCCACCGGAAATCCCGGTCGGCACGCCGGTCGCCAAGCTGTTCGGGGCCGAGCCGGTCATCGACTTCGAGGTCACCCCCAACCGCCCCGACTGGCTGGGCGTCGCCGGCATCGCCCGCGACCTGGCCGCCGCCGGACTCGGCAAGCTGAAACACTACGACATCGCCATGGTGAAGGGCGGCTTCGTTTCGCCGGTCTCGGTGCGTCTGGAGGCTCCGGAGATGTGTCCGGTCTTCGCCGGCCGGGTGATCCGCGGCGTGCAGAACGGCCCGTCCCCGGCCTGGCTCCAGACCCGGCTCCAGGCCATCGGCCTGCGCTCGATCAACCGTCTGGTCGACGTCACCAACCTGATCGCCTACGACCGCGCCCGCCCGCTGCACGTCTATGACTTGAACAGCCTGGTCGGTTCGGAGATCGTGGTCCGCCCCGGGCAGATCGCCTCCGGTACCGGCGAGCCCGAACATCTGCTCGCCCTGGACGGCAAGACCTACAGCGTCGACCCGACCATGTGCGTCGTCGCCGACGCGGGCGGCGAGCGCGCGATCGGCCTCGGCGGCGTCATGGGCGGCGAGTCGACCGGCTGTTCCAATGAAACGACCGACGTCTTCCTCGAATCCGCCTGGTTCGACCCCATCGTCACGGCCCAGACCGGTCGGTTGCTGACGATCAGTTCCGACGCCCAGTACCGGTTCGCGCGCGGCGTCGATCCGGCCTCGGTCGTCCCCGGCATCGAACTGGCCACCCGCCTGATCCTCGACCTGTGCGGCGGCGAGCCGTCGGAGATCGTCCTGGCCGGCGAGCACCCGGCCAACCCGCTGCCGTTCGCCTTCGACCCCGCCTATGTGAAACAGCTGTCGGGCATGGATCTGGAGGACGACCGGATCGGCACGATCCTCGGCCAGCTCGGCTTCCTCGTCCAGGCGGCCCCCGCCGGGTCTGACAAGCCCTGGATCGTGACCCCGCCGTCCTGGCGTCGCGACGTCGAGGGCAAGGCCGATCTGGTGGAGGAGGTGGCCCGCATCCACGGCTTCCAGCACCTGCCGAACACCCCTCTCCCGGACCAGGGCTCGCCGTCGAAGGGCGTCCTGAACCCGCGGCAGGCCCGCGTCCGCATTGCCCGTCGCGCCCTTGCGGCCCTGGGCTATGCCGAGGCCGTCACCTGGTCCTTCACGAAACAGTCGATCGCGGCCCTCTTCGGCGGCGGCGACGACCGTCTGGTGCTCGAGAACCCGATCGCTTCGGACCTCGACTGCATGCGGCCCTCGGCCCTGCCGAACCTGATCCAGGCCGCCGCCCGCAACGCCGCGCGTGGTCACGGCGACGTGGCCCTGTTCGAGATCGGCCCCATCTATCTCGGCGACCAGCCGAACGACCAGCGCACCGTCATCGCCGGCCTGATCTCCCCGCGCGCCGCCCGCCACTGGGCCGGTTCGGGCGACGACGCCCTGTTCGCTCTCAAGGCCGACCTGACCGCCGTTCTCGACGCCATCGGCGCCCCGACCGCCTCCCTGCAACTGGCCCAGGGCCAGAACCGCGACTGGTGGCACCCCGGCCGCTCGGCCCGCCTCCAGCTGGGTCCCAAGACCGTCGTCGCCGAGTTCGGCGCGGTCCATCCACGCGTGCTCAAGGCGCTGGACGCCGACGGCCCGATCCTGGCCTTCGAGATCGTTCTCGACGCCGTGCCGGAGCCCCGGTCGAAAGCCGGAACCACCAAGGCCCGCGGCAATGCCGACCTGCCCAACCTGATGCCCCTGACCCGCGACTTCGCCTTCGTGGTCGAGGACGACAAGCCGGCGGGCGACCTCGTCCGCGCCGTACAGGGTGCCGACAAGGCCCTGATCGCCGAGGTCCGGGTGTTCGACGTCTATCGCGGCGCCGGCGTGGCCGAGGGCTCGAAATCGGTGGCGCTTGAGGTCGTCCTCCAGCCCCGCGAAGCGACCTTGACCGAGGTCGAGATCGAGGCACTCTCAAGCCGGATTGTCACCGCCGCCGCAAAGGTCGGCGGGACGCTCCGGAGCTGACGATGCCCAAGCCTGAAATTGAGACCCGCTTCGAGCACGGATTGTTCGCCTCGCGCTGGCTGATGGCCCCGATGTACCTCGGGCTGGTGGTCTCGCTGGCCATGCTGACGATCGTGTTCGTACGCGAGCTGATCTACTATCTGCCGCAGGTCCTCGTCATGACTGCCGAGGAGTCGATCCTGGTCGTCCTGACGCTGATCGACCTGTCTCTGGCCGGCAATCTCCTGCTCATCGTCATGTTCTCGGGCTATGAGAATTTCGTCTCCAAGCTGGACATCGGAGACAATGTGGACCGCCCGTCCTGGATGGGCACGGTCGATTTCTCCGGCCTGAAGATGAAACTGATCGCCTCCATTGTGGCGATCTCGGGCATCCATCTGCTCAAACAATTCATGGAGATCGGCGCGCCCGGTGCCGAGGCGCCGTTCAACGAAAGCCATCTGTACTGGCTGGTGATCATCCACCTGACCTTTGTGATCTCCGGTGTGCTGCTGGCTCTCATGGACTGGCTGTCGGCCAGAACCGGCAAGCATTGACGCCGAAGCCAGCGAGACCGGCCGTGGCGAGGAAACCGTAAGGTCCCGTTAACCTTGCCGCCCCAAGGCTGACGCAAAGCCCGGCGACCCTGAGATCAGGTCCGGGGGAACGGGCCGCACCTCTTTCGGGACACCGCCATGCACCGCCGCCACCTGATCCAGACCGGTTTCGCCGCCGCCGCCACGACCGCGCTGGGCGCCTGCGCCTCCACGCCCCGCCAGCCGACGGAACCGAACTATCCGATCGCTTCGGACGCCAATGCCCAGGCCTATACGGCCGATGAACTGGTCGCCGCGGGCTCGCGCGAACTCGGCATCGCAGCCGAGGCCATGGGCGGCGCCATCGAACGCATCTTCCGCGACCAGGGCGACGCGCCCACCGCCTATATCGCGGGCGAGGAAGGCGCCGGCGCCGCCGTCATCGGCCTGCGCTACGGCCGGGGCGCCCTGCATATGAAGGACCACTCCGCCTCCCAGGAAGTCTTCTGGCAAGGTACCTCGATCGGCTGGGACATCGGCGGCAACGCCTCTCGCGTCTTCACCCTGGTCTATGGCCTCTATGCGC
The DNA here is from genome assembly GCF_027484365.1 of Brevundimonas sp. Taxonomy (GTDB): domain Bacteria; phylum Pseudomonadota; class Alphaproteobacteria; order Caulobacterales; family Caulobacteraceae; genus Brevundimonas. Next base: position 177,971 of record NZ_JAIXTC010000017.1, on the reverse strand, counting down.
CTGACGCGATCTACCGCCGCTACCCGGGCGTCGAGGGCACGGCCTATCTGATCGGCGGCCTGGGCGTGAACTACCAGCGCGCCGACGGCATCGTCCTGGCGCCCGTCCGCACCGGCGTGGGCCTGCGCCTCGGCGCCAATGTCGGCACCATGGCCTACAGCCGCCAGCGCAACCTTCTGCCGTTCTAGGGGGTCGGAGGGGGCGGCTAGTTCGTTCCGCGCCGGAAGGCGACGAGCGCCTGTTCACGCACGCGGGGGTCGCCGACCGCGAGGATCCGGCCGTCCCCTGACACGGCCTCGCCGCGCCAGTTCGTGACCTCGCCGCCGGCGGCCTCGACGACCGGGATCAGGGCCGACCAGTCCCACAGCTTAAGGCCCGTCTCGGCGACCATGTCGATCCGGCCCATGGCCAGCATGGCGTAGGCATAGGCGTCGCAGCCGTACCGGGCCAGGCGCGCCGCGGCCATGACCTGGGTCCAGGCGCCCAGTTCCGGGCCCGTAAAGATTTCCGGCGCGGTCGTGGCGATGACGGCGTCGGTCAGTTTCTCGCATTCCCGGACCCTGATCGGCCGGGTCTCGCCCCGGCTCATCAGCACGGCGCCCGAAGGCCCGCCCAGGAACAGTTCGCCGATATAGGGCTGGGAGATGGCGCCGACGGTGGATCGTCCACCGGCCCTGAGTGCAATCAGGGTCGTCCACAACGGCAGGCCGGCGATGAAGGCGCGCGTCCCGTCGATGGGGTCCAGGATCCAGACGTGTTCTGCGTCCGGCCGGTCTTCTCCATACTCCTCGCCGATGACCCCGTGGTCGGGGTACCGGCTGGCGATCAGTCGCCGGATGGCGGCTTCCGCGCTCTTGTCCGCCTCGGTGACCGGGTCAAAGGCCCCCGGGCCCGCCTTGTTCTCCTCGGCGTAGTCGCCCCGGAAGAACGGCAGAGTCACCCTGGCGGCCTCGGCGGCCAGTTCGACGGCGAAGGATTCGTATTCGGTCATGGGGAGTGGCGAGTGGCGAGTGGCGAGCGGCGAGTCAAGCTCGTCCCGTCCGCCGCCCGCCTATCCCTCGTCACTCACCACTCGCCACTCGCCACTCGCCACTCAAGAAGCGACCGCTTCCCCCTCGGTGTGCAGCGACTTGGCCAGGTCCAGCAGGCGCCGGCGCGGACGCTCGCCCAGCTGGTAGTAGGCCTGGATCAGGTCGAGGGTTTCCTTGCGGGAGAACATCTCGCCGCCGTTGGCGCCGACCTGTTCCTTGCGCTCCATGGCCTCGGCCAGGCCGTCGTAGAAATAGCTGATCGGCGTTTCCAGGGCTTCGGCCAGCTGCCACAGGCGCGCGGCCGAGATGCGGTTGGCGCCGCACTCGTATTTCTGGATCTGCTGGAAGCGGATGCCGACCTGGATTGCCAGCTGTTGTTGCGTCAGCCCCAGCAGGCGACGACGACGGCGCAGACGGCGCCCCAGGTGAAGGTCGATATCGGTGGCCATTGCCCAGTCCCCTTGTTCTAGCGGGCTGTGCCAAAGCGGCACGGCTCGCCTGAACCGCCGCAACGACCATGCCGACTTCTCGTGACGGGCGAGCGATGGCGAACGCGGGTCGTGGAACTCTTCGCTCGCCGGGCCGCAACCTTGACCGGCGAGGCGCATTATTCAGCGCACCTAAGCCTTGGAAGGAATGAAAACATGGGTCTCGGAATCATCGGCTGGATCGTCATCGGCATCGTCGCCGGCTGGCTGGCTGAAAAAGTCATGGGTCGTAATCACGGCCTCGTCACCAACCTGATCGTCGGCGTCATCGGCGCCCTGCTCGGCGGCTTCATCGCCGGCAACCTGCTCGGCCTGGCGGTCGGCGGCTTCAACCTCGTGACACTGCTGGTCGCATTCGGCGGCGCCGTCCTGCTGCTGTTCCTGCTGGGTCTGGTCAAGCGTCGCGCCTGATCCGTCGCCTGCGGACAAAAGGAAGGGGCGGCCCGTCGGGCCGCCCCTTTTTCGTTCAGCCGTCAGCGCATCAGGTCCGGGGCGCGGGCGGGGTCGAACCGTCCGGCTCCGTCGGCGTGTCCGTCTTGGTTTCGGGTTCGCCCGGAACCGGGGCAGGGTTCGGGGTCGGGTCGCCCGGGGTCGGCGTCATGCCGTCGGTCGCGGGGGGAGCAGTCTCCTCGACGACGGGAGCGGTGTTGAATTCGGCCGAGCTCCAGCCGACCACCACGTCGGCGCCCTCCTGGGTCAGGCCGCCCAGCGGCACGCCGCGAAGGTCGCCGTCAGGGCCGCGTACGGTCAGTTCCTGTTCGCCGGCCGCGTTGCTTTGAACCCCTTCGAGGGTCCCGAGCACAGCGCCGTCCGAACCCTTCACGTTCGAACCCGGCTGAAGCTGGATCGAACCCTGGGCCTGCGCCTCGGCGGTCGCAGCGGGAGCGTCCTGGGCGAGGGCAGGGGCGGCGGTCAGAAGGGCGGCGGCGACGCCGGCCAGAAGAACGGTCTTGCGGATCATGGTTCTGTCGCTTGGTGACGCGGGACAAGAGCGCCCGCTGACCAGAAAACCCGCGCCGTTACCGATTGTTTCGACCGCCCCGGAATGACCCTGACCCCGCCGTCTTCGGCCAGATCACGCTGGATTCCGGCCACAGACTCTAGAGCATCGCGGGAATGACGCGATCCGGCGGTCGGTGCCCGTTCTGGAGGGTCATCACGTTCAGGATCACGCGGTCGCCCATGTCCTGACGCGCCTCCAGCGTCGCCGACCCCAGATGGGGCAACAGCACGACATTGGGCAGGCCGATCAGGCCGGGATGGATCGCCGGCTCGTTCTCGTAGACGTCCAGTCCGACGCCCGACAGCGCGCGCCGCGCCACCGCGTCCGACAGGGCCGCTTCGTCGATCAGTTCGCCCCGCGCCGTATTGATCAGGATCGCATGCGGCTGCAGCAGCCCCAGCCTCTGGGCCGACAGCAGGTGGTGGGTCTCCTTCGTCGCCGGACAGTTCAGCGAAATCACGTCCATCCGCGCCAGCATCTGGTCCAGATCGTCCCAGTAGGTCGCACCCAGCTCCTCGACGATCCGCTCCGAGACGGGCTTCCGGTTATGATAGTGGACCTGCATGCCGAAAGCCTTCGCGCGGCGGGCCAGGGCCTGGCCGATCCGGCCCATGCCGACGATGCCGAGGCGCTTGCCCCAAAGTTTGCGCCCGCACATCCAGGTCGGGGTCCAGCCCTCGAACTTGCCGGCGGCCACGACCTGGGCGCCCTCCACGATGCGGCGGCTGACGGCCAGGATCAGGCTCATGGCCAGGTCGGCGGTGTCCTCGGTCAGGACGCCAGGCGTATTGGTGACGATGATCTGGCGCGCGACGGCGGCGTCGATGTCGATGTGATCGACCCCGGCGCCGAAATTGGCGATCATCTTCAGCTGATCCCCGGCTCCGGCGATCAGGGCGGCATCGATCTCGTCGGTGATGGTGGGAACCAGGATATCGGCCCGCTGGACCGCGGCCTCCAGCGCCGCCCGATCCATCGGGATGTCCTTCAGATTCAGTTCGGCGTCGAACAGCTCCCGCATCCGCGTCTCGACTGCGTCGGGCAATCTTCTGGTTAAGACGACCTTAAGCCGGGGGTGGGACATGAGGACCTTGGATTATTCGGGGGCGGCGCATGGGCGGGCCCGCGTGGACGGGTCGTAAGCCGGTGTCTAGCAAGTCTCGCAGCCGCTTCCAAAGCCTCTCGCGTCGCATCGGCGGCGTCGCGGGTCTGCTCGGCCTCGCGGTGGTCGTCGGGGCAAGCGCCACCATGCCGGACGGCCGTCCCACCCCGACAGGGCTCGAGGTGCCGCGCTGGCTGACGCTGAAGTCCTCGGAAGTGCGCGCCCGCACCGGCCCGGGCCTCGACTACAACATCCTCTGGGAATACCGCGCCGCTGGCCTGCCGGTCCAGGTGATCGCCGAAACGCGCGAATGGCGAAAGATCTGCGACCCCGAAGGGTCGGTCGCCTGGGTCCACCGCAGCGTGGTCTCGGCCCGTCGGGGCGCCTTCAACGCCTCGGTCGAGGAAGTTCCGATCCGCACCGGCCGGTCCGAAGACGCGGCCGTAAAGGCCCGCTTCTCACCGCGCTCGGTGATTGCGCTGGACGACTGCAAGGACGGCTGGTGCGAGGTCCGCGCCCGCAAATTGAAGGGTTGGGTGGCGGAAGACTCCATCTTCGGCGCTGGAGACCGCGCCCTGTGCGAGGCCTCGCGTCAGGCCGGCGAGGCGCGCTGATTCTTCCCTTTCGCGTTGCAGACTTCCCTCACTTCCTTTCGTCATTCCGGGCGGAGCGCAGCGAAGACCCGGAACAGGGCGGCGCCGTAGCGCAGCGGAGGCGAAATGCGTCAGCGAACGCATGCGCGACAGGGTCGCGCTCTCGCGCGCCGCCTCGTTCCGGGTCTGCGAGGCTTCGCCTCTTCGCCCGGAATGACGAAAGAAGGACGATACCCATCAACACATCGCCCGAATTCTCTCTTGAATTCAATGCTCGCGGCGAAACCATGGCTTTATGTCAGGCCCCCTTCCAAACCGTGCGACACTGTCTCCGGTCTTTGACATCGCCGCCGAACCTCTCGCCTTCGACCTGGACTCTGTGGACTACCCGGACTCTGAATTCCGGAGTCTCGCGCTCCGGGCCCGCTTCGCTACAGCCAGGCTTGCCGGCCTCCCCGGTTGAGCCGCCCGCTCCCGTCGTGTAACCCCGGCGCAACACCACGGAGTCGCACCCGCCTTGACCACCTCGAAATATCCGTCGTCGTTCGACCATGCCGCCCTTCTGGCCTCGGGCCGGGGCGAGCTGTTCGGGCCGGGCAACGCCCAGTTGCCGGCCCCGCCGATGCTGATGTTCGACCGGATCACCGAGATCAACGGCGACGGCGGCGAACACGGCAAGGGCTATGTCGAGGCCGAGCTGGATATCCATCCGGACCTCTGGTTCTTCCAGTGCCACTTCATCGGCGACCCGGTCATGCCGGGCTGCCTGGGTCTGGACGCCATGTGGCAGCTGGTCGGCTTCTACCTCGGCTGGATCGGCGGACCTGGTCGCGGCCGGGCGCTCGGCGTCGGCGAGGTCAAGTTCACGGGCCAGGTCCAGCCGGATGTGAAGAAGGTCACCTACAAGATCACCCTGAAGCGGGTCATCAACCGTCGACTGGTCATGGGAATCGCCGACGGGGTTATGGAAGCCGACGGCGTCCCTATCTATACGGCCACGGACATGCGCGTCGGTCTGTTCCAGGCGGGTGAAGCCGCTACCGGCGCCTGACCACCACACAATAACCGCGGGCAACGCGGACAAGACTGACAAGAGAAGGAAACTCTTATGCGGCGTGTCGTCGTCACGGGTCTGGGCATCGTCTCCTCCATCGGCACGGGCCAGGAGGAGGTCACGGCCTCGCTGCGCAGTGCCCGGTCGGGCGTGGTCTCGGCCCCCGATCACATCAAATACGGCTTCCGTTCCCAGGTCTGGGCGCCGCCGTCCCTCGGCGCGACCGCCGAGGACTGGGCCCCGCTGGTCGACCGCCGTGCGGCGCGGTTCCTCGCCAACGGCACGGCCTGGGGGCATATCGCCTTCGAGGAGGCCCTGAAGGATTCCGGCCTGACCGCCGAAGAGATCAAGGACGACCGCATCGGCCTGATCGTGGGCGAGGGCGGCCCCTCGACCCAGGTCATTCTGCAGGCGGCCCAGACCACGATCGAGAAGGGCGCGCCCAAGCGGATCGGCCCGTTCGCCGTGCCCAAGGCCATGGCGTCCGGCCCCTCGGCGGTCCTGTCGACCTGGTTCGAGATGCGCGGCATCAACTATTCGATCTCATCGGCCTGCGCGACCAGCGTCCACTGCATCGGCGCGGGCGCCGAGCAGATCCAGTGGGGCAAGCAGGACGTGGTCTTCGCCGGCGGCTGCGAGGACATCGACTGGTCCATGTCGAACATGTTCGACGCCATGGGTGCCATGTCCTCGGACTTCAACGACACCCCCTCGGTGGCGTCCCGCGCCTATGACGCGGCCCGCGACGGCTTCGTCATCGCCGGCGGTGCCGGCATCGTGGTGCTGGAGGAATACGAGCGGGCGGTGGCGCGCGGCGCGAAGATCTATGGCGAGGTCGTGGGCTACGGCGCCAACGCCGACGGCTATGACATGGTCGCCCCCTCGGGCGAGGGCGCCCAGCGCTGCATGAAGATCGCCCTGGCCGAGGCCGGCAACCGCAAGATCGACTATCTGAACCCGCACGGCACCTCGACGCCGGTCGGAGATTCCAAGGAGATGGAGGCGATCCGGGCCGTCTTCGGGGCCGACATGCCGATGATCTCCTCGACCAAGTCGCTGACGGGCCACTCCCTCGGCGCCGCCGGGGCCCAGGAGGCGATCTACTCCTTGCTGATGCTCAAGAACGGCTTCGCCTCGGAAAGCGCCCATATCGAAAATCTGGATCCCCAGTTCGAGGGCATGCCGATCCTGCGCCAGCGCTGGGACGGCGAGCTGACCACCGTCATGTCCAACAGCTTCGGCTTCGGCGGCACCAACGGGACGGTGATCTTCTCGAAGGTCTGATTTCTTCCCTCTCCCGGAGGGAGAGGGCTTGAGGCTCGCAGAGCGATAGCGATGCGCCTTCAGCCGAAAGGGTGAGGGGTTCGGTGTGAACCGGTGAGGGCACAATCCCTCACCCTTTCGCGCAAGTCTGATCGCCTGCGGCTCTCAGGCGCTCAAGCCCTCTCCCGCTGGGAGAGGGTTCTCGTGGATCGGCCCCGCTGCTAACCCGGGCCAAAGAGGAGACTTTTCCATGGCCGGTGAATCCAGCTGGAACATGCCCGCAGGCGAACTCATGAAGGGCAAGAAGGGCCTGATCATGGGGGTCGCGAACGCCAACTCCATCGCCTGGGGCATCGCCTCCCAGCTGGCGGCCCAGGGCGCCGAACTGGCCTTCACCTACATGGGCGAGGGGCTCGAACGCCGCGTCCGGCCTCTGGCCGAGAGCGTCGGCGCGAAACTGCTGATCCAGGCCGACGTCACCGACGACGCCTCCATGGACGCCGCCTTTGAGGCTCTGGAGGCCGAGTTCGGCACGATCGACTTCGTCGTCCACTCCGTCGCCTTCGCCAACAAGGACGAGCTCAAGGGGTCGTTCATCGACAACACCAGCCGCGACAGTTTCCTGCTGGCCATGAACATCTCCTGCTTCAGCTTCGTCGACGTGGCCCGGCGGGCGTCGAAGATCATGCCGAACGGCGGGTCGATGATCACCATGACCTATCTCGGTTCCGAGCGGGCCATTCCCAACTACAACACCATGGGCGTGGCCAAGGCGGCGCTGGAGGCGGCGACCCGCTACATCGCCCGCGACCTGGGTCCGCGAGGCATCCGCGTCAACGCCATCTCGGCCGGGGCCATGCGCACCCTGAGCCTCGCCGGGATCTCCGGCGGCCGGGGCATGATCGCCCAGGGCCGCGCCCTGTCGGCGATGAAGGAAGACACCTCGATGGAAGGCGTCGCCGGCGCCGCCCTGTGGCTGTGCTCGGACCTCGGCTTCTCGACCACGGGCGAAGTCATCCACGTCGACGCGGGCTTCCACATGATGGGGCTTGCCGCTGAAGACGAAGGCTGAAGCCTTCTTGGCCTGGCGACGAGGAAGCCTGACCTCCCGGTTGCTAGCGGCGAGCATTCCTTTAGTGTCCGGAACCAAGCAAGTTTAGGCGACGGCTGATTCCTCCGCGCCCCGGGCCCCGAGACGACATGCAACTGACCATCGAACGTTCCGCGCTCCTGAAGGCCCTCGGCCATGTTCAGAGCGTGGTCGAGCGTCGGAACACCATTCCGATCCTGTCCAACGTCCTGCTGTCAGCGGGCCGCGACAAACTGAGCTTCGCCGCGACCGACCTCGACATGGAGATGGTCGACGAGGCCGATGCGACCGTCCAGGTCGAGGGCCAGATCACCGCGCCGGCCCACACCCTGTACGAAATCGTCCGCAAACTGCCGGACGGGGCCGAGGTCGCCCTGATCTACAACGGCGACGATCCCCGCCTGACGGTCCAGGCGGGCCGGTCGAAATTCAACCTGCCGGTCCTGCCGGCCGGCGACTTCCCGGTCATGTCGACCGAGAACTCGGGCGCCCGCTTCACCCTGATGAAGGAAGATCTGGCGCGTCTGATCGACAAGACCCGCTTCGCCGTCTCGACCGAAGAGACGCGCTACTATCTGAACGGCCTCTATCTGCACACGGTGGCCGAGGCGGGCATCCCGCTGCTGCGCGCCGTAGCGACCGACGGCCACCGTCTGGCCCTCGCCGAGACCCCGGCGCCGGAGGGCGCGGCGGGCGGTCCGGGCGTGATCGTGCCCCGCAAGACCATCGACCAGGTGCGTCGCCTGCTGGACGACGGCTCCGGCCCGGTCGAGATCCAGGTCTCGCCTCAGAAGATCCGCTTCGAATTCGGCCAGGCCTCCCTGACCTCCAAGGTCATCGACGGAGCCTTCCCCGACTACATGCGGGTCATCCCGAAGGGGAACGACAAACAGGCCGATATCGACAACGCCGTCTTCGCCTCGGCCGTCGACCGCGTCGCCACCATCTCGGCCGAGAAGAGCCGCTCGGTGAAACTGGCCTTCGAGCTGGACCGCGTCACCCTGACCGTCCGCAACATGGAGGCCGGCCAGGGCGTGGAAGAGGTCGAGATCGGCTATTCCGAAGCCCCGTTCGAGATCGGCTTCAACGCCCGCTACCTGCTCGACGTCGCCGGCCAGATCACCGGCGAGAACGCGACCTTCATGTTCGCCGACCCCGCGTCACCGACGTTGGTGCTCGATCCGGGCGACCCGGGCGTCCAGTATGTGCTGATGCCGCTGCGGGTCTGATCCCTCAGCGGCCCATCGTGGCCGCGCGGGTCTCGTACAGGGCTCTGATACAGGCGCTGGTCGTGCAGGCGTCGCGGCGACGGAGCCAGGCACGCTGCTCGTCGCGCAGGATCTCGGCCGGGCGACCGTCGATATTGTTCTGCATCCGGGCGTAGCGACGCGCCATCTGGACATCGAGATCGGCCAGGCCGGGATCGCTGCAGATCGAGCGCTCGGCGCTGTTCCTGGCCTGACGGCAGTCGAAACTCGGACGGGCCGTGGCGCGGACCGCACCGACGGAGGGGGCTGGATCGCGCACCCCTGGAGCCGGGACCGGGTTCGTCGAGGCCGGACGGCTGTTGAGGCTGGCCGTGGCTATGGACGGCGTCCGATGCGGAGCAGCAGGCGGGGCGGGACGCGCCGGGCTGAGGACAGTTGCGGGGGGCGAACTCGAGACGACACGGATCGGCTGGGTCCTGGGAGCCGGCTGCGATGGGCGGGGCGCGGGCTGGGCCACGACCTGGCGCGGTGCGACCGGCCGGGCCGGGGGCGACGGGACTGGAGCCGGCGTTCGGACGACGGCGGGCTGGGGCGCGGGGGGTGGTCCGACCTCGGGCGTGGCCTCGTCGACCGCAGGCTGGGCGGGACCATAGTCCGCCTGGAGCAGGACGGGCGGGGCAGGCGGTGGCGGAGGCCCGCCCAGCCAGCCGGCGATGGTGTCGCCGCCGCCGACCAGGGCCACCACCGTCCCGCGCCCGTCTGCCGACGGCTCGATCATGTAGCGGACGGGGTCGGAAAGCTCGGAGACCCCGTCGAGGGCGGCGCGGCGATGCTCGGGCACGGACAGGCGGGCGACGCCGCCGCAGACGGTGCGTTCGGCTGTGTAGTCGATCGATTCCAGCCGGGGCGTGTCCAGCGACATGGCGTAGCCGGCGTCGATTTCTCCGCCCCGCGCGGCGATCCGCGTCAGAAGGGCGTCGCGCAGACCGGTGCGGGCGCGGGCGCTCATACAGGCCTCAAGGCCCTGGGGCCGGCGTGCAGCGTTCGCGGCCTCACGGGCCATGACGGCGCCGACGCCGGCCATGGCGACCATCGCCGCTCCGATGATCAGAAGCTTGTTCATGACACGCGTCCCGACGCGACCCGTCCCACGGTCGGTCAAATGTGACCGTAATCCGGCGACTGTCCGGCGTAGCCATACGGAATCTGATGCGGCCGGGGCGGGCCGCCTGCTATGTCGGCGGCTTGATCCGCTCGCTGACCCTTACCGACTTCCGGTCCTACGCCACCGCCGCCGTGCCGCTTGGTGCGGGGGCCGTGGTGCTGCATGGGCCGAACGGGGCGGGGAAGACCAATCTGCTCGAGGCGCTGAGCCTGTTCACGCCCGGCAAGGGCCTGCGCGGCGCGACGGCACAGGAGATGGGACGCCGCGAGCCGGGCGAGGCCGGCGGGCGGGCCTGGGCCGTGGCCCTGACGCTGGACGGGACCGATGGCGACGAGATCCGGCTGGGGACCGGGGTTCAGGTCGCCGGGGCCGGGCGGCGGATGGTGCGGATCGACGGCGAGACGGCCCAGCCGGGGCGGCTGCTCGACTATCTGCGCCCCGTCTGGGCGACGCCGGAACAGGACCGCCTGTTCTCGGATGCCCGGGCCGAGCGGCTGAAGTTCTTCGACCGGCTGGTCTTCGCGGCCGACCCCGGCCATGCGGCGGCGGTCGCCGGATACGAAAAGGCGCTCCGCGAGCGGTTACGGCTGCTGATCGACGGCGCCGAGGGGAGGGAGGCCGATCCCCTGTGGCTCGATGCGCTGGAGGCGCGCCTGGCCGAGACCGGGGCGCGGGCGGCGACGGCGCGGGCGAAGGCCCTGACCGTTCTGCAGGCGGCCATTGATTCGCGCTCTGCACGCCCCTTTCCGCAGGCGGATCTGGCCCTCGTCGGGGAGACCGAGCGGCTGGCCGAGGACGGCGCCGATGAAGAGGCTTTGGCGGGCGCGATCCGCGAGGGGATGGCGCGGGCAAGAAACCGCGACGGGGCGGCGGGCCGGTCCCTGTTCGGGCCACATCGGGCCGATCTGACCGCCCTGCATCGCGAGAAGAACCGGCCGGCGGCGGAAGGGTCGTCCGGCGAACAGAAGGCCCTGGCCCTGAATCTGATCCTGGCCCAGGTCGGGCGGCTGTCGGGCGGCGGAGCCGAGCCGATCCTGCTGCTGGACGAGGCGCCCGCGCATCTCGACGCCGGTCGTCGCGCGGCCCTGTTCGACGAGATCACGGCCCTGGGACTGCAGGCCTTCATGACCGGGACGGAGGCGGCGCTGTTCGAGCCTCTGATCGGCCGGGCGACCTTCGTCCGGGTCGAGGGCGGGGCGCTGACGCCGGGCTAGGCTGTTGCCGGATTGGCCTCGCCTGCCTTGCGCGGGTTCGGCGGCTTGCCGCCGAGCCGGTCCATGATGACGAAGACCAACGGGTTCAGCGAGATCGACAGCAGGGCCCCGGCCAGGATCAGGTCATGGGTCTCCTGTCGCAGGGCGCCCAGCGAGACGCCGAGGGCGGCGAGGATGAAGGAAAACTCCCCGACCTGTGCGAGGCTGGCGCCGACGGTCAGGCCTGAGGCGCGGTCGAGGCCGAACATGTGGGTGATGGCCAGAGCCGCAATGGTCTTCCCGACGATGACGATACCCAGCACGCCGAGAACCGACAGGGGGCGTTCGACGAGGATCATCGGGTCGAACAACATGCCGACCGACACGAAGAACAGCACCGCGAAGGCGTCGCGCAACGGCAGCGATCGCTCCGCCGCATTGTGGCCCAGAGGCGTGCCGTTGAGCACCAGCCCGGCGAGGAAGGCGCCGAGCGCGAACGAATGGAACAGCTGATAGGCGATCCAGGCGATGCCCAGGGCGATGGCCAGAACGCCGAGGGTGAACAGCTCGCGCGACCGGGTGTGGGCAATCCGCACCAGGATCCAGGGCAGGACCTTGCCGCCGACGAACAGCATGGCGACGACGAACAGGATCACCTTCAGCAGGGTCCAGCCGATGCTGAGCGCCAGATCGGCCGCCTTGAAGGTCTCGCCCTCGGTGAGAATGATCATGGGCAGCATGACCAGGGCGATGACGATGACCAGGTCCTCGACGATCAGCCAACCCACGGCGATACGTCCGACCTCGCCCTTGTTCTGCCGACGCTCTTCCAGCGCCCGCATCAGGACGACCGTGGAGGCGACCGAAAGGGCGAACCCCATCAGCAGGCCTTCCATGTTCGACATGCCCATGGCGAACCGGCCCAGCAGCCAGCCCAGCGCCGTGGCCGAGACAATCTGTACGAGGGCACCGGGTATGGCGACCTTGCGCACCTTCATCAGATCGGCAGGCGAGAAATGCAGGCCGACGCCGAACATCAGGAGGATGACGCCGATCTCCGCCAGCTGGGGCGCGAGCATGGTGTCGGCGACGAACCCGGCCGTGTGAGGACCGACCGCGATGCCCGCCACCAGATAGCCCACGAGGGGCGATAGCTTCAGCCGGTTGGCCAGCATTCCGAACACGAAGGCCAGAACGAAGGCCCCTACGAGGGTGGAAATCAGGCTGTCGGCATGCGGCATCGGCGCTCCTCGGGCGTGACCGAGGGCGTCATGCCGTCGGACGATTCCGGAGGCTGATTCACGGCATCGATGGAATCACGAAGCGATTCCCCCTCAGCCGATCAGGCTCCGGACAGGGCTGGGGTGTCTTTCGATGGGTGAACGCCAGATATTGGGTCCGACGCGTCGCGGGACAAGGTGGCAAGACGTCCTCATTGCTCGCTTTTCGCCTGCGAATTCCTATATAAACCCCGCATTCGCACGGCCTGAATCGGTTGTGCGGCCACTGACATTTCTTTGCGGGCTGGACGGCGCATGGCGCGGTCCGCGACGCCCGCGTCTCCGGACGAATGAATGACCGACGAACCCCTGAGCGCACGCACCGAAGATACCGCCGAGGAGGCCGCCTATGGTGCGGAATCCATCAAGGTTCTCAAGGGCCTGGACGCGGTGCGCAAACGCCCCGGCATGTACATCGGCGACACCGACGACGGCTCTGGCCTGCACCACATGGTCTATGAAGTGGTCGACAACGCCATCGACGAGGCCCTGGCCGGGCACGCCGACCTGGTCGAAGTGATTCTGAACGCGGACGGCTCGGTCACCGTGACCGACAACGGGCGGGGGATCCCGGTCGACATCCATGCCGAGGAGGGCGTCTCTGCGGCCGAGGTCATCATGACCCAGCTGCACGCAGGCGGGAAATTCGACCAGAATTCCTACAAGGTTTCGGGCGGCCTGCACGGCGTGGGCGTGTCGGTGGTGAACGCCCTGTCGGACTGGCTGAAGCTGGTCATCTTCCGCAACGGCCAACGCCACGAGATGAAGTTCGAGCGTGGCGACACGGTCGAAAGCCTGAAGGTCACCGGCGAAGCGCCGATGCGCGAGAACGGCAAGGTTCTGAGCGGCACCCAGGTCACCTTCTATCCGTCGATCACGACCTTCGCCCACATCGACTTCGACCTGAAGACGCTGGAGCATCGGCTGCGCGAGCTGGCCTTCCTGAACTCGGGCGTGGTCATCAAACTGGCCGACCATCGCCACCCCGAGCCGGTCGAGATCATGCTGCACTACGAGGGCGGCGTGGAAGCCTTCGTGCGCCACCTCGACAAGTCCAAGACGCCGATCCTGAAGGACGTCATCGTCATTCGCGGCAAGAAGGACAATATCGAGATCGATCTGGCCCTGTGGTGGAACGATTCCTACCACGAGACCATGCTGTGCTTCACCAACAACATCCCCCAGCGGGATGGGGGCACCCACCTGTCGGCCTTCCGCACCAGCCTGACCAAGGTGATGGGGGCCTATATGGAGTCCTCCGGCGCCCTGAAGAAGGAGAAGGTGGCGCCGACCGGCGAGGATGCGCGTGAGGGCCTGACCTGCGTCCTGTCGGTCAAGGTGCCGGACCCGAAATTCTCATCCCAGACCAAGGACAAACTGGTCTCGTCCGAAGTCCGCCCGGCCGTCGAGGGCCTGTGCTCCGAAGGCCTGTCGCAATGGTTCGAAGAGCATCCGGTCGAGGCCAAGATGGTGGTCGCCAAGATCATCGAGGCGGCCTCCGCGCGTGAAGCGGCCCGCAAGGCGCGCGATCTGACCCGGCGCAAGTCGGCGCTGGATATCTCCAGCCTGCCCGGCAAGCTGGCCGACTGTCAGGAACGCGACCCGGCCAAGTCCGAACTGTTCATCGTCGAGGGCGATTCCGCCGGCGGCTCGGCCAAACAGGCGCGCAACCGCGAGAACCAGGCCGTCCTGCCGCTCCGGGGCAAGATCCTGAATGTGGAGCGGGCGCGGTTCGACCGGATGCTGTCGTCCGAGCTGATCGGGACCCTGATCCTGGCCCTGGGCACGGGCATCGGGCGCGACGATTTCGACGCCGACAAACTACGCTATCACAAGATCATCCTGATGGCCGACGCCGACGTCGACGGCGCCCACATCCGGACCCTGCTGCTGACCTTCTTCTATCGCCAGATGCCGGAGCTGATCACGCGCGGCCACGTCTACATCGCCCAGCCGCCGCTCTACAAAGTCGCCAAGGGCAAGCAGAGCCGATACCTCAAGGACCAGTCCGAGATGGACTCCTACCTGATCGAGGAGGGGTCGTCGGAGGCCGAACTGGACCTGTCCAACGGTGAACGCCGGATGGGTCTCGATCTGCAGGCCCTGGTCCGTGACGCCAAGGCCTGCAGCGCCAGTGTCGATCGTCTGAGCCAGCGCGCTCCGGCCTTCGCCATCGAACAGGCGGCCCTGGCCGGTCTGTTCGCCGACGACGCCGACATCGCCGCGACCTCGGCCGCCGCTGCGACGCGCCTGAACCTCTACGCCGAGGAGGGCGACGGCGAATGGACCGGCGCTCCGGGCGAACAGGGCGCCGTCGTCTTCAGCCGCTCGCGCCGCGCCGTGCAGGAAACGATCGTTCTGGAAGAGGCCCTGATCCGGTCGCTGGATGCCCGTCGTCTGGCCGAACGGGCGGCGGCGTTCGAGGGCGTGTTCGCTTCGCCGGCCGTCTATCGCCGCAAGGACAAGTCAACGACGATCCGGGGCCCGCTCGACCTGCTGAACGCCGTGCTCGACGCCGGCAAGAAGGGGCTGTCGATCCAGCGCTACAAGGGTCTGGGCGAGATGAATCCGGAGCAGCTGTGGGAGACGACGCTGGACGTCAACGCCCGAACCCTGCTGCAGGTCAAGGTCGATCACGCCGACGACGCCGACGATCTGTTCGCCAAGCTGATGGGCGACGTGGTCGAGCCGCGCCGCGAATTCATCCAGGAAAACGCCCTGGACGCCGCCGTCGACGTCTGACGGCGACGTGCACGGGAGCCGCCCCGACCGGCCGACCGCTCGACCGGGTCTGTGATGGCGGACGCGCCGTCCGGGTCCTGACATCCGGTCATCCACCGGTTGCGGAATCCTGATCGCCTGTTCACGGTTTCGTCGCGAGGCCGACGCGGCATCGGCCTAGCAGCCCCTCATCATCGGGGGATGTTCTCATGCGCACTGTTCTGTCGGCCGGCGTGTCCGGTCTGGCGCTTTTCGTTTCCACGCCCGTTCTGGCCGGGCAACAGTCCGAGGCCACGACGGTCGAGGAGGTGGTGGTCACCGGCCAGAGGGCGACGCAGCAGCGCGCCATCGACCTGCAACGCGCCGCCACCGGCCTGACCAGCGTCGCCGCCGCCGACGAGATCGGGAATCTTCCTGACCGCAACGTCGCCGAGGTGATCGAGCGCCTGCCCGGCGTCGGCGTTCAGTACGACCAGGGCGAGGGCCGCTACGTCTCCGTTCGCGGCGTGCCGTCGGACCTCAACAACTACACCATCAACGGGTTCGAGATCGGCAATCCGGACGGCAACACCCGCCGCCTGCCTCTGGACATCGTCTCGGGTCAGCTTCTGAACCGGGTTGAGGTGGCCAAGGTCAAGACCGCCGGTCAGGACGGGCAGGGCATCGGCGGCAACGTCAATCTGGTGTCCCAGACGGCCTTCGACTTCCGAGGCGATCGATTCTTCCAGGCCTCGGCCCAGGCGGGCTACCAGACGCTGAACGAGGAATCGCCGATCCGGGGCGACATCAGCCTGGGCGGTCGGTTCGGCGACTTCGGCGTCATGCTCGGCGCGAGCTATTCGGATCGCGAGTTCGCCAGCGCAGGCCTCTATCCCGACGACTGGACGCCCTTCGCGGGCGCGGCGCGGGGCGCCCTGCCGATCAACATCAAGTTCACCGACTATCGCCTGAAGCGCGAACGGATCGGGGCTATCGCCTCGCTGGACTGGCCTCCGGCCGGGTCGACCTCCCTGTTCCTTCGCGCCCTCTACAGCCGCTTTACCGAAGATGAGTATCGCCAGCGCTACCGCCTCGACTTCGCCACTCCTGCCTTGCGGACCTCGGGTGCCCTGCGGCTGAACCCGGACGGCCGGACCGGCACCACGACGGGCGCCACCGAAATCCGCCAGGACCTGCGTCTTGAATACAAGGAGAAGTCGGTCCTGTCGGTCCAGGCCGGGGGGCGAACCGAGCTCCAGGACTGGACGCTGGACTACGGCATCGCCGGCGCCCACAACGAGGTGATTGAGCCCAACCAGCTGTGGCAGTTCCGGGCCTCGCCCGGCACCGTCGATTTCGACTTCACCGATGAACTGTTCACCGCCGCGCCGCGCGTTCCGATCACCGCAGCGGCTCTCGGTTTTCGCCAGTATGCCGAACAGGACGAGAACGGCGATGAGGACATTATCTCGGCCCGGTTCGACGCCCGCCGGCCGCTGAATCTGTTCGACGGGGCCGGGATCGCCTTCGGCCTGAAATACCGGTCGACGGACAAGTCGTTTGATGCCGACAACAATGTCTGGACCCGGGGCGCGACGGCGGCGACCCGGTTTGTCCTGTCCGTCGACCCCTCCCTGGTCGGCCCGGCTGTGACGATCGAGCCTCGCGACGGCCGCCCCTATACGATCAACCCCACCCTCTCGGCTTCCGGTCTGATCGCCTACACCCGGACCAACCTGAACGGGCCGCTGTTCGTCCGTGACACAGCCACCACCCTGGCCAATGCGACGCTCGCCGACACCGACGTGGGCGAGGATGTCGCCGCCGCCTATGCGACCGCCGACCTGACGCTCGGCCGCTGGACCTTCAGCCCGGGCCTTCGGGTCGAACAGACCGAGCTCGACATCACGGGTTTCCGGCTGGTGAACGGAACCAGCGTGGTCCCGGCGTCGGAATCGGAGAGCTACACCGACTGGCTGCCCAGCCTGATCGCGCGCTGGGAACCGGGCGAGGACGTGGTCGTGCGTCTGGCCTACAGCCGTAGCCTGGGTCGTCCCAACTATCTGGACCTCAGCCCCGGCGGCACGAACACCTTCGTCGACAACGGCAACGGCACCTTTGACGGCACGCTGTCCATGGGCAACGCCCAGCTGGAACCCTATCGTGCCGACGCCTTCGATGCCTCGGTCGAATGGTATTTCGCACCCGGTGGCCTGCTGTCGGCTGGCGTTTTCAGCAAGTCGATCGACAATCCGATCTATACCCGCAGCGAGACCCGGACCAACCTCGCCTTCGGCGGCCGCAACTATCGCACCCTGACCTTCAGCCAGAAGGAGAATGCCGATGCGGCGGATCTGTACGGCCTGGAACTGGCCTGGCGCCAGCAGTTCGACTTCCTGCCGGGCCTGTGGTCGGGTCTGGGGGTCGATGCCAATCTGACGCTGATCGACGGCAGTCTGGACCTGCCGGGCCGGTCGGGCGTCAGCTTCCCCGAACAGTCGGACACGCTTTACGGCGTCCAGATCTTCTACGAGTACGGACCGGTGGAGGCCTCCATCGCCTACCACAGCACCGGATCGGCCCTGCTGGCGCTCGGTGCGGACACGACGACGGATCAGTACAACGACGAACTCCGCCGGCTCGACGCCAAGGCCACCTTCGCCGTCACCGACAACGCCTCGGTCTTCCTCGAGGCCCAGAACCTGACCGACGAACCGACACGCCAGTATCAGGGCGGCCACGAGGACTGGATCACCCAGAACGAGCGCTACGGCCGGGTGTTCAATGCGGGCCTGACGGTCAAATGGTGATCGCCGTCGGTCTCGCCCTTTTGCTCCAGGCGACCGGCCCCGCGCCGGCCCTGACGGCGGTTGAGACCCGGCGGATCGCCGCGCCGGAGGCGGACCAGGGCGTCGCCGCCGACGCCGCCTCCGTCTATGCCGTCGACAACAACACCATCGCCCGATACGCCCTGGCGACGGGCGAACGGACCGCCGTATGGCAGGGCGACCCGGCGCTTTTCCCGCATATCAACAGCTGCGCCCGGGTGGACGCCGACCTCGTCTGCGCCGCCTCCAACTATTCCGCGACGCCGATGTCCAGCTCGGTCGAGGTGTTCGATGCCGCAACCCTGACCTACCGGCGCACTGTCTCCCTGGGGCCGGATATGGGCGGGTCGCTGACCGTGCTGGACCGGCACGACGGGTCCTGGTGGGCGGTCTTCGCCAACTATGACGACCGGGGCGGCAATCCCGGCCACGATCACCGTTGGACCGTCCTGATGCGGCTGGATGAGAATTTCCAGCGGCAGGAGGCCTGGCTGTTCCCCCAGACCGTGCTGGACCGGATCGCGCCGATGAGCGTCTCGGGCGCCGCCTGGAACCCGGACGGCCTGCTCTATGTCAGCGGCCACGACAGGCCCGAGGTCTATGTCATGGCCCTGCCGCAGGGCGGATCGACGCTCCGACATGTCGCCACGGTCGCCATGCCGACAGAAGGTCAGGCCATCGACTGGGACGCGGGCGACAGCCGGTTGCTCTGGTCGATCCAGCGGGACGACACGGGCGGCCGGATCGTGGCCAGCCGCGTCCCGACTATTCCGGTTATGCCCTAGAGCCCCCGAATCTAGGGCCGGCCGGCGTCGATATAGGCCTTCACGCTGTCATAGGACGGCGGCGAGGGCCGCATGTTCTCGCAACTGATCTCGCGGATGGCGTCGTCGAAACTGTCGCGGGCGATCGATTCCCACGGTTCGTCGGTGTCATAGGCCTCCCCGGGCACGCCATCCTCGAAGGCGTCGCTCGATGTGGCGACATGCGACTGCCGACCGTTGCAGCGGATGCCGAACTGGTCGACCTGATGGCTGTAGTCGCCGGCGGCGGTGTCCGTCGGAACGCGGGCCACCATGACCGTCAGTTCGTCGCCGGTCCGGACGACGCTGTTGACGTCGATCAGATAGTGTTTCGCCTCGGCGCGGGAGAAGGTCCACCACTCGGGGCCGGTCGCTTCCTCGACCGGCGCGGCCGTACCCCCCAGTACCTCTTCCTGAGGCGGAGCCGTCTGTGCCTGCGCTGCACCGGCCAGCAAGGCCACAAGGGCCATCGCGATCGCAGAGTTCCGGATAGTCATAGTCGCCTCCCCAGACGGACATTTCGCTGTCATATTTCGCGCCGTTGCGGGCCGAAGATCAAGGGTCGACCGGTCAACCCTTTGCCCACTTCGTCGTTCAGGGTCCTGACATGCTGCGCACCCTGATCGTCGCCCTCGCCCTGATCCTTCTTCCGGTTGTCGCCGAGGGGCAAACGCCCGCCTTCCGGTCCGACCGGATCGTCGTCACGACCCGGGGCGAGGGGCCGGACGTGATCCTGATCCCCGGTCTGGCCTCGACCAGCGACGTCTGGGCGCGGACCGCGAACCGGCTGGACGATCGTTACCGGGTGCATCTGGTTACGGTGCGCGGCTTCGGAAATGTGCCCGCCGGGTCGAATACGGACGGCGCCCTGGTCGCGCCGGTGGCCGCCGAGCTGCGGCGCTATATCACCACGCAGGGCCTGGAGCGGCCGGCCGTGATCGGCCATTCGATGGGCGGGCTGGTGGCGCTGCGGGCCGCCGCCGATGCCGGCCGCGACCGGCGCGGGGCCCAGGTCGGCCGGGTCATGGTGGTCGACGCGACCCCCTTCTTCCCGTCCCTGATCAGCCCGGGCGCCACGGTCGGCGATGTCGAACCCCTGGCCCGGATCGCCTATCAGGCCCTGCTCTTCCTCGGCGACGAGGCCCTGCGGACGCAGGGATCGGCCCTGGGCCAGCAACTGGGCGGGGCGGCGGACAGCGTGTTCGGGAGCCTCGGCTGGCAGGGCGGCGACCGCGGCGTGCTGGCCCAGGGGCTGTATGAGGTCATGACCACGGATCTGCGCAGCCGCCTGCCCGACATCGCCGCACCGGTGACGGTCGTCTACGGCTGGAGCGCCGACGACCGCAGCCCCCGCGCCCACCTCGACGCCCTGTTCGCCGCCGGCTACCGCAACCTGCCGAGGCCCGCCCGGTTCGAGCGTATCGAGGGGGCGGAACACATGGTCATGATCGACCAGCCGACGCGGTTCCTGGCGGCGGTGGACCGGTTTCTGGGATAGGGGTGAGTAACCGAAGCCATAGTTGAACTCGAGAGAACGATGATGAGCCGCTCGATCCAGATTCTAGCGTTGGCGTCGCTGGTGCTCGCGATGCAGGTTGGCTGTGCTGACGCAGGCACCGCGCTGCAATCGAATGAAGCCGATACGTCCGTGGCGGATATCGAGAATGAACTCGACCAAGCCGTGCTCGCTTTCGCTGAGAACCCAACACCAGAGACGGAAGCGAATATGGGCCGAGTGCTGTTGACGTCGACGGTCTATCTCAA
Source organism: Brevundimonas sp. (assembly GCF_027484365.1). Classification (GTDB taxonomy): domain Bacteria; phylum Pseudomonadota; class Alphaproteobacteria; order Caulobacterales; family Caulobacteraceae; genus Brevundimonas. Next base: position 157,406 of record NZ_JAIXTC010000017.1, on the reverse strand, counting down.
GGTCGCAGACTCTTATCAGGCGGAGGCATCTGAGGCGACCGCCAGACGCCCTATCAGCGTATGGTCAGTCGCCCTGCCCGACGGAAGAAATGCCATGGCTATGTATACGAGCAAGGCGCGGTTTGCAGCTGCCTTCGCCGAGGCTCCCGCCACGAACTACATCGGCGTCACGGGGCGCTCAGCCCTTGTGATGGCGGCGAATTCTCCCGTCGCCATCAATTGGGGTGTCGATCCCCACGTCTATTGGAACGCAGAGCTGACGGCGGACTTCCTGGCGATGCCTTAGTGCGTGCCGCGTGGCGCTCTAAAGCCACTCCGCCGTCGTCTCGCGCGCCAGCATCTCGTCATACGACGGCCGCGCCCGGACCACGGCCCAGCGGTCGCCGTCGACCAGCACCTCGGGGACGAGCGGGCGGGAGTTGTATTCGCTCGACATGACCGCGCCATAGGCGCCGGCGCCGGTGAAGACGACGAGGTCGCCGGCCTGGATCGGCGGCAGGGACCGGCCTCGGGCGAAGGTGTCGCCGGTCTCGCAGACGGGGCCGACGATGTCGTAGACGACCGGGTCGCCCGCGCGCGGAATGACCGGCTTCACCTCGTGGAAGGCGTCGTACATGGCCGGGCGCATGAGGTCGTTCATGGCCGCGTCGAGCACCAGGAAGCGACGCCCGTCGGCGCGTTCCGTCACCTGGATCACGCGGGTCAGCAGGATCCCGGCATTGGCGGCCAGCAGGCGGCCCGGCTCGAACGCCGCCTCGACGTTCAGGCCGTCCAGCACGCGGGCGACCATGTCGGCGTAGTCAGCGGGCGAGGCCGTCTTCGCTCCGCCGGTATAGGGCACGCCCAGGCCGCCGCCGAGATCGATCCGGGGCACGGGCAGGCCCTGCTGGCGCAGGGTCTCGGTCAGTTTGCGCAGCAGGCCGAAGGCGGCCTCCAGCGGGGCCAGGTCGGTGATCTGGCTGCCGATATGGCAGGCGAGGGCGACCGGAGTCAGGTGCGGGCTGGCGGCGGCGCGGGCGTAGAGGGCCATCGCCTCATCGGCCGGGACGCCGAACTTGTCGCCCTCTCCGCCCGTGGTGATCTTGGCGTGGCCGCCGGCGCCGATCTTCGGGTTCACCCGGATGGCGATGTCGGGCCTGGCGCCCTTGTCCGCTGCGATGGCGATCAGCCGGTCGAGCTCGGCCGGGCTCTCCACATTGATCTGGCGCACCCCGACCTCAAGGGCGAAGGCCAGTTCGGCGTCGGTCTTGCCCACGCCCGAGAAGATGATGCGATCGGCCGGGATGCCCGCCTTCAGGGCGCGCCGGATCTCGCCCTCCGACACCGTGTCCGCGCCGCAGCCCAGCCGGGCCAGGGTCGCCAGCACCGACAGGTTGGAGTTCGACTTGACCGCGAAGGCGATCAGACTGTCGCCCAGCACCGAGGGGTGGGCGTCCAGCGCCTCGCGCAGCACCCGGTAGTGCCGCGTCAGGGTGGCGGTCGAGTAGACATAGGCGGGCGTGCCGACCTCGGCCGCCAGTCTTGTCAGGTCAACGCCCTCGGCGTGGAGGACGCCGTCCTGCAGGTCGAAATGGTCCAAGGCTTATTGAGGCTCACGACCGGCGGCCGTGCCGCCGATCGGGTTGGACGGGCCGCCGTCGATCGGCATCTGGCTCGACGGACGGTTGATCGTGGCCGGGTCCGGCAGGTTCGAGGCGCGGGCGTCGCGCGGGGCCCGTTCGGTCTCCCGCGGGGCCGGAGCCTCGAGGTCGGCCATGCGCCCGCAGGCAGAGGCGGAGAGCGCGATCAGGGCGAGGGCGCCGGCGGCGAGCAGCTTTTTCATGTCGACTTCCTTCACGCGAGACGCGACTTCCATTCGGCGATGCGCGCACGGACCTGTTCCGGCGCGGTTCCCCCGAAGCTCTGGCGGCTGGCGCAGGAAGCCTCAGGGGTGAGCACCTTGTAAACGGCTTCGGTGACGCCGGGATGCAGGGACTGCAATTCGGCGAGCGGCAGTTGCGCCAGACCCACGCCCAGCTGTTCGGCGCGCTTCACCGCCGCCCCGGTCACATGGTGGGCCTGGCGGAAGGGCAGGTCGGCCTCGCGCACCAGCCAGTCGGCCAGGTCCGTGGCGGTCGAGAAGCCCCAGCCGGCCGCCTCGGCCATCCGGTCCGTGTTCGGGCGGAAGGCGGCGACCATGGCCGTCATGGCGGTCAGGGCCAGGTCGAGCGCGTCCATGGCCTCGAACACCGGCGGCTTGTCCTCCTGCATGTCCTTGGAATAGGCGAGCGGCAGGCCCTTCATCACGGTCGACAGGGCCACGAACGACCCCAGGATCCGGCCGGTCTTGGCCCGGACCAGTTCGGCGGCATCGGGATTGCGCTTCTGCGGCATGATCGACGAGCCCGTGGTCAGGTCGTCGGGCAGGGTGACGAAGCCGAACATCGGCGTCATCCAGACCACGATCTCCTCGGCCAGACGGGACAGATGCCCTGCCGTGATCGAGGCGGCGGCCAGGGTCTCCAGCGCGAAGTCGCGGTCTGACACGGCGTCGAGGCTGTTGGCCATCGGACGGTCGAAGCCGAGCGCGGCCGCCGTCGCATGGCGGTCGATGGGGAAGGGGGAACCGGCCAGGGCCGCAGCGCCCAGAGGGCTTTCGTTCATCCGCGCGCGGGCGTCGGCGAAGCGGCCGGCGTCGCGACCGGCCATCTCGACATAGGCCATCAGGTGGTGACCCAGGGTCACCGGCTGGGCCGTCTGCAGGTGGGTGAAGCCGGGCATCAGGTCCCCGGCGTGCTGTTCCGCCCGGACCAGCAGGGCACGCTGCAGCGCCTGCAGCTGTTCCACCGACCGGTCGCAGGCGTCGCGGACCCACAGGCGGAAGTCGACGGCGACCTGGTCGTTGCGGCTCCGCGCCGTATGCAGGCGGCCCGAGGGCTCACCGATCAACTCGGACAGACGGGCCTCCACGTTCAGGTGGATGTCCTCGTATTCGTCGCGGAAGGGGAAGGTCCCGGCCTCGATCTCGGCCTGGATCGCGTCGAGCCCGCCGAGGATGGCGGCACCGTCGTCCGCCGTGACGATGCCCCGGTCGATCAGCATGCGGCAATGGGCCCGCGATCCGCGCAGGTCCTGCGCCCACAGCCGCCGGTCCACGCCGATGGAGACGTTGATCGCCTGCATGATGTCGGCCGGGCGCGACGAAAAGCGTCCGCCCCACATGCCTTGACCTTCGGGCGTCGGCGCGGTCTTGGTCGGTGCGGATGAACTGGAACGGTCGTTCATGGACGAACCCCGGAAGCAAAAGGTCGGGACACGGTGGGCGCTGATCGCCGTGGCCGTGGTCCTGGCGATGATCGTCGTGTCGATCGTGATCGGTGGGGTGCTATGGCATTCCAGCCCCGAGGCCAAGGGCGACATGGCCGCCGTGACCGACGCAGGCGCGAAAAGCGAGCTTTCGCGCTTCGCTGTCGGGCCGCTGGCCGCGCTGGAGACACCCGCCGTCCTGGACGTCGCCCCCGATTATGTCTTCCAGACCCGTGAAGGCGCCGACGTCCGCTTCGCCGATTTCCGGGGCAAGGTCGTGCTGGTCAATCTGTGGGCCATGTGGTGCGCGCCGTGCCGCACCGAGATGCCGACGATCGCGGCCCTGGCCTCGGCCTATCCGGACGGCGACCTGATGGTTCTGCCGATCAATGTCGACACGGGCGCCGACCCGGTGGCCGACGCCAGGAGCTTCATCGACGTGCACGAGCCCCTGCCCTTCTACGGCGACCCGAAATTCCAACTGCCGTTCGAGTTTCCGGGCAAGGGCAAGATGCCCCAGACGATCCTGCTGGACCGTGAAGGCCGGATCCGCGCCGCCTTCGCCGGGGAGGCCGATTGGTCGAGCCCCGAGGCGAGGGCGCTGATTGACGCGGTGCTGGCGGAGCCCGCGTCCTAGGCACCGACGCATGGAGCGACGAGGCCCTGCTACTGAGCCTGGTTCGCCGGCGCAGGGACCCGCTGATCCGTCGTCGGGTCGACGGCGCCCGGGCGACCCTCGGCAGCGGCTTCGGCCTGGTTGGCTTCCAGACGATCGGCGACATGGCCCGCGCCGGTCTCTACGGCCTGGGCGGCCTTCATCGCGCCGGACTCGATGACCTCGCCCGCCTGCGCAGCCGCGGTTCCGGCCTTGTCGGCGGCTTCGGAGGCGGTCACCTCGGCCCGGTCGGCGGCGACCTCGGCACGGGCTTCGGTCTTTTCCTGCTCGGCCCCGGTGCAGGCCGCCGTGCCCAGAGACAGGGCGGCGATGGCGGAGACGACCAGCAGGGTCGGGATACGGTTGGTCATGGGGAGCCCTCGAATGGCGTTGAACCTTTGCCGTGAACGCGGTCCGTCACGATCAGTTGCGGCAAGGCGCGATGCCACAGGGATTGGCGGATCGATGCGATCCGCGACGGAGGCCGCGAACACGTCGCCGGGGCCGCCCGGCCCAGGGGACCGCTCCGGGACTGCGACCCATCGGCGCAAGGGCTGAGCGCGGCGTTGCGCGTTTGCGTGAAAGTCCCGCTGCGCGGGCGCTTGCCCGGCGTTGCGTCCGTTGTGCTGGATCCTGACGACGGCGTGTGGATTCCGGTCTGGCCCTTAACGAGCGCGGCGAAACGAGCCATTGTAGAAGCTCGTCCCGCTCGACCGGGCCGATGGGAACGGAGACCGCAGGGAGACGCAGGCATGGTTCATCCCGTTCGCGCCGAGTTTCTGGCCTTGATCCAGGCCAGTATCGGCTGGGCTGTTCTGGCCGCGCGCGCTGTCAATGTCGGGCCGGTCGCGGAAATCGCTTCACAGCCGATGGTCCCGCGCCGTGCGAGAGGCCTGGCCGCCGCCCCCGTCAGACTTCGCGCCACCATCACCATCGACATTGACGCCTCCGACGGCGATGACGCGGAACGGGCGCGCGACGCCATTCGCGGCCAATTCGACGTCCTCAAGCAAGCCCACCCCTTGGCCGAACTGGCGTTCCAGCGTCGCAAGCCGCGCACAGGCCGCCGTCCCCCGACCCCGGCCCTGGTCGTCAGCCCCTATGTCGATGATTGAGCCGGTCGGTCGGCGCCGCAACACGCTTCTGGCCGGCCTCGTGCTGCTGAAGAAGCTGGCGCCCGACATCACCCTCTCCGAGATGCTGGCCTTCCTCTATGTCGCCGAGAATCCCGGCGTACGGATCAAGGAACTGGCTGCGCTGATGGAGACGACCGATGCGACCGCATCGCGGGCGTCGCGGTCCCTGCTGCAGGCGAACGAACCTGGTGCCCGCGCCCCGGGGCGAGGCTGGCTCCTGATGGCGTCGAACGGGCGTGAGGCGGTGTCCCGACATCTCTACCTGACCGAGGCGGGGGTCGAACTGATCCAGCGCCTGGATGCCCTGATCGAAAGCGCGCGCCTGATCGGCATCCGCGCGGCGCCGGCCGAATTGAGGGTCAGGCGATAGGGGAAATGGACTGGTGGCTGGAGGCGGGATCGAACCGCCGACCTGTGGGTTATGAATCCACCGCTCTAACCATCTGAGCTACCCAGCCCAGTCCATGGGCCGTCGTCGATCGCAACCGGATGACGCGGGAGGCGTGCGTATATCGTCGCCGCCCCTCCGGTTCAAGTCAGTTGAACAACCGGCCTCGTCTGCGACTTGCTGTCACGTGGAAGCGAGGGCAGGAACGGCGGAGTTTTCAAGCCGTTCCAGGGCGATCGCCCTCCTGTCAGTCCCGGAGTTTCCATGCGCCCGATCGTCCTCGCCGCCACCTCGTCCCTGCTCGTGCTGGCGTCCGCCTGCGGAGCCAACGGCCAGACCGGACAGGCCGCAGCGCCGGGCGCACCGGTCGAGACACGGCCCGCCAACGGCGCAACCCAGACCCCGGCCTTCGCCGGCCAGACCCGGGCACCGGGCGTCCAGACCGGGGTGACGCTGAGACACGCGGTGGTGGCCTCGGGTCTCGAGCATCCGTGGGGCATGGCGCTTCTGCCCGACGGCGACTGGCTGGTGACCGAGCGGCCGGGCCGTCTGCGCATCATCTCGGCAGCCGGTCAGGTCGGCGAGCCGATCACCGGCCTACCCGCCGTCGACGCGCGCGGCCAGGGCGGACTGCTGGATGTGACCCTGTCCCCCGGCTTTGCCGGTGACCGCACCATCTTCTGGAGCTATGCCGAGCCGCGCGACGGCGGCAATGCGACCTCGGTCGCGCGCGGCGTGCTGTCGGCAGACGGACGCAGCGTCGGCGAGGTGCAGGTCATCTTCCGCGCCCTGCCGATCTACGACGGCGACAAGCATTTCGGCTCGACCCTGGCCTTCGACCCGGCGGGCCATCTGTTCATCACCCTGGGCGAGCGCTCCGACGCCCCGATGCGGCCCCAGGCCCAGCAGCTCGACAGCCATATGGGCAAGGTCGTCCGCATCAATGCCGACGGCTCGGTGCCGCAGGACAACCCCTTCGTCGGCCAAGCGGGCGCCCTTCCCGAGATCTGGTCCCTCGGTCACCGCAACGTCCAGGGCATCGCGGTCCAGCCGGGCACGGGCGCGGTCTGGACCATCGAACACGGCACGCGCGGCGGCGACGAACTCAATCGGCCGGAAGCGGGCAAGAACTACGGCTGGCCGATCATCGCCTATGGCGTCGAGTATCGCGGCGCCCCGATCAACGAGGGGATCACCGCGCGGGCCGGTCTGGAGCAGCCGGTCTACTACTGGGATCCGGTGATCGCCCCGGGCGGCCAGACCTTCTATTCCGGCGCCATGTTCCCCGGCTGGCAGGGCAACCTGCTGATCGCCGGCCTCGGCGGCAAGTCGCTGACCCGGCTGGTGCTGGAGGGCGACCGGGTGGTCGGCGAGGAGCGCCTCCTGACCGGTCTCGGCCAGCGCATCCGCGACGTTGCCGTAGGTCCGGACGGCGCAGTCTGGGTCATCACCGACGAAGACGACGGCAAACTGGTCCGGTTGGCGGCGGAGTAGGCTTCCCTCTCCCAGTGGGAGAGGGCTTGAGGCTCGCAGAGCGTAGCGATGCGTCTTAGCCGAAAGGGTGAGGGGTGTGCCCTCACCGGTTAGCGCCAACCCCTCACCCTTTCGCGCAAGTCTGATCGCCTGACGGCTCTCAGGCACTCAAGCCCTCTCCCGCCGGGAGAGGGTTCAGATATGGATGGCGTGTCCCAGCGCCCTCAGGCTCGCCTCGTGGAAGGCCTCGCCGAGGGTCGGGTGGACGTGGATCACCCCGGCGACGTCTTCAAGAACCGCCCCCATCTCCAGCATCTGGGCGAAGCTGTTGGACAGTTCGGCGACGTGCTGGCCGACCGCCTGGACGCCCAGCAGCCGGTGGTCGTCTTTCGACGCCAGCACCCGCACGAAGCCGCCGTCCTCGCCGGCCTCAATGGCCAGGGCCCGGCCGATGGCGGCGAGCGGGAAGACGGCGGTGATCACGTCGTCCCGGCCTTCGACGTCGAGCGGCCCGAGACCCGCGGAGACGATTTCCGGTTCGGTGAAACAGACGGCGGCGATAGTCACCGGATCGAAGCGGCGGTCGTGACCGGCGATGATCTCGGCGACGACCTCGCCCTGGGCCGAACCTTTGTGGGCCAGCATGGGCTCGCCGGTCAGGTCGCCGACGGCCCAGACGTTCCGCATCGAGGTGGCGCAGCGGTCGTCGATCTTGACGAACGGCCCGGCCATGGCGACGCCCATGTTTTCCAGACCCCAGCCGGACGTGCGAGGCTTGCGGCCGACGGTGACCAGCACCTTGTCGGCGTCCAGGGACAGAGGCTCGCCGTCCTTCGTCGTGATCGACAGTTTCCCGTCCCCGAAGCCGCCCGCGCGGGCGCCGAGATGCATCTCGACCCCGTGGTCGGTCAGCCACTTCATGACCGGGTCTGTCAGGGCCTTGTCGTAGAGCGGCAGGATGCGGTCGGCCATTTCGACAATGGCGACCCGGGCGCCCAGCTTGCGATAGGCGATGCCCAGCTCAAGCCCGATATAGCCGCCGCCGACCACGACCAGCTTCTCTGGCACGGCGTCCAGCGACAGGGCCTCGGTCGAGGAGATGACGTCGCCGCCGAACGGCAGGAAGGGCAGTTCGACCGGCTCCGAGCCCGTCGCCAGGATCACGTGTTCGGCCGTGATCGTGATCGGACCGTCCTCGGTCTCGACGCGGCAGGTCTTGGCGTCCTGGAAGGTCGCCCAGCCCTTGATGACCCTGACCTTGGCCTTCTTCAGCAGGGCCGCGACGCCGTTGTTCAGCTTGCGGACGATTCCGTCCTTCCAGGCGACCGTCCTGGACAGGTCGATCGCCGGATCCGACGCCGTGATGCCCAGGGTCCCGTCGCCGGCGGCCTTGGACACGGTCTCGAACTTGGAGGCCGCATGGATGATGGCCTTGGACGGAATACAGCCCACGTTCAGGCAGGTCCCGCCCAGCCCTGCGGAGCCGTCGACCAGAACGGTGTCGAGCCCCAGCTGGCCGCAGCGAATCCCCGCGACATAGCCGCCGGTGCCGGCGCCGATGATCAGGACTTTGGTCTTCAGGGTCTGGGTCATGCGTCGCCGTTACTCGGGGTCATCAGGGCTGCACCTCGCGGACCAGCTCCAGTATAATCTCGACCAGCAGGTCCCCCTGCTGTGCGCCCTCGACCACGGCCGTTGCGCCGTCGCGCAGTGCGGAGGCGTCCTCGGGGACCATGGCGACGGCCAGGGCGCCGACTTCGGCCGTCCAGCCGACAGCGCAGAACTCGGTCTGGTTCCAGGCGACGCGGAACGGCCCGGTGACGACGTCCTCGCCCTTGATGATCCAGGCGGGTTCCAGCGTGGCGAACCCGAACGCCTCGCAGCCGCGTTCGCCTGGGTCGTACGGCAGGTCTTCAGTGGCGCGGGCGCGGGCGGCGGCGAGGCATGCGGCCTGATCGCCGGGTTCGACAGCCGTCACGCGGCCCACGAACGCGGCGCGCGCGCCTGCAATCTCATAGCCGGCGTTTGAGGGCATGGGCATGCAGGCCAGGGCCGGGGCGGCGACGAATGCAGAGGCGGCGGCGACGCAGGTCGTCAGGATACGGTTCATGCTCTGTCCCTTTCGCGGATCAGAGGCCAGTGAACGCCCTGCGAAGCGCCACGGCAAAAGCTTTTCTCTGTCGAACCCTGACACCCGTTGCGCCTCAGCCCATCCACAGCGTGGCGGGATGCTCCAGCAGGCCCTTGATCCGCTGGACGAAGACGGCGGCGTCGTGGCCGTCGACGATGCGGTGATCGAAGCTGGACGACAGGTTCATCATCTTGCGCACGACCATCTGGCCGTTCCGGACCACGACCCGTTCCTCGATCTTGTTGGGGCCGACGATGGCGACCTCGGGGTGGTTGATGATCGGGGTGTGGACCACCCCGCCCAGGGTCCCCAGCGAGGTGATGGTGATGGTCGAGCCGGACAGCTCTTCCCGCTTCGCCGAGCCGTCCTTGGCCGCGCCGGAGACGCGGGCGATCTCGGCGGCGGTGGCGTAGGGGTCGAGCGATTCGGCGTGGCGGACGACCGGGACCATCAGGCCGTTCGGCGTCTGTGCGGCGATGCCCAGATGCACGGCGGCATGCTGCGTCAGGACCCCGGCCTCGTCGTCATAGGTGGCGTTGATCTGTGGCTGGTCGCGCAGGGCCACCACGATGGCGCGGGCGATGAAGGGCAGGACGTTGAGCTTGGCCTTGCCACTGGTCTTCGCCTGGGCGTTCAGATGGGCGCGAAGCTCCTCCAGCGCCGTGACGTCGATCTCCTCCACATAGGTGATGTGGGGAATGCGCCGGACGCTCTCGGCCATCTTCTCCGCGATCTTGCGACGCAGGCCGATGATGCGGACCTCGGTCGTGCCCTCAGCCCTGGCATAGGTCGAGACGGGCGCCGATCCGTGTTCGGACGGACCGCGGGCGCCGCCCGAGACGAAGGCGTCGAGGTCGCCGTGCTCGATGCGTCCGGCCGGGCCGGAGCCGGGCACGAACTGCAGTTCAAGACCCAGTTCGCGGGCCCGCTTGCGCACGGCGGGCGAGGCGAGGGGACGGACGCCGGGGGTCTGGGCGGTGCGGGCGACCGGTGCGGCTGAGGCGACAGGGACGGGCTTCGGCGTCTCGGCCTTGATGGCCGGAGTCGGTTTCGGCGCGGCCGGGGCGGCGACGGGAACGGCGGCCTTCGGCGCGGCGGCGACATTGCCCGCCCCCTCGACGTCGAAGCTGACGAGCGCCCCGCCGACCGGCGAGGCCTTGCCGACTTCGCCGTGCAGGGCGGCGACCACACCGGCGACCGGCGAGGTCAGCTCGACAGTGGCCTTGTCGGTCATGACCTCGGCCAGCAGCTGGTCTTCCTCGACCGTGTCGCCGACCGCGACATGCCAGGCGACCAGCTCGGCCTCGGCCGTGCCTTCGCCCACATCGGGCAGTTTGAAGACGTAGTTGCCGCCGGCGGCAACCGGGGCGGTCTCGACGATCGCTTCGGCCTCGGGGGCTTCCAGGGCGGGCGCGAATTCGGGCTTCGCTTCTGCGACCGGAGCAGGCTCCGCCTCGGCGGAGGCGTTACCGGCTCCCTCGACCTCGAACTCCACCAGGGGTCCGCCGACGGGCGACATGACGCCGGGTTCGCCATGCAGGGCCGTGACCACGCCGGACACGGGCGAGGTCAGTTCGACCGTCGCCTTGTCGGTCATGATGTCGGCCAGAATCTGGTCCTCGGCGACGACATCGCCGACGGCGACGTGCCAGCCGACCAGTTCGGCCTCGGCGGTGCCTTCGCCCACGTCGGGCAGTTTGAAGACGAAACGACCCATCTCAGCGCCCTCCCATCATCACGGACTTCAGGGCGGTGGCGACCCGTTCCGGCCCCGGGAAATACTCCCACTCGAAGGCGTGAGGGTAGGGCGTGTCCCAGCCGCAGACGCGGGTGACGGGCGCCTCGAGGTGATAGAAGCAGCGTTCCTGGACCAGGGCGGACAGTTCTCCTCCGTACCCGGATGTTTTCGGCGCCTCGTGCACGATGACACAGCGGCCGGTCTTCTTCACCGACGCCTCGATGGTCTCGATGTCGAGCGGCACCAGCGAGCGCAGGTCGATGACCTCGGCGTCCACGCCCGCGTGTTCGGCGCCCGCCAGCGAGACCCAGACCATAGTGCCATAGGCCAGGATGGTGACGTCATTGCCCTCGCGCATGATCCGCGCCTTGCCGATCGGCTCGACATATTTGCCGGTCGGGACCTGGGCCAGGTCCTGGGTCTTCCACGGGCTCACCGGCTTCTGGTGCCAGCCGTCGAACGGGCCGTTGTAGAGCCGCTTGGGCTCGAAGAAGATGACCGGGTCGTCGTCCTCAATCGCCGCGGTCAGCAGGCCCTTGGCGTCATAGGGGTTGGACGGAATGACGACCTTGAGGCCCGCGATATGGGTGAACAGGGCTTCCGGCGACTGGGAGTGGGTCTGGCCGCCGAAGATGCCGCCGCCATAGGGGCTGCGGATCGTGATCGGCGAGGTGAACTGGCCGCCGGAGCGATAGCGCATCTTGGCCGCTTCACTGACGATCTGGTCGTAGGCCGGATAGATGTAGTCGGCGAACTGGATCTCCACGACCGGACGCAGGCCGTAGGCGCCCATGCCGATGGCCGCGGCGACGAGGCCGCATTCCGAGATCGGCGTATCGAAGCTGCGGGTCAGGCCGTGCTTCTGCTGCAGCTGGTCGGTGACGCGGAAGACGCCGCCGAAATAGCCGGCGTCCTCGCCGAACGACAGGACGTTGGGGTCCTCGGCCATCTTCACATGCAGGGCCGAGTTCAGCGCCTGGATCATGTTCATGGGCACGATGGCGGCCGTGTCCGGCGCGATCGATGCGGGTTCGTCCGCGCCCGGTGACGCCATGTCCGGCTCGATTCCGTCATTCTGGTCGGCGTCGGTGAAGGTCTGTTCGCTCATCGGATCAGACTCCCACTTCGCGGCGCTGTTCGGTCAGGCGCCAGTCCTCGGTCGCATAGACCTCTTCGAACATCGTCTTCACCGAGGGGCGCGACTGGCCGAGCGTGCCGATGGCCTCGGACTCCTTGCCGGCGGCGCGGACCTGGGCGACGGCCTCGGCTTCGGCTTCCGCCTGGGCCTCGTCCGACCATTCGCCGAGCGCGATCAGATGCTGCTTCAGCCGCGCGACCGGATCGCCCAGCGGCCATTTCTCGTGCTCGTCGCCGGGGCGATAGCGGCTCGGATCGTCCGAGGTCGAGTGGGGCGCGCCGCGATAGGTGAACAGCTCGATGACCGTCGCGCCCTGGTTCGACCGGGCGCGCTCCTCGGCCCACTGGGTCGCGGCCCAGACGGCGAGGAAGTCGTTGCCGTCGACGCGCAGGGCGGGCAGGCCATAGCCGATGGCCTTGGAGGCGAAGGTCGTCTCCATCCCGCCGGCGATCCCCTGGAAGGACGAGATGGCCCACTGGTTGTTGACGACGTTCAGGATCACCGGCGCGCGATAGACGGCCGCGAAGGTCAGGGCGTTGTGGAAGTCGCCCTCCGCCGTGGCGCCGTCGCCGATCCAGCTGATGGCGATCTTGTCGTCGCCCTTGTAGGCGCTGGCCATCGCCCAGCCGACGGCCTGCGGCACCTGGGTGCCGAGGTTGCCCGAGATGGTGAAGAAGCCGTAGTCCTTCGCCGAATACATGATCGGCAGCTGCCGGCCTTTGATCGGATCCGAGGCGTTGGAATAGATCTGGTTCATCATGTCGACGAGCGGATAGCCGCGCGCGATCAGGAGCCCCTGCTGGCGGTAGGTGGGGAAGCCCATGTCCTCGCGGGACAGGATCATGCCCTGGGCGACCGCGATGGCCTCCTCGCCGGTGCACTTCATGTAGAAGCTGGTCTTGCCCTGGCGGTGGGCCCTGTGCATCCGGTCGTCGAAGGCGCGCGTCAGGATCATCGCCTTCAGACCCTTCTTCAGGGTCTCGGTATCGAGGCGCGGGTTCCACGGACCCACAGCCCTGCCTTCATCATCCAGCACCCGGATCAGGCGGAAGGCCAGATCCAGCATCTGGACGGGGCGCGCGTCGACCGCGGGGCGATCCACGGCGCCGGCGACGTCGAGCTTGAGATGGCTGAAATCCGGCGTATCGCCCGGCCGCCCCGAGGGCTCCGGCACGCGCAGGGAGAGCGGCTTGGTGTTCCTGGTCATTCCATCCTGCCGTTCGGTTTGTCCGACCGCACTACTTTGCGGCTGGATAGCATGGGCGCGAAATCAAGGCTCGCCTATTTTCGCCTTGCGTCAAGCAGTTTTAGGGTATTTTATTGCGTCATAACGATAAATGGAGAAACGCATTGGCGGACGAACTGGATCCCATCGACGCTCGAATTCTCGACATCCTGCAGCAGGACGCTGGATTGTCGGTCGCGGACGTGGCCGAGCGCGTGGGTTTGTCGGCCTCGCCGTGCTGGCGTCGGATCAAGAGACTGGAAGATTCCGGCCTGATCCGCAAGCGGGTGACCCTGCTGGACGCCGCCCTGCTCGGTCTGGACTTCGAGGTCTACGCCATCGTCAAGCTCAGCCTGCCGTCGCGGGAGAATCTCGACACCTTCGAGGCCGCCGTCGCAGGTTGGCCCGAGGTGGTCCAGTGCGCGACCATCACGGGCCGCGAGGACTATGTGCTCCGGATCATCACCTCCGACATGCACGCCTTCGACAAATTCCTTCGCGACAAACTGCTGACGCTCGGCATCGTTTCGGACTGCGAGAGCCATATCGTCACTCGCGGCGTGAAGAATGTGACCACCCTTCCGCTCGGCATCATCACGCCTCATCTGGCCTAGGCCAGCCCAAACGCCAGGAGCCCGACCATGATCGAGATGGTGATCGACGCCCGCAGAAAGGACCTCGGCGGGTTCGAGGTCGGGCGCATCCTGCCCTTCCATTCGCGCCGGATGGTCGGACCCTTCATCTTCCTGGACCACATGGGCCCGGCGGAGTTCGCGCCCGGCGCGGATGCGATCAACGTCCGGCCTCACCCGCACATCGGCCTGTCGACCCTGACCTATCTGTTCGAGGGCGAGATCATGCACCGCGACAGCCTCGGCTACACCCAGGCCATCCGGCCGGGCGAGGTCAACTGGATGACGGCTGGCAAGGGGATCACCCACTCCGAGCGCACCGATCCGTTGAAGAAGGCCCAGGGCGGCCCGATGAACGGCATGCAGGCCTGGATCGCCCTGCCGGACGAGGCGGAAGAGACTGATCCCTCGTTCCAGCACTATGGCGAGGACGCCCTGCCGGCTTACGAGAACGGCGGTCTGTTCGCCCGTCTTGTGGCGGGCGAGGCCTATGGCGCCAGGGCCAGTGTGAAGACCTCGTCGCCGCTCTTCTATGTGCACTGGGAGATGAAGGAGGGCGTTCGCACCGCGCCGCCTCCGGGCAAGGGCGCCGGGGGCATGTCCGAACGGGCGCTGTACGTCGCCAGGGGATCGGTCGAGATCGGAGACCGCACCTTTCACGAGGGCCAGATGATCGTGCTCGAGCCCGATGCCGAGCCGACGGTCAAGTCCCTGACCCAGGCGACCGTCATGGCCCTGGGCGGCGAACCGGTCGGCCAGCGGTTGATCTGGTGGAACTTCGTGTCGTCGTCCCAGGCACGTCTGGATCAGGCCAAGGAAGACTGGAAACAGGGTCGGATGAAGCTGCCCGACGAGGACGATCTGGAGTTCATTCCGTTGCCGGAGGATTCCGCCGTCACGACCCGGTCCGACCCGCCCAAGCCCGAACCGACCCATCCCGTCTGACAGGGCGGCGACCTGCACGCCTTTCGAGGTCTGCGCCTATTGTCACACCAACGGCCAAGCTTGTTGACAGGGGGCAGCACCCTAGGCACCAAAAGCGCGCGGCCCGGGCCCCGCTGACGATCGCGTCGATCGTGATGTCGGGCCGCACCGGCGGCGAGGGTTCATGCGTGAACGGTCGCTGCCCTTTCGAGGTGGAACCAATATGTCATCACTGTCCAAGGGCCGTTCCGGCCAGAAGTCTTCCGTGCGCCTGGCGCTTCTTTCGGCGCTGGCCGCTGCGGTCCCGGGCGCGGCGCTGGCCCAGGCCTCGCCCAACAATCACGCCTGCCCCGTCGTAACCCAGGCGATGGTTGAGAGTCAGTTCGCCAGGTTCAACGATGCCTGGGCAACCGGCGACCCGGATGTCGTCACAGCGCTGTTCACGAACGAACCTGTGCTGCTGGCAACGGTCTCCAATACGCCGCGCACGACCCCAGCCCTGGTCCGGGACTATTTTGTGAGCTTCCTGCGGAGCAAGCCGGTCGGTCGGATCGAGACCAGTACGGTCGAGATCGACTGCCAGACCGCTTCCCGGCTCGGCACTTGGACCGTCACCCTGACTGACGCAGCCACGGGCGCCAAGACTGACGTGCGCGCCCGCTACTCGTTCATCTATCGATACGAAGGCGGCGACTGGAAGATCGATCATCTGCACTCATCGATGATGCCCGAAGCCGGCCGTTAAGCGGGCCTCGCAGCAAACCCTGCCCGCCGCGGGACCCCCTCCCGCGGCGGCGCTTCCTCGATGGATGACAATGAAAAGACTGACTTTGGCTGCGTTGTTCGCGGCTCTCGCGCTGGCGACCCCTGTCCTTGCGAGTGACGAGGACATGGAGTTCTGGTTCAACCCTTCCGTCAGCAAGGCAGCGGGTGACCGGACATCGATCGAGCTCGAAACGGCACAGCGGCTCCGCAACGATCCGCGCAACGATACCTATTTCGTCCGTGGCTGGATCAAACGCGACGATGCCCGGGACAACTCCTGGGGCGTAGGCATCGAGCAACGCTGGAACGGACCGGACCAGCGGGAGGTCCGGCTACTCCAGCAGGTCGGCTATGAACTGGGCCCGTTCGATCTCCGGACACGCGCGGAACAACGGTTCGTCTCGACCGATCCTCAAACCGGATGGCGGGTTCGACAGCGGGTCGGCGCCTCGATCCCGCTTGGCGATTCCGACAACAGCTGGAGTCTCACCGCAGATGCCGAGCTGTTCGTCACGTTGCGCAGCACAGACCCCGACGGCCAGACCGGCGTGACGGGTTTGCGTACCTTCGTCGGATTCGAACGGGAGTTCGGGCGCTACGAAGTGAGCCTTGGGTATCTCCGCCACCAGGACGTGCGCGACAATGCGCCGGACCGTGTCGGACATGCTCCCTTCATCGGCGTCGGGGTCAATTTCTGAGGGTCTCGCGCCCTAAGGCGCCTCGGCTACCCGCGCGACCCAGTCTGTCACAGCCGTTATCGCCTCGGGCGCGAGGGTCTGGGTGATGGTGGCGTACTCGTCGGCCAGACCCGTCGTCGCCGGCTGCATCAGGTGGTTCAGCCCGGGCAGGACGATGATCTCGGCGTCCGGCTTCAGCGTCCTGAGGTGGGGCGCATTCTGGTCCGCCGGGACGTTGCGGTCGCGCCCGGCGTAGATCGCCAGCAGAGGGACCTTCAACGCCCGGATCGCGTCCGCCGGATCATAGGCCGTGAAATAGCGATACCATCCCGAGCTCATCGCCCGGGCGACGCCGGCGGCCTGCTGGGCCGATTGACCGATCTCGATCGAGAGCGCCTCGACAGCCCGCGCGGCCGCGGGGCCGTCATTCCTGTTGTTGAGGACGGCCAGCATGAAACGAGCCTGGACGGCTTCGGACTGCAGGGCCTGGGCCTCGGTCCCGCCCGAGGCGAGGACGATCTGCTTGGTCTGTTCGGTCAGGATGTCGGCACCGGAGACGGACGGTCCCGCGATCATCACGATGAAGGCGGCGGGCGCGCCGTTTGAGGCGGCGATCAGAGCGGTCGCTCCGCCCTCGCTGTGGCCCATCAGGCCGATACGCGCCGCGTCGATGTCCGGGCGGGCGCGCAGGAAGTCCATCGCGGCGACGGCGTCCGTCGCAAAGTCTGCGGTGGTCTCGTCCAGCGACCCGCCGCCCGACCCGCCCATCCCCCGGTCGTCATAGCGCAGCACGGCGATTCCGCGCCGGGTCAGGGCGTCGGCCCAGACGGCGAAGGGCTTGTGGCCCATGATGGTCTCGTCCCGATCCTGGGCCCCCGAGCCTGTCAGCAGGATGACGGCCGGGAACGGACCTTCGCCCCGTGGCAGGGTCAGGGTCCCGGTCAGGGTGATCCCCGCAGCGCTGTTCGGGAAGGTCACGTCCTCTGCGGCATAGGGGAAGGGCGGGACCGGGGTCTGAGGCCGGCTCGGCGGCGGAGGCGCCTCGGCGGACGCCGCCGTGCGGGTCAGGATCAGGGGCAGGGAGGCGGCGCCCTGGAACAGGGTTCCGGTCCAGGTCAAACCGTCTTCGGACC
The DNA here is from genome assembly GCF_027484365.1 of Brevundimonas sp. Taxonomy (GTDB): domain Bacteria; phylum Pseudomonadota; class Alphaproteobacteria; order Caulobacterales; family Caulobacteraceae; genus Brevundimonas. The sequence continues at coordinate 140,106 of NZ_JAIXTC010000017.1, read as the reverse complement.
GCGCGCCTTCGAATCGGCCGCCGGCCATCGGTACGGTGAAGCGAACGACGCCCGAGGCTTCGGACAGACCTGCGACGGGAATGTCGCGGGCGTTCTGCGCGGGACTGTCCATCACGGCCACCAGACCGTCGGGTCCCTCGGCCACGCGAACAATGATGGGTATGGAGGTCTCGCCGACGCGGATCGCGCCTTCCCAGCGTCCCAGAAGACCGGCGGCCTCCGCCTGGGGCGGAACCGCTGCTATCGCAATCGCCTCGATCATCGCGCTGTCCCCTGTTTCCGATGGACTAGAACAGTCCGGAGCCGGGAGAGGCAAGCCCTCGTCAGGCGGCTTGCGACCTGGCGTTGCGGCTGTCGCCCGGTGAAGCGCTGACCAGGTCGGTGATCTGGTCCGGCGGCATCGGTCGACCGATCAGATAGCCCTGGGCCTGGTTACAGCCCTCGGCCCGCAGAATGTCGAGCTGCGACCGGGTTTCGACCCCCTCGGCCAGCACCTTGACGCCCAGAGCCTCCGACAGGTCGCTGATGGCGCGGATGATCGATGCGGCGTCATTGCGCAGGCCCAGCGGCGTGACGAAGGCGCGGTCGATCTTGATCTTGTCGATCGGGAAACGACCCAGATAGCTCAGGCTGGAATAGCCCGTCCCGAAGTCGTCGAGCGCAATCTGGAAGCCCATCTTTCGAAGCTGCTCGAGGTTTCCGAGCACCGTGGCGTCGGCCTCGAGCAGCATTCCCTCGGTGATCTCGAACTCGAAGGTCTGCGCCTTGACCCCGTGCCGCGCGAGCAGGGCCTTCACCGTGGCGATGAAGGTCGTCGAACGCAGCTGGACCGGCGAGACGTTGATGGCGATCTTCAGCCCCGGCCAGAGGGCGGAGTCAGCGAAGGACCGGTCCATGGCGTAGCGGCCCAGAATTTCGCCGAGGCCCGCGGCTTCGGCCATCGGCACGAAGACGGCCGGCGAAATCTGGCCGCGCGTCGGGTGGGGCCAGCGCATCAGCGCCTCGACGCCGATGGTCTCTCCGGTCTCGTTGATCTGCGGCTGATAGACCATCTGCAGCCCGCCGGCCTGGAGCGCCTGTCGCAGCTCGATCTCAAGATCCATCTGGAGGCGCTGGGCGTGGTCCAGTGAGGCGTCGAAGAAGGCCAGACCGCTTCCGCTCGTGCGCGCGGCGGCGTTGGCCAGGCGCGCCTGGCGGATGGCGTCGCGTGGCGCCGTGACGGGCAGGTCGACGAAATTCACGCCGATGGTGGACGGCACGATCACATCGCCGCCCGGCGTCGCCACCGGCAGGTCCATCAGCCGGTTGATCTGGCCCCCGACGAGCGCGAGCTTGATGCCGCTGGAGGCGGGATGGAAGACGGCCAGCATATCCTCGCCGATACGTCCGACCGGGGCGTCGTCCCCGAAGGCCGAGACCAGGCGCGCGCCCAGATCCCGCAGGACCTCATCGCCGCAGGACTCGCCGAGCCGGCCATAGATGTCCTTGAGCCGGTCCAGGCTGACACAGAGGATGGCCAGGGACTCTTCCGCCTCGTCACCCGGCGCCGCATGGCGGGCGAGGGCTTCGGCGAACCCCTCGGCGTTCAGCAACTGGGTGACAGGGTCTCGAAAGGCCCTGTGAACGGCGCCGGCCTGGCCGGCGCGACGGGTGCTCCAGTCCTTCTTCCACTGCCGGACCAGGACAAGACTGGACGCGATGAGACCCGCATAGATCGCCGGCATCGCCGATGCGAGGGCGGGACTGGCCGCCGCGTGCGAAACCAGGAAGCCGACGATGAAGACCAGGGTCAGCAGGGCGACGGCGGTCAGTGCGCTCGTCGTATGCTCCGCCACCGATCGCATCGTGGTGCCAGTGGGCGGGGGCGGTGCGCCGGGCGACGCGGGACGTTTCATGAGCCTTGGCCTTTGGCGGCGACGTTGACGCTACGTTAGACGGTCCACCTCTAATAAACGGCTAAGCTTGCAGGCCTCTGTTCTCTAGAGGCTTTTCAGGAACCCGATCAGCGCCGCATTGACCTCGTCCGGCCGCTCCTGCTGCAGCCAGTGGCCGGCGCCCGGCAGGACGGTCTGCGACCGGAGGTCGGTCAGCCAGTCCTTCAGTCCCGCCTCGTGCTGACCGGCGTAGTGGCGAACGGGATCGCGTTCGCCGACCATGAACATCGACGGTTGATGAATCTTCTGGCCCTGCAGGAAGGCCGTCAGGGCCCAGTTCAGGTCGAGGTTGCGGTACCAGTCCATCGGCCCCTTGAAGCCGCTGTTGGAGAAGGCAGCGACATATTCCGCATGGTGCGCCTCGCTCATCCACGGCGGCAGGGTCGCGTCGTCGGAGATCTCGGACAGGAAGTTCTGACCCGGGGCGATGAAGCCCGTCGACTGGCGCTCCGTCGGGGTTGAGCCGTCGTAGGCGTAGAAGCCCTTGCGCAGACCGGTCGCGATGTCGGCCTCGAAGATACGGTGGTGCTCAGGATCCTGAAACTGGACCATGTAGAGCTCGCCCCGTCCCGCACGTCGGGCGATTGCCGACATGGCCGGGGTCGGCGGCCCCTTGGCGCGTCGCGGCTGGAAGGGCACGGACAGGCCCGCCACCGCCTTGAAGACATCCGGCCGCATCAGGGCGCAGTGCCAGGCGACCGGCGCACCCCAGTCGTGACCGACGACGGTGCAGGTCTCCTCGCCCAGGGCCCTGACCAGATCGACCATGTCGCCCACCAGGTGGAGGATCGAATAGTCCTCGACCCGCTCCGGCCTGTCTGTCCCGCCATAGCCGCGCATGTCCGGCGCGACGGCGTGATAGCCCGCCCCGGCCAGGGCCTCGACCTGCGCCCGCCAACTGATGCCCAGTTCCGGAAAGCCGTGGATCAGGAGAACCAGAGGGCCCTCGCCGGCCTCCAGAATCTGCTGATTCAGTCCGTCGGTCTGGATGAAGCGGGTCTGCATGGGCGGGTTCTCCGACGAGGCCTTTGAAGCCGAACGCGACGTGGTGCATTGATGTCGCCATGACCCGCATGACCAGCTTCTCCGACGGTACGATCGTTCCGGTCCTGGGCCAAGGGACGTGGATGATCGGCGACGATCCGAAGACCCGCGACGCCGAACAGGCGGCCCTGTCGCGCGGGATCGACCTGGGTCTGACCCTGATCGACACGGCTGAACTTTACGGCGACGGCCGCGCCGAACGCCTGGTCGGGGAGGTCATCCAGGGCCGCCGCGAAGAGGTCTTCCTGGTCTCCAAGATCCGTCCTGAGAACGCTGGCGAGATGACCATGATGCTCCATGCCGAGAAGTCGCTGGAGCGGCTCGGCGTCGACCGGCTCGACCTCTATCTGCTGCACTGGGAGAGCCGGCACCCGCTGGAGGAGATCGTCGCCGGATTCGAGGAGCTGATCGACGAGGGGATGATCGCCCGATGGGGCGTGTCCAATCTCGACATCCGCACCATGAACCGGCTGTACGAGGTCGACGGCGGGGAGCGCTGCGCCACCAACCAGCTCCTGTACAATCTCGGCTCGCGCGGTATCGAGTTCGACCTCCTGCCCTGGCAGCAGGAGCGCCTCATGCCCGTGATGGCCTATTCGCCTCTCGGGCGAGGGAGCCTGCTGAATCATCCGGCGCTGCAGGCCGTAGCCGATCGGCACGATGCGACCCCGGCCCAGATCGCCCTCGCGGCGGTCCTGCGTCAGGACGGTGTCATCGCCATTCCCAAGGCCTCGACCGTGGCCCATGTCGAGGCCAATGCGGCGGCGCTGGAGATCGACCTGGACCACGAGGATCTTGAGGCGCTCGACCGCGCCTTCCCGCCCCCGACGACCAGCCAGCCGCTCGACATCATCTGACCGGGCTGGAGGGGCGCTGACGGAAGATGACGCCGGGTACGGCTACGCTTCGGGATCGACCGTTGTTCGGATAAAGAAACGCCCATTACGCTGACATTTCGTCGGCTGAGGAAGATTCCACCATGCGTAGCCTGCTCATGATCGTCGCGGCCGCCGCCGCGATCGCCGTCCCGGCCGTCGCCCAGACAGGGGCCGTGTCGTTCTCGATCGAGAACAACAGCGAGCACACCATCGACGCCATCATCTACGGCCAGTCGTCCTCCGACGAGTGGAGCGACAACATCCTCGACGTCCAGGTCGAGCCCGGCGACACGGTCGAGATCACGGTCGACGACGACCTCGAAGACTGCATGTACGACTTCGCCTACAGCTTCGATGACGGTACGGCCTATGCCGAGCGCGTCGACATGTGCGAGATCAACGGCACGACCTACGAGTTTACCGGCGGCTGATCCGTTTACGGATCACCAAAGGAAACGGCCCCGGGAGCGATCCCGGGGCCGTCGTCTTTTCAGGCGTGACTGCGATCAGGCCGCGGCCTTGGCTCCCGTGAACCGGCCGTAGAAGGTCTCGTCTTTCGCGGCCATGTCGCGCAGCAGCTGCGGGACCTTGAAGCGGTCGCCGTAGCGGGCGGCATAGTCGTCCGCCTGGGCCACGAAGGCCTTCAGGCCGATCTGGTCGATGTAGGTGATCGGGCCGCCGGTCCAGGGCGCGAAGCCCCAGGCCAGGATGGCGCCGACATCAGCCTCACGCGGGTCGTCGATGACGCCTTCTTCCCAGCAGCGGGACACTTCCACCGCCTGGCGATAGAGCAGGCGCTGCTTCTGGTCCTCAACCAGCTCCGGCGTCGAGTCGTTGATCTTGACCGGAGCCAGTTCGGCGAGGCCGGACCACAGCTTCTTGGGCTTCACGTCGTAGTCGTAGAAGCCCTTGCCGTTCTTGCGACCGTACCGACCGAGGTCCTCGACCATGGTGCGGACGATCTCGGCCCCGGCCAGCGGCACATACTTGTCGCCGAGGTCGATCGCCGTCTGTTTCGAGACCTTGACCGACAGGTCCAGGGCGACGTCGTCGTGCATTTCCAGCGGGCCGCGCGGCATACCGGTCATGCGACCGATGTTGTCGATCAGGGCGGGGGCATAGCCCTCTTCCAGCATGGCCAGACCCTCGGCCACATAGGTGCCGAAGCAGCGCGAGGTGTAGAAGCCGCGGCCGTCGTTGACGATGATCGGGGTCTTCTTGATCTTCATGACATAGTCGAGCGTCTTGGCGATCGCCGCCTGACCCGTCTTCTCGCCGAGGATGATCTCGACCAGCATCATCTTGTCGACGGGCGAGAAGAAGTGGATGCCGATGAAGTCCTCCGGACGGACCGAGGCCTCGGCCAGGCCGGTGATCGGCAGGGTCGAGGTGTTCGATCCGAACACGGCGCCGGCGTCCAGCTGGGCCTCGGCGCGCTTGGTCACGTCGGCCTTGATCTCGCGGTTTTCGAACACGGCCTCGATGACAAGGTCCGAACCCTTGATCTGATCGTAGTCAGTGGTGGCGATCACGGAGCCGAGCAGGGCGTCGTACTTGTCCTGGGTCAGCTGACCGCGCGACAGCCGCTTCTTCAGAAGCTCCTCGACGTGGGCCTTGCCCTTGTCGGCGGCCTCCTGATCGCGGTCGATCAGGATGGTCTGGATGCCGGCGAGGGCCTGAACATAGGCGATGCCTGCGCCCATCATGCCGGCGCCGATGACCGTGACCTTCTTCGCGTCCGACGCCGGGATGCCGGCCGGGCGCACGGCGCCCTTGTCCAGCTCCTGCTTGGACAGGAACAGGGAGCGAATCATGCCCTGGGCCTGGGGCGTCATCAGGGTCTTGATAAAGTAGCGGGTCTCGATCCGCAGGGCGGCGTCCATCGGCACCTGGATGCCTTCATAGACGGCCTTCATCAGGTTCACGACGGCCGGATAGTTGCCGTAGGACTGCTTGCGCAGCATGGCGTTGCCGACGAGGAAGTTCTGGATTCCGGCCGGGTGGTAGGGGCCGCCGCCGGGTTGTTTGAAGGACTTGTCGTCCCACGGCTGGACGGCCTTGCCGCCGCCCTTGATCCAGGCCTTGGCGGCCTCGACCTCAGAGCCCCTGGCAACGACCTCGTGGACCACGCCCGCGCCTTTGGCGTCGCTCGGACGCCAGGAGGAGCCCGCGCTCATGGCGGTCATCGCCGCCTGCACGCCGATCATGCGCGGCAGGCGCTGGGTGCCGCCGCCGCCGGGGAACAGGCCGACCTTGATCTCGGGCAGGCCCAGCTGGATCTTCGAATCGTCGGCGACCACGCGGTAGTGGCAGGCCAGCGTCAGCTCCAGACCGCCGCCGAGGGCCAGGCCGTTGATGGCGGCAGCCACCGGCTTGCCGCAGGTCTCGAGAGCGCGCAGGGCGCCGTTCATCTTCCAGCCGGCGTCGTAGGCGGCCTGAAGATCGGTTCCGCCGATCATCCCGCCCGCGATGTCGCCGAGGTCGGCGCCGGCGCAGAAGCCCGAGGCCTTGCCCGAGGTGATGACCGCGCCCTTGATGGCGTCGTCGGTTCTGATGCGTTCGACCAGGACGGGCAGCTCGGCCATGACGCCGCTGGTCAGGGTGTTCATCGAACGTCCCGGCACGTCGAAGGTGACCAGGGCGATGCCGTCGGCGTCGACGTCGATCTTGAAGTTTTCCATGCTCGTGATCCTCAGACGCGTTCGATGACGGTGGCGGTGCCCATGCCGCCGCCGATGCACAGGGTGATCAGGGCGGTTTCCTTGCCGGAGCGTTCCAGCTCGTCCAGGGCGATGCCGGTGATCATGGCGCCCGTGGCGCCCAGGGGGTGGCCCATGGAGATGCCGCCGCCGTTCACGTTCATCTTGTCGTGCGGGATGTCCAGCGCCTGCATGTAGCGCAGCACCACGGCGGCGAAGGCTTCGTTCAGCTCCCACACGTCGATGTCGGCGACCGTCATGCCCAGCTTGCCGAGCAGCTTCTTGGTCACGAATTCCGGACCCGTCAGCATGATCGAGGGCTCCGAGCCGATCGAGGCGGCTCCCTTGATGCGGGCGCGCGGCGTCAGGCCCAGGGCCTTGCCGGCCTCAAGCGAACCGATCAGGACGCCGGCCGATCCGTCGACGATGCCCGACGAATTGCCCGGCGTGTGGACGTGGTTGACGCGCTCAACCTCGGGATAGCGCTGGTTGATCACGGCGTCGAAGGCCATCTCGCCCATCATGGCGAAGGAGGGGTTCAGGCCGCCCAGCGACTGCATGTCCGTGTTCGGGCGAATGGTCTCGTCCCGATCCAGCTGCACCAGGCCCAGCTGGTCCTTGACCGGCACGACCGACCGGGAGAAGCGCCCGTCGGCCCAGGCTGCGGCGGCGCGCTTGTGGCTTTCCATCGAATAGGCGTCCACGTCGTCGCGGCTGAAGCCGTATTTCGACGCGATCATGTCGGCCGAGACGCCCTGGGGCACGAAATAGGTCGGGAAGGCCGAGGACGGATCGACCGGCCAGGCGCCGCCGTCCGAGCCCATGGCCACGCGGCTCATGGCCTCGACACCGCCACCGACGGCGAAGTCGGCCTCGCCGGACTTCACCTTGGCCGCCGCCATGTTCACGGCTTCCAGGCCCGAGGCGCAGAAGCGGTTGATCTGGACGCCCGCGACCGTCTGGGCCCAACCCGCCGACAGGACGGCGGTGCGCGCGATGTCCGCGCCCTGTTCGCCGACCGGCGAGACGCAGCCGAGGATGACGTCGTCGACCCTGGACGTGTCCAGCCCGTTGCGGTCGCGCAGCGCTTCCAGAACCTGGGTCGCCAGCGACAGGGCGGTGATCTCGTGAAGCGATCCGTCCTTCTTGCCCTTGCCGCGCGGCGTCCGCACGGCGTCGTAGATATAGGCCTCGGTCATGGGGTCAGTCTCCATTGAGGACGGATTGGAAGGTCAAGCGTCTAAAGCCGACGTTTACGTCAACGTCAAGATAAGAGTTTTCGTGCCTTGGAACAGCCCCCGTCACGGGAGATATGTCCACGATGTCCATCCGATCCTGTCTCGCTGCGATGTTCGCCGTTCTGGCCCCGGCCATGAACGCCTGCGCCCAGTCGGGCCCGGCAGAGGAACCGGTCTGGATCGAACCCGCCTCCGAACAGGCCCGGACACTCAGGCCGGTGGTCCCAGCAGACGACGCCCGGCCGTCCGACGAGGTCGAGGCCCGTCTGCTGGCGGCCCACAACCGCGAGCGGGCCCAGGCCAACGCCCGCCCCCTGATCTGGAGCGAGACCCTGGAGGTCGAGGCGCGAGACTGGGCTGTTGAACTGATCGACAGCGGCCGCTTCGCCCACGATCCGCGCCCTCACGGCCACGGCGAGAACCTGTGGATGGGCTGGGGGAACCGGGTCTTCACGCCCGAGGACATGGTCGGCGACTGGATCGAGGAACGGCGAGACTATCGCCCCGGCGTCTTTCCGGACGTCAGCCGCACCGGCGACTGGATCGCGGTCGGTCACTACACCCAGCTGATCTGGCGCGGCACCACCCATGTCGGCTGCGCGGTCGCGAGCCGGGGCGACCGGGCCGTGCTGGCCTGCCGCTACTCCCCGCCGGGCAATATCGACGGCCAGAGGCCCTGAAGGCGGTCATCCACACGGGTGGAAAAGTCGCCTTCATTCCTGTGTCGGCGAGCCGACTCTAGGCCGCCTTCAGCCGCTTCAGGTCCGGCGGCGTGGCCTCGTCGGTGAGGATCCGGATCGCGTCCTCGACGGACACCACCTCCTGCGCCTGGGAGCCGAGGCGGCGGATGGCGACCTCGCCCTTTTCGGCCTCGTTGCGGCCGACGACGGCGATGACCGGCACCTTGCCGACCGAGTGTTCGCGGACCTTGTAGCCGACCTTCTCGTTGCGCAGGTCGGTTTCCACGCGCAGGCCCGCCGCCCTGAACTTCGCGGCCACCTCTTCGGCATAGCCGTCGGCGTCGGACGTGATGGTCGCCACCACGGCCTGGACGGGCGCGAGCCACAGCGGGAAGGCCCCGGCGTAGTTCTCGATCATGATGCCGATGAATCGCTCGAACGAGCCGAGGATCGCGCGGTGCAGCATGACCGGACGATGCTTCTGGCCGTCCTCGGCGATGTAGGTGGCATCGAGCCGTTCCGGCAGGACATAGTCCAGCTGGATCGTGCCGCAGGTCCATTCGCGGCCGATGGCGTCCTTGACGATGAAGTCCAGCTTGGGCGCGTAGAAGGCGCCGTCGCCCTCGGTCACGACCGGCTCGGTTCCGGCGGCGCGGGCGGCCTCGGCCATCAGGGCCTCGGCCTTGTCCCAGAACTCGTCCGTGCCGGCACGGTTCTCGGGCCGCGTGCCCAGGCTTATGTAAGCTGTTTGCATGCCGAGGTCGGCGTGGACGCTGCGGGCCAGGTTGATGAACTCCGACGTCTCCTCGACGATCTGGTCCTCGCGGCAGAAGATGTGGGCGTCGTCCTGGGTGAAGCCGCGCACCCGCATCAGGCCGTGCAGCGATCCCGACGGCTCATAGCGGTGGCAGGCCCCGAACTCGGCCATGCGCAGCGGCAGTTCGCGGTAGGACCGCTGGCCCTGGTCGAAGATCTGCACGTGGCCCGGGCAGTTCATCGGCTTCAGGCTCAGCTCCTCGCCCTCGACCGTCTCGCAGACGAACATATTGGGCCGGTACTTGTCCCAGTGGCCGCTCTGCTCCCAGAATTTGCGGTCCAGCACCTGGGGCGTCTTGACCTCGACGTATCCGGCGGCGTCGAGGCGGCGGCGCATATAGGCCTCCAGCACACGCCACAGGACCCAGCCCTTGGGATGCCAGAAGACCATGCCCCGGCCCTCTTCCTGCATGTGGAAGAGTTCCATCGCCTTGCCGACCTTGCGGTGGTCGCGCTTCTCGGCCTCCTCCAGACGCAGCAGATAGGCGTCGAGATCCTCCTTCGTCGCCCAGGCCGTGCCGTAGATGCGCTGCAGCTGTTCGCGATTGCTGTCCCCGCGCCAGTAGGCTCCGGCCAGCTTGGTCAGTTTGAACGCCTTGCCGACCGACTTGGTCGAGGGGAAGTGCGGGCCCCGGCACAGGTCGATCCAGTCCCCCTGCTTGTACAGGGTGATGGTGTCCGTGCCCGGCAGGTCGCGGATCAGCTCGGCCTTGAACTTCTCGCCGCGCGCTTCGAAGAAGGTGATCGCCTCGTCGCGGTCCCAGACCTCGCGCTCGAACTTCGCGTCGCGATCGACGATGCGCGACATCTCCTTCTCGATGGCGGCGAAGTCGTCGGTCGAGAAGGGAGTCTCGCGGTAGAAGTCATAATAGAACCCGTCCTCGATCGCCGGGCCGATCGTGACCTGGGTCCCCGGGAAGAGCTTCTGGACGGCCTCGGCCAGGACGTGGGCCGTGTCGTGGCGGATCGTGTAGAGCGCCTCGGGATCGTCGCGCATGATCAGGCGGAAATCCCCGCCCGTCTCCAGTACGCGGTTCAGGTCCCGCTGCTCGCCGTTCAGCTCGGCCAGGACGGCCTTCTTGGCCAGGGACGGCGAGATGGCGTGGGCCACGTCCCGCGCGGTCGATCCGGCCGGATATTCGCGCGTGGCGCCGTCGGGGAATTTCAGTTCGATCATGGCGTATTCGTCTCGACTGGCGGAACCGGGTCGTATCCCGACCCGCCGAAGGGGTGGCATTTACAGAGCCGACGCAGGGTGAGCCATCCCCCCTTGCGCAAACCGTGCTGGATCAGGGCGTCGCGGCCATAGTCCGAACAGGTGGGCAGGAACCGGCAAGACTGGCCGAAGAAGGGGCTGAGCGTCACCTTGTAGCCCCGATGGGCCGCGCGGACGCTGCGTTCGTAAAGAGTGCTGCCGGGGCTGGCCATGGTGCGGGCTTATCCGTCGCGCGGGCGGAGGGAGCAACCGGCCCTAGGCGGCGCCGGCGAGACTAGTTCGTGTTCCCAACGCCTGTGACACCGCATCCAGCGTCGCCTCGATGGCGACCATGGTCGAGGCATGCCGCGCCGGATAGTCGGCGACCTGCTTCAGGGCCCGCAGACCTTCGAAACGGCCCTCGGGCCCTTCGCCGCCGGACTTCAGCATCGCCAGCATGGCGTCGCGCGCGGACTGCAGCTCTTCGGTCGTCGCCCCGATGACGACATCCCCTACCACGCCGGCCGCCGCCTGGCCCAGGGCGCAGGCCTTCACGTCCTGGGCGAAGTCGGCGACGCGGCCGTCCGCGTCCAGCATGACATCGACCGTCGCCCTCGACCCGCACAGTTTGGCGACCCGTTCGCCCGTGCCCTCGGGCGCGGCCAGCCGCCCGGCGTGCGGCAGGTTGGCCGCCAGCGTCAGGATGCGCGTGCTGTAGAGGTCGTCGATCATGGCTGCCGATATAGGCCCTGCCGCCTCAGCGGAGAAGACAGGGCGGTCACTCGCGCATCAGGTTCGGTGATTTGTCACCGGAACGATTGCCGGTTAGCGTTCCCTCCGTTCCCGACACGAATGTCTTCAAAACGCCAAGGATACCGTATGCGCCTGACCCTGATCGCCGCCGTTTCCGTCGTCGCCCTGCTGGGGGGAGCCGTCCAGGCCTCCGCCGCCGCGCCGCTGACGACCGCAACCCAGGCGACCGAATACTCCGATGCCCAGCTTCAGGCCTTCGGCACCGCCATGGCCGCCGTCCGTGCCGCGTCCCCGACCGACGGTTCGGCCCCGACCGCCGAGCAGCAGGCCACGATGGCCGCCGCCATCCAGGCCGCGGGCATGGACATCGCCTCTTTCAACGCCCTGGCCACGGCCGTCTCGACCGACGAGGTGCTCCAGGCGCGCCTGACCGTCGTCTCGACGCCGGAATCGCCGGCCGGTTCGGTCGCCGCCTCGGTGACCGACGCCGAGGTCGTCCAGTTCGGCGCCGCCATGACCGCCGTGCGCGCCGCCATGCCGGCGGGCGGCGCTGCGCCGACCACGGAACAGCAGGCCGCCATGGCCGCGGCCGTCTCGGCCTGGGGTCTGGCCCTGGATCGCTTCAATGCGATCGCCGGCGCGGTGGGCTCCGACGAACGCCTGCGCGCCCGCCTCGAGCTCGCCGCCGTCCGGGGCAGCTAGGACTTACTGCAACGAGGACCAGGTCCGGACGAGGGCCGGGGAGGCGGTGTCGGTCGCGACCGGCGCCGTCGCCGGACGGGCCTGGTTCCTCAGCCATTCCAGATTGCGCTCGGCCGCGTCCGGCGGCAGGTCCCGGCGGATGATCTGTTCGGCTTCGGGGATCTTGCCCTGAAGCCCCAGGGCCATCGCCAGGTTCAGCCGCATCTGCATCGAGGCGTTGGGCTGGGCCACCGCCCGGCGCAACAGGGTCTCGGCGCCCGACGGATCGCCGCCCGTCATCTGGGCCATGGCGGCGTTGTTCATCACCTCGGCATTGTCCGGCGACAGGCGCAGGGCCTCGTTCCAGGCGATCCGCGCGTCCTCGGCCCGCCGCACCTGCTGATAGGCCACGCCCAGCAGCGACAGGGGCCGCCAGTCATTCGGCGCCAGGGCCTTCGCCTGTTCCAGGGCGGCGATGCCGTAGAAGGCCTGACCCCGCGCGATATGGGCCCGCCCGATTTCCAGCATGGCGTCGACGTTCTGGGGCTGGGTCACCAGCACCTGCTGGGCGGCGATCACGGCCTGGTCGTTCTGGCCCAACTGGCGCAGGGCCTCGGCCAGCTTCACCCCGGCGACCGGGTCGGCCGGATTGACCTCGACCTCCCGCGACCAGAAGACCGAACGCGCCAGCGGATCGAGCCGGCTGTAGGCGGCGCGCTGTTCGGCCGTCGCCGGAACGCGGGGCGCTGCCGCCTGTTCGGGCGCCGTCTGGGCGAGCGCGGGCGTGGTCAGGGCCAGGCCGAGAACGACGACGGCGATAGAGCTCGAAGTCCGGTTGCGCGACATGGACCGATCCGATCAGGAATTCTGTGCCGGTCGAAAATCGGATGTCCGCGTCAAGCATTGGTTAACGTCGGCGGTTCCGAACAAACCTCTGGTCGAGCGAAAGCGCCCTTTCCTGAAAAACGCGAGTATACGAAGCCGTTCCCATGCCCTACGGTTCTGGATTGGGGGAACAAAATTATGAAATTAAAAGCGATTTTCGCGGTCGTCGCGGCCGTTACGCTCGTGCCGCTTGCGGCCCATGCGGGCACGCTGACCAATGTCGACATCACGCTGTCGAACACCGTGGTTTCGTCGCCGACGTCGGTCACGATGAGCTATACGACGGCCACGACGCTGACCGGCGGAACCAACAACAACAACCTGTTGCGGGCCGTTCTGACCGGGGTGACGTTCGGCGCCGCAAGCTGCGGGCCGAATCTTGTCGTCACGGCGGACGGGACCAACATCAACTCCAGACTGAATTTCTGCCAAACCTTTGGGGCGGGCGGAATACAGCTTCGTCTCGCGCCGGGCGAGACGATCTCCGCCGGCGCCGAGATAGAGGTTACGCTCGCCAGTTCCGTGGTCACCACCGGAGCCGCCCCCGGCGTTTACCCGGTGAGCTTTTTCTTCACGGCCACCGATGGCGGAGCGGCGATCGACTCGCCGGCCGTCACGCCTGGCGTCACCCTGGTCAGCACGCCACCGGCGCCGGTGCCCACCCTTTCGGACTGGGCGGTGATCAGCCTCGGCCTGCTGTTGGCCGGCGGAGCGGCGCTCACGATCCAGCAGCGTCGGTTCGCCTGATCAAGGTCGCAGAGCGGGCCGGATCGGCTATATCCCGTTCATGCCCCTGATCTCGCCCGCCGCCCTCATCGCCCCCGACGCCCCTGAGGCCGCGACCGCCACGCCCGTCCGTTTCATCGGGCCGAAGGAAGCGCTCGCCCCGTCGGCCCAGGTCTGGGCCGAACGGATGGGCTTCAGGGGCAAGCCGGGCGAGGTGCTGGTCGTGCCGGACGCTTCGGGCGGGATCGGCCAAGTGCTGGTCGGGACTGGCAAGACCTTCGATCCGATGAGCGCCCGCGCCCTGTCGGCGAAACTGCCCGACGGCCCCTACCGGCTGGAGGCGGAGCCGGAGGAGGCCCGTGTCGCAGCCCTGGCCTTCCTGCTCGGCCGTTATGTCTTCGATCGCTACAAGGCGAAGGATCGCCCCGACGTCCGGCTGGTCGCGCCGGAAGGCCTGGATGCGGCGGAGACCCTGCGCATCGCTGCGGCCTGCGCCCTGACCCGCGAGATGGTCGACACCCCGCCCGCCGACATGGGCCCGCTGCAGATGGAGACGGTCGCCCGCGAGATCGCCGAGGCCCACGGAGCCTCGATCTCGGTGGTCACCGGCGACGACCTGCTCGACCAGAACTACCCCGCCATTCACGCCGTCGGCCGCGCCGCCGCCCCCCATCGCGCGCCCCGGATCATCGAGATCGGCTGGAATCTGGACCGGACCGACAGGCCCCTGATCGCCCTGGTCGGCAAGGGGGTGGCCTTCGACACCGGGGGGCTGGACATCAAGTCCGCCGCCGGCATGCGCAACATGAAGAAGGACATGGGCGGCGCGGCCCATGCCCTCGCCCTCGGTCGGCTGGTCATGCAGGCCGACCTTCCCGTTCGGCTGGTCGTGCTGGTCGCGGCGGTCGAGAACGCCATCTCCGGCGACGCCTTCCGGCCCGGCGATGTGCTTAACAGCCGCAAGGGCCTGACCATCGAGATCGGCAATACGGACGCCGAGGGTCGGCTGATCCTCGCCGACGCCCTGGCGCGGGCGGGCGAGCACGATCCCGATCTGACGCTCGATTTCGCCACCCTGACCGGGGCCGCGCGCGTCGCCCTGGGGCCTGAACTGCCGCCCCTCTATACGGATGACGAGGCCTTGGCCGCCGATCTGCTGGCGGCGGCGGAGGCGGTGCGCGATCCGCTGTGGCGGATGCCGCTGTGGCCCGGCTATCGCGCCGCCATCGACTCGGACATCGCCGATGTCCGCAACGACTCGGCCGCCTGGGCCCAGGGCGGGTCGATCACCGCCGCGCTCTTCCTGCAGAAATTCGCCCCGGCGACCGGCGCCTGGGCCCATCTGGACGTCTTCGCCTGGAACAGCAGGGGTCGTCCGGGCCACCCCGAGGGCGGCGAGGCCCAGAGTCTGCGCGCCTCCTACGCCATGCTGAAGGCGCGATACACGGGCTGACCGGTCCACGCCGGTCGGTCGTCGTCGGACCTGCGCGATCCGCGTGAGGCCGGCGGCCGCACCGACCGGGCCCGGGGCCGCAACCACGTCCGCAAGGCCGTCGCGATCCGGTCGACGAGGACGCGCCCCTGCATTCGCGCGACCTTCACTCCGTTGGCGGCAAGGATCGCGCCGGTGACCAGCAGGGCGTCGATCATCACCCCGACATCGAACATCACCGCCCAGGCCATGATCTCGGGAGCCATCATCCCGTAGAGCATCATCCCCTCGGTCTCGAACAGGATGGTCATCAGAATGCCTGTGCCGATCAGGCCGGAATAGAAGGCGATCCGCCAAATGGCGGTCCGGTTCAGCCATCGCGCCGGAGCCTCGACCAGCCAGTGGGTCAGCGACCGGGCGACCTTCGTCTCTGGAAACCCGACCACGACGGCCGCAACCATTATCGTCATCACCGCCAACGCCAGCATAGCCCCTCCGAGATCAGGTCACATGGATCTGGAGCTTCGCGGTCGTGATTCAAGATATCCACAGAATGCCCCGCCATTAACGGGACTTTCGCCTTCGTCTGTCACAAGGATCAGCCAACCGTCAGGGCTTTCGCTTGAACGACCTCCCGACCGACTTCGACGCCCGCACGACCCTCGCCCGGCCCGACCTGGCCGCGCAGGGGCTGGAAGGCCGCGTTCGGGCCGAGGCGTTCCGGGCGACCCAGCCCATGCGCGGCGCCGTCCCGGTCGCCGACATCCATGCCGGGGCCGATACAGACTCCGGGCGGATCGACCAGCTTCTGCACGGCGAAATCTTCGACGTCCTCGACCGGCGCGGCGCGCGCGTCTGGGGTCAGGCGCGTCGCGACGGAACCGTGGGCTGGATGGATGCCTCGGCCCTCATCCAGCATCGCGGCCTGCCGACCCGGCGGGTGGTTTCGGTCAAATCCGTCCTGCCGCTGAATGCCCTGACCGATGAAGCGATCGACACCGCACCCGTCGGCGAGTTCGAGACCGACCCCGTGGCCGTGGCCGAACGCCTGCTCGGCGTCCCCCACAGCCTCGGCGCCCGCTCGTCCCTGGCGACGGACTGTTCCGGCATGGTGCAGCAGGCGCTCCACGCTTGCGGCCTCGCTGGTCCGCGCCATTCAGACGAACAGGCCGAACTCGGCGTCGCCGTTGCGCGCGATCAGGCACGGCGCGGCGATGTCGTCGTCTGGATGAATCTCTCGAGCGACCACAGCTGGACGGGCCATTCGGCCTTCATGCTGGATGAGACCCGCGTCATCCACGCCACAGGTTTCCACGGCGCCGTGACGGTCGAGGCCTTCGCCGACGCCGACGCCCGCTATCTGGCGGACGGCTTCCAGCCCGCGGTCTTCCGCCGCCTCTGATGTCCTGATGTCCGAAACGAAAACAGGCGGCCCGTGAGGACCGCCTGTTTCGAAGTCTGTCTGGTCGCCTCGCCCTATTGGGCCGGAGCGGCCGTCGGAGCGACCGGAGCGGCCTCGGCAGGGGCTGCGCCGGCTTCGGTCGCTACCGTCTCGGCGGCGGCACCTTCTGCCAGGACTTCGCCCTCGGCCGGAGCGGCCGCGCCCGGCTGACGCGCGGGATCCGGTGCCGGGATGGCATAGGCTGCCGAACCCTGGCTGCGCAGATAGGCGATCAGGTTGATGCGGGTCGGGGTGTCACGCAGGCCGGCGAACGACATCTTGGTGCCGGAGACATAGCGGTTCGGCGCGGTGATGAACTGGTCCAGCTCGTCATAGCCCCAGATCGGCGCCTCGGCCTTGTGGGCGGCCATGGCGTCCGAATAGGCGAAGCCGGCGCGGTGCATGACCGGACCGCCCACGACGCCGTAAAGGTTCGGGCCGATGCCGTCTGCGCCGCCCGCGGCGACGTTGTGGCAGGCCTGGCAGCGCGCGAAGGCGGCTTCACCGGCGGCCAGGTCGGCGACCGGCAGGACCGTGCCCCAATCCGGGGCCAGCTCGGCCTCGGCGGTGCCCGCATCGGCCTCGTCAGGGACGTTGACCTGATAGCCCATTTTTTCCGGGGCATGCGTCGCGTAGATCGCGCCCGAGACCTGCTGGACCACGAGGATGGCGAACACCGTCCCCAGGCCCGCGCCGAAAATCTTGTTCCACTTCAGATCGCCGCTCATCGCGTCGTCGCATCCCGCTTCTAGAGGCCCGGCCGGCTCGGCAAACCGGGCGAAATCTTGATTGGCGGTCTCTTACACGCTAGCGCCGCCTTCGCAACCGGCCCCGGACCTCACTTTGAGAGTCGGGGCGTCGCATGAACGAAGGGCCCGCCGTGACGCCTTTGATACTGATACCTACTCGCATGTCGGCGACCCGCCTTCCGGGCAAGCCGCTGGCCGATATCGGCGGCAAACCCATGGTGATCCGGGCCTGGGAACAGGCCGTCCTGTCGGGCCTGCCGGTCGCGGTGGCGGCGGGGGATCAGGAGATCGTCGACGTCATCGAGGCCGCGGGCGGACGCGCCGTCCTGACCGATCCCGACCTGCCGAGCGGCTCTGACCGGGTCCTTGCGGCCCTGGAGACCCTGGATCCCGACGGCGAATATGATTCGGTCATCAACCTCCAGGGCGACATGCCCCTGGCGGATCCGGGCATCGCCACCGCCTGCGCCGCCCTGCTGCACGGCGAGCCGGACTGCGACATCGCCACCCTCGTCGCCCCCGAGGCCGACATCTCCGACCGAACCAACGTCGATGTGGTCAAGGCGGTGCTGGCCCTGGAACAGGGGCGCAGGCACGGCCGCGCCCTCTATTTCACCCGCTCGACCCTTTACGGCGACGCCCCGGTCTGGCGGCACATCGGCGTCTACGGCTACCGCCGCGAGGCCCTGAAACGCTTCTGCGCCGCCCCGCCGTCGCCGCTGGAACAGCGCGAGAAGCTGGAACAGCTGCGCGCGCTGGAACTGGGCCTGTCGATCTGGGCGGCCGTCATCGAGGTCGCCCCGATCTCCGTGGACAATCCGGCGGACCTCGAGGCGGCGCGGGCTCTGGCCTAGACCTCAAACCCGTCCACCCAGGCCTGGATAAGCGTCCGGGCGATGGCGAATTTCGGCGGGGCCTTGATCGGGTGAGCGCCGGCCAGCACGGCCCGCGCCTCCTCCTTCGTCAGCCAGGCGACCTCTTCCAGTTCGGTCATGTCCGGGGCCGCATTCGCATCCGACACCTCGGCGATCAGGCCGATCATCAGCTGGGACGGGAAGGGCCAGGGCTGGCTGGAGTGGTACCGCACGGCCGTGACCGTCAGGCCCGCCTCCTCCTTGATCTCGCGGGCGCAGGCCTCCTCGATCGTCTCGCCGGGCTCCAGAAACCCTGCCAGAGCCGACATCCGCCCCGCCGGCCAGGCCGCCTGACGCCCCAGCAGGCAGCGCCCCTCGAACACCGGCAGCATGATGGTCACCGGGTCGACGCGCGGGAAATGTTCGGCCGTGCAGGCGGGACAGACCCGTCGCCAGCCCCCGGCCGTCGACGTCGTCTCATGCCCGCAGTTGGCGCAGAAGCCGTGCTTCCGCCGCCAGTCGAACAGGGACTTGGCTCCCCCGGCCATGGCCGCGTCGGCGCCCGACAGCACCGCCGCCGCCTCGCGCAGTCCGGTGAAGACACCCAGCCCCCTGACCGGACCCTCGGCCGGATCCGACGGCCCCTCGAACTCCACGGCGAAGACCGGCGCCGTCTTCCAAAGGCCGAGGAACAGCTCCCGGTCTGCGTCGCGGATCATCTCGCGCGCGTGGGTCAGGGACAGCCAGGCCAGACGCGGCCCGTCGGGGTGATCCTCGATCAGGGGCTGGCCGTCCCACAGCACCATGGCCATGGCGTCCGGGCTCGCGGCCTGTTCGACCAGCCATTCAGGCGTGTTGCGGAAGTCTCCGGCGCGATCCAGCGGATTGCCGGCGAACGTATTGAGGACGGGGAGGGCCATGGCCGCTTCCTAGCCTCCTTCTGCGCAGTCGGGGAGAGGCGCCTTGATCTCGCCGTCGCGATTCGCGATATGGACCTCGGAGATCGCGGGCGAAGGCTTCGCCAACCTGGTCAGGGCCGGAAGGCAGCAGCCACAACGAATTCCCCTTCGGGTCGCGGTCTCCACCTTCCCTTCTTTTAGTGCGCTACCGCTCGACGCGCGGCGTCTCGCTGCTTGAGCGCATTCCTCCCCCAAGCGCAGCGCAGGGGGAGGGGGACCGCCCCCGCATCCCTTGCCCTGATGAATCCGCTCATCCACGCGAAAGCAGGGCTGAGCGACAGGTGAGAGTCGCCCCGCGTGGCCAAGTCGCGGTAAGACGGTCCCATGACCGACGTCGACCTTGATTCCGGCGATCCGCCCTGGGCGGAGGATGACGCTCCCGAGCGCGACGAGAACACCGACGACATGTTCGGCGCGCCCGCCCCTGCGCCCGCCGCCGCGCCGGCCGTCGAAGCGAAACCGGTCAAACCGATCCCCGTCTCCACCCCCGCCCCGGTCGAGGGAGACGGCGAGGCCTATACGGTCCTCGCCCGCAAATACCGGCCCAGGACCTTCGAGGACCTGATCGGCCAGGAGGCCATGGTCCGGACCCTGACCAACGCCTTCGCCACCGGCCGCATCGCCCACGCCTTCATGCTCACGGGCGTCCGCGGCGTCGGCAAGACCACGACCGCCCGTCTGCTGGCCCGCGCCCTGAACAACGAGACCGACGTCATCGACCGGCCCTCGCTGGAGCTGACCGCTTTCGGCCGCCACGACGCCGCGATCATGGCCGGCCAGCATATGGACGTCATGGAGATGGACGCGGCGTCCCACACCGGCGTCAACGACATCCGCGACATCCTCGAGAGCGTCCGCTACGCGCCGGTCGAGGCCCGCTACAAGGTCTACGTCCTCGACGAAGTCCACATGCTGTCGAACCAGGCCTTCAACGCCCTGCTGAAGACGCTCGAAGAACCCCCGCCCCACGCCAAATTCATCTTCGCCACCACCGAGATCCGCAAGGTCCCGGTGACCATCCTGTCGCGCTGCCAGCGGTTCGACCTGCGCCGCGTCGAGCCGGAGATCCTCGTCGAACACCTGTCGCGCATCGCCGGCAAGGAGGGGATGAAGGTCGAGGACGACGCCCTGGCCCTGATCGCCCGCGCCGCCGAGGGCTCGGTCCGCGACGGCCTCAGCCTGCTCGATCAGGCCCTGGTCCAGGGCGAGAAGGGCGAGCCGGTCGCCACCGACACCGTCCGCGACATGCTCGGTCTCGCCGACCGCAGCCAGACCATCGACCTGTTCGAACAGGTCATGGCCGGCCGCACGCCCGAGGCCATCGAGACCTTCCGCACCCTCTACGGCTACGGCGCCGACCCGGTCCAGGTGACCAACGACCTGCTCGAACACTGCCACGCCGCCTCGGTCGCCAAGATGCTCGGGCCCAACGCCACCCGCCTGCCCAACGACCAGGCCCAGCGTCTGGCCGCCATGGGCGCGGCGGTCTCGGCCGGCACCCTGTCGCGGACCTGGTCCATGCTGCTGAAGGCCCTGGACGAGGTGCGCCGCGCCCCGTCGCCGGCCGACGCCGTGGAAATGGCCATCGTCCGCCTCGCCTACGCCGCCGACCTGCCCGGTCCGGAAGAGGCGCTGAAAAAGCTGCAGAACGGCGAGGTCCCGGGCGGCTCGGGCGCGCCCCGGGGCGGCGGTGGAGGCGGGGGCGGCGCTTCCGCCCAGCTGGCCATGCGCCCGGCCGCCCGTCCCAGCCTGCCCGACCCCCAGACCTTCGAGGCCGTCGTCGCCCTGATCGGTGAAAAGCGCGAGATCGCCCTGCAGATGGACGTGCAACGCTACGTCCGCCCGGTCGCCTTCAAGCCGGGCACCCTGACCTATGAACCGGTCGACGGCGCCCCGACCAACCTCGCCACCCGGCTGTCGTCGCGCCTCAAGGAGTGGACGGGTCGCCAGTGGTTCGTCGTCGCCAACGGCCAGGGCGGCGGCGAGACCCTGATCGAGGTCGAGAAGCGCGGCCGCGCCGAGGAACGCGCCGAGGTAGAGGCCGACCCCTTCGTCAAGGCCGTGCTGGCCGCCTTCCCCGGGGCCGTCGTCGGCGAGATCAAGACCCTGGCGCCCTCGGTCGAGATGCCCGCCATCCCGGATGAGGCGGACGAGGATCAGGACTAAAAATCCGGAACGAAAGGTCCTATCTAGAGCCCATGAAAGATCTCAACGCCCTGATGCAACAGGCCCAGGCGATGCAGCAGAAGCTGCAGGACGCCCAGGCGAAGATGGCCGAAACCACCGCCGAGGGGACCTCCGGCGGGGGCCTCGTCACGATCGGCCTGAAGGGCCCGGGCGAGGTCACCTCGGTCAAGATCGACGACAGTCTGATGGTCCCGGGCGACACCGAAATCCTGTCCGACCTGATTGTCGCCGCCCATGCTGACGCCAAGCGCAAGCTGGACGCCGTCAATGCCGAGCTGATGCGCGAGGCCGCCGGTCCGATGGCGGGGATGAACATCCCGGGCATGCCGAAACTCTTCTAGGTGGCCGCCTCCGCCGGACCCGAGATCGAGCGGCTGATCAGCCTGCTGGCCAAGCTGCCGGGGCTCGGTCCCCGTTCGGCCCGGCGCGCGGCTCTGGCCCTGCTGAAAAAGCGCGAACAGCTGCTGGAGCCCCTGGCGGCCTCGCTGGCCGAGACGGCGGCCAAGGTCGTGTCCTGTTCGGTCTGCGGCGCCCCCGACACCCGCGATCCCTGCTCGATCTGCTCTGACGCCAGCCGCGACAACGCCCTGATCTGTGTGGTCGAGGAGGCGGGTTCCCTGTGGGCCATGGAGCGGTCCGGCGCCTTCCGCGGCAAATACCATGTGCTGGGCGGCCTGCTCTCGGCCCTCGACGGCGTCGGCCCCGACGCCCTGCGCGTCTCCGAACTGGTCGGGCGGGTGAAGGGCGGGGAGGTGCGCGAGGTCGTCCTGGCGCTTCCCGCCACCGTCGACGGCCAGACCACGGCCCACTATCTCGCCGACCGGATCGCCGGCAGCGAGGTCGAGATCACCTCCCTCGCCCGGGGCGTGCCCGTCGGCGGCGACCTCGACTGGCTCGACGACGGCACCATCGTCCAGGCGCTGCGGGCCAGACGACCGGCGTGACGAAACGCCGGGGTTGAACGGCTTCGCCAAACACGCTCTGATCCCGTCCATGGAGGGTCGCGGAATGGGACGTGAGATCAGGGTGGCGCTGGGCGCCTCCGCCGGCATCGCCGCCCTCGTGATCGGCTTCATCTTCCTGGTCCGCTACGCCGTGCCGGCGATTCTGGAAGCCCCTTTCGCAGGCAGTCTGATCACAGCCTCGATCGTCGGCATCGCCGGTGTTCTGGCCCTCGTCTGGGCCGCGTGGAAATTGTTCGCCTGGGCGTCGCGTGCGCTCGGCGCTGGAGGAAGCGACCAATGACATTCGGCACCGACGTGACCCGTTTGAAGTCCTCTCTCCCCGGCGCATCGGCGGGTCGGACCATCGCCCTGATCGTTCTGATTCTCGCCCTGATCACGGTCGGCGGCATCAGCGTTTCTTCGTGCAGCGTCACGGTCGAGAGCGGCTATATGGGCATCAAGACCACCAAATTCGGTCCCAACCCCGGCGTCCAGCGCGACGAACTCGGTCCCGGCTTCCACTGGGAAGGCATCGGCGAGAAGATCCGCACCTACCAGACGCTCCAGCGCACCTATTCCTACACGCGCGAGGCCAATGCCGACGGCCGCGAGAACGAGGAGATCATGTTCTCCGACGTGCTCGGCCTGCCGATGACCGCCGACGTCGCCCTGACCTTCAAGGTGCGCGAGGACAAGGCCGCCGACCTCTATGCGACCTGGCGTCAGGAGTTCGACGCCTTCATCGACGGGCCGCTGCGCACCTCGGTCCGCGCCGCCATCGCCCGCGAAACTGAAAAACTGCCCGTCGCCTGTAACGCCGAAATGGGGGCGCCCGGCCGCGCGCCGATCGTCGCCGTCGCCCCGGTCGAGGGCGCGCCCCTGCCGGTCGGGACCCAGGACGCCGAGGACTGCCCCGGCCAGCTCATCGGCCCCGGCCGACAGATCGTCCTGCAGCGAGCGATGGATGCCCTCCAGCGGGAATGGCAACCCCAGGGCCTCGACATCATCCGCATGGAGTGGGTCGGGTCGATCCGCTATCCGGAGAGCGTCGTCGCCGCGATCCAGTCGCGCACAACGGCCGAACAGAACACCCGGGCCGCCCTCGAACGCGTCAATCTGGAGCGCGCCAACGCCGAGGCCCGGATCGCCCAGGCGCGCGGTCAGGCCGAGGCCAACCGCCTGCTGGCCGAATCCATCCGCTCCAATCCGGAGGTGGTCCGTCTGCGCGAGGTGGAGCGGACGCTCGGCATCTGCCCGCTCAGCGCCGACACCTGCGTGGTCGGGTCCGATGTCAACATCTCGGCCCTGATCGCCTCGCGGGATGGTGCGGCGGCGGCGCAATAGGGACCCTTTTCGGATGTGCGTCCGTTTCTGACGCAGGCGCATGGTAGGCGGCCGCATGCGCGGTTTCGCTTCCATGCTCTGTGCGGACGGTCCGGACGCTTCGGACGCTTCGGACTGTGTTTTTGAGTCCGGCTTTCCGGACGCTTCGACCGCTTCGGACTGCGTTTCTGGAGTCCGGATCGACCGTGGCCAGCCGCCGCGACTCTCGCTAGGGAACGGAGCATGAACACGCTCTCGATCGCTCTCGCCGTCGTCGCACTGGTCCTTGCGGCCGGTTTCCTGTGGGCCTTTCTCGGCTGGCAGAAGGCTATGGGCGCACTGACGTCGGCCCATGAAAAGGTCGCCCTGGTCGAGGAAAGCCGCGCGACCATGGGTGATCTACTCCGCGCCCAGGCGGCCCAGTCGGCCCAGGTCATCGCCGACCAGATGGTCACCCGCGCCACCGAGACCTTCCAGGCCCAGGACCGCGTCGCCCGCGAACGGATGGAGGCCCAGCTCAAGCCCGTCGCCGAGACCCTCGCCAAATTCGAGACCCAGGTCGCGGCGCTGGAGAAGGCGCGGGCGGAAGAAACCGGCACGCTGAAGGAACAGCTCTCGGCCCTGATGATCGCCTCGACCGCCACCCGCGACGAGGCCAAACGGCTGACCGAGGTCCTGCGCGGCAACACCGGCCGCCGCGGCCGCTGGGGCGAACAGACCTGCCGCAATGTGCTGGAGGCCGCCGGCATGGCCGGTCGGTTCGACTTCACCGAACAGTCGTCCAGCGCCAATGACGAGGGTCGCCAGATGCGGCCGGACTTTCTGGTCAGGCTGCCCGGCGGCGGCCTGTTCGTCATCGACGCCAAGGTGCCCCTGGCCTTCCCCGACGCCGCCGAGCCGGACGACGAGGCCCGCGACGCCGCCATGGCCGCCCGCAACGCGGCCAGCATCAAGAACCACGTCCGTGACCTGTCGGCCAAGGCCTATCAGGATCAGTTCAAGCCGAGCCCCGACTTCGTCGCCCTGTTCGTGCCCTCGGACGCCTTCCTCTCGGCCGCCCTGGACCGCGAGCCGGAGTTAATGACCGACGCCATGGCGCGGCGGGTCATCATCGTCACTCCCTCGACCCTGTTCGCCCTGTGCAAGGCCGTTGCCTACGGCTGGCGGGCGGAAGAGCAGTCGCGGAACGCCGACGAGGTCGCGAAACTGGGCAAGGAGCTCTACAAACGGCTGTCGGTCATGGGCGGCCATGTCTTCGGCGTGGGCCGGGCGCTGGAACAGGCCGTCGGCAAGTACAACCAGTTCGTCGGTTCGCTCGAGAGCCAGGTCATGGTCTCGGCCAAACGGTTCGAGGACCTGCAGGTCGACCATGAGGGCAAGGACCTGCCGGAACTGTCCGCCATCGACCAGGCACCGCGCGTCTTGAGCCGGCCGGAGCTGATCCATGACAAGGCCGCCGGATCCTGATTGACCGGCGCACCGACCTTTGACAAGCTCGCTTGACATCGGCTGTGGTCGGTGTAAAACATCCTTGTCATTTCGATGAGGGTGCGTGTCGTGGCTCTGGAGGCTCGAGTGTCGGAACAACCGCTGAGGCGCTACGGAACCGTTATGGGGATCTGCATCCTCGCGGGCATGGCTGGCGGTGTCGTGGCCGGCGTCGTCGCCGGAACGTCAGATGAGGCCAGCCTCGGCGGCGCGGCCTTGATCGCCGCGGCCGTGGCCCTGGCCATGGCCGCCGGCCTCTGGGCCTGTTTCCGGTGGTGGAAGGGGCTCGATGAGGCCGCGCAGGAAGCCCACAAATGGGCCTGGTGGTGGGGCTCCACCGTCGGTCTCGCCTTCGCCAGCGTCATCCTGATGACCCTTCGCTACGGTGTAGGCGATCTCGGCGAGGCGCCGGTCAAGGACACCCTGATGTTGGGCACCGTCCTCGTAGCGGGCTGCCAGACGGTCGGTTATGGCATTGCCTGGGCCGCCTGGTGGCTCAAGCGGCGCTGACCTCATGAATAACCATCTGAGAACCCTGCGCGCCGACCGTGGGTGGAGCCAGGCCGACCTGGCCGCCGCCCTGGGCGTCTCGCGCCAGACCGTCAATGCGCTTGAGACGGGCCGCTACGACCCCTCTCTGCCGCTCGCCTTCAAGATCGCCCGCGTCTTTGAACAACCGATCGAATCCATCTTCTCGGACACAGGAGCCTGAGCATGATGTCCCGTTCTGAAGCCTCGACCCAGCCGCTCATCGTCAAGATCCTCGGCGGTCTGGCGGTCGGGGGTATCGGCGCCCTGACCGGGTATGGCCTGGCGAGCATCGTAGAGGTCGAGCAGGGCGCCTCGTGGGCCGACAGCCTGGCGTTGGCGATGGCCGTCGCACTCCTGGCCATCGCCGTTCTCAGCGCGGTGACCCTGGCGTTGCGCCCCTCAACCATTCCCCGGGGATGCGGAGTTCTGCAGATCATCGTCTTCCTGCTGGCCGGTTTGATGTTCCTGGCGCCCATCTATGGCCCGTCCTGGTTCAGCGCCGACATGGTCTTCGGTGGCATCGTCGTGCTTCTGGTCGTGCAGACCGTCGCCAACCTGATGCTGTGGCGGGCCGCCGACGAGATGCTGCGCCAGGTCATGGCCGAGACCAGCGCCATGGCCTTCTGGGCTCTTCAGACCGCCCTGTTCCTCTATGCCGCCGCCGAACGGCTCGGCCTTGTCGAGACCGTAAGCGGCTGGGGCCTGACCGGCATTCTGATGGCCGTCTACCTCATCTCTTCCATCGTCGCGGCCGCCCGCCGCGGCATCCACTGAACGGTCTCTCCGAACCCCAGGATTTCACAGCATGACCCTCGTCAGCCGCCTGAAGACCACGACCCTCTCCATGGGGAGGACCGCCGTCGGGGTCGCCCTCGGGATCAGTCTCGCCGCCGCCCTTCTGGCCGGCGCGCCCAGGGCCTTCGCCCAGGACGCCGCTCCCGCCCACGATCACGCCGCCATCGTCCAGGCGACGGGAGACGGCCCGGCCCTGTGGTCCATCTCCGACGCCGACTCGACCCTCTATCTGTTCGGCACCGTCCATGTGCTGCGCCCTGACACCCCGTGGGGTTCGGCCAAGGTCGACGCCGCCTTCGACGCCAGCCAGAACGTCATCTTCGAGATCTCCAATCCGGACGATCAGTCCGCCCTGATGCCCCTGATCCAGCAGTACGGCCTGTCGCCCCAGACGCCGCTGTCCAGCCTGCTGACGCCCGAGGAACTGGCCGATCTTGACGTGGCCGCGCAAACGGTCGGCGGAAGCGCGGCGCAGTTCGATCCGCTCCGTCCCTGGCTGGTCGCCCTGTCCCTGTCCGTCGCCCCTTTGACGAAGGCCGGCTACGATCCTGCATCCGGCGTCGAACTGATCCTCAAACATCGCGCCGAGGAGGCCGGCAAGCCGGTCACCGGCCTGGAAACCATTGACCGGCAGGTCGAGATTCTGGCCGGCCTGTCGCAGGAAACCCAGCTGGCCTTCCTGCGGGCGACCCTGGAGGACTTCGACGAGGCCACCACCGAACTCGACACCCTGGTCAACGCCTGGGCCGAGGGAGACGTGGAGACGATCAATCGTGTCGGCGTCCTCGAGATGCGCAGAGCCTCGCAAGAGATCTATGACGCCCTGCTCACCCGCCGAAACACGGTCTGGGCCGACCAGATCCAGACGATCCTGGCTGGATCCGGCGTCACCTTCATCGCCGTCGGCAGCGCCCACCTCGCCGGCGACGACAGCGTCCAGGCGATTCTGGAGGCGCGTGGCGTCGAGGTTACACGACACTAGGCCTCCGGTGTTCGGCCTGTCGGAAACGGCTGGAGCGGGCGGCGGGAATCGAACCCGCACGAAAAGCTTGGGAAGCTTTCAGGCTACCACTACATCACGCCCGCGGGAGCTGGAGGCAACCTAACGCAATGCGCCGGCCGCTCAAGAGCGGACGGCGCAGCCGCGCAATTATTCAGTCTTGTGACAATCCCTCCGGCCAAGGAAATCTTGTCTTCGCCGGGTCGCAAAGTATTCGTCGCGATGATTTGGAAAATATCCATCCGTTATCGGATCAACTGTAATAATCAGGCGATTTTCTGTCACTTCAGCTTTGCAAAGACCTCTTAAAGGCCGCCCTCGGGATCGCTGGGATCGTGTCGGAATGATGCGCGGCGTTCCGCAAATTCCAACCCGAGGGGAACTCGATGCTTCGTCTGACCAAGGTTCTGATGGCCGGTGCGGCCGTGATGGCGCTGGCCGCCTGCGGCTCCGCCGAAGTGGCGTCCCCCGGCGAGGGTGATTTCGGCGGCACGCCGACCACTCCCACCACGCCCACGACCCCGACCCCCGGCACGCCGGCCGTCGATTGCCCGACGGGCCTCGCCAACGTCGGCCTCGTCGCCAACGGCACCCTGCGCGCCTGCCAGCTGCCGGCCACGATCACGGGCGCCCTGACCCTGTCGGTCCGTTTCGGCACCATCTACACCTTCTCGGGCCGCACCGAAGTCGGCACCGACCGCGGCGTCGAGCCGGGCTCGCCGATCCCGGGCAGCGCCCAGGGCATCCTGACCATCGATCCGGGCGTGAAGATCTTCGCCTCCGGCGGTTCCGATTACCTGATCGTCAACCGCGGCTCGCAGATCTTCGCCGAGGGCACCGCGACCAACCCGATCATCTTCACCAGCCGCCAGAGCATTGAAGGCCAGAACAACGACGCGTCGCAAGGCCAGTGGGGCGGCGTGATCCTCGTCGGCCGCGCGCCGCAAGCGAACTGCGTGCTGTCGGCGACCCCGGGCGCCACGACCTGCACCGGTCAGGTCGAGGGCACCAGCGCCTTCTACGGCGGCAACACCGCGGCCGATAACTCGGGCCGCTTCCGCTACGTCCAGATCAACTTCTCGGGCTTCGCCATCTCGACCGGCAACGAACTGCAGGGCCTGACCCTCGGCGCCGTGGGTTCGGGTACGACCATCGATCACATCCAGGTCCACAACTCGGCTGACGACGGCATCGAAATCTTCGGCGGCAACGTCAACCTCAGCCACATCGTTCTGACCGGCGCCGACGATGACGGCCTCGACACCGACACGGGCTGGCGCGGCGGCGCCCAGTTCGGCATCGTGACCGAGCGTACGACCCACGTGAAGACCTCGGACGGCCGCGGCGCCGGCTTCGAGTTCTCCTCGGCCCCGGCGGCGACCCCGCTGGCCAGCCGCTACGTCTCGCAGGCCAAGATCGCCAACTGGACGATCGTCACGCGCTCAACCACCCTGGACATCCACACGGCCGCGCACTTCGATACCGGCGCCGATGCGACGATCATCAACTCGGTCTTCTCGAACGCCTCTCCGTCGGCCTCGGGTTGCCTCGACATCGCGGACGCCGATACGGCCACGGTGCAGCCGACCTTCAACGCGGTCTTCATGTCCTGCGCGATTTCGTATCGACCGAACAACGCCGCCCGCTCGGCCGCGACGTTCGTCCAGGCGCCCTCGGGTGGGAACACGGCCGCCGGTACGTCCACGCTGACGGCTCCGGCCGGCGCACCGCTGACGGGTCAGGCCCTGACCTTCATCAACGGCGCGAACGAAAACGCCGTGACCCCGGTTGCAGCCAACACGGTCTATCCGTTCTTCGTGAACACCGCCTACATCGGCGCCGTCCGCAACGCGACCGACACCTGGTACCTGGGGTGGACCTGCGGCCTGGCCTCCGGTTCGAACTGCCGCTGACGAATGCGGGGCGGCGGCTCTCCTGAGCCGCCGCCAGCCCTCGCGGACCTCGTTAACCCCCTTCAAGGCGCAGAACATGAAGACGCTTAAACTGACCCTGAGCGGGGTTCTCCTGGCGACAAGCGCGCTCATCGCGCCCTCGCTGGCCTTTGCCCAGGACGCCGTCCCGGCTCCGGCCCAGGACCCCGTCGAACAGACTCCGGCCGAACAGGCCAATGAAGAAACCACGGTCGACGAGATCGTCGTCCTTGGTCGCTACATTCCCGAACCCAATCGCGAAAGCTCGGAAGTCGCAGCCTTTCTGACGTCCGAGGACCTTGAGCGTACCGGCGACGCCAGCGCCGCCGCCGCCCTGACCCGCGTCACGGGCCTGTCGATCGTCGAAGGTCGCTTCATCTACGTCCGCGGCCTCGGCGAGCGCTACTCCTCGGCCATGCTGAACGGCTCGCCCCTGCCCAGCCCCGAGCCGCTCCAGCGCGTCGTGCCGCTCGACCTGTTCCCGTCGAACATTCTGGAGTCCGTTACGGTCCAGAAGACCTATTCGGCCAACTTCCCCGGTGAGTTCGGCGGCGGCGTGATCGACCTGCGGACGATCGACGCCCCGAACGAGCCCTTCTTCAGCATGGAAGCCTCGGCCGGCGGCAACACCGAGACGACCGGCCGTGAAGGCCTGATCTATTTCGGATCGCGCACCGACTTCACCAGCTTCGACGACGGCACCCGTGACGTGCCGTTCGCCCTGCGAGGCGCCTTCGCCCGCGGCCGCCAGATCACGAGCGCCAACTTCGACGCCGAAGAGCTGCAGGACATCGGCCAGGGTCTGATCAACGCCCCGCTGCGTCTGCTGCAACTCGAGGATAACCCGGTCAACTTCGGTCTCGGTGTCTCCGCCGGAGGCTCGACCGAAATCGGCCTCGGCACCCTGGGCGTGTTCGCTTCGGGCGGCTACGACAACAGCTGGCAGATCCGTGAAGGCAAGCAGCAGGCGGCCCAGTTCTCGGGTTCGGTCCTGGTGCCGGTGAACGACTTCGATGTCGTCTCCAACCAGAACGACGTTCAGCTGAACCTGCTGGCCGGCGCCTCGCTCACGGGCGACATGCATACGATCAAGTGGACCAACTTCTTTGTCCGCAACTCGACCAAGGAAGCGCGCACGCGCACCGGACCGGCGTTCGACGCCGGCGGAAACGTGCTGCGGACCGACTACACCGAGTGGTTCGTCCGTCAGTTGTTCTCGACCCAGCTGGCCGGTGAGCACGACTTCATGGACGGCGCACTGTCGGTCGACTGGCGCGCGGCCTACGCCGTGACCTCGCGCGACGCACCTTACGAGACCCGCTTCGGCTACAGCGTGGACGCCACCGGAACCTTCCTGCACAGCGGCAGCGGCAACCAGATCTCCTTCTCGGAACTGGACGACGATATCGTGTCGGGCGGTGTCGACGTGAGCTACGAAATGTCGCTGTCCGACTATCGCACGGCCGTGTTCAGCTTCGGCGTCGACGGTTTCGACAACAATCGCGACTCCGAGCGTCGCGACCTCCGCTTCGAGGCGGTCAATGGCCTGACGCCGGACCAGCAGCGCTCGCGCGTCGACTACCTGTACTCGGACTTCAACATCAACCGGTCGACCCTGCAGATCCAGGAAGTGACCGGCAGCAACGGCGCGGCGGCCTACGACGGCCAGCTGCAGGTCAAGGCGGCCTACGCCATGGTCGACGCCGAGATCATCCCGCTGGTCCGCACGACCCTCGGCGTCCGCTTCGAGGACGGCGAACAGAGCGTCACGCCGCGGGACCTGTTCGGCGGCGCCTCGCCCTTCGCGGCCACGAAGATCGAGGAACAGTACTTCCTGCCTTCGTTCACAGCGACCTGGAACTTCGCCGAGGACATGCAACTGCGCCTCGGCGCTTCGCAGACGATCGGCCGGCCCCAGTTCCGTGAGCTGGCTCCCCAGTCCTACACGGACCCGGAAAGCGATCGCACGTTCATCGGCAACCCGTTCCTCGTCGATACGGAAATCCTTAACCTGGACGCCCGGTACGAATGGTATTTCGCCCGTCAGCAGTATGTGACGGCGGGGGTCTTCTACAAGAACCTGGACAAGCCGGTCGAGGCGATCATCGTCGACGTTGGCAACCAGCGTCAGCAGTCGTTCCTGAACGCGCCCCAGGCCGTAATCATGGGCGCCGAGTTCGAGGCCAAGAAATATTTCGAGTTCCCGGACAACGGCTCGACCTTCATCGCCAACAAGCGTTGGCTGGTCCAGGCCAACTACACCTACTCGAACTCCGAGGTGCAGGTGGATTCGGGTGACAAGGTCCGTGATCTCGGCGGCGGCGGCGTCTCCTCTCCGGCGGCCTTCTTCATCCAGGACGGAAGCCGTCTCCAGGGCCAGTCGGAGCATGTCGCCAACCTGCAACTGGGCTGGGAAGACGACACCGCGCGGTCGCAGGCGACGATCATCGTCAACTACGTGTCCGAGCGGATCACCGCCCGCGGCGCCGGCGTCTCGTCCAGCCGCGAGCCTGACTACATCCAGGAGCCGGGCGTCTTCCTGGACCTCGTGTACCGCAAGGACTTCACCATGGGCACGCGCGAGATGGGCTTCTCCGTCGAGCTGCGGAACCTGCTCGGCACCGACTTCGACGAGTACCAGGAACTGGGCAACAAGATCCTGATCAACAACTACGATCTGGGTTCGAGCGTTTCCTTCAGCCTGAGCTCGCGCTTCTAGACGCCGACGACGTCGGCTACCGAAAGGGCCGTCCGCCGCAAGGCGGGCGGCCCTTTCTCTTTCTGCTTCCAGTCGCGCTGGAGACTACTCCCTCCGGTAGACGACCTCCCCGTCGACGACGGTCAGGACCGCGTGTCCCCCGGGGATATCCGCCTCGGGCACGGTCATCAGGTCGATATCGAAGGCGGTGAAGTCGGCGCGTTTGCCGACCTCGATCGTGCCGAGCTCGTCTTCGCGGAAGGAGGCGAAGGCGGGCCACAGGGTGAACATCTTCAGCGCCGTGGCGCGGTCCACGGCCTCGTCCGGACGCCAGTCGGGTCCCTGGAAGCCCTCGAGGTCGCGGCGGGCGACGGCGGCGTAGAACTCGATCAGCGGGTCGCCGCGCTCGACGGGTGCATCGGAGCCGCCGACCACCGCGACGCCGAGATCGACGAGGCTATGCCAGGCATAGGCGCCGTCCAGACGGGCGTCGCCGAGGCGGGCCGGGGCGAAGTGGAAGTCGCCTATCGCGTGGCTCGGCTGCATGGAGGCGATGACGTGCAGGTCACGGAACATCGGCTCATCCGACGGACGGAGGATCTGGGCGTGTTCGATCCGCCAGCGTGGTTCGGCGACCCCGCGATCGCCGGCCGGCACGGCGGCCAGGGCGTCGCGATACCAATTCAGCACCTCCGTATTGCCCCGGTCGCCGATGGCGTGGGTGGCGACCTGGATGCCGCGGCGCAGGGCGCTCTCATAGAGGGGGAGCATCTCCGCGCGCGTGGTCTGCATCAGGCCCGAGGTGTGGGGCGCGTCGGAATAGGGGGCATGGAGGGCCGCGCCGCGCGAGCCCAGGGCGCCGTCGACATAGTATTTGATGGCCCGGGTGATGATCCGGCCGTCGGCGACGCTGCGCGGACCCGAGGCGATCAGGGCGGCGCCGCCGTCGGGCGTGACCGAGTTGTAGATGCGGAGCGGCGCCTCGCCGGCCTCGGCCATCTGCTCCAGCAGGGGAATGTCGGACCAGGGCGCGCTCATGAAGTGGACGCCGGTCCAGCCGTAGCGCGCCTCGACCCGGAAACCGGCACGGTAGGCGTTCCGCTTCGCCTCGGGATCGGCCTGGGGCATCAGGGGGGCGAGCAGTGACATGGCGGCGTCGACAATGAAACCGGTCGGCCGGCCGTCCGGGCCCCTGGCGATCTCTCCGCCGGACGGGGCGACGGTCGAGGCGTCGATGTTTGCGGCGGCGAGGGCGGCGGAGGAGGCGGTGATGGCGTGGCCGTCCGCGCGTTCCAGCAGGACGACGCGGCCGGGGGCGGCGGCGTCGAGGTCGGCGGCGGTCAGGAAACGGGCGCCGTTCGCGCTCTCCGGCCAGCGTGTCTCGATCCAGCCGCGCCCGATAATGGGGCCGTCGGGATGGGCCCCGGCCCAGGCCGTCAGCCGGGCCATGGCGTCAACCACGGAGGTGGAGCCCTCGAGGTTCAGCGTCAACTCGCGCCAGCCGATCCCGTCAAGGTGGGCGTGGCCGTCCGTAAAGCCGGGGAACAGGGTCGCGCCGTCGAGGTCGATGACGGTCAGGCCCTCGGTCGAGGGCGCATCGGCGGCGGAACCGACCCAGGCGATGCGGCCGTCACGGGCGATGACGACCTCGGCCGTCGGAGCGGCCTCGACCCCGGTGTGGATCACGCCGCCCCGAATCAGCAGGTTCTGGGCCTGGGCCGGAAGAGCGAGCGCGGCGAAGGCGGCGGCGGAAAGAAGGGATCGAAGCATGGGGTCACCGGACTGGCGGAAATCGGACCCGGAGTTGCGGTCATGCCGATCGGAAGGTCAAGGTTCGGGGTGGCGGTCAGCGCGCACTCCAAAACACCGTCCGAAGCGTCCGAAGCGTCCGAAGCGTCCGAAGCGTCCGGGGAGGCGGCCGGACTCCGGAAATTGGAGTCCGGATAGTCCGTAGAGTCCAACGCCCGCGGTTCGTGATGGCGATGTCAAAGACCGGGACCAGTGTCTCACGGCTTTCGGGAGCGGTTGGGATAAGGGCTCAGAATAGAGCCGGGCGTTGAAATCGCGGGCGGATTCGGGGGATGTGTTGATGGGTAAGGGGCGCCGAACCCTCTCCCGGCGGGAGAGGGCTTGAGGCTCGCAGAGCGAAGCGATGCGGCTTAGCCGAAAGGGTGAGGGGCGTGGCTCACCGGTTACCATCCGACCCTCACCCTTTCGCGCAAGTCCGATCGCCTGACGGCTCCCGGGCGCTCAAGCCCTCTCCCTCCTGGAGAGGGTCAGGAAGTCGGAACCCACACCACCCCGTCGACCGATCCCGTGGTGACCGGGTGATAGCCCGGGCGCGCCCGGGCATAGACGCGGGTCGCGATCGGACGGCCCCAGTCGCCCTCGGCCCACAGCGAGGTGTAAAGCGGGAGGACGAATTTGCGGCGGCCCTGGGAGGTCAGGAAGCGTTCCAGAGTCGGCACGGCCGGCTGATAGCGGTGGGCGACGGCGATCTGGAGCCACTGGAACAGCACCTCGGCATTGCCCTCGGCGCGCAGGTTCAGAGTGGTTTCCAGATCGGCGAGCTGCTGGTTGGTCAGCCAGTCGCGGCCGGCGGCCAGACCCTCGGGACGCCAGGCGAGGAAATGCTGGCGTTCCTGCGTCGACCAGCCGCTCCACGGGACGGCCGAGGCCGGCCCCTTGTCGGCGAAGAAGGCCTCGGCGGCCGTGTCGACGGCGGTCAGGGCGGTGGAGACCGGCGCGACGGCGTTCGACGGGAGCCCGGGCTGATAGACCCAGGGATCCAGCTGGAGCGCGAATTCAAGCGGCACGTCACCGCGCACCAGATTGGCGCGGATGTCGGCCAGGAAGCCGGCCGCCGTCATCGGGCGGAAGGCGTTGCGTTCGAAATACCCCTTCAGCCAGGCGTCGAAACGCTCGCGTCCGACGATCCGTTCGATCGTGCGCAGGAAGGCGGCGCCCTTTTCATAGGGGATGTCGTTCAGGCCTTCGTCCGGATCGCGGTTTTCCAGATCGTTGTGCAGCCGGGTGTCCAGCGGCTCCATCTCGGCCAGTGAGGCCTGAAGATCGTTCCAGCCGAGAACCTGGAGCATCAGGGCGCGGTCGCGGCCATAGACTGCCTCCATGATCCGGTTCTCGAAATAGGTGGTGAAGCCCTCGTTGAGCCAGATGTCGGCCCAGGTGGCATTGGTGACGAGGTTGCCGGACCAGGAATGGGCGAGTTCATGGGCGACCAGGGAGACGAGGGACTTGTCGCCCGCGACGACGGTCGGGGTGGCGAAGGTCAGGCGCGGGTTCTCCATCCCTCCGAACGGGAAGGACGGCGGCAGGATCAGCAGGTCATAGCGGCCCCAGCGGTAGGGGCCGTAGAGGGCCTCGGCCGCATCGACCAACTGGCGCATCTCGGAGAACTCGTTGCGCGCGGCCTCCAGACGGCTCGGCTCGGTCCAGACGCCGACGCCCTCGCCGACCGAGGCGAAGTCGACGTCGCCGACGGCCAGGGCGATCAGATAGGGCGGGACCGGGTTGGTCATGCGGAAACGATAGGAATGCATCTTGCCGCCTGGGCCGTCGGCGGCGCGTTCGCCCTCGGGGGTCAGCATCTCGGCCGACATCACGGCGTGCAGCGCCTCCGGGACCGTGATCTTCGCCGACCAGGTCTGGCGGATGCCGGGGCTGTCCTGGGTCGGGACCCAGGTGCGGGTCAGAATGGCCTGGCCCTGGGAGAACAGGAAGGGCTGCTGGCCGCCCGCGGTCTGGGCCGGGGTCAGCCATTGCAGGGCGGCGGCGTCGGGGCGGGTGGAATAGGTCACGACGATCTTCTGCACCTTGCCGGCCTCGAAGGCGGGGACGGTGACGGTCAGGGCCTGGCCCTTGATCGGGTCTTCGGCGCCGAGGGCGAACTGCAGGGCATTGCCCTTGTCGTCGGCGACGGAGCGGATCTCAAGATTGCGGACGTCGAGAATGACCTGGGTCGCGCCCGGCTCGCCGGTGACGTCGAGCGTGGCCGTGCCGCTGAGCGTCTTCGCCGTGAAGTCGGCGACCAGATCCAGATCGACGTGCTTGACCCGGGCGATGGTGGGCTCGGCCCAGGAGTGGATGTCGCGCGCGTACTGGACCGGCGCCGTGGCCGACGGCGGCAGGGGCGGCATGTCCGACTTGCTGTCGGATTGGCCGCAGGCGGCGACGGCGGCGAGAAGGGCGGCTGTGGAAACCATGGCGATCAGGCGGGCGCGGGACATCGAGGCGTACTCCGGAAGGTGTCGGCGCGGAGGGAGCCCTGAAAGCGTGGCGAGATCAAGGGGGCTGACGCCCTTCGTCTACTCGGCCGGGACGGGCGCGGGATTGCGCGCCACGAACAGCTTGCCGCGCTCGGCCAGCAGGACGAAGCCCAGGGCGACGATCCCGCAGCAGGTGATGCCCAGGGTCATGGGGACGACCGTGCCGTTGAAGGACTGACCGATCGCGAAACCGATCAGGGACCCGATGATGGTCGAGATGAATCCCTGGGCCGAGGAGGCGGTGCCGGCGATATGGCCCATAGGCTCCATCGCCATGGCCCCGAAATTTCCGGCCAGCAGGCCGAAGCAGAACATGGTGCAGGCCTGAAGAATGCCGAAGGTCCAGATGGTTTCGTGGCCCGACAGGGTGACCATCAGATGGATCGCGCCGAAGGTGATGAAGCCCAGCAGGGCCGTGTGGCCGATCATCCGCGAGCCCAGCTTCTCGACCAGTTTCGCGTTGACGATCGAGGCGATGGCGATGCCGCCGGCGATCAGGGCGAAGACGGTGGTGAACAGAGCCGGGGTCTTGAACACATCGAAGAAGATCTGCTGCGAGGAGTTGATGAAGGCGAACAGGGCGCCGGTGATTGCCGTCATGGCCAGGGTGTAGCCGATCGAGGTGCGGTGGGTGACGGCTTCGCGGAAGGCCATGGCGATCCGCCTCGCCTCGATGGGCAGACGGTCCCGGGGGTGCAGTGTCTCGGGCAGGCGCAGACCGGCCCAGATCATCAGGGAGACGCCGGCGAAGGCGAGGACGCCGAAGATCGCCTCCCATGGGGCGACCAGCAGGATGGCCTGACCGAGCGAGGGCGCGATGACGGGCACGCCGAGGAAGACGAGGAAGCTGAGGCTCATCACCCGCGCCATGGTCCTGCCGGAGAAGCGGTCTCGCACGATCGAGACGGCCAGAACCCGTGTGGCGGCCGAGCCCATGCCCTGGCCGATGCGGGCGAGGATCAGGGTCTCGAACGTCGGGGCCAGCATGGCCACGAGGCTGAAGGCGACATAGACGCCGACGCCGATCATCAGGACGGGTTTGCGTCCGAACCGGTCGGCCAGCGGGCCGTAGACGATCTGCATGGCGCCGAAGCCCAGCAGATAGGCGGTGATGACCCACTGACGGCTGTTCTCATTGGTGACGCCCAGCGCCTTCCCGATGTCGGGCAGGGCCGGCAGCATGGAGTCGATGGCCAGGGCGTTGAGCGCCATCATCAGGGCGATCATGCAGACGAACTCGGGGAAGCCCGGGCCTTTGGGCTTTGCGATTTCGTCTGTCGTTGAGGTCATTGCGACCAGATGAGCCCTGCGGCGGAGCGCCGCAACCGGTCGTCCCGTAACTTTTCGCAACTGCGAGAAGGCGGCCGGCCGCTACGGCATGAACTGGATGGTGCGGGCGAACCGGTGGTCGGCCGACGCGCGGTCCGTCGTCGCGTCCCGCATCAGGGCGATCGCCGCCTCGCCGAATCCCAGGCCGGGATGGGTCTCTTCCAGGACGACGCAGTCGCCTACATGACCGTCAGCGAAGGCCGTGCATTCCAGGGTCACGGCGACGCTCTGGAGCATCGGCGCGGGTGCAAGCTCGACCGCCGTCGCCGGCGCGGGTTCGACCGTGAGCGCGGCGCGGGTGGGCATGGGCCGGCCCAGCGAGGGGTCGGCGAACAGGGCGAGGGCGAGGGTCAGGGCGATCATGGGGCGGGCCTTTGGACTGCTGCATCAATGATCGGCGAACCGGAGCGTTCCAGCTGTGCAGCCGTCGACAACGGACCTATCGCTGATGTGACCCGTTCGGCACACTGACCGACCCTGACAACAAGGCGACCCATGGCGAAACGACCGGCGACGGCGAAGAAGACCCTGTCGGCGGCGAACCTGAAGGCGCTTGGGGACGGGCGGCTGGCCGAGCTGCTGATGGAGATGGCCGGCGAGGACGCGGGCTGGAAGCGGCGGCTGCGGATGGAGCTGGCGGCCGAGGTCGGGGCGGCGGACCTGGCGCTGGAGATCGACAAGCGGCTGAACACCCTGGCGGGTAGCCGGGCCAAGGTGTCGTGGCGCAAGCGGCCCGAGCTGCTGGCCGACCTGGCCACCGTGCGGCGGATTATCGTGGACCGGCTGGCGGCGATGGATGCGCGTCTGGGGCTGGACCGGCTGGTGGCGTGGTTCGACCTCTATCCGGGACTGGCGTCGCGGGTGAAGGACCCGAAGGGCGAACTGGCCCTGTTGTTCGACGGGTCAGCGACGGAGCTGGCGGCGACGGCTTCGCTGGCGGGGCCCGAGGTCGCCGCGCCGATCCTGATCGAGGCCCTGAACACCCGTCTGTCGGAATGGGCGTCGTGGGTCGGGCGCGGCGCGGCGGCGATGGAGCCGGCGTTGGCGCGGGCGCTGCTGACCGGGATCACCGAGGGACGGCCGAAGCCGACCGGACGGCTCGCCCTGGTGGTGCGCAAGCTGGCGGACCGGGCCGGGGATCTGGACGCCTGGATTGCGGCCCTGCCGGCGGCGGAGGTGACGAAGCCGGAGATCGGGGCGGAGATCGCGCGGCGGCTGGCCGAGGCGGGCCGGGCGGGCGAGGCGCGGGCCGCGCTGGAGGCGTCGCGGCCGGTGTCGAAGGAGGCTGTGGGCCGGGGTGGTGGCGAGCCGCCGCCGTCCGAGGCCTGGCTGACCGCCGAGGTCGCCGTGCTGGAGGCCGAGGGAGATGCGAAGGGAGCCAGCGACGCGCGCTGGATGCTGTTCGAACGGACCCTGGCCGAGGCGCCGCTGCGGGCCGAGATCGCGAAGCTGGCGGACTTCGAGGACGTCGTCGCCCTGGATCGCGCCTTCGCCCACGCGGCGGCATATCCGGACGCGACGGCGGGCCTGAGGTTCCTGATGAACTGGCCGGCGCTGCGCGAGGCGGCGGAGATGGTGGTGGCGCGGGCGGGCGACCTGCGCGGCTCGGCCGACGAGGTCCCGCTGTGGGCGTCACGGCTGGAAGGACGGCATCCTGCGGCGGCCCTGGTGCTGCTGCGGGCGCGGGCGGTGGCCCTGACCCGGCTGGCGCTGGGCCGCGGCGGCGAGGAGGTCGAGCAGTTGATCCAGCAGGCGGCCGCCCTGGCCGACCAGACCGGCGACGACGGGCAGGACGGGTTCCTGCTGGCGCTGGAGGAGGCGGCGCGGCCGGTCAGGCGCGGCCGGCGCTAGTTGGTGCCCCCGGTCGGACTCGAACCGACACTCCTCGCGGAACCGGATTTTGAGTCCGGCGCGTCTACCAATTCCACCACAGGGGCCTGCGTCTGGTGCACTTAATGGGGCCTCGCCCGGTCGTCGAGCAAAACCTTGTCGACGGACGGGGCCGCGCGGGGGAGGTCTAGCGGTCGCCGAGAAGCTGGGGCGGGAAGTCGAGTTCGAACAGGGACTCTTCGGGCGCGACGCCGAAGGTCGCCTCTCCGTCCCGGCCCGCATGGCGATCGAGCAGCGGCGAATAGGTGTAGAAGCGCATCATCCTGCGCTCGACGTCGAACTCGATGAAGCGCAACCAGCCGCCGCCCCCGTTGGCCGATCCGGCCTGGCCGTCCGGCCCGAGGGTGTTGCCCTGATAGTCCTGAAGCACCTGATAGACGGGATAGCCCGCGTCATTCAGGTCGACCCGCCGGTTCTCGCCGTCGGAGACGCCCCCAACCGCGGGGATATAGGCGTGGCCGCTGAGGATCAGGAAGATCATCGGGTTCACGCGGATGAACCGGTCCCAGACCTGGTCGGGCGTCTGGTGATCGGTCCCGGCGAACAGGCCGGCGTAGCTGTTGGCGCGCTCGGTCCCGCCGGGCGTCAGCCACTCGTGGGTCGAGACGATGACGGGCAGGCCGGGATGGTCGTCGATCACGCCCTGGGCCCAGTCGAGCGCGGCGGTCGGCGGATCCATCTCAAGCGACAGATGCAGGAAGGTCCGGCCGTCCCCCTGGAAGGTCTGGAAGCTGTTCAGGTGGTTTTCGGACGCGCCGCCGTACCAGGCCTTGCCGGCGAAGTGACGCGACGTCGGCCCGAAATAGAAGCTCCAGGCGCGGCTGCCCGCCAGGGGGCGTGACGGACCCGGCCCGCCGTCTTCGGCAAACCAGGAATAATTGTCATAGTCGTGGTTGCCGGGGACCATGCCGAAGGGGATGCCGCTGCGGCCCAGGATCGAGACCGACCGGTTGGCGATGTCCCATTCGGCGCGGGTGTCGAAGGTGCGGGCCTCACGACCGTCCGCCGCCGGAATGCGGAACTGGCCGTCGCCGTGCTGGATCAGGTCGCCGACGAAGGTGACGAAGACGATGTTCTTCGACGCCTTCTGGTCCGCAAGATACTGCATCTCGAGCGCAAAGGTCTGTTCGCCGCGCGGCTGGGCCAGGGTGACGTCGGAATAGTTCTGTGTATCCGGGACGACGGCGACCGTGAACGACTGGGCGGCCGCAGCGGTGGCGAACAGCAGGCCGGCGAAGACGCCGAGTGCGGACTTGAGCCAGGTCTTCATCGATATATCCCGGAAAGAAAACGGGCTCCTCCCCGTCGGCGACGGGAAGGAGCCCTGGCAGTATAGGCGGCAGGCGTGACGCCTAGTAGGCGACGGTCAGGGTGGCGAAGACCTGTCGCGGCGCCGAGGTGTGGAAGACCACGATCGATCCGGCCGCATCGTCCGGCGCGAAGACGCTGGAGTCGAAGTTCGAGGCATAGCGCTCGTTGGTCAGGTTGGTGACGTTGACCGAGAACCGCGACCCCGGAGCGCCCAGATTGTCGAAGTCATAGCTGAGGCCGAGGTCGAAGGTGGTGACCGCGTCGAAGCCCTGGTCGTTGGTGTAGGTGTAGAACCGTTCGCCGGTGTATTTGCCGGCCAGGGAGGCCGAGAAGCCGTTCCAGTCCAGGGTCAGGACGCTGGCGACCATTTCCTTCGGCGTATCGACCTGCTGCTTGCCGGCCGTGGCCTTGAGCACGCAGGTCGCGGTGCAGAAGTTCAGGTCTTCGTCATAGGTGGTCTCGTTGATCGAGACCGAGTTGTACCAGGTCAGCCAGTCGGTTGCGCGCCACAGGGCGGCCATCTCGAAGCCGTTCGAGGTGACGCCGCCGGCATTGTGGAAGGAGTTGCCGCAACCGGGGTTCTGCTGCTGGTTCGTCGGGCAGGGGTTATACTGCAGCAACCGGTCGGCGAAGAGCATGTGGTAGGCGGCGACCGAAACCTGCAGCGGTCCCGAAACGTAGCGGTAGCCGGCGTCAAGGCTCTGCGAGGTCTCCGGCTTCAGGGTCGCGCCCTGCAGGTCCCAGATCGCCTGGGACACCGATTGCGGTCCAAGCTTGAACCCGCCCTGGTACATGGCGATGTTCTCGGAATAGCTGGCATAGAGCTCGTGGCCCGGTGCGACCTGCCAGTGCACCCCGATCTGAGGCAGGAAGTTGTCCTCGGCCGTCAGGCTGCCGGTCGCGAACTGGCTGGAGGCCGGCGGAGCGGTGACCGCGATGCCGGGACGGGCGAAGGCGTTCGATTCCGACCAGGTGCTCTTGAAGCCGAACTCGACCGTGACCGCGTCGTTCAGCAGCGAGACCGTGTCCTGGACATAGAACTGCCGGGTCTCCCACTCGGTCTCCTGTACCCATTGGGCCGAGGCGGGCTGGCCGCCGAGGAAGTGAGCCAGGCTGAAGGGACCGGTGACGTCGTTGCGGATGTAACGGGCGGCGCTGGACGTGTTCTCCTCCAGCCAGAAGCCGGCCTCGATCTCGTGCATGCCGAACGCCCAGGTGGCGCTTCCCAGAACGCCGGACCGGTCGATGGTGTAGCGGGTGTCGCGGATCTGGACCGGCAGGTCGTCGGCCGTGGAGGCCGTGCCCTGGGTCGAGAGGCCGGTGATGAAGTTGTTGCCCGCGCCCTTGTCGGTGTGGGTGTACACCTGACCGCGCACGCTCAGGTCTGCGGTGACGTCGAGGTCGGCGGCGAGATAGTAGAGGTCGTCGTCGCGCAGGATCTGACCGTTGGTGAAGGTCACGTCAGAGTTCCGCCGCGGGGCGACGGCCGGGACGCAA
This sequence comes from Brevundimonas sp., assembly GCF_027484365.1. Classification (GTDB taxonomy): domain Bacteria; phylum Pseudomonadota; class Alphaproteobacteria; order Caulobacterales; family Caulobacteraceae; genus Brevundimonas. The sequence goes on along the minus strand of NZ_JAIXTC010000017.1, from coordinate 97,932 downwards.
CGCGCGGCCAGCGACGGCACGGAACAGGCGGCGACCCCGAGATAGGCGCTCCAGTCGGGCGCATAGCCGCCCCAGTCCGGACCCAGGCGGTTCAGCATGTCCTTGGACAGATAGGCGTCGTCGGCCTGGTTGGTGCGCGACAGGTCGGCGAAGGCGGTGATGCGGCCCCGGCCGAAATCATAGATCGCCTTGGCGTTCAGCTGCTTGCCCCATGAGGTGTTGTACTGGGGCTGGTTCACGAACAGATCCTGTTCGCTGTACTGGGCCGAGACATAGGCCGAGAAGCCGCCGTGCTCGCCGGTTTCGAGCCGGAGGAAGCTGCGCTGGGTGTTCTCGGAGCCGAGGCTCTGGCTGGCCGTGAACCCCATGTCCCGGGCCGGGTTGCGCGAGGTGTAGATCAGCGCGCCGCCGAGGTTGCTGGTCGACGGAATGCTCAGCCCGGCGATGCCGGTGGTAAGGTCGGCGCGGCCGAGGTTCTCGGAGATCAGGGCCCGGCTGATCGTCAGGCCGTTGTAATTGTTGTAGGCGCCGTCGCCGAGCGGCATGCCGTCCAGCGAATAGCCGAGGTGGGTGGTCGAGTAGCCGCGCACCTGCAGTGACAGCGACTGTTCATTGACGCCCAGGGCGTCGATCGACTGGGCCATCACGCCGGGGAGATAGTTCAGCGCCTTCTGGATGCTGGTTCCCGGCGGCAGGACGTCGAGGTTCTGGGACGTCAGGGTCGAGACCGAGCGGGTCTCGCCCGAACCGATGACGACGATTTCGTCGAGCTGATCGTCAGAGGCGACGACCTGGGCCGGGGCGGTCTGGATGACCTCGGCGGCGCGATCCGGCTCTGCAGCCGAAGCGGCTCCAGCGAGCGTGGTCACGGCCGTGCCGGCCAGCAGCCAGGCGAGCTTTGAGATTTTGAAGTGTGACATGATGACGCGATTTCCCCAGGAATTGGGTGACGCCTTAGGCCGGTCGCATAACGGCAAGGCTTCCATTCTGCGACGGTCGAATGACGACGGGCGACCGTGGCAAGAAAGTCCGCATTCCACCGACTTCACTTTCGGACCCCCTTGCGTTCCATCGTGGTGTAACGCATCTGCGCTGGCATGAGCGCCTCCCTGCCTGACCTCGCCGTCGTCTATGAGCATCCCGAGTGGTTCGAGCCGCTGTTCGCGGCGCTGGACCGGCACCGGGTCAGCTATGTGAAGGTCCCGCTGGCGGGCGGCGCCTTCGATCCGGCCGGGTCGCCGGCGCCGGGGACGGTGGTGTTTTCTCGCGTGGCCATGTCGTCGTTCCTGCGGGAGCCCGAGCATCCGATCTTCTATGCCCAGAGCCTGTTCGAGCACTGGCAGGGGCAGGGGACGCGGGTGGTCAATGCCTCGGCCCTGAACATCGACACCTCCAAGGCCCGGCAGATGTCGCTGATCGCGCGGCTGGGGCTGAAGGGGCCGGCGACCAGAGTCGCGCATCGGCAGGCGGACATTCCGGCCGCGGCCGAGGGGCTGCGCTATCCGGTGCTGGTCAAGGCCGATATCGGCGGCGCCGGGGCCGGGATCACCCGCTATGAGACGCCGGAAAAACTGGCCGAGGCGGCGGGCGAGAAATGGTGCCCGGTCGGGGTCAACGGCATCTCCCTGATCCAGGAATATGCGCCGCGCCGGGACGGGAAGATCACCCGCGTCGAGACGCTGAACGGGAGGTATCTTTACGCCATCGACATCGAGAGCCCGGGCGACGCCTTCGACCTGTGCCCGGCCGATGCCTGCCTGGTGCGGCCGGGCGCGCCGACCCTGACCATGACGAAGACCACGCCACCCCCGGAGATCATCGAGGCGGTCGAGCGGCTGGCAGTGGCCGGCGAGCTGGAGGTCGGGGGAATCGAATATCTGATCGACGACCGGGACGGGTCGGTCCTGTTCTACGACATCAACGGCCTGTCCAACTTCGTGGCGAAGCCGGTCGAGGTGCTGGGCTTCGATCCACACGACGATCTGGTTGAATGGCTCAAGGGCATCGTCGCCGAGGAGAAGGCGAAGCGCGGTAGGGGAGTGGCGGCATGAGGTACGGATACTGGGCGCCGGTCTTCGGCGGGTGGCTGAGGAACATCGCCGACGAGCGCGAGGCCTCGTGGGAGAATGCGTCGCGGCTGGTCAAACGGTCGGAGGCCCTGGGCTATGACCTGACCCTGATCGCCGAGCTGAACCTGAACGACATCAAGGGGATCGAGGCGCCCGCCCTGGACGCCTGGTCGACGGCGGCGGCCCTGGCGGCGGTGACCGAGACGATCGAGCTGATGGTGGCGGTGCGGCCGAACTTCCACCAGCCGGCCCTGTTCGCCAAACAGGCGGCCAATATCGACCGGATCTCGAACGGGCGTCTGGCCCTGAACGTGGTCTCGTCCTGGTGGGCCAAGGAGGCGGAGAGCTATGGCCTGCAGTTCGACCAGCATGACGATCGCTATGCGCGGACGACCGAATGGCTGCAGGTGCTGGATCGTCTGTGGACGGAGAAACGGGTCGATTTCGAGGGCCGATACTACACGCTTCAGGACGCCATCGTAGAGCCGAAGCCGACGTCGTCGCCTGAACGGCCGCGCCCGGTCATCTATGCCGGCGGGGAGTCCGAGGCGGCCAAGACCCTGATCGCGAAACACTGCGACGCCTATGTCATGCACGGCGACGAACCGGAGCATATCGCGGCGAAAATCGCCGACATGCGGGCGCGGCGGGAAGGCTTCGGCCTGCCGCCGATGTCATACGGCATGGCCGGCTATGCGATCGTGCGCGACACCGAGGCCGAGGCCGAACGCGAGCTGGAGCGGATCACGACCATCCCCGGTCTGGCCGAGGGCGCCCCGCCGGCGGGCTTCGCCAACTTCGACCAATGGCTCTCGGGCACCGAGCTGGAGCGCGAACTCAAGATCCGCGAATACAGCGTCTCCAACCGCGGCCTGCGCCCCGGCTTCGTCGGCACGCCGGAGACCGTCCGGGACCGGATGCAGGAATTCGAGGCCGCCGGACTGGATCTCGTCCTGCTGCAGATGTCGCCGCAGGAAGAAGAGATGGAACGGTTCTCGGCCCAGGTGATCCGGGCGAACTAGCGGCCCGATGGCTCAGCGACGCTCCATCTGGACGTTCGTCCGGTAGACTATGCGTCGGACCGGGAGGGGCCTGTCCGGCGGCCTCGAATTCCTGCAAACGGGGCCAGAAACAGACCGAGCCCTGCGGAGATGACGATCTTCAGCCCGGGAACTCCGGTCATTGGCTCATCCCATCCTGTAGTTCACGCGGAAGCCGATCATTCGGGGGGCGTACTGGCCGACGGTCTCGCCGGGACTGGTCAGGCGCGCCCTGTCGGTGGCGCGCAGGGCGGCCCGCCCAAAGCCGCCGTCGACCGGGAACTCGGATTCGACCTGGCATTGATCGATACCCCCGTCGGGCTGGACCACGCAGGTGAGCACCGCAAAGCCCTCGGCATAGTGGGTGGCGGGCCAGGTCGGCCGGGGTTGCCGTTCCCAGACGACGCCGCGCGGCAGACCGTTCTCCTCGATCTCCGGCAGGAGGGCGTCGCGGGCGTCCTCCAGGGGGCGTCCGCACGCGGCCAGGGTTTCGTCGATGGCCGCCGAGGATGCGGGCAGGGTGAGATCGTGGCGAAGGTTCCGACCCTGGCCGCCCCCGCCGGGAATTACGATGCTGACGGGGCCGCCGTCACGGAGCGAACGCGCCAGGCTGGCGGGATAGTCGGCCATGGCCACCGTGCGGTCTGTGGTGACGCTCCAGATCGAGTCATGCAGGTGGTCGGCGGAGGGGCCGATTCTCAGGGTCCGGATGCGGGCCTGGCGCGGGGCCACGGGCAGGCCGGCGATTACGGCGCCGTAGACTCCGTCGACGCAGCGGAAGGCGATGGTCAGACCTGTGGTGGTCGGGACGAAGGCGAAGACGGTCCTGTCTTCCGGCTGTCGAATGATCTCCCAGTCGTCGGTCTCGTCCTGGGCGAGGGCGGCGCCGGCGCCGGCGATCAGGAACAGGGTTGTCAGGGCCTTGAAACGCATACGCCTACTCTCGACTGGAAGGGGATCAGACGGCGGCCTCGACATGGCTGTCGGTTCCACCGGCGAGGACGCGGCGGGCGCGGATGAACATCTCGATCCGCTGGACCACGATCATGCCGACGACGAACAGCAGGAAGGCGTCGGCGACGGCCAGGGCGTTCAGATGCCAGGCGGCGGCGTGGGGTTCCAGCACCGAGCGCAGGGTGCTGCGGCCGAGGAAGAGGCCGATGATCAGGAGGATGCCGAGGGGCGAGGCCTGGGCCTTGAGCGTGCCGTCCGCATGGCGTTCGATCGTGGTCATCTTGCCGCGCCACCAGCCGGCGGCGCAGCCGAGGCCGAGGCCGAGGGCGAGAATGGCCCAGGCGATCGCGTCAAACGGCGTGTGATCGGCGCCGGGCTCCAGACTGGTTCCCCAGAGGGCCAGACCCATCAGGGGGACGATGATCGCGGGGGTGACCCACATCCACTCGGGTCGCAGCGTCCGGGGCGCGCGGTTCCGCAGCAGGATGATCGGCAGCATGATCACCAGGGCGATCAGCGGTGCGTACTGTTGCGGCGTCATGGCCGGGCTCTCCGCGACGGCGTGTCGCCGCGAGAGTCAGATAAGCACGTTCAGCTTGTGCCGGGAAGCGGCCGAAGATCCCGTCAGACGGGTTGAACGACCTGTTCGATGGCTCCGAAGATCGAGTGATGCCGGTCGTCGAGCATCTCGATCCGGACAGTGTCGCCGTGCTTCAGGAAGGGAGTGACCGGCGCGCCCGTCGTGATCGTCTCGACCGTGCGGATCTCGGCGATGCAGGAATAGCCCTGGCCGCCCTGGTCCACCGGCTTGCCCGGACCGCCGTCGGCGCCCTTGTTCGAGACCGTGCCCGATCCGATGATCGTGCCTGCGCCGAGCGACCGGGTCTTCGCCAGATGGGCGATCAGGACGCCGAAGTCGAAGGTCATGTCGACGCCGGCGTCGGCGCTACCGAATGCCTTGCCGTTCAGCTGGACCTGAAGCGCGCCCGAAAGCTTGCCGTCCTTCCAGCGGTCGCCGAGCGCGTCGGGGGTGACGAAGACGGGCGACAGGGTCGAGGCGGGCTTGGACTGGACGAAACCGAACCCCTTGCCCAGTTCACCCGGGATCAGGTTCCTCAGGGAGACGTCGTTGACCAGGCCGACCAGGCGGATATGGCCGCGCGCCTCTTCCGGCGTCACCCCCTGGGGCACGTCACCGGTGACGACGACGATCTCGGCCTCGAGGTCGCAGCCCCAGGCTTCGTCGGCGAGCGGGATCGGGTCGCGGGCGCCCATGAAATGATCGGAGCCGCCCTGGTACATCAGGGGGTCGGTCCAGAAGCTCGCGGGCATCTCGGCGCCGCGCGCCTTCCGCACCAGTTCGACGTGGTTCACATAGGCCGAGCCGTCCGCCCACTGATAGGCGCGGGGCAGGGGGGCGGCGGCGTCGCGCTCGTGGAAGCGGCCGCGCGGCACGGCCTCGTGGTCGAGGCTTTCGGCTAGGGCGCGGAGTTTCGGTTCGCAGGTCTCCCAGTCGTCGAGCGCCGCCTGCAGGCTGGGGGCGATCAGGAAGGCATCGGTGAACCAGGCGAGATCGGAGGAGACGACCACGAGGCGACCGTCGCGGCCGTGCTTGAGCGAGGCGAGTTTCATGGGCGCAGGCTAGGCGCTTTCGTCCCGGCTGCAAACCGTCTGCGGCTAGAGCAGAACCCGCCGGGCCTCGCGCAACTCGCGAATCCGCTCGGAACTGTTGGACCAGTGATCGTGGAACTGGCGGATGGCCCGGCTGAGCGCCTCGGTCTGTTCCGGCGCGCTCATGTATTCGATCTCCGGCCTGGCGGCAGGCGCGGGCGCGTCATGCTTCGGTTCGCCCTTGTGGTGGCAGTCCGGACGATGCGCACCCGTGCAGCCGCAGGTCGCGTTGGCACCCGGCGGAGGCGCGACCGGCAGGCCGCCCACATAGACCTGATTGATGGTCACGGAGGCCGGCGTCACAGGCCCGCTGCTGCCACCGCAGGTGCAGGCCTGAGGTTTCCCGCAGCTGCAACCGGTCGCGTGGGCTTGATCGTGCGACTTCTGAACCGCCAGCGCCGGTTCGGTCTTTGCGGGCTTCTTCTCGCCCTTGATCGCGTCGTCCAGCGCCTTGAGCGGTCCCGTAACGCCCTTCGTGGCCTCGATCACCGGCCCGAGGTGGCGCCAGATCGTCTGGCGCAGGATCTCGGCACGCGCCTTCAGTTCGTTGCTGGGCGAGGCGAGGGCGTCGGTCGAGGCCTTGAGAATGGCCTTGTGAATGTCGTCGGGCGTCCGGCTGCCGGCGGTGCGTGTCTCGCCCGCGTGCCAGCGGCCGAGGAAGAACATCCCGATCGCAATGGCCAGCAAGAGCAGGAACAGGATCAGGGCCAGCAGCGGCGGAAGCCCCAGGAACAGGGTGTCGTCCTGGGGCGTGAAGACCGCGTCGGCCGTTTCGAAATCCGATGGATACATACCCAGTCCCCGCAATCGCCGAACGCCGTGCGATCATGCCGCAGGGGTGAACGCCTGACCACGGAAAAGGTTAACGGCGGACTGTGAAGGTTGTGGGTTTCCCCGCTCTGCGTCTCAGGGCGCGTGCAGGATGGCCCGGGTCTCCACGCCTTCGCGGGCGGCGGTGTCGCGCACCTCGACCTCGACGATGATCGCGCCCTCGGGCTCGAGGGCCCAGAGGTAGCGACGCTCGATCTCGACCGTGCGGCCTGACGGGGCGAAGCCTTCGAAACTGTCGCCCCAGGGGGTGATCCGCCTGAGTTCGGGCCAGGTCAGGGCGCAGGCGGCGTTGAGCTCCTCGTGCGCCATCTGGGTCAGCTCGTCGGAGGCGCTCATTCTTCGTCCGCATAGATGGCGACGTCGGGGGCCGGCTGGTCGGCCGAGACGCGGCCGCGGTACATGCCCGAGGTGGTCATGGCGAAGGCAGGCCGGCCCTGGAGGTCCATGACGACTACCCCGCCATATCCTCCAAGCGACAGGGCGTCGTCGACCTCGGCCTGGGCCGCGACCTGACCCGTCGCGCCGTGGGCGATGCGGGAACAGATGTCGCGAGCCACCGAGGCGCGGATGTAGAACTCCCCGTCACCGGTCGCCGAGACCGCGCAGCCGTCGCGGTTGGAGGCGTAGGTGCCCGCGCCGATGACCGGCACGTCGCCGACCCGGCCCCAGCGCTTGCCGGTCGTGCCGCCGGTGGAGGTGCCGGCCGCGAGATGGCCCCGGCTGTCGAGGGCGACCGCCCCGACGGTGCCGAATTTGCGCTCGTTGAGGGGCGGGGCCGAGGCGTCATTGTCGGCGATGGCGGCGGGCGCGGGCGGCGCGCCTGCGGGGCGTTCGGGGATGGGCAGGTTGTTGTCGGTCAGGAACTTCACCAGTCCCTGCCAGCGGCGCTCGGTGAAGAAGAAGGAGGGGTCGACCTGCTCCAGTCCCTGGGAGGCGGCGAAGGCGTCGGCCCCGGTGCCGATCAGCATGACATGGGGCGACTGCTCCATCACCGCCCGGGCGGCGGCGATCGGGTGGCGGGTGGTGGTCAGGCCCGCCACGGCGCCGGCTGAAAGGTCCGAACCGTTCATGACGGCGGCGTCGAGTTCGTTGCGGCCGGCGGCGGTGAAGACCGCGCCGCGCCCGGCGTTGAACAGGGGGTCGTCCTCCATCAGCCGGATCGCGGCCTCGACCGCGTCGAGCGCCTCTCCGCCGTTGCGCAGGACCTCGGCTCCGGCCTCCAGAGCCCGGGTCAGGGCGGCGCGATAGGCGGCGTCCTGTTCGGGCGACAGGTTGGCGCGTTCGATGACGCCCGCCCCGCCGTGGATGGCGAAGGACCACCGGGGCGCGTCCTGGGCGGCGGCGGGCGTTGTCAGCGCGAGCGCGGCGAGACCTGCGAGGGCATACAGCTTCAGATTGCACATTGGCTTGGCATCCCCGTTCGCGCTATATTCCGGCCATGTCCGAGGTGACCGACATCGTCGTGCCGATGCTCCAGAAGATTCAGCACCAGCTGGGTCGTCTCGAAGCGGATATGTCGAACATCAAGGAAGACATGCACCTGATCAAGGTCCGGGTCACCGGGCTGGAAGAGAACATGGCCGGCATGAACCGGCGCATGGACAAGTTCGAAGTTCGCCTCGACCGCATCGAACGCAGGCTGGATCTCGTCGAGGCCTGATCCTCACGGTTCCCGCTTGTGGTGGGACCATTTCCAGACGCGATAAGCCACGATCGGGGCGAAGCCGCCGATCAGGGCGCAGGCCAGCACGGGCCAGAACCCCATCTGGAGCCACTGTCCGATCAGGCCGCCGACCACGGCCGCGACGAGCGGGCCGAGGAACGGCAGCCAGGAGGGAGGCGCGATCTTAATTGGCGTCGACCTTGATGACCCCGCGACGGATCTGGTCCAGCTCGATGGAATCGAACAGGGCCTGGAAGTTGCCGTTGCCGAAACCCTCATTGCCCTTGCGCTGGATGATCTCGAAGAAGATCGGTCCGAAGGTGTCCTGGGTGAAGATCTGCAGCAGCAGGCCGTCCTCGTCCGAACCGTCGATCAGGATGCGGTTCTTGCGCATCCGCTCCACGTCATGCCCGTGGTTGGGCAGCCGTTTGTCGATCAGTTCGAAATAGGTCTCGATCGTGTCCTGGAACTGGACGCCGCGCTCGCGCATCGTCTCGACGGTGGCGAAGATGTCGTCGGTGGCCAGGGCGATGTGCTGGATGCCCTCGCCGTTGTAGCGCTTCAGGAACTCCTCGATCTGGGAGTTGTCGTCCTGGCTCTCGTTCAGGGGGATGCGGATGGCGCGATCGGGCGCGATCATGGCCTGGGAGAAGAGCCCCGTCGCCTTGCCCTTGATGTCGAAATATTTCTGCTCCTCGAAGGCGAAGACGTCGCCGTAGAAGCCGGACCAGGTCCGCATCTGGCCGCGCTTCACATTGTGGGTCAGGTGATCCAGCAGGTGCAGGCCGACGTTGTTCTTGCGCTCGGCCTCCTCCCAGCCCTCGATCTCGTCCCAGCTGTCGTAGAGGGAGCCGGTCTCGCCGTAGGCGTCGATGATGTAGAGCAGGGACCCGCCGATGCCGCGAAGGACATAGGCGCCCTCGCCGAGGGCCCCGCCGTCGTGGGCGTCGGCCGGATGGGCGCCGCGGGCGACGGCCTCGTCATAGGCCTTCTTCGCATCGTTGACCCGGAAGGCCATGCCGTTGGCCGAGGGGCCGTGGTCGCGGGCGAACTCGCCGGCGTGACCCTCGGGCTTCGTATGGACGAGGAAGGTGATGTCGCCCTGCTTCATGCGGACGACCCCGTTCTTCGGGTTCACATGGGTCTGGACGAAGCCCATGATCTCGATCTGTCTGATCATCGACTGGGGGTCGGGGCCGGTGAATTCGACGAATTCGAAACCGTCCACGCCGAGCGGGTTTTCATAGGCGGGGAGGGTGGCGTCAGCCGTGCGGGCGGTCAGGTCGTCCATGGGGCGTCTCCTGGAATGGCGGGATCGGGCGACACGGCCCGACCGGATTGGCGCGGAACCTAGTCGCGGATCGCGCCAGAGCCAAGGCGGGGAAGCGAGACCTTGCACGCGAACGTGATTCCGGCGCGACGCGGGGTCGCCTGAACCCGGCCGGGCCGCGGCGTCCGTCCGGCGGCGGGCCTTGCCAGGAATCGCGTCTTCCAGCCCGCCGGATTGGCGATCAGCCCGGGATCAGCCGAGCGGCCCAGTCGGCTCCCATCAACAGTCCCACGCTCACCGCGCCCAGCAGGCTCAACCAGGCCGTGGCCACCCCGGACCCGGCGATGACAAACAGACCGTCGCGCTGGATCAGGCCGACCGACAGCAGGGCGAGCGCGATCGAAGGGATGGTGTTGGTGAAGGGCAGGACGATGGTCAGGGTGGCCAGGATCATGAACACTGCAGCCAGCTTTTCACCCGCCCCGGTCGCGAACCCGAGCAGGCGGGGCCGCGACAGGCGTTCAATCCAGCCCAGTCGTGTCTCGGCGAAATCGGCCATGGCCGCCAGCCATGCCCCCTTGGCGCGCAGGTTCAGGATCCTGCCCGGCAGCCACGGCTCCGCGCGTCCGATCAGCAGCTGTGCGGCGACCAGGATGATGATGACGCCGACGGCCTGGGGCACGCCGTAGAGCCCGGGGACGAGGCAGGGGATCGACAGCAGCAGGATCAGCAGGCCGTAGGCGCGCTCGTCCAGCCGGTCCCGGATCTCGCGCAGGGTCAGGCCGTGATCGCCGCCGTCGTCGGCGAGGCGACGCAGCAGTCGGGCCAGATCCTGGGTGACGTCGTCCTGATGACCGGGGGCAGGCATGAGCATGAGGCTCCTTGGGCGAGACGGGTCCGCTGACCGAGGTGACGCAATGCCGCAGGGATGCTAACGGCGCCTGATGCTCCGCAAACTCTACGACTGGGTCTTCGAACAGGCGCGCAAGCCCTATGCCGAAAAGACCATGGCGGTCGTGTCCTTCGCCGAGGCCTCTTTCTTCCCCATCCCGCCGGACGTGATGCTGGCGCCGATGATCCTGTCGCGGCCGGACCGGGCCTATCGCTATGCGGCGGTCTGTTCGATCGCCTCCCTGCTGGGCGGACTGCTCGGCTATGCGATCGGCGTCTTCCTGGAGCCCGTGGCCGTCAGGCTGCTGGAGGTCTTCGGCCACGGCATGGACATGAGCGTCTATCAGTCCTGGTTCGCGTCAAACGGCTTCCTGGTGATCCTCGGCAAGGGACTGACGCCCATCCCGTTCAAGCTGGTGACGATCGCGGCGGGTCTGGCGCATTTCCATCTGGGCCTGTTCATCCTGGCCGTCGCCCTCACCCGGTCCGGGCGGTTCTTCCTCGAGGCCTGGATCCTCAAGACCTGGGGGCCGTCGATGCTGGAGATCGTTGAAAAGCGACTGGCCCTGTCGTTCGTGGTCGCCCTGGTCCTGCTGGTCGGCGGCTTCCTGGCGCTGAAGCTTCTCTAGAGCCTGATCGACGGACGCCTTCGGCGCCGCTAAGACGGTCGTCATGAGAAGCGCTTACAGTCTCCTGACCCGTTGGTGGACCGCCTTCGCCCTAGCGATATCGCTGGCGATGCTGGGCGCAGCCCATGCGTTCGAGCGGTTCGCCGGCCTGTCGCCGTGCAACCTCTGCCTCAAGCAGCGCGAGGTGTTCTGGGGCGCGGTGGCCATCGCGCTGGTGGCCACCCTCTGGGCCATCATCAGTCAGGCGCGCCGGGGCACGCCGCGGATCGCCGCCTTCCTGCTTTTCGCCGTCTTCGCCACGGGCGCGATCACCGCCGGCTTCCATGCCGGGGGTGAGCTCAAATGGTGGGCCCTGCCGGCCCTGTGCTCGGGCGGCGGCGCGGCCGCCGATCTGGAAGGTCTGACTTCGCTGGCCCTGGGCACCGGGCCGGCCGTCCGTATCGCCATGTGCGACGCGGTGACGTGGAGCTTCCTCGGCCTGTCCATGGCAGGGTGGAACGCCCTGATCTCTGCTGCGCTTGCAGGGTTCAGCCTGCTCGCCGCCAAGAGGCCCAAGGATGCAAGAGCACCCCGGAACTGAGACCCGCCGCACGCCTCTGCCCCGTCCGGGGCGGGGGGCGATGCGCGCGAGGATGGCCGAGATCCTGCGCGTCGATCACGCCGGGGAGTTCGCCGCCGTCAAGATCTACGAGGCCCAGGCGAGGGTCTTCGACGGCGTTCGCGGCAAGGAGGCGATCACCGCCGACATGGTCGGGATGAAGGCCGGGGAAGAGGTGCACAAGGCGCGTTTCGACGTCCTGCTGACCCAACACGGTGTGCGACCGACGGCCATGTTGCCGCTGTGGTCGCTGGCGGCCACGGGGCTGGGCGCTGCCACGGCCCTGATGGGCGAGAAGGCCGCCCATGCCTGCACCGAAGCCGTCGAGAGCGTGATCGAGGAACACTATGCCGACCAGATCGCCGAACTGTCCGACCGCGATCCGGAACTGGCGGCGGAGCTGACGAAGTTCCGCGAGGACGAGCTGGAACACCACGACCATGCCGTGGCTCACGGCAGCCGCGAGGCCCCGGGGTATCGGCTGCTGAGCGCCGTGATCAAGGCGGGCTGCCGGGTGGCGATCAAGGTCAGCGAACGGGTCTAGACCGCCTTCCCTTCTCCCCTTGCGGGAGAAGGTGGCCGAGCGAAGCGAGGTCGGATGAGGGGTCACGCTGACGCCGAACGGCAACTCCCTCGAGCCCAAATTCCAGCCGCCGGCAAGACCCCTCATCCGTCAGCCTTCGGCTGCCACCTTCTCCCGCAAGGGGAGAAGGGACTTGGTCAGCGCCTCACATCAAACGCCAGCAGCAGGGTCTTCTGGACGAAGTTGTTGTTGTCGTCGCTCAGGAGATAGAGGCGGGTCCCCGTCGCCGTCGGGACCGCGGCGATCCCCTCGAAATTGTCGGTCGAGGCCGGCGGGCGCAGGTGGATCAGGGGCTCAGACAGGGTCCCGTCCGGGGCCATGCGCCGCACACGGGCCTGCATATTCAGGGGCGGGACGAACAGGCGCTGGACGATGAACCAGCCGCCCGCGGGGTCCACATCGACGCCCGTGGTCAGGAAGCCGTCGTCGTATGAGGTCGGGGCCCTGGGCAGGGGCTCGCAGGCGTCGGCGTCGCACAACCAGGCACCGCCGGCCTCGCCGAGCGCCAGCCACTTTCCGTCGGGGGCGGGGGTCAGACCCTCGAGGCCCTGATTGTCCTCGAACGGATGACGGGGCGTGGAGACCAGGACCGGCCGGTCGTTCGCCTCGACGCCATAGGACCAGATGCGGTGGTCGCGCTCGAAACTGATCAGGACGCGGCCGTCGGGCAGCAGGGCCAGGCCTTCCGCATCCGCATTGGCCTTGGGCGTCAGGACGGCGCCGTCCGGGCCGGTCAGGGGGCGGCTGACGGCACGGTCGGCCGAGGTCAGGCGGCCGTTGCGGTCGAGCCGGATCGTGAAGCGGATGAGGTCGCCGAAATCGCTGACCACCCAGGCGCGGTCGCCGTCCATCTTCAGGTCCGACAGGCCGTGCAGGTCCGGCCCGCGCAGGACCAGGCCGCCCGCCCAGGTGACGCCCGGCGCCAGGGTCGCTCCACCGATGCCCAGGGGCACGTGGCGGGCCTCCAGACGGATGGCGCGGTCGGGACCTGTGGCCGCACCCGGCATGGAGGTCGCGATGGCCGCGCAGGCCGCCATGCCCATGAGGGCCAGCGACATCCCCGCGCGGAAGACCAGCCTCATCACGCCGCGCGTTTCAGCCGGCGACCGGCCTTCTTCGCCGCCTGTTTCGGGGCCGCGTCGAACAGTTCGGCCAGCTTCTCGATCATGACCCCGCCCAGCTGTTCGACATCGACGATGGTGACGGCGCGGCGATACCAGCGGGTGACGTCGTGGCCGATGCCGATGGCGATCAGTTCGACGGGCGAATGAAGCTCGATGCGCTCGATGACGGCGCGCAGGTGCTTGTCCAGATAGAGGGCGGCGTTGGCCGACTGGGTCGAGTCGTCGACCGGGGAGCCGTCGGAGATGACCATCAGGATCTGGCGCGACTCCGGCCGCGCCTTGAGCCGGTCGTGGGCCCAGGTCAGGGCCTCGCCGTCGATATTCTCCTTCAGCAGGCCCTCGCGCATCATCAGGCCGAGGTTCTTCTTGGCCCGGCGCCACGGCGCGTCGGCGGCCTTGTAGATGATGTGTCTGAGGTCGTTCAGTCGGCCGGGCATGGCCGGTTTGCCGGCCGTGATCCAGGCCTCGCGCGCCTGTCCGCCCTTCCAGGCCCGGGTGGTGAAGCCGAGGATCTCGACCTTGACGCCGCAGCGCTCCAGCGTCCGTGCCAGGATGTCGGCGCAGACCGCCGCGACCATGATCGGCCGGCCGCGCATCGAGCCGGAGTTGTCCAGCAACAGGGTCACGACCGTGTCCCGGAACGGGCTTTCGCTCTCCATCTTGAACGACAGGGGGCTGGTCGGGTCGGTGATGACCCGGGTCAGGCGGGCGGTGTCGAGCACGCCCTCTTCCAGATCGAAGGCCCAGCTGCGGTTCTGCTGCGCCATCAGGCGGCGCTGCAGCTTGTTGGCGAGGCGGGCGACGACGGAGGACAGGATGGTCAGCTGCTGGTCCAGCAACGAACGCAGACGATCGAGCTCCATCGGGTCGCACAGGTCGGCGGCGTCCACGACCTCGTCGAAGGCGGTGGTGAAGACTCGGTAGGCGTCGATGACGCGGCCGTCGTCCGAATTTTCCTGACGATTGGGAAGCGCGCCCTCGGCCACGTCGGGACCGTCGTCGGCGGCGTCGCCGTCGCGTTCGGCGGGGGAACCGTCGGGGCGGGCGTCGCGGTCCTGTTCGGAGGTGGGGTCCTCGGAGGCGCCGTCCATCGACTGGCCGCCCTCGCCGCCGCCCTCGTCCTCCTCGTCGTCCTGGTCCTCGCTGGCCTCGGGCTCCTGGGGATCGGGTTCCTCGTCGCCCTGATCCTCGGAGGCGTCGTCGCCGCGGCCGTCGCCGGGATCGAGATCGAGCGCGCGCAGCACGTCCTTCAGCGCCTTGCCGAAGGCGGCCTGGTCGCCGGCCGTCTCCGCCAGCCTGTCGAGCTGGACGTGCGCCTTGCCTTCGATCTCGGCGCGCACGAGGTCCAGCATGGTTCCGGCCCCGTCGGGCGCACGCTGGCCGGTGACGCGTTCGCGCAGCAGCAGAGCGACGGCCTCGGCGACGGGAACGCGGTCGGCCTCGGTGACGCGCAGGGCGCCCATCTTCTCCAGACGGGTCAGGAGGGCGGCGTTCATATTGTTGCGTACGCCGGCCAGGGCGGTGGAGCCGTGGGCCTCGACCCGGGCCTGTTCAACCGCCTCGAACACCTCGGCGGCGCGGGTGTCGGAGGGGCGCAGGGTCGAATGGATAGCCGGATCGTGATTGGCGAGGCGCAGGGCCAGCCGGTCGGCCTGACCCCGTATGGTGGCGCTGTCGCCGTCCGAGGGCGTGCGCGGCGGATGGGGCAGGGTCAGGACGCCGCCGGTCAGCTTGGGGCCGTCCGAGCCGAACACGACCTCGAGCTCGGACTGTTCCGCGAGGGCGCGGGCCGCATGGGCGAGCGCGCGCTTGAAAACCTCGGCGGGGGTGTCGGCGGGGGGCATGGAGGCTAGTTAGGCGGTCAGGACTGGAGAGGCCAGAGCAGACCGGCTCCCTCTCCCGTTGGGAGAGGGATTGAGCGCCGGAGAGCGTAGCGAACCGCCTTACGCGAAAGGGTGAGGGTCGTGCGTGACCGGTGAGGCCGAACCCTCATCCGTCTCGCTTCGCGAGCCACCTTCTCCCACCGGGAGAAGGAAGGGAATCAGAGCTCCGCGCCCGTCGTGCGCATGATCTCGGCGCGAAGTTCGGGCAGGCCGGCACCCTTTTCGGCCGAGGTCACGGCAACGGCCGGGAAGGCGGCGGGGCGTTTGGAGATGGCCTTCAGCGTCGCGGCCTGGACCGTGTCGCGCTCATGCGCCTTGATCTTGTCGGCCTTGGTGAGGACGATCTGGTAGCTGACCGCGGCCAGGTCGAGGGCGTCGAGCGCCTCGGTGTCGACCGATTTCAGGCCGTGGCGGGCGTCGATCAGCAGATAGACCCGCTTCAGCGTGACCCGGCCGCGCAGATAGTCGCGGCCCAGATTCTGGAACTGGCGCACGGTCGATTTCGAGGCCTTGGCCCAGCCGTAGCCGGGCAGGTCGACCAGACGCATCTTGCCGTCGAGGTCGAAGAAGTTGACCTCGCGCGTCCGGCCCGGCTCGTTGGAGGCGCGGGCCAGCTTGTGCATGCCCACGAGACCGTTGATCAGGCTGGACTTGCCGACATTGGACCGCCCGGCGAAGGCGATCTCCGGCAGGTCGGGCTCGGGCAGCTGTTCGATCTTGGCCGCGCCCATGACGAAGGTCGCGGGGCGCTGGAACAGGACCCGCGCAGCCTCGACTTCTTCGTCGGAATACTCGGTCAAGCGGGCTTCTTCGTGAGTTTGGCGATCAGGTCGTCGATCGGGTTCTCGGCCTTGAAGCGGTGCATGATGACATACTGCTGGGCGATCGAGAGGACGTTGTTCCAGGCCCAGTAGAGCAGGAGCCCGGCCGGGAAGCCCGCCATGATGAAGGTGAAGATGATCGGCATCCAGGCGAAGATCTGGCGCTGGACCGGATCGGGCGCCGGCGGGTTCATCGCCTGCTGCAGCCACATGGTGAAGCCGTAGATGATCGCCAGCACGCTGAGCGCCAGGGTGAAGCCGCCGGCGTGCGAGCCGATCAGGCCGCCGATCAGCGGCACGGCCGACGGATCCCACGGGATCAGGCCGAACAGGTTCCAGATATTGGTCGGGTCCGGCGCCGACAGGTCGCGGATCCAGCCGAAGAAGGGCGCGTGCCGCATCTCGATGGTGACGAACAGCACCTTGTACAGGGCGTAGAAGACCGGGATCTGGACGAGGATGGGCAGGCAGCCCGCCAGCGGATTGATCTTCTCCTTCTGGTACAGCTCCATCGTGGCCTTCTGCTGGGCCTGCGGGTCGTCCTTGTGCTGTTCCTTGATCTTTTCCATCTGCGGCTGGAGCTTCCGCATCTTGGACAGGCTCTCGTAGCTCTTGTTCGCCAGCGGGAACATGATGAGCTTGATGGTCAGGGTCAGCAGCAGGATGGCGACGCCGAAGTTGCCGACCAGGCCGTAGAAGAACTCGACCAGCAGGAAGATCGGCCGCGTCAGGAAGAACAGGAAGCCCCAGTCGATCGCGTAGATGAAGCGCGGCAGGTCGTACTGCTCCTCGTAGGCGGACAGGATTTCGTTGCGCTTGGCGCCGGCGAACAGGTGCTGGACCTCGGTGATCTGACGACCCGGATTGATGGTGTGGGTCTCGCCCAGCATCCGGGCCTCATGGATGTTGTAGCGGTCGGCGTCCGTGACGACGAACTCGGCCTCGACCGTCTCCGTCTGGGGCGGGATCAGGGCCGCCATCCAGTATTTGTCAGTCATGCCCAGCCAGCCGCCGGTGGACTCGAACTCTTCGCGCGGCTTCTTGGCCCAGTCGCCGTATTTCAGCTGGGTGGTGGCGTAGCCGTCGCCCTTGGAGAAGGTGCCGATGGCGCCCTCGTGCAGGATCTGGGTCTTGCCGAGCGCCGGCGGCACGCCCTGGCGCTCGATGCGGCCATAGGGGGCGATGATGACCGGCTGGGTCCCCAGGTTGGCGACCGTGTCGGTGACCGTGAACATATACTGGGCGTCGATGGCGATCTGGCGGGTGAAGCGCAGGCCCTGTCCGTTGTCCCAGGTCAGGGTGACCGGGGTCGTCGGGGTCAGGGTCGCGCCGTCGGTCAGACGCCAGACGGTGTTCGGTCCGGGAACGCCGCCCGCGACATTGGGGCCGGTCCAGCCGAACTGGACGAAATAGGCGTGCTCCATGCCTTGGGGTCGGAACAGTTCCTCATAGGGCGAAGAGGGATCGACGGTCTGGCGATAGTTCTTGAGGAACAGGTCGTCGATACGGCCGCCCTGGAGCGACAGCGACCCCTGCAGCGTCGGCGTCGAGACCGGAATGCGCGGGACGCGGCCGAGCGCCTGGGTCCGGTCCGTGACGAAGGTCAGGGCGCCCGTGGCGCTCGAGCCGGGAACGGCGCCCGCCGTCGCTCCGGCCGGGGCCGCGGCCTGTGCGGCGACGGCGGCGTCCTGGGCGGCCTTACGGCGCTCCATCTGCGGGCCCATGACGAAGACCTGGTACAGGATCAGGATCGCCGCCGTGCACACGGCGAAGATCACCATGTTGCGCGTGTTCTCGTTTTTCATTCGGATCAGCGGTCCAGGTGGTCTGAAAGGGGGGCGGGCGTGTCGGGAGAAGTGGTGGCCGGCCGGGCCGGTCTGGGGCCGTCGGCGGGGGTCGCCAGCCTTGTAAGCGCCGATTTCACATCGTCAAGCAAACGCTCCCAGGGGCGGTCGGCCGTGCCTTGCCGGGCGATGAAGACATAGTCGCTTCCCGGCACGCCGTGCTGGCCGACCAGGGCCCGCGCGGCCTCGCGCAGGCGTCGTTTGCAGCGATTGCGCGCCACGGCCCCGCCGACCTTGCGCGTGGCGGTGAAGCCGACGCGCATCGTCGCATCCCCGTCGGCGCGATCCAGCCGCTGCACGACCACGGCGCCGCGGGCCAGAGAAACGCCTTTCGCGGCCGCCAGAAACTGGGGCCGCGAGGTCAGGCGATGGATTGTAATGGCAATCGTCATCGGTCCCCCCGGATGGAGGGGGCAGGCCGCTTAAGCCGTCAGCTTCTTGCGGCCCTTGGCGCGACGCCGCGCAACGATCTTCTGTCCGTTCTTGGTGGCCATCCGCGAACGGAAGCCGTGACGGCGCTTGCGCACGAGTCGCGACGGCTGATAGGTCCGCTTCACGGTCGGCTCCAGAGGTTATGAGTTGCGCAAGGGACGAACGTGTCCTCTGCGGGAAGGGCGGGCGTATAAGGGGCGAGGCTTCGGCTGTCAACGCCGGGGACGCCTCCGGCAGCCAGGAACGGCCGGGAGCGTTGGGGTGACTATGGACCGGATCAAACGATTTCTGCCCCTGGTGGTCCTGGCCTGCGTCATCGGCCTGATCTTCGGCATGGGCTGGAACCGCTATCTGTCGCTGGAAACCCTGCGGGAGCATGGCGCGGAACTGCGGGCCTTCACGGCCGGGAACTATGTCCTGGCCCTCCTGGTGCTGATGGCGATCTTCGCCACAGCGACGGCCAGTGTGGTGCCCGGAGTCTTCTTCGTCACCATCACGGCAGGCTATCTGTTCGGGCCATGGGTCGGCGGGGTCTCGACCTCGATCGCCGCCACCGTCGGCGCCCTGATCGTCTATGCCGTCGCGCGGTCGGCCCTGGGCCGGGACCTGCGCAACAGGGCCGAACGGGATCAGGGCATGCTGCAGAAGGTCTGCGCCGCCATCGACAAGGATACCTTCTGGTATGTGCTGGCGTCGCGCCTGGCCGTCGTGGTGCCCTTCCATATGATCAATATCGCCGCCGGCATCATGTCGGTGCGGCTCCTGCCCTATACGGTCGCGACGGTGATCGGCCTGCTGCCCGCCCACATCATCTATTGCTGGATCGGGGCGCGGCTGAACCAGCTTCTGGCCGAGAACCCGAACCCGGACATCCAGTCCCTGTTCGCCCAGTTCTGGGCCCCGATGGCCGGCGTCTTCGTTCTGGCCGTCGTCCTGCCCGTCGTCCTCAAGTCCATCCAGGCCCGTCTGCCGGGAGGCGCGCCGACGTGAGCGGACCCGGCGGCCTGCTGGATCGGTTGCGTCTGCCCGCGGACTGGCGCGAGCGGCTGACCCCCCATGCGCCGGACGGCCTGTCGTCGCGCCTGCTGCTGCTGACCGTCCTGTTCACCCTGGCGGTCCAGGCCCTGATCCTGGGACCCAATGCCGCGAGCTTCCATGAGCGCTGGCTGCAGGACCGGCTTCAGGCCGCAGAGCTGGCCTCGGTCGGCGTCGAGGCCCTGCCCTACAGCGCTGTGGACGACCAGACGGCCGAACAGCTGCTGCGCATCGGCGGGGTGTCGGCGGTGGCGATCAGCGACCAGGGGGTGATGCGCCAGCTGCTGCAGGCTCCGAACCTGACCCGGGCGCCCGACTTCATCGACCTGCGCCGCCGCAGTCTGGCGGCGCGGCTGTGGGATCCGGTGCGGACCCTGTTCGGGCCGCCGGACCGGTCGATCCGGGCCCGGGCGGCGCCCCGCTATCGGTCCGGGGATTTCATCGATGTGGTGGCGCCCGCCGAGCCGCTGAAGATCGAGCTCCGGGCCTTCCTTCTGAACAGTCTGCTGGTCTCGATCCTGATTTCGGTGGTGGCGGGCGGACTGCTGTACACCGGCCTGTCCTTCCTGGTGCTGCAGCCGCTGCGCCGGGTGACCCGCTCCATCGAGGGCTTCGCCGCGGACCCCCAGACCGTCGCCCCGACTCCGTCGGATCGCCACGACGAGATCGGCCGGGTCGAGCGCGAACTGGCCAGCATGCAGGAGGAGGTCCGCCAGGCCCTGCGCTCCCGTTCGCGCCTGGTGGCCCTGGGCGAGGCCGTGGCCAAGATCAACCACGACCTGCGCAACATGCTGACCTCGGCCCAGATCGCCTCGGAGCGTCTGGCCGATTCCGCCGACCCCCAGGTGGCCAAGGCGCTGCCACGGCTGGAACGGGCCCTGGGGCGCGCTGCGGCCCTGACGCGCAATGTGCTGGACTACGGCAAGTCCGAGGAGCCCGAGCCGGTTCTGGATCGCATCGTCCTGGCCGCCGCCGCGAGCTCGGCCGCCGAGGACGCGGGGCTGGACGGTCAGGGGGTGCGGCTGGTGAAATCCATCCCGCCCCGTTTCGCCGTCCAGGCCGACGCCGACCAGCTGCACCGCATCCTGGTCAATCTGATGCGCAACGCCCGCCAGGCCATAGAAGGCGACGCCACGCGCGCGACGCGCCGGAAGGGCCCTCTCGGCTCGGTCCGGATCGAGGGCTCCAGCGAGCCCGGCTGGTGCGTCATTCGCATCATCGACGACGGCCCCGGTATCCCGCCGCGCCTGTCGGAACGGCTGTTTGAACCCTTCGTCAGCGGCGGTTCAGCCGACCGCACGGGTCTGGGCCTGACCATCTCGCGCGAACTGGCGGCCAATCACGGAGGGGAGCTGAGGCTGGTCGAGACCGGCCCGACCGGGACGACCTTCGAGGTGCGCCTTCCGGGCTGAGGCCTATTCGGTGCGGGCCACGCCTTCGCGGCGGTCATCGGCGCCGCCGTCCCAGTGATCGCCGCGCCAGATCGCGCCATGCAGGCCCGAGGTCTCCGACGCATTGGGCTGGAGCACGATGCCGTTCCTCGCCAGGCCCTCGGTCAGGGTCGGTCCGAAGCGCGCTGTGTCCGCCCCGAAGCCCGGCCCCCGGGCGACCAGGTTGGGCAGGTCGAACGTGGCCTGGACCGGCAGGCCCCAGATCAGGGTCCCGATCAGGGCCTTGGCATTATAGGCCAGGATCGCCGAGCCTCCCGGCGACCCCATGGCTCCGACGAGGCGACCCTGCCGGTCCAGGATGATGATCGGCGACATCGACGACCGCGGCCGCTTGCCCGCCGCCACGGCGTTGGCGACCGGCGCGCCCTCCGCCGTCGTCGGCGAGAAGGAGAAATCGGTCAGCTGGTTGTTGAGGAAGAAACCCGCGGCCATCCGGCCCGAGCCGAAGATGCTCTCGACCGTCGTGGTCATGGAGACGGCGTTCCCCTCAGCATCCACCACCACCATGTGCGAGGTGCCCGCCGGCTCGCGCGTGCCGTCGGGTGCGCGGAACACGCCTCCGGGGGGCGTCCCGGCCATGGCGGCGGCGGTCGATGCGGGGGCCAGGGCCGAGCGCGCAGCGACATAGTCGGGGTCGAGCAGACCCGCGACAGGCACGCCGACGAAGGCCGGGTCGGCGACATAGCGGTCGCGGTCCGCATACATCAGCCGCTGCAGCTGGGCGAACAGGGTCCAGGCGTCGGCGCTGGTCGCGCCCTCGGCCAGGATCGGGGCGGAGGTGGAGGTCTCGGCCATGGCCATCAGTTGCAGCAGGGCCACCCCGCTGGACGGCGGCGGCGGCACGCAGAGGACATAGACCCGGAACGGACGGCACAGGGCGTCGCGCGCGACCGGGCGATAGGCCGCGAGGTCGGCGACGCTGAGCGAGCCCGGACGCGGCTCGGCATGGACGGTGTCGACGATGGCCTCGGCGATCGGACCGCTGCGCAGGGCCTGAATCCCGTCCCGGGCGATCGTCGCCACCGTTTCCGCATAGGCGGGGTTCCTGAGCGTGTCGCCGGCGACGTAACGGGTCCCGTCAGGCTTCGTGAAATACTCGGTCGCCCAGCGCGTCCTGGCCTGTCCGCCCCCGGCGATGAACCCGGCCAGACGGGGGCTGACGGTGAAGCCGTCGCGCGCCAGTCGTTCGGCGTCTCCGAACAGGGACGACCAGGCCAGGCTTCCGTGGGCCTCCTGCGCCATGGCGAGGGCTGCGACGGCGCCCGGCGCGCCGGTCGATCGGCCGCTCAGCACCGCGTCGAAGAAGGAGAGGGGTGCGCCGTTCTCGTAGAACAGCTCGGGCGTCGCGTCGGACGGCGCCGTCTCGCGACCGTCGTAGGTGGTGACCTCCTGGGTGTCCGCGTCATAGACCATGATGAAGGCCCCGCCGCCGAGGCCCGACGACTGGGGCTCGACCAGGCCCAGCACGGCCTGGACCGCGACCGCGGCGTCCACCGCCGAACCGCCCCGTCGCAGCACCGCCATCCCCGCCTCGACCGCCAGCGGGTTGGCCGCCGCCACGAAGGGGCCGCGCGCCGGCGCCGTGTCCGGAGCCTCGACGACCCGGGCGGGGGCGGCGGCGTCGCCGACCGTCGCCGTCTGGCATCCGGTCAGGGACAGGGCCACGGCGGCGACGAGCAGGGGACGGAAAGGCGACTTCGACATGAACATCTGGAGGACAGCCCGAAAAGCACTGACGCGGAGAGGCGTTCCTTCCGACCTAAGCCCCGCTGTCCGCCTCGCCAAGCACCGGTTTTACAAAGTCTCGAAAACCGGGTTGCGCCCGCGAAGACGACCCGCTAGATACCCGCCCTCGCCGTAAA
Organism: Brevundimonas sp.; assembly: GCF_027484365.1. GTDB lineage: Bacteria > Pseudomonadota > Alphaproteobacteria > Caulobacterales > Caulobacteraceae > Brevundimonas. Next base: position 75,281 of record NZ_JAIXTC010000017.1, on the reverse strand, counting down.
GGCCTGTGCGCGCCCGTAGCTCAGCTGGATAGAGCATCAGACTACGAATCTGAGGGTCGGACGTTCGAATCGTTCCGGGCGCGCCAAACTTCCCGTGATGAAACAGAGACCTAGCCCTTCGGGCGACAGTCCGCATCGAGAACTTACCCAGAACAATGAGCTTTGTGAAAAGGCTCACGTGAGCTTTTCGGATTTGCGACCATGACTGAGGCTAGGCCGAACGCCTCCGCCGGCACTGGCGGGCGCGGGTCAGGTCAGCCGCAGGCGCAGGGCGATGACCGAGCCGGTCGGGGTGTTTGCCGTGGCCGTGCCGCTGAAGGCTTGCGAGATCCCTACGGCGCTGCTGGCCTGGGATGTGATCGGCAGATAGTTGAACCCGTGCGACATATCGTTGCCCTGCGTCGTCGAGTTGTTTCCGATCAGGGTCATGGGCACTGCCGAGTTCAACAGCATCGCTGCGTTCGGAGCGCAGACATCGCCATTCGCCGCGAGGGCGGTCACGACATAGTCGCCCGACACAAGAGGCAGGGCAGACCCGAAGCTCTCATCCCACGTCGTGGCGGGCGTCGCCTCAACGGCGCTGGCAGGGGTGACCGCCCACGTCCCGGCTGTCTTGCGGAACCCAACGATCTGGCCCTGCGAACAGATCGGCGACCCCGAAAGGGTTACGGTCAGTGACGCGCCTTCGCTTCCGTCTGCGATCCTCGTGTAGACATACGCCCGGAAAGACCCGCTATCCGCGCCATCAACGCCGATGCCGCCGATGCGATCGGCTTGATAGGTCCAGCCAGGAACAGAGCTGACGTCAACCCCGGTGTTCTTAAACGAGACGCTAAGCACAAGCAGATCGCCCGGCTGAACCCCTGTCGGGATGGCATATCCAGGCCCACTATTGGTGGATCCGGAGTTATACGCCCCCGCGCCGACGTAAGTGATGACCTTGGGGGTGTCGGCCCGACGCCCCAGCACTGCCCGGCCAATGGCGCTCGCGAGGTTCACAGTTGCACGAAGCCCAGCAGGGCCGTTATACCGGCCGCCGTGTGGGTCGGAGCGCCCCGCGTGATGGCAGCCAGATACAGGTCGCGGGTCGCCGCGCCAGCCTCAGCGAGGACCGGCTTGATCGTCGGCGTGGCGACCCGGATGCCCCCCAGGTCGATCCAGTCGCCCGCGACGACGCTGCACACGAGCTGGGCCTGGTTTGCGATCAGGTTGGCGTCGGAAATGTTGGGCGCGGTGTTGATCGTGCCGAACGCCACATTGCCCGAGCAGAGGAATATATCCATCGCCAGCCCCTGGTCGTCGCCGTCATAGAGGGTCAGCGACTGCAGGATCGCGCGACCGCCCACCGCCGGCACGGCGTTGGCGATGGTCGCCGGATTGAACAGGACGTCGCCGGACGTGTAGCCCACGGTGTCCAGCACCGGCTGGATCGCGATGACGTCCCCGGGCGTCGATCCGCCGCCGCCGATCGCGGTCGCCAGGGCGGCGATCGAGGCGTCGCCGATCTCGGCGGTCGAAGTTCCTGCACCCATAGTTCTCTCTCCTCTGACTGGCGGCCCTAGCGGCCCCAGCCGTTGCCGCCGCCCATGCGGACGGCGCGATGAATGATGGCGCGGTCCAGGCGCTTGGGCTCGCCGTCCGAGCGGTCGGCGGCAATGGCGATCATGGCGTCGCGCAGCATGTCGTCGGACTGGGCGCGGGTGAATGCAGGCCACGGCCCACCCATCTGGGCGACCAGCTGGTGATAGGCCGCGATCTGTTCGGGCGTGAACATCGGCACGCGTTCGCCCCGGATCAGGACCGTGCACATAGCCGGGTCCTGCGTCCCCTTGGTCAGATAGCTCCAGTCGTGGGGAATGGCGGCCCGCGCCCAGGGACCGAAGGCGGGATACCTGCGTCGGACGAGACGGGGCATGGAGGCGAAGTCAGTCACGAAGCCCGCCGGCACAAGGTTGAAGGTCGGTCCCTCCGGCCCTTCCACGCCCCACGCCAGCGGCTCCAGCATGGCGACCATTTCGCTGCCGTCTTTGGCGTAGTTCAGGATCTCGAACCGCAGGCCGCCGGTCATCCGCGCGGGCTGCAGGCAGGTCCCCGACAGCAGGCCGCCGCCCGCCCGGCCGGGCAGGAGGCTTTCGGTCAGCCCTGTGGCGGCGGCCTCGGCGAGGGCGGGGCTCATTGGCCCACGATCCCCTTCGTGTATCGGGTCCGGCCGCCGACCTTGCGGGCGGTCAGCTTCTGGCCGCGCGTGCCGGGGCCGAAGCCGACGTGGATCCACTGGCCGAACTCTTCGATGATCTGGTCATAGCCGGTCAGGTGCTGGGCCAGATGCGCGGCGACCTCTGCGACCGTGCCGAACTCGGGACAGACGAAATCGACGGCATGGCCGGTGCGGTGCGCCGACGTCCGCGACCCGCCCACGGCCCGGTTCACCGCATCGCTGCGATAGCCCGACAGGACGCGGATCGGCTTGCCGCCCAGCAGGTCGCGCACCTTCTCCATCCGGTTGGCCGTCAGGATCAGCTGATCGACGATCTCCGGCGGCGGCACGTTCGACAGGCCCTTGCGGGCGGCGGTGTTGCTGGCCGTCATCTCGGCCAGGGTGAAGTGATCGGACAGGCGACGGGTCATCTCGTTTTCCTTCGGGGTTCGCTGCCGCCGGTCAGGCCGCTGCGCAGCTGGCGGATCAGGGCCGCCATCTCGCGCCGGGCGCGGCGCAGGTCTTCGGCCAGGGCGTTGCAGCGCGCTTCGCACTCGTCATGCAGGCGGCGGGCCGCATCCATTTCCTTGCGGTGCTCGTCCTTCATGGCCTTCTGGGCGTCACGCAGGGCGTCCAGGTCCTCGCGCATCCCGGCCATCAGGGCGCTGGCATTCTCGATCGACTGCGCGTCCAGCTTGGCCGCGTCGCTGGCCTTCTGTTCCGGCGAGCGGCGCAGGGCGATCCAGCGATCGGCGAACCATTTCAACAGGCCGATCCCGACGGCGATCAGGGCGCCGCCGCCGCCGACGCGGGCGATGTCCAACGGCTCGGCCATCAGACGTTCGCGCGGTAGCGGCCGGACACGACGATCACTGCCCCCGTCGATCCGGCAAATGCGGCGTCAGCGCGCGCGATCCCCAGCACCGCCGAAGCCGCGTCGATGTTGCCACAGATGCCGACGTTCGTGTCTGCCCGCATTCCGGCGAAGGCTTGGCGATACTCGGCCGCGTAAGGCAGGGTGACGAACATCGCGCCCGCTGCCGTTCCTGCGTTTGTGACGGTGATGGTCAGCGTGAACTCGACCATTCCATAGGCGTCCAGCCTGCTGGCCAGAGAAGATGCGACCGTCGTGAACGAACCGGCCGCCGAAGTGACCGTTGGCGTGGTCGTGGCCCAACCGGCAGAGGCTGCGTTGACCTCGCGCGCCAGTTCTTTCCAGCCGGTGGCCGTCATCACCATCCGCATCAGCAAGCCGTTGCGGGCCTGTACGGGCTCAAGCCCGGCGAACTCGTTGTTGCCGGGCGAAACGCCCATCAGGGGCGTACCGGTGAAATGCACATCGACGATGTGGCCGACCTTGGTCGTCTGCCACGTCCCGAAATTCGTGTTGCCGGTGACGACGACATATTCGTCGGAAGGTCGCAGCGGCAGGGGGTCGGCCGAAACGATGGTCCGCGTCTTGCGCTCTTTTTGGCCGTAGCTTCCCAGATACCCCGACGTGGGTTCAGCCGGCAGCGCCAGGCCCCAGCCGTTCAGCCGTCGCGGATTGACGTAGTTTCCAGCCACGTCGGTCGTGAACTCGACGGCGACGCCCGAGCCCGATCCGATCGGATCGAACATCACCGCGTCGTCGATGACCATGGTCCCGGAGGTCTGTTTGAAGACAGGCTGCAGCCGGGTCGTGTTCGTCAGGCCGAGCACAGCACCCCCGGCAAGGGAAAACTGCCCGCCGCCCGAAACCTCGACCGCAGGATAGGTCGAGGAAACCAGAAACGCGCCCGTCCCCATCGTCAGATAGCCGCCCGCCACACGGACCAGCGCCAGCGAGCCCAGGCCTGCACCTGCGATCCAGAATGAGGCGAGCGACAGATGCCCGGCCGCCAGAGACACGGCAAAATCGTCCGCGGCGTCCGAGGTGCTGTAGAGGGCGGCGATCGCCAGCCGGCAGTTTTCAATCTCAAGATTGGCGAACCGGCCGTCCAGCTGAACCGCCGACAGAGTGCCGAACACGCCTTCGCCGCCGGTGTTCTCCAGAATGATCTTGCCCCGGAACGTCGACAGATCCTTGAACTGGAAGCCGTCACACCGCCCGATGCGCGCCGCAACGCGCGTCCCGTCCGAATAGGCGTCCAGCGCCCCACCTTCGAACTGGTAGCCGAAGCACCAGTCATGCAGGCTGTCACCGTGGGTGAAGTCGAGCGATGGCCCCGCCGCGCCCACGCCGCCGATGCGCAGGCCTTCGTTAATATAGCCGCCTTCCGCGCGGCCGATCATCAGCCCCCCGGTGTTGCCGGTCAGATCAGGCCCGTCCCACCCGCCGGTCACACGATGGTCGCCGATCATCAGACGCGAGACATCGGGCGCATAGATCGAGCGCGGGTATTGGAAGAAATGCGACCGCAGCACGACCGCGATCCGCGTCACCGCGCCCGCAACCGCCTGTGTCCCACCGCTGGGCGGTGCGCCGATGGTGACGGTCGGGCTGGACGTGTACCCCTTGCCCTTGCGCACGACCTTGATGCTGGCGATCGAGCCGCCCGACATGATGGGGCGCAGAAGAGCCCCGGTGCCGCCGCCCCCCGTCACCGTGATTACAGGCGGACTGGTGTAGCCGGCGCCGCCGTTGGTGAGGGCCACGGCCGAAATATGGTTGTCGCCGGGCTGGTGGCATACAAAGCCGATATCGTGGAACCCGGCCTGTTGTTCGTCGGCCGTGTCGGGGATGATCATGATGCCGTCGGCATCCATGTCGAAATCGCCGTCGATCTCGAAGAAGCTCTCGGTCTCGCCGTCGCCGGTGATGAAGTTGCCCAGCGACCGATGCGTCACCGGCCGCGTGATCCGATATCCGCCCCCGTTTCGGCCCGGCATTTTCAGGTTGCGATCAACGACCGTCCAGGCATCGACCGCGTCGGACCAGTCATCCAGCGCCGCCTGCGCCCCTGCAATTTTCAGGTGGCCGTATTCGCCCAGAGAAATCGCGTCTTCCTCGCGACGCTCCTTTTCCGTGCGCGCTCCGGCGCCCGCGACCCCCAGGGCGAACAGTCCGCCCGTACCCTCGACCTCATTCGCCTTTTCCAGCGCCGCCGCCGCATTCGCACCGGCCGCTGCGGCGTCTTCGAGGTTGGCGATCGTCGGCGGGGTCGCGCCCGGCGGGACGACGATCGCGCGGCTCAGTTTGGCGTCCAGCTCCTGCGAGATACGCGTCTGTTCGTTCAATCCCTCTTCGACCGATTTCGGGACCATGGTCGGCTGGGTCGGGAAGGCCTTCTTCTGCGCGATCGGCGTGCGCCGACGGATGAAGATGACGGTCCCGTCTTCGGGCGCGCTGACGAACACCACTTGGTCGCCGACCTTGTTGAAGTCCACGCCGAACGTCTGCGCCACGCCGTCGATCGTCACGACCAGGTTGGCCGCGATAGGCGCGGTGAAGCCGATCAGGAACGACGCGGTGACGCCGTCGCCGTCATGGATCGTCTCGGGAACCTCGACTGCAACCGGAAACGTAGTCATCGGCCCACAATCTCGGTCGGTTTGACGATGAAGGCGGCGCCCGTCTCTTCCTCGACCCGCTTCTCGTAGCGGGCGGCCCAACCGGGGCTCAGCCACTCGTTCATGTGCCAGAGCAGGCCCATGTCGAGCGCCTGGCGCGTCCACCACAGGTTCACGAAGGGCGTATTGCCGGTCACGAAACGCAGGGTGTCGGCCCCGGCGTCGCCGAGGCTTTCCTTGCGTTCGTCGCCGGTCAGGTTCGGATCCAGCGCGCCGCGCAGATGGCCGAACAGCTTCAGAGCCTTTTCCGCCTCGCCGACGGCCGGCCCCCCCAACGTCGCGATCGGCGAGCCGCCGAAGCGGTTGTATTCCCCGAACAGGAAGTCGCCGTAGATCCCCAGTCCGCCGCCCTGCAGCCCGGCCGCCAGGAAGGTGTCGAAGCGCGGACGGCCCTCATCGTCAAACAGGGGCCGCATTTCGCGACCCTTGACGATCTGTTTGGCCTGCATCGACACCAGGCCGAAGATCGTCGTGGACAGGATCAGGTGCGCCAGCAGGAAGGCCGGGGCCTTGCCTGCACCGCCGGCCGCCGCCGGACCGACATGGCGACCCATGAACGACAGGGGGAAGGCCCAGAATTGGGTGAACAGCCGCACGGCCTCACCCAGGGTCGTGCCGGGCTTGGTCCCCAGCTTCAGGGCACTGTTCTCGCGCGCCCGCGCTTCCGACAGGGCTGTGTCCAGGGTGTCGCTGATCAGGGTGCGATACCGCAGGCCCAGATCCTCGCGAGCCCGCGCCGCGTTCTCGGGCGTCGCGGCCTTGCCGGTCATGCCCGCCCAGGCGTTCAGCTCTGCGTCCGTCGCCTTGTCCAGGGCGTCAAAGGTCAGATAGGGGCGGCCGTCCTCGGCCGTCTCGACACCCTTCCTCAGGATGTCCCAGCCGCCTTCGTCGATGCCGAACCGTTCCAGCTGCTCGCGCGTGCCGGGTCGCAGCGATGCGAAATCGTTGACCGCCTCGCGGCCGAAGTGAACGCCCAGCATCTGGCCCGCGCCGCGACGCACCCCGTCCGACCAGAACTCGAACCCGTTGGCCTTGTAGAAGAACCGCATGGCCCAGGCCGACCAGCCGATCGGGCCGTCGCCGGCCGCGAACCGCGACGACAGTTCGGCCGCCGCTGAACGCGCACCGACGTCCAGCATGTCGGCGATCTCCCGCCCTTCCGGCCCCTGCAGGCGGGCGACGCCTTTCAGGATGGCGTCATAGCCCTCAAGGAAATCGACGCCGACCCGGCCCATGGTCTGGACCGCGATCGGCGCGTCGGAAAAGGCCGACAGCAACATCCCGCCCAGTTTCGACAGGCTCTGATCCACACGGATCAACCGGCCGACCGTGGCCAGTCTCAGGTTCTCGGGCGCATTGGCCGTGCCGTCGATCTCGTCGAACCGACGGGCCAGGGCGCTGGATCCCAGCGCCTTGCCGACCGTCGTGTCATTGCGGTCGCGGGCGGCCGACAGACCGCGCTGCAGATCCGCCTCGAACGCCGCGCGCGGCGACGGGCCGAAGGTCCGCATCAGGGCGGTGTTGCCCGCCGCGCGGCCCAGCTGGCCGACGACGTCGGCGTAGAGCGAGCGGCTGGCCCCGAACTTCAACCGGTATTCCCGGCGGGCCGTGGCGTCGCGGTAATGCAGGACGCGGCTCTGCGACACGCTGCGCGCCTTCGACGGCGGCGGGCGGAAATCGCCGAGATCGTCGGCGCCCTTCAAGATGGCGTGGCGTCCCGTCACGATGTCCCACCAGACTGCAGCGAGGAAGCGATCACGCGGTGTCGTGGCCTCGCCCAGGAAGGGCAGTTTCACGTCGCCGGCGGCCGCCTCGATGCCGTCGAATGTGCGGGCGTCCAGCCGAGGGACGGTAAAGTCGCGCCATGCCTTAAAGGCCTTCGCAGCCGCCGCATTCTTCGCCGCATCCCAACTCCGGGTCGCGCCCAGCGTCTTGAGATCGGCGATGCCCTTCCAGAAGCCGCCCGCGACCTTGAGCGCGTCGTGGGTCTGGCGGCCGTTGTAGCCTTCCATCTGGGCGATCCAGGCACCCTCGGCGTTCTGCATCGTCCGGGCGCGCTCCATCACCGGGGCCATGGCCTCGGCGACCTTGACCGCCTCGGCGTCGCCCGTCGGGGCGTCCTTGCCGCCGTTGACCCGCGCCAGCTCGATTTCGACCCGGCCTTCGAATTCGCTGTCGAAGAAGCCGTGCCAGGGCGCGACGCGGTCCAGCTGTCCGGTCGCCTTCATCGCCCGATCCAGCTCGCCCCAAAGTTCGGCCTGCAGGGCGCGGCCCTGCGCATCGACCGACAGGCCCCGGCCGAAGCCCAGCGCCTCGTCGCCGACGGTGACGGCGAGCAGCTGGCGATCCTCGCGCCCACCCATCCGCTCATAGGTGCCGGTTCGCCGGATCTGCGCGCGCGTCTGCGCCAGCCGCATGCGGCGCTCGACCAGGCTCATCTTCAGCTCTTCGGCCGTGATTTCCTCGGCCGCCGCTCGCCATCCGGCCGCGTCGTCGAGGTTGGCGTCCGCGCCGGTCCTGCGCTTCTTCGCAGCCGCCAGACGGTCGATGACGGCGTCGATTTCTTCGCCGCTGAACGCCTTCTCCTGCCCCTTGCCCTTCAGGGCGGCACGCACCGGACCACGGCAACGACGGGTCATTGACCCGACCTCAAGTAGCCCGACGGGCGGTAGGTCAACACAGCGAGCGTCATGCCTCGCCTCCTTCGGCAAGACAGGCGGTGGCGGTCTCGATGACCAGATCGAACAGGGAGGGGTCGCGGACGTCGGCGTCGATCGACGCGACGTCGTCTTCGCTGATCAGGCCGCGTTCGACATACAGATCCAGCTCGGCTTCGAGCGCGGCGATGTCGTCTTCCAGATCCTGTGTCTCAGGATCCTTGCCGGCGGCCTGTTCTAGATCTTCACCGTCGGGTCGATCTCTTGGGCTTTCGCCGAGATCCGACCGGCCGCCGCCAGATAGGCGGTCCTGTCCGCGCCCTTGAGCGTCGCCTGCGCCGCCGCCTTCATCCCCGCCGCGATCAGCGCCGGTCCGATCGCCAGCTCGCGCGCCAGAGTCTGCCTGGTCGGCACGGAGGGTCGCTTCGCGGGCTTGCCGCGCGGCGCGTTCGAGGATGGTGGCGGCGTCGAAGGCATGGCTGTCTCCAAAAAGGTCCGGGCCGGGTGTCGTGTCAATGGCCCGCGACGAGGTCTCTCTCAGGGTCGCGGCGATCGTCTCGGCCGAGGCGGGCCGTTTCAGGCCGTCGTCGATGAAGAAGGCCCTCAGATACGACTGGGTCGCGGGCGACAGGGTCTCGCCGCCCAGCAGCCGGTCCTGATCCGCCCAGTCCTCAACCAGCTCGCCCAGTTTCAGCCGGTTGTCGCGGGCGTGGCGCACCAGGGCGACGGCCGCCGTCAGGGCCTCGGTCGTATCCGCACCGGCCGCCAGCTCGCCGCGCGCCGAGGCCGCCCGCATCCGCGCCCAGTCGGGCGCCGCGCCCATCAATCCCTTGCCGATCGCCTTGACCGTGTTCGACTGGGTCTCGAACAGCGCATAGACCAGCGACCGGTCGCCATAGGCGCGCGCCACCATGGCCGCCTGCACGCGCTCGACGCCCGCCTGGCTCAGCCGCTGGGTCGCCCCATCGACCAGGTCGTTTTCCTGCCCCGCCCCGGCCTTGTCGATGAACCGGCGCGCGAAGGCATCGTTGGCGACAGAGGTGATCTCGCCCCCGGCGAACAGCCCCAGATCCGTGTCGTCCAGGGTGTTCGCATCGGCGAAGGCCTGTTCCGTGGCGCTCATCCGTTCGGTGACGTCGCCGTTCATCTCCCGCGCCAGCCGCGTCCGGGCCTGCCCGTCCATCGGCTCGGTCCGGAACCGCACCAGCACCGGCTGATCGAACCCGGCCAGGTCATAGCCCCGGCGTTCCAGCTCGCCCCGATAGGCGGCCGCGACCTTGGTCCCGCGCTCATAGTTCCGGCGCAGCATGATCGACCGTCCATTGCCGCTTTCGACCACGGCCCCGCGCGACAGGATCGGCGCGCCGCTCTCGGCGTCGGGCGAGGCCATCAGGCGGCGCGGATTGAATTCCTTCTCCATGCGCAACAGCCGCGCCTGCGATCCGGCCCGGCCACGATCGCGCGGCTGCAGATCCTCGGGGAAGGCCGGGTTGCGGATCAGATCGTCGTCATGGCTGGTGATCATGTCCCGCGCCTCGACGATGGCGTAGCGAACCGGGATCTCGGTCCCGCGCACGGTCACCGCGACGTCGTCGCCCACCCCGTCCAGCGGCCGCGCTTTGATCTCCACGGCCGCATCGGGCGTCTCGTCCAGCGCCGGCCGCGCCCGCCCGCCGATCTGCAGCTCGATGTCGATCAGCGGCCCGACCGACACCTGGCGATCGGCGGCCATGTCCTCGACCGCCCGCGCCAGAGCCCCGGCACGCGCCTCATCGTTGAGCAGGCTCACGGCCTGCGGCGGGGTTTCGAACGCAGCCTCAACCCTAGCCCCGGAACCGACGCCGGGCTCTCCGACCTCACGGCCGAGACGGGCAAAGACCTCGCGGGGATAGCGGGCGCTGCGCGGATTGTTACGGCCGACGCGGGCCAACCAGGCCTCCCGGCTGATCGCCCCGGTGCGCGGGTCGCCGTGGCGCTGGATCCAGCGATCCACATTGCCTTCGCCCGCGTGATAGGCGGTGACGGCCAGGAACTGATCGCCGTCATAGCGGGCGGTCAGCATCCCCATGTATTCGTCGGACAGGCGCACGTTGTAATCGACATCGTTGAGCAGCCGGTTCGCATCGAACGGAATGCCCAGCCGCCGAGCCATGGCCCTGGCCGTGTCCGGCAACAGCTGCAGCGCCCCGACCGCCCCGCCGCCCGCCGGTCCAGCCCCGTCCGGATCCCGGCTCACCTGACGCGGATTGCCGCCGGTCTCCTGCGCCATCATCGCCCGCCTCAGATCGACGGGCGCGATCGGCGACAGGTTCGGCGCGGTCGCGCTCCCGGCCGAGGAGGCGGCGCGTGTGACACGGGGGCTTCCAAACGACGCAGGAGACACCTCCGGGGGTCGCCAGCCTATCGCGTCCAGACCGCCCCTGACCGAGGCCCCGAACAGCGCATTCGTGCCCACGCCGACCATCAGATCGTTCAGGTCATAGTCGCGACCCTCACGCTGGCCCGCCAGATAATAGGCCAGGCCTTCCTGAGCCCCGCCGATCACCGCGCCTTCGACTGCACCGACGGCGAGGCCGCGCGCCGTTGCCACGCCGCGACTGGCGGCCGAGGCGATGCCCAGGCGGGTCAACAAGGCCTCCTGGCCGATGCCGGGGATCAGGTTGAACGGCACGGTGACGGGATCCACCATCCCGCCCAGAAGCTGGGTCCCCAACGCTTCCAGCGGGGTGATCCGGTTCGCGCCGGTGTTCCGTGACAGGATGTCCATTCGGCCCAGCTCGTCGCGCTTGGCCGACTGTCTCCACGCAGCCTCCCGCTCGCTCACCGGCCTGTCGAACGTGAGGCGGCCTTCGATCCCGAACCGCTCTGTGGCCTGTTCCGGCGTGAGCATCGGCGACCGTTCGCTCAGACCAAGCGCTTCACTGGCGTCATCCCACCGGCGCATCCCTTCGCGAACGACGAGGTCCGTCAGACTTCCGTTGGGACCGCCATAAGCGAACACATTGCCCACGACGTGCCGCGACGCGGGCGTGGCGCTGGCCAGGGCGTCAATCTCTTCCAGGGTGGCGGTCGGCGCGCTCGCGCCCGGCAGGACCTGTTGCATCAGCGGCGCTCAGGCGCTCGACCCGGGCGGGAAGCGCGTTCGAGCAGCTGCGCCCACGTCATCGTGACGCTGGACCCGGCGGCGTTGACGACTGGCACCATCTGTCCGGCCGGGCCGGGCACGACCAGCATCAGGCCGCCGTCGTCCGGGGTGGAGATCCAGCGGCCGTTCGAGGCGACATTGTCGGCGTAGCGGCTGCGTTTGTAGGCGTCGTCGAGATCAGGCTCCCGACCGGCGGCATATAGGCCTGCCCCCGCGCGGCCGACCAGGTCGGTCACAGCCCGGAACGCACCCAGCGAGATCGCGTCCGGGGCCGCCTCGGAAGTTCGGCCGACGGGAGTGACCCCGCCGACAGCGCGGATCTGGTTGCCCATCCGTTCAGCCGGCGATCGAATGGCGACGACGTGACTTCCCTGAGCGAGGGAGGCGGGCATGCGCCAGCCGTTCTCAAAACGGTAGTTGCTCAAATAGGCGGCCGTCGCTTCGCGAGCTGCACGATCCGGGTTCATCCCGTCAGCGACATGGGCGGCCGCCACGGTCTCGATACCGGTCACCAGGGCATCGCTGGCGGCCACGCCGCCGACGAGAGGGCGCATGGTTTCCAGCAGGGGCGCGAGACGTTCGACCACTTCGCTGCGGGTCTGACGTCGGACCGTCGGCGTCAGTCCGACATTCCCGCGCGCCCGTGCGCGGGCGTAATCGCCGAGCCGCACCGGATCCCCGTTCGCGACACCCAGGATCGCCGCGTCGGCGGGCGACAGGCCCTCGCGTGTCAGCTCTGTCAGGATCTGGCCTTCGTGACCGCCGAACTGCCCGACCATGGCCGAGGCCGTCTGCAGGGCGGTCAGGACATCTGGACCGGCCGCATCCTTGACCAGACCAGCCACCCGCCGGGCCTCTTCGACCGGCAGGATCCGGCGGCCTGTCGACGGCACACCCATGGCGGCCTGACGTCGTAGGGCGTCGTTCGCCCAGAGCTGGGCATTGGTCGGGGTCCGGGCGCCCTGATACTGACGCCAGAGCGAGGCGCTGGTTTCGTTGACCTGAACGGCGGCGGCCGGGTCGGTCTGCTGTTGCTGGCGGATCGCCGTCAGGGAGCCGACCGCACGTTGATAGGCGGCGAGGCGATCGTCATAATCCGGCGCGCCTTCGGCCGGGCGCAGGCTCGCGACGCGGCGGTCCTGTTCCGCCGGGGGCAGGGCCAGCAGGCCGCGCGTCGTCTCGAACACCGATCGCGACAGGGCGACCTGACGCCGGAATTGCTGGGCCGCGACCGGACCGCCGGCCGCAAGCGCATCGGCCTCGGTCAGGCCAGTGGTGGCCCCGGTGTTTTCCAGACTGGCGACCTCTGCGCTCAGCCTGTCGGAAAACGTGTCGGCCGCCAGCTGGCGCTGCACGCTTTCCGCCTCGGCCTGGGCACGGGCCTGCGCCTGCAGCGCCTCGCCGCGCACCTGGGCCTTCCGTTCGGATCCAAGGCGGTCGTCCCAGACGCCGCTGTCGATTTCGGTCAGGACCGATTGCCAGTCGCCGCCCTGCAGGATCCCCTGAAAACGGGCGACGGCCAGTTCGCGGCCAAAGTCAGTCCGCACGACCTCGGCCAGCTGGGCGGGCTGTTCCGCTGCCAGGACTTCGAGCTGATTGAGGGCATCGTCATATCGGCCCGGATCCGTGATCACGGTCGAGATCAGGGCGTCAGCCGTTTTTTGCGTCGTCGTCGCCTGCCAGGCCTGACGAGTGTTCTCTTCCAGGCTTTGCAGCCGGATCCACTCGCTCGCGCGGCTCGATGCGATCGAGACGGCCATGGCGTCGCGGGTGGCTTCTGGTGCGGCGGCCAGCGCCTTTTGCGCCTCTTCGTCGAACGCGGCAAGAGCGCTGTCGGCCAGACCGGCCTGAGAGCCGTCGAACCCATTTCGCAACGCGACGAAGCGGCTGGCGTATGCCGCGCCCACGGCCGTGGAACGGTTGATCGCGTCGATCCGCGTCGTCCGCTCCGTCGCCTCCCTCTGACGCTCGCCCGACCGTTGGCTCTCGACCCGGATCGCCGCCTCGAACTGTTCCGTCCGCCGGTTGGGCCGCATCCGCTCGAACGCCCGGCGGGCGTCGGGATCCGTGATCGCCTCGGCGGCGGCGGCCGTCATCCCGTCGAAACGCGCCATCTGTTCGCGGGCGAAGCCGGGGGAGCGCCCGTCATAGGTCTGGGCCGCCGGCTGATAGACGGCGTCGAACTCCAGTTGGGTCCGGTCAAACGCTTCGGCCGCCGTCCGGTCGGCCGTGTTGGCCATCCCGCGCGCGGTCCGGCCCAGGGCGTCGCCGACGGCCGACAGGCCCAGGTCGCCGGTCTGCGCCAGACGGCCGTTCGCCGTGGGCGTGCGGGGCGCGTTCGTTGCCGCCCGGGTAGGGATTGCGACCATCTACCAGACCCCGCGCATATTCGGAGCGGGGGCCGAGATCCGGGGCATGCCGCCGCCGAAACCCGTGCGCCCGACCATCCCGGTGCCGCGCAGTCGGCGTTTGGCGATCGCGTCGCTCAGCAGCGTCCCGTCGCCCGCCCCGTTCGGCGCACCGGCCAGCTGCGCCCCGGCCTGCAGAGCCTTGCCGAACGCGGCGAAATTCCCCTGTCTCTTGGCCTGACGCGCCTCCGCCATCAGGGCGCGGCTGGCGTTATCGCCCTGAACCGCGATCCGGTTGACCTCATAGGTCTGCTGTCGCGACAGATCCCGCAGGACATCGAGCGCGGATCCGGCCACGCCGCCGTCCTTGGCCGCCAGGGTCACGCCTTGGCTCAACTGGCGCGCGCTGTCTTCCAGCGACAGCTGGGCCTCGATCCCGGCATCCTGTCGCGCGGCCTCGGCCTGGTTTCTCAGGACCGAGGACTGATAGCGGCTCGACGCGAAGGCATTGACGCCCTCGGCTGCGCTTCCGGCCGCGCCCGCCACGGCGGCCGCCAGGGCCATGGTCTCAAGCCCCATCGGTCTTTCCCTTCACGACCATCGCCATCGTCCAGTAGTCGGAGCCGTCCGGTCCCCAGGCGACAGCCACGCCCTCGCAGACGAAGCCCAGCCGCTCGTTGAACCGGCGCGCCACCGGCATGGAGACGGGCACATGGCTTTCGATCCGGCGCGCACCATGACGGTTGATGGCGGTCCACAGGCCCATGGTGCAGGCATCCAGAACCGCGCGACGCGCAGCGCCCGAGATCTCGCCGACCCATGTCCAGGCCAGCCAGCGCCCCTTGCCGCATTCGAACAGACCGCCGCAGCCGATCGGGATGCCGCGTTCCTGCAGCGTCCAGGCCAGGCCCGGAGGCGCGCCGGCTTTCAGCGCCTCGTCCATACTGTCGAACTCGTGCGCCACGGCTGCGCGTGGCGTGATCAGCAGGGCGTCCCCCGCGACGTAGCGGCGCAGCTCAATCATCGGTCTGCACCGAGGCGCGGACCGCCCTCAGGGTCACGGGCCAGCAATCGTCAGTCTGGACGCGCCAGCGCGCGTCGCGACCGGTCGCGCCTCCGACCGAACATTTGAACACCTGGCTCACCGGGACAGGATTGGTCGCCCAGGGCTTGCCCCCTTCCGTCTCCTTCGGACCGTCGCCGAACGAGACCTCGGCCTCGACGCAGTCGGCCAGATAGACGGTGACCTTCAACACCCGCTGCAACGCGCCCGCCGTCTCGCCTGGGCCTCCGACGTCCAGCGGCAGGCTCTCGGCCATCCAGAGATAGCGCAGGCCGACACAGGCCTTGGTCAGGGTCGAGCCTTCCGGCGTCGAGATCTCGCCGTCCCCGGTCACGACCGCGTCGAAGATCAGCGTGCCTTCGTTGCCGAACACCCGCACCGTCTCCCCGGCCAGATGCTCAAGCCCGTCGAGCGTCGAAACCGCCGCCCCGGTGTAGAATTTGCAGCCGTCCAGATAGACGATCTGATCCAGCCCATCGCCGTCACGCCAGCGCGCGGCCTGCCGCCAGATCCTGCGCTGTGTCTCCCCGTCCTTCTCGCGGATCACGGCCAGCCAAAGGACGTCGCGGCCGTCGCCGTCGGTGATCACGGCCGCGCTCTCGACCTTGAAGCCGCCGGGCAGGGGTTGGCGCGCCCAGCCGAATTGGTTCTGTTTCGGCTGATAGGTCACAGCCAGCAGAGAGCCCTGCTGTGTCCAGATCCAGCCGACCTTGTCGGGATTGGCGGCCCAGACGATCCCGGCGACCCGCTCCGACACCAGATCCTCGACGAACAGCGCCAGGTCCGCGTCCTGAACCCCGGCCTCGCTCGTGGCCTTGATGAAGCTCAGACCCCGCCCGCCGCGCGGCGCGAACAGAACCCCGTCGTGGGCGATGGCCGGGGCCACGTCCGAACAGCCGCCGCCCGATGCGACCGTGCGCGCACGGTTGTCGGCCGGGGTCAGGGGATCTTCGAGCGTGGACGCCATGATGACGCCCTGCCGCGAGGTCGTGCCGAACATCAGCGGCCCGGCCGGGGCCAGCCATTCGATCGGATCGCCGCCGCCCCGGATCGGCTTCCTGATCGCGTCATCGTCCAGAACCCGGCCGCTGCCCTGGCCGGGGTAAAAGTCCAGGTAGTCGGGGCCGTATCCGCCGACGCGGGTCAGGTGATAGACCCCGGGCTCGCTGCGGGATCCGCTGAGGGCCACGCGATCGTCGTCAGTCAGGGCGATATGGCCGGGCCAGCCCAGCCGCTCGCTGAAAGCTCCGAAGGCCCAGCGCGACGAGGCGACGAAGGCGACCGACGCCGGGCTCGTCACCTTGGCCCGGTCGCTGGAAATCACCCAGCCGGGCAGGGTGTTCAGCACCACGGCCGTCACCGTGGTCGCGTCGGTGAAGGCCGAGATCTGGACCACGCCCGCGCCGTCGCTCAGGAATGTCCAGAACATGGCACCGTCCGAGACGGATCCCGCGTCATGGATCGGCGCGGCCGTGCCGGACTTCTTGTCGGAGCCGGGCGCGACGTAGAGCTTGCCGTCGCTCTGCACCAGCTCGTTCGCCTTGTAGTCGGTCGCCGGGGTCCAGGACGAACAGCTGGGTTGACCGTCGGCCAGGCGCAGCCGGATCTTCTCGCCGACCATTTCTGCGGTGAAGGCGGCGAAGTTGGCGATCAGGGTCACCGTGCCGGTCAGGGCCGAGGCCGCAATCGTCAGGGCCTTGTCGCCGTTTTCGGTGCGCCACGGCCCGTTGCGGGTGTCGAGACCGCCATAGGACCAGTCGGTCGCGCCATGACGCTGCAGCAGCTGCGGGGCCAGCGTCCGGCTCTTGTGGGTCAGGTAGAGGACGTCGTTCGACTGGTCGAAGCCCAGACCGGCGACGGCCGTGTGCGGATAGGCCGTGACGACTTCATAGGGATCGCCGCCGTCCATGACAGGGGCGCCGTCCGGGCTGCGGAAGCGCGCATAGCCCTCGCCCATTTCGATCATCAGCTGATCCCCCGCCGAGCGGCGGAACGGGATCAGCCGACAGGCCGTGTCCTGAAACTTCGGCGCGCCCTCGTCGATGAAGCCGGCGCGACGACGGAACGATCCGAGGGTCGAGGGGATGCCGTTGACCGCGTCGCCGAGCGACCCGGTATAGACTTCAAGATCGACGCGGCCGTGGGCTTCCTCGTCGAGGATCCCCATCGCGAAATTCGATTGAAAGGCCCGCCCGCGCATGGCGACATGATCGTCGCCGCCACAGCCGGGACGGTAAGGCCCGGCTCAAGCAGCCCGCGACCGCGTCGCGGGCGTTAGCCTCGCAAGAAAAGCCCTCCTACCGTCCGCTCAGCCAGCGGCCGCGCGGCGCGGGATCCTCGGTCAGCTCCGAAGTCTGGATCGTCATCGCATCGATCATCGCATCTTCAGCGTCGCCCTTCAGCGCCTTGGCCAGAGCCTTGTCCGCCTGAAGCGGTCCGGCCATCAGCGCGGCCAGCTCGAAGCTCAGGGCGTTCGACAGACTGGCGTCGAAGAACTCGTAGCCGATAAGGTCGATGATCGTGATGTTGAGCGGCCCGGCCGCGTTGCAGAACAACGCCTTGCGGCGGCTCTTCTCGGTCATGTCCGGGTTCATCTCGACATAGGGCCCCATCTGGTAGGGCTCAGACGTGTCGGCCAGCCAGAGCCTCAGCGTGGTCGGCGGCAACAGAAAGACGTTGGCGAACTTCCAGTCCACCGGGTCGGCGAGCGGGACGCGGGTGACCCTCAGCCGCCGTTCGGCGCACAGCCAGGGATGCTTGCGCAGGATGGCTTCGGTCGCCTGCGGCAACAGGGCTTGCGCCACCCGCTGTTCGCGCGGCGCGGGATCCAGCGTCAGATCCGACAGCTGGCGCTCTTCGCCCAGGTGGGCCAGCGCGGTGTTGATGATGCTCAGCTCGGTCGCCATTGGGGCCTCTCAAATCGAATGCGGCCCGACGAGTGAAACTCGCCGGGCCGCGTCTCAGTCGAAACGATGCGGGGCTACGCGAGCGTTCCGACGAGAACCCAGGCCAGCGAGGTCGCAGCGCCGAGGTTGGCGCCCTTCACCGTGGCGAAGAGGATTGCGCGAGGGCCGGTGGCTTGCGCGGCCTTGCGGTCGGCATAGCCGAGCAGCTTCCACAGGGGGTCCCCGTGCTTGTCGATATCCACCGACTTGAGCAGGGAGACCGAACCGGCCGCCGCGGCGATGTCCTGGCCGGCGACCAGGGCGTCGGGATCGTTGGCGTCGCCGATGTCCAGCGTCTGGCCGGTGCCGGCGTCGTCGAAGGCGATGTGGCTGGAAAAGCGGTTCGGAATGAAATCCCAGTCGATTTCGCCGAGGTAGATCTTGGAGTTGATCTCGACGCCCGAGGGGATCTCGGCGCGATCCTGCACGGCGACGTGCTGGAACTGCTGGACGTATCCTGCGGCCGCGAGCTTGCGGACTTCACCGGGAAGGCAGACGGGGGCGAAAACGCCCTTGTGGGTCGTGGCGGCCATGGAAATCTCCTGTGCTGGCGGCTAGGCGGGCCATGACGGCTCGATGAAGGGGCCGGGTCTTTCGACCCAGCCCCTCGACGAGCCGTCACTCCTGAACGAGGACCTTGACGACGGCGCGATCGTAGCGCCGCAGGGCTCCGCTCATGCCCTTGTAATAGGCATACCAGTTGAACTTCCGGTCGGCCCGGCGAACGATCGTGGCCATGGTCAGCTTGCGTGCGCGATACTGGATCGCCGGGCGCACGAAGCCGAAATTCTTCCGGACCGTGCCGCTTTCGAACGGCAAGCGTTCGGAGATCACCCAGTCGAAGCCCATGAACGTCGACAGCTCGCCCGACATCAGCATCTGAACCGACGAGCTTTCGCGATCCGTGATGGTGGGGTCCGTCAGCAGCTGGGCCACGCCCTCCTCGTTCGTCACGAAGGTGCGACGGCCGGGGATCTGGCTCTGGCCGAGCTTCTTCTTGGTGTGGTTCAGCTTGGCGAACGTCAGCGGGGCGTTGCCGGTCGAGGCGTCGCCCTTGCGCTTGTAGGACCAGTCGTTGACGGCGATGATCTGGGCCGCCGGGAAGGCGACCGTGGTCTCACCGGTTCGGCCCTCACGGGCCGGGGCGTCCATGGCCGCGATGATCTTGTCGTCGTGGTAGCGCTCGTGACCCCACTGCATCGACTGCATGGTTTCGTTGGTCGGATCCGACAGCGACTTGGCGCTGTCGATGTCATCGACCCATTCGCCGTCGTCATAGGCCTCGAAGAAGCCGACGCGGCGGATCTTGCCGCGAGCGCCTTCGGGCGACTTGCCGAACCGATCCTCGATCGGCTTGGGACCGCCGGACTCCATCAGGTCGTCGGCGTTGAACATGTCGCCGGTCTTGGTGAAGTTCAGATTGCTGTCCACGACCGAGACCAGGCGCGAGCCGATTTGCTGCGGCACGCTCGACAGGTTCGCCTCGAAGGCGTCGGTGTAGTGGGACGAAAGGGTTTCTTCGACGTCGAACGCCATGGTGGTGTCTCCCCGGGACGGCGGCATCTGCCGCACGCGCGCGATCAAAAAAACCAGCGCTCAAGCAGGCCGAACGGCCGTTAGCGCACTGGCGGTGTCTGGTTTGATCGTCAGCGGTCCCCGGCGAGCCGGGCGCGAGACTGGGCTTTTCGTCCCCTGTGACGCCTCTCCGCGACCGGGCCGCTTTCGCGGGTATCCACGCCAGAGAGGTATTCGAGAGGGCGGTGACCGGCTTGTCACCGCCCTCTCCCCATCCAACTTTCGCTGCTTGGGTTATGGCGGGAAGCTGAGTCCGGTTTGGGTCCGGGTCAACCCCCTTTTTCGTTAATCCGGCCGCTGACCCCGCTTCATCTGGAACAAGGTGTTCCGGCGATTGACGTGGAAGTCGTGCTGGGCGTGGGCGGGATCATTCAGAGCCGTGTATTCCGGGCTCCCGGCGGTGCTGTAGACGGTCAACGCCGCCTCGGCCTCGGCCGGGCTCATCAGGCCGCCGCCCTTGCCGCCGCCGCCCTTGCCGCCGGGATCCGGGTTCGAGCGCTCGCCTGCCGCCTTGGCGACGGCGGCCCAGGCCTTCAGATTGGCGGGGTCGTTGCCCTGACCGCTGTCCTTGAGGAACTTGACGTAGTCCTTGCCGCCGAACCGTTCCGCCATCTCGGCAGCCGCGTCGAGATTGTCCTCAAACTGCGCGCCCCATTCGGCTTTCAGGGCCTGCGTGCCCTGTTCCTGGGCGGCCGCAAATTCGGCCTGTCGCGCCGTCGCCAGCTGCGCGGAGTAACCGGCGTACCAGTCGGCCACGCCCTGGGCCATTGCGGGCGTCAACGGACCGGCCTTGTGCATATGCGCCAGGAAGCTGTCGAGACCGGCTTTGTCGAGATCGGTCCCATCGGGGATCTTGACCTCGTATTTGTCCGGCGTTTCGGGGCGACCGAGGCTGTTCCACAGCTTCGCGTTTCCTTCGGCGTCGTCCGGCTTGGGCAGACGGACGATCTGTTCCGCCGGTATGCCGAAATGCTTTTGCAGATGGATCAGGCTGCGCGCCATCCCTTCGGGGTCGGCGGCAAACTTGGCCACAGTCGGATCCGTGCGGACGTCGTCCGGCAGCTTCAAGCCGTCCAGCCAGGACTTGCCTTCACCGACGCCCTTGTCGTCGCTGGCCCCGCCCCTGGCCGCCTCGGCCGCAGCTGTTGCAGCGGCCTCTGCAGCGGCTTCATCGCCGCCGGCGTTAGAGTTCGATGTCTGTTGTTCGCTCATACAAGTAGCCCTCGTTTCCGGTTGTCAGCGCTTCGGCCATGTGGCGGGCATCGACGCCCGCCAGGTCGGCTATGATGACGATGCGGTCGCGCTCTCCCGCCTCGTAGTCGGAGTGACCGGCGACGCCGCTCGGCGGGCCTCGCCAGCCGAAGACCTTCGCTTCGATCAACATGTCGAGCAGGATGAGTTTCCCCAGATCCGACGAGAACAGCGCTCGATAGGCTTCGGCCCGCTTTGTTTCCTTGACCTGCGGATCTTCGATCCCGGTCCAGTCGTAGGCTGTCCCGGTAACCGGGACCGCTGACGTGGCCGGGGCTTTGGTCCTTGTCCGGCTCATGCCGCCATCGCCATTTCGCCCATGTCATTCGCCGGGCGCAGGGCGTTCGACATTGTGCCGACCGCCTGGGCGCCGTCGCGCAGGGCCGTGGCCTGTTTCGCGGTCTCGTCGGTCTCCATCGCGCGGCGCTGGGCCTCTTCCTGCGCTTCGCGGATCTCGGCCATCCGCGCGCGCGTCTCGAGAACGGCGGGCGGCAGGCCGACGCTGTCGGCCAGGACGCGGATCGCCTCCTCGATATTCACGATCTTGGCCGCTGCCGGGTCGATCGCGGCAATCTGCTGGGTCACCGACAGGATCAGGCTTACGCTCTCGCGCTGCGACTGCAGCTGCGCCAGGGCCATCGGCCCGGTGTAGCCCCAACGCAGGTTCAGACCGGCCATGCTTTCGGGAGGATCGCCGAAGAACCGCTCCTGATCGTTGATTTCAAACGTTCGGTCGGCCAGCGGACCCATCAGGTCGCGCTCGGCGCGGGATACGATCGGCGACATGCCGCGCAGCCGCATGTCCCGACGGTCGCCGACCTCGGTCGCGGTCATCGAACCGCTTTCACGCAACCGCATCCAGTCAGTGTAGAAGGCGAATTCGACGCTGCGCCGGATCTCGCGGATCAGCTCGACCCCGACATTGATGTCGCCCGCCGTCACCAGCGACCGCACGGCCTGTTCGGCCGTCTGCATCCCCATCTGCGACGCCTGGTAGTAGTTGGTCGCCCCGCGACGCCGGTCGATCGCCTTGGGGAAGGCCCTCAGCGGCAGGATTACCGCCGGATCGACGATCTTTTCCGCCCCGTCGACCACGGCTTCCATGATCGCGTTCAGCATCTTGACGTCGGACATGCACATCGACGGCGGGCCGTAGCCGTAGACCTCGCCGGGGCGCACGGCGAAACGCGGCACCGAGTAGGGGAAGCTGTCGTAGCCGCTCTCTTCGACCACGACCTTTTCGTCGACCATCAAAACGGCCGCCATGAAGGGCTTGCCCATGGCCAGGTTGCCGGCCATCCCCCCGATCCGGGGCTCGACGGCCATGACGAAGTTGATCTGGGCGTTGTCCCCGCGCGACGCGGCGTCCTTGACCGTCTTCAGCTCGGCCGTGTCCGGCCATTTGGCCCTGACGCGCCAGGCCGGCATGGCGAAGGCGTAATACAGGGTGTCGATCTCGCCGTCTTCGTTCTCGGCGATCCAGCAGCTCCACATCGACCGGCTCTGATACCGCGCGCCGAAGCCGCGTTTCCGCCCGGTCCAGACCACGCCGGTCCCCTTGGCCGCCCAGTCGTTCAGGGCCTCGGGCACGGCGACGGTGAAGCCGGACTGGGCCGACATCAGATGGCCGTGGATCCCCCAACTGACCCCGTCCAGATAGTCGCGCCCGTCCAGATCGATGTCGTCGGCCGCGCGGCCGTTGGCGATCAGGCCCGAGCCGACGTCCGGCCGCACGAACGGCATGGCCGGGTTGATCATGAAGCCGAACGTCATGGCCGCCAGCCGATCGACGCCGACCATGCCCGAGGCCTCGACCACCCGCCGATCGCGCAGCTCGCCCTTGCCGCGCGTGATGATCTGGCTGCGGCGTGGGGTGAAGTAATCGTCGATGTCGCGCCACCAGGCCTCGACGTCGAGGCGCGCCTGTTTCAGCTCTTCCCAGCGCCGCAGGATCGCCTTGGGTTCAGCGCTCATTTAGCGAGCCTCCGCGAGGCGAGCGGTAGCGAAACAAAGGTGCTCATCAGCCCATCCCTACGAGGGTCTGACGCGGGCTGGATCCGGCGCGACGTTCCATCGCGTCGGTCAGGATCGTCGACTGGGCGCCGCCCGTCGCCAGGCGGGCCAGACGGGCTTCTCCGCGCCGGTTCGCGACGTCGTTCGGATCGACGGTCGGCGTCGGCTTCGGGGCCTTGGGTCGGAACAGGGATCCCATCGTCTCTCTCACATGATCGGTGGCGGCATGAGGTCGGCGGGCACGCCGTGGTCGCCGCCCAGGCCGCCGAAAAAGCCGGTCATGCCCTCGCCGCCCAGCACGCCGTATTCGCAGCCCTCGGCGATATGGCTGTGCATGTTCTTTTCGGGTTCGAGCAGGACCTTGTCCCCGGCGCGCTTGCGGTAGCGGAAGCCGCCGGCCAGGGCGCGGATCAGATAGGTGACGCGCGGGTCGCACGAGAAGCCGTCATGCTCCTTCAGCACCTTCGCCAGGGCGCCGCGCCGCTCGGCGGGCTTGTTCGACGGAGCCAGCTGGACTTCGATCCCGGTCAGGGCCTGCAGCTTCTGGCCATAGGTCTGGATCGAGAAACCCCCGCCCCCGCCGCCGAAGGTCATCCCCTGCGCCATCGCCGGATCCCCGAGGATGATGGCCCCGGCCGAGCGCTTCACCTGGGTGTTCATGACCCGCAGGATGTTGTGGGCGAACTCCTCGACCGAGCAGCGTTCCTGTGGCGCGAATTCCGCGTTCACGCGCCATTGCATCGGCCGGGGGTTCTGCATGAAGGCCGCCGACGGGTGCAGGGTCCCGCCACCGCCGTCGGCTCCGATGATCATCGGCTTGTAGGGGTCGATCTGGATCCGACCGGCCGCAACGTGTCGAACCTCGTCGAACAGTTCGTGGACCGGGGTCGCGTGGCGCGAATAGCCGGGCTTGCACTGCAGGAAGCGCCGGATCTGCCAGGCCTGCATGTCGCGGGCCTGGGTGGCGTACCAGTTCGGGTCCGCCTTCCGCAGATTTTGCAGGTTTTCGGCGTTCGGGTTCTGCAGCCAGGGCGGGCCGCCAGGCAGGATGGCCGAGGGCTGAAGAAACAGGTGCCAGTGTGAAGGCCGGTTCGCGGCCAGCCAGAACTGATTGTAGAACCAGTCGTCGATGTCGGGCACGTTGGCGTCGCCGAAGACGCCCGCATAGGCCAGCGGCCGTTCAGTCTGGCCCTCTTCCGGCTCCGGCCGATCGTCGGGCTCCGGGTAGCGGCCGACGCGCTGGGCCGCCAGCTCGACGATGGCCTGCGGCAGGGTGTCCATCTCGGTCAGCCACCAGGCCGTGCACTCCATGCCGCGCACGAAGTCTTCCAGGTCGATGTCCTGAACGGCCCGGAACAGGACCTCGACGTGGAGGATCCCCTTGCCCGGTTCGCGGATGTCATAGACGTGGTCGGCCTGCCGGTTTTGCGAGCCCTTGATCTCGCCGAACATCGAAGCGGGATAGGTCTTGCGGTAGCTGGGCAGCACCTTGTCCCAGATGTCGCCATAGGTCCGGGCCAGCACCACGATCCGGGCTCGACGGATCCCGTCGCGCGGACTAGGCTCCTGCATTCGGGCTACGCGAATACACTTCTTCGACGAACTGATCGTCTTCCCACCGCCCACAGGGCCGAGGATGACGGCGACACGGGCGCGCGACTGCTCGTAGGCGTTGGCCACGTCGCCGGCTGACCGGCTCTGCAGAATTTCCAACGACGCAGCCAACCCGGACCCCCGACCCTTTGAGTGGGTTCAGAGTTTCGCGCCGGTCGAGGGCGGGACGGTATCAACCGGGTCAGTCTCGCCTGAACAACACCCCGGCCTCAGAACGGGGCCGCCCGGTTTTGGGGGGTGGGGGTCGAAGAGGGGGGAGGGGGTCAGTCCGTGGCGCAGATACTTGATCTGCGGCTCTCAGGCCTCGTCGTCAGGCCACGACAGGCTTTCGTCATCGTCGTGAGCCTTTGGCTGTGAGCCTTGGGCCTGATCCATATCGTTTGTCGATGTCCAGTCGGTCACCTCGACCGCTTCGCCCTCGATCGGCGGATTGCCCGCGACCAGGTCGGGCCGCACGGGCGCATCCCCGAAGATGGCCACCGGCAGCACCGCCACCTTGCCGTCCAGCTCCACCCGCTGCGTCGGCCTGCCCTCCTCATAGGCCACCACCAGCTCCGTGACCCGCAGCCAGCTGTCGAAGGCATCCTTGGGCTTCGTGATGCCCGTAGCCTGCATGAACTCGGTCAGGTTCAGGTCCGACCACTCCTTCAGCGCCAGCAGCCCCGGCCGCTTGGTGGCCTTGATCAGGCTGACGACGTTCAGCCCCGCGCGGTTCTTAGACCCTTTGGGCCGCCCAGGCCGACGGATCGCGACGTCACGATCCGCCAGGCGGTCGGCGACCGGCGAGGCGAAGTCGTCGAAGATCTCCAACGACAGCTGATCGCCGTCATCGACCAGATCATCCTGATCGATGATCGCCCTCAGATCAGCGTGTAAGCCCCGGTCGGTCATTTCCGACCCATTGTTTATTCGATGCGGCCGAGGGCCGGTAAGGCGGCCGATCCGGAACAGCCGGAACAGCGACCGGAACGGCTCAAAGCCAAGCCCCGCCTCGTCTTCTATGACCTGTTCCACCTGTTCCGGATGTTCCAGAGCATTCAGCATCGCGCCCGCGCGCGCATGCGAGGGCGTCACAAGACCGCGCGCACGTCACACGCGGAGGGCCGGAACAGCCGGAACAGCCGGAACACGGCTCTATGTCGTTGATTGCGTTGGCATTTGTCTGTTCCGGTTCGCATTGGAACAGGTGGAACAGCCGGAACAGGGGGCCGAAGCACCGCCAGACGCACACCCTCCCCCGGACCCGAAGGCAGGTCAAGCCACGGTTTTCGGATCTACTTTTGCGAGCTCTTCGCAGATCAAAGCGCCGCCTCGTCTTCCACCTTCAAGAGGGTCCGGGTGGTGGTGGTGGAACAGGGGCGAACACAGGCGCGCCAGACCTGACCTCACAGGCGGGTCCGGAGCCGAAGGGAAGGACATACGGCCCCCGGCGCGCACCACGCGGCCTTTGGGCCGCGCTGCGCCGGGCGTCGGCGGCGGTCGGCCAGTGG
Organism: Brevundimonas sp.; assembly: GCF_027484365.1. Classification (GTDB taxonomy): domain Bacteria; phylum Pseudomonadota; class Alphaproteobacteria; order Caulobacterales; family Caulobacteraceae; genus Brevundimonas. The sequence continues at coordinate 49,431 of NZ_JAIXTC010000017.1, read as the reverse complement.
CCGCCCTTGCCTCCTTTCATGCCGGGTTGACACCCTTTAACTGGCGGAGTAAACCGCCAGTCATGGTCACCGGCAACGGGTCGGGGCCAGCTCGGAAAGGACCGAACCCATGCCACAGCTCTATCAACTCGCCGATGAGCCAGAGACCTACGGCAGCGACGCCGCCAAATGGATCATCGTCAGCGACGACGGCGAAAGCGAACTCACCGGCCCCATGGACCACGCCGCCGCGCTGGCCAGTCTGGAACGCCAGTACACCGTCACATGGACCATTGACGTGATCGCCGGCTCTCCGGAGGAGGCGGCCGCCAAGGCGCGCGGCTACCAGCACCCGGACACGACCGCTCTTGTGTTCGAGGTCGCCGACGACGCCGGCACGATCACCAGCGTCGACCTGATGGTCGAGGCGGTCGAGGCATGACCCGCATCGTCCTCACCGACTGGACGGACCCGTTCGGGCGCGTCATCGGCTCCACGGTCCATTGCGACCAAGAGAACGGCCGACCTCATCAGCTCTGCCGCGACGTCACCTTCAGCGACAGCTACGCCAGCATCATCAACGCATGGACCAAGGGGGAGATTGTTGACGACCAGCGCACGCGCTGGGCGCCGCAGTCTGCCGAGGACTTCGCCCGGAGCGTTGGCGCGACCGGCTACTGGCGTCTCATACGCGGGATCGAAGTCGCGGCCGAAGGACTGGTGATCGACTGGGCCGCCGACATGAAGCGCAGCGCCCAGACAGTCGCCAGGGTCAAACCGGAGTATCGTTTCGAGGTCATCGACCTCGCCGACGGCCCGGCGGACCAGTTTGTCGTCCCGACTGTCGAACCCGTGTCACACGCGGCCCGCCAGATCGCTCAGGAGCGTCAGAGGCGGGCGGCCCGGCACGGGGCATCACCCTTGCCCGCAGGAGGCCTCTTCGACGAGACTGCATGGGCGCAACAGGAGCTATTCGCATGACCCCCCTATCGAACGCCCAACTCGTCATGCGGGTCGGGGAGGCGCTACACGGCCCCTACGCCGTGGACCGCCTGTCGCGGGAGTTGCCCATGGCCAAGCGCACGGTCGAACGCATCGCGGCCGCCGCTCAGGAGGGCGGGGAATACGCGGCGGCGAAAGGCGCGCTGACCGAGCTTCCGCGTCTGATCAATGCGCGCATCCGCGAGCTGGAGGCTTGGAAGGCCTACGCCGTCTCGACGATGGAGGCCCAGGGGCTAAGATCCTAGAACGGTATATCGTCGCTTCCGGGTCCGGGGTCGCCCGGCTGATCGTTCGGCCCGCCTTGACCCGTCAAGGCGGGCCTTGCCGTTCTGGCCTCGCCGTCACCGGCCGGGGCGATGATCTTTTTCAGCGCCAGCAGCGTGCACTGGACCGAGGATCCATCGACGCGCTGTTTGGCATGGTCGGCGATCCCCAGCTCGGCCGGGACGAACTTCAGGGCATGCGCCCACCCGCCCGCGACCGCGCCCACCCCCATGCTGAACAGCGACCCCTCATAGAGTTTGGCGACCTGAATATGGTTCGACGGCACCGCCAGGCACAGCTGGCCCTTCAGCGCCCCCTTCGTCGGCGTACACAGACCCAAGCCCGCCGTAGCCAGCCGGTCGCGCGCGTGCGCAGGTGTCGTCTCGTCCGGATCATCCTTCGGCCGGTCATCGAGAACGGCCGTCAGGAACTCACCCACGGAACGGTATTTGTAGCTGCGCCAGGCGTCGGGCTGCGACTGCAACAGGCGGTCGATGCACCGTTCCCAGTTCGCCTTGTCGTCGGCCGTCTCGCCCATTTCGGCCTTCGGCAGACATTTGGCCAAGGGGTCGATGTCGGCCGACAGCGGCACCCCGTCTTTCAGCACCAGGTGCGCGGCCGCCAGCAGCGTCCCGAACGTATCGGCGGCCCGGCTGTCGTGGCCATGGCTCAATAGCACGCCCCGCCATGCCGACAGGACGTCAGGCCAGTCGTGCCACCGCTCGACGATCCGCGTCAGCAGATGCTGGCCCAGCTCGGCCCCCAGCGCCTCCGACAGCTCGGGTGCTTTCAGCTCGGGCGCGCCCTTCTTCGGCGTCGGGAACTTGCCCAGCATCGGCATGGCGGTCCGGCTCAGCTCGGCCGGTTTCATCGGCGGCGGGTTGATCCCGGTGAAGCCGAAGGTTCCGCGCGCCTGATAGTTGGTCGGCACCCCGTCCTGTCCGCCGCGAACCATGTTCTTGCCGTCCGAGGCGTAGCGCGCCAGCCGCATGACCGCCGCCGCCCGTGCGTCGGATCCGGTGTCGCCTTCCTGTTCGAACTCATCGACCCAGACGCCGATCGCGGCCAGGCCGAGGCTCTGATAGATGCCGGCGCCCGACGGGTCGGCCAGATCCATCAGCCGGTCGCCGAGCACCTTCTTGACCAGGTCCAGCAGCGACGACTTGCCCGAGGCCTTGTCGCCGGTCGGATAGATCGCTGGCCGCCACTTCAACGCGGCCCCCAGCATCACGCACACGACGTAGCCCAGCACCAGATAGGGATCGAGATCCGGCCGCATCCACGTCCACGTGCGGAACGACTTCAACAGCCACCGGCCCGGCACCTTCAGGCTGTCGTCGCCGGTCAGCTCCCCGTCTTCGAAGAACACGGCCGCCAGCTCGGTCGAAAACCCCTTGATCGCGGGCGCGGGCAGATCCTTGTCGCGGGCATAGACGTGGCCCGCATATTCGCCCAGCGGCTGTTCCTCGCCCCCGATCCACAGCCGGTCGCCCAGGTGCAGCACCAGCACCCCTTCGTCGGTCCTCCACGCGCCCCGGCCGCGCACCTTGCGCATCGGATCGAACAGGCCGGTGCGGCCGACCATCCGCCCGCAGGCCCCGATCAGGTCGCGGCTGACGTCCTCGTATTTGATCCTCAGCTCGCCGTTCGAACTCATCTTGCCGTAGAACGACCACAGGTAGCCGATGGCCGGACCGAACAGGTTGTTCATCTCGGATTGCTGACCCAGCTTCGTCGCCGACAGCTCGATGAACTCGTCGTTCGTATCCATGAAATACAGGTGCGACTTCATCTTCCCCAGCGGCCGCACCGGCATGTGCGGCGGCAATCCCAGCTCGTCGGGCGACCAGGTGAAGCCGCGCACGAACCGCGCCGCGTCCTCGGCCTTCTTCGCCTTGGCCGATCGATCCTTGGGCGCCGTGACTTCCAGCAGCGAGCGGCGCGCCGAGGCGAAGGCTTCGTCGGCCCCCATGGGCGGGATCGATCCATGCTCGAACGCCGCCGCCTCGGTTTCCGCGCCGATGGCGTCTGTTTCCCCCTCGGGTTCGGGATCGGACGGCAGGAATTCCGGCTTGGGCGGTTCCTTGCCGTCGAGCCGGGCGATCGCCCGTTCGTGCTTCTTCTTCGCGGCCGCCGCCGCCGCCTTGCGCGCCTCGTTACTCATGCGACGCCGGCCTTGTTAACAAAGGGATGGTCCGGGCCGTAGGCGTCCAGAAAGTCGCGGCGGGTGCAGGCCCGCGCCACGGCGCGCTCGATGGCGCAGACTTCGTCGATCGACTTCCCGGCCAACAGGTTCATGCGCGCCCGCCGCGAACCCAGATCGCTCAGGGCATAGTTGATCGCGTCGCGCACCGGCCGCGGCAGGCTGTCGAATTCCGACCAGCGGAACGGGTTGCGGCCGAGGCCGGAGTTGTCGCCCTTGAAACGGTGCTGACCTTGCTGGAGGCTCATGCCGCTTCACCGGCGGCCGCGCAGAGGATCTTCGCCAGCTCCGCATCCAGGCTGACCCCGACGCCCCATGACGTGGTGATCCCGCCGTCGATCGCAGCGAACCGGGCGGGCAGGCGTCCCGCCGTCGCCTGGGCGCGAAGCGCGGATCTCAGCTTGCAGATCTGCACCTTGATCGTGCGGGCCTCGACGTCTTCGCCCAGCATCTGCGAGATCCGGTCATAGGATCGGGCGACACCCGGATGATCGGCCAGCGTCATGGCGATGATCACCCGCTGACCGGAACAGCCGAGAACCCTGGACCATCTGGCGATCCTCTCGACGGACTGGTCGGCCTTGGCCCCTTCACGCCGATCCGCGCGCCAGGCTTCCAGCTCTTCCCGAGCGTCGGCCAGCTCACGCGCCAGCCGATCGCATGTTCCACAAGTCACGAACGCACCCCGCGCAGCATGTCGTTGACGTCTTTGAAGCCGCGCTCGGGCCAGCTTTCCATGAACGGCAGATCCCGCGCCTCGCACTTCGCCCGCAGTTCATCGACCTTGGCCGTCACGCCGTTAAGCACCTTGCGATCCTTGTCCCGATCACGTCCGGCGATCACGGCCGTCGCCGAAACCGCAGGCTCGACGTGGGCGAAGTTCGCGCTCGCCCCGACGGCGCTGATCCGCCATTCCGGGATCAGGATGGCCGCGCCGAAACTGTTCTCAACGCCCTCCCAATAGCCGCACTCGTCAGCCAGCCCCGCTTCGGCCGCCCTGCGTGGCGAAAGGCCGGTGCGGCCGCGACTGATCGGGATGACCGCCCCGTGCCAACCGCGCGGCCAGATCTTCTTGGTCGGGAAGCCATGGCGGACGGCCTCTTCCAGCTTTCCCTTGCCGCCGGGCTCAAGGAAGACGCGATGCACGGCCGCGATCGTTCCGTCAGGGAACATCATCGCCGAGATCAGGCAGGGCACGAACCGGTCGCACTCGACGTGGCGCATGGCGTGGTGTGACCGCACCGCCCAGGGCAGGCGTTCCAGTCGCGACAGATCCAGCTCACGCGCCTCGCGCAGATATTCGTACCCGGGCAGACCCGGTTCGAGCGGTTGCGCCTCAAGGAACATCCGCTGCGCCCCGCGCCGGTCTTTGTCCCGGTTCGACAGGGCCAGGGCCTCGGCCCGCGCCGTGTTCTCTTCCATCGTTTCGCGCGCCGCCTTCAGCTTGGCGGCCGCCTTGGGGTCCATATGGGTGTGGTCGCCGATGCCGATGAACCGCTTGCCCCAGCGCAGGGCCTCGGCCTTGGCCTCGCGGCTGATCGGCCAGCCGCCGAAGTTGACATAGGCGACCAGATCCAGCGCATCGCCATACTCGCCGGTCGCGTATTCGTCCCAGCGCCCTTGCCGCGTCCCGCTCAACTGGATCACGAAGGATCCGGGCTTGCGGTCATGCCGCGTCGGGTTCAGCGGCAACAGTCCGCCCTGAACGATGTGCCCGTCGAGCCCCAGCGCCGCACAGACCCGGTCGATCCGGTCGGCCAGCATCGTCGAGATCTCGCGCACCGTGATTTCCGGCGGCCGCCCGTGTTGAGGAAGGTTGCTCAATAGCCTTCCCTCGCATTGATCTGGCGCAGCAGGCGCTTGGAGCGCTGGCGCGTGATGTCCAGCGCGTCGCCGCCGTTTCGCGGCGTGCAGGCGATCGTGATGCGATGGATTTCGCCGGAGCGCGACCAGACCTTCAGCACTAGGTGCTTGCCGCCCATTTCGATCGCCGACGCCAAACCCCAGGGCGAAATTTCCTGCCGCGCGACCTCGACCTGACGTCGCTGGATCTTGGTCAGATGCAGGGCGCTCATGCCGCCGCCTTCGAAGGCTTGGCCAGCTGCCGTTCTGCCTCGGCCTTCAACAGATCCAGCAACTGGTCGATCGCGGGCGTGTCGCGCGCCTCTTCCATCCGGTGCAGGACTTCATAGGCGGCGCTGTGCTGCACCCCCATGAACCGGCGCATCGGCTTGACGCCCGCGCCCAGGCCGACGACGGCCGTATAGATCGCCAGCTTGCGCCGCCAGGCCGTGGCCGGATCGCTGCGCCGGCCGCCGCGCGTGACCCCGGCCGTCAACGGCGGCGGCGCCCCCATCAGCATCCGCACGGCGGCGCTGGACGCGGCCCATGCGGCCGCCGGATCGACTTTTTCCCCGGCTGCCATGGGTCAGCCCGCCAGATCCGCGCGCCGTTGCCAGGCATGGACTTCGTCAGCGTCAAAGGTTTCGCCCGGAGCCGGCATGGACACGGCGGCGGGTCCGGGGTCGTTGCTGACGAACAGGTTGCGCACGGCCTTGGCCAGCGCTTGCAGGGCCGCGACCAGATCCTGTCGATCCAGCGGCGCGGCGAAGGCGAAGGCCTGACACCCCCAGCGGAAGGCCAGGCACGTCGCCATCGCATAGGGCTCGCTCGACGACGGCGTCGCCGACTGCATTGCCCCGGCCATGCGGCCCAGCACATCGGCGGGCTCGGCCGCATCCACGCCCGGCCGCATGGCCAGATCGGCCAGGGCCAGCCACCGTTCGCGGTTCAGGTTGACGATCTGGCCTTTCATCGGAAAAGCCTCCCGCGTTGGGCGGCGTGTTCGAGCATGCCTTCGTGGGTCATCCGCCAAAGCGTCCCGCTCTTCGGCGTGGATCGCGCATGCGGGCGGCCTCCGGGAGGCGGATAGTGACTGCTGACGAGCCCGCGATTTTCGAGCGACGCCAGCGTCAAAACAGGCCGCGCCCAACCCTTCGACTGTGCGACGTCGGTGATCACGCGCTGATCAACCCAGACGTCGGCGAGACCGCGAGCATGGACGTCGATCACTTCCAGGGCGCGCAGATCGTTGTGCGACAGATCCCGCTCGACGAGCAGTTCATGTTCGTCGGGGATATCCAGCGTGATCGTGTCAAGAGCTGCGCCGGTCATGCTGGCGCTCCCGCCAGAATGTCGGCCACGGCCGGGTAGAAGTCGCCGGGCTTCACCTTGCCTTCGGTCACTCGAACAATGACGGCCATCAGGCGACGGCCCGGCTTCTTCCGCGCCGGGTCGTCAAAGGGCAGGCACATCAGCCGCACGAACTCGGCCGAGGTCTCGAACAGCTTGGCCGCTTGGGCATAGTCCAGCCCGTGATCGCGGATCCAATGATCCAGCTCGGGGCGGGGCCGGTATTCGGGAAGGGTCACGGTGTCGGGTCCAGGTGAGTCGGTCCGACCGGCAGATGGAGGGTGATTTGGTTGTGCCGGTCAACCGTATTTCGTGAGGAATGTGTGGACCTCGTGAGGGTTCTTTGGTTTACATCGTGTTAATGTCGATGGTGGCGCTTACATACGAACGGTGGCCCACCCATCGCATGGTGGACACATCCGGCTATGAGGCTGCAGAGCGCGCACGCGCCGGGGCGGCGCTGAAGATCCTGCGCAAACGCGCGGGGCTCTCTCAGGAGAAGGCCGCCTCGATCGCCGGAATCGGCACCCAGACCTGGCAGAACTACGAAGTCGGGCGCCGGGGCATGGATCTCGGGATGCTCGGCCGGGTTACGTCCGCGATTGGCGCAACGGTCGAAGAACATGCTCTGATCATGGCCAGAACAGCTTCAACCGATATCCGCCCTACTGCAGCCGGCTTCGCCGAGCGCCAACGCAGCTTTGAAATTCCCGTCGGCGGGATCGCCTATGGCGGCGCGCCCAGGCAGCAGTTCAACGACGGGGAGGCGGACATCATCGACTTCTCCGCCTTCTTCAAGCCGACCAGTCGGGTGCTGCGGAACGACGGCATGTCGATGTGGCCCTATGCCAAGCCCGGCGGGCTCGTCACCTACGACTTGAGGGTTCCGCCCAAGCGGGGCGAGGGTTGCGTGGTGGAGCTGAACGACGGCTCCTACCTGCTCAAGCTGTTTCAACGCTACGAGGGCGACACGCTGATCGTGTCGGAGATCTACCCCGAAGAACGCGAGCTGGATCCGATTCCGCTGCAGGACGTCCGGGGCATTTACGCGATCGGCCTCAGAGGCGACTGATCAGCAGCCGTTCGTGCCGAGGTAGGCGCGGCCGGACATATCGCCGATCTGAGCATTCAGCCGGTGCAGCTCGCACCGGTTGCGAGCGGTCTCTTCGTGCACCTTGGCGACATCGGTCGCCATGCCCTCGACCGCCTTGGTCAGATCGGCCATCGCTTCCGCTTGCGCTGGATCCTCGACCAGTTCGGCGACGGGCGCGGGCCGGGTCAGCAGGATCGTCGCCAGCACGGCCGTCGAGAGGACGACAGCGGCGGGCGTGGCCAACCATTTCAAGTCTCGCAAGGCCGTCTCCCCGTTTGCTGGCCGACTTTCGCGCCGACCGCCACGACCGACCACCATCGAAATATCGTGAGGAAATCGTGAGGTCTGGTTGACTGGCGCAACCAATCATGCCTTTTTCCCCACATGCCGTGTGACACGGACTGTGAGGAGGTTGACTATGAGCCCACGACTTGAGCGGACGGAACCCACGACCCTCGTCGCGTTTCCCGGCGGCAAGGAAGCCCGCGTCCCGACCAGCTGCATCCGCACGACCGACGAGGTTGCCCGCATGCAGGCCATGGCCGAGGACGTCGGCCACCAGCTGCTGGAAGAGCGCGACGGCGAGCCGGGGTTCTTTCCCTACACGCCGGATCCCATCGCCGAGGACTTGATCAACAGCGCCTTCAAGCGGGGGGTCGAACTGGGTCGTCGGCTGGAACGTCAGGACGCCGGACAGATTGTCTCCATCGTCAGCCCCGCCTGCACGGGCGAGCATGATGACGGGCCCGCCCCGCCGCCCCACGGCCAGACCGGCAAGCGGGTCACCCTCGTCCTCATCATCGCCACGGCGGGCTACTTCATCGCCCGCGCGATCCAGACCGGCGGTGGGGCATGAAGAAGCCGATGTCCCAGGTCATGGACGTGGCCGCCGTTCGTCTCGATGGCGAGTTCGTGCTGATCGGCTACGAGGATCAGGGCGACCAGTTCCGCACATGGATCGGGATCGGGGCAGAGACCTCGATCGCCATGATGGAATGCGCGGCGCATCAGATCCTCTCGCGCATCGCCGAGATCCAGGCGTCGCGCACCGATGACTGCGCCGGCTGCGACCAGTGCCAGAGCCGGGTCGCCCGCATGCAGGCGGCCATGGCTGCGCTGAACCCCGACAATCTGGTCGGCGCCCGTCCTGCGGGGGCGGTCCATTGACCGGCTCTGTCCCCATGCCCGACGTCATGGTCGATCTGGAAACCCTCGGCCAGCGGCCGGGCTGCGTCATCCTGTCGATCGGCGCGGTCGCCTTCGACCCCGTCGCGGGCCGCTTCGGCCAGCAGTTCCACACGATCATCAACCGGGACGACTGCATCGCCCACGGCCTGGTCGAAGATCTGGAAACCCTCGCCTGGTGGAAGCGTCAGTCGCCCGAGGCGAGGGCCGTCCTTCGTCGGGCGCTGGAAAGCCCGGTCGGTCTGATCCCGGCGCTTGAGGCCTTCGCCGCCTTCGTCAAGGCGCAGGCGGGCAAGGTCTGCATGTGGGGCAACGGCGCGGACTTCGACAACGCCATCCTCGCCCACACCTACAACCTGGTCGGGATAAAACAGCCGTGGATGTTCTGGAACAGCCGCTGTTTCAGGACCCTCAAGAACCTGCGGCCTGAGATCACGGTCCCGCGCACCGGCCTTCACCACGACGCACTGGCCGACGCCCAGCATCAGGCCGAACACGCCGTGGCCCTGTTCGCGGGGATGAGGACCGGCGCTCAAGCAGCGAACGGCCGCGCCGTGAGCGATAGCGCCCCAGAAGGCGAGGCGGCATGACCCCGGCCGCCGACATGCACGCGGCGGCCAAAGTCGCGGGCCTGTCGTGGGATCGATTCCGCAAGGTCTGGCCCCGCCTCGTGCTCACCTTGGCCTTCCCGGCCCCCTTCGCCGGGCCGCCCTATCGCTGGGAGCCCGCCCGCCTCGACGCTTGGCGCGAAGCCAGCGCCGAGGCCCGCCGCGCGGCGATCCTGTCGCAGGCGCACTCCGCCGACATCGCCAACGACGACCATCCGGTCGCCGCCCCCCCTCCCGTCCGTCGCGGTCGCGCTGCCGCCGGACGGTCCCGCATCCTCAAGCGTCTGGAGAACCACGCATGACCGACACCCCCGCCACCCACGCGAGCGACTGCGCGACGCACAACATGCCGGCCGAGGCCGCCGGCCCTTGCGACTGCAAGTTCGCCGGTCCCTTCGTCGTCGATTTCGAGACGACCTCGACCGACGCCACCCTGATCGACAGCATCGTCGATCGCTACCTCGCCCTCATCGGCAAGATGGGACCGAGCGAGCTGCGCCTCGAACTGCGCATGGACCTGACGGCCTGGCATCTCAACGGCGCGCCGCTGGATCTGGAAAAGCTGGAGGCCGCGACGGACTTCACCCTCGCCCACGACGTCCAGGGCATCAACCACCACATCGAGCGCGACGGCCGCGATCCCACCCTCGCCTATCAGGCGGGTATATTCGTGCCGAAGTGCGACCTTCGCCAAGCCGAAGAAACGGAGGCCTGACCATGCCCAGCTATCAGCTCCCCTCTTCGCGATACTGCGCGGTCGCCAACGGCAACCAGACCTTCGCCCTGCAGCTTCCGCGCAAGGCGACCTCGCCGCGCCACGTCCGCGTCGGCGAGACCATGAGGATCCGGGTCGGCGGCGAGACCAAGACGTTCGAATGTGTCGCCCGCGCCGTCATCCACATGGACAAGGCCGGGATCCGCCGCCTGCTGGACCCGTCCTATCCCGCCATCGCCGACCGCTTCGACGCCGGTCAGGTCATCTTCCAGCGCTTCCTGAATGCCGAGAACGCCTCTGCGACGGCCGAGGCCAGCCGCGACGCCATCGCGCGCACCCTGGGTCACGACGACTACGACGCCCTGTGGCGCGCGGAGTTCGCCCGCGAGGACGGCCGGGGCAAGGTCTCGCGCGGCGTCATCGCCCGCGAGCTGGTCGGCTGGATCCCTGCGGAGGAGGAGGCGTGAGCCATGTCTTCGAAATGCCGCCCGCAAGCGGCCCTCTCCATCTGCGCCGCGCGGCGCGCCAGCAACTCGGCGTCGCCATCGAGCGGATGTCAGCCGAGACGGGGTACAAGTTCGGGCCTCGCGGCTGGGCATACTACGCCGAGGGTCTCGGGCTGATCACCAAGGGTGAATTCGATCGCTTCGAGAAACTTCTCACGGACATGCGCAAAGACGGTGAGCTTGATCCCGACGTGATCGAGCCGGACGCGTCGCGAATGGCGACCATGGTCTACGATTTCGAGGCCAGCGATGAAACGCCTGAAGAACTCGCGCAGTACGCCGTCGATGAAATCGGCCAGCGGCTGCGTGATTGGGCGCGGACCTATCACGAGACCGGCTTTTGGGACGACCTCGACTACTACGTGGAGGGGATCGTCGAGAAGAAGGACCTTGTGCAGATCTTCCGCTCTACCGCCGACCGCTACAACGTACGGATCACCAACGGAAAGGGTGACACGGACATTCACACCCGTCTGGCGATGCTTAAGAGGTTCCGAGAACACACCGAAGCGGGTCGGCGCTGCATTCTGTTGGCGATCGGTGACCACGACCCCAAGGGGTTGCACATCGTCGAGGGTCTGCACCGCACGATCATGTCCTGCGCCAACATCAAGGGATTGGACTGGGACGAACCTGAGTTCGATGTGATCAACATCGGCCTGACCGAACAGCAGGTCTACGACTTCGGCTTGATGCAGATCGCAAACCTTGAGACGGGCGGCGGCAAAGACCTGTCCGATCCTAGCCACCCCGATCACTACAAGCCCTATGTGCAGGACTACCTGTCCCGCTTCGGCGTGTGGAAATGCGAGGCCAACGCCTTGGTCGGTCACCCAGCCCGCGCCCGCGAACTTCTCGAAGACGCGATCAACCGGTTCATTCCAGCATCCCATCTCGCCGAGATCAGGGTCAAGAACGAACCAGGCCAGGCCGCAGTCCGTGATGAGGTCGCGCGCCTCATGCAGGACTGGACATTCGGGGAAAGCTGATGACCCCCGACGAAGCCTTCCTCGCCACCCGTGACGTCCTGATCTCGACCCTGCACAGCGCGGCCGCAGCCCAGGGCCTGACCCTCTCCGTCGGCCAGATCACGGGCATGGCCGACACGGCCTTGGAGGCCTCGGGCTTCCGCGTCCTGGCGACCATCGTCCAGGCCGCCGACGTCGCGGCCGGCGGCTATGCCGGGACCTACGAAGAGATCCCCGAAGGGGTCGAAGAGGCCGACGCCGACTGGCGCGACAGCCGGACGTCCTTGTCCGACTACCCCAATATCGCGGGCCTGCTCGCGCTCTGAAACACCGTTGACCCGGAGTCCGCCGGGTCGCAGGCTTAAGCCTCAACCGCCTCGGAGGGCTATCCGTTGGCCAAGCGCCCCGCCCCGTCAAAGACCGCCTATCGCCGCCACGGCGATCTTCCCGCCTATTTCCAGTTCCGGAACGGCCGCCCCGCGTGGATCCCGTCACAGGGCCTGCGCGACGCGGGCTGGAAACGCTTTGACCTCAAGGACGCCGAGGGCGAATATCTGTCCCAGGGCGCCGCGATCGACCAGGCCGCCCTGATCAACGACGCCGTCGGCCAGTGGCGCGAGGGCCGATCCGTGCCGATGGCGCACGCGGCCTATGCCCCGGCCGGGGCCTGCGGCGACAGCCCGACCATCCGCCGCGCCGAGGACCGGCTGTCGATCGGCGCGCTGATGGATGCGTGGTGCGGGGTCACGGCCCCGTTCAAGGGCGGGCAGAAGACGATCGTTCTCAAGCCCCCGTCCGACAAGTTTGCCGAGCTGCGCGAAAGCACCCAGCGCGAATACCGCTCCAAGATGAAACGCCTGCTCGACGTCATGGCGGGCTATGTCGATCCGCCCGGATCCGACGCGACCGAGGCCGAACGGCTCGCCTATCACCGCGCCGTCGCCGAGACCCGCTCCGAAAGCATCTTCGCCCTGCAGGCGGACGAGGACGACGACGGCGTCAACGACCCCCTGCGAGAGATCTATTCGGTCCTGCGTAAGAAGGCCGGGCCGAACATGGCCGTCGGAACCCTCGTCGTCACGGGCGTCTGGCTGAACTGGTGTCGCGCCCACAAGACGCGCCGGATCCAGAACTGGGCCGCCGAGGTCGATCGTTCCAAGCCGTCGGGCCGGATCCGCGTCCTGAACTGGGCCGAGATCCACGCCCTGATCGCGGCGGCCGAGGCGATGGACCGGCCGTCGATCGCCGACGCCGTCATCCTCGGTCTGGACCTGTCATGGTCCCAGGCCGACCGCCTGGCCCTGACGTGGAACCGGGTCACCACGGACGAGAACGGACGCACCCGTGCCTTGACCCGCAGCGTCCTCACCGACGGCCCCAAGGCCGAACGCCTCGGCCGCGCCAAGACGGGCCGGATCGGCGGGACGCCCTTCCTGTCGATCGGCCTGACCCGCATCGCCGAGATCCGCGCGCGCCAGCAGAAGATGGACGCCCACCCGACCCATGTCCTGTGGTGCGAGACCACGGGCGCGCCGTGGAACGCCAGCCACTTCCGCCATACCTTCGCCGACGTCCGCGCCCTGGCCGCGAAGAGTGTCCCCAGCGTCGCCGACGCCACGGATCAGGATCTGCGGGACACCGCGATCACCTTCTGCCGGCGGGCCGGGCTGTCGATCGACGAGACCTGCGCCCGCTCGCTGCAGTCGCGTCGCCGCGTGCTGGATCTCTGGGACGAAAGCTATGGCGAGATCGGCCCCGAGATCGCCGATGGCGGCGCGGACCGCATGAACGAATGGCTCAAGACGCAGAAGGGTGGGCTGTGAGGTTCTGGGTCCCGCGATCGAGCCCGGCCTTTCCGGACGGCTGCACCGTTCACGTCTTCAATCGCTTCGGCGACGTTGTCCGTATCCTCGGCTTCATGCCGGATCCGGGCCACAATTTCGGCCGGGGTAAGACCGGCTGGGTCACGCTGGACGATGACCCCGAGGTGATGCTCGGCGTTGAGCCCCGTCGCTTCATCGACCACACGACGCTCCCATGGCCCACGGCGTTCCGCCAAATGGTGGACTGGCGAGCGGGCCGCGCGGGCGCTCCAATCCATCTCGCGGGCCTGACGATTGATCCGTGTGACACGGACTCCGATAAACTGCCGCCAGCGGCAAACGAGGGCGATCCGCGCCGATGACCCGCAAGCTCCTTCGAACCTGTCCAGAGTGCGCCCAGCGCTTCGCAACCGAGCGACTGGATCAGACCTTTTGCACCCCCGCGCACAAGGCGTCTTTCCACCAGCGGAACAGCGCGCGCGGTCGGGGCGGCCTGGTCCAGCTGGCCATCGCCTGGCGCACCAGCCGCAACCGCAAGGACGGCGGCCCCGCCGGTCAGCGGGCGTTCCGCGAACTGTGCATCATGCTCGACGAGCTGGCCCGCCAGGACAAGGCGGCGGGCCGCGACGCCATCGCCTACCTAGAGGCCCGCTGGCGCGCCGAAGGGACCATGGCCCCGCGTGAGCCTTTGCCGCCCGCCCGCGCCCTCAAACGCCCCGCCGCGACCCAGCCCATTCCCCTCAAATCCAGTGGTGGCGGGCGTCGGCCCCCAAGAGCCAAATCCTACGAATCTGAGGGTCGGACGTTCGAATCGTTCCGGGCGCGCCATTTCTTCCATCACATACGACGGGCATCCCGGAAGCGTCTTTCCGGTGGCCGTTGTGTGCTCGCTCGCGGTTGATGCGGCGGGCAGGATTTGCCGCCGGCTTGTCGAGTGCGCACGGATCGGCCCGGCCGGGCCTTCGGGGGCGCGTCCTTGATCCACCTCAAGGGTTTGCGGATCGTGGGGGTGCAGGGTGGGGGATGACGTCATGCCTCGCCGGTGCAATTCTTGACGTCGACGGAGTCCTGCTGGCGTCACCGCACGAGCGGGCGTGGCGGGAGGCGCTGGACGGTCTCGCTGATCCGGCGGCGTTCACGCCCGAACTCTATCGAAGCCAGGTCGCCGGCCGGCCCAGGCATGACGGGGCCGTGGCCGCCCTTCGCAGTCTCGGCGTGCGGGACGCCGGGGTCCGTGCGGCGGACTATGCCGTGCGCAAACAGGGGCGGCTCGAAGCCCTGATCGCGGACGGCCAGGTCCACGCCTTCCCCGATGCCGTGCGGTTCCTGCTGACCCTGAAGGACGCCGGGATGCGCGTGGCGGCGGCCTCGTCCTCGAAGAATGCGACGTCGATGATGCGCGCCATTCCGTTGCCGGAGGGCGGCGTCCTGTCGGACGCCCTCGACGTCGACCTCTCGGGCCGGGAGATGGCGCATGGCAAGCCGGCGCCGGATCTGTTTCTGGCGGCGGCGAAGGCCCTGGGCGTTGCGCCGTCCGCCTGCTTCGTCGTGGAGGACGCCGCCGCCGGTATCCGGGCGGCGAAGGCGGGGGGCATGCAGGCGTTGGGGGTCGCCCGTTTCGGCGAGGCCGCGTCCCTCAAGGCGGCCGGCGCCGACCTTGTGGTCGCCAGTCTGGATGAGGTCGATCTCAAGGCTCTGGGTGAGGGTCGCCTCGCGCGGCTCACCACATGACCCGGTCCGCCCTGACCCTGTTCGACCCGATCGCCGATCCGGCCTGGCGGCTGGACGCCGTCGGCGACGACGCCCTGCGCGAAAGCAGCCGGCAGTCGCGCTTCGCCCTCAGCAACGGTCTCCTCGGCGTGCGGGGCGGGTGCGCGCCTTCGCAGGGCGATCCGTTCGGGACGGCGTCCCGCACCCTGGTGGCGGGGTTGTTCGACACGGGGGAGGGGGCGGACGCCGTCCCGACCCTGATCCCTGCGCCGGACTGGCTTCAGGTCCGGCTGACCCTCGGCGAGGGGACATGGGTCCGCGACGCGGCCGATGGGGAACCGTTTCACAGCCTGGACATGAAGCGCGGTCTGCTTGCCGGCGGTTGTCGGCTCTCGCATGACGGGGCTGTCGTGCGGGTCGGCGCCCTACGCCTTGTGTCGGCCCATCAGCGGTCACTGGGACTGCAGATCCTCAGGGTGGTCGTCGAGACGGGCGAATGCGAGATCGGCATCCAGACCCTCGCGGCCTGGCCTGATCCTGCCCTGCTCCCCGAACGGCAGGAGGCGGACGTCGCGGTCTGGCGCACCCGTCGCTCGCACAGGCGGCTGGCGATGGCCGAGGCCGTAGCGGTCCGGATCGACGGCGTCCTGCTGGTGCCCCCCGCCGGATCTTCCCCCGGCTTCTGGACGGCGCGGGCCGGTGAGGGGCAGGTGACCGAATTCGTGCGGCTTGTGGCGTTTCAGGTCGGCGACCCGGACGCGCCATCGCCCGGTCCGGCCGCGATCGCCGCGCTTGAGACGACGACCCGCCTGGGCTGGCGGGCCGTGCTCGAGGACCATGAAGCGGCCTGGGTCGGGCGATGGGCGGCCAGCGACATCCGGATCGACGGCGATCCGGAGGCGGAGCGGGCGCTGCGTTTCGCGGCCTACCACCTGAACGGGGCGGCCAATCCGGAGGATGAGACGGTCTCGATCGCCGCGCGCGGCCTGACCGGGCCGGACTATGCCGGTCATGTGTTCTGGGACACGGAGATCTTCCTCCTGCCCTTCTACAGCCTCACCTGGCCCGTCGCCGCCCGCGCCCTCCTGATGTATCGCTTCCACACCCTCGACGGGGCGCGCGCCAAGGCGGAGCGCCTCGGCTGGCGGGGGGCGCTCTACGCCTGGGAGTCGGCCGACACAGGGGCGGAGGTCACGCCGGATCATGCCGTGGGGCCGGATCGACGCGTCGTCGACATCCTGTCCGGGGTCCAGGAACAGCACATCAGCGCCGATGTCGCCTATGCGGTCTGGCACTACTGGACGATCACGGGGGACGCGGCCTTCATGCGCGACGCCGGGATCGAAATCCTGCTGGAAACCGCGCGGTTCTGGGCCAGTCGGGCGATCCTGGAGGACGACGGACGCCGCCACATCCGCGGCGTGATCGGGCCGGACGAGTATCACGACGGGGTCGACGACAACGCCTTCACCAACGTCATGGCGCGCTGGACCATCGAGCGGGGCCTCGCCGCCGCTGCCCTGATGACGGAACGCTGGCCGCAGCCCTGGGCCGAGCTGTCCGGGCGCCTCGGGTTCGATGCGGGCGAGATCGAAGCCTGGGCCGATGTCGCCGCCGCCATCGAGACCGGTCTCGACCCCGACGCCGGTCTGTTCGAGCAGTTCGAAGGCTATTCAGGCCTCGAGCCGATCGATCTCGACCTCTATGCCGGGCGGTCGGTGCCGATGGACGTCGTGCTCGGCCGGGAACGGACCCGGCGGTCGCAGGTCATCAAACAGGCGGACGTGATCGCGCTTCTGGCCCAGCTGCCCGAGGTCTTTCCGGCCGGTGCCGACGCCGTGAACTTCGACCACTACGCCCCCCGATGCAGCCACGGCAGTTCGCTGAGCACAGCGATGCACGGGCTGGCGGCCGCGCGTCTGGGCCGGACCGAAACAGCGCTCGACTATTTCAGGCGCACGGCGGCCATCGATCTCGGCGACACGACGGCCGCCCTCGCCGGAGGGGTCCATATGGCGGCCCTGGGTGGCCTGTGGATGATGGCCGTCCTGGGGTTCGCCGGCGTCTCCTTCAGGGACGACGGCATCGGCCTGAATCCGCAGCTGCCCGACAGATGGACCGGGCTGCGGGCGCCGCTTCAATGGCGCGGGCGTCGTCTCGCGATCGCGATCGACCGGGTCGGGCGCGCCCTTTCGATCCGTCTGGACGCCGGCGAGGCGATGACCGTCCATGCCTATGGAGCCGGATACCGGCTGAAGCCGGGCGAGACCCGGGTGATCCCGATGCCCCGTTCGCCTGCCGCCCCCTCGGCCCCGATCTTGTCGCCGGCCTCGGGGACGTCATAGCCTCGATGGGCACAAGGGCCCGTTTCCCGGCTGCAGAAGGGGTCGGTCATGCTGCACCATAACCGTCGCGTCCGGGTCCTCGCGGCCTGCTTCTCCGGCGTGGCGGGATATGTCGACGCGATCGGGTTTCTGATGACCGGCGGCTTCTTCGTGTCCTTCATGAGCGGGAATTCGACCCGTCTCGGCATCGGGCTGGCGGAGGGGGCGCCCCATACGGCGTTCGCCGCCGCCCTGCTGGTGACCTTCGTCGTCGGGGTGATGCTGGGAACGGTGGTGGGCCGGATCGCGAAGACGCATCGACGTCCGGCGGTTCTGGGCCTGGTCACCGGATTGCTGGCCTCGGCCGTGGTCCTGCACTGGATCGGCGCCGGCGTCTTCGTGGCGATCCCGATGGTTCTCGCGATGGGCACCGAAAACACGGTTTTCGCGGAAGACGGCGAGGTCAGGATCGGCCTGACCTATATGACCGGCACCCTGGTCAAGCTGGGCAAGCGGCTGACGGCCGCGCTCCTCGGCGGGGACCGCTTCGGATGGGTGCCGTTCCTTCTGCTGTGGTCGGGACTGCTGGCCGGTGCCGTCGCGGGTGCGCTGGCCTACACTGTCTTCGGCGTGACGGCCCTGGTCGGGGCCGTCGTCGTGATGGCGACCCTGACGGTCGTCACCATCCTCATGGGACCCGACGCCGGGCCTCAGCCCTGAGGCGAGGGGCGTGGCCCCGGCCCTCGGCCACCGCTCGCCGGGGCTGACTCCAGCGTTCCCAGATAGGCGATCAGGTCGTCGATCTCGCTGGCCCTGAAGACATAGGGCGGCATGGCCGGATGGGTGGTCACAAGGCCTGTCGCAAAGGCCGTCTCCAGCTCGTCGAGAGACCGATGACGAACGACGTCACGAAACGGAGGCGCGGCCGGAAGAGGGCTGTTTCCGGTCGGGTCGATCGCATGGCAGCTCGCGCATCCGATCACCATGATCGCCCGGCCCCGCGCTGCGGCCTCCATGTCCATCGCGACGGACAGGGAGGGCGGCGCGGTCGTCGCCTGCGCGGCGATGGGCGCCGGCTCGGCCGTGCCGCACGATACAAGCAGCAGGAGGGCTACGGATGTGACGGCTCTGGTGGTTGAGGAATGCATGGCCATGGCCGGGATAGGGCCTGCGATCCGCCGGACCGTCCTTGATACAGGTCAAAGGCCGATCAGCGGCGCGGTGCGGCGCCTGACAGGGAGGCGAAGGCCGTCGTCAGCACCCTGCCCGAGGCCGCCAGCCCCGCGGCTTCGTCCGGATCGAGGTCGGGAGTGAGAACGCGCTCGACGCCGCCGGCGCCCAGGACGCAGGGCAGGCTCAGGCAAAGATCGGAGAGGCCGTACTGTCCTGTCAGCAGGGTCGACACCGGAACGACCGCCCGCTCGTCGCGAATGACGGCCTCGCAGATGCGCACGACGGCGGTCGCCACCCCATAGGAGGTGTATCCCTTGCCCTTGACGATGTCATAGCCGGCGTCCCGGACCTGGCGCCCGATCCCGGCCCGGTCGATCCCGCCTGACCCCGCGCAAAACTGGTCGAGCGTCTCGCCGCCGATGCGGACCGTGGAGAAGGCCGCGACCTCGCTGTCGCCATGCTCGCCCAGGACGAAGGCCTCGACCGAGGCGGGCGACACCTTCAAGGCCTCGGACAGGGTCTGCTTCAGGCGGATCGTGTCCAGCAGGGTGCCGGTTCCGATCACCTGGGCGGGCGGAAGACCGGACCGGCGCAGGGCGACGAGCGTCATCAGGTCGACGGGGTTGGCCGAAACCACGAGGACACCCTGAAAGCCGGCGGCCATCAACGAGTCCACGCAGTCCGTGACGATCGCAGCGCTTTCGGCGGCGACCGACAGTCGGGTCTGGGAGCCATGGGTGACGCCCCCGGCGGTGATGACGGCGATACCCGCACTGGCGGCGTCGGCGTAGTCGCCGGCCCGGATGCGGGTGGGGCGCGCCAGGGCGTTGGCGTCGGCGATGTCCGCAGCCTCGGCTGTGGCCAGGGCCTCATCGGTGTCGATCAGGACGATCTCCCGGAACAGGGCCCGGAGCATCAGGGCATAGGCGGCCGTCGCCCCGACGTGGCCGGCCCCGATGATCGCGACCCTGCCGGGATCAGCCGTGGGCCGGGCCTGCGCGATATCGGGACGGGTCATACGACGGCTCCGAACAGTCTGCCGATACCCGCAGTGATCGCCATGGCGATCACGCCCCACAGTGTGACCCGGAGCACAGGCTTCAGCATCGACGCGCCCCCGGCCTTCGCGCCGATGCCGCCGAGGAGCGCGAGGCTGACGACCGCCGCCGCCGTGACCGCCGTGATCAGGGTCTGGACGGGGGCGATAATGGCGACGACCAGGGGAACCGCCGCGCCGATCGAGAAGGCCATGGCGGAGGCGAAGGCCGCCTGGATCGGCCGCGCTGTCGTGATCTCGGAGATACCCAGTTCATCGTGAACGTGGGCCGCCAGCGCGTCGGTCGCGGTCAACTGCCTGGCGACCTCGTCCGCCAGCTCCGTCGTCAATCCCCGCGCCGTGTAGAAGCCCGACAGCTCACGCAGTTCCGCCTCGGGCGATGTCGCAAGCTCGCCGCGTTCGCGGTCGATGTCCGCCTTCTCCGCGTCGGACTGGGAACTGACGGAGACATACTCCCCGGCCGCCATCGACATGGCCCCGGCGACCAGGCCGGCGACCCCGGCGACGAGGATGCCGTTGCGGTCGGCCGCGGCTGCCGCGACCCCGACGATCAGACTGGCCGTCGAGACGATGCCGTCATTGGCCCCGAGCACGGCGGCCCTGAGCCAGCCGACCCGCCCGATGAGATGGCGTTCCCGGTGCATCTGTTCAGACTCCTTGATGGGATGGAGACGGGCAGACGATCGACACGCGGACGCCGGGCCTGGCGTCCGAGATGTCGATGACCGCGCCGAGTTGATTCACGAGGGCGTGGAGGATGCCCGTGCCCAGTCCCGGATTGCCGAAACGGGGATCATGCGGCATGCCGACGCCGTTGTCGCGCACGGTCAGGCTCCAGCCCTCGCCCCGAGCCCGGTAGTCCACGTCGATGCATCCGTCCCGGTCGTCCGGAAAGGCGTGCTTGAGCGCATTGATCACCAGTTCGGTGACGATCAGGCCCAGGCTGACGGACCTGCCGGACGAGGCGATGCTGTCGTCGGCGGTCACCTTCACGGTGATCCGGTTGTGATCGCGGATCATCGAGTCGCCGATGCTGCGGCACAGGTCGGTGAAATAGCTGCGGAGGTCGACGTCGCCGAGGGTTGACCCGGCGAGCTGGCGCTGGACGGCGGCGACCGACAGGATCCGCTGGTGGGCGTCCCGAAGATGGGTGCGGCTCTCGCCGGAGCTGACCTTCCGGATGCCCTGCATCAGGACGCTGGCGATGATCTGCAGGCTGTTGGCGGTGCGGTGCTGGACTTCCTGGACCAGAACCGCCTTGTCCCGGATCAGGTCGTCCTTCTTTTGCTCCCGGGCGCGCGCGTCGGTGACGTCCTCGATGGACAGAAGCAGTCGGGTCTGGTCGACGTTGCCGTAAGCGAGACGCTGGACGTTCAGGATCAGGCGTCGCTGGCCGTCTCCGGTGTCCAGGTCCACCTCCAGGGCGTGGATCGAAGCCTCGCCACGGGCTGCCGCCTTCAGCAGCGACAGGAGCCGCGGCACATGCCATTCGCCTCGGCCGAGGTCGGCGAGGCGCGCGCCCGGAATGTCCTCCGGCCCCACATCGAAGGCGTCGAGAAAGCTCTGGCTGGCGGCCACGATCGACAGGTCGCCGTCGAGCAGGAGCACCGGCGCGACAGAGGCGGAAATGAGCGACAGCGCGAGGTTCAGGGCGATGTCGGAAGGTGGCGCGAGCGATGTCACCGGCATGGATGGTCCACCCCCGGGGGACTGCATCACCGGACCCTATTGAGGTCGCAGCGCTTCGACCTTGATCCAGATCACCGATTTCTGTCCGCCGATCGGCTTGGATGGCGCGTCACCAAAAGGAGCCTCCCCATGACCCCCGCCACCCTCAAGACCCTGAGCCGCGACCTGCACGATCTGGCCGATGAAGCCACCGACCATCTGAAGGAGGCGGCCCGCGCGACCGGTTCGGACGCCAGCGACGCCATCGCCCGATCGACCAGGGCCATCTCCCGTGCCGCCGATCGCCTGCGTGATGAGGCCGAAACCTCGGCGGCGACGACGCGAGCCCAGGTTTCCGAGACGGTCCGGGCCTATCCGGTCAGCACCAGCGTCGTCGTCGGGGCGATCGCGGCCTTGCTCGCGACCTTCGCCCTGGTTCGTCTCTCGCAGTCCTGATCAGAACAGGCGGGCCTCGGCGCTGACCGCGTCGGGGCCTGCGGCGACATCGGCTGCAGCGTCGCCCAACGAGAAACATTCGGTCTTGCTGCGTCCGGCCGAGGCGCTGATCGCGCAGATCAGTTCGGGCTTCAGCCGAACGATCGCGATCGAGCTGGTCGCCGGGCAATAGACGCTGACCGTGGGCCAGCGCGCGAACATCAGCCGGTTCAGGCGTTCGACCTCGGCCGGGTCCCTGACCTCCGAGGCCCGGGCCGCCATGGAGACGCCGACCGCGCCGCCGACCTCGATGGTGGAGTGGATGGCGAGCGAGACACGGGGATCGGCCTCGAGGTTGGCCAGCTTCTGGCTCTCGCGCCCGGTGACGAAATACACGTTCAGGCCTTCGTTGATGTAGCCGACCGTGGTGACCTGGGGCCAGCCGTCCGCCCGGAGGGTGGCGACGCTCATCAGCCGCTCGTGCTCCAGCAATTGCGCGATGGTCTCCACCGCGGCCCCGTGAATGGGCGGATAGGGGGCCGGGGTGGTCATGGGCTGGTGCTCCGTCGAGATCGACACCTACCTCGCGTCGGGCCGGTCATCGTTGATCTGGCGCAAGGCCGGCCGCTCAGACCTCGCCCGAGGCGTGCTGGCGAAGGCGCTCGGGGCGTTCCACGATGAGTTCATTCGGCGACGGGATCGAGATCAGGCCCTTGACCTTCATCCGGGTCAGGACGCGGCTGACCGTCTCGATCGTCAGACCCAGGTAGTCGGCGATCTCGCCCCGTTTCATGGGAAGCCGGACATGGCCGGGCGCGCTCGGGCGGGCGGGATCGTGACCCGGCAGGTCGAGCAGGAAGGATGCCATCCGTTCGATCGCGGTCTTGCGCCCGAGGAGCAGCATCTGGTTCTGCGCCGCCGCCAGCTCGTGGGAGGTTCGGTGCAGCAGCATGTGTTCGAGCGGTTGCGAGCTCTCGACCAGGGCGCGGAAGGGACCCTTCCGAAAACGGCAGACCGTGGAGGCCTCCATCGCCTCTGCAGAGAACACATAGGTCTCGCCGATCGCCAGACCGAGAAAGTCTCCGGCGAACAGGAAGCCGGTGATCTGTCGACGCCCGTCGGGCAGCAGCTTGTAGACCCTGAGCGATCCCGCCGCGATGTTGAAGACATGGGGCGCAGGCTCGCCTTCGCGGATGAGGACGGCGCCGGACTTCAGGTTCAGGACCTCGGCCAGATCGCCGAGGCGTTGAATGTCCGGGTCGTCCGCGGCCCCGCAGACGCTCAGCGCGCGCGCCCCGCAGCTGTTGCAGTCGCTGCTTTTCGGCCGTTCGGCGCAACCCGGCCGGGACGGTGGTCGCGGCGCAAGCGAAGGCTTCAGGGCAACGGCCATGCCGCAATGTGCGCCAGAACCCAGTGATTACCGAGTCGGTTTAGTGATCTGGATCAAATCAATGACGCCAATGGTGAAGCTTGAACCTTGATAGGTCTCAGGATCAATGAGTTGAATGGGTCTGAATGCTATTCAGGTAGGCGATCAAATCTGAGTTTTCCTGCGTCGACATCAGGAATTCGGGCATGGCCGGGTGGGCGGTATCGATACCTTCTGCGAAGGCTTCGGCCAGATCGTCGACAGGGTAGCGCAGGCCAAGCTCCCGGAAACGGGGGGCGGCGGGCATAGGACTTTCGCCCGTCACGCCCACGGCATGGCAGCCTCCGCAGTTCGCCTCGGCATAGGCCGCTCCCCGCTGCAGCGCGACGACGTCCGGTGCTGTGAAGACGACCGATGAGTCCGGTCTTGCGGGTGCGAGGGACGCGGGCCCGACGGACGGGGCCGCACAGCTCGTCAGTGCGAGCAGCACGGCAAGGGCGACGAAATTTCTCACGGGCGGCCTCCTCAACGGTGGCCAGCCTCTCATTCCCGTCCGTCAGGAACATTGATCCTGATCAAGGCGCAGGCCGCGACAAGCCGGTCTGATCGCGGCGAACGGGATAAGATGACATGCGCTTCGCCAGCCTCCTGGTCTATGTCGATGAAGGTCCGGACGCCAGGGCGCGCGTCGACCTGACCTGCGCGATCGCAGGCCTTTCGGGCACCTCTGTCATCGGTCTGGCGGCCAGTATGCCGGACGTTCCCCAGGTCGATCCCTATGCCGGCGGCGCGATGCTGGGCGAGATGCTGGGACTGTTCCGGGACATCGCGGAGGCCGACGTCAGTCGGGCCGAAGCGCTGTTCCGGGACGAGGTCAACGGCTATGTCGACCACGCGGAGTGGCGCGGCGAGGTGGGCTATCCTTCCGACCTGGTCGTTCAGGCGCTGCGGGCCTCTGACATCGCCGTCCTCGGGCGCCGTGACCCTGCGCGTTCGCCGGCGCGTTCGCCTGACCCCGCAGACGTGCTGATGGCCGCGGGCCGCGCCGTGCTCATCGTTCCGCCCGGGATCCCGAGAGATCCGATCGGCGCCCCGGCCGTCGTGGCCTGGAAGGACTGTCGCGAGGCCCAGCGTGCGGTCTCCTCCGCCTTGCCGCTCCTGACCGCCTCGTCGATCGTTCATGTCATCGAGGTCTGTGCGGCCGAGCAGGCCGATGCAGCGAGACGTCGCATTGAGGACGTGGTGGCGTTTCTGGGCCGACATGGCATCACCGCCAGCGCCCGGGTCGTGAACGGCGACGGCCGGTCGAGGTCCGACCAGATCCTCGAATTCGCCGAGGACGAGGGCGCGGGCCTGATCGTGGCGGGTGGATACGGCCACGCCCGGTTGCGCGAATGGGTGATGGGCGGCGTGACCCACGGACTGTTGGCTCGCTCTCCGGTCTGCCTGCTGCTCAGCCATTGACCCGCCTTGCGGGTTCGACAAGGCGGCACGCCCTTCTGGCCGGTGGCGCGGCCGTCGTCGTGGGCGGTGCAGGCGCCGCCTGGCTCGGCACGCGTCGCATGGGGTCCATGGACGGCTATGAGGCCAGCGCCGCGCGACTGCGCGCAGTCCTGGCCGCCCAACCCGAAGTCGCCGATCTTGTGCGCTATGCGACCCTGGCGCCGAGCGGGCACAACACCCAGCCCTGGCGGTTCCGTCCCGGTGCGGACCGGATCGAGGTCCTGCCCGATGTCTCGCGCCGGACCCCGGTCGTCGATCCGGACGATCACCATCTGTACGTCAGCCTCGGCGGGGCCGCCGAGACGCTCGCCCTGGCGGCGGCGGCACGGGGGCGTCCGGGTGAAATCGTCTTCGATCCGGCCGGTCCGGGCGGGCTGATCTTTTCCCATGTCCAGGGACCGGCGGTCGCGTCCGCCCTGTTCGAGGCCATCCCGGTCCGACAGTCGACCCGGGCCGACTACGACGGACGGGCTGTCAGCGCGGCCGATCTGTCAACACTCGCCGCCGCCGCGCGGATGCCCGGCGTCGACGTCATCCTGATCACGGAGCGCCACCGGATCAGCGGGCTGCGCGATCTGGTGATCGAGGGAAACACGGCGCAGCTGGCGGACCCGGCGTTCGTGCGCGAGCTCAAGTCCTGGATCCGGTTCAATCCCCGACGAGCCATGGACACCGGCGACGGCCTGTTCAGCGTGGCGAGTGGCAATCCGCCCCTGCCGACCTGGCTGGGGTCGGTGATGTTCGACGCCACGTTCAAACCGAAGGCCGAGAACGACCGGTATGCCCGCCAGCTCGACACCTCCGCCGGCGTCGCCGTCTTCGTCGGCGAACGCGAGGACAGGGATCACTGGACCCGCGTCGGCCGGTCCAGCCAGCGGTTCGCGCTTCAGGCCACGGCGCTGGGCCTGAAGATCGCCCACATCAACCAGCCGGTCGAGGTCGCGGCGATGCGGCCCGAGCTGGCGTCGCTGGTCGGACTGGCCGGCCGACGCCCGGACCTCGTCATGCGGTTCGGCTATGGGCCGGCGATGCCGTATTCGGTGCGAAGATCCTTGCCGACCGTGATCGCATGACGGATCGAGCCCACCCCCTTTGGCAGCGCCTGATCCCGGCCGTCGCCGATCTGGCTCATCGACTGGGGGCCCGGCCCGGCGGCGGGCCTGTGGTTCGACTGCGTCACAGGGGGCGAATGCGACAGACGGCGACGGCAGCGTGGAGCGGCTTCACCTCGCGCCAGACGATCACGCTCGAGCGATGCGCGTTCGACTGGATCGCCCGCACCGGCCCGGGCGGTCTCGTGTCTGTGCGCGACGCGCTCGTGGACGGGATCGGCCATCTACATGTCCGCGCCCTGGGCTTCATCACCCTGGCGCGCGCCGCGCCGTCGCCCGATCTCGCGCAAGGCGAGCTCATGCGATACTTGGCCGAGCTGGCCTGGGCCCCTGACGCCATCCTGCGTAATACCGGCCTGCGCTGGCGGGAGGACGGGCCTGACCGGCTGGCCGTCGCGGCCGGATCGGGCGAAGCGGCCGCCGAGGTCACCCTGACGCTCGATGGCGACGGCCGCATCGTCGGAGCCTTCGCGCCCGACCGGGGCGCCCTGGTCGAGGGCGTCATTGTGCCGACCCCGTGGCGGGGCGCCTTTTCCGACTACCGGCTCCACGACGGCGTCTGGCTGCCCTTTTCCGGAGAGGTGTCATGGGACAGGCCGACCGGCACGTTCACCTACTGGCAGGGTCAGGTCGAAACCTGGGAACGGTCAGCCCCTGCCTGAGACCCGTCCAGGCCGTCAGGCCTGTCGGCTGAGCCACGCCTCGACGCCCTGGACCGCGATGCCGTCGAGATGGTGGGCCACCATCCCGGTGAACCGGTCGTCGTCGGCCAGGCGGGGGGCGACGATCCCGGTCAGGCTGGAAACGGCGCGAACGCGGTCGGTGGCGGTCACGGCGTCAACGAGGGCGCCGGCCAGGGTCGCGGCCATGGGATCATCGATCTTGAAGCCTTCGCCGGTTTCGGTGACCCCGTCCTGCCACCGAATCCACCCGGCGACGCCGAGCGCCAGGGCGTCGATGGGCCGGTCGGCGTCCAGCCGGGCCGTGATCGTGGCCAGCAGCCGCTGCGGCAGTTTCTGGGAGCCGTCCATGGCGATCTGGCGCGTGCGGTGCTGCAGCGACGGATTGCTGAACCGGGCCATCAGGTCGCGGCGGTAGGCCGGAATGTCGAGGCCGGGCGGCGGGTTCAGCGTGGTCTCCGCCTCGTCCCACAGGCGCTCGACGAAGGCCCGGAAGGCCGGGATGGCGACGACCTGATGCACGAATTCAAGGCCCGCCAGGCCGCCCAGATAGGCGATCGAGGAATGGGCGCCGTTCAGCAGCCGCAGCTTGGCGTCCTCCCAGGGCGCGACCTCTGAGGTCAGCTGAACGCCGAACGCTGCGAAGTCGGGACGCGGGCCGGCGAACCGGTCCTCGATGACCCACTGGGTGAAGGGCTCGGTCTTGACCATACCCTCGTCGCGGACGCCGATCCGGGCGGCCTGGACGGCGATGTCGTCGGGCGTGGTGGCCGGGACGATCCGGTCGACCATGGTCTGGGGAAAGGCGCCCTCGGCCTCGATCCATCGGGCCAGGGCGGGGTCGTGGGCCCCGGCCATCGCCAGGACGGCGGCGCGGACCCGGGCGCCGTTGTGCGGAAGGTTGTCGCAGGACACGACGGTGAAGGGCGGCAGGCCTGAGCGACGGCGTTCGGCGAGGGCGGCGACGAGGAAACCGGGAGCGGTGCGGGGCTGCGACAGGTCCGCGAGGTCGGCGGCGACGTCGGGATCGCCGGTCAGAAGGCCGCCCGAGGCCGGGTCGAGGCGATAGCCCTTCTCGGTCACCGTCAGGGTGACGAGGTGGACATCGGGCGAGGCCATGGCCGCCACGACCGCTGCGGGGTCTTCCGGGGCCACCCGCACGCCCTGGACCGCGCCGATGATGCGGGTGCGGTCAGTGACGCCGTCGCGCACGACGAGGCTGTACAGGCCGTCCTGGGGCGTCAGCTGATCGCGGACTCCGGGCGACCGCAGGGACACGCCCAGCACGCCCCAACGCAGGTCGCCCGACCTCAGTGCGTCGTCGAACACCACCGCCTGGTGCGCCCGATGGAAGGCGCCGATGCCGAGATGGACGACGCCGGTCTTCACCGACCCACGATCATAGCCCGGGCGTTCGACCTCGGCAGGGAGGCCGGCGAGGCTCGCGTTCGAGAGACGGCTCACAGCCTGTAGGCCGCCTTGACCAGATCATAGGTCAGGGCGCGGGCCAGGTCGTGAGCCTCGTCCTCCTCCATCCGGTGCTCGACCACCAACTTGGCCAGCCAGCCGCAGTCCATGCGGCGGGCCACGTCGTGGCGGGCCGGGATCGACAGGAAGGCGCGGGTGTCGTCGTTGAACCCGACAGTGTTGTAGAAGCCGGCCGTCTCGGTCGCCTGCTCGCGGAAACGGCGCATGCCCTCGGGCGCATCGTGGAACCACCAGGGCGGGCCCAGCTTCAGCGCCGGATAGTGGCCGGCCAGAGGCGCCAGTTCGCGGCTGTAGGACGTCTCGTCGAGGGTGAAGAGGATGATGGTCAGGCCCGGCTCGGAGCCGAACGCGTCCAGCAGCGGCTTCAGGTCGGCGACATAGTTGGTCGCGGTCGGGATGTCGGCGCCCTTGTCGCGGCCGAATTTCCGGAAAACGACCTCGTTGTGATTGCGGAAGCTGCCCGGGTGGATCTGCATCGTCAGACCGTCGTCCAGGCTCATGCGCGCCATCTCGGTCAGCATCTGGCCGCGGAACAGTTCGGCCTCCTTCGCCGAAACCGGGCCGGTCGCGACCCGCTCGTACAGGGCGGCGGCTTCGGCGGGGTCGAGATTGGCGGTGAAGGCCGTCGGGTGGCCGTGGTCGGTCGAGGTCGCGCCATGGGAGGCGAAGAAGGCGCGGCGTGTCCGGTGCGCGGCGAGGTAGCCGTCCCAGGTCGAGACGTCCTCGCCCGTGAGGTCGCCGAACTGCACCAGATTGTCGTGGAAGCCTTCGAAATCGGGGTCCAGCACCGGGTCCGGGCGATAGGCGGTGACCACCTTGCCCGACCAGCCCGAGGCCCTGATCGCGGCGTGGTGCTCCAGCGGATCGAGCGGGCTCTCGGTCGTGGCGATGACCTCGATATTGTAGCGCTCGAACAGGGCGCGGGGCTTGAAGGCCTCGGTCTTCAGGGCGGCGTCGATGATGTCGTAGTAGTGGTCGGCGGTCTCGGCCGAGAGACGCACGTCGATGCCGAACACTTCGGAATAGACCCAGTCGTGCCACATCCGCGACGGGGTGCCCCGGAACAGGTGGTAGCGCTCGGCGAACAGACGCCAGATCTTGCGGGGATCGGTTTCCACCGGTCCGCCGTCGGCGCGCGGCACGCCGAGGTCTTCCAGGGCCACGCCCTGGCTGAACAGCATGCGGAAGACATAGTGGTCCGGGGTGATCAGCAGCTCCGCCGGATTGGCCCAGTTCTGGTTCTGCGCGAACCAGGCCGGATCGGTATGGCCATGCGGGCTGACGATCGGCAGGTCCTTGATCCCCGCATAGAGCCGACGCGCCACCGCCCGGGTCTCCGGATCGGCGGGGAAAAGACGATCGGGGTGCAGGCGCAGCGGATGGGTCAAGCGAACCTCGCGGGAGCGGAAACCGGTGTCAGGTCCGGTGATAGCCGTTGATCTCCGGCCGGGTCCAGTTCCGTTTCAGCATCACAGCTTCGTGCGAAGTGACCACAGCTCGGGGAAGCAGCGCCGCTCCAGCGTCGAGGACAGGTAGCTGACCCCGTCGGTGCCGCCGGTGCCGCGACGCCGTCCGATGATCCGCTCCACCGTCACCACATGTTTGTGCCGCCAGGTCAGGAGGGCGTCGTCGAGATCGACCAGTTTTTCGGCCAGCTGGTAGAAGGGCCACCAGCGCTCGGTGTCGCGATAGACCTCCAGCCAGGCGGCCTCGACGGCTTCGGACGGCTGATAGGGCTGGCTGACGTCACGGTTCAGAACCTCGGCCGGGACCGGCAGGCCGGCCTTCGCCATCTGGGCCAGGGCGTCGTCATAGAGGCTGGGGGCGGCCAGGGCCTCGGCCAGGGCGGCATGGGCCTCGGGCCGGTCCTGCTGGAACGACAGGAATTTCGCATCCTTCAGACCCAGCATGGTCTCGAAGCGGCGGAACTGGTCGCTCTGGAAGCCCGAGCTGGAGCCCAGGACGCCCCTGAAGCGCAGGTAGTCGGCCGGGGTCATGGTGGCCAGGATATCCCAGCTCTGGGTCATCACGGCCTGGATGCGGCTGACCCGCGCCAGGCTCTTGTAGGCGGGGACCAGGTCACCGGCGCGGACCAGCGACTGGGCCAGGGCGACCTCATGCAGGATCTGCTTCAGCCAGAGTTCCTTGGTCTGATGGATGACCACGAACAGCATTTCGTCGTGTTCGTCGCTGACGGGGCTCTGGGCGGCCAGCAGCCGGTCCAGGTCCAGATAGCGGGCATAGGTCATGTCGGCGGCGGGCGTATCGGTCATGCCGCTGTATCGTCCGGTTCCCGACAGGTCTCAAGGTCAGTCGAGGGTGCGGCCGTGTACCGGACCGGCGATCAGGGTCGAGCGGACGCCGGCTTCAACGCTTCGACTGTTCCGGAAGAGAGAATGGTGGACGCGACAGGGATTGAACCTGTGACCCCCTCGATGTCAACGAGGTGCTCTCCCGCTGAGCTACGCATCCGCCAAGACGGTTCCGGACGGGTCCGGAACGGGAAGGAGCGGTCTATAACCAGCCCGTGCGACGGCTGCAAGGGCGAAACGGGGGTGATATTGGGGCATCCCTTCAAGGGCGCTGCCGTCCGGCTCGCGGAGCCGCGTTGCCCGGGCGCCCCGTCGAGGCCGAACGAACCCTTGCACTCAGGCAGCGCGCCGCCGCGTGTGGAGCGATAGCCCGCTCTACTGGCTCAAGCAGCGAGCCGCCGCGCGGGGAGCGATAGCCCGCACCAATGCCTCAGGCTGCGGCGCACATCTTTTCGACCTCGCTGACGAGATCGCGCAGGTGGACGGGCTTGGACAGGACCTTGGCCTGCGGGCTGGCCTGGGCGGCGCTCAGGGCGACGGCGGCGAAACCGGTGATGAACATGATGCGCAGGCCCGGCTGGCGGGCGGCGGCGACTCGGGCCACCTCGATCCCGTCGGCCCCCGGCATGACGATGTCAGTCAGGAGCAGGTCGTAGGGGCCGTGCTCGAGGGCGTCGATGGCGTCGTCGCCGTTCTCGCAGTCGATGACCTGGTGGCCCGCCCGTTCGAGCGCGCGGGTCAGAAAGCCCCGCAGCGAGGCGTCGTCTTCGGCCAGCAGAATGCGCGCCATAGGTGGTAGTCCCCTGTTCAGACCCTCGACGCTAATCCGGTAACGGTAAACCGGCCATGAAATTCCTGCGCCAGGATGACCCGGTCCATCGACAGGTCCGTGGAAAACCTCGCGGATCGCGTGGAGATCCGCGTCGCACTTTTCCGGATCAGGCCCTATGCGGGAAGCATGACGCCGCCGCTCGACGCCAGCATGCCTGCATCCCGTCCTCCGTCCCCCTTCGTCGTGACGCCGGCGTCGGGGGAGGCGGGCGCGATGGTGTTCGCCTCGCCCCACTCCGGCAGGGACCGGCCCGGCGACATGGGGGAGGCCGCAGGCCTCGCCCTGTCGACCCTGCGCAGCGCCGAGGACGTCGGAGTCGACGGGCTGATCGCCGAGGGTCCGCAACGCGGCGTCCCGATCGTCGCCGGACGGGTGTCGCGCGCCTATGTCGACCTGAACCGGGCGCCGACGGAACTGGACCCCGCCCTTGTCGACGGCGACATCGAGGCGCCGCCGACGGCCAGGGTCTCGGCCGGGTTCGGCGTCATTCCCCGCCGGGCCGGGGACGGGACGCCTCTTTACGATCGGCGGCTGACCCGGGTGGAGGCCGTCGACCGGCTGGAGCGGGTGCACGCGCCCTATCATGAGGCGCTCGGCGACCTGATGCAGGCCGCGCGGGATCGGCACGGGGTCGCCCTGCTGATCGACTGGCATTCCATGCCGTCCCGCGCCGCCGGGGCGGGCGGTCGAAACCGGCGGGGTGTCGATGTGGTGCTGGGGGACCGGCACGGATCGGCCTGTCGCGGGGCGACCATGCGGCGGATCCGCGCCCTGTTCGAGGCCCAGGGATGGCGGGTCGGGCTGAACACCCCCTATGCGGGCGGCTACTCGACTGAGCGCTGGGGGCGGCCCGATGAGGGATTTCAGGCCGTCCAGGTCGAACTGAACCGGGCGCTCTATCTGGACGAGGCGACGCTGGAGCCGTCCGCAGACTACGGGCGGTTCAGCAAGGCCCTGGACCGGGTCATTGTCGCCCTGGCCGCCGAGACCTGGCCGCGCTGAACCGGCGTCGGGCGAAAAAAAGCCGCGCCCGAAGGCGCGGCATAAAAGTCTATAGGGAGGAAACGCCCAGGAAGGGCAAGACGCCCGGAGGCGTCGGAGGTCAATCTAGGTTGCGGTGCACAACGCGTCAAGCGGGCTTTTATGATCACTGATCACGCCTTGTTACCGGTAGACACAGCCGTTCCGCCGCAATGTAAGCGCTTTCAGGACACGTTTCTTGCGCGATCCGCATCCGGAGCAATTGCTGCGCTGCGAAATGATCAGAATCCGCGCTCGCGATTGACCTCCAGAAGCCGTCTGGCGGTCCGGATCGCGCGGGCGGCGGGGGACCCGGACTGACGCCAGACCAGCAGGGCGAAGGCCGACAGCACGCCCGCGCACAGCCAGATCGGGCCGAACAGCCAGGCGGCGGCGGCGAGGGCGAAATAGTAGCCGCGCACCCCCTGGCTGAAGGCGGCCAGCGCCGGGTTCAGGACCTCGGCCGTCGCCTCGCCGAACGCGACCTTGTCGGCCTCGGAGTGGACCTCGGGCGCGGCGCCGATCAGGGCGAGAGCGTAGTTCATCTGACGGATCGACCAGATGAAATCGAGCAGGCCGCGCGCGAGGCACAGGAGCACCAGTCCCAGCTTGGCCTCAAGAAGCTTGATCGGCACCTGCTCGGCGCCGACGGCGGTGAAGCCCTGCAAAGCCTGATCCCCGCCGAACAGGATGCCCCCGACGCCCGCGATCAACAGCAGGTTGGAGGAGGCGAAGAAGGAGCCGGAGTTGATCGAATGTCCAAGCAGCTGGCTGTCCAGCAGCCGGATCTCCCGGTGCGTCATCGCCGTCATCCAGGCGTGACGAACGGTCAGCATGTCGGTGTTGAGCGTGCCGCTTCGGTGCGCCAGCAGCCTCAGGAGCAGGCCGTAACCGAGCCAGCACAGGAAAAAGAGGCCCAGACCCAGCCAGTCGATCGTGGTCATTTCCGCCAGACTCCCAGGGCCGTCAGATACCGTCTGCGGCCGTTCCGCTTGCCGTTCGCCGTCAGGAGGCCTATCACGCCCTCCCTTCGCACCTGCACAAATCCGAGCCGAGCATGAACATCGACGCCATTCCCGTCGGTCCGAACCCGCCCTGGGACCTGAACGTGATCATCGAGATCCCGCAAGGGGGCCTGCCGGTCAAATATGAAATGGACAAGGCGTCCGGCGCCCTGTTCGTCGACCGTTTCCTTCACACGGCGATGTATTACCCCGGCAACTACGGCTTCGTGCCGCACACCCTCGCAGATGACGGCGATCCCTGCGACGTGATCGTTCTGAACCCGACCCCGGTGGTGCCGGGCTGCGTCATCCGCTCGCGCCCGATCGGCGTGCTGATGATGGAAGACGAGGCCGGCGGCGACGACAAGATCCTGGCCGTGCCTGTTGACGCCCTGCATCCCTACTACACCGACATCGCCAGCTATCGGCAGCTGCCGACGATCATGGTCGAGCAGATCGAGCACTTCTTTACCCGCTACAAGGACCTGGAGAAGAACAAGTCGGTCCGGGTCAAGCGTTGGGGCGATGCCGGCGAGGCCGCGGAGCTGATCGTCGAGGGCATGCGCGCCTATGAGGCGGCCGAGAAGGCCAGGAGCGGCAAGGCGGCCAACGCCGCCTGATCCGCTCCGGAGCGTCGACGATAAAATCTCGTTCGACGCCCTGATTCCCGCTGTGACGGGCTTTGCGGGCCGTTTCCGGGTTCGGGTGCGCCCTGGTCTGCGGCTGAGGTACAATCCCGTCCACGGTTCGCAGAGCGTTGGGACCGGCGGCGACTTCGTCCGTTTCGTCCGTTTCGTCAGGGTGTTTTTCGTCCGGACATCGGACGAAGTCTCTCCCCGCCCGGCCGACGCGCCGCCTCTGATTGCGGGGGCACCGGTCGTCCCCATATGGCGGGGATGGCAACACTCTCTGTTCTCGATCTCGCGCCGGTGCCCGAGGGCTCTGACGTCTCGCGGGCCCTGGCGAACACGATCGACCTCGCCCGGCACACCGAGCGGCTGGGCTACAACCGCTACTGGCTGGCCGAGCATCACAACATGCCAGGGATCGCCTCGGCCGCGACCTCGGTCGTGATCGCGGCTGTGGCCGGTGCGACGAGCACCATTCGCGTCGGCGCCGGCGGGATCATGCTGCCCAACCACGCGCCGCTGGTGATCGCCGAACAGTTCGGCACGCTGAACGCCCTCTATCCCGGCCGGATCGACCTCGGACTGGGCCGCGCGCCGGGGTCGGATCAGGCGACGGCCCGGGCGCTCAGGCGGACCCTGCAGGGCGACGTCGACGGCTTCCCGCAGGACGTGATGGAGCTGATGCACTGGTTCGAGCCGGCGACCGGGGACCAGCGTATCCGGGCCAACCCCGGCGAGGGGCAGGCTGTTCCGGTCTGGATCCTCGGCTCGTCAACCTACGGCGCCCGGCTGGCCGCCCATCTGGGCCTGCCCTACGCCTTCGCCAGCCATTTCGCGCCGACAGAGATGATGTCAGCGATCCGTATCTATCGGGAGACCTTCCGGCCCTCGGCGCGGCTTGAGAAGCCGTATCTGATGCTTGGCTACAACGTCTTCGCGGCGGAGACGGACGAGGCCGCGCGGCTGTTGTTCTCATCGGTCCAGCAGGCGTTCGTGAACCTGAGGAGCGGCCGCCCCGGCAAGCTGCCGCCGCCGAGGGCCGGGTACGCCGAGTCGTTGAACGAAGGCGAGCGCGCCATGATCGCCCAGGCCCTGTCCTGTTCCGCCGTGGGTTCGCCCGCGACGGTCCGGGCCGCGGTCGACGCCTTCACGGCGGCCACCGGCGCGGACGAACTGATGATCACCAGCCAGATCTGGGACCACGGCGCGCGGGTGCGCTCGCTGGAATTGCTGGCCGGGGCGATGACGGACGGCCGGGCCGCGGCCTGATCAATCCGATTTCGGCTTGCGGGGCTTTCGCGGCTTGCGGGGCGGTTTCGCGGGCGCAGGCGTGGTTCCCAGGTCGAGTTCCGGCTGAAGATCGGACGAGCCGGCCGGTTCAGTCGTAGGACCGGCCTCCGACGCAGGCGCGCTTTCTGGCCCGGGATCGGCGTCCGGCCCGGGCAGGGCGTCGGTGGGGGTCGTCAGCTTCAGCCGCGCCTTCTCCTTCCACGCCATGGCGTCTTTCAGGGCGTGCCATTCGAAGCCGAGACGGATGGCGGTCTGGATGTCGTCGCCGGGCTCGCCCGGCTCGCGCCCGGTCAGCCGGTCCTTCAGGTGGCGGCACTCGGCCAGCAGGTTCGCCGCCGCCAGCAACTCGTCCGATGCGCCCGGGAAGCGGCCGATGTCTTCAAGGGTGGCGTATCGCCATCCGTGCTCCGGCGGGCGTTCCAGCACCATGGCCCATCGCAGTTCGGCCGGGAGCTCCTCCGCCAGCCAGGTCCATTCGGGGGCGCCCGGAGCGCGCTGGTAGTGGCCGTGCTGCGTGGGCAGGCCATGGGCGGCGTAGACCTCGATTGCGCTCGACTCGACCTCTGCAATGGCCGGCAGGGTCGGTGGGGCGCGTCGACCTGCCCGCTCCCACATGTCGCCGGTCGCGACGGCCAGCCCGGTGTTGCGCCTGCCGCGCCCGCGACTGCCCAGAAGCCATTCTCTCCAGGCGGCCATCGCGATCAGTTCGTGTTCAGGGCGCTCGTAACCGAGATGTCGTAGACGACGCGCGACACCGACTGGACCACCTCGAAGAATTTCCGGACCTCGGCCGACAGGGCTCGCGGAGCGTAGACGATGTCCTCTGGCTGAATCTGGAAGCTTGAGGCGGTGAAGAAGCCGGACGCTTCCTCCAGGTTCAGGCGGTAGACGACAGGGACGCCCTTGACCGTCGCCGGCTGGGTCACGCCGAGAGCCGCAGCGACCTCCGGCCGCTCGAAGCGGAAGACCAGGACCGAGCGAGCATTGGCCGCACCGTCGTTGAGGCCGCCCGCCATGCTGAGGGCGCCGGCGAGGGTCAGCTCGCCCGCCGGCATGTCCTGACGGGTCACCGCGCCCAGGGCTCCGAAGGTCGAGAACCGGCGTGGCGAAAAGACGAGGTTGATCTGGTCGGCCCGTTGCAGACGGACGTTTTCGGCGAACTCGGTGGTCACGGCGGTCATGGGCGCGGAATAGGTCTGGCCGTTCCGGCGGATCTGGACCTGGATGTCCTGAACCGGTCGACTGGCGCCGCCCGCGGCGGCGATCACGTCCAGAAGGGTGTCGGCATTGACCGACAGGGGGGCGCGGCCGGGCTGTTTGACTTCGCCCAGAACGGTCACGGTGTTGGAGGCGTTCTCGGCGAGGGTGACGGAGACCTGCGGATTGCCGACCCGGCCGATCAGGGCGCGGCGGATCGCGCCGCCGGCTTCCGTCGTGGTCAGACCGGCCACACGGACAGGGCCTGCGAAGGGCACGGCGACGTTGCCGTTGCGATCGACGATGACGTCGGGCAGGGCCTGGTTGCCTGAGCGAATGCTGTCGTTACCGCTGCCGCCCCCGAACAGGGCGCCGCTGGGCTCGTAGATTGCGATGGAGAGCTGGTCGCCTTCGCCGATGACGTCGACCGGAGCCGTGCTCGAGGCAGCCGCGAGCGAACCCAGGTACTGGGCCGGGACGGACTTGATCCGCTCCGCAGCCGCATAGTCCAGATCCACGATCGCATAGTCCGATCCATCCACATCGGCTTCCGCGCCCCGCTCCACGGCGCGTCCCGAGGGTCCGTCGCGGGGCAAGGTCGAGCAGCCACCGAGGATGGCGACGATCAGAAGGGCGAGGATGGATCTCGTCATGGTGTCCGAACTCAGCAGTACAGCGCCGTGATTACCGGCCTTTGACCTGACGCGCCAGCGCAAGTCGTCGTCGCACAACGCGCCGGGGCGTCAATCCGTCAAACCGACCCGCCGGCCGACCTCGGCGAAATGACGGCCCCAGGTCGGAGCCGTGAACGGCACGGACTTCGGCGGCTGGCGGGCGGCCTTTTCCAACGCATCGAGCCAGCCGAGCCCGTCCAGTGGATCGATCAGCTGCGCGTTGGGGACCAGTTCGCGGTGCACGGGGATGTCGGAGGCGATCAGGGGCACGCCCAGGGCAGAGGCCTCGACGGCCGGCAGGTCGAATCCCTCGACAGAGGACGGGGCGACCAGGGCTCTTGCGCTGGCCATCAGGGTCGCGAGCGCCGAGTCCGGCAGGTCTGCGGCCTGGTGCACCAGACCCCGAAGGGCCGGCGAGCGTTCGAGGTGATCCAGAACCGCCTCGTTCTCCCAGCCGTAGCGGCCGACCAGAACCAGCTGTGGCGCTGCATCGCCCATCCGTTCGTGCAGCCGTCGCCAGATCGACAGAAGGAAGGCCAGGTTCTTGCGCGCCTCGATCGTGCCGATATGCACGAAATAGGGACGGGGGGTCGCCGCCGTCAGCGGAGTCAGGAAAGTCGGCTCCAGGCCCAGGTGCACAGCATGGATCGGCGGCGGCGTCACACCTTCGCGCTCGGCGAAGGCGGCGAGCTCATCGGCCGTATAGCGCGAGTTGACCACGATCCTGGACGCGGTGTTCAGGGTGTTCAGGACCCGTTCGCGGTGCTTGTCCCGGTCGCCGGGGCGGCAGTACTCGGGATGGGTGATGGGGATCAGGTCATGCAGGAAGACGATCCGCTCGATGTCCCGTTCGCGCAGTTCCATGAGGATGCGAGCGTCGCCCAGTCCCGTGTGGCCGACGTTGAAATAGAGGGTGCTGTCCGGAAGGTTCTGGATCCACTGCGAGCGGAAGAATTGCTTCCAGACGCGCCGGCGTCGTCCCGGCGTCCGCCCCGGATCAGCGGGCGGAGTTCCGATCACCGAGTCTGACGACTTCGTGTCGCTGCTCAGCGCGGTCATCAACCGCATCTCGTCCTCGGTCAGGGAGCGTTCAAAGAACGCGCCGGTCCAGCGGGATCGCATGGCGGCGATGCATTTTCGAAACCAGACCTCGTCAACGACGACCAGCTGATCGTTTCGGCTCCTGACCGGAGTGACCTGGACGCCGGGCAGGGACAGCAGCCATTCCGCATAGGCCAGGCAGACGCGGTCCACCCCCGTCGGCGCGGTCCGTTCGATCCGGCTGAGCAGCCGGCTGGCGTCGAAGAGAACCGATCGCGTCACGAGAGGCCGATGCGGCCGTACATTGCGGACAGCCGTCCCTGGTAGGCTTCGACCGAGAATTTCGCGGACTGCGTCAGGCCCCGGCGGACCAGGTCGTCCCGCATCGCCTCGTCGCCGTCCAGGGCGCGGAGACCCCGCGTCATGGCCTGGACGTCATAGGGATCGACGATGACGGCCGCGTCGCCCGCGACTTCCGGCAGGGAGCCGCCGGTAGAGGTCAGGACGGCGGTGGACAGGGCCATGGACTCGAGCACCGGCAGGCCGAAGCCTTCATAGAGCGACGGGAACAGCGTCGCCTTCGCTCCGCGGATCAGACTGATCAGCAGGGAGAACGGCATGTACTCGTAGCGTCGGATGCGCTGGGCGCTGGGGCCGCCGTCCCGCATGACCTGGTTCAGGAGCGCGGTCTCGCCCTCGTCCAGCCATGCGCGGCCGCCGACGATGACCAGCGGCGTTTCCACACCCGAGGCCAGATAGGCCTCGACGATGCGGCCGAGGTTCTTCTTGGGCTCGATGGCGCCGAAATGGAGGAAATACTCTTTCCAGCCGAGGTCGAAGACACCCTCCAGCTCTATGGTCACATCTTCCTGGCTGCGGCCGGTGAGGGCCTCGGGCAGGTCCACGGCCTGATAGGTGTTGGTGACCCTGTCCTCCGACACGTCCAGCAGGCGGATCACGTCCTGGCGCGTTGTCTCTGAAACCACTGCGATGTGGTCGGCGCGCCGGGCGATCATCTTGCACAGCGCCAGGTAGGTCGCCTTGTCGTCCAGCGTCGTGTGCGGAAGGCGCAGCGGGATCAGGTCGTGGATCGTGTAGATGTTGGGCACGCCCCGCGCATAAAGCGGCAGGGTTGCGGTCCACTGCATGGCGTCCGGTCGCTTGATCTCGTCCGAGGCGGCGAAATCAACCGGCGTCTCCTTGCCGTAGGCGTTGAAGCAGCGGTTCGAGATATGAAACAGATCCCGGGCCGCCCAGTAGGCGCTCGCTTCAGGCCGCCCGCCGCCACGTGACGGCCAGACGACTTCGCCGCTGGGCTTGATCGGCCAGGCCGACTGACCGAACCGGCTGGTATAGGTGCGCAGAAAGCGCTCGAACTTCTTGACCTTCGGACCCGGGCGGTCGGGATCGACCAGGGCGGCTTCGTTCACGACATTGCTGGAAGACCGCCTGGCGACCGGACCGTACAAGACCTGCCCGTCCATCCCGAGCCGGCCCAGGGTCGACAGCAGGTTGCGGCCATAGGTGGCGATGCCCGATCCCCTGGCCATGGCGATGTTGAACCCGTCGACGCAAATCGTGGCCCGCGACTTCGCATCCGGGGCGACACTTGACGCGCCTGCCGGCGTCGTAGGCGTGTCGCTCACGAAAACGCTTGGAAGATCAGCGCGAAGGGACCGCTCCGCGACATCAGGCGACGTATCCAAATCCAGCCTTCGGCGTGGTTTTTCCGGACCGGCGGCAGCGTCGCGCGGCTGGCTTGCGGGGTAGACCCTTGCCCGGCAGGGGTCAACTGCAAGCGAACCGCTGTCAGGAGACGTAACCCGCCTGCATCAGTTCGGCGATGTGGACGATGGCGACTGGCCTGTCGTCCACCACGACGAACAGATTCGTGATCTTGTTGGCGGTCAGCAGGTCGACGACGTCGCTCATCCGCTGGTCGGGCGTGACGGTGATCGGCGACTTGCTCATGATGTCGGCTGCTGTGATCCGACCGATATCCTGGGCGAAGGCGCGGCGGATGTCGCCGTCGGTGATCATTCCGGCCAGTGTTCCGTCTTCGTCGAGAACGGCGACCGCCCCCTTCCGACCCTCGGTGATGCGGGCGACGAGGTCGGCGAAGACGGCGTCCAGCGGAACGGTCGGCGGCGGTGCGTGATTGTCGCCCATCCATTCGCGTACGCTCTGCAGGCTCATGCCCAGCGATCCGCCCGGGTGGTGCATGCCGAAATCGGTCGCCGAGAAGCCGCGTCGGTCCATCAGCACCATGGCGAGGGCATCGCCGAGCGCGAGGGTCATGAGGGTCGAGGTGGTGGGCGCCAGGCCGTTGGCGCAGGCCTCGGCCACGCTGGGCATCACCAGGGGCACCGCGGACATGCGGGCGAGGAACGACGACCCGCGTTGGGTCATGCCGATGACCGGAATGTTGTTGCGCTGGCAGAACAGCAGGGGATCGCGCAGTTCGCGGCTCTCGCCCGAGCTTGAGATCGCCAGCAGGGTCGTGTCCCCGCGCAGCATGCCCAGGTCGCCGTGACTCATCTCGGCGGGGTGGACGAAGAAGGCGTTGGTGCCGGTGGAGGCGAGGGTGGCCGCGATCTTTCCGCCGATGTGGCCCGATTTGCCCATGCCGGTGACAACGACATAGCCGGGTCGCGACAGGATGACGTCGCAAGCGCGTGCGATGCTGGCGTCTACCGTCCGTTCGAGCGCCTGCAGGGCCTCGATGTTCAGCCGGATCACCTCGCGCGCGCGATCGGTCATGGCGCCGACGGCTTCGGGTGGGGAGGCGGGGGCGTCGAGGGGCATGAGCCGTCCTTCTGATGCGGCGCCCTTTCAGCCGGCGCGGCGCGCGGCGGGCGTCTGTCGTTGTCGTGCGGCGGAATTGCCCCATCCGGCGGGGTTTCACAATGGAGCGACATGGAAGGTCGCAAGGGTGACGGACCACCGTACCGGAAGTTCAGGCCGAAACCGCTCAACCTTTGCCGGACGGGCGCGTTGAGGCTGAGGGGACCGCCAACTCACCTGGATTTTCATGCCGTCAGACACCGGAACGCTCGCCGAAGCCCTTCCCGCGCCCCCTGTGGCGCTGGCGCAGTCGCTGGCGCTGTTTCTCGACCTCGACGGGGTTCTGGCCCCGATGGCGCCGACGCCGGACGCCGTCATGGCGGATCCGAGGCGAACCGCAGTCCTGAGACGGCTGGATCACGCGCTCGACGGTCGCCTTGCGGTCGTCAGTGGACGGACGCTGGATGAGATCGACCGGATCGCCGGCCGGGCCGCTCTTTCCGCCGCCGGCGTACACGGGCTCGAACGTCGCCGCCGGGACGGAATGGTCGATCGTCCCCCGGCGGCGCCCGGGGTCGCCCAGGCCCTGGCCGCCTTCCAGCGCTTCGCCGCCGACCGGCCCGGAGTCCTCGTCGAGGACAAGGGGATTTCGGCCGGCCTCCACTATCGGCAGTCGCCCGCCAGCGCGGATGAGGCCCTCGTCCTGGCGCGCGAACTGGCCGACACCAGCGGCCTGACACTCCAGCCCGGCCATATGGTGCTGGAACTCCGGACCCCCGGCGCCGACAAGGGCGGAGCCGTCACGGCCTTCATGGCGGAGCCGCCGTTCGCGGGGGCGACGCCGGTCATGGTCGGCGACGACCTGACCGACGAGGCGGGTTTTCGCGCCGCCGGGGCGCTCGGCGGGTTCGGGGTTCTTGTCGGTCCGCACCGGGCGACCGCGGCGCGCTACGGCCTGCGCGACGTCGCGACCGTGATGGACTGGCTTGAGGCCGTCGCAGCGGAGGCGGGACAGTGACCATGGCCTCGGCCCTGCGCCCTTCGCTGGATCTCGCGCCCATCGGCAACTGCGCCCTTTCGGCCCTGATCGATCGCAACGGCCGGTTCGTCTGGGCCTGCGCGCCCCGCGTGGACGGCGATCCGGTCTTTTCGGCCCTGATGAACGGCGAGGCCCCGGAGCACGGCTTCTGGGACATCGAACTGGAGGGTCTGAAACACGTCAGCCAGGCCTATGCCGACAATACG
This sequence comes from Brevundimonas sp., assembly GCF_027484365.1. Taxonomy (GTDB): domain Bacteria; phylum Pseudomonadota; class Alphaproteobacteria; order Caulobacterales; family Caulobacteraceae; genus Brevundimonas. The sequence goes on along the minus strand of NZ_JAIXTC010000017.1, from coordinate 7,346 downwards.
CCCGTCCTGCGCACCGTGCTGACGGCCGAGGACGGGGCCGCGGTGGAGATCATCGATTTCGCGCCCCGACACCGGAAACACTCGCGGACCTACCGGCCTCTGGCCTTCGCGCGGATCGTCCGGCCCCTGGACGGGGCGCCGCGAATCCGGGTGCGGTTGCGCCCCTCCGCCGACTGGGGCGCCCGCCGGGCGGACCTGACGTCCGGTTCGAACCACATCCGCTACCTGTGCAGCGAGGTCACCCTTCGCCTGACCACGGACTGCCCTGTGTCCCACGTGCTGGAAGAGCGGATATTCCGGCTTGAACGGTCCCTGACCTTCTTTCTCGGGCCGGACGAGGGCTACGACCAGGAGGTCGGGCCGGGTGTCGCGGCGACCCTGGATCGCACCGTCGCCTACTGGAAGGACTGGGTCCGCACCCTTTACATCCCTCTGGACTATCAGGAGGCGGTGATCCGGGCGGCGATCACGCTGAAGCTCTGCGCCTATGAGGAGACGGGGGCCATCGTCGCGGCCATGACGACCTCGGTGCCCGAGTTTCCCGAGAGCGGGCGCAACTGGGACTATCGCTACTGCTGGATCCGCGACGCCTATTACACGGTACGGGCGCTGAACCGGCTCGGCGCAGTCGATATGCTGGAAAACTACCTCGTCTATCTGAGGAATCTGGTCGATTCCTCGGGCGGAGGGCACGTCCAGCCCGTCTATGGGGTCGGCCTTGAAGAAGACATCGACGAGCGGATCGTCACCTCTGTCGAGGGCTATCGCGGGATGAAGCCCGTGCGCGTCGGAAACCAGGCGCGCGAGCACCTGCAACACGACGTTTACGGACAGATCGTCCTGCCTCTGGTCCAGTCCTTCTACGACCAGCGCCTGCTGCGGCCGGGCACGGTGGATGATTTCCATGCCCTTGAGAAGGTCGGCGAACGGGCCTTCGCCATGCACGATCAGACTGATGCGGGCCTGTGGGAGTTCCGGACCATCGCCCGGGTGCACACCTATTCGTCGGTCATGTGCTGGGCCGCCTGCGATCGCCTGTCGAAGGCGGCGGACCAGCTGGGGCTGAACCTGCGCGCCGAGGTCTGGCGGGATCGCGCCCGGATCATCCGTGAGCGGATCGAGAAGGAGGCCTTCATTCCGCAGGAGGGCCGTTTCGGCGCAAGCTTCGGTGGGATGGAGCTGGACGCCTCGCTGCTGCAACTCGTCGATCTGGGCTTTCTGGACCCGCAGGATCCCCGCCAGGTCGCGACCTTCGATGCGATCGAACGGGATCTGAAGAAGGGGCCCTACCTGTTCCGCTACGTCGAGCCCGACGATTTCGGCGAGCCGGAGACGGCGTTCAACTTCTGCACCTTCTGGTTCATCGAGGCCCTCCACCTGAACGGACGGACGGAGGAGGCCCGGGAGATCTTCGAGCAGATGCTCAGCCGCCGGACCCATGCGGGCTTGCTGTCGGAGGATATCTCGCTCGGCGACAACGAATTGTGGGGCAACTATCCGCAGACCTATTCGCTGGTCGGGATCATCAACTGCGCGGTCCTGCTCAGCCGGTCGTGGACGGACGTGCGATGAGACGTGCGTCCGCCCTCCCGGTCACGACTTCGCGTTTGATCTTTTCGCTTCGTTGCAACGTTGTCGATCGCAATGAGTAGATTGATCGTCGTTTCGAACCGCGTTTCCGCCCCTGTCGATCCCGCTGCGGGATCCGCAGGCGGACTGGCCATGGCCCTGTCTGCGGCGCTGCGGAAATACGACGGGCTGTGGTTCGGCTGGTCGGGAGAGACGACAGACCATTTCACGGGCGATCTCAAATACGAGGACCGCGCCGGTGTCACCGTCGCCCTGGTGGATCTGGAGGCCCAGGACGTCGAGGAATACTATAACGGCTATGCCAACAAGACCCTGTGGCCCCTGTTCCACCATCGCGTCGATCTGACCGCCTACGAGCGGTCATACGGCGAGGGCTATGAGCGGGTGAACCGGAGGTTCGCAGAGGTTCTTGCGCCCCTGATCGAACCGGACGACGTCATCTGGATCCATGACTACCACCTGATCCCGATGGCCCGGGATCTGAGGCGGTTGGGGATCAGGAACCGGATCGGCTTTTTCCTTCATACGCCCTGGCCGGTGCGGCAATTGCTGGTGACCCTCCCGCACCACAGGCGGCTCGTCGAAAGTCTGTTCGCCTACGATCTCATCGGATTCCAGACCCAGGAATGGCTCGATCTGTTCCGCGACTACGTGATTTCCGAGGCGCGGGGCGAACTGTCCGGCTACGGAGGGCTCGAGGCGTTCGGGCGTCGGGTCCAGATCGGCGTCTTCCCCATCGGCATCGACGTTCAGGCCTTCATCGATGCCCGGAACTCACGCGAAGGCACCCGCACCTATGACCGTATGGCGGCCTCGGCCGCCTTCCGCTCAATGATGGTGGGTGTCGATCGGCTCGACTATTCCAAGGGGCTGGAAGAGCGGATGCTCGGCTATGAGCAGTTTCTGTTCGACAATCCCGACATGCGCGCCGACGTCTTCCTGGTGCAGGTCACGCCGATCAGTCGCGACGACGTCGACACCTACCAGGATATCCGGGCGCGTCTGGACGCCCTGGCGGGCCGGATCAACGGCGAGTTCGCCGACATGGACTGGCAGCCGATCCGCTATCTGAACCGGTCCTATCGCCGCGATCAGCTGGCCGGCATCTATCGCGCCGCCAAGGTCTGTCTGGTCACGCCCTTGCGCGACGGCATGAACCTGGTGGCCAAGGAATATGTCGCCGCACAGAACCCCGACGATCCGGGCGTCCTGATCCTTTCGCGCTTCGCCGGCGCCGCAGAACAGATGGGCGAGGCCCTGCTGGTCAATCCGTTCAGCCGCGAGGAGGTGGCGGAGGCGATCAAGAAGGCCCTGACGATGCCGCTGTCGGAGCGGGTCCGGAAATGGGCCGCCCTGATGCAGGTCGTGCGCGACACCGACGTCGGGATCTGGCGTGACAGCTTCGTCGGCGCCCTGAACGCGGTGGAGATCGTCGGCGACGGGGACGCGCCCTTTCACACGCGTGCGGACGCGGCCTGACGGTCAGGCCGCCGCGCTGTGGGCGGTCGCGCCGTCCCGTGCCATCGCGCGCCTGTAGGCCGGCCGCGCCTGGATGCGCGCCAGATAGTCGTCGATCAGCGGGCTGTCCGGCAGATGCTCCCGGCCCCAGCTCATCGACGCGCCGATCATGACGTCGGCGACGGTGAACCGGTCGCCCATCAGGTACGGCCCGACCCAAAGCGATTCGAGAATCCGCGCCATGGCCGCCTCGTAACGCTCAAGGGCGAAGACATCGCGCTTGGTCTGTCCAGTGATCTCGCTCCACAGGGCCGGCTCCAATTCGCCTGCGGCCCAGCAGATCCAGGTCAGGAGGGGGCCGCGATGCGGCGAGCTCTGCGGGAAGCCCAGCCCGGCCTCCGGATGCAGGCCGGTCAGGTAGAGGGCGACCGCCGCTGACTCGGTGATCAGGGAGCCGTCGTGAATCAGGGCCGGGACCTTGCCGTCCGGGTGCGGGTTCCTCGGGTCGGGCGCGCCTGAACCGTCCATCATGCGGCGGATGTCGACGTACTCGATGTGGCAATCGGCCCCCAGTTCCTCGATCAGCCAGACCAGGCGCGATGAACGCGATTTCGGGGCGTGAAACAGGGTCAGCATGTCGATCTCTCCCATCGGCCGAGCGCCCTCGCCGGCCACGGAGATTGACTACCGCCACCCTGCTGCCAGCATGCTGTCAGCAGTCGTCCGGTACGGGACGCTCAAGCAGTGAGACGCCGCGCGTCGAGCGATAGCGTACCAGGGAAGCCGATGAGACGCGCAGACCGTCTGTTCCAGATCGTTCAGCTCCTGCGCAGGAGCTCGCAGCCCGTAACGGCGGAAGCGATTGCGACCGAACTCGAGACCTCCAAACGCAGCGTCTATCGGGACATCGCCGCCCTGATGGCCCAGCGCGTGCCGATCCGGGGCGAGGCCGGCATCGGCTATGTACTGGACTCGGGCTTCGACATGCCGCCCCTGATGCTGACCTCTGACGAGGTGGAGGCCGCTGTACTGGGCGCCCAGTGGGTGGCGGGCAGGGGAGACCCGGCCCTGGCCCGCGCCGCCCGCGACCTGATCGCCAAGATCGCCTCCACCGTGCCCGAACGGCTGCGGCCGGTGGTGCTGGAGCCGGCCCTGGGCGCGCCCAGGAGCTGGAACGTCCTGCCCGAGACCATCGACATGGCTGCCGTGCGCGGCGCCATCCATGCGGCGCGGAAGGTCGCACTCCACTACAGGGACGAGAAGGGGGTCGAGACGCGCCGGACCATCTGGCCCTTCTCGGTTGCCTATCGGGAGACCACCCGGATCGTCGCCGCCTGGTGCGAGACCCGCGACGATTTTCGCATGTTCCGGACCGACCGGGTGCTGGTCGCCGAGGTTCTGGACGAACGCTACCCGGCGCGACCCGCCGGCTTGCGCGCGAAATGGCGCGCCCATCTGCGGGAACAGTTCGGCGTCGAGGATCACTGAACCCTCGACGCCGCCGTTGTCTTGGTGACTCTCGAACCGCCCGGGCTTTGAAGACTGTCGGCTCTTGGCTGTCCTCAGTAGATCTCGAACAGGCCGGCCGCGCAGCCCGAAACGCTTGCGTTTCGGGCCACCTTCAAAGAGGCGCGGCTTTCGGCTGTTCTCAGTAGATTTCGAACAGGCCGGCCGCGCCCTGGCCGCCGCCGATGCACATGGTCACGACGCCGTATTTGGCGCCGCGACGCTTGCCCTCGATCAGGACGTGGCCGGTCATCCGGGCGCCCGACATGCCGTAGGGGTGGCCGATCGAGATGGCGCCGCCCGAGACGTTCAGGCGATCCATCGGGATGCCCAGGGTGTCGGCGCAGTACAGGACCTGGACGGCGAAGGCCTCATTGAGTTCCCAGATGCCGATGTCGTCCATGGTCAGGCCGTGACGCTTCAGCAGTTTGGGCACCGCATAGACCGGGCCGATGCCCATTTCATCCGGCTCGCAACCGGCGACGACCATGCCGCGATAGGCGCCGAGCGGCTGCAGGCCGTGACGCACCGCTTCGCCGGCCTCCATGATGACCGAGGCCGAGGCTCCGTCGGACAGCTGGGATGCATTGCCGGCGGTGATGAATTCGCCCTGCTGGATCTCCTCGCCCCCGCCGAAGACGGGTTTCAGCGACTTCAGGCCTTCCAGCGTCGTGTCGGCGCGGTTGCCCTCGTCCTTGGACAGGGTCACTTCCTTGGCCGAGGCCTGGCCCGTCGCCTTGTCGACCACCTGCATGGTCGTCGTCATCGGCACGATCTCGGCGTCGAAGCGGCCGGCTTCCTGGGCGGCGGCCGTGCGCTGCTGCGATTGCAGGGCGTATTCGTCCTGGCGGTCGCGGCTGATGTTGTAGCGGCGCGACACCACCTCGGCCGTCTCCAGCATCGACATATAGATGTGGGGCGACAGCTTCAGCAGCGCCTCGTCCTTCATCCGATGGAAGTTCATGTGCTGGTTCTGGACCAGGGATATGGATTCCAGACCGCCGCCGACGGCGACCTTCTGTTGGTCGAACACCACCTGTTTGGCGGCCGTGGCGATCCCCATCAGGCCCGAGGCGCACTGGCGGTCGATGGTCATGCCTGCGACTGTCGAGGGCAGGCCGGCCGCGAGGGCGATCTGGCGGGCGACGTTCTGACTGGTCGAACCCTGTTGCAGGGCCGCGCCCATCACGACGTCCTCGACCTCGGCCGGGTCGATCCCGGCGCGGGCGACGGCGTGTTTGACGGCGTGGGCGCCGAGCGCCTGCGCCTGGGTGTCGTTGAAGGCGCCGCGATAGGCGCGCCCGATGGGGGTCCGTGCCGTCGACACGATTACCGCTTCACGCATCATTCTCTCCCTGTCGGTCGACTTTGGCGACCTTGACGATTCTGTTGGTCGGATTGACCAGATTCCTGGCCAGTTTGACTGACCGCTTGTTGACCAGATTATTGACCGGTTTGACGTGTCAGGAATGAGCCTTCTGGGCCTTGGACAGTTCGATCATACCCTGGGCGGCGCCCATCTCCGGCACGATCTCGCCGGTACGGTCAGAGATGGCCTCAAACTGCGCCGCGACCTGCTCCGGAGCGTCCTCGCCGACGATCCGGACGCCCTGTGTCAGGGTCACGTAGGCCCGCTCGAACCCGCCGGCGCCGGCGCCGAGGATGCAGCGCGTAGGCGCCTCCTGACTGACAAGATACAGCAGGCCCGGCGAAACGAGTTCCGGCCCAAGGGCTTCGAGGGGCAGGGCCGCGCCGAGGTCCTCGGTCATGCGGGTGTGGGCCGTCGGGGCCAGGCAGTTGACCCGGATGTCGTTCTTGGCGCCCTCGATGGCGAGGGTCTGCATGAAGCCGACCACCGCCATCTTGGCCGCGCCGTAGTTGGCCTGGCCGAAATTGCCGTACAGGCCCGACGACGAGGTGGTCATGACGATGCGGCCATAGTTCCGCTCGCGCATCCCGTCCCACACCGCCTTCGTGCAGTTCACCGCTCCCATCAGGTGAACGTCGACGACGAAGCGGAAATCCTCGATCTCCATCTTGGCGAACGACTTGTCCCGCAGAACGCCGGCGTTGTTGACAAGAATGTCGACCGACCCCCACCGCGCGGTCGCCTCGGCTACCATCGCCTTCACGGCCTCGTAGTCCGTGACCGAGGCGCCGTTGGCCATGGCCTCGCCGCCCGCAGCCTGGATTTCGGCCACGACAGCCTCGGCCGGACTGGTCGAGGATCCCGCGCCGTCCCGCGCCACGCCGAGGTCATTGACTACGACCTTCGCGCCCCGCGCGGCCAGGGCCAGAGCATGCTCTCTCCCGAGCCCCCCGCCCGCTCCGGTCACGATCGCCACCTTGCCGTCGAATCGCATTGCCATCTGAGGTCTCCCTTATCGTTGATCACCCCATATCAGCCTGCGGCGGCTCGCCAAGGGGGGGATATGTGTTGAAACGGCGCCACAGTCGCCGTATTGCGAACCGAAATGAGGAACCCCGGGCCAACTCTGCCGTTCGGCCCGGTGAGTGTCACGTGTAAGCGTGGCCTTTAGGCATTCAACGATATGAGGACTGACATGAAGCTGAAACTTCTCGCCAGCGTCGCGGCCGCGGGGCTTTTCGCCGCTGGTGCTGCTTCGGCTGAGCCGGACGGCTGGTACGGCGCGATCGACGCCGGTTACCACAAGATCGACGACATCAACCTGGAAGCGTCCGGCAACGGCGTGAACTGGAACGCCGAAGTGAACGACGGCTGGGCCGCGTTCGCGCGTCTGGGCTACCGGTTCAACCCGAACTGGCGCGTC
>NZ_JAIXTC010000024.1 GCF_027484365.1 Brevundimonas sp. | reverse complement strand
TCCCAGATTTCAGCCCGCTGAGCCGCCGAATAGTAGATCCGCCGCCGCTGCTTCATCGCCCACGCTCCATCTCCGAAGAAAAGCTAGCGTGTTGCGTTCACCGGTTGAGCCCGCCGTGGAAAGGAGACGTTGCCCGGATGCGCAAACGGCCCTGCTGTATCCAGACAGGGCCGTTCAGTACGGGTCGGTTTGTCTGATCAAATGTCTTGGTGCCGCCGCTGGATCATGACCGCGGCCCCACCCGCCAGCATCAGGCCCATGATGATCATCGCCCACTGCGAAAGCGTCGGCACGGCGGCAGGCGCGGCGGCACCGATGAACTGGCCCAGGCTAAGTGGACTGCTCCCCACGGCCATTGTGGCGACGACGGCATTGGTGGCGGTGTTGATCACGGAGACGGTGTTGGAGTTGCTATTGGCTACATAGGCGCGGGTGCCGTCGGGGGTCACAGCCACGCCGCGGGGAGCGTTCCCTACGGCCACTGTGGCGACGACAGCATTGGTGGCGGTGTTGATCACCGAGACGTCGGCGGAGTAAATGTTGGTGAGATAGGCATGGGAGCCGTCGGGGGTCACAGCCACAGCGTAGGGACCGAACCCCACGGCCACTGTGGCGACGACAGCATTGGTAGCAGTATCGATCACCGAGACGTTGTTGGAGTCTTCGTTCGCGACAAAGGCGCGGGAGCCGTCGGGTGTCACAGCCACGCCGGAGGGTCTGGTCCCTACGGCCACGGTAGCGACGACGGCATCGGTGGCGGTGTTGATCACCGAGACGGTGTTGGAACTGTAGTTTGCGACATAGGCGCGGGAGCCGTCGGGGGTCACAGCCACGCCGAGGGGTCTGGTCCCTACGGCCACGGTTGCGACGACGGCATTGGTGGCGATGTTGATCACGGAGACGGTGTCGGAGACGTTGTTCACGACATAGGCGCGGGAGCCGTCGGGGGTCACAGCCACGCTGGCGGGATTGGTGCCCACGGCCACGGTGGCGACGACGGCATTGGTGGCTGTGTTGATCACCGACACGTTGGCGGATCCGAGGTTGGTGACATAGGCGCGAGTGCCGTCGGGGGTCACCGCCACGCCGTGGGGAATCATCCCCACGGCCACCGTGGCGACGACGGCATTGGTGGCTGTGTTGATCACCGACACGTCAGCGGAGCCAGCGTTCGAGATGTAGGCGTTCTGGGCCCGGGCGGCACTGGACCCCATCAGGATGGCCACGCCGATGGACAGCGCGGCACACAGTTGCTGAGCCTGCTGTATCCGGAAAGTGACTTTGGACCTATACATCTTCGGGTTCTCGGACCGAGCCAGACAATCAGCTCGCCAACCGCCGTTTTTCCACGGTTATTGCAGCGCGACAAGATCGTGCAGGACAGGTCGAGCCAGGAAAAAGAGCTCGCTCAGCGCGTGCGTTCGGCCTTGTGCCGAAACGTCCGGAGACGCGACTACATGGCTCCAGAATAAATGCCCGAACCGTCGCGTTGCACGGATCATGACGACGGTTGGCCTCGTCCGCTCCCCGGTAGCGGGGCCGGTGTCGGTCGGATAAGCTGCGTTCCATGCGAGGTCTCCCGGATTAGCCTAAGTCCATTGGCGAATTTGATTGTTTTTCAGAGGTCCACGCCTCGACTCGGTTGGCGGACAACGGCCCTGTTTCCCGGAGGCAGACCGTCCAAACCGCCGATTAGGGTCGAGAGCGGACACGGTCTTCCTGGCGGAAAGCGGACCTTCGGTCCGACGAAAGTCCTCTCCCGACCGGAGAGGGATTCAGGGTCCCACCCAAACTGCCGCTCGAACCGCCCCATCGCTTTCGCACTAAGCGGCACGGTCAGCAGCATCTGACCCTGATCATCCGTATCCCGCGCCGTGACCCGACCGTGTCCGTCGAGCCAGGCCAGGGCCTCGCCCCGTGAGGGTTGCAGCACCCGTTCGGTTTCGCGGTGTCGTCGATCAGGTCGATGATGGCCCGACGCAGGGTCTCGATCCCCTTCCCGGACCCTCCGCCGCCAGCCATCAACCCGCGCGGGATGCCGTACCCCTCGCGGATGCCCGCCGCCGTCACGCCCGCAAGAGACGCCCGCCGGTCAGGGTCCCACGTGGTTCCGCCGGGTCCGTCGGGATCGGCGGGGTTGATCTGTGTGTCGGAGGTTATGGCGCGCAGCGGACGGCGTGTGAATTCGGTTTCCCAAGCTTGACCGTTATCCCACAATGCGACGCTGGCCGCGCTTGTGACGCCAGGACCGATCTGACCGTGAGTTGATGCCGAACCGTACCGACGCCGCCCGGGTAGCCTGGCTCAATGAGCGCCTCGCACTGGGTTTCATCCACACGTCGCGGACATGGATCGACGAGGACCTGATCTCGGCCCTGCTGGTGGCCGGGGTGCTGAGCGCGAACGTCGAGCCGGCGGGGGTCGCCACGGCGCACATCGCCGAGGGCGGTGCCTTGCCGGACGAACTGCGGCGACCGATCAATGCGATGAGCGTGGCCCAGTCGCTCGGGATCGCCAACGAGACCGCGCGGGGCAAGCTGGCCAGGCTGGTCGACAGCGGGACGCTACAGAGGGCCGGCGAGGGCTTCATCCTGAGCGCGGCGACCGTGGCATCGCCGCCCCTGGGACAGGCGATGAGGGCCTTCGTCGGCGCGATCGCGGCGTTTGCGGCCGGCCTGTCCGATGTCCGGGCCTGCGGCATGGACGGGGCCGGGCTGGCACCGCCGACCCCGGCCCTGGGCGGTCTGGCCGTCAGACTGTGCACCGCCCATGTCCTGCGCTGGATCGACCACGCCCGAAGTCTGCACCCGTCGATCGGACTTCCCGGTCTCTACGTTCTGCTGGCCCTGGGCCATATCGTCGGGACCAGTCTGCGATTGCCGCCGGCCGATCCGGGCGCCGCCGAGGGCTTGTCACCGGCGCCGGGACTGGACCCCGTTACGATCGCGGACCTGGCCCGTTTCACCGGAATGCCGCACGAGACCCTGCGGCGACAGGTGCTGAAGCTGCAGACGGCGGGTCTGGTCGTCCGGGAAGGGCATGGCTGCGATCTCGCCCTGACCAACCCGGTGGTCGTGGGGCGCTGGACCGAGATGAGAGATCAATCGATGATCCGGGCCGATCAGCTGGTCGGCAAGCTCCGCCTTGCGGGCGTCATCATCGACAAGCCCGAACAAGGCTGAGCGTTGAGGCATCGGAGATCCGTGGACGTTCCGCTGTAACCGGAACCGCCGGGCGATGAAGGCCAGTGACCCGGAGCGGGCTCTTCCTCGTGCCGGAACGACGTCACAGGCGAAGCGGCTCCTTTTCGAACCATCGCATGAAGGCGCGGAACACCGGTCCTCCGCCCCGCTGACCGGAGACACGCCTGCGCCGTGATCGCTGACCGATCTCGACGACGACATCCCGCGAGGCGCGCCGTTCGATCCGGTCGCCTGGCGCGTGAGGCGTGATCCGGGTCCCACCGCCCCGGTGCGAGGGGGTCATCGTCCGCTTCCCGCGACCGGGCTGGCGTGAGCGTCGTCCAACAAGGCCCTGCAGGTCTCGGTCAGGGCCCAGCGGTAGGAGCCAGGGCCCAGGGGGGTGTGGAGAAGAGGCGCGGGACGCCGCCGCGCGGTGATCGAGACGTAGGTCTCGAAGGCGGCGAAGATCTCGTCGCTTTCGGCTTTCGATGGGTGACCATACCGACCGGAGCGACGGCGGGCCACGCAGTTCGCGACGTCCTGGCGGTGCGCCGCCCCGCCCAGTCCGTTCAGGGCGTCGATGATGTCCGCGACCACGGGGTCAATCCGCCCCTTCTCAGCCTTGAAGGCCGAATAGCTGACAACGTTACTCAATTTCCTGGCCCCGTCGGGTTCGTCAGGAAATTGATACCGGTGACAACTCTGACCATAAAGTTGGTCGGTCACGGATTCGGGGATTTGGACTCACAGTATCGGCGGGGGTCCCGGAACGAAAAGGGCCGGGTCTCGGCAGGGGCGCCCGCTTGAGGCGCCATAAGCCGCCGCTCGAACCGCCCCATGACCTTCCGGGCCAGCCGCAGGGTCAGCCGGCATCCGCACCTCGTCGTCCGGGTCGCGCGCGGCGACCCGGACAGGCTCAAGGAGTCAGGCCAGAGCCCCGTCCCGGGAGGGTTGCAGGACCTGTTCGGTCTCAGGGGCTGGCGGTCAGGCGACCTGGCGGCGTCGCTGGATCATCACCGCAGCACCGCTCGCCAGGATCAGACCGAACAGGATCATCGCCCATTCGGACAGGGTCGGAACCGGGGCCGCGGGCGGGGCGGGGGCGCCGAATCGAGAGGCCTGGATGATACCGGCGCGGGCCCACACGGCGGTGGCGACGCCCGCGGAGGTCACGGCCACCTGGGGGTTGTCGGCGTGCTGGCCGGTCGTGGACAGGTCGGCCGGGGTGCTCCAGCTCGTCCCGGTAAAGCGCGACGCCTGAATGATCCTGTTCGTTCCGTTGTGTCGCGCCCAGACGGCGGTGACGACGTTCGCCCCATCCACCGTCACCTGGGGGTCAACCGCCGCTGCGGAGCCCCCGAGCGACAGATCGTAGGGGGTGGCGCTCCAGTTCGTCAGACCGTCAGAACGAGACGCCTGGATGATGTTGTTCCGGGTCCAGACGGCGGTAAAGATGTTCGCGCTGTCCACCGTCACCTGGGGGCTGCGTGCGCTTGGACCGGCTGCGGTCAGATCGGCGATCCCTAGCCAGCCAAATCCGGCCAAAAAGCTCCGCGCCTGTATGACATCGTTATTTGCGGCAAGAAGTCCGAGCACCCAAACGACGGTGACCCGGTTGTTGCTGCCCACCGCCACCTGGGGGAAATATGCTGGCACACCGGATCCGAAATTGTTGGAGATATCGATCGGGGCCGTGATGACCGATCCATTCCAACGCCCGGACTGAACGATGAACTCTGTCCCACTATCCCTGGTCCAGACGAAGATGACGGTATTGAAACGATCCACCACCATCCGGGTGTTGTATGCAGATCCACCAGCATTCGACAGATCGACCGGGCTGCCCCACTGACCCGCAGAATAGCGCGACGCCTGAACGACATATACGGCTCCGTTGAACCGGGACCAGGCGACGGTGACCACATTGTTGCTGTCGACCGTCACACTGGCGTCGAGCGTAGCCTGGGCGCCGGAGGATAGGACGGCAAACTGACCCCAGCTGCCTGCAGAATAGCGTCTCGCCAGAACGCTGGTTTGGCCCCCCACGTCCCTGATCCAGATGGCCGTCACGTCACCCGCGGAGTCCACGGCGAGCTGGGGCTTGGATGCCGTCGAACCGCCACCGGACAGATCGTCTGGCGTGCTCCAGCCCGATCCGGCATTGCGCGACGCGTAGATCCGGCCGGCCTGCTCCCAGACGGCGGTCGCGACCCCCGTGGCGTCGACCTTCACCTGCGGGTTGCTCGAGGTCCCTGCGGTGGAGACATTCGGTGTCGCCGTCCAGGTCTGGGCCATCGCCGGCAGGGCGACCAGGCTGAAGGCCAGCGCCACCGCCAGTCGCCGAACCGCCCCCGCCGAGCCCGCGGCGCGAACGAGGTCGGCCAGAACCGCCCGAATTCCATGAAACATGTCGCCACCCCCAACCGGATCCAGTCAGGCCCACCCCGGACCGAATGGCGCCGCTTAGCAAACGGGGGCGTCTCGTCTAATGGACACTTTTGATACACTCCTGATTAACCGCACGAATTTCCCCCGTTACTTGAAATCGGGAGCATCCTCAGGGCGCGAGACGTCAAGCGCCTTCATGTTCGGCGCGCGATGACCGCCGGCCGGAGGGTGGCCCCGCTCCCGCCGGGCGAGGGTGTCGGGCTCTATCCGAACTGACGTTCGAACCGTCCCATGGCCTGCGGGTCGAGCCGCACGGTCAACAGCATCCGCCCCTCGGCGTCCGTGTCGCGCGCGGTCACCCGGCCGTGCTCATACAGCCAGGCCAGGGCCTCGCCCTGGGAGGGTTGCAGGACCAGTTCGGTCTCGGGGTCGTCGTCGATCAGGTCGGTGATGGCCTGGCGCAGGGTCTCGATCCCCTCCCCGGTCCAGGCGGAGACGGCGACCGAGGCGTTGCCCGAGCGGGCGGCCTGGCCCTCGATCTCTTCGCGGGCGTCGGGATCCAGCAGGTCGGTCTTGTTCCAGACTTCAAGGATGCGGCGGGGTTTGCCCTCGGGTTGCTCGATCTGTTTCAGGACCTCCTCGACGTCCTTCGCCTGGGCCGCGCTGTCGGCCGAGGCGATGTCGCGGACGTGGAGGATCAGGTCGGCCTCGCCCACCTCTTCAAGCGTCGCGCGGAAGCTCTCGACCAGTTCGTGCGGCAGGTCGGAGATGAAGCCCACGGTGTCGGCGATGATGGCCGGGCGGCCCTGCGGCAGGCGGATGGTGCGCTGGGTGGTGTCGAGGGTGGCGAACAGCAGGTCCCTGGCCAGGACCTCGGAGCCGGTCAGACGGTTGAACAGGGTCGACTTGCCGGCGTTGGTGTAGCCGACCAGGGCGACCGCCGGGAACGGGGCCTTCTTGCGCTGTTTGCGGTGCAGGCCGCGCGTGCGGCGGACCTCCTCGAGCTCGCCCTTCAGCTTGACGATACGGTCGGCGATCAGGCGGCGGTCGAGCTCGATCTGGGTCTCGCCGGGGCCGCCGGTCGAGCCGGTGCCGCCGCGCTGGCGCTCCAGGTGGGTCCAGGTGCGGACAAGGCGGGACTTCTCATAGTCGAGCCGGGCCAGCTCGACCTGGAGCCTGCCCTCCTTCGTCCGTGCGCGACGGCCGAAGATCTCCAGGATCAGGCCGGTGCGGTCGATGACCTTGCAGTCCCATTCCTTCTCCAGATTGCGCTGCTGCACCGGGGTCAGGTCGAAGTCGATGACGGCGGCCTCGGCCTCGGCGGCGCGGATCAGGGCGGCCAGTTCCTCGACCTTTCCGGCCCCGAACAGGGTGGCGGGCGTGGTCTTGCGAAGGCGCACGATCTCCTCGGCGCGGACGTCGAGGTCCAGGGCGCGGGCGAGGCCGGCGGCCTCCTCCAGACGTTCCTCCGCCGGGCGCGAGGCGCGCTCGCCGAGGTCGGGATGGAGGACGACCGCGCGGATCAGCGGCACGGAATGGTCGATGAGTTTGGAGTTCAGGGGGGCTCTCAAGTGGCGAGTGGTGAGTGAAGAGTGGCGAGCAAGGAATACCGCCGACGATCACATGTAGTGACGGACACCCGTCAGCGCATCACTCGCCACTCGCCACTCGCCACTCGCCACTCGCCCCTCGCCACTGAACTCAGTCCTCGTCGGCGTCCGGCTCGTACAGCTGCACGGGGGCAGACGGCATGATCGTCGAGATGGCGTGTTTGTAGACCAGCTGGGACTGGCCGTCGCGACGCAGCAGCACGCAGAAATTATCGAACCAGGTGACGATGCCCTGCAGCTTTACGCCGTTGACGAGGAAGATTGTCAGCGGGGTCTTGGTCTTGCGGACGGAGTTGAGGAAGGTGTCCTGAAGGTTCTGACGCTTGTCTTGCGACATGGCAGGTTAATCCTGTTCTTTCTTGGTTTTCACCGCGTCGGGGAGATCGCGGCTCCGGATCGAACGCCCGGCCGGTCACCTTAGCCCCCTGCGCTTGCGCGTCGCAACAGTCGCGGTAACCGATTTCATCGGCTGATGGATTTCCGGGGCGACAACCGCAGGCGGTGCGAAAGTCCGGGCTAGACCGAGTCGCGCTTCGCCTCTTCGAGATAGCGGGCGCGCAGACGGGTCGCGACCGGGCCGGGCTTGCCGTCGCCGATCCTGACGCCGTCGATCGAGACGGCGGGCATGACGAAGGCGCCGGCTGCGGTGAAGAAGGCCTCCTTCGCCTCCTTGGCCTCGTCGACGCTGAAGGGGCGTTCGTCGAGTTCGAGCCCCTCCTCCTCGATCATGGCCATGATGGCGGTGCGGGTGATGCCTTTGAGGATATTGGCCTGGGTGTCGCGGGTCCGCAGCTTTCCGGTCTTGTCGATGATCCAGGCGTTGGTCGAGGAGCCCTCGGTGACCAGACCCATCTCGTCGACCATCCAGGCCTCATAGGCGCCCTTGTCGCGGGCCGCCTGTTTGGCGAGGACATTGGGCAGCAAGCCCACGGTCTTGATGTCGCAGCGGCCCCAGCGGATGTCGGGATGGGTGACGACGGCGACGCCCTTGGCGGCCTGGGCGTCGGACTTGCGCGAGCTCAGGGATTTCGAGGTCACCACGACGCTGGGCGGGGTGCCGGGCGCGGGGAACGGGTGGTCGCGTCGGGCCGTGCCGCGCGTGACCTGCAGATAGACGATACCGTCGCGGACCCGGTTGCGGCGGATGGTTTCCTTGAGCACCCGCGTCAGGGACTCGACCGACATGGGGATGTCGATGCGCAGCTCGTTCAGGCTGCGGTGCAGCCGGGTCATGTGGCCGTCGAAATCGGCCATCCGGCCGTCGAACACCGACCAGACCTCATAGACGCCGTCGGCGAACTGGAAGCCACGATCCTCGACATGGATCGTCGCCTCCGAGTGGCGCTGATAGACCCCGTTCACATAGGCGACCCGCGACATCAGTCGATACTTCCTTCGTCTTCTTCCCCGCCGCGCGAAGGCGACACGCCCAGCGACTTCAGCTTCCTGTGCAGGGCCGATCTCTCCATGCCGATGAAGGCGGCCGTGCGCGAGATGTTTCCGCCGAAGCGCATGATCTGCGCCGCCAGATATTCGCGCTCGAACACCTCGCGGGCCTCGCGCAGCGGCAGGGCGATGGTGCGCTCTGCGCCCATGCCGCCGGAGTTGGTCGAGGCCACTTCCTGAGGCAGCATGTCGGCCGAGATCGGGTCGTTGAGGTCGCCGGTCGCCAGGATCAGCAGGCGTTCCACGTTGTTGCGCAGCTGGCGGACGTTGCCAGGCCAGGGGTGGACCTGGAGCACGGCGATGGCGTCATCGCCCAGACGACGGCGCGGCAACCCCTGCGACACGCTGAGGGTCTCGATGAAATACTCGACCAGTTCGCCGATGTCCTCGCGCCGCTCCGACAGGGGCGGAACCCGGATGGGTACGACGTTCAGGCGATGGAACAGATCCTCGCGGAACCGGCCCTCGGTGATCTCGGTCTTCAGGTCGCGCGAAGTCGAGGTGACCACGCGGACATCGACCTGGACATCCTGTTCGCCGCCGACGCGACGGAAGCGCTGTTCGACCAGGACACGCAGGATGCGGCTCTGGCTCTCGCGGGGCATGTCGCCGACGTCGTCGAGATAGAGGGTGCCGTTATGGGCGCGTTCGAAGACGCCGATCTTGCGCGGACGGCCGTCGTGGCCCTCCTCGCCGAACAGTTCCAG
The DNA here is from genome assembly GCF_027484365.1 of Brevundimonas sp. Taxonomy (GTDB): domain Bacteria; phylum Pseudomonadota; class Alphaproteobacteria; order Caulobacterales; family Caulobacteraceae; genus Brevundimonas. Next base: position 80,792 of record NZ_JAIXTC010000024.1, on the reverse strand, counting down.
ATCCAGACGCTCGGGCGTCATGCCCGCGGCCGAGATGGCGACGAACTCGCCCTTGGCGCGGGGGCTGGCCTCGTGGATCTGGCGCGCGACCAGCTCCTTGCCCGAGCCCGGAGGTCCCGAGATCAGGACGCGGCTGTTGGCCGGGGCGACCTTGACGATGGTGGTGCGCAGGACCTGGGCCGCGGCGGAGCGACCGATCAGGCCGGTCGGGGTCATGGCCACGGCGCGCAGGCGGCGGTTCTCGCGCTTCAGCTGGGCGGACTCCAGCGCGCGCTCGATGACGACCACAAGGCGGTCGGATTTGAACGGCTTTTCGATGAAGTCATAGGCGCCGCGCTTCAGGGCGCTGACCGCCGTTTCGATATTGCCGTGGCCCGAGATCATGACGACGGGCAGGTCGGCGTCGAGGGTCTTGACCAGGTCGAGCAGCTCAAGCCCGTCCATGCCGCCGCCCTGCATCCAGATGTCGAGGACGATCAGGCTGGGCTTGCGGGCGCGGATGCCGGCCAGGGCCTCTTCGGAGCTGGAGGCGACGCGGACCGAATGGCCCTCGTCCTCGAGCAGGCCCAAGACCAGGTCGCGGATGTCGGCCTCGTCGTCGACGACCAGGATGTCGGCTCCGGTGGATCTCATGACGCCTCGCTACTATTCGGCCGCCGGGGCGTCGGCGCCGCGAGGCTCCGGTTCACGCCCGGCCTTGCCGGTGGGGTTGAGGGGGAAGATCAGGCAAATCCTGGCGCCGTGGAGGCTGTCGGCATCTGACAGTTTCAGCTCGCCGCCATGGTCTTCGCAGATGCGCTTGACGATGGCGAGGCCGAGGCCTGTGCCCTTCTCGCGCGTGGTGACATAGGGCTCGGTCAGGCGATCGCGGTCGCGGACCGGCAAGCCCTTGCCGTCGTCTTCGATGATGAAGGTGGCGATCCCGTCCTCGATCTGGAGCCGGGCGATGATGGCGACCTGGTCCTCGCCGGCGGGCGTGGCGAGGCGGCGGGCCGCGACGGCCTCGCCGGCGTTCTTGAGGATATTGGCGAGGGCCTGTCCGACCATACGGCCGTCGGCCTTCATCTTCGCCTTCGGCAGGGGCTCGACCAGTTCGACAATGAGGTCGGGCGCTGCGACGCGCTGGGCGAAGACGGCCTCGCGCAACAGTTCCGCCGGGTTCTCGTTCGTGAACCGCGGCGCGGGCATGCGGGCGAAGGAGGAGAACTCGTCGACCATCCGGCCGATATCGCCGACCTGCCGGATGATGGTGTCGGTGCAGCGGTCGAAGATCTCGATGTCCTCGGTGATCCCGGGGCGGAATTTGCGCTTCAGCCGTTCGGCCGAGAGCTGGATCGGGGTCAGGGGATTCTTGATCTCGTGGGCTATGCGGCGGGCGACGTCGCGCCAGGCGGCGTTGCGCTGGGCCGTGACGAGGCGGGTGATGTCGTCAAAAGTCAGCACCATCTCGCCGCCGACCCCGCCCTCGATGCGGACACGCAGGCGTCGGGTCTCACCCTCGCGGGAGACGTCGAGGTCCTCCTCGATATGGGCCTCGGCGCGGCGGACGAGGTCGCCGAGCTCGGGGGCAATGTCGGCAAGGGCCTTGCCGCGCACCTCAATCTCGGAGATCGAAAGCAGCTGCAAGGCGCTGTCGTTTATAGCGGAAATCCTGCCGCGTTTGTCGAGACCGATGACCCCGGCGCTGACTCCCGACAGGACGGTCTCGATGAATCGGCTGCGGTCCTGGGCCTCGTCGCTGGCGGTCTTGAGCGCCGCCTGCTGGGCCTGCAGGTCGCCGGTCATCCGGTTGAAGGCCTCGGACAGGGTGGCGATCTCGCCAGGCGCGCCGTCGGCCTCGACGCGGGCACTCAGATCGCCGGCCGCGACCTGGTCCGCGGCCTTCACCAGACGGCCGATCGGGGCCGAGATGGCGCTGGCTGCCGACATGCCGAGCCAGACCGCCCCGACCAGAACCAGAAGGGCCGTCTCCAGATAGCTGAGGGCGAAGGCGGCCTGAATGCGGGCGCGGCTTTCGTCGGCGATCCGGTAGGACTCGATCGAGTCGAGGCCATTGCGCATCCGCTCCACGAGACCGGGCGCCAGGGGGCGAACGACATAGAGATAGGCGTCGCCAAAGTCCGGCAAGGGATAGAGGGCGCGGATGGTGTCGGGGTGTTCGGTCACCGTGAACGGAACCTCCTGGCCCTCGGCGGCCCGCTCGAACTCCTCGCGGGGCGGTGCGACATAGGCGGGGGCGTCGGGCAGGATGCCCTGGGCGAGAACCTGGCCCTCGCCGTTCAGGATGTAGACGGCCGGATAGCCGAAGAAGTCGGCGATCTGGGTCAGGGCGCCCGAGAACTGGATGCGGTCGTCGAACATGCCGCGCACGCCGCCCAGTTCGTTCGCCATGGTGCCGAGGTCGCGTTCCAGCCCGCCGCCGACGTCCGCGACATAGGCCTTGCCGATGGAGGCGCCGTTGTCGACGGCCGAGCGGACGTTCTGGCTGAACCACTGGTCCACGCCGCGGTTGACCAGCAGGCCGAACACCAGAGCGATCAGCACCGCGGGAACGACCGCGACGAGCGAGAACAGGGCCACGAACCGCAGGTGCAGCCGTGCGCCGGGGTCTTCCCTCCGTCGCTGCGACAACCTCATGACGCGCCCGCCGATAATGGTCGCAAGACCGACGATCAGGACCAGATTGGCCAGAAGGATGAACAGGACCGCCCGGCTGGCGGTCGAGCGGGCGTCGTCTCCGGCGCTGGCCCCGGGCGCCACGGCGACCAGCCAGATGGCCGCGCCGGTGATCAGGAAGGCGATGACATAGGCGGCGCCGAAGGCCGCTCGCGCCCGACCGGCCTCAAGACGGCCCCAGAAGGAGGGGTCGCCTTCTGTAGCCGGAAGCGGGTCGGGCGTGTCCGTCATGCGCCTGAAGCTTCGACCACCTGTGGCGAAATTTCAACAGCCGAGTTGCTGAAATACAGCGAGTCTCGCGGCGAGGCCCAGAGTTCGGCGAGGGCGGCTTCCACGAGGGCGGGTGTGTCCAGCCTACACAGCCGGCTCTTGGCCGCCCGTCGGCTGTCCGGATCGGCGGGCCAGGGCGCCTGTTCGACATACCAGCCGAGGTGTTTGCGGAACATCCGCAGCCCCAGGGCCGCGCCGTAGAAGTCGCAGGACGCCGCCATATGGGCGATGACGATGTCGAACCGTTCCCGGCGATCCGGCTCGACCAGAACGGTCCCGTCGCGCAGGGCGCGATCAAGGTGGGCGGCCAGCCAGGGTCGGCCGTAGACGCCCCGGCCCAGCATCAGGGCGTCGGCGCCCGACTGGTCCAGCGCGTCGCGAGCCTGTTCGGCGGTGATGATGTCGCCGTTGACGATGACGGGAATGGAGACGGCCGTTTTCACCGCCCCGACGGCGTCCCAGTCAGCATGGCCGGTGTAGAACTGCTGGCGCGTTCGGCCATGAACGGTGACGGCCTTGATGCCGAGGTCTTCGGCGCGTTTCGCCAGTTCCGGCGCGTTCTTCGTGTCGTCGTCCCAGCCGAGGCGCATCTTGACCGTGACCGGACGCGAGGTCGCCGCCACGGTCGCGGCCATGATCCGGCCCGCGAGATCGGGCGTGCGCATCAGGGCCGAGCCCGAGGCCGAGCCGGTGACCTCCTTGGCCGGGCAGCCGAAGTTGAGGTCGATGATATCGGCGCCGGCGGCCTCGGCCATGCGGGCGCCCTCGGCCATCGCGGCGGGATCGCGCCCGACCAGCTGGATGACGGTCAGGGGCAGGCCGTCGCCGACGGCGGCGCGACGGACGACGTCGGGCCGGGCGCGAGCCAGTTCGGCGGCGGCGACCATTTCAGTCGCCACATAGGCGGCGCCCAGCCGACTGGCGAGCAGCCGGAACGGCAGGTCCGTGATGCCCGTCATGGGCGCCATCAGAACCCGTCCGGGAATGGCGACGTCGCCGATCTGAATCCCTGTGCTCATTCGTCCGTCAACACGCGAAGCCTGGCCCCTCGTCAACCGGCAACATGGCCCCTAGAAGGCGACCATGACATTCGCAGCGATCGTAGTGGCGGCCGGTTCGGGCTCCCGGGCCGGGGGCGACAAGCAGTGGCGGCTGCTCGGCGGCAGGCCCGTGGTGCGCTGGTCGGTCGAGGCCCTGCTGAAGGCCGGGGCTGAAGAGGTCGTCGTCGTCGTCGCTGTCGACGGGGTCGAGCGCGCGGCTCAGGCGCTCGATGGCCTCGCGAACTGGCGCGCCGTAGCGGGCGGCGCTGAACGGGGGGATTCGGTTCGTGCCGGGCTCGACGCCCTGATCGGGGCGCCGGATCGACCCGTCCTGGTTCACGACGCAGCGCGCCCCCTGCTGTCGGCCGAAGTCATCGGTCGGCTGCTGGAGGCCCTGCCCGGCGCCGATGGGGCCATCGCCGCCCTGCCCGTCTCCGACACGCTGAAGCGTGGCGGAGAGCGGATTGAGAACACGGTCGATCGCAGCGGTCTGTGGCGGGCGCAGACGCCCCAGGCCTTCCGCGCCGATCGCCTGCGGGCCGCCTACGGCGTCTGGCCCGAGGGGGCGCCGCCGACCGACGACGCGGCGGTGGTGGAGCATGACGGCGGCGTGGTTCGCCTGGTGCAGGGCGATCCGCGCCTGATGAAGCTGACCTATCCCGAGGATTTCGCCATGGCCGAAGCGCTGATCGCCAGACAGACCCGCCCCCTTCAAACTCGGGTGGGTCAGGGGTTCGACGCGCACCGCTGGGGGCCGGGCGACAGCGTGTGGCTGTGTGGGGTCGAGATCGCGCACGACCAGACCCTGATCGGCCATTCGGACGCCGACGCCGGACTGCATGCCCTGACCGATGCGGTCCTGGGCGCCATGGGCGACGGGGACATCGGCGACCATTTCCCGCCGACCGATCCGAAGTGGAAGGGCGCGGCCTCGGACCAGTTCCTGATCCATGCGGTCGAGCGGCTGACGGCGCGCGGCGGGCGGCTGGTCAACGTCGACGTGACCCTGATCTGCGAGCGGCCCAAGGTGAAGCCGCACCGTGAGGCCATGCGCGAACGGCTCGCTGAAATCCTGAACCTGCCGCTCGACGCCGTCAGCGTGAAGGCGACGACGATGGAGAAGATGGGCTTCACCGGGCGCGAGGAGGGCCTGGCCGCCTCCGCCATAGCGACGATCGAATTGCCTGCCTGATCAGGAGACTGTCGTCACTGCCTGAAGTGACGCCACAGGGATCCGAAGAGGTTCACATAGTCGTCCGTCCAGGGCCGGACCTCGGTGTCGGCCAACTCACCCCAGTTGGGATCGCCCCGGAACTCCGCCAGACCCGCCTCGGTCGGCGACAGGATGAGGGCCTCGGTCGAGGCCTCGGCCATGTCGGGAGCCGTCGGCGCTTCCTGATAGAGCTGGTGCAGGTTGGCCGCGCCCAGTCGCTGGGCCGCCGCCGCCGCCGGAAGGGTGATGTCGAGGTTGCGGTTCGACAGGTGAAGGATCACCACGCCGTCGGGCTTGAGCAGCTTCAGATAGCCCTCAATCGCCTCGACCGTCAGCAGGTGGGTGGGCACGGAGTCGGATGAGAAGGCGTCGATCAACAGGAGATCGTAGGTCCCGGCCGTCTCCCGCGCCATGGTCAGGCGGGCGTCGCCGAGCACCGTCTGGATCGGGCCGTCGGCGCAGTCCGAGATGAAGCTGAACCATTGGGGATCGCGCGACAGTCGATCGACCATCGGATCGATCTCGAAGAATTTCATCTCGTCGGCGGCGCGCTTGTAGCCCGCCATGGCTCCGGACCCCTGCCCCACCACCCCGATCTTCAGGCCCGGGCGGCGCCGCTGGAGCATCTGGGTCGTCTGGCCGATGGGGCTGGCCGGTGCGTAATAAAGGGTCGGCATGCAGGCGAAGGCCGGGTTGCGCGGCTGGGCCCCGTGCAGGGTGGTGCCGTGCATCAGGATGTTGACCTGACCGCCCAGACGCGGGTCCTGGGTCACACCGATCTTCATCACGCCGAAGAAGCTGCGGTCGGTGAAGGCGGCGTCATAGCCGCGTGCGATATAGGCGGTCGAAAGCGCGATCAGCCCCGCGATGATGACGAAGGCCGGTGTCCGGTCGCGCAGGATGAAGCCGGCCAGGATGGGCCCCAGCATGATGAACTGGGTCAGACCCGGCATGTTGTCCGAGACATTGTTGTTGAACCACCAGGCGAAGCCCCAGTCGGCCTGGAAGACCGCCGACAGGAACGGCGGGAGGCCGGTGGCCAGAACTGCGCCGACGAACAGATAGACTTCCCAGTTCCTGATCGGCGCCCTGTTCAGGGGCCGGGCCAGACCGGCCAAAACGAGGACCAGCGGATACTCCCAGACGCCGTTGAACAGCACGGGGGCCAGCAGGGCGGTGAAGGCGCCGCCGACCACGCCGCCAAGCGACATCAGCAGATAGAATTCCGTCAGCCGGTCCGGGGGCGGACGGCGGGCGGCCAGCCTCTGGTGGCACATCAGGGCCAGCAGGAAGAAGGCCCCGAGGTGCAGGCCGAACATCAGGATCCAGTCGCCGGTGCGGAAGGCGGTGAAGCTGATACAGGCCAGGCTGACGGCCGCGGCGAGCACCAGGGTGATCGGCAGAGGGATCCACGGCCGGTCCTGGAAGGCGATGACGAAGGTCAGCAGATACAGGGCCAGCGGGATGACCCACAGGAAGGGCGCCGATGCGACATCGGTCGCCAGGTGGGCCGTGACACCGAGCATCAGGCTGGACGGGGCTGCGGCCAGAAGGACGAGGATGATCTTCTCGCGCCAGGGGATCGGCGGGCTGGTTTCCAGGCTGGCGACCGGAGCCGAGCCGATCTGGCCTTTCCGCCAGGCGACGGCGGCGAGCGCCACCACCATCAGCATGAAGGCGGCATAGCCGCCGCTCCAGCTCGCGCGCTGGCCCGACAGGGTCATCAGCGGCTCGATCAGCAGTGGATAGGCGAGCAGGGCCAGGAAGCTGCCGAGGTTGGAGGCGGCATACAGGACATAGGGGTTCTGGCCATCGGCATGGCCGGCGCGGACGCGGGCGTACCAGGCCTGCAGCAGGGGGGCGGTCGCCGACAGGACGGCGAACGGCGCTCCGACCGACAGGGCCAGGGTGGCCAGAAGCCAGCCGATCGGGGCGTTCGGATCGGGGTCACCGAGGAGGCCGCTGATCTTGAGCGGCAGGAAAAGGGCCGCCAGCAGCAGCAGGACTAGGTGGGTCGCCATCTGCGCCCGCATCGAGGTCAGACGCTGCAGCAGATGGGCGTAGCCGTAACCGGCGAGGAGCGCCGTCTGGAAGAAGACCATGGCCGTGTTCCAGACCGACGGCGATCCGCCCAGCATGGGCAGGACCAGTTTGGTCACCATGGGCTGGACGACGAAGACGAGGGCGGCTGAGGTGAAGATGGCCACGGCGAACAGGATCGGCGTCACGCGATCGCCGCCCTCCGTCGTGGGGGCTGCGCCTTCCGGCAAGGCTGTGTCGGTCATGAGGTCCCCGGTTTCAGGCGCGTGCTATCGACAGACGGGCGCGCGAAGCCCAGCCTAGACTGACTCGCGCAAGGATCGGAAAGACCCATGTTCCCGGATGACATCCAGCGACTGGCGGCCGCCGTGATCGCCGCCTCCTCTGCCAGAGGCTGGACGGTGGCGACGGCGGAAAGCTGCACCGGCGGGCTCGTGGCGGGCGCCCTGACGGCCGTGGCCGGGTCGTCGGCTGTGGTCGACCGGGGCTTCGTGACCTACAGCAACACGGCCAAGTCGGAGATGCTGGGCGTGCCGGCCGAGACCCTCGCGGTGTACGGGGCGGTCTCCGAGCCCGTCGCGCGCGCCATGGCGGCCGGGGCACGGGTGACGGCGGGCGTGGACCTGGCCGTCTCGATGACAGGCATCGCCGGGCCGGGCGGCGGCTCGGCTGAAAAGCCTGTCGGCCTGGTTCATTTCGGCTGCGCGGGTCCTGACGGGATCGTGCACGAGGTCCGGCTGTTCGGGGAGATCGGTCGCGAACAGGTCCGCCTGGAAAGCGTTCGGGTCGCGCTCGGCCTGTTGCTGACGGCGTGCGCGGCGGGGTGAGCGAAGCCGCGTCCATCGTCGTCGATGCCCGGGGCCACCGCTGTCCCGTGCCGAGCCTGCGTCTGAGGAAGGCGGCCGAAAGCGGGCCGGCGGGCGGGCGTCTGGTCCTGCTGGCCACCGATCCAATGGCGCGGATCGACGTGCCCTACCTGATGGCGGATCTGGGCGGCCGGGTGGTGTCCGTCGAGGAGGCGGACGGGGTCCTGACGATCACCGTCGAGACGCGCGCCGCTCCGACAGATTGACCACCGAATGGCTGTCCTCCGGCGCGATGTCCGGGGCGCCTTTTGAACGCGAGGCGATCTCCATCTCGGTGGCGAAGGCGCCGCCGTAGAAGATGGCGTTCACGTTCCACGACAACCAGATCAACAAGACCACGACGGCGCCGACCGAGCCGTAGGTCGCGCCGAGCTGGGCGATCTGCTCGACATAGATGGCGCAGAGCCAGGACGAGATCATCGACAGGACGGTCGCCACGGCTCCGCCGGTGATCGACGGGAACCAAGCGACCGGGTCGCGATGGGACATGGCGTAGCGATAGAGCAGGGTCAGACCGAAACAGAGCCCCGCGGCCGGCATCAGGCCGTTGAGCGGAAGCCCGCCCTGCCCCGTCACCGGCTCCGCATGCTCAAGCAGGCGGGCGGTGACCACGGCGCCCGAGACGATGGTGAACAGACCGAAGGCCACCACGGCGACAATGAAGGCCAGGAAGTTGAACTTGAAGAAGCCGTGCGGCTCCGTCTCATCATGAATGAGGTTCAGTCCCGCCAGCAAGGCCTTGAATCCACGGTGCGCCGCATAGGCGCCGACGACCAGGGCAAAGGCGCTCTGGGTCGAGATGGCGCGGGCCGAGGCGTTCGACAGCCGCTCGACCTCGGCCCGGAAGATGGCGCGCGCGGCGTGGGGCATGACATCGGCCAGGGCGGCCGCCTGCTCGCCGACCTGACCGATCGACAGCACCGCCTTGTAGAAGCCGATCAGGATGGCGATGGCCGGGAAAACGGCCAGCAGGGCGAAGAAAGACACCCCGCCCGTGTAGAGCATAACGTCCCGGCCCCAGCTGCGCGCGAATGCCCGCCCCGAGAGCCGCGCCCAGAATCCGGGCGACGTCATTTCGCTTGTTTGTCCGCTCAAGCCGGTTCCCGCCGTAGCCCAGCGCGCGACATTAGCGGAAAAAGGCCGATATGGAAGCGGCGGCCCTTCGTCGTTTTCCCCTGTCGCGGGCATATGGCCCGTTGCGCCGAACCGGGGCGCGTCGGTATGGTCCGCTCGCTCCGCCAGGAGCTGCGGCCGCGGGTCGTGCAGGGGGAGTTCAGCGATTTCAGCTTCGGATCCACGCATTCTGGTCGTCGCCGAGACGGATGAGCGGATCGGTGCCCTGTGCGGGGGGCTGGACTCGCTGGGTTGGCGAACGGTGACGGCTCGATCCGGCGCCGCCGCCGTGGCCGCCCTGACCGACTTCACCCTGGAAGCCGCGATTCTCGACTCGAACCATCCCGAGATCGAGGCCCTGCCTGACGCCTTGCGGCGGGCTGCCGGCGCGCGACGGCTTCCGGTCATCGCCCTCGGGCCGAGGGCCGCGGGCCTGCCAGCGGGGACCTTCGATCTGACCATGGCCGAGCCGCCCCATCCGGCCCAGGCCGCCCTGCGCATCGAGCAACTGGTGCGCGCGGCCATCGCCGAGGAAGAGTTTCGCCTGCGCCAGGCGACCTTCGCCCTGCACGGTGCGACGCTTGATCCCGGCCTGCCGGATCCGGGGCCGGTGCGCGTTCTGATCGCCGGAGCGCCGGACCACCGGTTCATCGCCCTGTCGAACACCCTGACCGCTGCGGGCGCCGAGGTGGTGGCGGCTCCGACGCCTTACACTGCCTTCGACTATCTGCATGAGAGCGCCTTCGATGCGGCGGTACTGTGGGGCGCGCCGGACCATGCGCCTGCCCTGTCCATCGCCTCGGGCATGAAGCGGAACACGCGTCTCTATCACATTCCTCTGGCCCTCTATCTGCGCTCCGAAGGCGAGATCAACCTGAGCGAACTCTATAACAGGGGCTTCTCGGAGGTGGCGGCCGCCGATACGCCGGAGCCGGAGGCTGCGGCGCGCGTGCTGGACCTCGCGCGGACTCACCGGCGTCATCTGGGCATTCGCAAGGCGCTGGAAGGGGCGCGGGGCGCCGGGATCATGGATCCGTCGACCGGCCTGTTCACCCGCCACCTGTTCGCCAGCCATCTGGGCCGGGTCGCGGAGGCCGCCTCGGCCCGGCGCCGTCCGCTATCGGTCTGCGTCCTGCGCGTCGCAGAGGGTGACAGCCTTATCCACGCGCGTCAGGGCGGCTGGCTGGATCGCGCCATGCCCCAGATCGGCGCCATGGTGTCGCGTCTGGTCAGGGTCGAGGATACGGCGGCTCGACTGGCCCCCGAGGTCTTCGCCCTGGCCCTGCCCGCCACGCCCGGTCCGGCGGCCCGGCTGGCGGTCGAGAGGATCGCGGCGGTGATCGGCTGCACCGCCTTCGATGCCGGTCCTGACCGGACCCCGTTCGTGGTCGAGTTCAGCGTCGGCGTCGCCGAACTGATGCCGGGCGAAGGGGCCGCCGCCGTTCTCGAACGCGCCTCGGCCGACATGCAGGGCCAACCTGTCTGAACGCCTGACTGCCTGACCGCCCGGATCAGAGCTTGCGGTGCATGATATGCAGGCCGACGAGGCCTTGGACCGGATGGTCGAACGCGCCCGGCACGGTGCCGACGACGGTAAAGCCCAGCGACTTCCAAAGGGCGACAGCGGTCGTGTTGGTCTCGACCACGGCGTTGAACTGCATGGCACGGAACCCGGCGGAGCGGGCCTGGTCCAGAGCCGCCTCCCCCAGAAGACGACCCACGCCCCGGCCCCGCGCCGCCGGCCCGACCATGAAGCCGGCGTTGGCGACATGCGAGCCCGGTCCCGGCTGGTTAGGCTTGATCGTGGCGCTGCCCAGAACCCGGTCGCCGTCGACGGCCACCAGGGTGAGGCCCGGCGGCGTCTGCATCCAGATCGCCCTGGCGGCGGATTCCGTGAGGTCGCGCGGCCAGGTGTAGGTCTCGCCCGCCTGCACCACAGCCTCGACGATCGGCCAGATAGCCGGCCAGTCGGCTTCGGTCGCGGGCCGGACGCCGACCCGGCTCAAGCCCCGGCGACCCGCGCCAGATCGGTGGTGATCCGTTCGGCGACCTTCAGTCGATCCTCCGGCGTCGGCCAGTCGCCCTTGACCACGATCTTCTGGTCCGGCCGGATTTTCCAGCTGGCATGGTTCTTCTGGATCAGTCCGACCAGTCCCATCGGATTGGGGAAGGTGTTGTTGCGCAGGGTCAGGACGCAGCCCTTGGGCCCGATGTCGATCCGCTCGATCATCGCGGTCTTGCAACTGGCCTTGACCCCGACGATGCGCAGAAGCTGTTTGGCCTCGTCCGGCAGGGGCCCGAACCGGTCGATCAGTTCGGCGGCCAGGGCCTCGCGCTCCTCCGTCTTCTCGGCGTCGGACAGGCGACGGTAAAGGCTGAGGCGGACGTTGAGGTCCGAGACGTAATCTTCTGGAATCAATACGGCCGCACCCACATTGATGGCCGGAGACCAGCCGCGGTCGACCGGCCCGGACTCGCCGTTCTGGCGCAGCTCGGCGACCGCGTCCTCCAGCATCTGCTGGTACAGTTCGACCCCGACCTCGCGGATATGGCCCGACTGTTCGTCGCCCAGCAGGTTGCCGCCGCCGCGCTGATCCAGGTCGTGGCTGGCCAGCTGGAAACCGGCGCCGAGGTTGTCGAGCGACTGGAGCACTTGCAGGCGGCGCTCGGCCGAGAGGGTCAGGGGCCGCTTCGGATCGACGGTCAGATAGGCGAAGGCCCGGGCCTTGGAGCGACCGATGCGTCCGCGAATCTGGTGCAGCTGGGCCAGGCCGAACATGTCGGCCCGGTGCACGATCAAGGTGTTGGCGGTCGGTATGTCGATGCCGCTCTCGACGATCGTGGTCGAGACCAACACATCGTAGGAGCCGTCGTAGAAGGCGCTCATCACGTCTTCGAGCTGGGTCGGGCTCATCTGGCCGTGACCGACAACGAATTTTATCTCCGGCACCTGGACGCGGAGGAACTCCTCGATATCCGGGAGGTCCGACAGGCGCGGGCAGACGTAGAAGGCCTGGCCCCCGCGATATTTCTCACGCAGCAGGGCCTCTCGCACCATGACCGGGTCCCACGGCGCGACATAGGTCCGTACGGCGAGGCGATCGACTGGCGGGGTGGCGATGATCGACATCTCGCGGATGCCCGAGAGGGCCATCTGCAGGGTGCGCGGGATCGGGGTGGCGGTAAGGGTCAGCAGGTGGACGTCGGCGCGGAGGCTCTTGAGCTTCTCCTTGTGCTTGACCCCGAAATGCTGCTCCTCGTCGACGATGACGAGGCCGAGGTCCTTGAATCCGACCTGTTCGGCGAGGACGGCGTGGGTGCCGACGACGATCTCGAAACTGCCGTCCTTCAGACCGGCGCGCGTCTCGGCCGCGTCCTTGGCGGTGACCATGCGCGACAGGTGGCGGACCTTGATCGGCCAGCCGGCGAACCGTTCCGAGAAGGTCTTGAAATGCTGGCGGGCCAGCAGCGTCGTCGGACAGACGATGGCAACCTGTTGCCCGCTCATGGCCACGACGAAGGCGGCGCGGATGGCCACCTCGGTCTTGCCGAAGCCGACGTCGCCGCAGATCAGCCGGTCCATCGGCACGCCCTTGCCGAGGTCCTCCAGCACATCGCCGATGGCGTTGAGCTGGTCGTCCGTCTCCTCATAGGGGAAGCGGGCGCAGAACTCGTCGAACAGACCGGCCGGCGGAGTGATCGCCTCCCCGACCCGCAGCGCACGTTTGGCGGCCAGGGCGATCAGCCCTTCGGCCATATCGCGCAGGCGGGCCTTGGCCTTGGCCTTGCGTCCCTGCCAGGCCGCGCCGCCGAGACGGTCCAGCTGGACCCCGTCGGACTCCGAGCCGTACCGGGTCAGAAGATCAATGTTTTCAACCGGCAGATAAAGTTTGCTCTCACCGGCATAGAGCAGCTCCAGGCAGTCGTGCGGTGCCTCCTGGATCTCGAGCGTCTTGAGACCTTCATAGCGGCCGATGCCGTGATCCAGGTGGACGACGAGGTCCCCGGTCGTCAGGGCCGAGGCTTCGGCGAGGAAGTTGGAGGCCCGGCGCTTGCGCTTCGGCCGCGCCAGCCGGTCGCCGAGGATGTCGGTTTCCGAGATGACCGCGAGGTCGCCGGTCGTGAACCCGTGCTCCACCGGCAGGACGGCGCGCAGATAGAGGTCCTTCGACGCCGCCTGCACATCGGCCCAGTCGCGCACCGCGACGACATGTTCCAGCCCGTGATCGGCCAGCATGACGCCGAGCCGGTCGGACGAGCCCTCGCTCCAGGAGGCGAACAGGACCCGTTTGCCGTCGGCCTTCAGCTTCGCCGCATGATCGGCGACGGCCTCGAACAGGTTGACGCTGTCCCGGGCGCGCTCAGTGCCGAAGGTGCGGCCAAGATTACCGCCGGCATCCTCGGCCGCCGCGTAGAACGGCGACAGGCGACGGACGGTGCGCCCGGCCAAGGCAGAGTTCCAATCGGCGTCGGGCAGGTAGAGCCGGTCCGGCGGCAAGGCACGGTTGGCGGCGCCGCCCCCTCCTTTGGCGGACTGGGCCTTCGACGCCTCCTGACGGGCCTCCCAGGCGTCGCGGGTCAGGTTCCAGCGTTCGGCGCGCGCGGCCTCGACCTGGTGGTCGAGGAAGATTGAGGCGCGGTCGGGCAGATAGTCGAACAGGGTCTCGAGACGGTCGTAGAGCAGAGGAATCCAGTGCTCCATGCCCTGACGCCGCGCGCCCTCGCTGAGGGTCGCGTAGAGGGGGTCGTCGCCGGGGGCGCCGAACAGGTTCAGATAACCGGTGCGGAAGCGGCTGATGGTCTCCGCGTCCAGCAGAGCCTCGGACACGGGCGACAGCGACACTTCCTTGCGCTGGCCGGTCGAACGTTGGGTCGCTGGATCGAAGGTGCGGATCGATTCCAGCTCGGAGCCGAACATGTCGAGCCGCACCGGCTCCTCGAACCCCGGCGGGAAGACGTCGATGACGCCGCCCCGGATGGCGTATTCGCCGCGCTCGTTGACGGTCGAGGCGCGCATGTAGCCGTTGGTGGTGAAATAGGTTTCGAGAGCCTTCGTATCCAGATCACGGCCGACACGGGCTTCGAAGCTGGCGGCGAAGGTGGCCTCGCGCGGCGGGGTTCGCTGCATCGCCGCCGCGACGGACGTGACGACCAACATGGGGGCCTGATCGTCGAGACCGCGTTTGGCCAGGGCCGTCAGGGCCGCCATCCGCTCGGCGGAAACGCCCGAGGTCGGGCTCAACCGGTCGTAGGGCAGGCAGTCCCAGGCCGGAAACTCTACGATCTCGATGTCCTTGGCGAAGAACCGGAAAGCCTGGATGAAGGCGCCGGAGCGCGAATAATCCCGCGCCACGAAGACCCCGATCCCGCCCGCGGCCTGGAGCCGTTCGGCGACGACGAGCGCATCAAGCCCCTCGGGCGCGCCGCCCAGTTCGTGATCGGTGCGTTGGTTCATCCGTGCGCCGTCCATCAGCCCGCCCCCTCGGCCACGGCCGTGGCGACGTGGGCGCGCATGAAGACGCGCAGTTTCGTCATCAGCGGCGTGTCATGCTCGGGCGGCGTGGGCCTGGTCTCGATGATCCAGGCGTAGAGGTCGTGATCGTTATCCTCGGCCAGCAGGACCTCCAGCGCGTCGAGGTCGGCGTCGCTCAGGGTCGGGCCCTCACGCTCCATGAACGGGCCGAGCACCAGGTCCGCCTCGCGGAAGCCGCGCCGCCACGCCCGGAAGGTGATCCGGCCCAGCCTTTGCTGGTGAAGTTCAGTTTCGGCACGCGCGTCGTTATCGGCCACAAGAATCCTTGCCCGTTCGGTCATTCAACAGATGCGTTGAGATAGCGATCCATCCCGCGTTTCGCCAGCGGGCTCGCGCCGTCTAATGTCATCAGCGATGCGGCCCCAGATTCTCTTTCCCCTGTTCGCGGAGGTCACCAGCCTGAAGGGGGTGGGGACCAAGGTCGCGCCCCTGATCCAGAAGCTGGCCGGGCCGCTGGTGCGCGACGTGTTGTTTCTGGCGCCGTCGGGCATGATCACACGACGGCGGACGAATGCGGCGGACGCGGTGGAGGGCGAGGTCGGTGTTTTCGACGTCATTGTCGACCGGATGATCGCGCCGGGTCGCCCGGGCGTGCCGCTCAAGGTCCGGGCCAGCGATGACACCGGCTTTGTCCATCTGATCTGGTTCGGCGGCAGCCCCCAGCATATCGACCGGCAGCTGCCACAGGGCGAGCGGCGGCTGGTCTCCGGCAAGGTCGAGCGGTTCAACGGCGAGGTGCAGATCGTCCACCCCGACTGGATCGTGCCGCTGGACCAGGGCGAAGAGATCCCCGCCGTCGAGCCTGTCTATCCGGCGACCGCCGGTCTGACGTCTCGGGTCGTAAGGAAATTGGCGCTGGGCGCCCTGGCCGTCGCGCCGGAGCTGGACGAATGGCAGGACTCGGCATGGCTGGCGAAACAGCGCTGGCCGGGCTGGCATGCCGCGATCGCGGCCCTCCATGCCCCGACCGGCGAGGCCGATCTGTCGCCCGACGCCGCGCCGCGACAGAGGCTGGCCTATGACGAACTGTTCGCGCACCAGCTGGCGTTGGCCCGGCGTAAGCGGGCACGCCAGATCACGCCGGCGCCCGTCATGGCGCCCGGAGCGGTGTCGCAGGCGCTGCTGGCCGCCCTGCCCTTCTCCCTGACCGGCGCCCAGGCCCAGGCCCTGACGGAGATCCGTCGCGACCTCGCCTCTGGCGAACAGATGGGGCGGCTGCTGCAGGGCGACGTCGGATCGGGCAAGACGGCGGTCGCGGCCCTGGCCCTGGCCGATGCGGCGTCGGCTGGTTTCCAGTCGGCCCTGATGGCGCCGACAGAAATCCTGGCCCGCCAGCACTACCAACGGCTGGCGCCGATGCTGGAGGCGGCGGGCGCGGCGACCGTCCTGCTGACCGGCCGTGACACGGCGGGGGAACGGCGCGAGCGGCTGGCGGTCCTGGCGTCGGGCGAGGCGAAGGTCGCGATTGGCACCCATGCCCTGTTCCAGGACTCGGTGCGGTTCGACCGGCTGGCCCTGGCGGTCATCGACGAACAGCACCGTTTCGGCGTCAACGAGCGCGCCCGTCTGCAGGCCAAGGGCGACCCACGCATCGGCGGGGTCCATCTTCTGACGATGTCGGCGACGCCGATTCCCCGCACCCTGGAGCTGACCCAGTATGGCGAGCTGGAGGTCAGCCGTCTGATGGAGAAGCCGCCGGGGCGGACGCCGATCTCGACCGCGGTCCTGCCGCTCGCGCGGATCGGTGAAGTGGCCCAACGATTGAAGGCGGCGGTCGAAGGGGGCGCCCAAGCCTACTGGATCTGTCCGCTGGTGGCGGAATCCGAGGTCAGTGATCTGGCGGCGGCCGAGGAGCGGGCCCGGGATCTGCGACGCATCCTGAAGATCGAGGTCGGTCTGGCCCACGGCCAGATGCCCGGCGCAGAGCGGGAGGCGGTCATGGCCGATTTCGCCGATGGACGGATTTCGGTCCTGGTGGCGACGACCGTGGTCGAGGTCGGGGTCGATGTGCCCAACGCCACCATCATGGTCATCGAGCACGCGGACCGGTTCGGCCTGGCCCAGCTGCACCAGCTGCGCGGCCGGGTCGGGCGCGGGGCGAAATCAAGCGCCTGCATCCTGCTCTACGGGGGACAGGACGGCGGTCAGGGAGCGACTTTGGGGGACACCGCCCGCGAGCGGCTGGAGACGCTGAGGCGCAGCGAGGACGGATTCGAGATCGCGGAGGAGGACTTCCGCCTGCGCGGCGGCGGCGACCCCCTCGGGCTCAGGCAGAGCGGTTTCCCGGCCTATCGGTTCGCCGACCCGATCCGCCACCGGTCGTTGCTTCTGGCCGCCGCGGATGACGCCCGGCTCGTGCTGGGGCGAGATCCGGATCTGGCTACCCCGCGCGGCGAGGCGATCAAGGTGCTGGAGGCCCTGTTCGACTGGAAGACCGACCGGACCGGACTGGACTAGAGTCCGTTGGAGGCGATCCAGACATTGAGACGGCGCTCAACGTCTTCCTCAATATCGGAATAGAAGAGATTGTAGGGACGCGCTTTTCTGCGGTCGGCCCAGTTCCCGACCTCGCGGAACGATTCAGTCTTGAGCTCGGCGTGACGCAGGATGCCGTGGCGGCATTGCGTCGCTATGGCCCGGTCGATGAAGGCGGGTCGCACGCCCCATTCCAGTCCTGTCGCATTGGCGGCGCCATGGTGCAGGCGCGCCGGGACGGCCGCATCGCTGCGGGCCCCGCTGACCGGGTTGACGCACAGGGCCGGGCGGTCGGCGAGATCGATCAGGCGTCCGGCCTCGTCCCAGACGAGGGCCCGTCGCAGTCGCCGCCAGGCGGCGCCGTCGTTGTCGTCTCCGACCTGGGACCAGCCGACCACACAGCCGATGCTGGTCGCCGTGGCGCAGGCCGGCACGGCGGGCGACAGGCTGTTGGCGGCGACGATCACATCGATCAGATAGACGGCGACGATCCGGCGCTGCAGGGCCGGATCGCCGGCCACCCGCTCGCGCACCAGCCGGTCGATCAGGTCTCCACCCTGCTCCACGCCCGCCAGCACCAGAGGTCCGGTCGGATGCGCAGTCAGCCAGGTCTCGAAGGCGGCCAGAGCGTCGCCGTAGGCGAAGGCGCGGGCGTCCCGGGCATCGTCCCTCAGGGTCAGTCGGGTGTAAAGCGAGGCCTGTCGATAGCGCGGCAGGCTGATGGCCCCGGCCCGGGCGAACGGCCCGGCGTAGTTGGGGATGACGACCCGCTTCAGATAGGCGTCGGCCTTCTGATCGCCGATCGGTCCGTTCCAGTCCTTGCCGCCGTCGAAGGTGGTGGAGTGGAGGAAGAAGATCGCGGCCGGTCCTGACGTCGGGGCGCGGATCTCGCGCATCGCCCAGGCGTCGGCCTGCCGATAGTCTGGCGCCGGCGGCGGGTCGTAGGTCTGGAACGGAATCTGCGGGTCCAACCCGGCCTTGAGGATGTCGCCGCGCCAGACCGCGACGGCGACGGCGAGCAGAAGCACAAGGGCGATGCCGAGCCAGCCCACCCCCTGCCGGAAGGTCAGCCGGGGCGGTTTCACCGATAGGGATCCGGCTGTGACAGGAAGGACTGGACGTACCGGCGCACCCCCTCCTCCAGCGGCGTGGACTGGCCTCCGAAGCCGAGGGCCCGGACGCGGTCCATCTTCGCCTCGGTGAAATACTGGTAACGGTCGCGGATGACCTCGGGCATGTCGATATAGGCGACTGCGGGGTCCTTGCCGGCCGCAGCGAAGGTGGCGTTGGCCAGGTCGAGGAAGGACCTCGCCTGTCCCGACCCGGCGTTGAAGATGCCGCTGATCCCGGGCGTGCACAGCAGCCAGTCGATGATGTCGACCACGTCGTCGACGAAGACGAAGTCGCGCAACTGTCCGCCGTCGGCGTAATCGGGATGGTGCGAACGGAACAGGCTGACGGTCTCGCCGGCGGCCACCTTCGGCCAGATCTGGGCGATGACCGACTTCATCCCGCCCTTGTGGCCTTCGTTCGGGCCATAGACGTTGAAGAACTTCAGCCCGGCCCACTGGCGCGGGGCGTGGTCGCGGGAAGCCGCGCGAACCGCATACTGATCGAACAGTTTCTTTGAATAACCGTAGGCATTTAGAGGCTGAAGTCGCGAGATGGACTCAAGATCATCGACATCCTCGAAACCGGCTTCGCCGTCGCCGTAGGTGGCCGCCGAGGAGGCGTAGATCATCCGGGCGTCGTTCAGCGCGCACCAGTCCCAGAGATCGCGCGACAGGCTGAAGTTGGTGCGCAGGATCAGGTCGGCGTCCTGCTCGGTCGTCGAGGAGATGGCCCCCATGTGGACGACGGCGCTGACCCGCTCCTTGTGGCGTTCCAGTTGAAGGAACAGCTCCTCCGGCTGCCAGAAGTCCGCGATGGCCGACTTGGCGATGTTGCGCCACTTGCCGAGGTTGGCGTCTTCCAGCCGGTCGCAGACGACGACGTCCCAGCGGTCCTCGGCGCACAGGCGCGAGACGATGTTGGAGCCGATGAAGCCGGCGCCGCCGGTGACCACGATCATGCGCCGCATCAGCCGGCCTCCCCCAGACTGCTGTCGATCATCTTCTCGATGGTCCGGGTGGTCGAGTATCCGTCGGCGAAGGCCGCCAGGCGGACCTCGCCGCCCCAGCTCTCGACCAGGTCTCCGCCGACCACGCCTTCACGGGTGTAGTCCGCGCCCTTGATCAGGACGTCGGGACGCAGCCGCTCGATCAGGGCGAGGGGCGTCGGATCGTCGAAGGAGGTGACCCGGTCCACGCTGGCGAGACCGCCGATGACCACGGCGCGGCTGTCGAGGTCGTTCACGGGGCGGCCGTCGCCTTTCAGCCGGCGGACCGAGGCGTCGGTGTTGAGCGCCACGACCAGCCGGTCGCACCAGCTGCGGGCCTGGGCCAGATAGGCGACGTGGCCGCGATGCAGGATGTCGAAACAGCCGTTGGTGAAGCCGACCTTGAGGCCCTGACGTCGCCAGGCCTCGACCTCGGCGGCGAGGTCGTCCAGCGCCGTGACCTTGGCCAGGGCCGCGCCGGCGTGCTGGCTCATCTCGGCCTCGATCAGTTCGGCGGGGCTGACCACGGCGGTGCCGCTCTTGCCCACCACGACCCCGGAGGCGAGGATGGCCAGCTGGACCGCCTGTTCCAGCGAGGCGCCGGCGCCGAGCGCCAGACCCAGGGCCGCCAGACCGGTGTCGCCGGCGCCGGACACGTCGAAGACCTCGCGCGCGCGACCGGGGAAATGCTGCACCGGCGCGCCGCGCCGCATCAGGCTCATCCCCTTGCCGGCGCGGGTGACGACGATTGCCCTGGCGGTTGTGGCGGCCAGCAAGGCCTCCAGCGCGGCCTCGATCTCGGCGTCGGTCTCGACCGGCAGGCCGATGGCGCCGGCCAGTTCGGAGGCATTGGGCTTGATCAGGTCGACCGCGCCGTAGCGGGCGAAGTCTCGGCCCTTGGGATCGACGATGACCACGGCGCCGGTGTGCTGCGCCTGCCAGAGAGCCGAGCGGATCAGGCGCTCGGTAACCACGCCCTTGGCGTAGTCGGACAGGAGGATGGCGGAAGCGTTTGAAAAAACGTCCTCGCGGGCGAAGGCGCCGACCGCGACCTCCTCCTCATCCAGACGCATCAGCTGCTGGCCGCCCGAGACATAGCGGGTCTTGACGATGGTGCCGGCGGCTTCGGTCCGATCGATGAAATCCTCGATCCGGTCTTCGGCGGCGACCAGCCGGGCCAGTTCCTCGCCGGCCGCATCGACGCCCGTGACGCCACCCAGCCGGGCCAGACCGCCCAGGGCCGCGACGTTGCGCGCAACATTGCCGACGCCGCCCGGCATGGAGACCGTGCGGCGAGAGCGCAGCACCGGGATCGGAGCCTCGGGGGAAATCCGGCTGACCTCGCCATAGACATAGCGGTCCAGCATCAGGTCGCCGACACAGGCCACAGTCTGGCCGTGCGCCCGCTCCAGCAGGGCCTGCAGGGTGCCGAGATCGAGGTTTCGTTCCGCCATGGGGTCCCAGCTAAAGCGCGACGGGCCGGGACACAACCGTGGAGCGGCGCTTGTCATCCCGGCCGTAGCGCAGCGGAGAGCCGGGACGATGGACGAGTGCCGGGCCAGGGCGACGGCGAAATCCAGGGGCACCCTGCCCTTGGTTGCCACGGTCCAGCTTGCCAAGCCCCCAGGCCGGCCGCTGCGGTATCACTCGGCGGGCTGCCAGCGGCCCTCAGCCTTGTAGACCCAGCGGGTCCCTTTCGCGTCGATCCAGTCACCGTCCGGCTCCCCGGTCGCGTCCGAGCCGAACCTCAACACATTGCCCTCGGTATCCTCGATATGCAGCTCGCGGGCACCCCACGGATAATTGGCCGGACCGGTCCGGACGATCGCTCCCCGGGGCGCGATTTCGTCCCGGAGCGCGTCGACATCGTCCACCCCTACATAGAGCCAGCCCTCGCCCCCGCCCTGATCGCCGGTCGCCAGCATAAGCACCGCCTCTCCCCGGCGAACCGAGGCCGAGTACTGATCGCCCCATTCCTGGGTGAATCCGAGGACATCCTTGTAGTAGGCAAGAGCCCGCTCCTGGTCGGCGACGCGCAGGATCGGCGTTGTCCGGCCAAACGTCACACCCATCCGAGCCCCCTGCCGCTTGCGCGCAGGAGTCTACCACCGA
Organism: Brevundimonas sp.; assembly: GCF_027484365.1. Classification (GTDB taxonomy): domain Bacteria; phylum Pseudomonadota; class Alphaproteobacteria; order Caulobacterales; family Caulobacteraceae; genus Brevundimonas. Next base: position 59,356 of record NZ_JAIXTC010000024.1, on the reverse strand, counting down.
ACATCGTTCCGCCCAATCTTTCGCATCCGAACACTGTCGGCACCGGGCGATCGCCCGGGGCGGTCAAGTAGTTGGCAGGCCCCTCCCGGATCGTCGCTTCGCGCCGGCCGGGATGGCAAGGGACTGGCGTCGTCTCCTCCCCATCGCGAAGCGATGGGGAGGAGGACCGCGAAGCGGTGGAGGGGCTCTTGAAGCTGGCACCGTGTGTAGGGTGAAGAACCCCTCCGTCACGGCGCGAAGGCGCGCCGTGCCACCTCCCCATCCGCTGGCGCGACGGGGAGGAGACGGTGGCGTGCCGCCCCTACGCCGCTCTGGCCATCCGCGCCTTCGACAGGTCGTCGTAGGCCAGCAGTTCAGCGGCCAGGCCCTCGAACTCCGACAGGGGCACCATGTTTGGGCCGTCCGACGGGGCGTGGTCGGGGTCCTGGTGGGTTTCCATGAAGACGGCGTCGACGCCGACGGCCACGGCCGCCCGAGCCAGGACCGGCACGAACTCGCGCTGGCCGCCCGAGGACGTGCCCTGCCCGCCCGGCTGCTGGACGGAGTGGGTCGCGTCGAACACGACCGGGCAGCCGATCTCGCGCAGGATCGGCAGAGCGCGCATGTCCGAGACCAGGGTGTTGTAGCCGAAGCTGGCCCCGCGCTCGCAGGCCATGACGTTCGGATTTCCGGCGCCGACCACCTTGGCGATGACGTTCTTCATGTCCCATGGGGCCAGGAACTGACCCTTCTTGATGTTGATCGCCTTGCCCGTTGCGGCCGCGGCCAGCAGCAGGTCGGTCTGGCGGCTGAGGAAGGCGGGGATCTGCAGCACGTCCACAGCCTCGGCGGCCTGGCGGGCCTGTTCCTCGGAATGGACGTCGGTCAGGACCGGCAGGCCGGTGACCTGACGGATCTCGTCGAAGATCGGCAGGGAATCCTTCAGGCCCAGCCCGCGCGCGGCGGTGGCCGAGGTGCGGTTCGCCTTGTCGAAACTGGTCTTGTAGATGATGCCGACATTCAGCCGCTGACCGATCTCCTTCAGGGCATGGGCCATCTCAAGGGCGTGCTGGCGGCTTTCCAGCTGGCACGGGCCGGCGATGAAGGCGATGCGCGCCCCGCCGCCGATGACGACGGGCGTCGTGATGCCGTTTCCGGACAGGGTGATGACGGAATTCGGAGCGCTCACGGGCGGGCCTTCTCTCTGGGACATCGATGGACGAATCTGGCGGGTGGCGCGTTGGCATTGGCACGCCTATGGGGCGGTCAGGTGGCCCCGCGCGCCTGAAATTTCAACCTACCACGGAGATCCGAGGCGTGACCACCAAGGAGCAGAGCCCCGTCATTCTGTGGTTCCGTCGTGACCTGCGGCTGGCCGACAATCCTGCACTGAACCAGGCGCACGCGACGGGGCGGCCGATCGTACCGGTCTATATCCACGATGAGGGCTCGACAGTGCGGCCGTCGGGCGGCGCCGGCCTGTGGTGGCTCGACAAGTCGCTGCGCGCCCTGTCGGCGAGCCTGGCCGAGCGCGGCGCGACCCTGATCCTGCGCCGGGGTGATTCGGAGGCGGAGCTTCGACGTCTGATCGACCAGACCGGCGCCGACAGGGTGTTTCTCAACCGGCTGTTCGAGCCTGACGCCTGGGCTCGCGACGCGGACATCGCCCACGCCCTGAAGGCCGAGGGGGTGGAGTTCAAGGGCTACAACGGCGCCCTTCTGTGCCGGCCGGGGACGGTGCTGAACGGGTCGGGCGGGCCCTACAAGGTCTTCACCCCCTTCCTGCGCGCCCTTCTCGACAGGGCCGAGGCTCCGCCGCACACGACAGGGCCGCGCGACCTCAGCGGCGCTCCCCATCTGGAGAGCGATCACCTGGAAGACTGGGGCCTGCATCCGCGCCGGCCGGACTGGTCCGCCGGGTTCGACTGGACCCCGGGCGAGGCGGGCGCGACGACGGCGCTCGGCGAATTCGTCGCCGGAGGCCTGTCAGACTACGGCGCCGGTCGGGATATCCCGTCGAAGGCCGGGACGAGTCGCCTGTCGCCGCACCTGCATTGGGGCGAGATCAGCCCGTGGCGGGCCATCGCAGCGGCCCGGAAGATCGCGGACGACGGCGGGGTCAGGGCCGAAGAGGCCGCGAAGTTCGTCGCCGAGATCGGCTGGCGCGAGTTCTCGGCCCACCTGCTGCATCACTTCCCGACCCTGCCGGACAAGGCGTTCCGGCCCGAATACGACGCCTTCCCCTGGCTGGACGACGATGCGGGCTTCACCGCCTGGACCCGAGGCCTTACCGGCTTTCCCATCGTCGACGCGGGCATGCGTCAGCTCTGGGCGACCGGCTGGATGCACAATCGGGTGCGGATGATCGTGGCGTCCTTCCTGATCAAGGACCTGCTGGTCGACTGGCGGCGGGGCGAGGCCTGGTTCTGGGACACCCTGGTCGATGCCGATCTCGCCTCCAACGCCCAGAACTGGCAGTGGGTCGCCGGGTCCGGCGCCGACGCCTCGCCGTATTTCCGCATCTTCAATCCGATCACCCAGGGTCAGAAGTTCGACGCCCAGGGTCGATACGTCCGACGCTGGATTCCCGAGCTGGCGCGGGTCCCCGACAAATGGATCCACGCGCCCTGGACCGCGCCGCCCGAGGTTCTGCGCGACGCACGGGTGCGGCTCGGTCACGACTATCCGCGGCCGATCGTCGATCACGCCGAGGCCCGCGACCGCGCCCTGACCGCGCTGAAGGCGGTCAGCGGCGGCGCGCGCGCTGACGAGTGACCATGACCTAATCCGGCCGTCGAACCGCGCCCAGCGTCTCCCGCGTGGCCTCTGCCTCGTTCAGCAGGGCGGTCCGGCGCTCCGGGCCGAAGTTTTCGAGCGTGCGGTAGGGCATGGCCAGTCGGACGTTGTCGCGCAGCCGCAGTTTATTGCGCTCGAGAAAACCCCAGTACAGCCGGTTGAACGGACAGGCGTTTTCGCCTGCTTTGGCCTTCACGTCATAGCGGCAGGCCCCACAGTAGTCGCTCATCCGGTCGATATAGGCGCCGGAGGCCGCATAGGGTTTGGAGCCCACGATCCCGCCGTCCGCGAAGGTCGCCATGCCGCGCGTATTGGGCATCTCCACCCACTCATAGGCGTCGGCGTAGACCACCATGTACCAGTCGTCGATCTCGTCGGGATGGACGCCGAGGAGCATGGCGAGGTTGCCGCTCACCATCAGGCGCTGGATATGATGGGCGTAGGCGTGGGTGCGGGTCATCGACACGACATCCGCGATACAGGCCATGTCGGTCTCGCCGGACCAGTAGAACCCCGGCAGGCTGCGGTCGGCGTCCAGAAAGTTGCGCCGGGCGTAGTCCGGCATCTTGAGCCAGTAGACGCCGCGCACGAACTCGCGCCAGCCCAGGATCTGGCGGATGAAGCCCTCGACGGCGTTCAGAGGGGCCCGGCCGGCGCGATATTCTTTCTCGGCCCGGCGGCACAGGTCGAGGGGATCGAGCAGGCCGAGATTGATCGAGGTCGAGATCAGACCGTGCCACATCCAGGGCTCGCCGTGCGCCATCGCATCCTGCCAGTCGCCGAACCCGGGCAGGACGTTCGCGAGGAAGTCGGCGAACACCGTCTCCGCCTGCTCCGCCGTCGTCGGCCAGCCGAAGGCGTCGAGATCGCCGAAGTGGTCGGGGAACAGCCGGGCCACATCGGCGAGGGCGCCGCGCGCGATGTCGTCGGGCGGGGTCCGCAGGCGCGCAGGCGGGCGCAGACCCTTGGCGAGCCGCTTGCGGTTCTCGCTGTCGTAGTTCCACTGGCCGCCGACGGGTTGGCCGTCATCCAGAAGGACGCCGCTTTCGCGCCGCATCTCCCGGTAGAAGAACTCCATTCGCAGCTGGGACTTGCCGGACGCCCAGCGCCGGAAGCGGTCGTGGCTGCAGATGAAGCGACGGTCCTCGCGGACCTCGACCGGGACCGGCGCGACGCCGGCGAAGGCGGCCAGGGCCTCGGCCAGACGCCACTCCCCGCATTCGGTGATCGCCACCCCGGCGAAGGGCCGCTCGTCCAGGGCGCGGTGCAGTTCGCCCACGATGGACTGGGTGTTGGCCGGGTCGTCGATGCGGATGTAGCGGACCGTCACGCCGCGCGTCTCGAGCCTGAGGGCGAAGCTGCGCATCGCGGCGAAGACCAGGGCGATCTTCTGCCTGTGGTGTCTGACGTAGGTCGCCTCGTCGTTGACCTCGGCCATCAGGACGAGGTCCCGGGCCGGATCAAGACCCTCAAGGGCGGACAGGCCGTCCGACACCTGGTCGCCCAGCACCAGACGGAGCATGCCCGCCGCGTCCGTGGTAGTCTCGGTCATGGCCACACTCCCTCCCCTCGTCTCTGCATCCGAACTCCTTGCTGCGCTCGGCGATCCCGACCTGCGCATTCTCGACGCCAGCTGGCATCTGGACGGGACGCCCGCACAACCGATCTTCGAGGCGGGCCATCTGCCGGGCGCGGTCTTCTTCGATCTGGAGGCGATCTCCGATCAGGGAAACCCCCTGCCGCACATGATGCCGTCGCCCGGGCAGTTTGGCGAACAGCTTGGCCGGCTCGGCGTGTCTGAAACCGACCGGATCGTCGTCTACGACACCTTCGGCCTTTTCACAGCAGCGCGGGCCTGGTGGATGTTCCGGGCGATGGGCTGCCACCGGGTCCAGGTGCTGGACGGCGGCCTGCCGGCCTGGATCCGGACGGGCGGCGCCCTCGAGACCGGTGACGCGTCGCCGAAGGCCGCGACCTTCAGGGCGGCCCCCCGTCCGGAGATGATCGCCGATCTGGAGCGCGTGCGACAGGCGCTCGAGGACGGAGCGCCTGTGCTCGACGCCCGCGCCGCCGCCCGTTTCGCGGGAGCCGCCCCCGAACCCAGACCCGGGCTGCGCGCCGGTCATATGCCGCGGGCTGTGAACCTGCCGTTCGGCGAACTGCTGACCCCCGAGGGGCTGATGCGCGAGCCCGCGACACTGGAGGCGGCCTTCGCGGCGTGCGGGCTGGGCCCTGACGACAGGCCCATCGCCAGCTGCGGCTCCGGCGTGACCGCTGCCGTTCCGCTGCTGGCCCTCAGCGTGCTCGGCCGGGAGGGCGTTCTCTACGACGGGTCCTGGGCCGAATGGGGCGGCCGGGACGACACCGAGGTCGTCACCGGCCCCTGACCGTCAGGCGGCTGTTGCGACCGTCGGTGCGGGCGTGGGCGCCTCGGGAGTGACCGGATCGTCCTTTTCGCCACGCGAGACGACGGTCGCGAGAACCAGGTCGCCGGTGACGTTGAGCACGGTCCGGCACATGTCGAGGAACCGGTCGACGCCGAGGATCAGGCCGATGCCTTCGGCCGGCACGCCCACCATCACCAGGATCATGGCGATGACCGGCAGGGAGCCTGCCGGTACGCCGGCCGTGCCCACGCCGCCGAGGATGCAGACCAGCATCACGACGACCTGCTGGGTCAACGACAGCTCGATCTGGAAGAACTGGGCCAGGAACAGGACCGTGACGCCCTCGAACAGGGCGGTGCCGTTCTGGTTGGCGGTGGCGCCCACGGTCAGGACGAAGCGGGCGATCTTGCGCGGCAGCTTCAGCTCTTCCTCGGCCGCCTTCAGCGACACCGGCAGGGTGGCGTTCGACGAGGCGGTCGAGAAGGCCACGATCATCGGACGCTGCACGCCCTTGAAGAAGGTCAGAGGGTTCATGCCCCCGCCGATCCAGACGACCAGCGGATAGACGACGAACATATGGATCGCCATCGCGCCCACGGCGACGCCGACGAAGGCCGCGAGCCGCACCAGCAGATCCCAACCGAACAGGGCCGCCAGGTTGAACATCAGGCAGGCGATGGCGATCGGGGCCAGTTTGATCACGAGGTTGATCAGCTTCATCGTCACCTCGAGGATGCCCTCGATGACGTTCTGGAGCTTGTCGGTGTTGGGGCTCCTGGCCATGACCAGGCCGATGCCGAACAGCAGGGCGAAGATCATGATCGGCAGGATCTGGTTCTCGGCCGCCGCAGTGAAGACGTTGGACGGGATCAGATCCAGGAAGAAGGTACCGAACTGGACGCTTTCGGGCGCCTTCTCCACGATGGCGGCGGCGCCTGCCGCGCCCTGGGCCAGCAAGGCCTGGGCCATGGCCGGATCAACGCCGTCGCCGGGCCTGAAGTAATTCACCATGCCCAGACCGATGACGACGGCGATGGCAGACACGACGATCGTCAACAACAGGGTCTTGATGCCCGCGCGACCGAGGGACTGAAGATCGCCCATCTCGGCCACCCCGACGACGAGGGCGGAGAACAGCAGCGGGATTACCAGCATGAACAGCAGGCGCAGGAAGATCTGGCCTGCCGGACCCGTGACGTTCGACGTCACCCACTGCACCCACCAGACATCGGCACCGATGTACTGATTGACGTACAGCCCCGCTCCCAGCCCGATCACGAAGCCAAAGAGCATCAGCCAGTGGAGCGGAATGCCGCCCTTCTTCGTCGTATCCATTCGTCCCCCGAAAGGCGCCGAACGCGTTCCCGCGCTCGCGCCAGAGCATCAACGGACCGGCAGGCCGTAGATCAGGCCGCCCGGTCGAGCGTTCCATTGTGCATTCAACCCGCGGGCCAGGTCGAGAGGCGATTGTGAACCGAGATTCCGTTCAAAGATCTCGCCGTAGTTGCCGACCCCCTCGACCGCGTCCGCCGCCCAGGTCTTCGACAGGCCCAGACGGGGGCCGAAGTCGCCTTCGGCGCCCAGCAGGCGTCTGACCTGGGGCTCGCGGGCGTTCTCGGCCCGGTCCTCGACATTGGCCTGGGTCACGCCGAACTCCTCGGCGAGGATGATGGCGTTGAGCGTCCAGCGGACCACGGCCGTCCACTGCTCGTCGCCGCGCCGCGTGACCGGACCGAGCGGCTCCTTGGAGATGACGTCAGACAGGACGACGTGCTGTTGCGGGTCGGCCAGTGTCGTGCGCGCCGCCGCAAGGGCGGACACGTCGGCGCTGAAGGCGTCGCAGTCTTCGCGGCCATAGGCCTGACGCGCGGCCTCTTCGGTCGGCAGGACCACGGCGCGGTAATCGATGCTGCGGCTGCGGAAATAGTCCTCGGCATTGAGGGCGCTGGTCGATCCCGCCTGGACGCAGACGCGGGCGCCGTTCAGTTCGGACGCGCTGTTCAGGTCCAGAGAGCGGCGCACCAGGAAGCCCTGGCCGTCGTAGTAGTTGACCCCGGCGAAGGCGAGCTGGCCGGACGTGTCACGATCCATGGTCCAGGAGGTGTTGCGCCAGAGGACATCGATCCGTCCGTTCGCCAGGGCCTCGAACCGGTTTTCCGCCGTCAGGGGTACGAAGCGCACCGCCTCGGGATCACCGAAGATCGCGGCCGCCAGGCCGCGACAGAAGTCCACGTCGAAGCCGCGCCATTCGCCCCGATTGTCGGTATAGGCGAAGCCGACCAGACCCTGGTTGACGCCGCAGTTCAGCCGTCCGCGCTGCTTGATCGCGGCCAGGGTCGGGCTTTCGACCGGTGCTGCCGCCGGCCGGGTCGCGCCGGTCGCGGACTCCGTCGCAGGCGTTTCGGCCTCGCGCTCGCGGTCGCCGCACGCAGCCACCAGCAAGAGGCCCGCCAGGCCCGCCATACGCATCCAGAAAGCCGGGGTTCGTTCGCCCATGGTCTGTCCCGCGTTCGCTGTCGTCGCGACTCGCCGTCGCGACCCCTTGCGCCCCCGCTGCTTTAGAGGCCTTTGGAGCCTCGTTCGCAACCCGTCGAGGCCGCCATGGATCCGCTTTCCGACCGCACCCGGCTGATCGCGGCGGCGACCCGGCGCGGGGGCGGACGTCGTCCGGTCAATCCGCCGATCGAGCGGGCGTCGACCCTGTTGTCGGACGCTGTCGGCGACATGCGCGACGCCAGTCTGGGGCCGCTCTACGGTATCGATGGGACGGCGTCGCAGGGTGCCCTGAGACGGGCGATCGCCGATCTGGAGGGCGCGCAGGCTTGCTGGCTGGCGCCGTCCGGGCTGGCGGCCGTGACCTTGCCGCTGATGGCCCTGACGCGGCCCGGCGACGAGATCCTGACGACGGACGCAGTCTATGGTCCCGTCCGGCGCTTTCTGACCCGCCACATGGCCGCGCGCGTGGTGACGGCCCGGTTCCATCCCGCGGCGGCGTCGGCGGAAGACGTCGCCGCGATGATCACCGACAGGACGCGGGTGGTGCTGATCGAATCGCCGGGATCGCTGACATTCGAGATGATCGATGTCCCGGCCCTGGCGGCGGCGGCGAAATCGCGCGGAGTCCTGACCGTCATGGACAACACCTGGGCGGCGGGGCTGGCGTTCAGGCCCCTCGCCCACGGCGTCGACGTCAGCGTCCAGGCCCTGACCAAATACGCCGGCGGCCATTCGGACCTGATGCTGGGGGGCGCGTGCGCAAACGACCCCGACGTCATCAGGGCCATCGCCGAGGCCTGTGAGGACATCGGCCTGTGTGTGTCGCCGGATGACGCCTGGCTGGCCCTCCGCGGGCTTCGGACCCTGCCCTTGCGCTACGGGGAGCAGGCGCGGTCCATGAGACAGGTGGCCGGCTGGCTGGCGCAGAGGCCGGAGGTCTCGCGCGTGCTGCATCCCGCCCTGCCCGACGACCCGGGCCATGCCCTGTGGGCGCGGGATTTCAGCGGCGCCGCCTCCCTGTTCGGGGTGGTGATGCAGGGGGGCGACGGCCGGGCGGCCCACGCCTTTCTCGACGCCCTGCGCCTGTTCGGGCTGGGCTACTCCTGGGGCGGGTTCGAGAGCCTGATCACCTATGACACGCCCCAGATGGCGTTCCGCGAGGATCCGCCTGTCCTGGAGGGACCATTGCTGCGCCTTCACGTGGGGCTGGAGGATCCAGACGAACTGATCGCCGATCTGGAGAGCGGTCTGGCCGCCTGGCGAGCCGCCCTGGGCTAGGCGCCGATCTCGGGAATCATCCCGGTGATGAACGTTCGCATGCCGGTCTCGGGCCGCAGCATGCCGCGCAGCAGATTCACCGTCACCGCCGCACTGTCCTCGAACACGAAGCGGCTCTGTGTGAATTTGCAGTTGGCGAACCCGGGCTGTTCCACGCCCTTGAACACCAGCTGGGCGTTCCTGAATTCGCAGTCGATGAAGGTGTTTCCATCCAGAAGTTGACGGCCTTCGAGAACCTGATTGCGGATTTCGGGCATGGGAGTCCTTGCGATCGGGATGGCGCGCCCAGCAGGACTCGAACCTGCAACCGTCCGCTTAGAAGGCGGGTGCTCTATCCGGTTGAGCTATGGGCGCGTGTTCGGGAGCGTTAGCCGCACCGCTCGCGCGGCTCAAGCGATGGCTGGGAAATGGCCGAATCCGCGGCTCAAGTCGTGAGCCGCCGCGCGACGAACGATCGCCGCTCTCCTGATCAGTGCGTCCAGGGCTGTTTGCGGGCGGTGGCGAAATTGTCGGCATAGGCCTTCAGGATCACCGGCGGCTCCTGGGGTTCGTGCAGACGGAACGGGATACCGTGGCGTTCGGCGTAGGCGACGGCGTCTTCCTTGGTCTCGAAGGTCAGGCGCACCTGGCCGTTCATGTCGGAGGAGCTGGTCCAGCCCATCAGCGGATCGATGGTGCGCGCCGAAGCCGGCTCGAAGTCCAGCCGCCAGTCCTTCGACTTGGCCTTGCCGGACTGCATGGCAGTCTTTGCGGGGCGGTAGATGCGGGCCAGCATGGGCAGTCTCACAAAATCCGTGGCTCAAGCAGCGAAGCGCCGTGCGCTGAGCGATAGCCACCAAGGACATGGTCGGAGTGAGAGGATTCGAACCTCCGACCCTCTGGTCCCAAACCAGATGCGCTACCAGGCTGCGCTACACTCCGGCGGAGGGGTCTGCCAGCAACCGCGCCGTGGTGCAATGCAAGAATGGCGTCAGGGGCGGAAGAAGGGGTGGACGACCTTGTCCCCGGGCTTGGCGCCGATCTCTTCGGCCCGGCCGGCCCGGAGTTCCAGCACGCCGTTGGCGGCGCCGTTCGAGGGGATCGGGGTTTCCGAATAGGGGGTCGTGTGATGGGCGATCGAGACGATCGACCCGGTCGGGTCGATGTAGAGGATATCGAGCGAACTGGGGGTGTTGCGCATCCAGAAGGCCTGTTCCGCCGGCTGCGGGAACTGGAACAACATGCCGCGATCGTCGGCCAGCGGAGGGCGGTACATCAGGCCCCGCATGCGTTCCGGATCATCGTCCGCGATTTCGACCATGAAGGCGTGTTCGCCGGATGCCGTGACGATCTTCAGCGGCTCGAGCGGGTTTCCGGCCTCGTCGACCGGCGCGGAGGATTGGGCGCAGGCGGACAGGGCGAGGCCCAGACCGAGGGTTCCGACAAGGAGAAGACGTCTCGACAGCATGACCGCCCTTTCGGGGCGACCGATCAGTCGCCCGGTCTGATTTCCGCGACCACCAGGCCTTTTGGACCCTCGGCGAACCGCACCGCGACCGTCTCGCCGGGGACCAGATCGTCCAGTCCGCAGCGACGCAGGGTCTCGATATGGACGAAGATATCTCCGGGATCGGTCGCGCGCACCACGAAACCGTAGCCCTTGGTGCGATTGAACCATTTGACGGTGGCGGTTTCGAGCACGCTTGCGGTTTCGGGGTCCACCGGCGGACGGATCGCCCGGGAATCGGCCCTCAGACCCTCATAGGCGGACCTGCGAGCGGGGACCTCGATCTCCCCCTCGCCCAGATCATGGACCTGGACCACCTGCCAGCCCTTGGGCCGACGGGCGCAGTCGCATTCGATGGGTGCGCCCTCGCCGGCGGACTCCCAACCGCCGTCGCGTAGGCTGCTGATGTGCAACAGGACATCCTTGGCCTCGGTCTGACCCGGGTCATCGGGCACGATGAAGCCGTAGCCCTTGCCCGCATCGAACCATTTCACCCGGCCGGCGATCCGGACCGTGTCCGGTGCATCCAGCCCCTCGTAGTCAGACACTTCAAGCCCCCCGTCCGCACACTCCCTGCGAACGGCAAAATGTTTAACACGGTTCTGTGAACCCGGGAAAATCGAAAAACATCGGTTTCAGGCGGAGTGAGGCGGAACGTGCAACGAACGCGCGCCGGGCTGCGCTGGACCCCCGTCAGGAAAGCACGATCACGCACGACGTCGGCGGCGTCGCGGTTCGGCGGATGACGATGGAATGGAATGCCCCGCGTGGCAGTCCCTAGGGGAGTCGAACCCCTCTTTTCAGGTTGAAAACCTGACGTCCTAACCGATAGACGAAGGGACCGCTGCGCGGGGAAGCGGCGATATAGCCAACGCCCTCCCGGGGTGCAAGCGCCAAAACGAACTAAGTCGACATCCGCGGATCGGCGATGTCCTCGATCTCGAACTGCACGCCCTTGCGACCGTTCCAGTCGTCCGCCTTCAGACGACCCGCGACATTGAGTCCGCCCTGCCCCGCCAGCAGGGCGCGGCCGGTCGGCAGGTCGGCGCAACGCCATGCGATGGCCTTGACCGAGGCTCCATCGGCACCGACGAGGCGGCAACGGACATGGCCGCCGGTCATCTGCACCGGCTCGCGGGCCTGGACTCCATGGAGGGCGAACAGGGGTTCGGGATTGGCCGGACCGAAGGGGGCGAGCCGTTCAAAATCCTCGAACAGGGACCGGGACGCCGCACCGGGCTCGATCAGGGCGTCGACCTCGACCCAGTCGAGGGCCTCCGCATCGACCTGCTCGCCGGCCATGGCCGCGTTGAGGAAATCCCGCAGGGCGTCGATCCCGTCGGGGCGCACGGTCAGGCCGGCCGCCATGGCATGCCCTCCCCCGGCCAGCAGCAGGCCTTCGCGCCAGGCGGACTGGACCGCCCGGCCCAGGTTCATGCCGGGCTGGGATCGGCCCGAGCCCTTGCCGACATTGCCGATGGCATCGACGCCGATGACGATGACGGGTTTACGCCAGCGTTCCCGAAGCCGTCCGGCGACGATCCCGACGACACCGGGGTGCCAGTCCTCGCCCGAGACGACGACCACGGCCGAGCCGTCGGCGTGCTGGCCCGTGGCCTCGACGCGGCGGGTGGCGGTTTCGGTGACCTCGCGCTCGACCTCGCGGCGGGCGATGTTGAGGGCGTCCAGTTCCTCGGCGAGGGCCTGCGCCTCCAGCGGATCGTCGGTGGACAGCAGGCGGGCGCCGAGGTCGGCCCGGCCGATGCGGCCCCCGGCATTGATGCGGGGCCCCAGGATGAAGCCGGCGTGATTCGACTTGGCCGGGCCGGGCTCGGAACCGGCCACAGCCAGAAGCGCCTTCAGCCCGGGATTGCTCCAGTGGGACATGACTTTGAGGCCAAGGCTGGTCAGGGCGCGGTTGAACCCTGTCAGGCCGGTGACGTCACAGATGGCGCCCAGGGCGGCGAGATCGAGCCACTGGCGGATGTCGGGCTCGGCCCGGTCGGCGAACAGGCCGCGTTTGCGCGCCTCGCGGTTCAGGGCTGCCAGCAGGACGAAGACCACGCCGGCCGCGGCGAGATTCCCCTGGCCCGAGGTGTCGCCCGGCCGGTTCGGATTGACGACCGCCAGACACTGCGGCGGCTCCTCCCGCATCATATGGTGGTCGATGACGACGACCTTCAGCCCGATGGCGCAGGCATGGGCGATGGCCTCATTGGCCGCCGCGCCGCAGTCCACGGTGATGACCAGATCGGCGCCCGAGGCCTTCAGCCGGTCGAAGGCCAGCGGGCTGGGGCCATAGCCCTCAGTCAGCCGGTCAGGGACATAGAGGGGCAGGTCCGCCCCCAGCGAGCGGAACCAGCGCACCAGCAGGGCCGCGCTGGACGCCCCGTCGACGTCGTAGTCGGCGAAGACGTGGATCGCCTCGCCCGCCTGTATCGCGGCGATGATGGCCTCGGCCGCCGCGTCCATGTCCATGAAGGACGACGGGTTCGGGAACAGCCGCTTCAGCGTCGGCTCGAGGAAGTCCCCGCCCTGATCGGCCTGCACCCCGCGCGCGGCCAGAGCCCTGGCCAGGGGCTCGGACAGGCCCTGGCCCTGCATATGGGCGCGGATGACCGCGGCCTCGGCCGGTCTCTGCCGCCAGGCGCGGCCCGATAGCGAGCGCGAAACGTCGAGGAACCCCGGCGCCCATCCTTCCTGAAGAGGGCCGGATGCAGGGGCTCCATCCGCCATCAGAGCGGACGCGTGGTGCGGATGCGCCGAACGGTACGGGTCGAGGAATCCATCACCAGGGTGTGGGTGGTGACGAAGCCGTTGCCCATCTGGACGCCGTCCAGCATGGCGCCCTTGGTCACGCCGGTGGCGGCGAAGACCGCGTCCTTCGACACCAGTTCGTGCAGGTCGTATTTGCGGTCGAAGTCGGTGACGCCGGTGCGCTGGGCGCGGGCGCGCTCATCGTCGTTGCGGAACAGGAGACGCCCCTGGAAGTGGCCGCCGACGCATTTCAGCGCCGAGGCCGCCAGAACGCCCTCGGGAGCGCCGCCTGAACCGAGATACAGATCGATACCGGTCTCCGGCTCGGCCGTGTGGATCACGCCGGCCACGTCGCCGTCTGTGATCAGCATGACGCGGGCGCCGACCTCGCGCAGGGCGGAGATCAGGGCCTCGTGGCGCGGCCGGTCCATGACGCAGACCGTGATGTCTTCCGGACGCACGCCCTTGGCCGAGGCCAGGGAGCGGACATTGTCGCCCGGCTTCATGTCCAGATCGACGGTGCCCGGCGCATAGCCGGGGCCGATGGCGATCTTGTCCATATAGGTGTCGGGCGCGTGCAGCATGCCGCCGCCGGCCGACATCGACAGCACGGTCAGGGCGTTGGCCATGGCCTTGGCCGTCAGGGTCGTGCCTTCCAGCGGGTCCAGGGCGATGTCGATGGCCGGGCCTTTGCCGGTGCCGACCTTCTCGCCGATGTAGAGCATCGGCGCCTCGTCACGCTCGCCCTCGCCGATGACGATCTTGCCGTCGATGTCGAGGCTGTTCAGCGCCGTGCGCATGGCGTCGACCGCCAGCTGGTCGGCGTGCTTCTCGTCGCCGCGGCCGATCTGGGCCCAGGACGCGATCGCGGCCAGTTCGGTGACCATGGCGGCGTCGGCAGCGAGGGTCGAGGCGAAGGGGGCCGTTTCAGCCATGTCGAAGTCTCCTGAGGAGGGATGATCCCCGGATTCTTTCGACCGGGCGATGGGTAAGACGATCAGCGGGGCGCCGGGCCCCGATCAACGGGCGGGGGGGCCGCGCCGCGCTGGCGCGTGCGGGCGGCGAAGGCCTCGACCTCGGCCTGGGTCGCGGCTGTGACAGGGGCTATGGCCTGGGCGTCGATACGGCTGTTGACTTCGGCGGCGAAGGCGACAGGGTCGCCCGTCTGCCAGTCGATCCGCGCGGCCTCCGCGGCGAGGTCGGTTCCGCTGGACCCCAGCCGGTTCACCCGGGCGGCGACCTCGACGGGCTCCGGCAGAGGCTCGGCCGAACGCGGAAAATTCTCCCAGCGCGGATAGGTCCGGTTCGCGTCGACGAGGGCCTGAACGCGCGGCGCGACGGGGGAAGCGGTGTCCGTCTCGGGGCTGAACGCGCCGGCGCATCCGCCCAGGGTCAGGGCGGCCGCGGGGATCGCCAGACCGCCGACTATCTTTTTCGCCTGATGCGCGTTCATTTCGGCCCCGGTCTAAGCCATGATCGTGACAGGCGGAAGGGCGGAGCACACGCCCCGCGTCGAAACGGAAGCGCTCGGAGGACCCCATGGCCAAGACACCGACGAAACCGCCCGAGCCGCTGGCGGCTGCCAAGGCCCCCCGAAAGTCCGGCCGCCCGACCTCCGCAAAGCCCCGTGCGCCGCGTGCGAAGACGCCGGCCACCGAGGCGAAAGTCCTGCCCACTGCGGAACCTGCACCCGCCCCGCCCCCGCCAGAGCCCACGCCGCCACCGGCGGAAAACCCCTTCGCCTTCCCCGGCGCTGATCAGAGGGAGATGCTGGAGGCGCTGTCGCTGAACCTGGCCCGGGCGGCGATGACGGCCCAGTCGGCGATCGCCGAGGCCGCCCTGTCGCAGGCCGACCGTCCCGCCGCCCTGTCGCCCGACCCATTCAATGTCGGTCCGGCGATGAATTCGGTGATGACCAGTCTTGCGTCCCGGCCCGACAAGCTGTTCGCGGCCCAGGCCGACCTGTTCAACCGCTATATGGACCTGTGGGCGTCCACGACGCGTCGGGTCTCGGGCGAAGAACCGCCGGCCCCGTCCAAGGACAAGCGATTCAAGGACCCGGCCTGGTCCGAGAACCCGATGTTCGACGTCATGCGCCAGTCCTATCTGGTCACCTCGGACTGGATGAACGGGCTGGTCTCTTCGGTCGAGAATGTCGACCCGCGCACCAAGCGCCGCGCCGAATTCTTCACCAAACTGCTGACCGACGCCTTCTCGCCGTCGAACTTCCTCGCCTCCAACCCTGCCGCCCTGAAGGCGATGCAGGAGACGAACGGCGAATCGCTGGTGAAGGGGATGCAGAATTTCGCCGCCGACCTGGAACGCGGCATGGGCAAGCTGAAAATCAGCCAGGCCGACTACGGCAAGTTCGTCGTCGGCGAGAACGTCGCTACCGCCCCCGGTCAGGTCGTCTGGCGCGACGAACTGTTCGAACTGATCCAGTTCGACGCAGCGACAGAGAAACAGCACGCGGTCCCGCTGCTGATCTTCCCGCCCTGGATCAACAAATTCTACATCATGGACCTGCAGCCGGAGAACTCCCTGATCCGCTGGCTGTCGGCCCAGGGCTTCACCGTCTTCGTCTGTTCCTGGGTCAATCCGGACAGGGACAAGGCGGACTTCGGCTTCGACGAATACCTCGACAAGGGCATCTACCGCGCGGTCGAGAAGACCCTGGAACAGACCGGCTCGAAGACGGTCAACACTGTCGGCTACTGCATCGGCGGAACCCTGATGGGCGCGGCCCTGGCCCATATGGCCGCGAAGAAGGACACACGCGTCGCCGCCACCACCTTCTTCGCCGCCCAGCATGACTTCGCCGAGGCCGGCGACCTGTTGCTGTTCACCGACGAGCACTGGCTGAACGAGGTCGAGCAGCAGATGGACGCGGCGGGCGGGGTCCTGCCCGGCGCGGCCATGGCCGAGACCTTTAATGCGCTGCGCGCCAACGACCTGATCTGGTCGTTCTTCGTGTCCAACTATCTGATGGGCAAGTCGCCGGCCGCCTTCGACCTGCTGTTCTGGAACGCCGACCAGACCCGCATGCCGAAGAAGCTGCACATGGACTACCTCCGCTCCATGTACGGCCAGAACAAGCTGTCGCGGGGCGAGTTCGAGATCGGCGGAATCAAGGTCGACCTCTCGAAGGTGAAGATCCCGCTCTATTTCCAGGCCAGTCGCGAGGACCATATCGCGCCGATGAACTCGGTCTATCGCTCGGCCAGGGCCTTCTCGAATGCGGCGGTGACCCTGACACTGGCCGGATCCGGCCATATCGCCGGGGTGATCAATCCGCCCGGCGCCAACAAATACCAGCACTGGACCAACGCCGCCCTGCCCGGCTCCCTCGCCGAATGGCAGGCGGGCGCGGTGGAGCATCCGGGCAGCTGGTGGAACCACTGGGCGGCCTGGCTGGCCGAAAGGTCGGGCGACATGGTCTCCGCCCGCGACCCGAACAAGGGTCCGCTGACGCCTATCGAACCGGCCCCCGGCTCCTATGTGAAAGTGAAGTCTTGAAGCGTCTGGAACCCAACCTCCTGCTGTCCGTCTCGACCCTGATCGCCCTGATCCTGCTGATCACGACCGCAGCGGTGTTCGGAGCGCCCGGCGGGGCGATCAAATATCCGGTCATCGCCGTGATCTGTGTCGTCGCCTTCGTCATCGGCAACGGGATGATGGCAGGCCGTCTGGGTCGGGTGACGCCGCCGATGATCAATCTCGACACACCGGCGACGGCGGTCTGGGCCGGCGGTTTCCCGATCGTCGTCATGCTGTTCGCCGTGATCCCGCTGATCTGGAGCGGCCATGACTACGGTCTGCTGATCATCATCGCCTCGGTTATGGCCGGGGTGACGGTCGAGTCGGCCCTGAAAGCCCGTCGCGCCTAGGCGGGCCTGAAGGTCAGGGCCACGCCGTTGTTGCAATAGCGCTTGCCGGTCGGACGCGGACCGTCGTCGAACACATGGCCCTGATGCCCCAGACAGCGGGCGCAATGGTACTCGGTGCGGGGAATGCCGATGGCGAAATCCTGCTTCATGCCCAGAGAGCCGGGGATGTAGTCGTAGAAGCTCGGCCAGCCGGTGCCTGAATCGAACTTGGTCCGCGACTGGAACAACGGCAGGTCGCAGCCGCGGCACACGAACGTCCCTGCCCTGTGCTCATCGTTCAGCGGACTGGTGAAGGGCCGTTCGGTGGCCTCGTGACGCAGGACATCATAGCTGAGGCCCGGCAGGCGCTGACGCCATTGGGCATCGGTCAGCCGGCGAAATGGCGAGCTGGCGTACTGCGCCACGGAGGCGTCGGCCTCGCCCGAGGTGCAGGCGCCCAGGGCGAGCGCGGCTCCGCCGAGCAGAAGGGTCCGGCGTGAGGTCGTGAGAACGTGGGTCATGATCCTCTATACGTCGGCAAGCCGTGCAGGGTTTCAAGCCTCAGTTCAGCCCTGTCGCCTCGTCCAGCCCCAGCATCAGGTTCAGGTTCTGCACCGCCGCGCCCGAGGCCCCCTTGCCGAGGTTGTCGAGCAGGGCGACCAGACGCGCCTGGGAGCCGTCGCGGTTGCCGAACACGTGCAGACGGAGGCTGTTGGTGCCGTTCAGCCCCTCTGGATCCACTCCGGTCATGGCCGCCGTCTCGTCCAGCCCCGCCACCTCGACGAAGCGGCAGCCGTCATAGGCCTCGACGAGGGCGCCGTGCAGACGGTCGATCGACGGCGTCTCCGGCAGGGCCGCGAGCTGCAGGGGGACCTCGACCAGCATCCCCTGGCGCCAGGCGCCGACGGCCGGGGCGAACAGGACGTCGTGCTTCAGGCCCGAATGCCGGGTCATCTCCGGCACATGTTTGTGCTGCAGCGACAGGCCATAGGCGCGGAAGGCCGGCGCGCCCATCGTCACCCCCCGGCTTGACCGGGGGGCCTGTTCGAACTCGGCAATCATTGATTTTCCGCCGCCGGAGTAGCCGCTGACCGCATTGACCGTCACCGGCCAGTCGGCGGGCACAAGCCCGGCCTTCACCAGCGGCCGCATCAGGCCGATGAAGCCGGTCGGGTAGCAGCCGGGGTTCGACACCCGACGAGAGCCGATGATCTCGCCGCGCTGGACGGCGTCCATCTCAGGGAAGCCATAGGTCCAGCCGGTGGCGGTGCGGAAGGCGGTCGAGGCGTCGATGACCCGCGTCGTCGTGTTCTCGATCATGGCCACCGCCTCCTTCGCCGCCTCGTCGGGCAGGCACAGGATCACGGCGTCGGCGGCGTTCAGCGCCTCCGCGCGCGCGGCCGGGGCCTTGCGACGGTCGCCGGTCAGGGAGATGAACGCCAGGTCCGTCCGGCCCTCCAGCCGCTGCCGGATCTCCAGCCCCGTGGTCCCGGCCTCGCCGTCGATGAAGATGGTGTGGGTCATTGGCTTTGGTCTCCGGCGGGGCTCTTCCACTGTCCGGCCTCCCGGCCAAACAGATGTGGTTCCCACCCAGGATAGGTCTGAACGATCGCCTCGCACTCGAGGGGTTCGTCGATAAGGAAAATCACGATCCTCTCGCCGACAACAACGCCGCCGCAGGCGGCCAGCGCGGCTTCGACTAGAAAATGGGCGCCGGAGGGGTCTCTATCGGCTCCGGTGACTGCGATCCGTTTCATGATGACACCATAGAAAAAGGGCGCTCCGGTTTCCCGAAGCGCCCCGTTTCGTAATCGCTTTCGCGAAACGGCTTAGCGCTTCGAGAACTGGAACGAACGGCGGGCCTTGGCGCGGCCGTACTTCTTGCGCTCGACGACGCGGCTGTCGCGGGTCAGGAAGCCGTGCGGCTTCAGGACCGGGCGCAGGGCCGGCTCGTAGTGGGTCAGGGCGTGCGACAGGCCGTGGCGGATGGCGCCGGCCTGGCCCGACAGGCCCGAACCTTCAACGGTGCAGACCACGTCGAATTCGGTCTCGCGACCGCAGACGACCAGGGGCTGGGCGATCATCATGCGCAGGATTTCGCGGGCGAAATACTGCAGCTGATCCTTGCCGTTGATGGTGAACTTGCCGGTGCCGGGCATGACCCAGACGCGGGCGATCGCGTTCTTGCGCTTGCCGGTCGAATAGGCGCGGCCCTGGGCGTCGACCTTGCGGACATAGACCGGAGCCGAGTTGTCGTAGCCGTTGTCCGAAACGCCGAGGCCCTTGAGGGCGTCGAAGCCGGTCGCGGTGTCTTGAGTGACGTCGGTCATGCTCAGATGCTCCGGGTGTTCTTGGCCGAGCGGCCGGCGAAGTCGATGGTCTCGGGCTGCTGGGCGTCGTGCTCGTGGGCCGAGCCGGCGAACAGGCGCAGGTGCGTCATCTGGGTGCGCGCCAGCGGGCTTTCCTTGGGCATCATGCGCTCGACGGCCTTCTCGAGCACGCGCTCGGGGAAGCGGCCGTTCAGGACCTTCTGCGGGGTCGTCGACTTGACGCCGCCCGGGTGGCCGGTGTGGCGATAGTAGACCTTGTCGGTCAGCTTCTTGCCGGTGAACACGACCTTGTCGACGTTGGTCACGACGACATAGTCGCCCGAGTCCACGTGGGGGGTGTAGGTCGGCAGATGCTTGCCGCGCAGACGCATGGCGATGAAGGTCGCGAGACGGCCCACGACGACGCCTTCAGCGTCGATGTGGATCCACTTCCTCTCGACCTCGGACGGCTTCAAGGCAGCCGTGGTGCTCTTCAGCATGAGGTGGTTCCTGAAATAGGAGGCGAAACGGGGTCGCTCCGGACGGGCCGAAGCGAGCGAAGGCGCGCTAGTAGGGGAAACGTCCACAGGCGTCAATGCCGAAGTAAGCGCGCAAGATGGGCTAGTGCACTGATCTAGAACGAGTTTCCAGCAACGGTATTAAAATACCGTACATCTGGACTGCCTATCGACGTGGTCCGGACATGAAAAGCCGCGGTTGCGACCGCCGCACCAGCCACAGATTGGCTGTCACCAGCGCCAGGACGATGGCCGCCCCCGCCTGATGCAGCCCGCCCAGCCACATGGGCACGGCGTGGATCAGGGTCACGATCCCGAGCGCCGCCTGCATCCAAAGCGCGCCCGCCACGACGAAGGCCGACACTCCCAATCCTTCGGCCAGCCGCCAGCGCCAGGCCTGGACCGCATAGACCGTCCCGCCGATCAGCAGGGCATAGGCGACGATCCGGTGATTGAACTGGACCAGGGCGTGATCGTGCAGGAAGGCCAGCCCGCCCAGACCCCAGTCGACAGGCGCCAGGATGTCGCCGTTCATCAGGGGCCAGTCGGTATAGATGAAACCGGCCTTGGCCCCGGCGACGAGGCCGCCGAGCAGGCACTGGACGAAGACCGCGCCCAACAGGATGGCGGCGCCCCGGCTCCAGCCCGCGGGCGAGCGCGAATGCTCCTCTCCTGACCAGGCCTCAAGCCCGGTCCAGATCAGGCCGGCGAAGATGATCAGGGCCAGGCCCAGGTGGGTCGCCAGCCGCTCGGGCGCGACATCGACCCGTTCGGACAGACCCGAAGACACCATCCACCAGCCGATCAGCCCCTGAAGCCCGCCCAGGGCCAGCAGGACGGCGCAGCGCCAGATCAACCGCGTCGGAATCGCCATACGGCCCAGGAACGACCGTTCGGACAAAAGCCGGAAGGCCATGAAGGCGAAGAACGGCAGGGCGAACGCCATGCCGATCAGCCGTCCGAACAGCCGGTGCAGCCACTCCCACCAGAAGATGCCCTGGAATTCCGACAGGCTCATGCCCGCGTTGACCTGGGCGTACTGCGGGATTGCCCTGTACTTCTCGAAGGCCTCGGCCCAGTCCGCCGCGTTCAGCGGCGGCAAGGCGCCCATGATCGGCTTCCATTCCGTGATCGACAGGCCCGAGCCCGTCAGTCGCGTGATGCCACCGATGACCACCATGGCGAACACCATGGCGGCGCAGAAAAATAGCCAGATGGCGACGGCTTTCGACTGGTCCCGACTTCCGAAACGGCTCATTCGACGCCCGACGCTCCAACGGATACAGTGTCGTCCTTCGTGACGACCGGGGCGGTATGCACTTCGATCGTGGCGAGATCAAAGTCCGAAGTCATGACGCAAGGTCGCAAGCCGGCCTGCCTGGAGGCCCCGTTTTGGAATCAGTGCTGCAATACGCCGATATCGTACTCGCCATCGGGGGCGCCTTCGTTCTGGCGTGGATCGCCGACCTGCTGACCGGACGCCGCGGATTGTTCGCCGCATCCCTGGTGGCCTTCACCGGGGCGGCCTGCGGCTGGTTCCTCGCCGTGCGGGTGTTCGGGGCCTCGACGATGGATGAGTTCGGCTGGACCCTGTGGTCCGGCGCAGGATCGATCCTGGGCCTGGTCACCTACTATCTGTTCCGGAACACCCGCTGATGGGGCTGCGCGCACGCCGTGCCGTCGCCTCGGTCGGGATCCTGGTCTTCCTCGGCGTTTACGTCTGGCTGGTCATCGCCGTCGGAGCCCACGTGCCCGATCATCCGGTCGCGACCCTGCTGTTCTACGGCCTCGCCGGAACCCTGTGGGGCGTGCCCCTGCTGCCGCTGATGTCCTGGGCGGAGGGGAAGCCGTTCCTCAGGAAGCGGTAGAACGCCTCGCTCGATCAGCGAGCGGCCGCCTCGCGAAAATGCAGAAGGGGTCGCCCGAAAGCGACCCCTCCAGCCGACTCATTTTCCTGCAAAGGAAGATGGTCGGAGCGACAGGATTCGAACCTGCGACCCCTTGACCCCCAGTCAAGTGCGCTACCAGGCTGCGCCACGCTCCGAGAGGCCGGTCCTATAGCGGGGGGTTGGCGTCGCCGCAAACGAGAAAACGCACCCGGCGTTCGATGGCCGGGGTCAGCCCGCCAGAACGGCGTCGAGCCGGGCGCGGGCGCCCTCCAGATCGGCCAGGATCGCGCGCAGTTCCCGCTCGGACGGCCCGGATGACGCCGGGACCGTTTCGTTCGGCCGCATCGGGGGCGCGGCCGCTTCGGCGTCCATGCTGAAAGCGGCATCCGGATCGCCATAGGCGGCCAGCCGCGCCAGGCCCTGGTCCTTGTGCAGCCGCTGCACGCCCTTGATGGTCAGGCCCTCGTCGTGCAGCAGCCTGCGAATGGCCTTCAGCACAATGATGTCCTGGGGCCGGTAGAATCGCCTGCCACCCGCGCGTTTCACCGGGACGACGAACGGGAATTTGGTCTCCCAGAACCGCAGCACATGCTGTGGCGCGCCCACCGCCTCGGCGGCCTCCGAAATGGTCCGGAAGGCGTCGGGGCCCTTGGCCATCAGACGCCGGCGCCGTGCACGCGGGATTTCATGATCTGGGATGCGCGGAAGCTGATGACGCGGCGCGGATTGATCGCCGCCGGCTCGCCGGTTTTCGGATTGCGGCCCATGCGCGCCCGCTTCTCACGTACCTGGAAGACGCCGAATCCGGACAGTTTGACCGTCTCGCCGTTCTCAAGGCTCTCCACGATGAGCTCAAGGGTGCGCTCGACCATGCTGGAACACTCCTGTCGCGACAGGCCGACCTCGTCATGGACCGCCTCGCACAGGTCTGCGCGGGTCAAGGTTTGCAGTTCGCCCAAGGTTCATCCCCTTTGATCCCGACATACCATAGAAGGCGAAAAGCGGGCGAAGTCAAAGGTCAGCGTGGTCGCAGCAGGCGGAAATTACAGCCGGAAGGCGCATGCGCCCCAGGTCAGACCGCCGCCCATGGCCTCCAGAAGCACCAGATCCCCCCTCTTGATCCGGCCGTCCTGGATGGCGGCGTCGAGCGCGAGCGGGATCGAGGCGGCCGAGGTGTTGGCGTGGAGGGCGACGGTGGAGATCACCTTGTCCTCGTCCAGGCCCAGCCGATCGCCGACGCCCTTGATGATTCGCTGATTGGCCTGGTGTGGAACGAACCAGTCGACCTCGGGCACGGTGATGCCTGAGGCGGCGCAGGCGGCGGTGATCGCCTCGGCGATGTTCACCACGGCGTGGCGGAACACCTGGTTGCCGGCCATCCGCAAATGCCCGACGGTTCCGGTGCTCGACGGTCCGCCGTCGACATAGAGCAGATCGGTCTTTGTCCCGTCGGCGCGCAGGGCGAAGCCGAGCAGGCCCTGGTCCGCCGAGGTCCCCTGCCCTTCGCGCGGTTCGACCACGACCGCCCCGGCCCCGTCACCGAACAGGACGCAGGTCGTGCGGTCGGTCCAGTCCATCAGCCGGGTCATCTCCTCGGCCCCGATGACCAGGGCGCATTTCGACAGCCCCCTGGCCACGAAACCGTCAGCGACGCTCAGGGCGTAGACGAAGCCGGAGCAGACGGCCTGGACGTCGAAGGCGATACAGACGGGCGCGCCGATCTTGCGCTGGACGATCGAGGCGGTGGCCGGGAAGGTCATGTCCGGCGTCGTGGTGGCGACGATGATCATGTCGACGTCGGCGGCGGTCCTGCCGGCGGCGGCGAGCGCCCGCCGCGCCGCCTCGGAAGCAAGATCACTGGTGGGCTCGTCGTCGCGCGCCCTGTGACGCTGGCGGATGCCGGTGCGTTCGATGATCCATTCATCGGAGGTGTCGACGAACTCGGCCAGGTCGGCGTTGGTCACAACCTGTTCCGGCAGATAGGAGCCGACGCCGGTCACGGCGCTGCGGATAACGCTCACGAAACGCTCTCTTGGGACTGTGCTTGAGGGACTGCAGGGGCGTGCATGACGTCGTCCAGTCGACCCAGGTTGGCGCCGACCGTCTGCATATAGTCACTGCGGGCCAGATCGACGGCAATGCGGATGGCGTTTCCGAAACCTTTGGCGTCAGCGCCGCCGTGGCTCTTCACCACGATGCCGTTCAGACCCAGCAGGGGGCCGCCGTTGATGGCGCTGGGATCGATCTTCTGGCCCATGGCCTTCAACGCCGGCATGGCGATCAGGGCGCCGACCTTGGCCTGCAGGCTGGATGTCAGGGCCTCCTTCAGCAGGGTGGAGATGAATCGCGCCACGCCCTCGGCGGTCTTCAGCGCGATATTGCCGGTGAAACCGTCGGTGACGACCACGTCGACCGTGCCCTTGGCGATGTCGTCGCCCTCCACGAAGCCGTGGTAATTCAGCCCCAGACCGCCCTCTCGCAGGATCCGTGCGGCCTCGCGCACCGCCTCGTGGCCCTTCATGTCCTCGGAGCCCACGTTCAGGATGCCGATGGTCGGCTTCGCCACGCCATGCACGGCGGTGTGGAAGGCCTCGCCCATGATGGCGAACTCCACCAGCTGTTCGGCGTCGCTCTCGATATTGGCGCCGACGTCCAGAACCGCGGTCACGCCCCGCAGGGTCGGCCAGCTGGCGACGATCGCGGGCCGCTCCAGCCCCGGCGCCGACATGCGCAGGATCAGCTTGGAAATCGCCATCAGGGCGCCGGTGTTCCCGGCGGATACGACCGCCCCGGCCTCACCGGATTTCACCGCCTCGATCGCGTTCCAGAGGCTTGACCCCTTTCCGCGCCGCATCGCCTGGGCCGGCTTCTCATCCGACGCGATCTTCTTGTCGGTGTGACGGATGTCGCAGACGTCGGACGTCAGATTGTGCTTCGCCAGCTCCGCGACGATCGCCTGTTCGTCTCCGTGGAGCAGGAAGGTGACGCCCTCCCCTCCATGTCGGCGGATGTAGTCGCGGATGCCGCCGACGACGACGGGCGGACCATGGTCGCCGCCCATGGCGTCCAGAGAAATTAATGTGGGGGTTGGCAAGGGGTCGGAAACTCCGGTGCGCCGACGTTGCGACGCGTTCTGCTGGCCTCAAGGATACCGCCGCGACGAACGGATGCAAACGCCGCAGACGCTACGTCAAGATTTTCCGTCGTCGTCCCGGGCCTTGAACGCCTTCAGGACCGCGAAGGGCGAGATTTCGGCGGGCTCTTCGGGCTGGACGAATTCCGCGCCGGGTTTCCGGGGGAAGGGATCCAGCGTCAGGGCCAGCTGTTCGACGGCGTACTGGCCGAGATCGATTCGGCCGTCCTCGACCACGTCGGGCGCGTCATCATCGAGAGCGACCTCGATCTCGTCCGGCTCCGGCTCCGCCGCCTCGACCAGATCGACGGAGAACCGCTCGTCGACCTCGACCGGCAGCGGGTCGAGGGTGATGCCGCAGACCTGCTCCAGCGTGGCGGTGACCCGGCCCGTCAGGGTCCATCCCACCCGGCCGGGCACGATCTTCAGATCGGCCTCGAATGCCGACAGGGACGCCAGATCCAGCGCCTTGATGATCCGCTTCAGCGCATCCTCGTCCGGAACCAGACGCCGTTCGAGGCCGGCGCCGATCTCGTTGACGCGCACGACCTCGCTGAAGGGCGGACGGTGCTGGGGGTTCATGCCTTGACCTCCGGCCAGACCGGCGCGGTCAGCACCGTGTCGATCGATTGTTTCGCCAGCACGGCGCGCGCCGACAGGGCATAGGCCGCCAGTGCGCCCGCCCGACCGGCGGCCTCTGTCGCATAGACGTTGCGCGCCAGGCCTTCGGACAGTTCGGACGCGTCGCCGGCCCGCAGCGCCGTCTCATAGGCCGTCATCCGGCCGTACAGGGCCTCGCCCAGCCGCCGCATCTTCTTGGCCATGGTCACATCATTCACGCCCAACTCCCGCAGGGCGTTGTCCAGGGCGGAGACATAGACATCGAAAAGGTTCTGCGCGGCCTCGGCGCCCCGTTCCGCCTCGACGCCCGTCTCGTCTCGAAGGCGCAGAATCAGCAGCAGCACATGCAGGGTGTAGAGTTCGAACCGGGCGTCGATCTCGTCGTTCACGCCCAGCCCGGTGTAGAATCGCGGATCGCGCGCCTGTTCGACGGCCGCCGTGTACAACGGCAGGCCCATGCTCTCGGCGGATCGGGTTCTGAACAGGTTCTTCAGCATCAGGTAGACGGCCCCTTTTCCGCCGCGCCGTTGAACTAGGCGTCAGGTCCGGTTAGGTCAAAGACCTTGTTTCGTTCCAGGCGCCCGTCTCCATGAATAAGATCGTCGTTCGTCTCGCCGTCCTGGCCGTCCTCGCGCCCCTGGCGGCCGCCTGCGCACCGATCGTGGGCAACCACGGCTTC
This sequence comes from Brevundimonas sp., assembly GCF_027484365.1. Lineage (GTDB taxonomy): Bacteria > Pseudomonadota > Alphaproteobacteria > Caulobacterales > Caulobacteraceae > Brevundimonas. The sequence continues at coordinate 33,162 of NZ_JAIXTC010000024.1, read as the reverse complement.
CAGGTCGTCGATGTCAATCCGAAGGATATCGTGACGGGCACCGACACCAAGTCGACCGTCCTGGCCCAGCTCGGTTCGCCCTCGGCGGTTTCGACCTTCGAGGACAACATCTGGTACTACATCTCCCAGACGACCGAGCGGTACACCTACAACCGTCCCCAGGTGTCCCAGCGCAGCGTCACCGCCATCACCTTCAGCGAGACCGACGACAAGGTGACCGAGGTCCGCAACCTGAACCTAGAAGACGGCCAGCAGATCGCCATGGAGCGTCGCGAGACCCCGACCCGCGGCCGTGAGCTGACCGTCCTCGAACAGCTGCTCGGCAACGTCGGCCGCGGCCAGCTGCCCCGCACGGACGAGGACGTCCCGGGTCAACGTCGTCCGGACTAACGGATTCCTTCAGCGACGGACGGGTCCGCCTCGACAACGGCGTCCCAAAAGTCTTGGACGTGAATTCTGAGACGGCGACCTGCTTTGACCAGTTGGTTCAGGGTCAAGGGCTGGCGCGTACGCCAAACTCGGCCTTTCGGATGCAGCCATGTTTGGCCATGGGGTGGTGAGCACACCGCCTCATACAAATCGTCCCCAACCTTGGTGACCCGAAACGCCATGTCTTTCCTCAAAGAAATGCGCCCCGACGGATGACCGCCGGGGCGCTTCAACGTTATTCAACCTGCGTGAACGTTAACCGATGTTCCCGCTCGCCAGCACCGCCAGCAGCAGCAGGGCCACGATGTTGGTGATCTTGATCATCGGATTCACGGCCGGACCGGACGTGTCCTTGTAGGGATCGCCGACCGTATCGCCGGTCACCGCAGCCTTGTGGGCCTCGGAGCCCTTGCCGTGGACGACGCCGTTCTTGTCGGTGAAGCCCTCTTCGATCACCTTCTTGGCGTTGTCCCAGGCACCGCCGCCCGAGGTCATCGAGATGGCGACGAACAGGCCGGTCACGATGACGCCCATCAGCATGGCGCCCAGCGAGGCGAAGGCGTTGGCCTTGTCCGAGATGAACAGGATCGCCGTGAACAGGACGATCGGCGACAACACTGGCAACAGCGACGGCACGATCATCTCGCGGATCGCCGCCTTGGTCAGGATGTCGACGGCCCGGCCGTACTCCGGCTTGACCTGATAGGTCATGATGCCGGGGTTCTCGCGGAACTGGCGACGGACCTCTTCCACGACCGATTCGGCCGCGCGGCCCACGGCCATCATCGACATGCCGCCGAACAGGAAGGGCAGCAGCCCCCCGAACAGCAGACCGACGACGACATAGGGATTGGTCAGGTCGAAGGCGACCACGCCCATGTTGGCGAAGAACGGATACTCCGCCGGGTTGGCGGCGAAATATTGCAGGTCCGAGGTGTAGGCCGCGAACAGCACCAGGGCGCCGAGGCCCGCCGAACCGATCGCATAGCCCTTGGTCACGGCCTTGGTGGTGTTGCCCACGGCGTCGAGGGCGTCGGTGACGTGACGCACGTCCGCCGGCAGACCCGCCATTTCGGCGATGCCGCCGGCGTTGTCGGTCACCGGACCGAAGGCGTCGAGCGCCACGATCATCCCGGCCACGCCCAGCATGGTCGTGGTGGCGATGGCGATGCCGAACAGGCCCGCCAGCTGGAAGCTGGCGATGATGCCGACGATGATCACCAGCGCCGGAAGCGCGGTGGACTCCAGCGACACCGCCAGACCCTGGATCACATTGGTGCCGTGGCCCGAGACCGAGGCGTTGGCGACCGAGCGCACGGGACGGAAGTTGGAGCCGGTATAGTATTCGGTGATCACCACGATGGCGGCGGTGACGGCCAGGCCGATGAGGCCGGACCAGAACAAGGCCATCGGCTCGATCTGCAGGCCGCTGGTCGTGACGACCGGTCCCGTGACCAGGGTCGTGATGACCCAGTAGACCGCGCCGACCGACAGGACACCGGTGACGATCAGGCCCTGGTACAGGGCGCCCATGATGTTGTTGGACTTGCCGAGACGCACGAAGAACGACCCGACGATCGAGGTCACGATGCAGATGCCGCAGATGGCCAGGGGCAACAGCATCATCACGTCGACGTAGGGCTGGTCGCGGAAGAAGATGGCCGCCAGCACCATGGTGGCGACCGTGGTCACCGCATAGGTCTCGAACAGGTCCGCGGCCATGCCGGCGCAGTCGCCGACATTGTCGCCGACGTTGTCGGCGATGGTCGCGGCGTTGCGGGGGTCATCCTCGGGGATGCCGGCCTCGACCTTGCCCACCATGTCGCCGCCGACGTCGGCGCCCTTGGTGAAGATGCCGCCGCCCAGACGCGCGAAGATGGAGATCAGCGAGGCGCCGAAGCCCAGGGCGACCAGGCCGTCGATGACCTCGCGACCGGTCGGTTCCAGACCCAGGACCTCGGTCAGCACGCCGAAGTAGCCGGCGACGCCCAGAAGGGCTCCGCCCGCCACAAACATGCCGGTGATGGCGCCCGAGCGGAAGGCGAGGTCCAGTCCCCTGGACAGGCTCTGCGACGCTGCATGCGCCGTGCGCACATTGGCGCGAACCGAGATCAGCATGCCCGCGAACCCGGCGAGGCCCGACAGGACCGCGCCGATCACGAAGCCGATGGCGGCGTATTGTCCGATCAGCAGCCAGGCGGCGATCAGGATGACCACCCCGACCATGCCGATCGTGGTGTACTGGCGTTTCAGATAGGCGGAGGCGCCTTCCTGAATGGCCGCTGCGATCTCTCGCATCTTGTCGTTGCCGGTTTCGGCCTTCATCAGACTGGCGGTCTGGACGAGTCCGTAAAGGACCCCCAGGGCGCCGGCGGCTATCACTAGCCACAGAACATTGGTCATATTGGCGTTTCCATACCTAAAGCATTAGGCGCGCGGACCCTTGGCGCGGCGGGCGTTATTCGCCTCTGTCCGCCTTCCGGTCCCCCCGTGCGCAGTCTGGACGCAGTAGCGCGTCCCGCGGGAATTGCGGCGGAACCTTGCCAACTGCGCCCGATGGACGCAACCGGCGTTTTTTTGGAGAGGGACGGCCGAAATCGCGGCCTGCGTTCAGGCCGTGAGCCGCCGGGCGGCGGGCGGTAGCGCCCTAGGAGGCCCGGACGCCTGTGCGCCGACGCGGGGCCTGGAGCGCGACCTGGGCGCTGGCGATGGAGCCGGCTCCCGAGATCGACGGGGCGACCCGCATCAGCATGGCGCAGACGGCCGGGGCGTCGACCTGCGTCCAGTCATCGGCCAGGACGAACGGCGTCCGATGCGCCGCGCGGACCAGGGCGTCGCGGAAATACGGCTCCTTGGCGCGCATCTGTTCCGGCGTGGCATGGGCGCCAAGCGTCAGGCTGATGGTCACGAACACATAGTTGCGAATCCGGCCGCCCGCGATGATCGGCAGGCCGACCCCGGCGATGTTGAGCGTCTGTCCGGCGGCGCTCGCCGGGGCCTCCGAGGCGGAAGCGGCTGTGGCGGCGGTTCCGGCCAGGGCCAGGGTTCCGAGGGCGATGAGATCTCTGCGGCGCATAGGGCCCTTATCGGGCAAAGCGATTGAGATTCCGTTTCAGTCGTGGGTCCAGCCGGGCTTGTCGATCTCGACCGGCCTGCCGAGATAGGTCGCCGTCACGCCCCGGCCTTTCGAGATTGTCCCGACGCGGGTCAGGCGCAGGTGCTGGCGATCCGCCTCCCGTTTCAGCGCCGCCTCGTCCGACGGATGGGCCGTCAACAGCAGCTCATAGTCGTCACCGCCGGTCGCGAGGCTCACCAGCGCCGCTTCCGGATCGATCCGGGTGTCGAACCACGCTGTCGCCGCCGCCGACCGTGGCAGCAGCTCCAGCTGGACCGAGGCCGCCACGCCGCTGGCTGCCGCGATATGGGCGATGTCGGCGATCAGCCCGTCCGAGACGTCCATGATGGCTGTCGCCAGCCCCTGCACAGCCTGACCGAAGGCCAGCCGCGGCGTGGGCCGTCGGTAGTGTTCCGCAAGCGCTTCGAGCCGCTCCTTTTCCAGCGACAGCCGGCTACGAGCCGCCTGAAGCCCCAGCCAGCCGTCGCCGATCATCCCGGTGACATAGATGCCGTGGCCCGGCCTCGCCCCGCCGCGGGTGACCGATCCGCCCTTCGGCGCCCAGCCCAGCATTGTCGCGGAGAAGGATGCAGGTCCGGGGGTCAGCACCGTGTCCCCCCCCAGCAGGTGGATGCCAAAGACCGTCTGGTCCGCCGCCAGCCCGGCCGCGAACGCCTCACGCTCCGGCCAGCCGCAGCGCGGTGACCAGTGGCAGGCCAGCAGATAGCCGAACGGTTCAGCGCCCTTGGCCGCCAGGTCCGACAGATTTACGCGCAACAGCTTCTGGGCGACCGTATCCAGCGGGTCGTCGGCCAGGAAATGCACGCCTTCGACGATTGCGTCCTTGGTCAGGACCAGATCGGCTCCCGGCCGTGTCGGCATCACCGCCACGTCGTCGGTCAGTCCCCGGGCGTGGTCCGGATGGGCCAGTGGGGCGAAGAGTTTGCGGATGGTCTCGAATTCGCCGGCGGCGTCGAGCGCGGCCATGCCTAGGCCTTCGGGCGAACGTCGCGGGCGACACCATCGAGGGCGGCGTTGACGAACTTGGCCTCGGCCTCGTCGAAGAAGGCCTTCGCCAGCTCGACATATTCGTCGATGATGATCTCTCTGGGCACGTCGACCTTGTGGGTCAGTTCCCAGGCCCCGCAACGCAGCAGGGCCCGCAGGGTGGCGTCCAGACGCTCCATCCGCCAGTTCGACGCCAGCCGGGCCTTGACGGCCGTGTCGATGTCCTTCTGGTCGGCGATCACGCCGCGCACAACGTCGGCGAAATAGGCCTCATCGGCCTCCGCCAGGGGTTCGCCCTCGATATCGGCGTCGAAGCGATGGTTCGAGAATTCGGTGATGACGGTCTCGACCCCCTCCCCGGCCAGCTCCATCTGGTACAGCGCCTGGACCGCGGCCAGACGGGCCACGGTGCGCGCGCGGCGCTGGCGGCTGGTCAGATGCGGTTCGGCCTGGGCGCGTTCGTTCTCGGCGAGCTGGGCGAGAACGGCCTGGATGGAGTTGGGTTCGGTCATTCCCCGAGCCCTACGCGCAGACGCTTCTTCAGTGCAATGAGGTCCATGCAGGCCCGCGCGGCCCCGCCGCCCTTGTCGCCCTCGGACAGACGCGCCCGGGCCCAGGCCTGGTCCTCGTCCTCGACGGTCAGGATGCCGTTGCCGATGATCGTCCCGCGGATGCCCAGCAGCATGATCCCCGAGGCGGATTGATCGGACACGATCTCGAAATGATAGGTCTCGCCCCGGATCACGCAGCCCAGCGCGACATAGCCGTCGTAGCGCGGCGCGGTCGGGTACTTGCCGGCCTCCTCGGCCAGGGCGATGGTCGGCGGAATCTCGAGAGCGCCGGGCACTGTCACGACGTCGAAATCGACGCCCTGCGCGCGCAGTGCGTCCTTCGCGCCTTCCAGCAGCGCGTCGGCCAGTTCGTCGTAGAAGCGCGCCTCGACGATGAGAACGCGGGGGGGATCCTTCAGGATTGGTCTTCTCCGTGCATGTCGCGCCAGCCGACGATCCGCAGGCCGTAGCCCTCGATGGCGGCGGGTTCGGGGCGCGTGGAGCTCATGACGATCATGTCCCGGACACCCAGATCCAGCAGGATCTGCGCGCCCACGCCGTAGTTTCTCAAGGAGCGGTCGACCGCCGCCGGCTTGTCGACGCCCGCCAGCCGCTCGGCCAGGCCCTGCAGCGTCGGATCGCGCAGGAAGACGACGACGCCCGGTCCGTCATGGCCGGTGATCGTCTTCAGGGCGGCCGGGATATAGCTCTGCCTTTCTTCGACATGACCCAGAAGGTCGGCGGCGAAGTCCACCTGGTGCATCCGAACCAGGGTCGGCTTGTCCGGCTCGATGCGGCCGTGAACCAGGGCGACGTGCTCGGCACCCTCGATGGTGTTCCTGTAGAGCATCAGACGGAACGGGCCGCCGTGCACGCTCTCGAACGGCTGGTCCATGATCCGCTCGACGAACCGCTCGGTGCGGCGGCGATAGGCGATCAGGTCGGCGATGGTGCCGATCTTGAGCCCGTGCAGCTGGGCGAACCCGATCAGGTCCGGCAGACGGGCCATCTCGCCGTCGTCCTTGATGATCTCGCAGATCACGCCCGAGGGGTTCAGCCCTGCCATGCGGCTGATGTCGACGGCCGCCTCCGTATGGCCCGCACGGACCAGGACGCCGCCGTCGCGCGCCACCAGCGGGAAGATGTGGCCGGGCGAGACGAGATCGTCCATGCCCTTCGACGGATCGGTCGCGACCTGGATGGTGCGTGCCCGGTCGGCGGCGGAGATGCCGGTCGTCACGCCGTCCTTCGCCTCGATCGAGACGGTGAAGGCGGTCTTCATGCTCTCGCGGTTGTCGGCGGCCATCGGCGGAAGGCGCAGCTGCGAGGCGCGGTCCGCGGTCAGGGCCAGGCAGACCAGTCCCCTCGCCTGACGGATCATGAAGTTGATCTGGTCCGGCGTGGCGAACTGGGCCGGGATGATGATGTCGCCCTCGTTCTCCCGGTCCTCGGCGTCGACCAGGATATAGGGGCGGCCGTTGCGGGCATCCTCCAGGATATCCTCGATCGGGCTGATCGGACTGTCGAACATGTCGCGGGCCAGGACGATGGTGTTGGTCATCACGCCGTCTCCTGCCACCGCGCGAGGTATCGCGCCAGCATGTCGATTTCCAGATTGACCGCACTTCCGACCGCGAGGGTGCCGAGCGTCGTCGCCTGCCAGGTGTGGGGAATGATGTTCAGGCCGAAGCGGCGGCCGTCCACGCTGTTTACCGTCAGGGACACGCCGTCCACGGTGATCGAGCCCTTGGCGGCGATGAACCGGTGCAGGGGTGCCGGGGCCTCGATGACGATCCGGTGCGATCCGCCCTCCGGGGTGATCTCCACGACCGTGCCCAGCCCGTCGACGTGTCCAGAGACGATATGGCCGCCCAGTTCGTCGCCGACCTTCGTCGCCCGCTCCAGATTGACCGGCGTGCCTGCGGTCCAGCCGCCGAGGGTCGTCTTGTCCAGGGTCTCGCCCGACACCTCGACGGCGAACCAGTCGTCGGCCTTCTCCACCACGGTCAGGCAGACGCCCGCATGGCTGATGGAGGCGCCCAGGTCGATGCCCGAGACATCCCAGGCCGTCTCGACCTCGTAGCGGCGGTCGCGCGCCGTTTGCGCGACCGAGCGCACCCGGCCGATGTCAGTGATAATTCCGGTGAACAACGCTTCAAGCCTTCTCGTAACGTTCCCACAGGTCGTCACCCATGGGCTCCGCCGCAAGGCGCCGGTACTTCGGCGCATGCGCCAGACGGGCCAGTGCCAGGGCCGCGACGCCCGGACGGCCGTCACCGCCCAGCAGGATCGGGGCCCGGAACCACTCGATGGCGTCGACCACACCGGTTGTCACGAAACAGGCCGCGACCCGTCCGCCGCCCTCGATCATCAGGGATTTCACCCCGCGTGCCCACAGGGTTTCCAGCACGGCGTCGACGGTCGGGCGGCCCTGGGCATCGCCCTTGACCTTCAGGACCTCCGCCTCGCCGACCGCGATCGGGTCCCGTGTCGTCAGGATCAGGGTGCCGGCCCGGGCCAGCCGGGCGAACGACGGCGTCCGCAACCGGCTGTCGAGCACCACCCGCAGCGGGTCGGTGCCCGTCTCGCCCTCGGGCAGACGCACGGTCAGGCGGGGATCGTCGGCGAGAACCGTCTCCACCCCCACCAGGACAGCATCATGGGCTGCGCGGAGCCGGTGACCCTGCTCGCGCGCCTGTGCGCCCGTGATCCACTGGCTTTCGCCGGTCGAGGTTCCGATCCGCCCGTCCAGCGACGTGGCGACCTTCCAGGTGATCCGCGGTCTCATCAGCTCCTCGACGAACCCTGATCGTCGTCCAGCCCCTCGTCGCCGAGGAAGCGGGCGAAATCGCCGGTCGCCCGGAAGTCCTTGTAGACGGAGGCGTAGCGGACATAGGCGACCTCATCGACGCCCTTCAGCCCCTTCATGATGAAGTCGCCGACGACGCTGGACGGGATCTCGGTCTCTCCCAGGCTCTCCAGCTGGCGCACGATCCGGCTGACCAGCTGTTCGACCTGTTCGGGCTGGATCGGCCGTTTCCGCAGGGCGATCGCCAGTGAACGCTCCAGCTTGTCGCGGTCGAACGGCGTGCGCCGCCCGTTACGCTTCAGGATCACCAGTTCGCGCAGCTGCACTCGCTCGAAGGTCGTGAAGCGCCCGTTGCAGTTGGGACAGGACCGGCGGCGACGGATGGCCGCGCCGTCGTCGGACGGGCGGCTGTCCTTCACCTGGCTGTCCATATTGCCGCAGAAGGGGCACTTCATTTCGGCGACCTATCCGTAGATCGGGAAGCGAGAGGTCAGGGCCCGCACCTGTCCGGCGACCTCGGCGACCACGGCCGGATCGGCCTCGTCGCCGCCGTTCATCGAGGAGACGACGTCAGCGATCCAGTGGCCGATCTGCCTGAACTCGTCCTCGCCGAACCCGCGGGTCGTGCCCGCCGGCGTGCCCAGGCGAACGCCCGAGGTGACCGTGAACGGCGCGGTGTCGAACGGCACGCCGTTCTTGTTGCAGGTCATCAGGGCATGTTCGAGTTGCAGCTCGGTCGCCTTGCCTGTCACGCCCTTGGGCCGCAGATCGACCAGCATCAGGTGGCTGTCGGTGCCGCCCGAGACGATGGCCAGGCCGCGCTCGACCAGCACCCCGGCCAGGGCCTGGGCGTTCAGCACGACCTGTTTCGCATAGAGTTTGAACTCGGGCTTCAGCGCCTCGCCGAAGGCCACGGCCTTGGCGGCGATGACATGTTCCAGCGGCCCGCCCTGCAGGCCCGGGAAGACGGCCGAATTAATCTTTTTGCCCAGCTCGACGTCGTTCGAAAGGATCAGCCCGCCGCGCGGTCCGCGCAGGGTCTTGTGGGTCGTGGTGGTCACCACATGGGCGTGCGGCACCGGGTTCGGATAGGCGCCACCGGCCACCAGACCCGCATAGTGGGCCATGTCGACCATCAGATAGGCCCCGACGCTGTCGGCGATCTCGCGGAAGCGGGCGAAGTCGATATGACGGCTGTAGGCCGAGGCGCCGGCCACGATCAGTTTCGGCCGTTCCTTGAGCGCCATCTCGGCGACGTGGTCATAGTCGATCAGATGGGTGTCCTCGGTCACCTTGTAGGTGACGGGCCGGAACCACTTGCCCGACTGGTTGGCCGGCGAGCCGTGGGTCAGGTGACCGCCGGCGGCCAGATCCATCCCCAGGAAGGTGTCGCCGGGCTGCAGCAGGGCGAAGAAGACCGCCTGGTTGGCCTGGGCTCCCGAGTGCGGCTGGACGTTGGCGAAGGCCGCGCCGAACAGTGCCTTGGCCCGTTCGCGCGCCAGGTCCTCGGTGATGTCGACGTATTCGCAGCCGCCGTAGTAGCGGCGTCCAGGGTAACCCTCGGCGTATTTGTTGGTCAGGACCGAGCCCTGGGCCTCGAGCACCGCCTTCGAGACGATGTTTTCGGAGGCGATCAGCTCGATCTGCTCCTGCTGGCGATGCAGTTCGCTCCGGATCGCGCCGAACACGTCCGGATCGGCCTCGGCCAGACCCTTGGAGAAATAGGCGTCGTGGATGAAGGGAGCGGTCACGGGCAGGTCCGGGCTGACGGAATGGGAGGCGGACTGTCTAGTCCCCGCGCCCGCCGACCACAACATCTTGTGTCAGGACGCGTCGAGAAGCCGCTTCAGCTTGGCAATGGCGAGACGCTCGACCGCCTTGGGTTCGTGCGCAGGCCCGACCGCCGTGGCCTCCTGCCCCGTCGCCACATGGATGGCCGTGATCTTCAGATAGGTCCCGTTGCGGATCGCCTCGACGATGACCTCGCCGAGACCTTCGCTCATCAGGCGGCGACCGGCATCCGGGCGATGCGGCAGTGGGTCCACAGCCGATCCATCGCGCTGACCAGGGCATCCATCATCCCGTCGTCGTGGTTCGGCGAGGGGGTGAAGCGGAGGCGCTCGGTGCCCTTGGGCACGGTCGGATAGTTGATCGGCTGGACGTAGACGCCGAACTCTTCCAGCAGCATGTCCGAGATCATCTTGGTGTGGACGGGATCGCCCACGAAGACCGGGACGATATGGCTTTCGCTGGGCATCACCGGGATGCCGGCGGCCGCGAAACGGTCCTTCAGGGTCTGGGCCCGCTCCTGATGGGCGTCGCGCAGTTCCGGATGGGTCTTCAGGTGACGCACCGAGGCCAGGGCGCCGGCGGTCAGGGCCGGCGGCAGCGAGGTCGTGAAGATGAAGCCCGAGGCCCAGCTGCGGACCGCGTCCACGATCACCGCATCGGCGGCGATATACCCGCCCATGACGCCGATGGCCTTGCCGAGGGTGCATTCGACGATGTCGATGCCGTCCAGAACCCCGTCACGCTCGGCCACGCCGGCGCCGGTCGCGCCGTACAGGCCCACGGCATGGACCTCGTCGAGATAGGTCAGGGCGTTGTACTTCTTCGCCAGGGCGATCGTTCCGGCCAGGTCGGCGATGTCGCCGTCCATGGAATAGACGCTCTCGAACGCGATCAGCTTGGGCGCATCGGCTGGGGCTGCGGCCAGCAGCTCTTCCAGATGCGTCAGGTCGTTGTGCAGGAAGACGTGACGCTCGCAGCCGCCGTTGCGGATGCCGGCGATCATGGAGGCGTGGTTCAGGCTGTCGGAGAAGATGATCAGGCCCGGCAGGATGCGCTGCAGCGTCGTCAGTGTCGCCTCATTGGCCACATAGCCCGAGGTGAACAGCAGTGAGGCTTCCTTCTGGTGCCAGGACGCCAGTTCGGCCTCCAGATCGACCGCCGACCGCGTGGTGCCCGAAATGTTGCGCGTGCCCCCGGCGCCGGCGCCCACGGCGTCGAGCTCGGCCTGCATGGCCTCGAGCACGACCGGATGCTGGCCCATGCCGAGATAGTCGTTCGAACACCAGATGATGACGTCCTGCTCGGATCCGTCCTCACGACGACGCACCGCCTTCGGGAATTGACCGCGCACCCGCTTCAGGTCGGCGAAGACGCGATAACGTCCCTCATCCTTCACCTGGTCGACGGCGGACTTGAATGCGGCGGTGTAGTCGAACAACCCTGATACTCGCATGGTCTCTCTGGATCGGCCGGTATTTGCGCTCCGGGTCCGGGAAAGTCTATCGCCAGCGGCTGCAAAATAGTCGCAACCTTCTAATTGATAACGGTTCTCAGTTTCGTTCGTGCGCATGCGCGATCATCGCGGGAACAGACATGCGCCGCTTTGCGATGGATCAAGACCTGGGCAATTCGTCCAGCTTTCCGCGCAGCATCTGCAGGATGCCCGAGAAGTCCCTGCCGCCGTAACCGAGGCGGTCGAACAGCTGGAACAGGGCCTCGGACTGGGCTCCCAGCGGCGTCGAGGCACCCGCCTTGGCCGCCGCATCCTGGGCCAGCTTCAGATCCTTCAGCATCATCGCCGTGGCGAAGCCGCCGTCATAGTTGCGGTTGGACGGCGCGGTCGGCACCGGGCCGGGCCACGGATAGTAGGTCGTGACCGACCAGCTCTGGCCCGACGACTTGGCCGCGATGTCGAAGAACTTCACCGGGTCCAGCCCCAGCTTCTCGGCCAGGGCGATCGCCTCGCAGGTGCCCAGCATGGTGATGCCGAGGATCATGTTGTTACAGATCTTGGCCGCCTGCCCGGCCCCATGGTCGCCGGCGCGGAAGGTCGCCCGGCTCATGGGTTCCAGCGCCGCCTCGATCCGGGCGAAGTCCGCCTCGTCGCAGCCGACCATGAAGGCCAGGGTCCCGGCGTCCGCCGCCATCGTCCCGCCCGACACCGGGGCGTCGGCGAAGGCGTAGCCCGCCGCCTTCGCGAGGTCCGCGACCTTCCGCGCCGTGTCCACATCGATGGTCGAACAGTCGAGCAGCAGGGCCGAGGACGGCGCCACGCCTATGATCTGCTCCGAATAGACCTTCAGCACATGCGGCCCGGCCGGCAGCATGGTGATGACCACCTCCGCGTCGCGCACGGCCTCGGCCACCGAGGCGACCGGGGTGCAGCCCGCGCCCTTAGCCCGGTCCAGGGCCGCGGCCGACAGGTCGAAGGCGGCGACCGCATGGCCGGCCTTCGCCTGGTTGGCGGCCATGCCACCGCCCATATTGCCGAGGCCAATGAAGGCGATCCTGGTCATGGCTGAGTCTCTCCCGGAAGCGATTTTCTTCCGGGTTAGACCGTCAGGCCGGTTTGCGGAAGCGCAGCATGAACTGGCTCGTGCGCCCCCGGATCGACGGATCGAAAACGTTGGCCGTCAGAGGGTCTTCGGCGTTCAGCAGGATGCCGCTCTCGCCGTCCAGCACGAAGCCCGCCGCCTCGACCTCACGCTTGACGTCGGCGATGTCGATCCGGTGCAGGGTGTTCGCCACGCCGATGCCCGCGCCGGCGGTCGCGGCATGGTCGATGATCACATAGAGGCCGCCCGGCTTCAGCGCAGCAAAGACCGCCGCATTGACCTTCGCCGCCGTATCCTCCGGGAAGGGCTGCAGGTGCAGGTCGTGATAGTTCTGGGCCGTGAAGATCAGGTCCATCCCGGCCGGAAACTCGGGCGCGCCGATGGGCGAACGGATTCCGGTGACATTGTCCAGGGCATCGGCCGCCGCAAGCGCCTCGCCATAGCTGGCCTGGAAGGCGATGAACTCTGCCGGTTGCCAGGCGATGACCTGGCCCTCATCGCCCACCACGCTGGCGAAGACGCGGGTGAAATAGCCGCCTCCGATGATCATGTCGCCGATCGTCTCGCCCGGCGAAACCTCGGCGAAGGCCAGGGTCTCGGCGGTCTTGCGCGCGGCGTCCCGGGCCGTGTCGGCCTCGGGACGATCGGACCCCGCCAGAACGGCGGCGTAGGCGCCGGCATCCTGTGGCGCGGGCGCGAACCCTCCGGCGGCGATCACGACGGCGGCCGAAACGGCCAGGATCAAGGAACGGCGCATGCTTCTCTCCCGTGCGCTCTGATGGCGCGAGGCCAGTCTAGCGCGTCGGGCGAACGCCGTCAGCCGGGCTTGCGGAACCGGTAGACGAACTGGTCGGAACGTCCGCGGATCGCCTCGTCGAAGACCGACAGGCTGTGGTCGTCCTCCGGGTTCCGCACGGCATTGGTCTCCCCGTCGAAGATGAAGCCGGCGGCCTCGACCTGCGCCCTCAGCGCCGAGCCCTCGATCCGGTGCAGGGTGCCGACGACCGAGGTCCCCGCCCCCGCCGCCGCCTGATGATCCAGGATGACATAGAGGCCGCCGGGCTTCAGCGCCCGGAACACCGCCGCATTCATCGCCGCCACATCGACGTTGAACCGGTCGATGACGAAGTCATGGTATTCCTGGCCCATGAAGACCACGTCCAGCGGCTCGGGGATGGCGAACTCCTCCAGCGCCCCGGTCAGCCGGGTCACATTTGGATAGTCGGTCGCCAGGGTGTCGCCGAAGGCGTTCTCGCGCGCCGCGGTCTGGTTCGGCACATAGGCATAGACCCGGCCTTCGGGACCCACGGCGCGGGCGAACAGGCGGCTGAAATAGCCCTCCTCCGGTCGCACGTCGGCGATCCGTTCGCCGCCGTCGATCTGTGCAAAGGCCAGCATCTCGGCCGGCTTCCTCAGGGGATCGCGAGCGACCTCGCCGGCGGGCCTCAGGGGATCGGCGATGGCCAGGGCGTAGTCATTGACGACCGCCGAGGCACGCTCCGCCGGATCGGCCGGCGTCTCCCCCGACATCATCGGCGCGCAGGCGGACAGGGCGATCGTGGAAGCCACGATCAACAGCGACGATTTCAGCATGGGACGATCCTCGAACAGCGGTTGAGCCAACATACGCACGAAAGCGTCACAGGATGCAGGCCATCAGTCCAGCGGTGCCCATTCCTCGTCGGCGGGCAGGGGCGCGAACAGGGCGTCGAGGTGGGCCTCGGTCACCCCCTCCAGCGTCGCCGGCGACCATTTCGGCGCATTGTCCTTGTCGACGATGACCGCGCGCACCCCCTCCTGGAAGTCGTGGGTCCGCACCACACGCCCGCCCAGCCGGTACTCCATCGCCATCACCTCGGCAAAATCGGTCATCGCCCGGCCCGCCTTCAGCTGGCGCAAGGTGACCTTCAGCGACTGCGGCGACTTGGTCTTCAGCGTCGCCAGCTGCGCCAGGGCCCAGTCAGACCCGTCGGCCTCGAGCGCGGCGAAGATGGCCTCCACCGTGTCGAAGGCGAACAACCGGTCGACGGCGTCGCGATACGGCGCCAGCGGCGCGGGCCCGGCCTCCGTCGCGTGACCCGCAACCGCGTCAGCCCCTTGGGCCAACAGCTCCGCCTTCAGTGCTTCCACGCCCTCGGACGCCACGAAATGGGTATGGATCCCCAGGGCCACCGTATCCGCCGCCTTCAGCCGCGCCCCGGTCAACGCCAGCCAGGTCCCGGTCTCGCCCGGCAGCCTCGGCAGGAACCAGCCCCCGCCGACGTCCGGGAACAGGCCGATCCCCGTCTCCGGCATGGCGTAGGTCGTCCGCTCGGTCGCGATCCGCACGTCGGCCGGCTCGGAAATTCCGACCCCGCCGCCCATGACGATCCCGTCCACGATCACCGTGATCGGCTTGGGGTATTCGAACATCAGATGGTTCAGTCGATACTCCGCATGGAAGAAGGCCCTGGCCTCCACCGCATCGGTCGCCCCGCTCTCCGCGATCATCCGGATGTCACCCCCGGCGCAGAACCCGCGCTCGCCCGCATGGTCGATCAGCACCGAGGTCACCTGACCGTCATCCCGCCACGCCAGCAGCGCCGCCGTCATGATCTCGCACATGCCCAGGTTCAGCGCATGCAGCGCCTTGGGCCGGTTCAGGGTGATGCGCCCGACCGATCCCTCGATCCGGGTCAGAACTTCCGCTTCGCTCATTGCCGCATCATTTCGCGCGCGGTGATCACCCGCATGATCTCGTTCGTGCCTTCCAGGATGCGGTGCACCCGCAGGTCCCGCACGATCCGCTCCAGCGGATAGTCCTTCAGATAGCCGTAGCCGCCGTGAAGCTGCAGGGCCTCGTCGGCGATCTCGAAACAGGCGTCGGTGGCCATCCGCTTGGCCATGGCGCACCATTTGGTCTTCTCGGGATGGTTGGTGTCCAGCGCCCAGGCCCCGCGCAGCACCATCAGCCGCGCGGCCTCCAGCGCGGTCGCCATATCGGCCAGTTTGAACTGGGTGTTCTGGAACTCGGCCAGGGCCTTGCCGAACTGCTTGCGTGTCGCGACGTAGGCCTGGGCCGTCTCCAGCGCCAGCCGCGCCCCGCCCAGCGAACAGGCCGCGATGTTCAGCCGTCCGCCGTCCAGCCCCATCATCGCATAGCGGAAGCCGTCGCCCTCCTGGCCCAGCAGGTTGGTCGCCGACACGCGACAGTCGTCGAACTGGACGATGGCCGTGGGCTGGGAGTTCCAGCCCATCTTCTTCTCCTGCGCCCCGAAGCTGAGCCCCGGCGTCCCTTTCTCGACCACGAAGGCGCTGATCCCCTTCGGCCCCGGCTCGCCCGTCCGCGCCATCACGACATAGAGATCGGATGTCCCCGCACCGGAGATGAAGGCCTTGGAGCCGTTCAACACATAGTCGTCGCCGTCCCGCGTCGCGCTCGTTCGCATGCCGGCCGCATCCGACCCCGAGCCAGGCTCGGTCAGGCAGTAACTCGCGATCAGCTCCATCGTCGCCAGACGCGGTCCATAGCGCGCCCGCAGATCCTCCGACCCGAACCGGTCGATCATCCAGGTCGCCATATTGTGGATCGAGATAAAGGCCGCCGTCGACACGTCGCCCCGCGCCAGCTCCTCGAAGATCACCGCCGCCTCGACCCGTCCGAGCGCCATCCCGCCGTGGTCTTCCGAGGCATAGATCGCCGCGAACCCGGTCTCCGCCGCCCGGCGCATCACATCGACCGGGAAATGTTTGGTCTCGTCCCACTCGGCCGAATGGGGTGCCAGCTCCGCATCGGCGAAGGCGCGCGCCGCGTCCTGAATGGCGCGCTGGTCCTCGGTGAGGGCGAAATCCATGGTGTCTCCCGAACGATCGTTTTCTTTGGGCTTCTATCCGCATCCTTCTCGCAATGGGAGAAGGAAGGTAAGCAGCGCCCATGACCCTCCCCTTCCTGCCCGCCGCCTTCCCCATGGCCCGTCCCCGCCGCCTGCGCAGCCAGCCCTGGGTGCGCCGCCTCGTGGCCGAGACGACCCTGACGCCGTCCGACCTGATCTGGCCCCTGATCGTCCACGACGGCGCCGAGGACCGCGTCCCGGTGCCCTCCATGCCCGGCGTCTTCCGCCTGTCGCCCAAAGCCGCAGCGGCGGCGGCGATAGAGGCCCGCGACCTCGGCATCCCGATGGTCGCCCTCTTCCCCAATGTCGACGCGGCGACCAAGGACGCGATCGGCAGCGGCGCGACCGATCCCGACGGCCTGATCCCCGACTGTATCAAGGCCATCAAGGACGCCGCGCCCGAGATCGGCGTCATGTGCGACGTGGCGCTCGACTGCTACACCGACCACGGCCACGACGGCGTCGTCGAGGACGGCCGGATCGTCAACGACGCTTCGCTGGAGCGTCTCGCCGAACAGGCCTTCATCCAGGCCCACGCCGGCGCCGACGTCGTCGCGCCTTCGGATATGATGGATGGCCGGGTCCAGGCCATCCGTGAGGCGCTGGAAGCCAACGGCTTCCACGACACCCTGATCCTGTCCTACGCGGCCAAGTTCGCCTCGGCCTTCTACGGTCCCTACCGCGACGCTGTGGGCTCGGCGAAGATGCTGATCGGCGACAAGAAGACCTATCAGATGGACTACGCCAACTCTGACGAGGCCCTGAAAGAGGTCGCCATGGACATCTCGGAAGGCGCCGACATGGTCATGGTCAAGCCGGGCATGCCCTATCTGGACATCGTCCGGCGCGTCTCCGAGACCTTCAGGATCCCGACCTTCGCCTACCAGGTCTCGGGCGAGTATTCGATGATGCAGGCCTCCATCGCCAACGGCTGGCTCGACCAGGACCGCGCCATCCTCGAGACCCTGCATGGGTTCAAGCGCGCAGGCTGCGCCGGGGTCCTCAGCTATTTCGCGCCCCAGGCGGCGAGACTTCTGGGCGGATGAAATTCAAGGCGCTGACAAGCATTGTCCACAACGCGGCGGACTCACTCGCCAGCGGAATGGGCTTCATGATCGGCGTCTACGGGATCGACATCTTTGGCGAAGCCGGTCGTTCGACCGAAGGAACCATAACCGTCGATTTTTTGACCGGGCGGGTTGTCGCAGGGGTCGCTTCGGCTTCACTGGTCGAAGCCGTCCAGCTCTATCGAACAGCCTTTGACGAGCTATGCGTCAAGCACGGCGTTGAGCCTTGGTCATTCAAGGCGGCAACGGCGAAGTTTGGGACCGATCGGCAACTTGGTCAGTGGTTTGAGACCTTCGTCGAAGACCGGGATGGACGCACGTCGACCGACAGGTATTTCGGGCTCGAGAGCCGCCGTCTGTAGCTTGGCGCGTCGACTTCTGCGCATGGCCCTTCTAGTCTCAAAGACATGCTGAGACGCGCCCTTCTCTTGTCCGCCCTCGCCGCCAGTCTGGCCACGCCCACCCTGGCGCAGGACGCCGCCGCGCCGGCGCCCGCCCTGCCCCGCGTGCAGATGGAGACCTCGGCCGGCCGCATCGTCATCGAGGTCGAGACGGCAAAGGCCCCGATCACGGCCGCCAACTTCCTGAAGTATGTCGACGAGCGCCGTTTCGACGGCGCCACCTTCTATCGCGCCATGCAGTCCGGCCCCGGCACGGGCCTGGTCCAGGGCGGGGTGAACAACGACCCCGAGCGGGTCCTGCCGCCCATCGCCCACGAGCCGACGACGCAGACGGGTCTCAGCCATCTCGACGGCGCGGTCTCAATGGCCCGCTATGCGCCGGGCACCGCCACGGGCGACTTCTTCGTCTCGGTGGGACCGACCCTCTCCTATGACGCCGGTCGCTCGTTCTCGGTCGATCCCGACGGGTTCGCGGTCTTCGGCCGCGTGGTCCAGGGCATGGAGGTCGTCCGCGCCATCCTCGCGGCGCCCACCTCCCCGACCGAGGGCGAAGGCTTCATGCGCGGCCAGATGCTGGAGCCGAGGATCGTGATCCTCCAGGCCTGGCGGGAATAGACCTTCTGATGCGCCTCTTCGTCGCCCTGCCGCTGGCGACCGCCTGTCTGGCCGCCCCCGCCGTCGCCCAGGATCGCAACCCTGACTTCGCCGCCCGCGCCGCCGCCCTCTATGCCGAGGCACCCGATATCGACCAGTGCCGCCCGGGTCGTCTGCGGCCCGAGGTGATCTCGACCCTGACCGCCAGGGTCAATGCGGTCCGGGCCCTGCACGGTCTCGCCCCGGTGACCTACGACCCGGCGACCGAGGACACCGCCACGGCCGCCGCCCTGGTCTTCGCCGCCAACGGCAGTCTGTCGCACTATCCGGGCAGCTGGTGGCGCTGCTTTACCGAGGACGCCGCCACGGGCGCGCGGCTGAGCAACATCTTCGGCGGCCTTGCGTCAGAGCGGCTGATCTTCGTCTCGATGGACGAGATGGTCACGGGCTGGATGACCGACGTCCGCCACATGAATCCGGGCAGCATCGGACACCGGCGCTGGCTGCTGGATCCCTTCCTCGCCACGATCAGCTTTGGCCGCGTCGCCGGCCTCCTGCCCGACGGCCGGCGCACGGACGGCGCCGCGCTGCGGATCATCGGCAGCAACCGCGTGGTGCCCGAGCCCGTTGAGGGCGGCTTCATCGCCTATCCGTTCGGCGACTATCCGTCCCAATTCTGGGACCCCCGTGCCCTGCTCTCTTTCAGCGTGCTCGTCGATCTCCGCGACAAGACGGCGAGCGAACAGGTCGACTACTCCGACGCCGAGGTCCTGGTGCGCCAGAGAGGCGGCGCCACGGTGGAGGTCGGCCGCGTGTCTTTCGACAACAACGCCTACGGCCTGCCGAACAGTTTGCAGTTCGCCGCCGGGAGCCTCCAGCCGGGTGTCACCTACGACGTCTCGATCCGCAACGTCAGCGTTCAGGGCCAGTCGAGGGACTTCTCCTATGCGTTCCGGATCACGCCCTAGGGCTCACCGAGAGCCTCACGGAAGAACCGCACCACCTCCACGTTGAACGCGACCTTGAACGCCGCGCGGTCGAAGCCGGGCGCCGACGTGCACAGCTCGGGCATCGCCGCCCTCATCTCCGGCGCGCAGGGGGTCAGGAAGTCGTAGTGGCCCGCGTTCTCGACGCGGTGATAGTCGACGGTCCCGCCCAGCCGGTCGCGCACGGGTTCGGCATTCCAGGGCGACGGCAGGATCTGGTCGTCGGCGGCTTGCCACAGCTGCACAGGGACGGTGACGCTGGCCAGACTCGCGTCGGTGAACGACAGGCCGAGCGCCGGCGCGGCGATGACCGCCGCCTTGACGCGCGCATCGTGGGTCTCGGGTCGCCAGTTCGCCAGATCGAGCCCGCCAAACATCGCAATCAGCCGGCAGGCGAACACCTGGGGTTCGGCGGCGCAATGCGCCTGGATCGCACCGGCGTCCGAAACCCCGCCGATGATCGAGGTCACCGTGAAGCCCCCCGCCGAGAAGCCGAACGCACCGATCCGCGCGTCGTCGATCTCCACCGGCCCGGTCCATGTCCCTGTCATATAGTCGATCAGGGCGCTCAGTTGCGGTGCCCGTCCGGTCAGCCGAAGCCCCCGGCTCGGGTCGCGGAAGTTATCTCCGGGATGGGTCAGGGCCGCGACGACGAAGCCGGCCCGGGTCAGGGCCTCGGCCGTGTCGGAATGCCCGCGGTACCAGCCGCTGTTGCCATGCGAGATGACCACGAGCGGTCGGAGCGTGCCATCGCCCGCGCCGTCCGGCAGCCAGACGCCGCCCTCGATCGTCTCGCCGCCCGGGCCTGAGAACTGGATGATCTCGTCAGGCGCATCGGACTGGGCGCTCGCCGCATCGGGCAGCGCTCCGATCAGGATGAAGGCGAACAGGGCACACAGAAGGCGCGGGAGGGACGCTGGGGTTTGCATTTGGGTCTCCGGGTTGGATGTCCCCTCCTGCCCGCCGCCCGGTCGCCGCCGCCAGCCCGCCTTCGCGAACGGGCGAACGGGTTCGCGGGACGGCGAACGGTTCCGCTCGCAGTCAGCGTCGGTATAGTCGCGCCATGAACGAGGGAATGACCCGGTCGATGGACACGCCGCGCGCCTGGGCGATCGACCTTGTCGCCTGGGCCTTGGTCGGGGCGATCCTCGGCGCGGTCGGGCCTTTCGGGAGTTTCTTCAACGACGGCCTGCCGGTGCGCGTCGCCTACTGGACGACCCTCTGCCTGGTCAGCGGCGTGGTCATCAGCGCATCGGTGCGGTGGATCTGGCCGATCGCCCGACGGCGACGCGTCTCCGCATGGGTCTGGGTTCCGGTCACAGCTGTGGTCATAACGGCCCCGCTCGGTCTGTTTGCCCGTGTCTTCGCCATGGGCTTCTGGCCGGGCATCCGGGAGCGTGTCGGCCTGATGGAGTGGCTGGGACAGACCCTGTTGATCGAACTGGTCTGCCTCACGGCCTATGTCGCAACCCATGCCCGGGTGGCGCAGGGTCGACCTCGCGAGCCTTCGGCCTCACCCAAGGGCGAGGCGCGAATCCTCGATCGGCTCCCTTCCCGGCTCGGGAGAGACCTCCTCTGCCTGCAGATGGAGGACCACTATGTCCGTCTCCATACGCCCAGGGGGTCGGTGCTCGTCCTGACGCCCCTGCGCACCGCCATCACCCAGGTCGGCGGCATCGACGGCATGCAGGTCCATCGCTCCTGGTGGGTCGCCCGCGAGGCGGTGCAGGGCGTCGTCCAGGACGGGAGAAACCTGCGCCTGAAGCTGGTCTCAGGCCTGGAGGCTCCGGTCGCCCGCTCCAAGGTCGCCGAACTCAGGGCCGCCGGCTGGCCGGTCGGCGAAGCCTGACCGCGACCAGGACAGTGACCGCGCCTCCCTTTCCGACCGGAGGCGAAGGCGTCATGCGCGGCCGGATGCCGGAGCCGGGGAACGTGATCCTGCCGGCGTGGCGGGAGACGCCGTGAGCGCCGCCGCGCTGCGTTCGATGCGCGCCATCTGCAACAGAGCCAGGAACGACCGGGCGCGCCAGTCGGCGATGAACCGGACTGCCAGGGCCGCGGCCAGACCCGCGATCGTACCGCCCCAGACCGGGGCAAGGTCCGGCTCCTTCACCAGCGAGAGCAGCTGTCCGGGCATCAACTGGGCCCAGATCGCCCCGATGGTGAAGGGCACGGTCACATAGGACAGAACCAGGGTGCGGAAGAAATGCTCCTGCCGCCGGCTGTTCACCTCCGCCAGCGCGATCAGTCCGTCGAGGTCGCCGTCTCCCACCGACTCCAGCCGCTGCGCCACCCGAAGGCTCGACGACATGGATCGAAGACCGCGAATCACGTCGAACCAGAAATAGGAGTTCTCCCGGCGAAAGGCACTGCGGGGGTTCATGGCGCTGAGGACCGACCGCCACAGCGGATACAGCGCCATCAGCTCTCGCCACAGGCCCCACAGAGGCCGGTCGGCCAGGGGATCGGCCGGTTTCGAACGGCCCTTCTCGGGGGCGGCGCTCACGGCGCGGACCTCGCCATCAGGGCGACCAGATCGTCCTTCCAGAACCGCGCCCAGGTGTGGGTCCCGTGTCCCTTCCCGTCCGGACTGATCGAGATCAGCCGATAGACGCCGTTGGCGATGCGCGGCGCGAACTGTTCCGACAGGCCCAGTTCCGGAGGATTGATGAAATCGTCCGCCGAATTGATCCAGGTCACCGGGGCGGTGATCCGCTCCAGCCCCGCCGACGGATCATAGTCCCGGGACGCATTGACCGCGTACCACAGGTCGTTGGCGTCCAGCGCCGGAAGCCGCCGCCCGATCTGATCGACCAGCCAGGCGTCTGTCGCATCCCGCGTCGGCAGTTGCGCCTGCATCGGCACGGTCGCCGATCCGGCCAGCAGCAGCATGTCCACAGCGGTCCTCAGGCCGAGCACCGGCTGTTCGACATAGTCCCCGCCGGCCCAGGCCGGATCGGCCCGGATCGCGTCCTGCAGCATCGCCCGCCACAACCGGTTTCGCCCCGCGATCGCGGTAGGCTGGCAGGCCATGGGCATCAGGGCGTCGGCGAAGTCCGGATGGGTCGTGCCCCAGACGAAGGCGTGCATACAGCCCATCGAGGTGCCGAAGATGAGCCGCAGCCGATCGACGCCCAGGCCGTCGACGAGCATCCGCCGCTGGGCCTCGACCATCTCGGTATAGCCGTACTCCGGGAACCGGGCCCGCAGGCCGTCGCTCGGTTTCGACGAGGCCCCGTGACCCAGATTGTCCGGCATGATGACGTAGTAGCGCGTCACATCCAGAGGCTGGCCCGGACCGAACAGTTCGCCTGCGAACTGGGGAGACAGGAAGGTCGCCCCCGTCCCGCCCGTTCCATGCAGCAGCAGGACCGCATTGGTCACCCGGCCGGTCGCGTCGCGCCGGGGCTCACCGAGCGTCCGGTAGTGCATGCGGGCGTTCGTCAGGGCGGATCCGCGCGCCATCGGCAGGTCGCCGATCGCGACGTCGCCCTCGACCGGCGTCAAGGTCTGGGGAGTCCGGGCGTGCGCCTGACCACAGCAGACAAGGAGAAACAGCAGCATCGCCGCGATACGCATGGCCGTCTTCACTCCCCACCGCCCCGGATGCGCATTTCGACGCCGATCAGGACGCTGAAATCACGGGGCATTTGTGACTCTGGAGACGCTATCACAGGCGCCCCTCGCGGCCATGCTATGATGAACTCCGGTCTTTGACATCCCGCCGACGGACGGCTCGACACCATTCGGACGCCTTGCACCCGGGGTGCAAAACCATCACGCGCAGTTATCGCTTCAAAATCCGGGCCTTACGCGCTTCTTCTCAGGGAAATGGACTCTGTGCACTCAGATTTTCTGAGTCCAGGCCAGGCCGGATCAGGACTTGAGCCGCGCCTTCAGGCTCGACGTATCCCAGCGGTTTCCGCCCATGGCCTGAACCTCGGCATAGAACTGGTCGACCAGGGCCGTCAGCGACAGACGCGCCCCGTTGGCCCGGGCCTCGTCCAGCACCAGCCCCAGGTCCTTGCGCATCCAGTCGACGGCGAAGCCAAACTCGAACTCGCCCCTTGCCGCTGTCTTCCAGCGGTTGTCCATCTGCCAGGACTGGGCCGCGCCCTTGGACACGGCGTCATAGGCGGCGTCGGTGTCCAGCCCCGCGACCTGGGCGAAATGGACCGCCTCGGCCAGGCCCTGGACCACGCCGGCGATGGCGATCTGGTTGACCATCTTTGTCAGCTGGCCGGAGCCCGAGGGCCCCATGTGCTGGATCGCCTTGGAATAGGCCATGACCGCCGGCCGCACGGTCTCCAGAGCCCCGGCGTCGCCACCCGCCATGACGCTGAGCTGGCCGTTCTCGGCCCCGGCCTGGCCGCCGGAGACCGGGGCGTCGATGAAGGCGACGCCCTGCGCGGCGCACAGCGCCGACATCTCGCGCGCCACCCTGGCGGAGGTCGTCGTATGATCCACGATCACGGCGCCCGCCTTGAGGGCCGGCAGGGCCTCGCCGACCACCTGACGCACGTCGTCGTCGTTGCCGACGCAGAGGACGAACAGGTCCGCCCCCTCGGCCGCCTCGGCCACGGACGCCGCGAACCGCCCGCCCTCGACCTCGGCCCAGGCGCGCGCCTTGTCCGGCGACCGGTTATAGCCCGCGACCTCGCTCCCGGCCTTGACCAGATGACGCGCCATAGGCCCGCCCATGACGCCCAGTCCGGCGAAACCGATCCTCATGCCTGCGCCCCCCCGGCCACGCCATAACGACCGCGGAAATACGTCAGGGCGGCGGCGTCGGAGGATTCGAAGCCCGCGACCTCGCCGATGATCATCATATGGTCGCCCATCTGCACCCGGTCGTGGGTCTTGCAGTCGAACCGTGCGGCCGCCGCGCCCAGCCTCGGCGGCGCATCGCCGACCCGCTGGAACTCGTGCGGCTCCATCAGGCCGATGCCCCTGGCGAAGCGCCGCGCCAGGGCCTCCGACTGGGCATCAAGCACATGGATCGAGAAGCGCTCGGCCTCGCAGAAGGCGGTCCAGCGCTCCGACCGCTCGTCCAGGCACCAGAGCACCAGTCGTGGCGTCAGCGAGACGGACGTGAACGAGTTGATCGTGATCCCCAGCGGCCCGAGGGCGCTGTCGGCCGTCACGACGCAGACCCCGGTCGCGAAGGCGCCAAGGGCCCTGCGATAGGCGGTCACGTCGCCGGCGGCGACCTCAGCGGGAAGGGATTCAAGGCTCACCCCCCGGACCTAGGCGACAGGGCGCGGCGAGGCAACCGGCGTCATCGGAGATCACGAAGCACAGCGGCAATGAGTCCCGGCAGATCTTCTGCAGTCAGACCGGGCCCGAACCGTCCGCCTGCGTCCGCGTGCATCCACACCGCCGCCGAGGCGGCGTCGAAGGCATCCATCTTCTGGGCGATCAACCCGCCGATCAGGCCGGCCAGGACGTCGCCGCTGCCGGCCGTCGCCAGCCAGGGCGAGCCGTTCCGGTTGATCCTCAATCGGCCGTCTGGTGCGGCGATGAGGGTCTCGCGACCCTTCAGCACCACCAGGGCTCCGATCAGCCGTGCGGCCTCGACGGCCGCCGCCTCCCGCCCTCCGGCCAGCAGGCCCGGGAACAGCCGTTCGAACTCGCCCTCATGCGGCGTGATCACATCCCGACCGTCCAGTACTCCGAAGAGCTCGCCCGCCCTGCCCTTGAACAGCGTCAGCGCATCCGCATCAACGACCAGGGACGCACCGGTCCCGGCGAGCGCCTTCAGGTTCGCGGCCGTCGCCTCGGTCAGTCCCGCCGCCGGCCCGATCACGACGCAATCCAGCGATGCGGCCAGCGCCGCCAGTGCTTCGGGGCTCTCGAAGTCGGAGACCATCACCGCCTCCACAGCGCCGGCGATCACGGGTCCGGCGTCCGGCGGGCACAGGATTCGCACCAGCCCGGCCCCGACCCTCAGACCCGCCCGCGCCGCCAGACGCGCCGCCCCGGTGTTGAGCATCCCGCCCGACACGACGCCCAGCCGTCCGCGCTGATGCTTGTGCGCATCGGGGCCGGGCCACGGCAGGCGGTCGCGCCACAGGGTCGGCTCGCTGGTTTCGCTCATGCTTCTTTCAACGCGCTTCCGTGACGAAAATGCAAATCGCCCCTTGCCTTATGCTGCGATGCGATGTCCCTTTGGTTCCCGAGCGTCTGGCCCACCTGATGCCGCCTCGGGGTCGCCCATGAAGAAGATCGAAGCCGTCATCAAGCCGTTCAAGCTCGACGACGTTAAGGAAGCGCTCCAGGACATCGGAGTGCAGGGCATGACTGTGCTGGAGGCCAAGGGGTACGGCCGTCAGAAGGGTCACTCCGAACTCTACCGCGGCGCCGAGTACGTCATCGACTTCCTGCCCAAGATCAAGATCGAGGTGGTGGTCGCCGACGACCTCTACCCGGCCGTGGTCGAGGCCATCCAGACCGCCGCTCGCACCGGAAAGATCGGTGACGGCAAGATCTTCGTCTCCGACGTGATCGACGTCATCCGCATCCGCACCGGCGAAACCGGAGCCCAGGCCGTCTGAGCCGAACTCCGCAATAAACTTCCTCCCCAGAAGAAACGAAGAAGGATCATCGACTATGAGCGCCGCCAAGAAAATCCTGCAGGAGATCAAGGACAAGGACGTGAAATACGTCGACGTCCGCTTCACCGACACCAAGGGTCGCCTGCAGCACGTCACCTTCGACATCGACCTCGTCGACGAGGAGTTCCTCGAAGAGGGCACGATGTTCGACGGGTCGTCCATCGCCGGCTGGAAGGCGATCAACGAAAGCGACATGCTGCTGAAGCCTGACCTGGCCAACGCCTATATCGACCCCTTCTACCAGCAGACGACCCTGTTCCTGTTCTGCGACGTCATGAACCCGGACACGGGCGAACCCTACAACCGCGACAGCCGCTCGATGGCCAAGAAGGCCCTGAGCTACGTCCAGTCCTCGGGCGTGGGCGACGTGGTCTATTTCGGCCCGGAAGCCGAGTTCTTCATCTTCGACGACGTGCGCTGGAACACCGCCCCGCACAACACCGGCTACAGCTATGACTCGATCGAGCTGCCGGCCAACACGGGTTCGGAATACACCGAGGGCAATATGGGCCACCGCCCTGGACCCAAGGGCGGCTACTTCCCCGTCAATCCGGTCGATTCGGGCCAGGACCTGCGCGGCGAGATGCTGGGCGTCATGCGCGATCTGGGCCTCAACCCCGAGAAGCACCACCACGAGGTCGCCCCCGCCCAGCACGAGCTGGGCCTGAAGTTCTCCGACCTGCTGACCATGGCCGACCGGCTTCAGCTCTATAAGTACGTGATCCACAACGTGGCCGCGGCCTACGGCAAGTCGGCCACCTTCATGGCCAAGCCCATGTTCGCCGACAACGGCTCGGGCATGCACGTCCACATGTCGATCTGGAAGGACGGCAAGCCCCAGTTCGCCGGCGACAAGTACGCCGGCCTGTCGCAGCAGTGTCTGTGGTACATCGGCGGCATCATCAAGCACGCCAAGGCCATCAACGCCTTCGCCAACTCGACCACCAACTCCTACAAGCGTCTGGTGCCCGGCTATGAAGCCCCGGTGAAACTGGCCTATTCGGCCCGCAACCGTTCGGCCTCGATCCGTATCCCGCACACGACCTCGCCCAAGGCCAAGCGCCTGGAAGCCCGCTTCCCCGATCCGATGGGCAACCCCTATCTGACCTTCGTGGCCCTGCTCATGGCCGGCCTCGACGGGATCGAGAACCAGATCGATCCGGGCGGTCCCGCCGACAAGAACCTCTACGACCTGCCGCCGGAAGAGCGCGGCTCGATCCCCGAGGTCTGCGGCAGCCTGAAGGAAGCGCTCGAGAATCTCGACAAGGACCGCGCCTTCCTCAAGAAGGGCGGCGTCATGGATGACGACTTCATCGACAGCTACATCGAGCTGAAGATGGAAGAGGTCATGCGCCTGGCCCTCCATCCGCACCCGGTCGAATTCGACATGTACTACAGCTGCTGATCGATCCGATCGGCGGATAAAAAGAGCCCCGGACGGTCCGCCGTCCGGGGCTTTTTGGTTCAATGTTGGGGACTGGTGCGGACTGGTTCTGACTTCTTCTAGTGGACGATGCTTTTCATATCAGCCCAGTCCGATAGGCTCTGCCTTATGGACGTTCTGGACTGGCTGGCACTTTGGTATGAAGCTCAGTGCGATGGCGACTGGGAGCATGACTTCGGCCCATCCATCGGGACAATCGACAATCCCGGGTGGTCGATCAAGATCGAACTTGCAGGAACGGATTGCGACGGAAGGACCCTCGACCGGGTCTGGCAAGATCGCGAACACGAGACGGACTGGTGGACGTGTTGGACGGAGAACAACACGTTTCATGGCGCAGGCGGTCCCCTGACACTCCGTTCGCTCCTGGAGACTTTCAGGGCTTGGACCACCAATGCCCAATAAGAACTGAAGCCAAAGTCACAGACGGCCTAGCGGCAGCCGCCCGGCTAGGCCGGCGCCAGCCCCTCCGCGTCCTCGTCCGTCTTGCGGCGCAGCTCGATCAGCCGCACGCACCAGATCGAGATCTCGTAGAGGATGCACAGGGGCACGGCGAGCATCAGCTGGCTGATGGGGTCCGGCGGCGTGACGATGGCGGCCAGAACCACGACGCCGACGATGGCGTAGCGGCGGCCCTCGCTCATGAACTTCGAGGTGATCAGCCCGGCCAGACCCAGCAGGGTCATCACGACCGGCAGCTGGAAGCAGAGGCCGAAGGCCAGCACCAGGGCGGTCACCAGGTTCAGATACTCCGACACCTTGGGCAGCAGGGCGACGGCCACCGTCTCCGAGCTGATCTGCTGGCTCAGGGAGAACCACATGACGAACGGCAGCATCACGAAATAGACCAGCGCCGCCCCGAGCAGGAACAACAGCGGCGAGGCCACGAGGAAGGGCAAGAAGGCCCCCTTCTCGTTCCGGTACAGGCCCGGCGCGACGAACCGGTACAGCTGAAAGGCCAGCACCGGGAAGGCCAGGAAGACGGCCCCGAAACCGGCCAGCTTCATCTTGGTGAACAGGATTTCCAGCGGGGCCGTATAGATCAGCTGCGCCGCCTCATTGGTCGTGTGCGGCATCGGATGGATGCCCGCTGTGACCAGGATCAGGTCGACCGGCGAGACGCTGTGCCCGACCATATTGGCATGCAGGGCGCTGGCGGCCGCGAACGGCTTGACCAGAAACACATAGATCGGCCCGGCGAAGAAGAAGCAGAGGATGAAGGCCAGGCCGAAGGCCACGACACAGGTCACAAGCCGCCCCCGCAGCTCGACCAGGTGATCCATCAACGGCGCACGCGACGCCTCGATCTCGGCTTCGTCGCGGTCGGTCATAGATCAAGCTTGGAATTGCGCAGCGCGCGCGGCTTTACAGCCTTCGGCGCGGCGGGCCTGGCGGCCGGCTTCGTGCGCGGCGTCTTCTCTGGAGCGGCCGCGGCCTTGGCCGTGGTTGCGCGGGGCTTGCGGGCCTTGGCCGGGGCTTCAGGCACGACCGGAGGCGATGTCGCCGGCTCCGGGAACTCCGGCTGGTCCAGCATCACCGCGCGCGGCGGCGGCTCGACATAGGCGGGCGCTTCCAGCTCGGCCTTGATGTCCTTGAAGGCGGCGTTGGCCTCGTCGCCGAGACGAACCATCCCCTGCCCCACCGATCCCTGACCATCCCGCAGGGCCTGGACCTCCTTGCGCAGCTCGTCGAGCTCGGACTGACGCGCCATTTCGTCGAAGCTGGCGCGGAACTCGTTGGCCATGCCGCGCGCCCTGGCGACCATCTTGCCGAGCTGGCGCAGCATTCCAGGCAGCCGCTCGGGTCCGACGACCACGAGCGCCACAATGCCGATCACGAGATATTCGAGGCCCCCGATCCCGGGGCCGAGGCCGCCCATGCGTCAGGCTCTCATCCGCTCCGGGACTAGCGCTTCAGCTCTTCCTTTTCCGCGTCGGTGCGCGGCAGGCTCGAGACGCCGTCGGACGGGCCGTCCTTCTTGTCTTCGTCCTTCAGACCCTCCTTGAAGGCCTTGATGCCCTTGGCGGCGTCGCCCATCAGGCCCGAAATCTTGCCCTTGCCGCCGAACAGCAGGGCGACGACGACGATGACGATGGCCCAATGCCAGATGCTGAAGCTGCCCACGGAACGGTCTCCTCGAACGGGCCGAATGCGGCCCGCGTCAAACATACGGCTCCTATAGTCCAGCGGATGGCGACGCGCCAAGGGAAGCTGTAAGTCCGCGCGAATGAGTCACGTCACAATCCACACCGACGGCGCCTGCAAGGGCAATCCTGGCCCTGGCGGCTGGGGCGCGATCCTGCAGGCGGCCGGCAAGACCAAGGAACTGTGCGGCGGCGAACTTCTCACGACCAACAACCGCATGGAACTGACCGCCGCCATCATGGCGCTCGAGGCCCTGACCCGGCCCTGCACGATCGACCTGCATACCGACAGCAAATATGTGATGGACGGAATCACGGGCTGGATCCACGGCTGGAAGGCCCGTGGCTGGAAGACGGCGGACAAGAAGCCGGTCAAGAACGACGACCTCTGGAAGCGGCTCGACATCGCCCGGGCCCGTCATGAGGTGAAATGGCACTGGGTCAAGGGCCACGCCGGACACGCGCTGAACGAACGTGCGGACCAGCTCGCCAACCTCGGCATCGAGCGGATGCGCGCCGCCTCGGCCTGACGGGTTCCGACGAACGCAGGTCGGCACCTTGCCGCATCGCCCGGGATGGGCTCAGGTTCAAGTATGACCGATCTGACCCCGATTCCCCCCGAAACCGATCCGATCGACAATGGAACTCCGGGCAAGACCCAGCGGGTCTCCGTCGAGGGCACGATCGCGTCGGTCTCGGCCATCTCTGCGATGATCGTCGCCGCGGCCTCGATGTTCACCGCCGTCCAGGCGCTGGACGTGTCGCGCACGGCGGCGCGGCAGAAGATCTTTGAAACCCAGCTGGCGACCTGCCTGCAGTTCAGCGAACTGACCGCCCGCGCCTCGTCCGACAGCGAGAAGGCCGCGGCCCTGTACGAGGGACCGATCGACGACGACGTCCGCGCCGAGATCACCGCCCGCCTGGAGGCCGGCGACGCCGTCTCGACGTCGATCTACCAGCAGTATCTGCAGATGACGATGGTCTTCCCCGACGAGATCAGCGACGCCGCCTACGCCGCCAGCGAGAAGCGGGTGGCGCTTTACAACAAGCAGGTCGAGGTGCTGGACGCCGGGGTCATCACCGCCCAGGACATCGCGGCGCTTCAGCGGCTCGCGGGCGAGGAAACGGATCAGCTCAACGCCGCTTCGAGCGCCTGTCGCGACGAGGTTGGCGCAGTCGCCGGTATCGGCTGACCGCTCAGGCCTCGCGCCGCACCTTCAGAGACGGGCCTTCCAGACGGTCCACCACGACGCTGCCGCCCACGGGCGGAGCGTCGCCGTCGATCAGGGCGACCCATTCGGCTCCGGAGACGAACACCCGTCCCCTGCCCTCGACAAAGGCCTGAACGACCCGCGCCCGCTGTCCGACGAGGCGGAGATCACGGTCATTGATGTCCGGATGGTCGGCGGGATTCACCTTCTGGATCAGCCGTCGCGACAGGGCGGTCGCCAGGACGGTCAGGGCCGCGAACAGCCCGACCTCGACGGCCAGGCCCATGCGCAGACCCAGCGCCGTCAGAACGGCGACCACGCCGGCGGCGACCGCAGGCCACAACAGCCATTCGGTCGCCAGGGCCGCCTCGACGGCCAGCAGCAGCACGCCCACAGCCAGCCAGATCCAGAACGGTTGTGAGGCATAGATGTCCAGAACCGCGTTCATAGGTCAGTCCTCCGTCACTCGGTCGGCGGTACGGCGCCGCCGCCCCGGGCCGACCGGGTCGGCGCGGCCGGCGCCGGGCGCGCCGTCTGTTGCTGGTTGCGCGCCAGGCCGACCAGTTCGCCAATGCCTGCGATGGTCCCCACCAGGCCGCTCATCTCGGCCGGCACGATGACGGTCTTGGCGGTCGGGTTGCGGGCCAGTTCGGCGAAGGCCTCGACATATTTCTGGGCGACGAAATAGTTGATCGCATTGACGTCGCCGCGCGCGATCGCTTCCGACACCATGGCGGTGGCCTTGGCCTCGGCCTCGGCGGCCCGCTCGCGCGCCTCGGCGTCGCGGAAGGCGGCCTCCTTGCGACCCTCGGACTCGAGGATCGCCGCCTGTTTCGCGCCCTCGGCGCGGGCGATGGCGGCCTGTTTCTCGCCTTCTGCCTCGGTGATGACAGCCCGGCGTTCCCGCTCGGCCTTCATCTGGCGAGCCATGGCGTTGGTGATGTCGACCGGCGGGGTCAGGTCCTTGATCTCGATCCGGTTGACCTTGACGCCCCACGGCTCGGTGGCGGCGTCGATGACGGTCAGCAGACGCGAGTTGATGTTATCCCGCTGGAACAGGACCTCATCCAGATCCATCGAGCCCACCACGGTGCGCAGATTGGTCGAGCACAGCTGGGTGATCGCATAGGGCAGGTTCTCGACCCGGTAGGCGGCGCTGGGCGCATCCATGACCTGGATGAAGACAATGGCGTCGACCTTTACCATGGCGTTGTCCTTGGTGATGACCTCCTGCTGGGGCACGTCCAGGACCTGCTCCATCATGTTCATCCGCCGGCCGATCCGCTCCACGAACGGGATCAGGATGCTGATGCCGGGCTTCAGGGTCTTGGTGTATTTGCCGAACCGCTCGACCGTCAGTTCCCGCCCCTGGGGCACGATCTTGACGATGCTGAACACGAAGATGACTGCGAAAACCAGCAGCACCACAGCGAAATAGGTCATTCAGGATCCTCCTGACCTGAGGTTACCCCGAGCCGCGCCGACACGCCACGGAATCCGGGCGGCGCAAACGAAAACGGCGGCCCCCGTCCGGGAGCCGCCGCGTCGCAAAAAGGTGGGTCGGAAGATTACTCTTCTTCTTCCTCGTCCTCTTCCTCTTCTTCCTCGTCGTCGTAATCTTCGTCTTCTTCTTCTTCGTCGTCGTCGTAATCTTCGTCTTCTTCGTCTTCCTCGTCTTCTTCGTATTCCTCGTCTTCCTCGTCTTCTTCTTCGTCTTCTTCGTCTTCTTCGTCTTCTTCGTCTTCTTCGTCTTCTTCGTCTTCTTCTTCGTCTTCTTCGTCTTCTTCGTCTTCGTCGCCTTCAGGATCCGGCTCGTCGGCGTCGTCGTCTTCGAACTCGAGCGTGTCGGCCTCACAGAGGTCGATGTTCCACAGGGTCTCGCTGTCGCCGTCGTCGTAGGTGGCCCTCACGTCGTATTCGCATTCCTCAAGCTCGGGAATGTTGACGGTGATGGTCGCGCCCGGACCGGCAGTGCCTTCCAGCACATCGTCTCCCCAGCTGGGGTCGTTCGAGCCGCTGGTCTGGAGCGTGATCAGCTCGTGCTCGCTGTCGTTGACCAGTTGGAAAGAAGCGGATTCCTGGGCCGAGGCCGCTGTCGCGAACAGGATGGCGACAGCGGAGGCCGCCATGAACAGTTTGGTCTTCATCTGTGTAGTCCCCCTACGCCGGCGGGATGCCGGCCGAAGTTGAAAGAGAGCGACCGAGGACGGGTTCGTCCGGAGCCGTCGCCCGAATGTGTCGGCTTTGCAGCCGCCAGGGTTAAGTGACAGGACCTGACACCCGTGCGGCCGGGTCCTGTTTTTCCTCGACTGTCAGCCTGGCGCAATCCCGAATCCTCGAAGGGCTCAGGCCGTAGCCGCATGATCACGCTCGCTACGGCGGGGGCGGACGACGCAAACGAAAACGGCGGCTCCCTTCCGGGAGCCGCCGCGCCGAAAAAAGTGGGTTCGGAAGATTACTCTTCTTCTTCCTCGTCTTCGTCTTCTTCGTCTTCTTCGTCTTCTTCGTCTTCTTCGTCTTCTTCGTCTTCTTCGTCTTCTTCGTCTTCTTCGTCTTCTTCGTCTTCTTCGT
>NZ_JAIXTC010000003.1 GCF_027484365.1 Brevundimonas sp. | reverse complement strand
GCACATGGCACTGGCCCTCCATCCAGGTCCACGCCCAGGCCCTCGCCCTCATCTTCGCAGGCGGATGCCGCCTCGACCGTACCAGCGAAACACTCCTCGCAGGACTCAGCGCCATAAGCCGGGGCCGGTAGACGCCCGAGGGGTCTGGCGTCCGCCTCAGGCCGCGCTAGTCTGGCGCGAAATCGCGGGGGGCGCATGAACACGACCGAAATCTTCCTGATCGCCCTGCTGCTGATCTTCAGCGTCCCCTATCTGATCTGGCGAGGCCTCCGGACCGAATACTACGCCCCCCTTGTCGTGGTTCAGATCGTCTGCGGCATCCTTCTGGGGCCCGGCGTCCTGGGGGCGATCTTCCCGGCCTACTACGGCTTCGTCTTCAACCCGCAGGTCATCGGCGCGCTGAACGGGGTCGCCTGGTGGGCGGTCATGATCTTCGTCTGGATCGCCGGTATCGAGCTGGACCTGAAACAGGCCTGGGCGAGCAGGGTCGAGACGGGGGTGACTTCGGGACTGGCGCTGTGCGTGCCGCTTCTGTTCGGATCGGTGGCCGCCATCGGTCTGTTGCGCTTCCCCGGCTGGGCCGGGCCGGACGGTCAGCCGTGGCAGGTGGTGCTGGGAATAGGCATGGCCTGCGCAGTCACGGCCCTGCCCATCCTGGTCCTGCTGATGGAGAAGCTGGACATCCTGCGCCGGCCTCTGGGGCAGAGGGTGCTGCGCTATGCCAGCCTCGACGACATCGCCATCTGGGGCGTCCTGGCCCTGATCCTGCTGGACTGGGACAGGGTCGGCCGGCAGGTCGTCTTCCTCGTCGGGTTCGCCGTCGCCGCCTATGCCGTCCGGGCCCTGATGAAGCGGCTGGAGGAGAAGGACCGCTGGTATGTCGGCCTGATCTGGCTGGCGGCCTGCGGCTTCGCCGGCGACTGGTCCGGCCTGCACTTCATGGTCGGCGCCTTCCTGGCCGGGGCGGTGCTGGATTCGGAGTGGTTCGACCGCAGACGGATGGACCTGTTCCGCGACCACATCCTTCTGGCCGTCATGCCGGTCTTCTTCCTGTCCACCGGGCTGCGGACCCAGTGGGATATGGGCGGGCTGGCGGTGTTTGCGGCGGCGGGCGTGCTGCTGGTCGCCTCGGTCGCAGGCAAGCTGGTCGGGGTCCACCTCGCCGGCCGGATCCTGAAGTGGGAGAAGGGCGAGGCCTCGATCATCGGCTGGCTGCTGCAGACCAAGGCCCTGATCATGATCATCTTCGCCAACATCCTGCTGGACAAGGGGATCATCACCAACACCGCCTTCACGGCCCTGCTGCTCATGGCCGTGGGATCGACCATGCTGACCATCCCGTTCGTGACCCCGCGCCTGAAGCGGTTCGCCGCTCGGGCCGGAGCCTGACACGCCCCCGGGTGGGGCTTCAGGCCGAGGGCAGCAGGTCGGCCGCGAACCGGCGATAGCGACCGGCCCGGACCGCGTCGGTCGCGCGGGCGATGTCGGGGGCGAAATAGTGGTCGCTGGCGTAGGCGGCGACCGCCTCGCGCACGATCGACCAGACCTGTTCCAGCGCCGGAGAGCTCTTCAGCGGCCGATGGAATTCAAGGCCCTGGGCAGCGGCCAGAAGCTCGATCCCGACCACGGTCGCGGTGTTCTCGGCCATCTCCAGAAGGCGGCGCGCGCCATGGGTGGCCATGGAGACGTGGTCCTCCTGATTGGCCGAGGTCGGGACGGTGTCGACGCTGCACGGATGGCTCAGCATCCGGTTCTCGGCGACGAGGGCGGCGGCGGTCACCTGGGCGATCATGAACCCCGAATTCAGCCCGCTCTCGCGCACGAGGAAGGCCGGCAGTTCACTCATCTTGGGATCGACCAGGATGGCGGTGCGGCGCTCGGAGATATTGCCTATCTCGCACAGGACCATGGCCAGCTGGTCGGCCGCGAAGGCCACCGGTTCGGCGTGGAAGTTGCCGCCGGAAATCACGTCGCCGTCCTCGATGAAGACCAGCGGATTGTCGGTCACCGCATTGGCCTCGCGCTCCAGCGTCGCGGCGGCGTTGCGGATGACGTCGAGCACCGCCCCCATGACCTGGGGCTGGCAACGCAGGGAGTAGGGGTCCTGCACCTTTGCATCGCCCTCGCGATGGCTGTCGCGAATGGCGCTGCCGGCCATCAGACCGCGCAGGGCGTCGGCGACGTCGATCTGGCCGGGCTGGTTGCGGAGCGCGTGGATACGGGCGTCGAACGGCGCGTCCGAGCCCTTCAGCGCATCGACCGACAGGGCGCCGACGGCGATCCCGGCGGCGAAGGCGGCCTCGGTCGCGAACAGTCCGGCGAGCGCGAGGGCGGTGGAGCACTGGGTCCCGTTGAGCAGGGCCAGGCCTTCCTTGGGCCCCAGGGTCAGGACCGACAGGCCCGCGCGCGACAGGGCGGTCTCGGCGTCCAGCGTCTCGCCCCGATGCCGCGCCTCGCCGACCCCGATCAGGACGCAGGACATATGGGCCAGGGGCGCCAGATCGCCCGAGGCGCCGACCGACCCCTTGGACGGAATACAGGGCAGGACGTCGGCATTGACCAGTCCGATCAGGGCCTCCAGCGTCTCGCGCCGGATGCCTGACGCCCCCTTCGACAGGCTGACGATCTTGAGGACCAGGATCAGCCGCACGACCGCATCGTCCAGCAACGGTCCAACCCCGCAGGCATGGCTCAGCACCAGGTTCTTCTGCAGCGTCTCCAGATCACCGGGGGCGATCGAGGTGTTGGCCAGCAGGCCGAAACCCGTGTTGATGCCATAGACGGTGCGGCCCTCGGCGATGATGGCGGCGACGGTCGCGGCCGAGGTCTCGACATCGGCCCAGGCGGCGGGCGCGACCTCGACCGTGACCGGTCCGTCGATGACCGCGCGCAGCTGGGCGAGGGTGAGGGGGGCGGAGCCGAGAACAAGGTGGGTCATGGCTACCGGGTGCAGGGGGTTTCGATGGGCCGCAAGATTAGCTTGGCGCTGTGGGGCGGCGGGGCGGATAAGCCAAGGAATTCGGTGTAGGGCAGGTTGGCGGAGACGCTGCCATGGGGCGGAATGCGAACCACCTCGCAGCCTCCGGGACAGTAGCCAACGTTGCGGTCACGGAGAGGGAAGCGCTCGCTATCGACATCAACGAACGCAATGTCCGACGAGAAGTGAATCCAGCCAGCGGAGTTGGGCCAGCTTTCAGACTCGATGCAGCGCTCGTAGGCGGATGGATTGGCGAGGCGTACTTCGAAGGCGTCGCTAGCGGGTGAAAAAGCAAACTCAAACGGCGGTCGGTCGGCGATCACCGGGAGGCTGGCGCAGGCGGTCACGACGAGCGCCGCGACGGAGCCGAGAAGCAAGGCTTTTGTCATTTGAGGCTCGGCAGGTTCAGGCCGTGCTCGCGCGAGGCGGCGCGGGCGATCTCATAGCCGGCGTCGGCATGGCGCATGACGCCCGTGGCCGGGTCGTTCCACAGGACGCGCTCCAGCCGCTTCGCCGCCTCGGGCGTGCCGTCGGCCACGATGACCACGCCGGAGTGCTGGGAATAGCCCATGCCGACCCCGCCGCCGTGGTGCAGCGACACCCAGCTGGCGCCCGAGGCCGTGTTCAGCAGGGCGTTCAGAAGGGGCCAGTCGCTGACCGCATCCGACCCGTCCATCATCGCCTCCGTCTCCCGGTTGGGGCTGGCGACCGAGCCGGAGTCCAGATGATCCCGGCCGATGACGATGGGGCCGCTGAGCTCGCCCGACGCCACCATCTCGTTGAACATCAGGCCCGCCCGGTGCCGATCGCCCAGACCGATCCAGCAGATGCGCGCCGGCAGGCCCTGGAAGGCGATCCGCTCCTCCGCCATGTCGAGCCAGCGATGCAGGCCGGCGTTGTCCGGGAACAGCCGCTTCATCGCCGCGTCGGTCTTCCTGATATCCTCCGGATCGCCGGTCAGGGCGGCCCAGCGGAACGGTCCGATCCCGCGACAGAAGAGCGGGCGGATATAGGCGGGGACGAAGCCCGGGAAGTCGAAGGCCTTGGCCACGCCCTGGTCGAAGGCGACCTGGCGGATGTTGTTGCCGTAGTCGGTGACCGGGATTCCGGCCGCCTGGAAGTCGAGCATGGCCTGGACATGGTCGGCGCAGGACTGGCGCGCCGCGGCCTCGACGGCGGCGGGGTCGGACACGCGTTTGTCCTCCCATTCGGCGACGCTCCAGCCCGCGGGCAGGTAGCCGTTGATCAGGTCGTGGGCGCTGGTCTGGTCGGTGACGAGGTCGGGCCGCACGCCGCGTTTGACCATCTCGGGCAGGACCTCGGCCGCGTTGCCGAGCAGGCCGACGGAGATGGGCTTTCCGGTGCGTCCGGCCTCTTCGATCAGCGCCAGCGCCTCGTCCAGGGTCCCGGCCATGACGTCGAGATAGCGGGTCTTCAGCCGCATCTCGATCCGGCTGCGCTGGCATTCGACGGCGAGGCAGGAGGCCCCCGCCATGGTCGCGGCCAGGGTCTGGGCCCCGCCCATGCCGCCGAGGCCCGCCGTCAGGATCCATTTGCCGGACCAGTCGCCGCCGTGATGCTGGCGGCCGGCCTCCATGAAGGTCTCGTAGGTGCCCTGAACGATGCCCTGGGTGCCGATGTAGATCCACGACCCGGCCGTCATCTGGCCGTACATCATCAGACCCTTGCGATCGAGCGCGTTGAAATGCTCCCAGGTCGCCCATTTCGGCACCAGGTTGGAGTTGGCGATCAGCACGCGCGGCGCGTCCTCATGGGTGCGGAAGACCCCGACCGGCTTGCCCGACTGGACCAGCAGGGTCTCGTCCGGTGCCAGGGCTCGCAGGCTATCGACGATCCGGTCGAAACTGGCCCAGTCGCGCGCCGCCTTGCCGATGCCGCCATAGACCACCAGGTCTTCCGGCCGCTCGGCCACCTCGGGATCGAGGTTGTTCATCAGCATCCGCAGCGCCGCCTCGGCGGCCCAGGTCCGGGCCGTCATCTCGATCCCGCGAGGCGCGCGGACGACACGGGTGTTGGAGGGGCTGGAGGTCATGTCGGATCCGGTCAGGCGTTTGTGGTGAAATCGATGCAGGCCTTGAGGACCGCGCGGAGATGTCCGCGCATCGGCCCGGCGCGTTCGGGCTCGTAGGGCGACGGCCAGTTGGCTTCCGACACCCCGCCCTCCGGGTCGAGGATGTAGCCACGGTCGGCCAGTTCCATCTGGATCGCATGCACGCCCGTGGCCGGCCGGCCGTAGTGCCGGGTCGTCCAGCCGCCCTTGAACCGGCCGTTCGTCACCTGCGACGGACCGCAGGCCGCCTCGACGGCGCGGGTCAGTCCGGGCGCGCAGGTCACGCCGTCGTTGTCGCCGATGTTGAACAGGGGCAGCGCGCCGTCGAACAGGCGCGGCACGACCGAACGGATCGAATGGGCGTCGTAGAGGACGACAGGCCCTGATGCGCCCAGCCGCTCGATCTGGGCCCGGATGGCGGCGTGATAGGGATCGAACCAGGTCGCGCGCCGTTCGGCGATCTCGGCCTCTGTCGGCTCCGCGCAGGGACGATACAGGGGTTCGCCGTCGAAGGTCTCGACGGGGCACAGGCCCGTCGTCGCCATGCCCGGATAGAGGGAGGCGCCGGACGGATCGCGATTCACGTCGATGACGCTGCGGCTGATCGCGGTGCGTACCGTCGTCGCCCCCATCTCCCCAGCGAAATCGTACAGCCGGTCGACCCACCAGTCGGCGTCCTTGCGGGCCAGCCAGGGCGAGACCATCCGGGCCTCGATCGCGGCGGGGATGTCGGTTCCGGTGTGGGGGAAGGCGACGATCAGGGGCGCCGATCCCTCGACGACGGTCAGCCAGTCTGTGCTCATTCCGGTCTCCCTCGCCAAATGCCCGACACGTGATATGTCTAGACATAGTGTTCTCACCCCGTCGGGATTGTCCAGTGTCGCAGACGCCGTTCGAA
This sequence comes from Brevundimonas sp., assembly GCF_027484365.1. Classification (GTDB taxonomy): domain Bacteria; phylum Pseudomonadota; class Alphaproteobacteria; order Caulobacterales; family Caulobacteraceae; genus Brevundimonas. Next base: position 125,755 of record NZ_JAIXTC010000003.1, on the reverse strand, counting down.
GGTCGCAGCCTGTGGTTCGACCAGGTCTTGCTGCCCGAAGGCTGGGCGCGCGATGTGCGGATCGCGATCGCGGACGGGCTGATCTCCGGCATTGAGGCGAGTACCCCGCGCGCGCCGACCGACGAGGCGCACGGGATCGCCCTGCCGGGCCTGGCCAATGTCCACAGCCACGCCTTCCAGCGCGCCATGGCGGGCCTGACCGAGGCGCGCGGGCCGGGGGGAGATGCGGGCGACAATTTCTGGACCTGGCGCCAGCTCATGTACCGCTTCCTCGACCGGGGCGGTCCGGAGGAGATCGAGGCCATCACCGCCTTCGCCTTCTGCGACATGCTGGAGGGCGGTTTCACCCGGTGCGCCGAGTTCCACTATCTGCACAACGACCCTGCCGGGGCCGCCTATGCCGACCCCACCGAACTGACCGGACGGATCGTCGCGGCGGCGGAAACGACGGGCATCGCCCTGACCCTGTTGCCGGTCTTCTACGCCCACTCGACCTTCGGCGGCGCGGAGCCGAACGAAGGTCAGCGGCGCTTCATCACCGACCTCGACGGGTTCGCCGATCTGGTCGCGCGCGGCCGGACCCTGACCGCGCGCCTGCCGGACGCGGTCGTCGGTGTCGCCCCCCACAGCCTGCGCGCGGTCACGCCGGAGGAACTTGCCGCCATGCCGGGACTGGCCGGCGACGGACCGATCCATATTCACGTCGCCGAACAGACGAAGGAGGTCGATGACTGCCTCGCCTGGTCGGGCGCGCGGCCGGTCGAATGGCTGCTGGCCCATGCGCCGGTCGACGGGCAGTGGTGCCTGATCCACTCGACCCATGTGACCGATGCCGAATGGCGCGGCGTCGCGAAGGCGGGCGCCGTCGTCGGCCTCTGCCCCCTGACCGAGGCCAATCTCGGTGACGGCATCTTCCCGGCCCAGGCCTTTGCCGAGGGCGGCGGGCGGTTCGGCATCGGCACCGATTCCAACATCCAGATCGGCGTCGCCGACGAGCTGCGGATGCTGGAGTATTCGCAGCGGCTGGCGCTGCGCGCGCGGGGCGTGATGGCGGACGCGCAGCGCTCCACGGGTCGCGCCCTGTTCGACCGCGGCCTGTCCGGCGGGCGTCAGGCGACGGGGGCGGAGGGCGGTCTCGCCGTCGGCCTGCCCGCAGACATCGTCGGCCTCGACGCGAACGCCGTCGGCTTCGCGGGTCGACAGGGCGATGCGGTTCTCGACAGCTGGATCTTCGGCGGCGAGCGGGCCGTCCGCTCGGTCTGGCGGCGCGGAAAACCGGTCGTCGTCGACGGCCGCCACATCGCCCGCGACGCCATCGAGGCGCGCTATCGCAAGGCGTTGTCGGTCGTCCTCGGATGAGCGAATCCACCACCCTGCACCGCCGCATCTACGACGACATCGAGGGCCGTATCCTGTCCGGCGAGTGGGCGCCCGGCGCGCGCATTCCGTTCGAGCATGAGCTGACCGAACGCTACGGCTGTTCGCGGATGACGGTGAGCAAGGCCATCTCGGAACTGGCCACGCGGGGTCTCGTCACGCGTCGTCGGCGGGCGGGAACGTTCGTCGCGCAACCGCGCGTGCACTCCGCCATCCTCGCCATCCCCGACCTGCGCGCCGAGGCGACGCAGCGCGGCCTGGCCTATGAATACCGGCTGCTGGCGCGCCGCGAGCGGCAGCCGACCGACGCAGAGCGCGAGCTGGCGGGCGGCGGCCTGTTGCTGGAGCTGGACGGCCTGCATCTCGGGGATGGAACGGCCCTGGCGCTGGAGCGACGCCTGATCGCCCTGTCCGCGGCGCCCGAGGCCGCGAGCGTGGATTTCAGCACGGCGCCGCCCGGAAGCTGGCTCCTCGACGCCGAACCCTGGACCGAGGCCGAGCATCGCATCTCGGCCGTGTCCGCCACGGCGCAGGATGCGCGTCTGCTCGGGCTCAAGGCCGGAGCCGCCTGTCTGTGCGTCGAACGGCGCACCTGGCGGGACGGGCAGGGGGTGACCCAGGTGTGGCAGACCTTCCCCGGCGACCGCTATGATCTGGTGGCCCGGTTCTCGCCCGGACGCGACGCGCGCGGAGACCGTGGATGAAGGCCGACCGTCTGATCACCGACTGCCATGTCGCCACGATGACCGACAGCGGCGCGGCCTATGGTGCGATCGAGGACGCCGCGATCCTGATCCACGACGGTCGCATCGTCTGGATCGGCCCCCGCGCCGACCTGCCCGCCCATGAGGCCGTCCGGACCGACCGACTCGACGGCCGCTGGGTCACACCCGGCCTGATCGACTGCCACACCCATCTGGTCTTCGGCGGCGACCGGTCGGGCGAGTTCGAACAGCGTCTGAACGGCGCCACCTACGAAGAGATCGCCCGCGCCGGCGGCGGCATCGTCTCGTCCATGACCGCGACCCGCGCGGCGTCGGAGGACGCCCTCTACGTCTCGGCCCTGACCCGCCTCCAAGGGCTCAAGGCGACCGGGGTCACCACGGTCGAGATCAAGTCCGGCTATGGCCTCGACCGCGACGCCGAGCTGAAGATGCTGCGCGTCGCCCGCCGTATCGGGCGCGAGGCCGGGGTCCGTGTCCGCACGTCATACCTGGGCCTGCACGCCGTGCCGCCCGAGCACCGGGCCGACCGTTCGGCCTATGTCGATCTGGCTATCGACGACATCCTGCCCGCCGCCCATGCCGAGGGACTGGTCGATGCGGTCGACGCCTATTGCGAGCCCATCGCCTTCTCCGACGCCGAGGTCTCCCGCCTGTTCGAAAAGGCGAGGGCGCTCGGCCTGCCCGTCAAACTCCATGCCGACCAGCTGTCGGACGGCGGCGGCGCGGCGCTCGCGGCCCGCTACGGCGCCCTGTCCGCCGACCATATCGAACATTCCAGCGAGGCCGGCGTCCGCGCCATGGCCGAGGCCGGGGTCGTCGCCGTCCTCCTGCCCGGCGCCTATCTGATGCTGCGCGAGACCACCCCGCCGCCGATCGAGGCCCTGCGCCGTCACGGGGTCGCCATGGCGGTCGCCACCGACTGCAACCCCGGCACCTCGCCGGTCGCCTCGATGACGGCCGCCCTGACCCTGGCCTGCGTCCAGTTCCGCCTGACGCCGGAGGAGGCCCTGGCCGGCGCCACCCGCCACGCCGCCCGGGCCCTGGGTCTCGCCGACGAGATTGGCACCCTCGAACCCGGCAAGGCCGCCGACCTCGCCGTCTGGGACATCACCCGCCCGGCCGAGCTCTGCTACTGGCTCGGCAAGCCCATCCTGCACGCGCGCTATGTCGGGGGCGATCCGTCCTGAGGGGGATGGGCAGGCCGTTGAGGGTTTCGCCTCACAACCTTGAGCCAGATTTTGATGAGGCTCCGCAAGCAAGGCTCGGGACGCCTTGCGCGTGTCCGCCGCTTCTCGTCGATTGGCCAGCTACGAATAGCTCGCACTTCATGTTTCAAAAAATTATGTCCTAGGCGCCCAAATCCCCCTCTCGTCAGCGGTGGCGGGACCGACCCCCTCCCGAATGCGCCCTCATATCCCGGCGCCCTATAGTGTGCGTTCCCGGTTCGCGGAGAGGGCGAACCCCCGGATTTCGTCCGTTTCGTCCGTTTCGTCCGTTTCGTCAGGGTGTTTTTCGTCCGGACGGACGGACGAAGGCCCGGCCGGCGCGCCGCGCGACGCGCCGGCGCTTCGTCTACGGCTCGCGTCGCGGCGGGAGGGTTCCGGCCGCCCGGACCATCTGCACGAAGGCGGCGCGGTCGCCGTAGGGGTCTTCGCCCCGGGCGCCCTGGGCCAGGGCCAGGATGGCGGCGTTGTCGAACCCGGCGTTCATCCATGGATCGCCGCGCAGGCCCTGGCCGAAGGCGGCGACGGCCATGGCCCAGCGGGTCGCCTCGGGCGGCCGGGTCGAGGGGCTGGAGACCGCGTGCTGGATCAGGCGTGAGGTCGCCTCTCCCGGCAATTTGTAGCGGACCTGGACGAAGCCGATCTCGCCGTCCGGATCGCCGGCGCCGGCGGCAGGCCGGTTGCCCTCATAGCGGCGGCCGGGGATCTGGCCCGGCCCGCCGACGGGGGTGATCTCGTACAGGGCGGTGACGCTGGCGCCGGAGCCGACCTCGCCCGCGTCGACGGCGTCGTTGGAGAAGTCTTCCTCGTTCAGCAGCCGGGTCTCATAGCCGATCAGCCGGTATTCGGAGACCCGGGCCGGGTTGAACTCGACCTGGATCTTGACGTCGTCGGCGATGGGGAAGGCGCCGCGGTCGAAGGCGGGGCCGAAGAGGCGCCGAGCCTCATTGAGGTCGTCGACATAGGCGGCGATCCCGTTGCCGGCCTGGGCGATCGTCTGCATCCGGGCGTCCTGGTAGTTGCCGCGCCCGAAGCCGTAGACCGACAGATAGATGCCCGTCTGGCGCTTGTCGGCGACATAGTCCTCCAGCCGCCTGTCGTCGGTGACCCCGACGTTGAAGTCGCCGTCGGTGAACATCAGGATGCGGTTGACCTTGTCGGCCCCGAAGGCGGCCTCGGCCTGGTCATAGGCGTTGACCATGCCCGCCGCCCCGGCGGTGCCGCCCCCGGAGTTGAGCGAGGCCACGGCGCAGCGCAGCTTCAGCTTCTCCGAGCCCGAGGTCGGACCCACCGCCGTTCCGACGGACCCGGCGTAGTAGGTCACCGCCACCCGGTCCTCGGGCCGCAGTCGGTCGATGATCAGGTTCATCGTCTGCTGGGCCAGGGGCAGTTTGTCGGGCGCGAACATCGAGCCGGAGACATCGACCATGAAGGTCAGGTTCAGCGGCTTCCGCTCTCCGGCCGGCAGCTCATAGCCCTGCAGCCCGATGTGGACGATCTGGCGGCCTTCCGACCAGGGGGAGGCGACGACCGCCGTCGAGACGGCGAAGGGCTCGGCCGCGCTCGCGGGCCGGACGTAGCCGTAGTCGAAGGCGTTGATCATCTCCTCGACCCGCACCGCGTCCCGGGGCGGGGTCTGGCCCTCGGAAATGAAGCGGCGGACGTTGGCGTAGGCGGCCGTGTCGACGTCGATCGAGAAGGTCGAGACCGGCTCGTCGGCGACCCTTCGGACCGGGTTGGGTGTCGCGTCGGGATAGCGTTCGGTGTCGGCGGGCCGGGGCAGGTTCGAGACGATGCCGTTCACGGTCGTCTGGCCCGCGGCGTTCATCCCGATGACCGCAGGCCGCATCGGCGCGGGCGGGGCAGGCGGCGGCGGGGGAGGAGGGGGCGGCGGCGCGCCATAGGCGATCCGATCCTCCTTCCTCGTCGGCTCGATCGGTAGTGCGACGGGCGGCGGGCCGGAATAGGAGGGGGCGGCCACACCGACCCGCGTGCCCGTGACCGTGATCTGGTCAACCTCGTTCACCGGTCTCAGACGAATGCCGACCGCGGCGCAGGCGGCCGGGCTGACCGCCCCGTCTCCGGGCGCATAGGCGGGCCGGGTCTGGACGGGCGCAGCGCCGATCGGCGTCGCGAGGCTGAGGCCGACGACGGCCGCCACCCCCTGTTTCAGCATGGTCGCCAGCATCGCTTCCTCCGGGGTTATGTCGTTGACTCCATGAGGCCGACGGGCGTTCGTCGGAACTGTGGCGTGTATCGGTGCGGATTAAGGCGCGTGGCGGGTGTGTCTTTCCGGCTTGCCTTGATCGCCCCGCTCGGCTCCGTTGGCGACATGCGCGCCCATCCCGTCTTCGCCGACATGCCGGTGACCATCTTCGAGACCATGTCCGGCCTCGCCCGCGAGCATGGCGCCATCAATCTCGGTCAGGGCTTCCCCGACGACCAGGGTCCGGAGAGCCTGCGCCGCCTCGCCGCCGACGCCCTGATGACCGGCTCCAACCAGTACGCCCCGTCGCGCGGCCTGCCGGAGTTGCGCCATGCCGTGGTCGAACACTACGGCCGGCTGCAGGGCGTGGACCTGACCTTCGACGGCGTCCTGATCACCTCCGGCGCCACCGAGGCCATCGCCGCCTCGATCCTGGCCTTCGTCCATCCGGGCGACGAGGTCATCATCTTCGAACCCGCCTATGACGCCTACCGCCCCCTCATCGAGCGAGCCGGCGGGGTCGCGGTCGCGATCCGCCTCCAGCCCCCGTCCTGGCGTCTGACGCAGGAGGCCATCGAGGCCGCCGTCACCGCCCGCACCCGGATGGTCGTCTTCAACAATCCCCACAACCCGACCGCCCGCGCCTTCGACGCCGACGAGGTCGCGGCCCTCGCCCGGGTCTGCGTCCGCCACGACCTGATCGCCGTGAGCGACGAGGTCTGGGAGCAGGTCATCTTCGACGGTCGCCGCCATCGCCCCCTGATCGCCGAACCCGGCATGGCGGCGCGGACCCTCAAGATCGGGTCGGCCGGCAAGATGTTCGGCATGACCGGCTGGAAGATCGGCTTCGTCTGCGGCGACCCCGCCTTGGTCGACCCGGTCGCCAAGGCCCACCAGTTCCTCACCTTCGCCACCCCGCCGAACCTGCAGGTCGCGGTCGCCGCGGGCCTCGCCTGGCCCGAGGCGGCCTTCGTCGAGATGCGGGCCGGTCTGCAACGCTCCCGCGACCGGCTGGCGGCGGGTCTGTCGGCCCGGGGCTTCGTGCTGATCCCGGGCGAGGGTACCTATTTCCTCGGCGTCGACCTGGCCGCCTCCGACATCGCCCTGTCGGACGAGGCCTTCTGCCGACGGGCCGTCATCGAGTTCGGTGTCGCCGCCATCCCCCTGTCCGCCTTCGTTTCGGACGACGCGGCAGGATCGGTCATCCGCCTGTGCTTCGCCAAGGCCGACGCCGTTCTGGACGAGGCCGTCGGGCGGCTGGGCCGGGCGGCCGAGGCCCTGCGCGGGCCTTAGGCCCGTCGCCTCAGAGCCCCGGACCCGCCCGCGCCGCGATCAGGCCTCGACGCCGACGCCGATCGGGCAGACGACGCCGGTGCCGCCGATGCCGCAGTAGCCCTCGGGGTTCTTGGCCAGATAGCCCTGGTGGTAGCCTTCGGCGAAATAGAAGGGCCCGGCCGCCGTGATCTCGGTCGTGATCTGGCCCTTGCCGGCCTTGGTCAGCGCCGCCTGATAGGTGTCGCGCGACGCCTCCGCTTCGGCGCGCTGGGCGTCGTTGAGGTAGTAGATCGCCGAACGATAGGTCGAGCCGACGTCATTGCCCTGGCGCATGCCCTGGGTCGGGTCGTGCCCCTCCCAGAAGGTCTTCAACAGCTCGGCATAGGAGATCTCGGCCGGATTGAAGACGACCTGGACCACCTCGGTCTGGCCGGTCAGGCCGGTGCAGGTCTCTTCATAGGTCGGGTTCGGCGTGATCCCGCCCGAATAGCCGACCGCCGTGACCCAGACGCCCGGCAGTTGCCAGAATTTGCGCTCCACGCCCCAGAAACAGCCCATGCCGAAGACGGCGGTCTCGAACCCCTCGGGATGCGGCCCCTTCAGCGGACGGCCATTGACGAAATGGACCTCGTCGGTCGGCAGGGGGGTGGACCGGCCGGGCAGGGCGGTGGCGGCGGTGGGCAGGGTGGTCTTCTGGCTCAGCATGGAGGCGATCCGTGAGAAAATGGACATGGCGACCATATGGGAAGGCACCCGGACTTTTCCCAGACCCGTTTTGCCCGCGCGGCGCTTGCCCACAGCGCCCGGCTGTTCTATCAGCCCTCCCTCCCCGGGTGACCTCCCGGGCGTTAGCCCTCGTGGTGAAACGGACAGGTGGCGGAGTGGTCGATCGCGCACGCTTGGAAAGCGTGTGTAGGTGAAAGCCTACCGAGGGTTCGAATCCCTCTCTGTCCGCCACGGCCCTCGACCGTTTGCCTCGCTCGCCCGGCCGTGTGGACCGGCCTCGCCGTCCAGCGATCCGCTTGACTTGGACCACCCGGGCATTCAGCGTCGCTGATCTGTGCGGCCCGTGAATGGGTCATGCATCGACTTCGCGGTTGAAAAAGGATCTGTCCTATGGCCTTGCGTCTGCCGAATTCGTCACTGGTCGCATTGAGCCTCACGGTCGCTGTCACGGCGATGGCTGCCGGCGCATCAGCCGGCACCCAGAGTAAGGCCGCGAACATCCGAACCGAAGCACCAAGCACAGGCGGCTCGCTCCGCAACGCGACTGACAATGAGGCCACGGACCAACCCGCTTCAGACAATCCTCCGGCTGAACCCGCGACAGACGCAGCGCCCACCGCTTCAGCGCCGTCTGCCGACGAACCACAGGCCGGGCCTGACGAGGGCACGAACACGATCCGGCGGAGCCGGGCAACCTATGACTCTGATCCGGTCGAGCCGGAGTAAGGCGGCGACGATCGCCCGGGTCTTCTGTTCAGATCACCCGCACAGGGCGAAGAACCGCTCCACACCCGCCTCCGACCCCGGATGCGGCGTGTAGACTTCGCGTTCACCGTCCACCCATTGTGCGATCCAGCCGAGGCGGCGGAAGCGCTGCAGGACCGGTTCGCTGGTCGCGGCCTTGGCGGTCAGGATGTCGCCGTCATGCAGTTCCGACGGTTCGCCCTCGGCGGGGAACCGTTCGGTGTCGCCGCCCGACTCCAGATGGATCTCGCGATCGCCGGTGTGGCCGAGGGCGGTCAGGTCGACCTTGCCGGACCCGGCCATGCAGTCGAGACCGAGGCGCAGGTCATCGCTGGCCTCGACGCCATAGGCCAGACGGGCCGCGCCTTCGTCGGGCGTATAGTGCCAGTCGTAGCCCGCGACCGGGGCGGGCGCCGCCGGAGCCGCGACGGCGGCCTTCACGACCGGTTGGGGCGTTTCCACGCTGGCGCAGGCGCTCGTGAACGCGGCCAGGGCCAGGACCGGCAGCCATGGATTTCGCATGTGACCTCCGCTGTTCAACCGCTGCAAAGCTCGGCGAAGCGGCGCAGCTTGGCAAGGTGGGCGGCGGGCACGGCCACGGCCTGATGATTGCCGCCCACGGCCACGTCCAGGACGCCGGTGACCATGAACTGGCCGAAGACCGGGTGATCTGTGCGCAGGGCCACGGACTGGTGGTCGGCGGCGGCCTCGCTCCGGCCGGATGCGGTGGCCGGGCCGGAGGTGATGGTGGCGATCCCGGCGTCAGTCGGGCCGAACAGGTCCAGACGCGCCACGCCCGCGCCCGGCTGGCACTCCAGAATCGCCTTCAGCTGCGCCGTGTCGGGAATCTCGTTGGCCAGGACCAGAGGCCCGTCCTCATAGAGGGTCCAGGTCCAGCCGCCCTGCGGCACGGCCCCTGCGAACAGGGCTGACGCCGCCAAAATCGCCAGAATTGTCATGGTTCAGGCCCCCGGACGGGCCGGCTTACGCCCGCCCCGGAGAACAATAGGCCAGAAAATCGCGCACGAGGCGACGCTCTTCGGGACTGGCCGCCAGCTGGAAGCGGCCGGCGTCGCCGATCACCGTCATCCGGCCGGTCTGCACCAGCCCGGCCAGGCCGGGATGGTTCACCGGGATGGCGGTCTCCTCGGCGTCGCCGCCGGACAGGGGGTCGATCTGCACCCGGGCCTGAGTCAGGCGCGCGCCCTCGATCCCGACGTCGCCATAGACGGCCACGGTCGTGTCGCCCGGCATGCAGCTGACCATCAGGGCCAGCTGGTCGGAGTGGGCGACGCCATAGGCCAGTTTCGCCAGGGTGCCCTCATGGTGCACGCTCCAGCCCATGACCGGTGCGGCCATGACGCCCTGTGCCTCAGGCACGACATCGCGGGACTGGGCCGTGAAGGCGACCAGACCGAGAGCGGCGACGGCGGGGACGAGAACCTTGAACATCGTTTGAACCTTGCGTCTGATGAGCAAACGCGGGTTCCCGTTAACGGTTCACGGCAAGGCTTGTCGCGTGACGGGACGTGACAGCGGGGCCACGCCAACGGGAGGTGCCCAGGCAGCGAGACGCCGCTCATCGAGCGACAGCGCCCCAAAGCCGCGCTCAAGCAGCGCGCGACCGCGTCGCGCGCGTTAGCGCCCTAAAATGGGCTGAACCGTTCCACCAGACTCTGGGCTGCCGGCGTGGCCTGGACCCGGCTGATGTCGCCGCGCCCGCCGTAGCTGATGCGCGCCTCGGCGATCTGGGTGTGGGCGATGGTGTTGGCCGAGGAGATGTCCTCGGGGCGCACGATGCCGGCGACGGTCAGTTCGCGGACCTCCCGGTTGGTGCGCACTTCTTGCCGACCTTGAATCACCAGGTTGCCGTTCGACAGAATGTCGGTGACGACGGCAGCGATGGTCAGGCTGACCTTTTCCGAACGACTGACCGATCCTGTGCCGTTGGCGTTGGACGATCCCTCGACCCCGACCAGGGCCTGGGGGTCGAAGCCGCCGGGGAAGGCGCGGCCCAGGCTGTTCTCGAGGCCGAAGAAGTTGGTCACCCCGCCGGTGATGTCGTTGGTGCGGCTGCGGTTGGTCGTGTTGGAGGTCTGGGCCTGATCGTCGATGTTGATGTTGACGGTCAGGATGTCGCCGATGTTCCGCGCCCGCTGGTCGCCGAAGAAGGCGCGCGCGCCTGCCCGCCAGAGGGAGTTGGCGCTGGCCGAGCGGGGCTCGGGGACCGTCGTATAGGCCTGGCTGACCGGAACCAGCTGGGCGGGATAGCCGATCGGGGCCAGTTGCGGGCCCTGCACCGTCTCGACGACGGTGGAACAGGCACCCAGCGAGACGGCGGCAAGGGCCAGAAGGAGCGAGGACGGGGCGAGGACGGACGGACGCATGATCTACATTCCCTGGCGGGCGAAGGGGCTGGAGGCGGTGGCGCGGGATCCGGTGCCGGCCCGGGCCTGACCGGGACCCGAGGCGACGGCGTCGATGGTGCGGCCGGAGCTGGTGTTCAGGACGGGCACGGGCTCGCCGACGGCGGCGTCGCGTGTTGCGCGGCCGGTGACGGTCAGGGTCACCCCGCCGGCGATATAGGCCACCTCGACCATGTCGTTGCGGGCGATGACGCGGGGCGAGACCAGGTCCCGCTGTCCGACGACGGCCCCGGCGCGCAGGGCCCGACGGGCGCTCAGGCCGATGACCTGCTCGGCGTCGGACGGCGACCCGCCCGGGGCCAGGTGGGTCTGAACGGTGGACCAGATGACGTCCTCGGGCTGGACCACATCTCCGGCGGCCAGGTTTCGGGCCCAGGTCAGGACCTCCACCGTCGCAGCACGTTGCGCGGCTGCGCGGGCGACCGTCCCGGTACTCGGGGCGCTGCCGGGCGCGAGCGCGGCGTTCCTCACGACCACCCGGCGCAGGCCCTGCGGATTGGCCCACTGCAGTCCGGCGCGGGAGGCGATGGCCTGAAGCTGGCCGGCCTCGAACACCACCGACGGCCCGGCGCGACTGGCGACCACCACGCCCGAGGCCGATCCGGCCCCGTCGAAGATGTCGCCCAGGGTGACGCTTCCGTCGGCGTCGACCGGGTTGAGTTTCAGCGTCACCGGTCCGGCGAGGGCAGGGGAGGCGACCAGCGCCAGCGCCGCCACCAGTGTGATCAGCCGGGTCATCAGCCCTTCACCTGGGACGAGACGCTCATCATTTCGTCGGCCGTGCTGATCACCTTGGAGTTCATCTCATAGGCGCGCTGGGCGATGATCAGGGCGCTGATCTCGGTCACGGCGTCCACGTTCGACGCCTCGGTATAGCCCTGCAGCAACTGACCGAAGCCGGTCTCGCCGGGTGTGCCGGTCGTGGCCGGACCGGAGGCGGCGGTCTCCAGCAGCAGGTTGTCGCCGATGGCTTCAAGGCCGGCTTCGTTGAAGAATGTGGCGATCTCCAGCTGGCCGACGACGGCGGCCTCCGGCGATCCGGCCGAGATGACCTGCACCTGTCCGGTCTTGGAGATGATCACATCGACCGCGTCCTGCGGGATCGAGATCGCCGGCTCGACCGCATAACCGTCCTCGGTCACCAGCTGGCCTTCGCCGCTCAGGGAGAAGTTTCCGGCGCGGGTATAGCCGATCTCGCCCGACGGCAGGGTGATCTGGAAATAGCCCTGGCCGTCGATGGCGACGTCGTAGTCGCTGCCGGTCTGGGTCGGCGTGCCCTGGTCGGTGATGCGGTAGACGCTGCCGGCCTTGACGCCGAGGCCGATCTGGATGCCGGTCGGAACGACCGTGCCCTGGCTGGACGACTGCGCCCCCATCCGCTCGACGTTCTGGTAGATCAGATCCTGGAACTCGGCCCGCTGGCGCTTGTAGCCGACGGTGTTCATGTTCGCGATGTTGTTGGAGATGACCTCCACGTTCAGCTGCTGGGCGGCCATGCCGGAAGCGGCGGTTCTGAGAGCGCGCATTCAGGAGTTCCTTAGCTCGACCGGCCCAGCCGCTCGACCGAGCGACGGGACAGTTCGGTGACGTTCTCGATCATCTTCGTCGCGCGTTCGTAGGCGCGGCTGATCTCGATCAGATTGGTGATTTCAACGAGGGGATTGACGTTCGACCCCTCGAGCATGCCCTGGCGCACCTGCGCTCCGGCGGCGTCGATGGGCGTGGCATTGGAGGTGTTGCGGTAGAGGCCGTCGCCGTCCTTGGACAGGACTGACAGGGTGTCGAACCGGGCCAGGCCCAGCTGGCCGATGGGCACGCCGTTCTGGCTGATGTTGCCGTCGTCGGCGACGGTGATCGGCCCCTGGGCCGGGTCGATGACGATCGGTCCGCCCTCGCCCAGCACGGGCAGGCCGGCCTTGGTGACCAGTTCGCCCTCGGGGCTGATGGTGAAGGCGCCGTCGCGGGTATAGGCCTCGCTCGCGCCGTCCTGGATCTTGAAGAAGGCGCCTTCGCCGTCGATGGCGAAGTCCAGGTCCCGGCCTGTCTGCTCCAGCGAGCCTTGCGAGAAGTCCCGGCCCACGCCGCGGTCCAGAACGAAGCTGGCGCCGGGGCGGATCGCGTCGTTGCGCGCCCGGGGGCCGACCTCGGTCCCCAGCAGCAGCTGCTCGACCTTGAAGCCGGTGGTGTCCGCATTGGCGATGTTGTTGGCCGCGATGTCGAGTTCGCGACGCAGCGTCATCTGCCGGGACAGTCCGATGTAGGCGGCGTTTTCCACGTGGGCTCCAGAGCTCCTTCGTCTCCTCCCACGCAACGACCGTGCCAACACGGTTAACGCCCGTCCTGCGGGGCTTTGACCGGGTTTCAGGGGCTCACCGCCCGGCAAATCTTGCCGGATTTACACCTCGCGTTAACCAAACACGTCGCATCCGGGTCACTGGGAATTTCCGGGCGACCTCCGCATGATCAAACTCGGCAAGAAGAAGGACAAGGCGCCCAAGGACGGCGCGACTGACGTGGCCGTCTCGCAGGGGGGCGAGGTCGAGGGCGAGGAGGGTGCGCCCAAAAAGAAGAAGCTGCCCTTGCTGTTCATCATCGCCCCCGTGGCCCTGCTGGTTCTGGGCGGGGGCGGGGCGGCGGCCTTCTTCATGCTCCAGCCCAAGCCCGCCGCCGCCGAGGGCGAGCACGGCGAGGAAGCCGCCAAGGGCGGTCACGGCGAAGAGAAGAAGGAAGGCGGGGGTCACGGGGAGAAGAAGGAGGGCGGCGGCCACGGAGGCGGCGGCGCCGAGGGCGAGGCTGATCCGGCTCTCGGCAAGATCTCCGAAGGTCCTGACGGCGTCACCTTCTTCACCCTTCCGGACATGGTCGTGAACATCCAGTCACCGGACGGGCGCCCGACCTTCCTCAAGCTCACCCTGACGCTGGAGATGCACGACGCCGATCTGGCGTATCAGCTGCAGAGCGAGATGCCGCGTCTGCAGGACATGTTCCAGGGCTTCCTGCGCGAACTGCGTCCGGAGGATATCGCCGGCTCGGCCGGGTCCTTCCAGCTGCGGGCCGAGATCCTGCGCCGCGTGAACCTGGTCGCCGCCCCGGCCACGGTCGACGCCGTGCTGATCGAAGAAATGCTGGTTCAGTAGGCATGGGCCCGAAAAGTGTTCGCCATTTTCGGATGACCTCACGGCCTGAGAGTCGACACGCGCCTGACGCAGTCAGGGGCGCGTAGTGGCTGACACGGACGAGCTCGATCCCTTCGCCGCCGCCGACGCCTTCGGCGAGGAGCGGATGAGCGCGGCCTCGGAACGCGTCCTGAACCAGGACGAGATCGACAGCCTTCTCGGCTTCGATCTCGGCGAGGGCGACGATTCCGAACGGACCGGCATACGGGCCATCATCAATTCGGCGCTCGTCTCCTACGAGCGTCTGCCGATGCTCGAAATCGTCTTCGATCGCCTCGTGAGGCTGATGACGACGAGCCTGCGGAACTTCACCTCGGACAATGTAGAGGTCTCGCTCGACAACATCTCGTCGATCCGTTTCGGCGACTATCTGAACTCGATCCCGCTTCCGGCCATCCTGGCGGTGTTCCGGGCCGAGGAACTGGACAACTACGGCCTGCTGACGGTCGATTCCAACCTGATCTACTCGATCGTCGACGTCCTGCTGGGCGGCCGGCGCGGCACCGCCGCCCTGCGGATCGAGGGCCGGCCCTACACGACGATCGAGCGGGTCCTGGTCCAGCGGATGGTCGAGGTCATTCTGAACGACGCCCAGGCGGCGTTCGAGCCGCTGACGCCTGTGCACTTCAACCTGGATCGGCTGGAGACCAACCCTCGCTTCGCCGCCATTGCCCGTCCGGCCAACGCCGCCATCCTGGTCAAGCTGCGCATCGATATGGAAGACCGCGGTGGCCGGGTCGAGCTTCTGCTGCCCTACGCCACCCTCGAACCGATCCGGAAGATGCTGCTGCAGCAGTTCATGGGTGAGAAGTTCGGCCGCGACAACATCTGGGAAGGCCACCTGGCCACCGAGCTCTGGAGCACGGACACGGAGGTCCGCGCCGTCCTCGACGAGCAGCAGGTGCCGCTGTCCCGTGTGCTGGGCTTCAAGGTCGGCGACACATTGATGCTGAATGCGACGCCGGATTCCGACGTCTCGATCCGCTGCGGAACCATCCCCGTCACAACCGGAAAAATGGGCCGCAAGGGCCAGCATATCGCTGTGCGGGTCGAGGCGCCGATCAGCGTCGAGGCCGCCAACAGCCTGACCAAGGGAAGGCGCTGACATGACCGGCATGATCCTGGATGCAGTTCTGATGCTGCTGCTGGTGGCCGCCCTCGGCTACGGCGTCCGCCTCGAGAAAAAGCTGACCCAGCTCCGCGCCGGCCAGCTCGCCTTTGCAGGCGCGGTCACCGAGCTGAACGCTGCCTGCGCACGCGCCGAGAACGCCCTGGGCTCGCTTCGGGCTTCCGGCGAGGAAGCCGACCTGCTGCACGACCGCATCATCAAGGCCCGCACCCTGAAGACGGAGCTGGAACAGCTCATCGCGCGCGGCGCCCGCACTGCGCCTCTCCCTTCCCTTCAGGGGGAGGGACGGCCGGAGCGCAGCGAAAGCCAGGGTGGGGAGTTTTCCCGCCCGATCGCCGCCGCTTCGAACAGCCCCGGCCGGGCAGCGCCGCAGCCGTCCGTCTCTGCAAGGGGCAGGGAGAGCAATCCGGCGGTCGACCCGGACGACCGCGCCTTCCGCATGGCCGCCCTGGCCGAGCGCATCCACGGCATGGCCGCTCCGGTCCCTGCCGCGGCGGGCGCGGGCAACGTCCAGGCCATCCTGCACGCCCTGACCGCTAACCAAGCCGCGAAGCAAACCCTCAACCGTGCGCGCGTAAATCTCGCCACCGACGACGACATGTTCGCCGCGTAATCTTCCGGATCTCCTGACCCCATGGCCAAGCTTCCCCGCCTCCTGCCCCTGATCGCCGTCGCCATCGGCGGGGTCGTGGCCGTGCGCGCCGTCGGCGCCGGGCCGGACCTGTTCCAGGGCGCGCGCGCCTGGGCCGAGGAAGCCACCGCTGCCGTGAGCGAGACTGTCGCAGCGCCCGCCGCCGCCCGCACGCCCCCGGCTGTCTGCGCCCTGACGCCGGAGCAACTGGCCCAGCAGGCCGGCATCTCGCCCGCCGAGCTGCGCATCATCCAGTCGCTCAGCGCCCGCCGCACCGAGCTGGACGCCCGTGACGCCGACTTCGCCACCACCCTGCCGCTGATGGTCGCCGCCGAACAGAAACTGGACGCCAAGATCACCGCCCTCAACGCCATCAAGGCCGAGGTCCAGGCCCTGCTGGGCCAGGTCGACGAGCGTGAGGCCGCCGAGACCGCCCGCCTGGTCGCCGTCTATTCCGCCATGCGCCCGCGCGAGGCCGCCGCCGTCTTCGCCACCCTCGACGACAGCGTCCGCCTGCCCATCGCCGCCGCCATGCGTCCGCGCGGCCTCTCGGCCATCCTGGCCCAGATGCCGCCCGCCGCCGCCCGCGAGCTGACCGAGAAGCTGGCTCGCCGCTTCCAGGCCCAGCAGCTGGCGGCCCGCGCCGCCGCCGCCTCGGCCCCGGCGACCCCCGCCCAGACCGCGGCGACGCCCCCGGCGCCGAACGCCCCGACCCAGACTGCTGCGCCCGCCGCCACGACCCCGCCGGCCGCCCAGCCGGCCGTCAACCGCGCCCCGGCCCGCACGCCGCCGCGGACCCCGGCGCGTCAGACGCCGCGCGCGACACCCCGGGCCGCAACGCCTCCCGCGCCGGCCGGACCCCAGCCCTACGCCCCGACCCCGGCCGCCTCCGGCGCCGCCAACCCGGCTGCGCCGCGCCAGTCGGTGCAGTAGTCCCGACTGCCGTGCGCCTTGGCGAAGGCCGGGCCGGGATCGCGGATTCTGACCCCCGGGATGTGGCACAGCGTCCCCTGATCGCCTGAGCGAGTTTTCCATCTGGACCCCGGCCTCCGCCGGGGTGCACGGTGGCGGAAACAACACCCAGGGAGGGGCTCTATGGCGTTCGATTTCACCGGCAAGACCGTGATGGTCTTCGGCGGCACGTCCGGCATCAATCTCGGCATCGCCAAGGCCTTCGCGAAGGCCGGCGCGAAACTCGGCGTCGCCAGCCGCAGCCAGGACAAGGTCGATGCGGCGGTGGCCAGCCTGTCCCATGACACGCCGGCGCTCGGCTACAGCCTCGACGTCCGCGACTTCGAGGCTGTCAAGGCCGCGATCGCCGACTTCCGCGACAAGCGCGGCACGATCGATGTGCTGGTCTCCGGCGCGGCGGGTAACTTCCCGGTCCCGGCCGCCGCCCTCAGCTCCAACGGCTTCCGGAGCGTCACAGACATCGACACCCTGGGCACCTTCCATGTGCTCCGCGCCGCCCACGAGCACCTGACCAAGCCGGGCGCCAGCATCATCAACATCACTGCGCCCCAGGCCTGGATCCCGATGGCCTTCCAGGTCCACGTCTGCGCGGCCAAGGCCGGGGTCGACATGATCACCAAGACCCTCGCCATCGAATGGGGCGGGGAGGGGGTGCGGGTGAACTCCGTCTCTCCGGGGCCGATCGACGGCACCGAGGGCATGGACCGCCTCGCTCCGACGCCGGAGGCCAAGGCCGCCGCCGCCCGCGCCGTGCCGCTCAACCGGCTGGGCACGGTCGACGATGTGGCCGACGTCTGCCTGTTCCTGGCGTCCGACTATGCCCGCTATGTCTCGGGCGTGGTCCTGCCCGCCGACGGCGGCTGGAGCGTCGGGCGCGGCTTCGCCGGCATGGGGTAGTCGAACGTTGTCGGATCGGGCGCGGGCCGCTATGGACCGCGCCTGTCACTTCCGAAGGCCCCGCCATGTCCGACACGCCCCCCGACCGCCTCTCGGTCAATCCGAACAACAAATACTACGACGCCGACGTGCTTCAGCGCGGCGTGGGCGTGAAGTTCAAGGGCGAGGAAAAGACCAACGTCGATGAATACTGCGTCTCCGAAGGCTGGGTCCGCCTCGCCGTCGGCAAGGCCGTCGACCGCAAGGGCAACGCCCTGACCGTCAAGCTCCAGGGCACGGTCGAACCCTATTTCCAGAGCGCCGCGGTTGAGGGCGAAGTGGAGGGGTAGGCCGTCTCGCCTGCCTTTCGGCATCTCCCGATCCCGGTTCCCTCGCGCTGAACGAGGGGTCGGATCGTCGCTTACGAAGCCGGTCGCTGGCGCCGGAAGCGGACGTGCTGAAGGTCTGGAACGGGTGGGTAACAGACAAACTAACGGCCTCGCTGTCACCAGCGAGGCCGTAAGGTTCATATGTCAATTCTGTCAGCCGAGCTGGCGACGCCGCTGAAGGTAAAGCGCGGTGCCGCCCGCGAGGATTGTCCCGAACACGATCATCGCCCACTCGGACAGAGTCGGTACAGGGGTGGGGGCAATAACAGTATAGCTTGGCAGGGTTGATGGCTCATCGATGCAGTCGGCGCCTGTATCTCGAGTACAGAACGGGTTAGCAGTATAGGTTCCGGGGGTCGAGGACGTCGTGACGCGCGTATTGGCGATTGTCACTACAATCGCTGCGTTTGCAGGTACGGACGCGCCGGGTGCCAGGCGTAATAAAACACTGTTCCCACCAAAGATTCTGCATCGGGAAAGGTTACTGCTGATATCGGTTCCGTTGGCACTTACAATGATGGACGTCGGGCACGCATTTTCGGTCCCGTCAACCATCACCAACCCCGGGAAGCCGGCGATCAATAGGGTGTTGTTGGTGGTGCCGTCCATTGCAGTCGCGATCGTATAATTGAGCGTGAGCGTCGTCGGCGACGAGGTGGCCGTGTTCGACAGGGTGACGCTGACGTTCGTCAACGTGCCCGCCTGGGCGCTGCCGGCAATGAACGCCAAGGCAATGGCGGCCCCTAAACCCGCCAATCGTCTCGAAAGTTCAAACATCTTTTGAATCCCCAAAGAAATGTCCTTTAGCTCTTAGCATCCAGCCTCCGTGCCTGACTGGCAACAGGGACGGCGGCAGATCGAGCGACTTCTTTTCGCCGCGCCGCTCATGACTGCTGTGGGGCGGGAGCGGACGGTGGCTCAAGGTGAATAGCGGACTTCTCTGGAGCAGAGTCAGTGAACTGGACGCGTATCGAGGATGTAAGGCTTCACCGCTGGCTGGCCTTCCGGGATCGCCTGACCGAAGAACGCGACGTAGCAATGGTGGGCGGAGATTTCCTCGCTCAGCCAGCAGTGCACGACGACGCCATCTTCCCAACTGCCGTCGGCCTGATTGGTCAGTCGAGCTGGCGTGCTGGGTTTTAGGTAGCGGTCCATACGCAACGTCTCGCCCGCGAGGCCCATGTCCGCAATGGTTCGGGATCGGTCATTGCCTGCCTGGCCGACAGAGGTCATCCGACGGATGCGCCGTCAGCGGACAGGCAAACGGCCCCGCCGTAGCCAGCGGAGCCGTCTTGCGGGATGCGCAGTCTTCAGCCGAACGGGTGGCGGCGATGGATGTAGATCGCTGCGCTGCCCGCCAGCATGATGCCCAACAGGATCATCGCCCATTCGCTCATGGTGGGTACGGCGAAAGCGGCCGCCGCCGCCGTGACGGAGATCTTGTAGAGGTTGGGAGATCCGCCGCCGACGCCTCCGCTGACGTACAGCGCGTTCGTTCCGTCGATCAGATAGATGCTCTCGACGCCGTTCACGGACAGGGCGGAATACTGGACAGGCGTCCCGCCGGCCGCGCCGACCGTATAGACCTTGCCCGAGCCCAGGGCGCCGCCATCCGAGATGAACAGGACGCCGGTCGAGGGCGATCGTTCCACGCCGCGCGTCGAGGTGATTCCGCCACCGCTGGCGAAGACCGTTCCCGAGCCGCAGGGCGCCGTGCAGTTTGCGGGATAGCGCATGACCCGCTGGTTGTCGGAATCGCCGACATACAGAAACCCGTCCGTGCCGATCTCAAGACCCGCTGGCGCATCCAGCCCGCTGCTGACGAAGGTTTCCGGGGAGCCCCCCGACAGGTTGGTTCGGCGTATGACGTCACCGTCATAGCCCGTGAAATAGACGTAGGAGTTCACGTTATCGACGGCGACGCCATAGACGCCGCCGCCGCCGGCGGTGTCCGCAAAATAGGCTTCTCCGCACCCTGCCTGGGTGGTGCAGTTCGCGGCGTATCTGTACACGCCGCCGTCCGTTCTGCCCGCCAGCAGGCTGCCGTCGGCCATCATCGCCAGTTCACGGAACCCTCCGCCCGAGCTGATCCGTACCGGAACGCCCGCGGGCGTGGGGAGGTAGTAGACCCCGGTGTCCGATGAGACGTAGGCCGGGCCGCCGTCGCTGAGAACGATCGTGTCGGTCGGTTGCGAAATCGCCGAAGAATACAGCGACGCCGTCTGGGCCGAGGCCGTGGCGGCCCATCCCCCCAGAACGGCCAGCGCTGCACCGCCCGCAAGGGCGACGTTCCGTAGAGACTTCGCGACCATCTTTGCCCCCGCACTCGAAGAGGGGTCACGCTTAATGGACGTCGAATATCCGGGGTATGGACACTTTTGGTGCACCTTCCCGGGCGACCGTCGCGGACGGCTCAGTCGTCCGACGGGCCTCCCAGAGCGGCGAGAAGGGCGCTGAACATGCCCACGAAATACAGTTCGTAGCCCGCGGCGAAGGCCGGCGTGAGCCTCAGCCGGGCCGAGTCCGGGCCCTCGGTAACCAGGCCCGCGTCCTGCAGTATCTTCAGGATCCGGCGCAGGTGTGTTCGCGACACGCCTAGCCTGGTCGAAAGCTGGCTGATGTTGATGTCGATCAGGCCTTCCGCCCGGGGACGCCCCGCCTCGAACGCCGCCTCGGCCAGAGCATAGGCGGTGAACAGACCCATCGACCGCCGTCCGACACCTCCGAGGGGCTCGACCAGTTGCTGATCCAGGGCCGGCGCCGCCAGATGCATCCGGGCGAGAAAGCCCACAATGCCGTCGAAGATCACCGGGTCGGCATAGGACTCGACGATGGTTTCGACGCGCGGATCGATCAGGGCGAGACTGCGCAGCTCGATCAGATAACAGGAGCGGAAGGCTTCGATCATGGTGGGCGCGGGGGCGTAGCGCCTTTGCCTGCCGCGCTGGAATTCATCCCTGGGGACAATCAGCCCGATCCTCTGCATCCGCGCCAGGATCGCGGTGGCCCGGCCCGCGCTGAACAGGTCTTTCGTCGCCTCCTGAAGTCCCCGGATGTACAGCCGGTCGATGGAATGCAGGTAGAGGGCCAGCACCCCCAGGGCATAGGTCGGAATATCGCCGATGCAGCGATAGAAGCGCGGGTCGTCGTCGAGCATGGCCAGCGGCGCGACGGTCGAATTGCGCACGGCGGCGGGAAAGCCGGGACGCGCCAGAAGTTCAGCTGGACCCGGCGACGGCAGTGAAGACATGGCGTGGCGTCCGCTCTGGCAGATGGGCGCAGGCCGATATCACAATGGTCGAGCTTGCGACAACGCCAGGCTTTGTCAGGTCGGTGCTACTGCAGCTGCTGAGCCCGGAAAGATCAGTGACCGCCGACTTCGCGAAGATCCAGATTGGCTGGTCGTTCCCGATCCACCCGCCCGAGGATTGCGAGATTGAGTATTTATTCCTGGGCTACCCTTGCGGCGGCGGCCGGCTATCCTCACCTGTACGGCAGTCCCGTCGATGCCGCGGGTCTGGATTGCACAGGGCCACGCAGTGCAATTCGAAGTTGCCGACAAGCCTCTGACTTTCCTCGAATTGCACTCAGTGGACTCGGTTTTTCCGAGTGCAATTCGGCGCTCAGTCCAGCCGGATCGCCGACATCAGCCGCCCGAAGTCCGGCTCGCCCCGCTGGAACGCCCGCCGGTTCGAATAGAAGGCGACCTCGTCCCTGCAGGTGTCGTGGCCCGTCCAGACCGCCTGTTCGACCCCCGCCTGCTCCAGCCGCCACAGGACGAAGCCGGGCAGGTCGAACATCCGCCTGTCCGACGCCGCGCCGTCGATGAAGAAGCGGCCCGAGCCCGGATCGTGGTGTTCGAACCGTTCCTTGAAATCGGCCCCGACCTCATAGCTGGCCTGCCCGATACAGGGACCGATCACGGCGATGATCCGGTCCGGCCGCGCGCCCAGCGATTCCATCGCGGTCACGGCGGAGTGCACGACCCCGCCCAGCGCCCCCTTCCAGCCGGCGTGGACCGCGCCCACGACGCGCGCCTCGGCATCCGCCAGCAGCACGGGCGCGCAGTCCGCCGTCAGCACCGCCGGGATCACCCCGACCGTCGCGGAGACCACGGCGTCGCCCTCCGGCCGATCCCCGGCCCAGGGCCCGGTCGCGACCCGCGTCAGGCTGGAATGGATCTGGTAGCAGGCGGCCAGATCGTCGGTCTGGCCACCCAGGGCCGCCGCGACGCGCCGCCGGTTCTCCTCGACCGCCGCCGGGTCGTCCGCCGACCCGAGGCCGGTGTTCAGCCCCTCGTAGAGCCCGGTCGAAACCCCGCCCTGCCGGGTGAAGAAGCCATGGCGTATGCCCGCCTTGTCCAAAAGCGGATGGGTGATCGGCGTCACCTCGGTCATGCCTCGAACCCCGGAACGGCCAGGCTGCGGGGCGAGAAGATCGCCGCCACCTTGAACAGCTCGCCCATCTGGTCCGGCGCGGTCAGGCGGGCCAACTGGCGGGCGATGACCGGTGCGGCCTCGGGCCTTCCAGTGGACAGTCGTTCGGCCCGCGCCTCGATCCCCAGCCGCCTCAGGAACTCGCCCTGTCCGATGCAGCCCGTGACGTCGGCCCCGGTCCGGATGGCCGCCTCCTGAACCGCCGGGAAGTCGGCCCACTGGGTCAGGTCCGCCTCGCCGGGCGTGGCCAGAACATCGACCTTCGCGTGTCGCCGCAAGCCCTGCAGCGTATCGCCCACGCCGGGCCGGTCCCGCCCATAGTCGATCAACAATGCCGCGCCCGAGGTCTCGTGCAGCAGGGCACCCAGGTCGCGTCCGAACGCCGCCTGCTGGTCCGACACCTCGATCACCTGGCCCGGCTCGACCTCGAACGGGGGCCGCTCGAACCCGCCCGTGATCCCCACCAGTCCGAAGGTCAGGCCGCCGTCGTCGGTGACCCCGACCCGTCGCTCTGCCCAGCCGCCGTCGGTCCGGACAAACTGCCGCGCCGGGAGACAGTCCAGCACCTCGTTGGCGATCAGGATGACCGGCGCGTCGGTATCGATCTGGTTCAGCGACCGGACCCAGCGGGGCGATACATCGGCCTGCGCCAGCCTGCGCGACTGCGCCTCTCGCAACGGGCCTGACGGCTCGATCAGCACCAGGTCGCAGGCCTCCAGGAAGCCCGGGGCGACCCGCGCGGCCCTCAACGCATCGTCCATCAGGGTTCCGTCGCCGGGCCCGACCTCGACCAGCCGGAACCGCTCGGGCGCGCCCAGCCTTTGCCAGGTCTCGACCGCCCACAGGCCGATCAGCTCCCCGAACATCTGGCTGATCAGCGGCGCGGTGATGAAGTCGCCGCCTTCGCCCAGGGCGGGCCGGGTCGCGTAGTAGCCGTCCTTCGGATCATGCAGGCAGCGCGTGACATAGTCGGCCACCGTCATCGGCCCGGTCAGGGCGATCTCACGCGCCAGTCGATCCCTCAGCGACATTTCAGCCTGCAGCGGCGACCGGCGGACGCTTCCAGGCCCGCTGGATCAGCCAGGCCCCGATCAGGATCATCGGGATCGACAGCATCATCCCCATGGTCAGGCCCAGCGGGAAATTCTCCATCCCGGCGTCGGGCTGGCGCACAGTCTCCAGCAGCGCCCGGGACACGCCGTATCCGACCATGAACAGGCCTGTGACATAGCCGGGCTTGGCCAGCAGCTTCCACTTCCAGACGGCGAGGCCGAGCACGGCGAACAGCAGGATCCCCTCGAGCCCCGCCTCATACAGCTGGCTCGGATGGCGCGGCTCGTTCCCGGCGGGGCAGAAACCGTACATCTGCTCGATGCGGGCGTTGCAGAACCGGATCGCCCACGGCACGTCCGTCGTGCGGCCCCACAGCTCCCCGTTCACGAAGTTCGCCAATCGCCCGAAGAACAGGCCGATCGGCGCCGCCGCCAGGGCCATGTCGCCGACGCTGAGGATGTTGACGCCCAGCCGCCGCGAGAACACGACGACCGCCAGGGTGCAGCCCAGCAGCCCGCCGTGGAATGACATTCCACCGGTCCACAGCTGCAGCAGCTCCAGCCGCTCAGCCCAGCTCTCGCCGGTGAACAGCTGCCCGAACATCTCGGGCTTGTAGAACAGGGCATAACCGAACCGGCCGCCGAGGATGATGCCGAGGGTGATCCACAGCACCAGGTCATCCAGCTGCGGGCCCGTGATCGGGGGCTTGCCGGGTGCCCACAGTCGCTCGGTCTTGACGATCCGCGCCGCATAGATCCAGCCCAGCACGATCCCGGCGACATAGGCCAGGGCGTACCAGCGGATGGGCAGGGGACCCAGATGGATCAGGACCGGGTCGAACTCGGGAAAGGGCAAGCCAGTCGCTCCTGCGGTGGTTTCAAAAGCCCCTTAGCAAGCGACGCTGCGTCGCGCGAGCGTGACACGTTTCGGCCCCGATTGCCCCCAATCAGGGGGTGTCTGGAAAGGTTTCATTCACCATATCAGGCAACCCTCCCTTAACGACGCCCGACACCGGGCCGGAGCCTCCGATGCAGACCCGCAATCCGATTCTCGACGAACTCGCCAGGATGTCGACCAGCGCCATGGGCCTGGCCCAGGCGGCCGGCGAAGAGGCGAAGACCGCCTTCCGCGCCCAGACCGATCGCATCGCCGCCGAGATGGATCTGGTCCGTCGCGACGAATTCGACGCCCTGAAAGCCGAGGTCGCCGCTCTTCGCGCCGAGCTGGCGACCCTGAAAGCCACCCCCGCCAAGGTCAACAAGCCTCAAAAGGGAACGTCCACGGATGGAACTCGTCTTCCGGACGCAGCCGGTTGAGCCGAATCTCCGAACACGCCTACCGTCTTTCAAACGGCGGCCTGAGTCGCCGCCCCTCCCGCGAGATCGAGTTCACCTGATGGATGCTGCCGGACCCCAAGAGGTCGACGTCCCCTACGATCCGCTGGATGTGGTCGAGCATGTGCTGAACGCCGAGAATCTTCCGTTCGACCGGACGGACGACGGTGATCTGGCCTTCGCCCTGGCCGGCGACTGGAAGGACTACGAGCTCTGGTTCGCCTGGCGTCCCGAAGGCGACTGTCTGCAACTGTGCTGCGCCCTCGATCTGCGCGCCACCAGGTCACGCCGCAACGCCGCCTATGAGCTGGTCTCCATGGTCAACCAGCGCACCTGGATGGGCCATTTCGAGGTCTGGTCCGAGGACGGCGAGATCGTCTTCCGCCACTCCCTGGCGCTTCCGCACGGCGAGCGTCCGACCCTGGCCCAGGCCGCGTCCATGATCGACGCCGCCGTCGAGGCCGCCGACCGCTACTATCCCGCCTTCGACTTCATGATCCGCGGCAACAAGAAGCCCCAGGACGCGATCGACAGCTGCCTGTTCGAGACCGTCGGCACAGCCTAGGCCGCCCGATGACGGTCGTTCTCCTTGGCCACGGCCGCCTCGGCTCCGCGATCGCCGAAGGCTGGCGGCTGACCGGGATCGTCCCCCGCCCAACCATCCTGACCCGCGCCGTCGCGCCGGTCTGCCCGCCCGAGACCCGGGCCCTGGTGATCGCCGTGAAGCCCGCCGCCTGGCGTGAGGCCGTCGGGCCATTGCTGACGACCTTGCCGGCGGGGGCCGTGATCGTCTCCGTCATGGCCGGCGTCCGCGCCGCCGACCTGTCCGCGGCCCTGCCCGGCCGGGCCGTAGCCCGGGTGATGCCGACAACTGCGGTGGCGCAAGGGCAGGGCGTTGCGGCGATCTGGTCCGATGGACCCGAAGCACGCGCCGAGGCCCACACCCTGTTCGACGCCATCGCCGACACGATCGATCTGCACGAAGAGTTCCTGATCGACGCCGCCACGGCCGTGGCCGGGTCGGCGCCGGCCTTCTTCTACGCCCTGGCCCAGGCGTTGGCGGCGGCGGGCGTGCAGGCAGGCCTCGCCCCCGAGGCCGCAGAGCGGCTGACTCGCGGCGCCCTGCGGTCCGCCGGCTCGGGCGCCGGCACGGATGCGTCACTCGAGGACCTGATCGCCCGGATCGCCTCGCCCGGCGGCACGACCCGCGCCGGGCTGGATGCGCTCCGGGACGCCGGGCTGGACGCTGCGGGCCGCGGGGCCGTTAACGCCGCCGTGGCCCGTGCGAAGGCTTTAGCGGGAGACCAGCCGGCCTGAGACCAGGTTTCTGGCCAGACGGTCGTAGGTGTGCTCGGCGTCCTGCCAGGTCGTGTAGCCGTGAACCTCGGCGATCGACGTGGAATAGTTGGAGTAGCGCACCGGCAGACGCTGACCATCGGCGGTGACGATCTCGCCTTCGACGGTCGCGCCGCCGATCGAGATACTGTCCATGATCGACAGGCCGGGCTTGTCGGCCGCCTGCTGCCAGGTGGGTCGGTTGGGCTTCAGGTCGGTCAGGACCAGGTTGACGGTGGCACCTTGCAGCGCGCCGTCGCGGGCCAGCCGGCGCTCGACGACCGACTGCAGTCGCTCCAGCTGGCGGTCCACATCGCGCTGGCCCAGCGTCTCGACCTCTTCGGTCAGGTCGCCGCCGACGGTCACTGTGACCTGCGGCGTCTGGGCCAAGGCCGGCGTCGCGAGAGCCGCGACTAGGGCAAGGGGGGCGAGAAAGGCGAAGTTGCGCATGACGATCTCCGGAAAATCCCTGTCAACGGGAAGATGGGCCGAGCGGGCCGTCTCCGCAATCCTCGACAGGATGCTTACTGAACTAAGACCCCGGCGTCTCGAAACGCCTGCGAGCGCCTTAGCCCGGCAGTCGGATCATCGCCCTGAGCCCCCCGAGATCGCTGCGCGCCAGGGTGATGTCCCCGCCGTGCCCGCGCGCCACGTCCCGCGCGATGGCCAGACCCAGTCCTACACCCTTGCGGTTCTGGTTGCGGCTCTCGTCCAGCCGGCTGAAAGGACGAAAGGCTTCCTCGTGCATGTCGTCCGGAATGCCCGGCCCGTCGTCCTCGACGGCAATCTCCAGGCCGCCTGACGGCAGGGCTCGCGCCGACAGGCGGACATGCTCCCCGTGAGATGCCGCATTGCCCGCCAGATTGGTCAGGGCCCGTTTGAAGGCCAGGGGTCGCAACGAGGCGGTCAGGTCGCTCGGCGCGGCGATCTCGACCTCCGCTCCCGCCCGCTTGACGTCCTCGCCCGCCGCCTTGAGCAGGGCCGAGACGTCGACCGGCTGCGGGGCCTCCCCGGCCTCGCCCTTCGCGAAGGCCAGATACTCGTCGATCATATGCTCCATCTCGTCGAGGTCCCCCTTCATGGCGCTCTGTCGCTTGAACTGAGGGGCCAGGGCCAGCTCGAGACGCAGCCGGGTCAGGGGTGTGCGCAGGTCATGGCTGACCGAGGCCAGCAGCGCCGTCCTCTGCTCGATATGCCGCTGGATCCGGTCGCGCATGGCGAGGAAGGCGACAGCCGCCTGCCTGACCTCTCGCGCGCCGTGCGGCTTGAATGCCTGGGAGGTTTCGCCCCGGCCGAAGGCTTCCGCCGCCTCCGCCAGCCGCTCGATGGCGCGGACCTGGTTGCGGATGAACAGGATGGCCACGCTCATCAGCAGAACGGTCGCCAGCATCAGCCACAGGACGAAGATATGCGCCTGGGTCGCTACGGCCCGCTCGCGCGGGGCGATGATCCGCAGCACCCCGTCGCGCTGCTGCACCTGGATATCGACATAGGCCGGGTAGCGGGTGGTATCGAACCAGAAGGCCTGGTCCAGCCGCGCCGCCAGCGCCGCCTCCAGCGTCCTGTCGACCACGCCGATCGGCCCGCGCCGTTGTTCTGCGGGAAGGGTCGCCCCGGGTCGCAGCGCGATCGACAGCTGCATCGACCGCTCGCCCCGGTCCGCGATGACCGCCAGGTTGGCCGCTGTCGGTTCCTCGCGATAGCTTTCGGCCGCCCAGGCCACGTCGCCCGCCAGCCCCTCGGACAGGCGCGCCGTCACCGTCTGCCAGTGCATGTCGAAGAAGGCCCAGGTCACCGCTCCCTGCATGATCAGGATCGGCAGGACGATGATCAGCAGCGACCGTCCCCACAACGACGTCGGCAACTGCCGCTTCAGAAACCGCGCCAGGACGGGGAAGGGCAGCAGCCGCATGTCAGTCGGGCGCCAGCATATAGCCGACGCCGCGGACAGTCTGGAGATAGCGCGGGTTCTTCGGATCGGCTTCGAGCTTGCGCCGCAGACGGGTCACCTGGACATCCACGGCGCGGCCGGTGATGTCGGCCGTGTCCGGCGACAGATCCATCCGCTCGACGGGCGCGTGGGCGTGCAGGGCCAGGGTCTTCAACAGTTGGGCCTCCGCCTCGGTCAGCCGCATCGGCGCGCCGTCACGGGTCAGCTCAAGCCGCTCCAGGTCGAACATCGCCGTACCGAGCCGGATCTCGCGCGGCATGATCGGTTTCACGCCCGTCCGCCTGAGGATCGCGTCGATGCGCAGCGCCAGCTCCTTCGGATCGAAAGGCTTGGACATATAGTCGTCGGCGCCGCGTGACAGGCCGTCGATCCGGTCCGACGCCTCGCCTCGCGCGGTCAGCAGCAGGACCGGCGTCTTCGACAACTGGGCCTTGGACCGGACCCATGTCGTCAGCTCCAGCCCGCTCTCGCCCGGCATCATGACGTCGAGAACGACCAGGTCGAACTCGATCAGCTCCATGAGGCGACGGGCCGCAGCCGCATGCGCGGCCCCGGTCACCCGATAGCCCTCGCGCGCCAGATACTCCTTCAGGAGCTCGCGAATCCGGTCGTCGTCATCGACGATCAGCAGGTGACGCCCCACGCCGGCGCCGGCCACAGGCCCCGAACGACTGCTGCTCATGCGAACATTCCCGCGCGCATGGCGTTGACCTTGAGCGCTTCGGGCGTTCTAACCGGCAAATCTGCGCAGGAGACGTTGTTCAATGGCCTTCATTCCTTTCGACGATCGTGACGGCTGGATCTGGATGAATGGTGAATTCGTTCCCTGGCGGGAAGCGAAAACGCACGTTTTGACCCATGCCCTTCACTACGGCTCGTCGGTGTTCGAGGGTGAGCGTATGTATGGCGGCGAAATCTTCAAGCTGACAGAGCATTCCGAGCGCCTGGCCCGGTCGGCGAACCTGCTGGATTTCGAACTGCCGTACAGCGTGGCCGAGATCGATCAGGCCTGCAAGGAAACCTGCGCAAAGATGGGGATGGAGGACGCCTATATCCGTCCCGTCGCCTTCCTCGGCCCGGAACAGGTCAGCGTCTCGGCCCTGAACAACAAGGTCCATGTCGCCATCGCCGTGTGGGACTGGCCGAGCTATTTCGACCCCGAGGTCAAGAAGAAGGGCATCAAGCTGGAGTGGGCCAAGTGGCGCCGCCCTGACCCGCTGACCGCCCCGACGACGGCCAAGGCCGCCGGCCTCTACATGATCTGCACCATGTCCAAGAACGCGGCCGAGAAGCGCGGTTTCGCGGACGCCATGATGCTGGACTGGCGCGGCTATGTCGCCGAGGCCACCGGAGCCAACGTCTTCTTCGTCCAGGACGGCGTGATCCACACCCCGGACGTGACCCACATCCTGAACGGCATCACCCGCCAGACGGTCATCGACATCGCCAAGGCCAAGGGTATCGAGGTCGTGGTGCGTCACATCCGTCCGGAAGAGCTTTCGACCTTCTCGGAATGCTTCCTGACCGGCTCGGCCGCCGAGGTCACGCCGGTCCAGTCGATCGGCGAATACACCTTCACGCCGGGCGACCTGTCGCTGACGCTGATGGATGACTACGGCAAGCTGGTTCGCGGCATCAGGTAAGCGGCTTCGACGCGCATCGAAGCAACGGCCCGGCGGCGACGCCGGGCCGTTTCGCGTTGTGGACTGCGACAAATAGGCTTGCGGCACGGCGCGCGCTGTCGTTCAAGCGACGACGGACCCGGCGACGCCGGTGTGGGGAAGATCGGTTTCCATGTTCAGCCTGCTGAATTTTCAGAGCGTGCTCGGGCTCGTCGTCATCGTCGCCGCCTGCTGGGGACTGTCGGAGAACAAGCGCGCCTTCCCGTGGAGGCTCACGCTCGGCGCCATCGGCGTCCAGGCCCTGCTGGTCCTCGGCCTGTTCGCCATACCGGGATCGCAGACCGTCCTGGCCGCCATCACCGGCGCCGTCGACGGCCTGGCCGTCGCTACCGCCGAGGGGACGAAGTTCGTGTTCGGCTACCTCGCCGGCGGAGACCAGCCCTATGCGGTGACGAACCCTGGCGGCCTGTTCACCTTCGCCTTCAACGTACTGCCCCTGATCCTGGTGATCTCGGCCCTGTCGGCCCTGCTGTGGCACTGGAAGGTGCTGAAATGGCTGACGCTGGCCTTCGGGCTGCTGTTCCAGAAGACCATGGGTCTGGGCGGAGCCTCGGCGCTCGCGGTCGCTGCCAACATCTTCCTCGGCATGATCGAGAGCCCGATCGTGATCCGCGCCTACCTCGACAAGCTCACCCGGTCCGAGATCTTCCTCATGATGGTCGTGGGCCTCGCGACCGTCGCCGGATCGACCATGGTCGCCTACGCCACCATCCTGTCCGCCACCCTGCCGAACGCCGCCGGTCACGTTCTGGTCGCCTCCATCGTCTCGGCGCCCGCGGGCGTGCTGCTGGCCCGCATCATCATTCCCGAGAAGCCGGGCGAGGGGGGAGCGGTGGCGGACTACGGCTCGGCCCTCAAATACGACTCCGCCATCGACGCGATCGTGAAGGGCACGGCCGACGGTCTGATGGTGGTGCTCAACATCTCCGCCGTGCTGATCGTCTTTGTGGCCCTGGTCGCCCTGGTGAACGTCATGCTCGGCGGCTTCTGGCTGTTCGGCGATCACATCACGGTCGAACGTCTGCTGGGCTGGCTCTTCATGCCTCTGGCCTGGCTGATCGGCATCGACTGGTCCGAAGCGGGCAAGGCGGGCTGGTTGCTGGGCGTCAAACTGACCCTGACCGAGTTCGTCGCCTTCATCCGACTGGGGGAGGTGCCGGTCGGGGAAATGAGCGAGCGCACCCGCATGCTGCTGACCTATGCCCTGTGCGGCTTCGCCAATATCGGCTCGGTCGGGATCACGGTCACCGGCCTGTCGGTCCTGATCCCCGAACGGCGCGAAGAGGTTCTGGGTCTGGTGTGGAAGGCGCTGTTCGCGGGCTTCCTGGCCACCCTGATGACCGCGGCGGTTGTCGGCGCGATGCCGGCCTCCATATTCCGCTGAACCGGAGCCCGCCCCGATGAAACTCTACGACAGCCACCGCGCTCCCAATCCCCGACGCGTCCGCTGGGTGATGGCCGAGAAGGGCATCGAGGACGTCGAGATCGTGCCCATCGACATCATGTCGGGCGAGCACAAGACGCCGGACTATCGCTCCAGGGTCGGCGTGCCCCATGTTCCGGCGCTGGAGCTGGACGACGGAACCACCATCTCGGAATCCGTCGCCATCGGCCGCTATCTGGAGTCGATGTATCCTGAGCCGAACCTGTTCGGCGTCGATGCGCGCGAACAGGCCATCGTCGAGATGTGGACCCGGCGCTGCGAATTCTACCTCGCCAATCCCATCATGCTGAACGTGCGCCTCACCCATCCGGCCCTGGCCGCACTGGAATCCGCCCAGCAGCCCCAGGTCGCCGACTACAACCGCGTCGCCGCAGAGCGTTTCATGCGCACCCTGGACCGGCATCTGGCCGACCATCCGTTCATCGCGCTGGACCGGTTCACCATCGCCGACATCGTCGGGGTCGTCGGTCTCGATTTCGCGCGGATGGTCAAATACCGGCCGCCGGAGGAACTCGTCCATCTGGCCCGCTGGCTGGAAGACTGCCGCGCCCGGCCGGCCGCCAAGGTCGGAATCTAGGCGGGGCTTCAGGTCCGCGGGGTGAACTTCCGGATGATGCCGGAATAGGTCATGAGCGTCCGGTCGCCGGTGCAGATCTGTCCACGCACGAAGATCAGCGACCCGCCTGCGCGCACCACCTCGCCTGTCGCCTCCACCAGTTCGCCGACATAGGCGCCGTCGATCAGGGTGGAATCCAGCTGAACGGTCACGCCGTTCATGCCCTCCATCTGCTGGTAGGCGGTCTGGAACAGGGCGATGTCGGCGAAGGTCATGAGGCAGCCGCCGTGCATCCGGTGGCCCGCATTCATGTGTTTGGGCTCGGCGCGGAAGGCGCAGCGCATACGGCCGTCAGGGTCCGGTTTGAAATAGAATGGGCCGACCGTCTGGTCGAAGGTGCCGTGTACGTCGTAGGTCTGCCAACCGGCGAACTCGCCTTCGGTGACTGTGATCTTGGCTACCATCCGTACCATGCCTTCTTTTTGATCTTGCAGTGCAGCATATAGGCCCGATGAGCGATCCAATCGAAGCGGCAATTTTCGAAACCCTGGCGAAAGCGGACCCCAAGGGCGTCGGCGGCAAGTCCGTCGAACCGGCGGACGTCGCCAAACACATCCAGGCCGAGCAGTGGCAGCGCGTCCTGCCCAAGGTCCGGGCCACGGCCCTGGGTCTCATGCGTCAGGGCAGGCTGACGATTACCAAGAAGGGCAAGGTCGTCGATCCGTCCAACTTCCGGGGCGTGACCCGTCTGCGCCTGCCGACCGAGGCGGAAACCGCCGCGGCCCTGGCCGCCTTGCCGCCCAAGCCCGAGGTCGATGACGACTTCGCCTGACCTCGAAGACGTCCTTTCGGACATCCGCGCCTGCCGGGCCTGTCTCGGCGAACTGCCGCATGAACCGCGCCCCGTGGTCCGGGTCTTTCCCGAGACCCGCCTGCTGATCTGCGGCCAGGCTCCGGGACGGCGGGTTCATGAGAGCGGGGTGCCCTTCACGGACCCGTCCGGCGACCGGCTGCGGGACTGGATGGGCCTGGACTATGAGACCTTCTACGCTGATCGCCGTATCGGGGTCGCGGCCCAGGCCTTCTGCTATCCCGGTACGGCGCCGAAGGGCGGCGACTATCCGCCGCCGCGTCGGTGCGCCGAGCTGTGGCGGACCCGGCTGCTGGAGGCGCTTCCCGGGATGGAGCTGACCCTGCTGGTCGGCGGCTATGCCCAGGCCTGGGCTCTGGGCGATCGGGCGAAGGCCAGTATGACCGACACCGTCCGCGCCTGGAGGGACCATGCGCCAGCCGTTCTGCCCATGCCCCATCCGTCGTGGCGGAACACCGGCTGGCTCCGGCGCAATCCGTGGTTCGAGGCTGAGGTCGTCCCGTATCTTCGCAAGAGGGTTCGGGGCATTCTGGGCTCATGATCCGCGCCCTGATCCTGACCGTGATGCTGCTGGGCCTCGCCGCCTGCGCCACACCCCATGTCCAGCCGCCGCTGACGCCACCCGCAGGGTTTGCGGGACCGCGCCTCGAACCCGGAGCCTTCGTCGTCGATGACGGGGGCCGGCTGCCCTACCTCCGCTGGGGGCCGCAAGACCCCGAGGCGATCGTCATCGGCCTGCACGGGATGAACGACCACGCCGCCGGCTTCCGGCTGGCCGGGCCCTGGTGGGCCGAGCACGGGATCGTCACCTACGCCTATGACCAGCGCGGCTTCGGAGACTCACCCGGTCGGGGCATCTGGGCCGGGGAGGCGAGGATGGCCGAGGATCTGCGCACCGTCGTCGCCCTGGTCCGCGCCCGTTATCCGAACGCCCGCATCGCCGTGGCCGGAGAGAGCATGGGCGGGGCGGTCGCCATCTCCGCCTTCGCCTCGGATCGGCCGCCGGCCGCTGACCAGCTGATCCTGCTGGCCCCCGCCGTCTGGGGCTGGTCGAGCCAGAGCCTGCCCAACCGCGCCAGCCTGTGGGCGGCCGCCCGTCTGATGGGATCGCGCTCGATCACGCCCCCCGACTGGGCCCTCCGCCGCTATCTGGCGACCGATAATCTGATGGAGCTGACGGCCAACGGAAACGACCCGGGCTTCATCCGCTCGACCCGGTTCGATTCCCTGTATGGCCTCGTCGATCTGATGGAGAGCGCCACCCTCAAGCTGGGGCAGGTGAGGGGGCCGACCATCCTCATGTACGGTGCCCACGACGAGGTCATCGAGAAGGGGCCGATGCGCCGCGCCCTGATCCGCGCCGGCGATCCGCCCAATCTGCGCACCGCCTGGTATCCCGACGGCTGGCATCTGCTGAACCGCGACTGGCAGGCCGAGGTGATGTTCCGCGATGTCGAGGCGATCCTGCGGGATCCGGATGCGCCGCTTCCGTCCGGTGCGGGGTCGGTGGTCGAGGCCCTCCGTTAATACCAGTCTTGTGGCGCGCCCCCTCAAGGCGTGGCCTCTCTCTGCTTGAGCGCTTCGTCCGTCGGTCCGGACGAAAGATACCCTGACGAAGCGGACAAAACGGACGAACCGCCCGCTGTTCGCACGCTCCGCGAACCGGGGCAGCAGTATAGGCCCGCCGGATATGAAAGCGCATTCGAGGGGCGAAACAGGCCGCAAATACAGGCGCAGTCGTGTTTCCGGGCGCCGCACAGATTTTTATCTGCGACATCGCACGCGCCCTCATTCAGGCCCCAGGCTTGGGCCAGAGCCTGAGCTACACTTCATGTGCGATCCGTGAGGCGTGGCCGCCGGACACGAAAGAATGGCCATTAACCCCGAAAATTGGCCCGCTAACCCCGACACTTAAACCGCCGTTAACCACGCGGGCGGCAGTTTCTGCCTAGCGGGGGCAGTCGGCTCCCCCGCCTTATAGTTTTGGGCGGGGACGCGTGGGCGGCTTCACGGCGGCATTGCAGAGATTCGGGATCGGGCGACTGGCCATGATCCTCGGCGTCGGGGCCGGCGTCGCCGCCATCCTCGTCGCCGTGATGATGCGCGTCGGTCAGGCGCCGGACGCCCTGCTGTACTCCAACCTCGACCTGCGGGAGGCCGGCGAGATCACCGCCTCTCTGGAGCAGGCGGGGATCAAATACTCCACCCGCGGCGACGGCTCGACCATCATGGTCAACCGCGACGACGTCGGGACGGCTCGCCTGATGCTGGCGGGCAAGGGCCTCGTGACCTCGGGCTCGGTCGGTTACGAGCTGTTCGACAACCAGTCCGTCCTCGGCCAGACCGAATTCCAGCAGCAGATTTCGGAACAGCGCGCCCTGCAGGGCGAACTGGCCCGCACGATCATGTCGATGCGCGGCATCTCCTCCGCCCGCGTCCAGATCGCCCTGCCGCGCCGCGAACTGTTCGCCCAGGACGCCGCCGAGCCGACCGCCGCCGTCGTCGTGGGCCTCGGCGGCCGCGCCCTCAGCGCCGATCAGGTCCGCGCCATCCGCAACGTCATCGCCTCGTCGGTGCCGAACCTGAAGCCGGGCAAGGTCACCGTCGTCGACGAGAGCAACCAGACGCTCGCCGCCGCCGACGACGAGGAGGGCTTCTCCTCCGCCACCGCCGAAGCCGCCAAGACCAATACCGAGGCCCAGCTTCAGGCCCGCATCAAGGACCTGGTCGAGGGTGTCGTCGGTCCGGGCGCCGCGCGGGTCCAGGTCACCGCCGACATCGACATGACCCGTTCCACCACCCAGGAGCAGAAATACGACCCCGACGGCCAGGTCGTCCGCTCGACCTCGTCCAACGGCTCCCAGTCACAGGATACCGAGGGCACGCCCGACGGCGGCGCCACGGCGGCCAACAATATCCCCGGCGGCGCGGCCCCGGCGGTCACCCCTGCGGGCTCGACCGAGAGCGTCACGGGTGAGACCACCAACTACGAGATCTCCAACACGACCACGACCACGACCAAGGAACCGGGCGAGGTGCGCAAGCTGTCGGTCGCGGTGGCCGTGGACGGAAAGCTGACGCCCGCCGCGGAGCCGGGCGGTGAGCCGACCTACGCCGCCCGCACGCCGGAAGAGATCACCCAGATCGAAGATCTGGTGAAGGCGGCCATGGGCTATGACCAGTCGCGCGGCGACCAGGTGAGGGTCACCAACGTCCGCTTCAATCGCGACGCCCTGATCTCGGCCGGCGGCACCGACGGCGGCTCGCCTCTGCTGAACTTCACCAAGAACGACATCATGCGCGGGGTCGAGCTGCTGGTGCTGCTGATCACCGGCCTGCTGCTGATCTTCTTCGTGCTGCGCCCCCTGCTGAAGTCCGCCAGCGGCCCCGGCGGCATGCCCGCCATGGCCGGCGGGGGCGGCGGCGGGGGCGGCGGCCAGATGGGTGTCACCTCGCTGCAGACCAGCCTCGTCGGCGGCCCGGCCGGTCAGCTGATGCCCCCGTCCGAAATCGATCAGAGGCTCGACATCGCCCGGATCGAGGGTCAGGTGAAGGCGTCGTCGGTCAAGAAGGTCGCGGATTTCGTCGACAAGCACCCGGATGAGTCGACCTCCATCCTGCGCGGCTGGGTACACGAAGGCTGATGGCGGCACGGATGGCCAGCAAGAAAGGGTCCGTGGATGACGCCAAGAAACTGACCGGTCCGGAAAAGGCGGCGGTCATCCTTCTGGCGCTCGGCGAGGAGCATACCCGCCTGTGGCAGGGGCTGGATGACGAGGAGGTCAAGGAGATCTCCCAGGCCATGGCCGGTCTTGGCACGGTCAGCGCCTCGGTGGTCGAGGAGCTGATGGTCGAGTTCGTGTCGGGCATGAGCGGCTCCGGCGCCGTGATGGGCTCGTTCGAACAGACCCAGCGCCTGCTGGCCGCCTTCCTTCCGCCGGAACGTGTCGATGGCCTGATGGAGGAAATCCGCGGTCCGGCCGGCCGGACCATGTGGGACAAGCTGGGCAATGTGAACGAGGCCGTCCTCGCCAACTATCTGAAGAACGAATACCCCCAGACGGTCGCCGTGGTCCTGTCCAAGGTGAAGCCCGATCACGCCGCCCGCGTGCTGACCAGCCTGCCCGAAGATTTCGCCCTGGAATGCGTCCAGCGGATGCTGCGCATGGAGCCGGTCCAGCGAGAGATCCTCGACAAGATCGAACAGACCCTGCGCACCGAGTTCATGTCGAACCTGGCGCGCACCTCCAAGCGTGACAGCCATGAGGCGATGGCCGACATCTTCAACTCGTTCGACCGCCAGACAGAGGCCCGGTTCATCGGCGCCCTGGAAGAACGGAACCGCGAAAGCGCCGAACGTATCCGCGCCCTGATGTTCGTCTTCGAGGACCTGAACAAGCTGGACCCCGGCGGGGTCCAGACCCTGTTGCGGTCGGTCGAGAAGGATTCCCTGGCCCTGGCGCTCAAGGGCGCGTCCGAGGCCCTGCGGGAAATGTTCTTCACCAACATGTCGGAGCGGGCGTCCAAGATCATGCGCGAGGACATGGAGTCGATGGGGCCCGTCAGGCTCAAGGACGTCGACACCGCCCAGATGGCCATGGTCCAGGTCGCCAAGGACCTGGCCGCGCGCGG
This sequence comes from Brevundimonas sp., assembly GCF_027484365.1. Classification (GTDB taxonomy): domain Bacteria; phylum Pseudomonadota; class Alphaproteobacteria; order Caulobacterales; family Caulobacteraceae; genus Brevundimonas. The sequence continues at coordinate 88,586 of NZ_JAIXTC010000003.1, read as the reverse complement.
CGAGATCATGCTGGCCGGGGCCTCCGGCGACGATGAGCTGATCTACTGACATGACCGATCACGCTCCGATCAACAGCCGTCCCTTCGTCTTCGACACCGAGTTCGACGGCGAGGGCTCGGTCGTGCGCGCCTCGACCTTCCGCCCGACCAAGCGCGCCTATATGCCGTCCGAGGTCGAGGCCCTGGTGGCCCAGGCCCGGTTCGAGGCGCGCGAGGAAGCCCTGGCGGAGGCCTCGAGCATCGAGGCCATGGGCGTGGCCGCCATCGGCCAGGCGCTCGGCCAGGCCATCCCCGCCCTGACCCAGGTCGCCCACACCCACCGCGAACAGTCGGCGGCCCTGGCCCTGGCCGCGGCCCGCGTCATCGCCGCCGCCTCGCTGGAACGCCTGCCGATCGGCCCGCTGCAGTCGGCTCTGGAGACCCTGGGTCAGGAGATCGACGGATCGCCGCGTCTGGTGGTGCGCGCCTCGGGGCTGGAGCCGGGCGTCCAGGAGAAGATCCAGGCGATCTGCGTCGACGCCGGTTTCTCCGGCGTGGTCGCCTTCCGCGAAGACCTGTCCCTGCCGCTCGCCGCCTTCCAGCTGGAATGGGCCGATGGCCGGGCCGATTTCGATCCAGCCGCCGCCGCCGACCGGATCGCCACCGCCCTGACCTCGGCCCTGGCCGCCGAGGCCGGGCACGCTGAACCCCTGATCAACGGAAGTGAACTGTGATGGCCGACGACCTCGCCCTCGAAGAGTTCCCGGAGTCCACGGCCCTGGCCACGATGGACGAGTTCGGGGACAAGTCCGCCGCCGACCTGTCGACCGTGTTCGATGTGCCGGTGAACATCTCCGCCGTCCTCGGCAAGGCCCACATGACGGTGGCCCAGCTGCTGAAGCTCAACCGCGGCTCGGTTCTGGAGCTGGACCGCAAGGTGGGCGAGGCCATCGATATCTTCGTCAACAACCGGCTGGTCGCCCGCGGGGAGATCGTCGTCGTCGAGGATCGCCTGGGCGTGACCATGACGGAAATCATCAAGACAGAGGATTCGGCGGCCTGACGGCGGCCGGTCCCGGTACGGATTAGAGGAGAAGACCCATGCGGCTTCTGGTGGTCGGACGGCTTTCGGGCCAGCTCGCGGCGGCGGTGAAGATGGCGATGGCGCACGGCGCCAAGGTCAGTCACGTCGAACGCACGGATCAGGCGACGGAACAGCTCCGGCGGGGGCAGGGGGCCGACCTGCTGATGGTCGACTACAACCTCGACATCGGGGCCCTGATCGCCGCCAATGACGCCGAGCGGATCTTCGTCCCCGTCGTCGCCTGCGGCGTCGACAACGATGCGGAAAAGGCCGCCGCCGCCATCCGCGCCGGGGCCAAGGAGTTCATCCCGCTTCCGCCCGACGCCGACCTGATCGCCGCCGTCCTGGCCGCCGTCGCCGACGACGAGCGTCCGCTGATCTCGGCTGATCCGTCGATGCAGGCCGTGATCAAGCTGGCCGACCAGGTCGCCCGCTCGGAAGCCTCGATCCTGATCACCGGCGAAAGCGGCGTCGGTAAAGAGGTCATGGCGCGCTATCTGCACCAGCATTCCAAGCGCGCCGAGCGGCCGTTCATCAGCGTCAACTGCGCCGCCATCCCGGACAACCTGCTGGAATCCGAGCTGTTCGGGCACGAGAAGGGGGCCTTCACCGGCGCCGTGGCCCGCCGCATCGGCAAGTTCGAGGAGGCCGACGGCGGCACCCTGCTGCTGGACGAAATCTCGGAGATGGACGCCCGGCTTCAGGCCAAGCTGCTGCGCGCCATCCAGGAGCGGGTCATCGACCGCGTCGGCGGGACCAAGCCCGTGCCGGTCAACATCCGCATCATCGCCACCTCCAACCGCGATCTCGCCAAGGCGGTGGCCGAGGGGGTGTTCCGCGAGGACCTGCTGTACCGGCTGAACGTCGTGAACCTGCGCCTGCCCAGCTTGCGCGAACGGCCCGGCGATGTGGCGGTGCTCGCCGATCACTTCGTCAAGAAATACGCCGCCGCCAACGGCGTGCCGGTGCGGCCCCTGTCACAGGACGCCCGTCGCGCGCTGGCCGCCCACCGCTGGCCGGGCAATGTGCGGGAGCTCGAGAACGCCATGCACCGCGCGGTCCTGCTGGCCGTCGGCGCCGAGATTGACGCCGAGGCCATCCGTCTGCCGGACGGCCAGCCCCTGACCGGCGCAATCGCAGGGTCGGACGCGGGTCCCGCCGCCCGCGCCGCCCAGACCGCCGACGCCGTCTCCCGCGCCTATGTCGGCCAGACGGTGGCCCAGATGGAAAAGACCCTGATCCTCGACACCCTGAGCCACTGCCTGGGCAACCGGACGCACGCGGCCAACATCCTGGGAATCTCGATCCGGACCCTGCGCAACAAGCTCAACGAATACGCCGACGAGGGCACGCAGATCATGGCGCCCCAGACCGGCATCGCCACGGCCGCCTACGGCGCGAACGCGGCGTGACGGATCGCAGGACGGTTCTGGCGGGATTTGGCGCGCTCGGCCTGATCGGCTGCGCGCCGAAGGGCGAGGCCGCGGCTCCGGTCGCGCCGCCCGCGCCGGAAGCCCTCGACCTGTCCGCCCTCGAGCAGGCCCACGGCGGCCGGTTCGGCCTGTTCGCCCACGATCTCGGTACAGGCCGCCAGCTGACCGCGCGCGGCGACGAACGGTTCATCTATTGCTCGACCTTCAAGATGTATCTGGCCGCCGCGACCCTGTTGCGGGTCCAGGCCGGCGAGGAACAGCTCGATCGCCTCATCCCGGTCACCCGCGCCGACATGACCAACAACGCTCCGGTCACCGAGCCCGCTATCGGTTCGAGCCTGACCGTCGAGCAGTTGATGAAGGGTACGGTCGAGGTGTCCGACAATCCGGCCGCCAACCTGCTGCTGAAGGCCCTGGGCGGCCTCGGGGCCATGCAGGCCTTCTATCGCGGCATCGGCGACGCCTCGACCCGCGTCGATCGCTTCGAGCCCGAGATGAACCGCCTCGACGGCGACAAGGACACCATCACCCCGGCGCAGTCGGCGGCCAACATCCATCGCCTGTTCATCGACCCGGCCTCGCCCCTGTCTCAGGACTCCAAGACGATCCTGCTGGGCTGGATGTTCGCCTCGCCCACCGGCGTCGACCGCATCAAGGCGGGCGTCCCGGCCGGCTGGCGGGTGGCGCACAAGACCGGCACCGGCGGCTACGGCCCGACCAATGACATCGGCATTCTTTATCCGCCCTCGGGCGCGCCGGTGATCCTCGCCGCCTACTACCACGCCGCCTTCGACCGTCCGGAGAATGAGGCCGTGATCGCAGAAGCGACCCGTCTGGCCCTGACCGCCCTCGGTCGCGCATGACCGACACCCCGGTCATGATGAAGGACGGCCTGGCCCGTCCGACCGGCGGCGACATCCGCGGCTGGCTGATGCGCGGCGAGGTCGGCATGGCCGTCGGCGTGATCGGCGTCATCCTGCTGCTGATCCTGCCGGTCCCGAAGTTCCTGCTGGACCTGCTTCTGGCCATCAGCCTCGTCTCGTCGGTGCTGATCCTGATGACGGCGCTGATGATGAAGCGTCCGCTCGACTTCGCCATCTTCCCGACGGTGCTGCTGATCTCGACCCTGTTCCGCCTCGGGCTGAACCTGGCCTCGACGCGCCTGGTCCTGACCCACGGCCACGAGGGCCACGACGCGGCCGGTCAGGTCATCAATGCCTTCGGTGCCCTGATGATGGGCGGGGACTTCATCATCGGCATCATCATCTTCGCCATCATTCTGGTGGTGAACTTCGTCGTCATCACCAAGGGCTCGACCCGGATCGCCGAGGTCTCGGCCCGCTTCACCCTGGACTCCATGCCGGGCAAGCAGATGGCCATCGACGCCGACCTGTCGTCCGGCCTGATCACCGAGGACCAGGCCAAGCTCCGCCGCAAGGAGCTGGAGCAGGAGTCGACCTTCTTCGGGGCCATGGACGGTGCGTCCAAATTCGTGCGGGGTGACGCTGTCGCCGGGCTGATCATCGTCGCCATCAACGCCATCGGCGGTATCCTGATCGGCACGATCCAGCACGGCCTGCCCATCGGCGAGGCGGCCAACACCTATATCCAGCTGACCATCGGCGACGGTCTGGTGACCCAGGTTCCGGCCATCATCATCTCGATCGCCGCAGGCTTCCTCGTGTCCAAGGCGGGCGTCGAGGGTTCGGCCGACAAGGCCCTGGTCGCCCAGCTCGCCACCAACCCGATCAGCCTCGGCATGGTCGCCGCTGCATCCGGCCTTCTGGCCCTGATCCCCGGCATGCCGATCCTGCCTTTCGGCGGCCTGGCCATCGGCGCCGGCTACATGGCGTGGCATCACGGGCGAGCCAAGCTGAAGCCCCAGCCGACCGAGGCCGAACTGGCGGCCGCCGCCAATGCCGGCAAGCCGAAGGACGATGCGGAAGAGCCGATCGGCACGGCCCTGACCATCGACGAGGTCAAGATCGAGCTCGGCTATTCCCTGCTGACCCTGATCAACGACCTCGAAGGCCGCCGCCTGACGGATCAGGTTCGCGCCCTGCGCCGCGCGATGGCCCAGGAGTTCGGCTTCGTCATGCCGTCGGTGCGGATCCTCGACAACATGCGCCTGCCGACCCAGGGCTACGCCATCCGCATCAAGGAGATGGAGGCCGGCGCCGGCGAGGTCCGCCTCGGTTCGCTGATGGCGATGGACCCGGCCGGTCGTCAGGTCGAACTGCCCGGCGAGCACACCAAGGAGCCCGCCTTCGGCCTGCCCGCCACCTGGATCGACGAGAGCCTGCGCGAGGAAGCGACCTTCCGCGGCTACACCATCGTCGACCCCTCGACGGTGCTGACCACCCACCTGACCGAGATCCTCAAGGAGAATATGGCGGACCTGCTGACCTATGCGGAGGTGCAGAAGCTGCTGAAGGAATTGGGGCCGGAAGAGAAGAAGCTGGTCGACGAACTGGTGCCCTCGGTGGTCACCGTCACGACGCTGCAGCGGGTGCTTCAGGCCTTGCTGCGCGAGAAGGTCTCGATCCGCGATCTGGGCGCCATCCTGGAAGGCCTGGCCGAGGCCGCGCCGCACTCGTCATCGGTCACGACCCTGGTCGAGCACGTCCGCACCCGACTGGCGCGTCAGCTGTGCTGGCAGCACAAGGCCGAGGACGGCGCCCTGCCGATCATCACCCTGTCGCCCGACTGGGAGGCCGCCTTCGCCGAGGCCCTTGTCGGTCAGGGCGAGGACAAGCAACTGGCCATGGCGCCGTCGCGACTCCAGGACTTCATCCGCGCCGTACGCGACGTGTTCGAACGCGCGGCCATGGCCGGCGAGAGCGCGGTGCTTCTGACCGGCCCGCAGATCCGCCCGTACGTCCGCTCGATCATCGAACGCTTCCGGGGGCAGACGGTGGTGATGAGCCAGAACGAGGTCCACCCCAAGGCGCGTTTGCGGACGCTCGGGTCGGTCTAGTCGACCCGGATAAACCCGCCCGCCGACGCCGCGCGCGCCGCCTCGTTGGTCGGTCGCGCCACCAGGCCGGACTGGGTGATCCAGACCTCATAAGTCGCGCCGTCGGCCATCGGCATATAGGCGGCGGACCCGTAGAGGGTGTCCACGGCGTCGACGTAGCGGCGATACCGCCGCGCCACGTCCCAGACGTTCAGGGTCCACGGCACATAGGCCAGAGCGCCGGTCTTCACATCGCCGCCCGACAGGGCGTGGACGCTGCGGGCGCCGGTCCGTTCCTGTTCGATGTTCCGGTAGCGGCCCGAAAGGCGGTCCAGCCGGTACTGGGAATCCAGACCGACCACATTGGCCCACGGTTTCCATTTCAGGACCTGGGCCTCCATCCGCCATTCATCGCCGTTGACGGGATAGACGGCGGTGCGGGCTGGAAGGTCGCCGGCCGCCGGCTGCGTCACCACGACCTCGAAATACTGGGGCGCCAGCTGGCGGATCGACAATGTTGCGACGGGGCGTTCGTGGGTCAGACGCGCGTAGGTCTGGACGTTCTGGCCCAACAGGGCCGCTCCGAGCGCCATCGCCGTCAGGGCGGCGCCTCCTGCCGTGCCGAAAAGTCCACCGAAGAACTTTCCCCGGAACAGTGAAGCCAGTCCAGCGAACAGAATAAGGACGCCGATGATGGCCAGGGCCGTCGGCGCGATCCACCACCACCACAACATGATACCCACTCCCGAAACGGCAAAGCTTGTTAACGCAACACTGTGGTCCTGCACAGCTTAAGCCGCGAATGACTTCACTGGACACGCGAATGTGCGACGCTAAAGCTTTCGGTGATGTCGACGATCTTTCCTGAAACCCTCGTGCAGTTCGGCCGGTTCCTGCGCGCGGGAACCCTTGGGCGCTCCATCTTCCTGCTTCTGGCCGGCGCCATCGCCCTGTTGCTGCTGGTCAATCTCTCCACCTTCGTCCTGATCCAGCGCACGGCGGCCTTCAACGAGCAGGTGGACGCGACCTGGCAGCTGCGTCGTTCGGCACGGACGGTTCTGCTGAACATCAAGGACGCAGAGACGGCCCAGCGCGGCTATCTGCTGACGGGTCAGACCAGCTTCCTGTTGACCTACGACCAGAGCGCCGAGGCCGCGCCACGGTTGCTGGATCGGCTGGCCGAGCTCGCCGGCGACGACGAGGTCGGCCAGGCCTCCGTAGAGGCCCTGAGCCGACTGTCGCGCGACAAGTTCCTCGAGATGTCCCGGGTCATCGACCTGTCGCGGACCGGACAGAACGGGCAGGCGATCAGTCAGGTCCGTTCCGGCCGCGGCAAGGCCCTGATGGAGCAGATGGACGCCGAAATCTCGACCCTCGATTCCCAGCTCGGCGCCCGCGTTTCAGCCGAGCGGGCGAGGTCCGAAGGCTCGGCGGTCATCACTATCATCGTCAACGCCATTGCAGGCCTGCTGATCCTCCTCCTCGGCGCGATCGTCGCGATGCTGGTGCGTCGGTACCTGATGGACCTGGCGAGGGCGCGCGCCGATCTCGATCGGGTCAACGCCGGGCTCGAAGAGACGATCAAGGCCCGCACCGCCGCCCTGACCCGCGCCAATGAGGAGGTCCAGCGCTTCGCCTATATCGTCAGCCATGACCTGCGTTCGCCGCTCGTCAACGTCATGGGCTACACGGCCGAACTGGAGCAGGCCGGCCGGACCATCGATCTGCAGCTGACCAAGGTCGAGACCGTCGCGCCCGATCTCATCGAAAGAGACGCCATCATCGCCGCGCGGGAGGATGTCCCGGAGGCCATCGGCTTCATCCGCGCCTCGACCGAAAAGATGGACCGTCTGATCAACGCCATTCTGAAGCTCTCGCGCGACGGCCGACGTCGGCTCGCCCCGGAAACGCTCGACATCGGCGAGATGGCCCGCGCCGCCGCCGACAGCATTCGTCACCAGCTCGAGGAGACGGACACCGCATTCATCGTGGGTGAAATGGTCCCCTTCGAAAGCGACCGCCTGTCGATCGAACAGATCATCGGCAATCTGATCGAGAACGCAGTCAAATACTCGGACCCGTCGCGCCGCAACCGCATCCAGGTCAGCGGCCAGGACCTGCCCGGCGGCTGGGTCGAGTTCGCCATCGCTGACCAGGGGCGCGGCATTGCCCCCAAGGACCATGAACGCATCTTCGAACTTTTCCGCCGGTCCGGCCGTCAGGACCGCCCGGGCGAGGGGCTCGGCCTCGCGTTCGTCAGGAACAGCGTTCGTCGTCTGGGCGGCTCGATCGACGTCGAGTCGGCCCTTGGCCAAGGCTCGACTTTCCGCCTGAAATTCCCCAAACGCCTCATCCTCGACGACGCCGGAGAGACCCTGTGAGCAACCCCGTAAAGATTGTCATGGTCGAGGACGATCATGGCCACGCCAGGCTGATCGAGAAGAACATTCGGCGGGCCAATATCTCCAACGAGATCGTCCACTTCGACCATGGCCAGCCGGCGCTGGATTATCTGTTCTCGGAAGAGATCAGGGCCAACGGGCCGATGCTGATCCTGCTGGATCTGAACCTGCCGGATATGCAGGGCACGGACATCCTGGCCGAGGTGAAGCGGGACGAACGTCTGAAGCGCGCGCCTGTCGTGGTCCTGACCACCACCGACGACAAGACCGAGATCCAGCGCTGCTACGATCTGGGCTGCAACGTCTACATCACCAAGCCGGTCGATTATGAGAGCTTCGCCGGCGCGATCCGCCAGCTGGGGCTGTTCCTGTCCGTCATGCAGGCGCCCGAGATCGAATGACGCCCGAAAAGCCGCCCATCCGGCTGCTCTACATCGACGACGACCGCGGCCTGTCGCGGCTCGTGCAGAAGGAGCTCGGCCGTCACGGTTACGAGGTCACGCTCGCCGCCGACGGGGACGAGGGCGTGGCCGCGCTGGACGCCGCTGACTTCGATATCTGCGCTCTGGACCACTACATGCCCGGCCGCGACGGTCTCGAGGTTCTGCCCGACATCCTGCATCGCCCCGCGCCCCCGCCGGTCGTCTATGTGACGGGCGCACAGGAAGGCCGGATCGCGGTCGCTGCCCTGCGCGCCGGGGCCGCCGACTATGTCATCAAGGACGTGTCCGAGGACTTCACCGCCCTGCTGCGTTCAGCCCTGGAAGACGCGCTTCTGCGCCGTCGTCTGGAACGGGAGAACGAGGAGGCCCAGGAACAGGTCCGTCTCGCCCGCGACCGGGCCGAGGCGATGTTGCGGGAGGTCAATCACCGCGTCGGCAACTCGCTGCAACTCGTCTCGACCTTCATGTCGCTGCAGCTGCGCCACATGGCCGACGAGGGCGCCCGCGACGCCCTGCGCGAGGCCCAGGCCCGGATCGAGGCCGTCGCCCACGTCCACCGCCGGCTCTACACTTCGGGGGACATGGAGACGGTCGACATGCAGGCCTATCTCGACGGTCTCGTTGGTGAACTGACCAAGTCGCTGGGATCGGATGCGTCCTCGCCCAACATCACGCTCCGGGCCGAGCCGATGCGGGTCTCGACCGATCAGGCCGTGTCGCTGGGCGTCATCGTCACCGAGCTCGTCACCAATGCCGTGAAATACGCCTATTCGGCCGGCGAGGCGGGCGAGATCCGGGTGATCCTGTGCCCGGACGAGACCGGCCGCGCCCTCCTGACGGTCGAGGACGACGGCCCGGGCCTGGGGGACGGAAAGCCGAAGGGCACGGGCCTGGGCGGCAAGATCATCACGGCCATGGCCTCTGGGCTGCGGTCGGCCGTCGAGTTCGACGGCGCCCACAAGGGCGTCCGCGCGCGCCTGGCCTTCGACCTTTGAAGCCCTCGCTTCAGTTCGGGGTGGCGGAGCCCGGCGCCGACTATCTCCACCGCCCCGCGACCTTCGGCCTGGTCTTCCGCGATGAGAAGATCGCCTGCGTCCGCGTGACCCGGGACACCCCGTACCATGACCTGCCCGGCGGCGCCGTGGACGGGGTCGAGACCGAGGAACAGGCCCTGGTCCGCGAGTTCGTGGAAGAGGCGGGCATGACCGTCCGCCCGATCGAGCGGATCGCCGAGGCCGGTCAGTACTTCCGCAAGTCGGACGGCCAGCCGGTCAACAACGTCGGCGGCTTCTGGATCGCGGAGATGATTGCGCTCGATACGGCGTTGAAGGTCGAGGAGGACCACGAACTGGTCTGGCTCCATCCCCGAACGGCCCTGGCAGAACTCCGCCACGACGCCCATGCCTGGGCTGTGGCCGCCTGGCTGAGGCGCAGGGCCCAAGCGGCACCATACGGAACGCGGGCCGCCCTGAACCGCTCCTGAATTTGGCGTCGTCACAGGGACGACGCCAAATTCAGGAGCCTCCCCATGGCTGATCACGATCGCATCGAAGGCGCCGCCAAGAACATCGGCGGCAAGATCAAGGAAGGCGTCGGCAAGGTCACCGGCGACGAAAAACTGAAGGCCGAAGGCCGGGCCGGACAGGTCGAGGGCAAGGTCCAGAACACCGTCGGCGGCATCAAGGACGCCGTCAACGAAAAGCACTGAGCCCGTTGCGATCCATGCATTGAAAGGCCGCCCTTCGGGGCGGCCTTTTTGCGGCGGGCCTAGTCCCGGCCGCCGAGGCGGAAGGACAGACCGCCCTCGCTCTCGCCCTGTGGACGGCAGTCGGTGACGAAGGCCACCGAACCGCCCTGACGTTGGGGACGCGACCGGCAGTCGGGGACCGTCGGGATCACGGTCGCCGCCGCCTGGCGCTCGGGCAGGCCGCACTGGACCGGATAGGCGCCGTCATCGGCGGGGGTGGCCAGGCATGGCACCGGCTCGCCGGCAGGTCTCAGCCCGGCCGGCAACCGGTCGCCCAGCGCCGCGGCCAGTTCGACCCGCACCCGCGTCTGACAGACGTCCACCGGTTCGCGGCTCACCAGCGGGCTGCATTGCGACCGCTCCCAGGCGAACGGATCGGCCAGGGCCCAGGCCGGCAGGTCGCTGGCCGGCGCGGCGATTTCGGCCGGCCCGGCCTCTGCGGCAGGGGCCGGCGTCTCCCACACGACCGTCTGCTGCAGGACCATGGCCATGGCGAAGGCGGTCAGCATCGAAATCTCTCCTGCACTCCGGTCATGCTCGCATGAAACGCGCCTTCCCGCAGGTCACGCCTGCGTGTCAGCGCGTCAGGGCGCGCATCGCCCGGTCCAGCCCGTCGAGCGTCAGCGGGAACATCCGCTCGTCCATGACCTCGCTGAGCAGCTTCACCGAGGCCGTATAGCTCCAGTACCGCTCGGCCACAGGGTTCAGCCAGACCGACTTGTCCCACTGCAGCCGCGCGCGGCGCATCCAGACGGCGCCCGCCTCCTCGTTCCAGTGCTCGACCGATCCGCCGGGCATGGTGACCTCATAGGGGCTCATGGTCGCGTCGCCGACGAAGATGGCCCGCCAGTCGCCGGGGTATTTGTTGAGCAGGTCCCAGGTCGGGATCTTTTCGGCGTGGCGACGCCGGTTGTCCTTCCACACCCCCTCGTAGAGGCAGTTGTGGAAGTAGAAGAACTCCAGATTCTTGAACTCGGTCTTGGCCGCGCTGAACAGCTCCTCGCAGAGCTTGATGTGGCCGTCCATCGAGCCGCCGACGTCGAGGAACAGCAGCACCTTGATGGTGTTGCGCCGCTCCGGCCGCATGCGGATGTCGAGCCAGCCCTGACGCGCCGTGCCGTCGATCGTGCCGTCGATGTCCAGTTCCTCGGCCGCGCCCTCGCGCGCGAACCGGCGCAGACGACGCAGTGCCACCTTGATGTTGCGGGTCCCCAGTTCGACCGTGTCGTCCAGGTTCCTGTACTCGCGCTTCTCCCAGACCTTGACGGCCCGGCCGTGTTTGGCCGGCCCGCCGATGCGCACGCCCTCGGGATTGTAGCCGCCGTGCCCGAAGGGACTGGTCCCGCCGGTGCCGATCCACTTGTTCCCGCCTTCGTGGCGCTTCTGCTGCTCCTCCATCCGCTGCTTGAGCGTTTCCATGAGCTTCTCGAAGCCGCCGAGCGCCTCGATCTCGGCCTTCTCCTCGTCGGTCAGGAATTTCTGGTTGAGCAGCTTCAGCCAGTCCTCGGGCACGTCGAGCGAGGGTTCCTCGCCCGCGCCGATCGTCTCGATGCCCTTGAACACCGTGCCGAAGACCTGGTCGAACCGGTCGTAGTGTTTCTCGTCCTTGACCAGCACGGAGCGCGACAGGTGGTAGAAATCCTCGACCCGACCGCCGGCCACGTCCTTGTCCATGGCCTCCATCAGATGGAGCCATTCCTTGGTCGAGACGGGGACCTTCGCCTGGCGAAGAGCGGAGAAGAAGGGGAGGAGCATGGTTGAAACCCTGGACCGCGCTCAGCCGCGCCGCAAGATGAACTCGTGGTCGCGCCAGGCGCCGACCGGATACTGGTACTCGCCGGCCTTCGCGAAGCCGTAGGCCCCGTACAGCTTCTGGGCCTTCAGGTTCCCGCTCCAGACGCCGATCCACAGCGGGCCGTCGGTGTTGGCCTCCATCCAGTCCAGCGACAGTCTCAGCAGCTCTGTGCCGAGGCCCAGGCCTTGAGCCGACTTGCCGACATAGAGGCGGCGAAGCTCCATGTTTCCGGGCGAGCTTTCCGGATGGGGCAGGGTGTTCGGGCCGGTATTGGCGAAGGCCAGCAACTCGCCGTCCCGCTCCGCCACCCACCAGGCCGCGCCGGGTTCCGAAAGCTTCTTCGTGGTCGCTTCTGTCGAGAAGCTGGCGTCCAGAAAGGCTGTGAGGTCCGCAGCGGGGTAAGGGATGGCGAACCCGTCCTCGGCCACGAAGGTATCGATGAAGGTCTGGCGACCGAGGGCGCCGAGCGCTGCGGCGTCTTCCGGGCGAGGGGGGCGGATCACGGTGTCGGTCATTCCCCGCTTTCGCCCAAGCCCCTCCGTGTCTCAACATCTTTTCGGCCATCACCGTCTTCAGGCCCATGCACGGATGTTGTTTTGCCTGATGCACTAGTAGGCTGGGGCGATGTCCGTCGCCCTGTTCACACATACCGACATGATCGCCCACGCCCCCGGCGCAGGGCATCCGGAGCGGCCCGAACGTCTCGCCGCCGTCCTCGCCGCGCTCGACGACGCCGACCTGAAACTCGACCACCGCGAAGCGACCGAAGCCGCCGTCGTCGACCTGGAGCGGATCCATCCCGCCGACTACGTCGCCGGCATGATCGCAGCGTCGCCGGCCAGCGGCCTGGCCCGTCTCGACGCCGACACTGTCCTTTCGCCCGGCAGCGTCCGCGCCGCCCGTCTCGCAGCAGGGGCCGCCATCGACGCGGTCCGCGCCGTCGCGGCGGGAGATGCACTGCGCGCCTTCGCCGCCGTCCGCCCGCCCGGCCACCACGCCGAGCCGAACCAGGCCATGGGCTTCTGCCTGTTCTCCAATGTCGCCGTCGCCGCGCGCGTGGCCCAGTCACTGGGCCTGGCGAAGGTCGCCGTCGTCGATTTCGACGTGCACCACGGCAACGGCACCCAGGCGGCGTTCGAGGCGGACCCGACCCTGTTCCTCGCCTCCATCCACCAGATGCCCCTCTATCCCGGCACCGGTGCCATGTCCGAAACCGGCGTAGGCAATATCGTCAATGCGCCGGTCGAGCCGCATGCCGCCCGCGAATCATGGCGCGCCACCTTCTCGGGCGGGCTGATGCCCGCGCTCGACGAGTTCGCGCCCGACCTGATCATCATCTCCGCCGGCTTCGACGCCCACCGGCGCGATCCGCTCGCCCACCAGAGCCTTGAGGCCGGGGATTTCGCCTGGGCGACCCGCGCGGTGCTGGAGGTCGCGCGGCGACATTGCGGCGGCAAGGTTGTCTCTTCGCTGGAGGGCGGTTACGACCTCGAAGGACTGGGCCAATCGGCCCTCGCCCATGTGCGGGCCCTGGGGGAGGCGTAAGGAAGGTCCATGTCGGCACAGCGTTACCCTGGGCCGTCTTTCCTTTCATCCGCAGCATGACGTCAGACAGTGTCGAACAAGATGCCGGCCAGATGCTGAAGCCCTCGCGCCCCGGCTCGATCACCCTCGCCCGTCACGGCGAGCCGGCCCTGTCGCGCAAATGCATGCTGACGTCGGACCAGTACCGCGACTGGTGGGCGAAGTATGAGCTCGGCGGCCTGCTGGCCGGCCAGACCCCGCCGCCTGAACTGTTGGCCACGGCCGCCGGCGCCGGCGTGATCTTCGCCTCGACCCGCCAGCGCGCGCAGGAAACCGCCTCCGCCGTCTCGGCCGGTCGTGAGGTCGTCTCTGACGTGATGTTCATCGAGGCGCCCCTGCCGCCGCCGCACTTCCCGTCGTGGTTCAGGCTGCCGCCGAAATACTGGGGCGCCGTCGCCCGCTTCTGGTGGCACGCCTTCGACCACCACGAGGGTCAGGAGACCCGCGCCGAGGCGGAGGCCCGGGCCGAACAGGCGGCGCAGAAGCTCATCGCCCGTGCCGAGACCGGCGAGGACGTGCTGGTTCTGGCCCACGGCTATTTCAACCATATGGTCGGCAGCAGGCTGAAGGCTGACGGCTGGACGCTGGTTCACAACCAGGGCTTCAGATACTGGTCGCAACGGCGCTACGAGCGCGTCTGAACGCCGTTTACCCTGCAACGCCGGTTCCCCGTTGAAGCGAAAGCGGCTCGCCTCTAGGGTCTTCCGGATGTCAGACGCCGCCCCCTCCATCCCGACCGACCTCAGCTTCGAAGACGCCCTGTCGCGTCTGGAGACCATCGTGTCGCGCCTCGAGTCCGGCCAGGCCCCGCTGGAGGAATCCATCACCCTCTACGAGGAGGGCGCGCGCCTGAAAGCCCATTGCGAGGCTCGCCTCAAGGCCGCCCAGCTGCGCGTCGAGAAGATCGTCGTCGGCTCAGATGGCCAGGCGAAGGGCGTCGAGCCGGCCGAGTTCGGATGATGGAGATCGCGATCGCCTCTCCCCTGGCCGACCGCATCGCCTTCGACGACTTCCTCAAGGTCGATATCCGGGTGGGCGAGGTCGTGCGCGCCGAGCCGTTTCCGGAGGCTCGCAAGCCTGCGTTCAAACTGACCATCGATTTCGGTCCGCAGATCGGCGTCAAACGCTCGTCTGCGCAGATCACCCGCCACTACACCCCGGACCAGCTGACCGGCCGCAAGGTCGCGGCGGTCGTCAATTTCGCCCCGCGCCAGATCGGTCCCTTCATGTCCGAGGTCCTGACCCTGGGCTTCCCCGACGCGGACGGGGAGGTCGTTCTGGTCGGGGTCGATCGCGACGCGCCGAACGGCGGAAGGCTGTTCTGATGCGTCTGGCCGCCAACGCACCGGTCCAGCCCGTCGCCGAGCGGGTTGCCGAGGTCGCCGACCTCGTCACCGTCGCCCTGGACGAACTGCTGCCGCGGGCCGACGGACCCGAGGCCCGTCTGACCGAAGCCATGCGGTATGCGGCCCTGGGGCCGGGCAAGCGTCTGCGACCCTATTTCGCCATGGAGGCTTCGCGCCTGTTCGACATCGAGGAACGGCCGGTGCTGCGCGCTGCCTGTGCGCTCGAATGCGTCCACGCCTATTCGCTGGTCCACGACGACCTGCCGGCGATGGACGACGACGACATGCGTCGGGGCCGACCGACCGTCCATATCGCCTATGACGAGGCGACGGCCATCCTTGCCGGTGATGCGCTCCAGACCGCGGCCTTCGACATCATCCTGCACCCCGACACCCACGAGGACGCCGCCGTTCGTTGCGCCCTGGCGGCGCGTCTGTCCCTGGCGTCAGGCGCGCGCGGCATGGCCGGAGGGCAGATGATCGACCTGCTCGGCGTACGTGACGACCTCGAGGGCGTCGCCCGGATGCAGCGGCTGAAGACCGGGGCCCTGTTCACCTATGCCTTCGAAATCCCCCTGATCGTCGCCGGCGCCAGTGATGACCAGTGTCAGGCCCTGACCGCCTTCGCCCATGACATCGGCCTGGCCTATCAGATCGTCGACGACCTGCTGGACGTCGACGGCGATGAGACCGTCCTCGGCAAGGCGGCCAACGGCAAGGACGCCGCCCAGGGCAAGACCAATTTCGTCACCCTTCTGGGTGTCGATCAGGCGCGGCATCGCGTCGCGCAGCTGGCCGATCAGGCCCGCAGCCACCTCGACCTGTTCGGTCCCGACGCCGAAAACCTCAAGGGGAGTGTGGACTTCGTGCTAAACCGTCGATCGTAGCGCGATCCTTCTCCCCTCGGGGGAGAAGGTGGCTCGCGAAGCGAGACGGATGAGGGGGCTGCCTGATCATGTGGCAAACGTCGGGCCAGACAAGCAGGTCGCGCAGGCTCCGTTCCGACATGACGCGCACAGAAAGCGTGTTCTGGCATCACGTCCGCGACCGCCGTTTCGAAGGCCTGAAGTTTCGTCGCCAATCGCCGATTGCTGGATCAGTTTGTGACTTCGTGTGCCTTGAGCTGCGATTGGTCGTCGAGCTGGACGGCGGCGTCCATCGGTTGCGGGAAGCAGAGGATGGACTACGAGATCAGAAACTGGAGCGGGCCGGTTTCATAGTGATCCGTTCGGGCAACGAAGCTTTCCTGTCGAACCCGAACGTGCTCTTCGATGCGATCCGATCCCACGCAGCGGCGTTGGGGAAACGGACCCCTCATCCGAGCGGCTCCGCCGCCCACCTTCTCCCCCAAGGGGAGAAGGGCCATACTGCGATCTGAAGTCCTAGAGTTCCAGATGCCTGACACTCCCCTGCTCGACAAAGTCCACGTCCCTGCCGACATGCGCGGGTTCGACGCCGCACAGCTGCGTCAGCTGGCGGACGAACTTCGGGCCGAGACCATAGATGCGGTCTCCACCACCGGGGGCCATCTCGGCGCCGGTCTCGGCGTGGTCGAGCTGACCGTCGCGCTCCACCACGTGTTCGACACGCCCAGGGACATCCTGATCTGGGACGTCGGCCACCAGTGCTACCCGCACAAGATCCTGACCGGGCGCCGCGACCGAATCCGCACCCTGCGCATGGGCGGCGGCCTGTCGGGCTTCACCAAACGGTCCGAGAGCGAATACGACCCGTTCGGCGCGGCCCACGCCTCGACCTCGATCTCGGCCGCGCTCGGCTTCGCCGCCGCCCGCGACCAGAAGGGCGAAAAGAACAAGGTCGTGGCCGTGATCGGCGACGGCTCCATGTCCGCAGGCATGGCCTATGAGGCGATGAACAATGCGGCGGAGACGACCGGTCAGCTGACGGTCATCCTCAACGACAACGACATGTCGATCGCCCCGCCCGTGGGCGGCATGAGCGCCTATCTGGCCAAACAGGTCTCGGGCGGCGCCTACCGGAACTTCCGCGAGTTCGGCAAGAAGGTCGCCGAACACATGCCCCGCCCGTTCCGCAATGCGGCGCGCAAGGCCGAGGAATACGCCCGCGGCATGATCGTCGGGGGCACCTTCTTCGAGGAGCTGGGCTTCTACTATATCGGCCCCGTCGACGGGCACGACATGGAAAACCTCGTCCCGATCCTGAAGAACGCCGCCGCCATCACCGACCGGCCCGTCGTGGTCCACGTCGTGACCCAGAAGGGCAAGGGCTATGCGCCGGCGGAGTCCAGCGCCGACAAGCTGCATGCGGTGGTCAAGTTCGACGTCGTCTCGGGCAAGCAGAACAAGTCGGTCTCCAACGCGCCTTCCTACACCAAGGTGTTCGGGACCGAGCTGATCAAGCGGGCCGAACGCGATCCGTCCATCGTCGCCATCACCGCCGCCATGCCGTCCGGCACTGGTCTGGACCTGTTCGGCAAGGCCTTCCCGGATCGCACCTATGACGTCGGCATCGCCGAGCAGCACGCGGTGACCTTCGCCGCCGGTCTGGCCGCCGACGGCATGAAGCCCTTCTGCGCCATCTATTCGACCTTCCTTCAGCGCGGGTACGACCAGGTCGTCCACGATGTGGCGATCCAGAAACTGCCGGTCCGCTTCGCCATGGACCGCGCCGGTCTGGTCGGCGCCGACGGCTCGACCCACGCCGGTTCTTTCGACATCGGCTATATGGGGGCGCTGCCCGGCATGGTGCTGATGGCCGCCGCCGACGAGGCGGATCTGGCCGCCATGATCGCCACGGCCTGCGAGATCGACGACCGCCCGTCCGCCTTCCGCTACCCGCGCGGCGACGGCATCGGCGTAGAGATTCCCGAACTGTCGGCCCCTCTGGAGATCGGCAAGGGCCGTATCGTCCGCGAGGGTACGGCCGTCGCCCTCCTGTCGTTCGGCACGCGCCTGCAGGAATCGCTCAAGGCCGCCGACATCCTCGCGGCCCACGGCGTCTCGGCGACGGTCGCCGATGCCCGCTTCGCCAAGCCGCTGGATCACGACCTGATCACCCGCCTGGCGCGCGATCACGAGGCCCTGATCACGGTCGAGGAAGGCGCCATGGGCGGCTTCGGCGCCTTCGTGCTTCAGTATCTGGCGGGCGAGGGCGCGCTGGATGCGGGCCTGAAGATCCGCACCCTGCATCTGCCCGACGTCTTCCAGGACCAGGACAGCCCGGCAGCTCAGTACGCTGAGGCGGGGCTGGACGCAGAGCATATCGCCGCGTCGGCGTTGAAGGCGCTGGGGGTGGCGAAATCGTCCCTCTCCCAGCGGGAGAGGGCTTGAGCGCACGATCGCATAGCGATCGTTCTGGCGCGAAAGGGTGAGGGGTTACGGTGCGAACCGGTGAGGGCGTAATCCCTCACCCTTTCGGCCAAGTCGCATCGCTTCGCTCTGCGGGCCTCAACCCCTCTCCCTCTGGGAGAGGGAAGGTTCAGGCCGCGGCCTTCACCACATTGGCGTCATCCAGCAGCACCACGGTCGGCGACCACTGGCGGGCTTCTTCGGCCGGGAGCTGGCCGTAGGTCACGATGATGACCTTGTCGTTCTTCTGAACCAGACGCGCAGCCGCGCCGTTGACGCCGATGACCTTCGACCCGCGCGGGGCCTCGATCGCATAGGTCGTGAACCGCGCGCCGTTGGTGATGTTCAGCACATCGACCTGCTCGTGCGGGAAGATGCCGGCGGCATCCAGCAGATCGCCGTCGATGGCGATCGAGCCTTCATAGTCCAGATCGGCCTGGGTCACCGTCGCGCGGTGCAGCTTGGCCTTCATCAGGGTGACCAGCATGGCAGGTGCGGTCCAGTCATGACGCGGGGCGATAGGCCCCCGCTCGCAGACGGCGATATAGGGATTTCCGGTTCCGTCTTCAATCGCAATGCTGCGGGCGCGAGATGATCGCTCCTGACGGGATTCCCCTGTTACCCGACGTTCATTTGACCGCAACGCCCCGGCGCCTATGTTCAGGCCCAGGCCGCCCGTGGCCGATTGACCGGACGCCTCGCCTCCCATGAAGCAGTTTTTCCTGACGGTGCTCGGTGTCTTCACCG
Source organism: Brevundimonas sp. (assembly GCF_027484365.1). Classification (GTDB taxonomy): domain Bacteria; phylum Pseudomonadota; class Alphaproteobacteria; order Caulobacterales; family Caulobacteraceae; genus Brevundimonas. The sequence goes on along the minus strand of NZ_JAIXTC010000003.1, from coordinate 69,741 downwards.
GCCTGATCCTGTTCGTCGTCGTCGTGCCGATCGTGTTGATCATCGCGGCGGCGGCGTCCTCCAGCGAGCCGGTCACGCCCGCCAACGCCGTCCTGGAGCTGGACCTGCGTGAGGGCATCACCGATCAGGTTTCGAACAATCCGTTCGCCGCTTTCGGGGGCTCGGGCCTTTCGGTCGTCGGCATCGTCGACACCCTGGCCCAGGCCGAGAAGGATGATCACGTCAAGGTCCTGCTGGTCCGCCTGCCGGAAGCCGGACTGGCCCCCGCCGCCGCCGATGAGATCCGTCAGGCCGTCCGCCGCTTCCGCGCCTCGGGCAAGCCGGTCATCGCCCATTCCCAGGGCTTCCAGCCCGTCGGCACGGTGATCTCCAGCTATATGGTCGGCGCCGCCGCCTCCGAGCTGTGGATGCAGAACACCGCCAACTTCCAGGCGACGGGCTTTTCGGCCGACAGCGTCTTCCTCGGACGCGCCTTCGAGAAATACGGCGTCCGGCCCGAGTTCGAGCAGCGCTACGAGTACAAGAACGCGGTCAATGAGTACACGCAGTCGGACTATACCGGCCCGCATCGCGAGGCGATGACGGCCTGGATGACGTCAATCTACGACTCGGCCCTGGCCAACGCCGCCTTTGACCGCAAGGTCGAGGCGCCGGCGCTGAAGACCACGATCGAGGCCGGTCCCTATTCGGCCGCCCAGGCGCTGCAGCTGAAGCTGATCGACAAGATCGGCCAGGTCGAGGAGGCCGAGGCCGAGGCGAAACGTCGCGCCGGCAAAGGCTCCGACATTCTCGAATTCTCCGACTACGCCGCCTCCCAGGGCGAGCGGATGGGAACCGGTCGCGACGCTATCGCCATCGTCGGCGGCGAGGGTGCGATCATGACCGGCTCGGGCGGAAGCGGTGGTTTCGGCGGCGGGTCCTCGATCGCGTCCGACGCCACGGCCGAGGCCATCTACGACGCCATAGAGGACAGCTCGGTCAAGGCCATCGTCTTCCGGGTTTCCTCCCCCGGCGGTTCGCCGGAGGCCTCGGAACAGATCCTGGCCGCCGTCCGTGCGGCCAAGGCGGCGAACAAGCCTGTCGTCGTCTCCATGGGCGACTATGCGGCGTCCGGCGGCTACTGGATCAGTTCCGAAGCGAACTGGATCGTGGCCCAGCCGTCGACCCTGACGGGCTCCATCGGCGTGTTCGGCGGCAAGTTCGTGGTGTCGGAGGCGCTCGGCCGCTTCGGCGTCGACCTGCGCGGCCTGTCGGTGGGCGGCCAGTATTCCGAGGCCTTCAGCCCCTCGTCGAGCTGGACCGAAGCCCAGCGCGCCGCCTTCTCCGCCTCGATGGACCGGACCTACGAGGAGTTCGTCCAGCGTGTGTCGACCGGTCGCCGGCTCCCCATCGCCCGCGTGCGCGAGATCGCCCGCGGTCGGGTCTGGACCGGGGCGCAAGGCAAGACCCTCGGTCTCGTCGACCAATTGGGCGGCCTGACCGAAGCCATCGGCAAGGCGCGCGAGCTGGCCAATATTCCCGAGAACCAGTCCGTTCGCTTCAAACGCTTCCCCGAACCCCAGTCGCCCTGGGAAGCCCTGTCCTCGGCCTTCGGCGTCCAGTCCGAGGCGGCCCGGGCCCTGGTGACCCTCGGCGGGGTCATGGCGGATCCCCGGGCCCAGGCGATGCTGTCGCGGGTCCAGACCGAACGGATGCGGGGGCAGGGGGCTTCGGTTCTCGCCGACCAGCCGCTGTAGATCGTCAGGGTGCGGCGATTAACACTCGCCTGTGAAGCGGCCGGTCATTGACGGTTCACCTCTGTGGTCCGACATTAGGGCCTGAGGCGTTCCATGGAACGCTCGACAAGGGACAGAGATGACGCAGGATCCGTTCGCCAGCCTCGGCTTCCAGAATCGCCGACGCCCCCAAGGGCTGCTCGCGCCGGTCATGTGGCTGTGCGGGTTGATCGCGACCGTGGCGGCCCTGACCGTCGGGGCGCTGCTGGCTGTCTTCACGGCCGCAGCCGTCGCCGTGATCGCCCTCTGCGCCAGCATTTTGATCTTCTTCGCCGGACTGGCGATGCGGGCCCGTCGCCGCGTCACGGTTCGCGCCCGTCGCAATGACGATGTGATCGAGGCCGAGAAGGTCGGCGACACATGGGTCGCCTACGGCTGGGAACGTCCGCATCGCTGAGCATTGGCGACAGGCCGCCCATGCTTGAGATCGCGGAAGCCCCGTCGCCCAATTTCGACCAGCGTCGCGGCCCGCCCGACATGGTCCTGCTCCACTACACCGGCATGCAGACCGCCGAGGCCGCCATCGCGCGCCTGCGCGATCCCGAGGCGAAGGTTTCGGCCCACTATGCCGTCGATGAGAACGGTTCTGTCCTGCGCCTCGTGCCCGAAGAGCGTCGGGCCTGGCACGCCGGCAGGTCCTGGTGGAAGGGCGAGACCGACATCAACGCCGTCTCCATCGGCATCGAGATCGTCAATCCGGGCCACGAGTTCGGCTATCGCGACTTCCCCGATGTCCAGGTCGCCTCGGTCATCCAGCTGATCGACGAGATCAGGGCGCGGTGGGCCATCGAGGACGCCCGCATCCTCGGCCATTCCGACGTCGCCCCGACCCGCAAACAGGATCCCGGCGAACGCTTCCCCTGGAAGACCCTCGCCGCACACCGCCAGGGCCTGTGGTTCGAACCGGCTCCGGAGCGCATCGCCGCTCTCGGCGTGCCTCTCGGCATGGGAGACGAGGGCCTCGGCGTCCATGTGCTTCAGGCAGGCCTCCACCGGCTCGGCTACGAGCCTCTTCCCGACGGCCGGTACAGCGACGAGACCCGCATCACCGTCGAGGCCTTCCAGCGCCACTGGCGGCCCTCGAAGGTCGACGGCATCGCCGACGGCGAGACCCGCGCGACCCTCATGGGCGTGCTTCAGCTGGCGACGGCCGAGAGCGTGACGGGCGTGCTGAATTAGAGCGTGGACCGGTCCTGAAATGGCCCGAAGACCCGGAGAACGCTCACCGTGCGGACCGCGACGTCGATCCTGTAGATGATCGTATAGCCGTCGACTCGTCGTTCTCGGGCACCGTCATGATCGCTGCCCGGCCAGCGGTGGTGATCGGTACGCAACCCTTTGATCGCGGCCTCGATGGCCAGCAGGGTGCGCCTGGCGGCCACGCCCGCGCCCGGCTGCGTCAACCATTCGTATGCACGGACGAGATCTCGCGCCGCCGCGCTGGACTGGACGACTCGAAAGCGTTGGCCGTTCAGGGAATGCGCACCGGCTTGCCGGCCACGAGGTCAGCCAGCCAACCATCGAGGTCTTCATCGGGAATGATGCGTCCGGCCGCGATGTCGGCCTCGGCCTCGGCGATGCGCGCGCGTTCCCAGGCCAGACGCGCCTCGCGGCTGTCGAAGATCGGATCCTGCTGCTTTTCGGCGGGCGAAGACATGCCCGAGCCTACCATGATCCGGCGCCGTCCGCATCGTACGGTTGACCCGTTGTTCGCCAAGGCGCATCACGCCTCCGCCAGACGGCCGGGCGGTCGCGGCGGGACTTGTTCCCGTCGAGGAAAGTCCGGGCTCCACGGTGAAAAGGCGGCGGGTAACGCCCGCCCGGGGCGACCCGAGGGACAGCGCCACAGAAAGCAAACCTCCTGCGTTTCGGCGCGGGTAAGGGTGAAAGGGTGGGGTAAGAGCCCACCGCGTCTCTGGTAACAGCGACGGCATGGCAAGCCCCGCCTGGAGCAAGACCGAATAGGGACGTCGCGCGGGTTCGCCCGCAGGGTTCACCGCCCGAGGCGTCCGGGTAGGTCGCGAGAACCGCCCAGCGATGGGCGGTCCAGAGGAATGATCGTCACCGCTTCGGCGGGACAGAACCCGGCTTACAGGCCGTCTGGCATTTTCTCTTTTTGGTGGGCTACCGCTCGCGACGCGGTCGCTCGCTGCTTGAGCCCAAAGGTCTCCTCCCTGTTCGCCGCTTGGTGAATGGGGAGGTGGCGCGGCGCACCTTCGCGCCGCGACGGAGGGGTCCAGACCCCGCATTAACCCCTTCGACCAAACCACGGCGCACAATCCCCAGCCTGTTAATACTTGCGATGTTCTATGTATGTTCTGATTTGTGCTGTCGCGACCCTGCAACATCCCCAACTTGGTTAAATATCGTCAACCAATCCCATTGAGACCCAGTTCGTCCCATGCTATCCCATAACCACGATGTGGGGATTGGCGGCGCCGGCGATTCAGGCGCGGGGATGAACTCTTGGGGGCGGGCCGACAGGCTCGATTGGGACGGGCGTGTTTCTCGGAACGAGTGAGAAGCAGCTGGACGGCAAGCGCCGTCTCCTGATCCCTCAGGAGTTTCGCACCGCCGAGAACGGCGCCGACCTGGGCGTCTTCTGTTTCTTCTCGGTCGAGTCCGACTGTCTCGAGGCCGGCGGCGACAAGCTGATGGCCGAATACGTCGCCATGATCGAGGCCCTGCCGTTCGGCGACGACTGGCGCACGGCGCTCGAGGAAACCGTCTACGGCGGCCAGAAACAACTGGCCTACGACGGCGGCGGCCGCATCACCCTGCCCGAAAGTCTGTGCCAGGAGGCCGGTCTCGGCGAGGACGTCGTCATCGTCGGCCTGGGGCCGCGCTTCCAGATCTGGGACCGCGCCCGCTGGAATGCCCGCAAGGATGATCGCCGCGCACTGGCGCGCAAGGCCATGCGCGAGCGCGGCGACACCGCGCGCCGCCGCATGCCGGGGAACGACGCATGAGCGGCCCCCACGCCCCCGTCCTGCTCGATGAAGTCCTCGAGGCCCTGGCCCCGAAGGCCGGCGACGTGGTGATCGACGCCACCTTCGGCGCCGGCGGCTATACCCGCGCCATCCTCGCGACCGGCGCCCGGGTCGTCGCCCTTGATCGCGATCCGACGGTCCAGCGCCACGCCGACGCCGTGGCCAACGACTTCCCGGGCCGGTTCCAGCTGGTCCGTACCGCCTTCTCGGGCCTGTCCGACGCCTTTGCCGAGACCGGCGAAGCGCGGCTCGACGGCGCGGTGTTCGACATCGGCGTCTCGTCCATGCAGCTGGATGAGGCCGATCGCGGCTTCTCCTTCATGCGCGACGGTCCGCTCGACATGCGTATGTCGGGCGAGGGCGAGAGCGCCGCTGACATCGTCAACGGCTGGGACCACGGCCCCCTGGCCCACATCCTGAAACAGTATGGCGACGAGCGTCAGTCCGGCCGCATCGCGACCGCCATCCTGCGTCGTCGCACGACCCAGGCGTTCGCCCGCACGCTCGACCTCGCCGACGTCGTCGAAAAGGCCTTGGGCGGCCGTCGCGGAGCCCCGACCCATCCGGCGACCCGCACCTTCCAGGCCCTGCGCATCGCCGTGAACGACGAACTGGGCGAGCTGACGGCCGGGCTCGAGGCCGCCGAACGCACCCTGGCGCCTGGCGGGCGTCTGGCTGTGGTCACCTTCCATTCGCTCGAAGACCGGATCGTGAAAGCCTTCCTGACCGAGCGTAGCGGCAACGCCCCCGGCGGATCGCGCCATGCGCCGGTCGCCGTCGAGACCCGCAAGCCCAGCTTCACGCTCCAGTTCAAGGGCGCGCGCGAGGCGGGCGAGGCCGAGCTGGCCGCCAACCCGCGCTCCCGCTCAGCCAAGCTGCGCGCCGCCGTCCGCACCGAGGCTCCTGCCTGGAAGGCTGCGGCATGACCCGCGATCTGGTTCAGCGCCTGTTCAGCTGGAAGATCCGCGGCATTCGCTGGATCGAGATTATCGGCGTCATCTGCGTCGCCGCCATGGTCTTCTCCGTCTACCTCGCCAAGGCCGCCGCAGCCCGCGAGAGCGCCGCCATCGGTCAGCTGGAACGCCAGATCGCCGAGAACAGCCAGCGCGTCCGCCTTCTTCGCGCCGAGGCGGCCCGTCTGGAACAGCCCGGCCGTCTGGAGGCCCTGTCGCGCAGCGCAGCCCTGGCCCCGGTGAAGGCCGAACGGCAGGTCGATGAGGCCGCTCTCTCGAACCTGAAACCGGTCCAGGCTCCGCCGCCGGTCACCCCCGCCGTCGCCGCGCCTGTCGCCGGGGCCGATGCCCCCGCGCAGGTCGCCGCCGTTACCGGCGAGGTCGTGCGATGACCGTCCACGACCCGCGCGTCTTCCGTCCCGCGCCGGGCGTCGCCCGCCCCCTGACCTCGACCGTATCGCCCTGGCTGCGCTGGATGGGCGAGGCCGTCTGGTTCGTTGAACACGCCTTTGAACGCGCCCGCGCCGACGCCCGTCCGGAAGAAGACACCCGTGTCCGCATCTTCCTGATCCGGATGGTGTTCATCGCCGTGTTCAGCCTGCTGGCCCTCGGCGCAGCCAATGCCGCCCTGCTGGCACCCCGGGGAGGGCACGGCGCCTCCGCCGTCGCGGGCGCCCTGCAGCGCGCCGATCTGACCGATCGCAACGGCTCCCTTCTGGCCACCAACATCACCCACTACGGCCTCTACATCGATCCCTCCGAGGTCTGGGACAGGGACGCCGCCTTCCGCCAGATCCGTCGCGCCCTGCCGGGCATCTCCGCGACCCGCCTGCGTCGTGTCCTCGACGGCGACCGTCGCCTGATCGCCCAGCCCGGCCTGACCCCGGCCGAGCGTCAGGCCGTCCACGCCCTGGCCCTCGGCGGGGTTTCGTTCGAACCTGAAGATCGTCGCGTCTATCCGCTGAACAGCTCCGCCGCCCACCTCATCGGCACGGCCGACTCGGGAGGGCAGGGTGTGTCGGGCGCCGAGCTGGCCTTCAATGACGCCATCCGCGAAGCCGGCGCGAAGGGTGAAGACTTCGCCCTGTCCGTCGATCTGCGTGTCCAGGGCGTGCTCGAGAACGAACTCGGCGCCGTCGCTTCCGAAGTCGGCGCCAAGGGCGCCGTCGGGGTCGTCGCCGACGCCCGGACCGGCGAGATCCTGGGCATGGCCTCATGGCCTGGCTACGACGCCAACCGGAGGGGTCAGGCCTCGGACAATGCGGCGCTGAACCGCGTCACCTCGGCCCACTACGAGATGGGTTCGGTGTTCAAGACCTTCACCATCGCCGCCGCCATCGACACCGGCCTGGCCGACCTCGACACCATGATCGATGCGTCCCAAGCCTACATGATCGGCAACAGGCGGATCCAGGACTTCCACGCGACCAACAAGATCCTGACCCTGGAAGAGGTCTATCTGCACTCCTCCAACATCGGCACGTCGCGGCTTGCGGTCCAGATGGGGGCCGACACGATGAGGTCCTACTTCACCAAGCTGGGCCTGCTGGACGCCGCTCCGATCGAGCTTAAGGAAAGCGCCCGTCCCCGTCGTCCGCACGACTGGTCGGACTCGACCCGCGCCTCCATGTCGTTCGGCTACGGCATCATGATCACCCCGCTGCAGATGACGGCGGCGACCGTCGCCCTGGTCAACGGCGGCATCTATCGTCCACTGTCGCTGCGTCGCGGCGGTGCGGGCTCCGAAGGCCATCGTGTCGTCAGCGCCGAGACCTCGGCCGCGATGCGGGAGCTGATGCGCGCCAACGTCCTGCGCGGTTCGGGCGGTCAGGCGGACGCCGAAGGCCTGCGGGTCGGGGGCAAGACGGGGTCCGCCAACAAGCTCGTCAATGGCCGCTATGACCCCAGCCACGGCGTGGGCTCCTTCGCGGCCGTCTTCCCGGCCGACGGTCCGGACGATACGCAGCGCTATGTCATTTTCGTCCTGATCGACGAGCCCAGCCAGGGATCGCGCCTCGGCGGCGCCGTCGCCGCGCCGGTCGTCGGCCGCGTCGCCGACCGCATCGCCGGCTTCCTCGGCGTCCGGCGCCGCATCGATCCGCCCGCTCCGGTGGTCGCCCGATGAGCGCGATCCGTCTCTCCGACCTTCTGCGCCGCGACGTCGCCGCCGATCCGGTGATCACCGGCGTGACCGCCGACAGCCGCAAGGTCGCGCCGGGCTCCCTGTTCGTCGCCCTGCCCGGAAACGCCGCCGACGGCCGCGCCTTCATCCCCCAGGCCCTGTCCCAGGGTGCCGCGGCTGTCCTCGCCCCCCAGGACACGCCTGAGCATCTCGCGCCGCTTCTGGTCCGCTCCGGCGACGTCCGCCGCGCCTATGCGCTCGCGGCGCGCGGCTTCTACGGGGCCCAGCCCGCCACCTGCGTCGCCGTCACCGGCACCAATGGCAAGACGTCGGTCGCCGCCTTCTGCCGCCAGATCTGGGCCGCCCTCGGCATCAAGGCCGCCAGCATGGGCACCCTCGGCGTCGTGGCCCAGTCCGGCGCCCGCACCGAAGCCCTGACCCCGCCGGGCCTGACCAGCCCCGACGCCGGCGACGCCGCCCGGCTGCTGGCGACCCTGGCCGAAGGCGGGGTGACCCATCTGGCGCTGGAGGCCTCGTCCCACGGTATCGACCAGCGCCGCCTCGACGGCGTGACGCTGAAGGCCGCGGCCTTCACCAACCTGACCCAGGATCATCTCGACTATCACGGCGACATGGACGCCTACCGGTCCGCCAAGCTGCGCCTGTTCGAGACCCTCCTGCCGCGCGGCCGGACCGCCGTCCTGAACGCCGATTCCGACGCCTACAACGCCTTCGCCGCCGCCTCGATCATGTCCGGCCTCGGCGTCATGGGCGTGGGCGAGCGGGGCAGGGACCTGTCCCTGGTCGAGCGCCGCGCCGTGCCGGAGGGCCAGCGCCTGGTCCTCGACGTGCGCGGCGATCGCCACGACGTCCTCCTGCCCCTGGCCGGCGCCTTCCAGGCCTCCAACGCCCTGGTCGCCGCGGGCCTGTGCATCGCCGCCGGCGAGGACGCCGGCCGGGTTCTGCACGCCCTCGAGAAGATCACCGGGGCCGCCGGCCGCCTGCAACGCGTCTCCGGCGGGCGAGGTGAGGCCTATGTCGACTACGCCCACACGCCTGACGGCCTTGAGACCGTCCTCAAGGCCCTGCGCCCCCACGCGACCGGCCGCCTGATCGTCGTCTTCGGCGCCGGCGGCGATCGCGACAAGGGCAAGCGCCCGCTGATGGGCGAGATCGCCGGTCGTCTGGCCGACGTCGCCATCGTCACTGACGACAATCCCCGCTCCGAGGACCCTGCCGTCATCCGCGCCGAGGTCCGCGCCGGCTGCCCCGACGCCAGGGAGATCGGCGACCGTCGCGCCGCCATCCGCGAGGCCACGGCCATGATGCGCGACGGAGATGTGGTCGTCGTCGCCGGAAAAGGGCATGAACAGGGTCAGATCGTAGGCGGGACGACTCATCCCTTCGACGACGCCACCGAACTCGCCGAGGCCCTGCGCTTAGATGCCTGACACGACACTGCCCCTCTGGACCGCACAGGAAATTGCGGCGGCGACCGGAGGGCGGATCGAGGGCGGAGACTTCACCGCCGACGGCCTGACCTACAACAGTCGCGAGATCGGACCCGGCGAGCTGTTCCTGGCGCTGAAGGGTGCGCGCGACGGCCATGACTTCGCCGCCTCCGCCTTCGCCGCCGGAGCCTCCGGTGCCCTGGTCGAACGGGCTGTGGACGGCGGTCCCTGCGTCGTCGTTCCGGACACACTGCACGGGCTGGAGGCCCTGGGCGCCGCCGCCCGTGACCGTGCGCCCCACGTTCGCCGCGGCGCCGTCACCGGCAGCGTCGGCAAGACCAGCGTGACCCAGGCGATCAAGGCCGGCCTCGACCTCGCCGGTCCGGCCCATGCCTCGATCAAGAGCTACAACAACCATATCGGCGTGCCCCTGACGCTAGCCCGGATGCATCCGTCGGTCGCGCGGGCCGTGTTCGAGATCGGCATGAACGCACCCGGCGAGATCGCGCCCCTGTCGAGGATGGTCCAGCCGCACGCCGCATGCGTGACCACCGTCGGGCCCGTCCACATCGAAGCATTCGCCGACGGCGAGGCCGGGGTCGCGGCTGAGAAGGCCGCCATCTTCCAGGGTCTGGGCCCGGGCGGTCTGGCGGTCATCAATGGCGATAACGTATGGGAACCCATGCTGCGTCAGGCGGCGCTGCGCATGGGCGCCCGTGTGGCGGCCTTTGGGTCCGAACCCGCGCACGACGCCCGTCTGATCGACTTCATCCCCAATCCGGACGGCGCCGTCGTCACCGCCGAGGTCTATGGCCACCGCCACGTCTTCCCGCTGAAGCAGTCAGGCTTCCACTGGGGCCTGAACAGCCTGGCCGTCATCCTGATGCTCGACGCGCTCGATGTGCCGGTCGAGACCGCACTTGCCGCCCTGGCCGATTTCGAACCGCTCAAGGGCCGGGGCGAGACCCGCAGCGTCCGCATCCCCGGCGGCGAATTCACCCTGATCGACGAGAGCTACAACGCCAATCCTCTGTCGATGACGGCCGGGTTCCGCTCGCTCGGCGCCAAACCGGTCCAGCCGGGCGGCCGCCGCATCGTCGTCCTGACCGACATGCTCGAACTGGGCGACCAGTCCGAAGCGCTTCACGCCGGCCTCGCCGCCCCGATCGACCTGGCCGGCCTCGACGTCGTCCACGTCGCCGGACCTGAGATGCGCCATCTGTACGAGGCCCTGCCGCCCGCCCGTCGTGGCGTCTGGGCCCAGAGCGCCGCCGATCTCGCCGCCCAGGCCGCCGATCTGGTGGGCCCGAAGGACATCGTCATGGTGAAGGGCTCGAACGGCTCGAAAGCGTCGCTTGTCGCGGCGGCGTTGGCGCGGCTAGACACATCCACAGGGGAGGCGCCCCTCAAGTAGGGGAGCGCCGCGCGCGACCCGATAGGGGCCAACAACAATGTTCTATCTGCTCTATCTCTACTACGCCGACGTGGCGAACGAGTATCCGCTGCTCAATCTGGTCCAGTACCAGACGGTGCGGGTCGCCCTCGCCATGGCCACGGCCATGATCGTCGCCGTCGCCATGGGCAGCCGCTTCATCGCCTGGATGCGGGTGAAACAGGGCAAGGGCCAGCCGATCCGCGCCGACGGCCCCGTCAGCCATCTGTCCAAGGTCGGTACCCCGACCATGGGCGGGCTGATGATCCTCGCGGGCATCGCGGTCGCCGTCTTCCTGTGGGGCGACCTGACCAACCCCTATATCTGGATCGTGTCCGGCGTGACCGCGGCCTTCGGCGTCCTCGGCTTCATCGACGACTATGCCAAGGTCACGAAACAGACCTCGGCGGGCCTGACCTCGAAGCAGAAGCTGGCGGCCCAGATCGTCGTGTCGGTGATCGCCGGCGTTCTGGTCGTGCTCTGGATGACCCAGTCGCCCACCTCGCCGGGGCTTGAGACCTCGATCGCCTTCCCCTTCTTCAAGGACGTCCTGCTGAACATCGGCTGGTTCTACGTCGCCTTCGCCGCCTTCACCCTGGTCGGCTTCTCCAATGCGGTGAACCTGACCGACGGCCTGGACGGCCTGGCCATCGTGCCCGTGATGATGTCGGCGGCGGCCTTCGGGGTGATCTCCTACCTTGTCGGCAACTTCATCTTCGCCGAATACCTGGGGGTCCACCATGTGCCGGGCTCGGGCGAGCTGGCCATCTTCTGCGCCGCCATCATCGGCGGGGGCGTGGGCTTCCTCTGGTACAACGCCCCGCCGGCCAAGATCTTCATGGGCGACACCGGGTCGCTGGCGCTGGGCGGCGCGCTCGGCGCCATCGCCGTCGCCACCAAGCACGAGCTGGTCCTGGGCATCGTCGGCGGCCTGTTCGTCATCGAGGCCGCCTCGGTCATGATCCAGGTCGCCTGGTTCAAGGCCACCGGGAAGCGCATCTTCCTGATGGCCCCGATCCACCACCATTTCGAGAAGATGGGCTGGCCGGAATCGACCGTGGTGATCCGCTTCTGGATCGTCGCCGCCATGCTGGCCCTGATCGGCCTCAGCACCCTCAAGCTGCGCTAGACCCGTGACCCCGGTCCCCGGCTTCGAAGGCCAACGCGTCGCGGTCTTCGGCCTCGGCCGGTCGGGCATCACCGCCGCCCGCGCCCTCAAGGCCGGCGGGGCCGAGCCCGTCCTGTGGGACGACGGCGTCTCCGGTCGCATGCAGGCCGAGGCCGAAGGGTTCGAACTCGAGGACCTGACCGCTGCCGACTGGTCCGGGTTCGCCGCCCTGGTCCTTTCGCCCGGCGCCCCCCTGACCCACCCGAAGCCTCACTGGACCGTCGACAGGGCCCGCGCCGCCAACGTCCCCGTCATCGGCGACATCGAACTGTTCGCCCGCGCGCTCGCCGCCACGCCCGCCTCCCTGCGGCCGAAGGTGATCGCCATCACCGGCACCAACGGCAAGTCCACCACCACGGCCCTGATCGGCTGGGTCCTGAAACAGGCGGGGCTGAAGGTCGCGGTCGGCGGCAATATCGGTATCGGCGTCCTCGCCCTGCCGGCCCCGACCGAGGTTCAGGCCTATGTCATTGAGGTCTCCAGCTACCAGCTCGACCTGACCACCTCCTTCGCCCCCGACGTCGCCATCCTGACCAACATCAGCCCCGACCACCTCGACCGCCACGGCGGCATGGAAGGCTATGTCGCGGCCAAGAGACGGATGTTCCAGCGGATGGATGGCATCTGCGACGATCAAGGCGACCCCAGGCTCGCACTCGTCGGGATCGACGAGGAGCCCGGACTCGAAATCTATCGCGATCTGCAATCGCGCGGATGGGTGGCCCAATTCGTTACCACGCGGCCTTCTCCCCTCGGGGGAGAAGGTGGCTCGCGGAGCGAGACGGATGAGGGGGTTCTGTCCGCATCCGAGCTCTCAGCCGCGAGTTCGCTGACCCACCCCCCTCATCCGAGCCCTCCGGGCCCACCTTCTCCCCCGAGGGGAGAAGGATACAGCGCCAGCGACCGAATCCTCAGGTTCGACGGAGTCGCCATCGCCGACCTTGCTCCGGCCCGTTCCCTGCCCGGCCGCCACAACGCCCAGAATGCCGCCTTCGCCTACGCCGCCGCCCGCGCTGTCGGCGTCTCGCACGCCGCCGCCGTCGAGGGCCTGATGACCTTCCCCGGCCTCGCCCATCGCATGGAGACGGTCGGTCGCCTCGGCGCCGTCCGCTTCGTCAACGACTCCAAGGCCACCAATGCCGACGCCGCGCGTCAGGCCCTGATGTCGTGGCCGACCAGTTTCTGGATCGCCGGCGGCCGCGCCAAGGACGGCGGCATCGTCGAGCTCGCCGACCTCTTCCCGCGTGTCGCCAAAGCCTATCTGATCGGGGAGGCCGCCGCCGATTTCGCCGCCACCCTCGGCGACACGCCCCACGTCATCGCGAAGGACATGGCCACGGCCGTCGCCCTCGCCGCCGAAGACGCCGCGAAAGCCGGCGGCGATCAGGTCGTCCTGCTCAGCCCCGCCTGCGCCAGCTTCGACCAGTTCCCCGACTTCGAGGCGCGCGGAGAAGCGTTCCGGGCGGCCGTTCTTAACCTCGGGGCTACGCCTTTCGTTCAGGGTTGAGAAACCATGACCCAGGCCGTCTACTCCCACCCCTTCTCGCGCAACGACCAGAGCCCGATCGCCCAGTGGTTCTGGACGGTGGATCGCGGCCTGCTCGGCGCGGCGCTCGCCCTGATGGGCCTGGGCGTCATGCTCAGTTTCGCCTCGTCTCCGGCCGCCATCCTCGCCGACCAGTCGATCACCGATCCCTTCCACTATTCCTGGCGCATGATCGTCTTCGCCAGTGCCGGCGTCGGCCTGATGCTGACCATGTCGTTGTTGTCGCCCCGGGGCGTGCGCCGCATCGCGGTTCTCGGCCTGCTCGGCGCCATCGTCGTCATGGCCATGCTGCCGTTCATCGGCGACACGGTGAAGGGGGCGGCCCGCTGGGTGAACCTCGGGCCCTTCAGCCTCCAGCCGTCCGAATTCGCCAAGCCCAGCCTGATCGTCTTCGCCGCCTGGATGTTCGCCGAAGGCCAGAAGGGCCAGGGCGTCCCCGGCGTCTCCATCGCCTTCGGCTTCTACGTCGTGACCGTGGCCCTGCTGCTGATCCAGCCCGACATCGGCCAGACGCTTCTGATCACCACCACCTTCATGGCCGTCTTCTTCATGGCCGGGGTGCCGCTGCGCTGGGTCGCGGTGCTTCTGGGCCTGTTCGCCGCCGGCATGACCGCCATCTACATGCTCTTCCCGCACGTTCAGGCGCGGGTCGCCAAGTTCGTCTCGCCCGGTGTCGAGGACACCCACCAGATCGACCGCGCCTCGGAGGCCATCCGCGCCGGTGGTCTGGTCGGGCGCGGGGTGGGCGAGGGGGTCATGAAACGCTCGGTGCCCGACCTCCACACCGACTTCATCTATTCCGTCGGCGCCGAGGAGTTCGGCCTGGTCCTCAGCCTCGTCGTGATCGGCCTCTACGCCTTCATCGTCTTCCGCGGCATGGGCCGGGCGATGAAGCTGAACGACCCGTTCGAACAGACGGCGGCGGCGGGCCTGTTCATGCTGATCGGGCTGCAGGCCTCGATCAATGTCGCGGTGAACCTGAACCTGATCCCGACCAAGGGGATGACGCTTCCCTTCATCAGCTACGGTGGCTCCTCGATGATGGCCATGGGCCTGACCATGGGGTTCGCCCTGGCGTTGACGCGCCGCCGCCCCGGCGCCTACGAACCCGGGGCCAGCCTGCAGCGGCCCCGTCGCCTGTTGATGCCCTAGGATCTCGATGTCCAAACTCTGCGTCGTCGCCGCCGGGGGAACCGGCGGCCACATGTTCCCGGCCGAGGCCCTCGCCCGCGAGATGGCCGCGCGCGGCTGGCGCGTGGTCCTCGCCACCGACCACCGCGGCGAACAGTACGCCCATGCCTTCCCGGCCGAGGAACGGCTGGCCCTCGACGCCGCCACGGGCTCCGGCCCGGTCGGCCTGCTCAAGGCCGGGATCGCCATCGTGCGCGGCGTAGGTCAGGCGCAGCAGGCCTTCAAACGCCTCGACGCCCAGGTCGTCGTCGGCTTCGGCGGCTATCCCTCAGCCCCCGCCCTGGTCGCCGCCATCCTGCAAAAGCGGCCGACCCTGATCCACGAACAGAACGCCGTCCTGGGTCGCACCAACCGCGCCCTCGCCCCCCACGTCCGCGCCGTCGCCTCCTCCTTCCCGACCCTCGAACGCGCCAGCCCCGCCGTGAAGGCCCGCGCCCAGGTCGTCGGTGCCCCGGTCCGCGCCGAGATTCGCGCCCTGTTCGACCGCGTCTATGCGGCGCCGGGCGACGGCCCCATCCGCATCCTGGTCACCGGCGGCAGCCAGGGCGCCCGGCTCCTGTCCGAGACCACGCCTCGCGCCCTGGCCACCCTGCCGGACGCGATCAAACGCCGCCTCAAGGTCCAGCAGCAGTCCCGCCCCGAGACCCTGGAAACCTCGCGCCAGATCTATCTCGACGCCGGCATCGAGGCCGAGGTGGCGCCCTTCTTCCGCGACATGGCCTCGCGCCTGTCCGCCGCCCATCTGGTCATCGGCCGCGCCGGTGCCTCGACCTGCGCCGAGTTGGCGGTCGCCGCCATGCCGTCGATCCTGATCCCGCTGAAGATCGCCACCGACGATCACCAGCGCCTCAATGCGAAGCTCCTGACCGACGTCTCCGCCGCCGAGGTGATCCTCGAGGACGACGTCACCGTCGACGCCATGGCCGCCGCGGTCGCGGGCGTCCTCGCCGATCCGGCCCGCCTCACCGCCATGAGCGCGGCCGCCCGCTCGGTCGCCATCCCCGACGCCGCCCGGCGCCTCGCCGATCTGGCCGAGGCCACGGCGGGATGACCGGCGCGGCTCTGCCGCCGGTGGGAACGGAAGACGCGGCTGACACGCTGTTTGCGTCGATGCCCCCCGAAATCACCACCCTGACCCACCAGATCCTGATGCTCTGGCGCCAGTTCTACTGGCTGCCCGAATGGCTGGTCGTGGCCATCGTCGTCGCGGTCTTCGTGGCCGCCGGCTGGCTGGTCCACGCCCTGGTCTTCTCGATCCTGCGCCGCGTGGTGAAGAACCGCGACCTGTTCTGGCGCGGCGTGGTCGAGCGGGCGCGCGAGAAGCTGCGCGTCCTGATCCTCCTGATCGCCATCGGCTTCTCGATCACTGTCTCGCCGCTGGATCCCGAGCCGTCCCAGGCCATCCGGGCCGTCCTGCTGTTCCTGACCATCCTCGTTCTCGGCTGGATCGTGTCGGGCGCGATCGACATGTGGGCCGTCGTCCATCTGCGGAAGTTCAACATGGCGGCCGAGGACAACCTCGTCGCCCGCAAGCACATCACCCAGACTCGCATCCTCCAGCGGGCGGCCGTCATCATGATCGGGATCGTCAGTGTCGCCATGGCCCTGATGACCATCGGCGCCGTCCGCCAATGGGGCGTCTCCCTGCTCGCCTCGGCCGGGGTCGTCGGCATCATCGCCGGTCTGGCGCTCCAGCCCGTGCTGAAGAACCTGTTCGCCGGCATCCAGATCGCGACGGCCCAGCCCATCCGCATCGACGACGCCGTCGTGGTCGAAGGGGAGTGTGGCGTGATCGAGGAGATCACCTCGACCTATGTGGTGGTCAAGCTGTGGGACTGGCGGCGCATGATCCTGCCGCTCAGCTATTTCATCGAAACGCCGTTCCAGAACTGGACGCGCGAGACCTCCCGCCTGATCGGCACGGCCATGCTCTACGTCGACTATGCCGCCCCGATGGACCGGCTCAGGGCCGAGCTCGAGCGGATCTGCAAGGCCTCGCCGCTGTGGGACGGGGACGTGGTCAACCTCCAGGTCACCGACATCACCGACCGCGTCGCCCAGGTCCGCTGCCTCGCCAGCGCCCGCTCGGCCCCCGTCGCCTTCGACCTGCGCTGTGAAATCCGCGAGAAGATGCTGGCCTTCATGCGGGATGAATGCCCCGAGGCCCTGCCGATCGACCGGCTGGCCCATGACGCAGGCGCTAGTCAGCCATCGCCGCCCGGCCGACCCTGACCGCCTCATCCACCGTCGTCGCCACCACGTCCGGCTCCACCATCCCGCACGCCACCGCCAGCAGCTCTGCTGCATCCCCGCCCGGCGCCGCAGGATAGGCCGGCTGCCGCTCCGGCGTGCCCGGTCCCTCGGCTCCGCCGACGGCCACCGAGGCGAAATCCAGCCGATCCGCCGTTCGCGCCTCACAGTCGAACCGCCACCACGACCAGCCGCCCAGATAGCGCGTCGTCCCGACCGTGAAGTCCTCCTCCACCACCTGCAGCGACCGCATCCGCACCCCGTCGGGCTCGCGCCGGATCGTCGCCGCATCCGCGAACACCACGAACCGCCCGACGCCGGTCAGGACCAGGGCATGCGCTTCCGGAGGCGGCAGGTCCGCCTGGATCACGCGACCAGTTTCTCGGCCTGGCTCAGGTCCACGCTGACCAGCTGCGACACGCCGCGCTCGGGCATGGTCACCCCGTACAGCCGGTCCATCCGGCTCATGGTCACCGGGTTGTGGGTGATGACGATGAAGCGGGTGTCGGTGCGGTTCCGCATCTCGTTCAGCATCCGGCAGAAGCGGTCCACATTGGCGTCGTCCAGCGGCGCGTCCACCTCGTCCAGCACGCAGACCGGCGCGGGATTGGCCAGGAAGACCGCAAAGATCAGCGCCGCTGCCGTCAGGGCCTGTTCGCCGCCCGACATCAGGCTCATGACCGACAGTCGCTTGCCGGGCGGGCAGGCGAAGATCTCCAGCCCGGCCTCCAGCGGATCGTCGGACTCGACCAGTTTCAGCTCGGCCTGGCCGCCGCCGAACAGGGCTTCGAACAGGCTCTTGAAATTGTCGTTGATGACGTCGAACGCCGCCACCAGACGTTCCCGCCCCTCGGCGTTCAGCTCGTCGATGCCGTCACGCAGCCTGGCGATGGCGGTGGTCAGGTCGGAGCGCTCCAGCCGCATGGTCTGCAGCCGCTCGCCGTATTCCTCGGCCTCGTCCTCGGCGCGCAGATTGACGGCGCCCAGTTGCTCGCGCTCCCGCTCCAGCCCGTACAGCAGGTTCTCGGCCCCGGCTGCGTCCGGCGGGCGGGCGATGGCGTCGTCGACCAGTTTCTGGCCCAGTTCCTCGGGCGACATCTGGGCCGTCTCGCGGACGTTGTTGTGCGCGTCCAGCAGCCGTTCGACCGCCGCCTCCGACCGCGCCGCCAGCCCGGCCCGGGCCTCACGCGCGCTCGCCGCCGCCGCATCGGCGGCCCGGCTGGCCCGGTCCGCTTCGCCGGCCTCGGCCTCGGCCACAGCCACCGCGTCCGCCGCCGACTTCCGCCGCGTCTCGGCCGAGGTCAGCATGTCCATCAGCTTCGAACGCTGCGCGGCCAGCGCCTCCGGCGCCCGTTCCGCCTGCAGCAGCAGGGCCGCCGTCTTCCCGGCCTCGCCCTCGAGGGCCGTGATGCGGGCCGCAGAGTCCTTCGCCCGGGTCATCCAGCTGTCGCGCTCGCGGGTCAGGGCGTTCAGCCTCTGATCGCGCCCGGCCCGCTCGCGCGCCTCCGCGTCCCGGTCCGCCCGTGCGCCCGCCGCAGCGCCACGCGCCGCATCCGCCGTCGTCCGCGCCGAGGCCAGCTCGGCCTTCAGCCCATCGAGGGTCTCGGACGGCGCATCGGTGGTCAGGGCCTCCGCCAGGGCCGCTTCCGCCGCCTCGTGCTCGACCGTCAGCCGCTCCAGGGTCTCGTCCAGAGCCGTCGCCCGCGCCTCGCGCCGCGCCTGTTCGTTGGCCAGACGCTGCACCGCGTCCCGCGCTGTGGTCACGGCCTTGTCCGCTGCGAAGGGCCGCAGCCGCGCCGCCTTCACCGTCTCTTCGGAGGCCCGGAACGCCTCGGTCGCCGCCTTCAGGGTCCCCTGCGCGGCTTCCAGCGCCGGCTTGCCCGCGTCGATGTCCGCTTCCAGCTCCGCCAGCCGCGTGCGCTGGGCCAGACGCACTGCCGCCGGCCTCGGCGCATCGGCCCGGCTGACGAACCCGTCCCAGCGGTAGAGGTCGCCCTCGCGCGTCACCAGTCGCGCACCGGTCGGCAACGCCTTCGCCAGCCCCGCCGCCTCGGCCTTGGCGGCCACCCCGCACAGGGCCAGACGCGCCGCCAGGGCCGCCGGTGCCGTCACATGATCCGCCAGCGGTTCGACCCCGGCCGGCCACAGCGGGGAGGGCACGTCCGCCCCGCCCCAGTAGGCGGCCGCCCTGGCATCCAGCGCCGCGTCCAGATCGTCGCCGAGTGCCGCCGCCAGAGCGGCCTCGTATCCCTTGTCGGCCCCGACCTGATCCAGCGCCGGCGGATGATCCCGCCGCCCGGAGACCAGCAGGGAGGCCAGCCCCCGCGCCTCGGTCTGCAGCCGACCCAGCCGGTCCTCGGCCGCCCGCGCCGTCGTCCGCGCCTCCTGCTCGGCCCGTGCGCGTTCGGCCCGGTCGGCCTCGGCGGTCTCCACCCCCGCCCGAGCCTCGGTCAGGGCGTCGGTCGCCGTCTCAAGCGCCCCGCGTGCGGCGGCCAGTTCCGGGGTCTCCAAAGGCCCCAGGGCGGCGCGCTCCCGCCTGGCTCCGTCCAGGGCCGCGACCGCCCGAGCCACCCGCGCCTCGGCGTCGCGCTTGCGCGCCGTCTCCGCATTGGCCCGCGCCTCGACCGCCGCCAGCGAGCCGGCCAGCCGTTCGACCTCGGCGTCGGCCGCGCGACGGCCGTCCTCGGCCGCCTCCAAGGCCCGCTCCAGCTCCGGTCCGCGCTCGGGCGCCGCCGCGATCTCGGCGGTCAGAACCTCGAGTTCGGCCCCCAGCCGCGCCAGCTCCGTCTCGGCGTCGCCCGACATGGCGATTTCGCGTTCGGTGTCGTTGGCGATCCGCTGCGCCTCGGCCGTCAGCCGGTCGACCTCGGCCCGCGCCGACTGTTCGGCCATGTCGAGCCGGTCGCGTTCCAGCGAGGCCCGGTGCAGCAGGGCCGCCGCCACCGCGTCTTCCTCCCGCGCCGGCTTGAGACCCTCCTGGGCCGACAGGGCCGCCGTCTGGGCCTTCGCCGCCGCCGCCGTCGCCTCCGCCACCGCCCGGTCCGCCGCGCTCAGCTCCGCCGCCGCCGCCTCCGCCGCCAGCCGCGCATCGTTCCAGCGCACGAACAGCAGGGCCGACTGCAGGGCCCGGATCTCGGCCGAGATCTTCTTGTACTTCTCCGCCTGCCGCGCCTCGCGCTTCAGCCGGCTCAGGGCCGTCTCCAGCTCGCGCCCGATGTCGTCGAGCCGCTCCAGGTTGGCCTCGGCCGCCTTCAGCCTCAGCTCCGCCTCGTGCCGTCGCGTGTGCAGGCCCGCCACGCCGCCGGCCTCTTCCAGAATGCGCCTGCGGTTCTGCGGCTTGGCGGCGATCAGCTCCGAGATCTGTCCCTGACGGACCAGGGCCGGGGAGTTGGCACCTGTCGAGGCGTCGGCGAACAGAAGCTGGACGTCCCGCGCCCGCACCTCCTTGCCGTTGATCCGATAGGTCGATCCCTGACCGCGGTCGATCCGGCGCGACACCTCGATGATGGCGCTGTCGGTGAAGGGCTGGGGCGCCCGGCGCTGGGCGTTGTCGATGGTCAGCTGGACTTCGGCATGGTTGCGCGGCGGCCGGTTCGAGGCCCCGGCGAAGATCACGTCGTCCATGCCCGTGCCGCGCATGGCCTTGGCCGAGTTCGCGCCCATGACCCAGCGCATGGATTCCAGCACGTTCGACTTGCCGCAGCCGTTCGGCCCGACGACGCCCGTCAGGCCGGGCTCGATCTGCACCTCCGCCGGATCGACGAACGACTTGAAGCCGACGAGCCGGAGGCGCTGGAACTGCATGCCTTCGTCAGTGGCGGGGCAGGAGGGGCCGGATCGCGGCGGACAGGCCTTCCAGCGAGCTGTCCGACACGGCTCGGCCGTTGACGAAGAAGCTGGGCGTGCCCTGGACACCGGCGGCCGTGGCGCCGGCGATCTCGGCGCGGATGCCGTTCAGCGTCGCCGGATCGGCCAGACAGGCGTCGATCTGGGCCTGGGTCCGGCCGCTGGCCGCCACGCCGTTGGCGTACCAGGTCGCCACGGGCGCGCCGTCGAAGAGCGCCTGCTGTCCCGTCATGAAGGACGAGGCCACGTCGAAGAACCGGGCCGGAACCGCGCACCGGGCGATGCCGGCGGCGCGGGCCGCGACCTGGGCCGGATTGGTCGGCAGATTGCGGTACACCAGCCGGACCTGACCGGTGTCGATGAAGCGGGCCTTGAAGGCCGGATAGACGGTCGTGTGCCAGTGGGCGCAATGATTGCAGACGAAAGAGGCGTATTCGATCACCGTCACCGGCGCGTCGGCGCGACCCAGAACCCGGTCGGTCGCGCTCACGGCGGGCAGGCCGGCGGCGGTCTGGGCCGAGGCCGACAGCGGCGCCGCGACCAGGGCGAGGATCAGGAACAGCGAACGGATCATTTGGCCAGCTCAGCTTCGATGGCGGGACCCAGGTCGGCCATGACCGCCCCCTCGCCACCGGGCGAGGAGACCTGTTTGCCGTTGACGAAGAAGGTCGGGGTGTTGATCACGCCCGCGTCCGTCGCGGCCTTCACCCGGGCCTCGAGCGCGGCGATGGCTTCCGGATTGGTGACGCAGGCGGTGAATTCAGTCTCGTCGATGCCCACGCCGCCGGCGATCCGGATCAGGCTGTCGCGCGGGTTGGTCCCCGTGCGCCATTCCGTCTGGCTTTCCATGATGGCGTGGATCACGTCGAAATACTTGTCCGGTCCGGCGCAGCGGGCCAGCAGGAAGCCGGCCGCCGCGACCTCGGCCGGCGGCGTCGGCAGTTCGCGGAAGACGTAGCGGACCTTGTTGGTGTCGACATAGGCGGCCTTGAACGCGGGCCAGGTGTTCGCCTGCCACAGGGCGCAGTGGGGGCAGGTCGGCGAGGCGTATTCGACCACGGTCACCTTGGCGCCTTCGGGCGCGCCCAGGGCCATGTCGCCGTCGACGACGGCCTTCGACCCGCCGCAGGCGGCCAGGGTCAGGGCGGTCACGGCCAGGATCAGATTGCGGAACAGGGTCATGGTCTCAGCTTTCAGCCAGGGCGGCGTCGATCTTTTCGGACAGGCTCGCCAGCGAACTGTCGGCGACCTTTTCACCGTTGACCATGAAGGTCGGCGTGCCCTGCACCCCGGCGTCGATGCCGGCCTTGATGCGGGCGTCCATCGCCTTGATCGCGTCGGGGTCGGTGACGCAGGTCTGGAACTGCTCCTCGGTCAGGCCGGCGCCGTTGGCGATGCGAAGCAGGACCGTGCGCGGCGGCACCCCGCCGAAGATCTCGCGCTGGCTGGCCATGATCTCGTGGATCACCGGGAAATATTTGTCCGGACCGGCGCAGCGCGCCATCAGGAAGCCGGCGATGGCGACCGGGGCGGGGTCGGTCGGGAACTCGCGGAAGACGTAGCGGATCTTGTTGGTGTCGATGTATTTGGCCTTGAACTCCGGATAGACCTGTTCCTGCCAGGCGGCGCAGTGGCCGCAGGTGACCGAGGCGTATTCCACGACCGTGACCTTGGCCCCCTCGGCGGCGCCCAGGGCCATGTCGCCCTCGGCCGCGGCGCCGGACGAGCTGCCGGAACAGGCCGCCAGCATCGTCATCGCCGCCAGGGCGGCTCCGGTGACTGCCGCGCGGCGGCTCATCGAGGCGTATTTG
Source organism: Brevundimonas sp. (assembly GCF_027484365.1). GTDB lineage: Bacteria > Pseudomonadota > Alphaproteobacteria > Caulobacterales > Caulobacteraceae > Brevundimonas. The sequence continues at coordinate 47,206 of NZ_JAIXTC010000003.1, read as the reverse complement.
AACGGGCCGCTGGCGCGCATGGCGTCTTCCTCTGGACTCAAGCTCTGGATGATCGCGCGATTCCCCGGGACGCGCGCGATGTCCCTTGTTGTCGAGAACAGGTGCGGCGAAGTTTTGTCAACCGACCGTGCCTGACGAACGGCGGGTGACGTGCATTCCATACCGCCTTTACGACCCTAAGTTCATCTGCGATGGATGGGTTACCGGTTTGGCTGATCGTAGGGGTGTGCTTTGGAATTTCAGGAAGCAGTAAAAACAGGACTTCAAAAGTATGTCGTGTTTGAAGGTCGCGCTTCACGATCCGAGTTCTGGTACTTCACTTTGGCTGCATTCTGCGCCTACGTCGTCTCCTCGATCCTTGATTCACTTTTGTTCGGGTCGTCGATTGGTTTGCTATACACTGTAACAGTGCTAGGCCTTATTCTTCCGTCACTGGCCGTCCAAGTCCGTCGCCTCCACGACACCGGCCGATCAGGATGGTGGGTCTTGATCGTACTCGTGCCTCTCGTCGGAGCCATCCTTCTGATCGTTTGGTTCTGTCAGGAGGGAAAATCGGAAGACAACCCTTACGGCGTTGTCTCGAGCGGGCCGAATTCTTCTGAGCCGCTGTTTAAATTCTCTGCTTCAAATGGAGCGCGGACCAGTGATCTCGAGCGGCTTGAGAAGCTTCACGCGCTCCATTCTAGTGGCGCGCTGACTGAAGATGAGTTCGCGGCGGAGAAAGCAAAGATACTCTCGTCCAGATAGCCTACCGCCGCCGTCCCTTCGCCTGATCCGACAGCACCGCCCGCCCCAGGTTCGCCAGGGCGGCCTTCAGCCCGTCCGGCGCGGCCTCGACCGATTTCGCCAGTTCGGCCTCCGCCGCCGCGTCCAGCGGGTCGATCCGGCGGCGCGCGCCCTTGGTCGAGGCGGCGATCTGCGCCAGGGGCTTCACCGGCCCCTGGGCGATGCGCAGCTTGTCCACCGCGCCCGGGCCGAGGAACAGGTTCACCCGCGCCAGGATGTCGGCCGACTGGTGCTGGACCAGCAGGGCCGCCGGGCCCGCGACGCGCAGCTCCAGCGTCCCGCCGGTTCCCGCACGTCCCTTGGTCAGCTTCTGTGGGCGGGTGACGCGGGCCAGCTGGTCGCCGACGATTTCGCGCCAGCGCGGCTCCAGGGCACCCGCGCCGCGCCCGAACTTCTCGTCCAGTTCGCGGATCAGGGGGGCCAGGGCCCGACCGGCCGGAGGCGCCGGCCGCGGCATGGGCCGGGTCCGTCGCCGCGAAAGGATTTCGCGGGTTTCAGCGTCTGTGGGCAGATCGCGCGCCATGGCGTCTATATAGCGCGACCGATGACCGCCGTCCTGCAAGACAGATCCGAACTCCGCGCCGCCCTTCTGGCCTGGTACGACGCCCATGCGCGGACCCTGCCGTGGCGCAGCCCCCCGGGCGCCCCCGAACGCACCGACCCCTACCGCGTCTGGCTGTCCGAGGTGATGCTGCAGCAGACCACCGTCCCCCACGCGACCCCCTATTTCGAGCGGTTCACCGCGCGCTGGCCGACCGTCAGCGACCTCGCGGCGGCGGCGGATTCAGACCTGATGGCCGCCTGGGCCGGCCTCGGCTACTACGCCCGGGCCCGCAACCTGCTGGCCTGCGCCCGCGCCGTCGCGAATGAGCATGGCGGCGTCTTCCCCGACACCGAGGCCGCGCTTCTGGCCCTGCCGGGGGTGGGCGCCTATACCGCCGCCGCCGTCGCGGCCATCGCCTTCGACCGGCCCGCCAATGTCGTGGACGGCAATGTCGAGCGCGTCGTCGCCCGGCTGTTCGCCGTCGAGACGCCGGTCCCCGCCGCCCGGCCCGAGCTGAAACGTCTCGCCGCGACCCTCGTCGCCGACAGCCGCCCCGGGGATTGGGCCCAGGCCCTGATGGACCTCGGCTCCCGCATCTGCCGCCCGAAGTCGCCCCTGTGCCTGATGTGCCCCATTGTGGCCTTCTGCGCCGGCCGCGCGACCGGCGAGCCCGAACGCTTTCCGGTCAAGGCGAAGAAGGCCGCCCGCCCGCATCGTCAGGGCGTCGCCTGGGTCCTCCGCGACGGTCAGGGCCGCGTCGCCCTCGTCCGTCGCCCGGACAAGGGTCTCCTCGGCGGCATGGTCGGCCTGCCCACCGGCGACTGGACCGAAGCGGCCCCCGACGCCGTTCCGCCCGTCGTCGCGGACCGGCCCGCTCCGATCTGGAAAGAGGCCGGAGCCGTCGAACACGTCTTCACCCACTTCTCCCTGACCCTGACGGTGCGCGTGGCGGAGGGGCAGGGCGACTTCCTGTGGATGGCGGAGGCCGAAGCGCTGGAGGCCCTGCCGACGGTCTTCCGCAAGGCGCTTGAGCGAGCCCTGGCGATGACCGCATCCTGATGTGGAATTTATTCCACGCCCGATCTTGAGATCCCCGGGCGCGCCACCCACGTCCCCGGCGGGTCTTTGACAACCGATCAGGCAGGCTGCGTGGAGCGACTCCGCTGGCTCTGTAGACGCGCGTTTTGAGTCTCGAAGGACGGATGGGACTCAGTGGACTACCTGGACTCTGAATTTCCGGAGTCCACCCATCCACCCTGCACCCCGGCCATCGCCGGGTGCGCCGGGTGGAGGAAGGCTATCGTGTCGTCACGACCCTGACCTCACCGATCCGGTTCCTCGGCACGACCACCACCTGGTCGCCCAGCCGCTCGAAGGCCAGGTCGACCGTGGCGTCGCCCACCTGAAGCCGGCTGACGGTCAGGCGCTCGATCCCGGCGGGCAGGGCGGGGGCGTCCACGGTCACCGTCTTCGTCAGGGCGTCGATCGACACCCCCAGCGACGCCTGCAGCATCAGGAAGACCGACCCCGCCGCCCAGGCCTGGGGCAGACAGGCGACCGGATAGGCGATCGGCCCCTCGCCCGGATGGCGCTCGAAGCCGCAGAACAGTTCGGGCAGCCGCATCTGGAAATGGCTGGCGGCGGCGTAGATCTCGCCCAGGATCATCCCGACCGCATCCCGCTCGCCGTAGCGGGCCATGCCCGCGACGCCCAGGGAGGTGTCGTGCGGCCAGACCGAGCCGTTGTGGTAGCTCATCGGATTGAACCGGGCCTGACCCCGGGCCAGGGTCCGCAGGCCCCAGCCGGAGCGGAACTCGGCCCCCAGCAGCCGCTTGGTTACGGCCGCAGCCCGCGCCGGCGACGGCAGGCCGGTGAACAGCAGGTGGCCGGCGTTGGAGCCTATGGCCTCGCAGGGGTTACCGTCGCCGTCCAGGGCGATGGCGTAGAACGACTGGTCCTCCATCCAGAACCGGTCCTCGACCAGCAGCCGGACCTCATCGGCCCGGTTGTCCCAGGCCAAGGCCCGCCCGTCTCCGACCAGGGCGCCCAGATCGGCCATCGCCCGCCAGGCGGCGAAGGCGTAGCCCTGAACCTCCAGCAGGGCGATCGGCCCTTTCGGGAACCGCCCGTCGGCGTGGAAGATGGAGTCCTCGGAATCTTTCCAGCCCTGGTTCGACAGCCCCGTCCCGGCGGCGCGCTGATAGTCGATCAGCCCGTCGCCGTTGCTGTCGCCATAGTCCCGCATCCATTCGGTCGCCGCGATCAGATTGGGCCAGAGTTCCCTGATCAGGTCGATGTCCCCGGTCCTGCGGAAATACGCTCCGGCCAGGGCCACGAACAGGCAGGTGGTGTCGACCCCGCCGTAGTAGAGGCCGAAGGGAACCTCGCCCAGGCCACTCATCTCGCCGCCCCGGGTCTCGTGCATGATCTTGCCCGGCTGGGCGTCCTGGAAGGCCGAGACCTCGGTCGCCTGACGCTTGGCCAGATAGGTCAGGACGCCCCGGGCCAGCGACGGATCGAGCCACAGCATCTGCCAGGCCGAGATGATCCCGTCCCGCCCGAACGGCGTCGAGAACCAGGGCGTCCCGGCATAGGGATAGGGACCGGTCGGCAGGTCGGTGGTCAACAGGGCGATGTCGGCCCGCGACTGGTCCAGCCACTGGTTGAAGCGCGGGCTTCGCGGCCCCCTCAGCGAGGCCCCGCGCCGCCGCCTGCGCCGCATGGCCAGCCGGGCCTGCACCGCGTTCTCGCGCCACCGCCGGGGATCGGGCGTCGAACAGGCCTCGGGCCCGCACTCGATATAGAGGTCGAGGGCCTTGCCCATCGGCAGGCTGAACATGAACTCGGCCCGCGAGCCCGTCAGCCGCGCCGGCGGCTCCGAGAAGGACAGGCAACTGGTCCGCACGACCGCGTCCAGCCCGGTGTAGCGGAAGGTGACCCGCCGTCCGTCCGTCGTCGGAGCTTCGCCTGTCCCGCGCGTCTCCCGCAGCGTGCCACGGACCTGAAAGATGTCGGCGAAGTCCGCCCCGAACTCGAACGCCAGCGGCGCCAGGACGTCCTCGATCCCGTGGTTGACCATCCGCACACGCTCGAACATCCGCCGGGCCCAGACGAAACGGCGCCGCTCGATGTGCAGCACCCCCGCCGGCGCCGACCGGCCGCCCATCGGAGGCAGGGGCCGGTTGGTTGTGTGGGCGGTGAAGAAGACGTTGTCCCGCGACACGCTCGAGCTCAGCCGCGACGGCCGCGCCAGACCCACGGTCATCACGAACCGCGACAGGATCCGCGTGTCGTGGTGGAACAGGCCGTCAGCCCCGCCCTTCAGGTCGCCCCAGTTGTCCGCAACCAGGAAGGTGTCGGCGTCCTTGAGTGCCTGGAGCGTATCCAGCCCGCCGGTCTCCGCGCTGTCCACGGCCGTCTGTTGAACCGAGTAGCCGTCGTCCATGAAACCTCGCTGGCGCTGTCGCCCGTCACCAGACTGGTATGCGAATGCGAGATCAAAATGGCCGGGGCGCGATTAGGTTCAGGCGGAAACGGCGAAGGTTCGCTCTTCGTGCAGAGGAACCACGACGTCAGGGAGGATCATCTCGGCATAGGGCTTCTTCGCCAGCAGGTCGCCATAGACGTCGAGATAGCGCCGGGCCATCGCCGTGGCGGAGAACCTCAGCTCGAACCGTGCGCGCACGGCCTCGCGATCCAGCAGCGCGGCCCGGTCAGCGGCAGCGACGGCCTGTTCCAGGGTATCGACCAGGAAGCCCGTCGCCCCGTCCTCGATGACCTCCGTCGTCGAGCCGCAGCGGAAGGCCACCACCGGCGTGCCGCAGGCCATGGCCTCGATCATCACCAGGCCGAAGGGCTCCGGCCAGTCGATCGGGAACAGCAGCGCCTCGGCCCCGCCGAGGAACTCGGACTTCTGGTGGTCGCCGATCTCGCCGATGAACTCGATCAGCGGGTTGCCGTCGATCAGCGGTTTGATCTTCGTCTCGAAATAGATCTTGTCTGCCGCATCGACCTTGGCCGCCATCTTCAGCGGCCTGCCCAGTCGGGTGGCGATCTCAATGGCCCGGTCGGGGCGCTTCTCGGGCGAGATGCGGCCGAGGAAGGCGAGGTAACCCTTGGCCTTCGGCGAAAAGACATACTGCTCGGCCGGCATGCCGTGGTGCACGGTCGCCTTCCAGTTCGCGAAGGCCAGGGGGCGGCGCTGATCGTCCGAGATCGAGACCAGGCCGAACTCCGGCCAGCGCTCATAGACCTCGGGCAGGTCCTTCATGTCGAGCCGACCGTGGAGGGTCGTCAGCGTCTTGTTGGCGATCCGTTCGAAGAACGGGAAATGGATCATGTCGGTGTGGAAGTGGATGACGTCGAAGTCGTCCGCGCGCCGCAGAACCTCCGACAGCATGCTCATGTGGGCCGCGAGATCGGACTTGAGCGGCGACGGATCCAGGCGGATCGCCTGGTCGCGCACCGGGATCAGCCGGGCCCTGGTCCGGGCCTCGGCGGAGGCGAACAGGGTCACGTCATGCCCCAGATCGACGAGCGCGTCAGTCAGGTGGGCGACCACCCGTTCGGTTCCCCCGTACAGTTTGGGAGGAACCGCCTCGTACAGCGGGGTGACCTGCGCGATCTTCATGACGGGTTTGCTCCGACCCGCTCAGCCGGGCCGTAGACATCAATGATATCGCAACCGCGAAGTTCCCGAACCTAACGGCGAATTTCAGTAATGATTGCGGTGCGTTACACGCGGCGCAGAGACCGCTTTCCGACACGAGCGCGGGCGGTTCGTCGAATGAAGGACCGGTCGGGGCGGCCCTATTGCATGCCCGCCCGCACCTCGGCGCGCAGGGCGTCGATGGAGCGAAGCCCCGTGTCGGTGCGGAAGCGCCAGTAGGTCCAGCCGTTACAGGCGGGCGCGTTCTCGAACAGGGCGCCCAGCTTGTGGATGGAACCCGTCATCGCGCCCGACACCAGCGACCCGTCGGCTCGCACCCGCGCCTCGCGCTCCCCCTTGGGGCAGTAGAGGACATCGCCCGGCGACAGCAGGCCGGCCTCGACCAGGGCGCCGAAGGGAACCTTGACCTCGGCGCGCTTGGAGCCGGTCACGACAAGGTCCTCGGGTTTCGCCGGTATGACCGCCTGGATCCGCGTCTCGGCGACCTTGGCGTATTCGGGATCGCGCTCGATGCCGATGAAGTGGCGGCCCAGGCGCTTGGCGGCGGCACCCGTCGTTCCGGTGCCGAAGAAGGGATCCAGGATCACGTCGCCCGGCCGTGTCGCGGCCAGGATCACCCGGTGCAGCAGGGCCTCGGGCTTCTGGGTCGGATGGGCCTTCTTGCCGTCCTCGCCCTTGATCCGCTCCTCGCCGGTGCACAGGGCGAAGGTCCAGTCGGACCGCATCTGGGTGTCTTCGTTGAAGGCCTTCAGGGCGTCGTAGTTGAAGGTGTAACGCTTCTGCTCCCGGCTTTTGGCGGCCCAGATCAGGGTCTCGTGAGCGTTGGTGAAACGGGTGCCCTTGAAGTTCGGCATCGGGTTGGTCTTGCGCCACACGATGTCGTTCAGCACCCAGTAGCCCAGGTCCTGGATCGCCGCGCCCAGCCGGAAGATGTTGTGATAGCTGCCGATCACCCAGATCGAGCCCTCGTCCTTCAGGACGCGACGGCATTGCTTCAGCCAATCGCGGCAGAAGGCGTCATAGGCGGCGAAACTGTCGAACTTGTCCCAGTCGTCGTCGACGGCGTCGACTTTCGAATTGTCCGGCCGCAGCAGGTCGCCGCCCAGCTGGAGATTATAGGGCGGGTCGGCGAAGACCATGTCCACCGACTTGTCGGGCAGGGACCGCAGAATCTCGATGCAGTCGCCCCGGTGGATAATGTCGGTCTTCAGATCGGTCACGGATACGCCCCGGGGAGAGTGGAGGCTGAACAGTGAATCCTTACAGTTAAGGGGGAGTTGATTCCCTAGCCCTCGTGCATTCACGAAAAGCCCTCGCTATGACGCTCGGATGATCGCTCGCCTTCGCCCCGTTCCGTTCGACCTCGGTCCTGTTCATTTCGTCGGCATCGGCGGCATCGGCATGAGCGGGATCGCCGAGATCATGCTCAAGATCGGCTATTCGGTTCAGGGATCGGACGCCAAGTCCTCGGCCAATACCGAGCGTCTCGCGGCCCTCGGCGCGAAGATTTTCATTGGCCATGACGCGGCCCATGTCGGCGACGGCGTTGCAGCCGTGGTCTATTCGACGGCGGTCAAGGCGACGAACCCGGAAATGATGATCGCGCGCGAGCGCCGCATTCCGCTGGTGCGCCGGGCCGAGATGCTGGCCGAGCTGATGCGGCTGCAGTTCTCGATCGCGGTCGGCGGCACCCACGGCAAGACGACGACGACCTCGATGGTCGCGGCCCTGCTGGACGCGGCGGGGCTTGATCCGACGGTGGTCAACGGCGGGATCATCAACGCCTACGGCACCAACGCCAAGGTCGGCGACGGCGACTGGATCGTGGTCGAGGCGGACGAGTCCGACGGCAGCTTCCTGCGCCTCAAGTCCACGGTCGCCATCGTCACCAACATCGACCCGGAGCACCTCGACCACTACGGCGACTTCGACGCGGTGCGTAAGGCGTTCGTGGATTTCGTCGAGAACATCCCCTTCTACGGCTTCGCGGCGGTCTGTCTGGACCATCCGGAGGTTCAGAAGCTGGTGGCCCAGATCGATAACCGCCGGATCGTGACCTACGGCATGAACCCGCAGGCGATGGTTCGGGCCGACAACTGCGACATGAGCCCGGACGGAGCCCGGTTCGACGTGGTCATCCAGGATCGCGGCGGTGCCGAGCCCGTCCGTATCACCGGCCTGCACCTGCCCATGGCCGGCTGGCACAATGTCGCCAACGCCCTGGCCGCCATCGCCGTGGCCCGCGAGCTCGACGTCTCGGATGACGCGATCCGGACAGGTCTGGCGAGTTTCGCCGGTGTGAAGCGCCGCTTCACCACCACGGGCGTGGTCAACGGCGTGCGGATCGTCGACGACTACGGCCACCACCCGGTGGAGATCGCCGCCGTGCTGAAAGCGGCGCGTCAGGTCGCCGAGGGGCGAGTGATCGCCGTGGTCCAGCCGCACCGGTTCACCCGGCTGCGCGACCTGATGGACGAGTTCTCGACCAGCTTCTCGGACGCCGACAGCGTCATCGTCGCCGACGTCTACGCGGCGGGCGAGGCCCCGATCGAGGGCGTGGACAAACAGGCCCTGGTCGACGGCATCCGTCGCTACGGCCACCTGCGGGTCTCGGCGCTCGAGAACGCCGCCGTCCTGCCCCGCGTCATCGCCGAGGAAGCCAAGGCGGGCGATGTCGTCGTCCTGCTCGGCGCCGGCGACATCACCGCCTGGGCCTACGCCCTGCCGGCACAGCTGGAGGCGCTGGGGTGAGCGAAGCGTCGGCTATCGAAGTCGAGGCTGCTCTTTCCGCAGTCAGCCGCGTGCCAGAGGACGACCTCTTGGTCCAGGAACAGGGGTCAGGTCGACTCCAGCTGGAATATTTCCGGGAACTCTATCCTGCGCTCATCGAGTATCGAGGGGGGCTGTTTGTCGAAGCGGCTTTCGACCAAGCCACGGTCGATGACATCATCACCCATTCCGGTGATGCAGAGCCCATCATCACAGCGCAGAAGCACGTCAACTCATTGGGCTTGGATTGGGTCGGAGACGCCTTTGACCCAGTTCTTGCGCGAGCAATCGGCGAGGGTATCGCCTTCGCCTGGGTGCACTGGATAAGGGACCGGTTTGGGCGAGAGATCAGAACCGGGATTGATATCGACGAGATTTCAGGGGTGGTCTGGTTTAGGGCCGCCCTTTGACGATGGATCAGGAGACCGGCGGTTGAGCTGGCGAGATACCCTTCCCGAAATTCGCGGCAAGCTGCTGCGCGACGAGCCGCTCGGGCCCTTCACCTGGTTCCGGGTCGGCGGCGCGGCCGAGGTCCTTTTCATCCCTGCTGACGCCGATGATCTGGCTGCGTTCCTGAAGGCGCTCGACCCCGCCGTTCCGGTCATGGTGCTGGGCGTCGGGTCCAACGTCATCGTGCGCGACGGCGGGGTCGAGGGGGTGGTGATCCGACTGGCCGGCCGTCCCTTCGCCGGTATCACGACCGAGGGCGACACGATCACGGCCGGGGCGGGTGCCCTGGACGCCATGGTCGCCAGGGCCTCGGCAAAGGCGGGGCTGGCGGGGCTGGAGTTCTACGCCGGCATCCCCGGGACCATCGGCGGGGCCCTGACCATGAACGCGGGCTGCTACGGCTCCGAGACGAAGGACATCCTCGTCTCCGCCTGGGGCCTGACGCGGGCGGGGGAGCGGGTCGACTATTCGCTGGCCGACTTCGGCTACACCTACCGCCACTCCGAGGCCCCGGCCGACATCCTCTGGATCGAGGCCGTCTATCGCGGGACGCCGGACGACCCCGAGGCCGTCGCCGCTCGCATCGCCGAGATCACCGCCCGCCGCGAACAGACCCAGCCGATCCGGGAAAAGACCGGCGGCTCCACCTTCAAGAACCCGCCCGGCCATTCGTCGTGGAAACTGGTCGACGAGGCGGGCTGGCGCGGCAAGCTCCACGCCGTGACCGGCGGCGGGGCCATGTTCAGCGATCTCCACTCCAATTTCATGATCAATCCGGGTGAGGCCACGGCTGCCGACATCGAAGGATTGGGGGAAACCGTCCGCGCCGACGTTCAAAGTAAACTCGGCGTAAACCTTGAATGGGAGATCAAGAGGATCGGCCGCCCCCTGTAACCGCCCAGAACGCACCATGTCCCGTCCCCTGTCAGAGATGCACGTCGCCGTCCTGATGGGCGGATTGTCCTCCGAGCGGGACGTCTCGCTGTCTTCGGGCAAGGGCTGCGCGGACGCTCTTGAAGCCCAGGTCGCCCGGGTCACCCGTATCGACGCCGGCCGCGACCTGGCCCAGGTGCTCGCCGATCTGAAACCTGACGTCGTCCTGAATGCCCTTCACGGCGATTGGGGCGAGGACGGTTGCGTCCAGGGCATCCTTGAGACTCTCCAGATCCCCTACACCCATTCCGGCGTCCTTCCCTCGGCCCTGACGATGGACAAGGACAAGACCAAGGCCGTGCTCGGCGCGGCGGGCATCAAGGTGCCTGGTGGCGGCCTGTTCGATCGGCGCGAAGTGGCCCGCCGCCACGTGATCGAGCCCCCCTACATCATCAAGCCCAACGCCGAGGGCTCTTCCGTCGGCGTCTATCTCGTCATGGCCGGCGCCAACGGCCCTCAGACCGAGGTCGGCTCCGATGACTGGACCTATGGCGAGATGGTGATGGTCGAGCCCTATATCCCCGGCAAGGAACTGGCCGTGGCCGTGATCGGCGAGGCGACCGGGCCACGCGCCCTGACCGTGACCGACATCACCCCGGTGAAGGGCTTCTACGACTACGAGGCGAAATACGCGCCGGGCGGATCCGTCCACAAGTTACCGGCCGATCTCCCGCCCCACGTTTTCGAGGCGGCGCTGAGGGAATCCGAGCAGGCGCATGCCGCCCTGGGGTGTCGGGGCATCTCGCGGTCCGACTTCCGTTATGACGATGTTAAGGACGAACTCGTCTTGCTGGAGGTCAATACCCAGCCCGGCATGACGCCGACCTCTCTGGTTCCGGAACAGGCCGCCTACGTCGGGATGAGCTATCAAGATCTGGTCCGGTGGATGGTGGAGGACGCCTCATGCCCGCGGTAGTTCGCGGCGGTCGGCGCGCGAATGTCGCGTCTGCGCCCAAGCGAAGCGCGGGTCCGAAAGGGCAGGGCGGTCGCTCACGCAACGCGCCCCGCAATCCCGGCGGCGTTCCCGGCAAGATGGCCGCCCTGGGCAAGCTCGACCTTTCGCCTCGCGCCGTCGTCCTGTCGATCTGTGCAGGCGTGGGGGTTCTGGCGTTGGTGCTCGCCACCGGGGCCCGCGCCGAGCGGATCGGCCAGTCCGTCACTCACGGCATGGACCAGATCACCACGGGCATGGGGCTGAAGCTCCGCCGGGTGCGCATCACCGGGGCCTCGGCCGAAGCGACGCCCGCGATCCAGCGAGCCCTCAACGTCGAGGCAGGTCAGCCGATCACGGGCCTTGATCTCGACTCCCTGCAGGCCAGTGTTGAGGCCGTGGGCTGGGTGAAGGAGGCGCGTGTGGTGCGCCTGCTGCCCGACACATTGATCGTCGAGGTCAAGGAACATGACCGCCTGGCCGTCTGGCAGACCGGTGGCCGGGTCTTCGTCATCGACGGCGAAGGCCGCGCCATTCCGGGCGCCGACGCTGGTCGCTATCCGGGTCTGCCGCTCGTTGTTGGCGCAGGCGCCGACAAGGCGGCGGGCGATATCCTGCCACTACTGGCTCAACGGCCCCGGCTGATGGGCCGGGTCGACGCCCTGGTTCGGGTCGACGAACGGCGCTGGGACCTGCGGCTGAAGGATGGCGGGATCATCCAGCTCCCGGCGATGAAGCAGGAAGCGGCCCTGATCCAGCTCGACGCGCTCGACCAGCGCGAGCGGTTGCTGGAACTGGGCCTGGCCCGGATCGATCTCCGGACCGAGGGTCAGGTCGCGGTCCGGCCCCGCGCCGGCGTCTAACCACATAGTTTCGAGTAAGGGCGGCAGGCATCATGGCGGGTAAGAAGGCGGATCCGACGACGGAGGCGGGCAGGGCGGCGGCGCGCGCGCCTGTGGTCGCCGCGCTCGATCTCGGCCAGTCGAAGGTCGCCTGCTTCATCATGAAGCCCGACGGCGTGCGCCATGCCGACCGGACGATCCGCGTCGCCGGCGCGAGCCATGTCCAGTCCAAGGGCGTGCGCGGGGGAGCCATCGTCAACATGGACGAGGCGGCCCAGGCCATCGGCCATGCCGTGGAACGCGCCGAGCGCACCGCAGGCGCTCCTGTTTCGGGCGTCATCGTCACGACCGCCATCGGCCAGATGGCGAGCCACCGGGTCCAGGCCCGCGTCTCTCTGGGCGCCAATCCGGTCAGCGACGCCGATCTGGCCCGCGCCATCGGCATGGCCCTGGCCCAGATCCGTCTGCCGAACCGACGGCCGATCCATGTTCTGCCGATCGCCTGGTCTGTCGACGGGGCGCGCGGCGTTCATGATCCCCGCGCCATGCGGGGCGGGTCTCTGGGCCTCGACCTTCTGGTCGTGTCGATGGCCGAGGGTGCCTTCGCATCTCTGAGCCACTGTCTGGAACTGGCCCACCTCGATCTGCAGGGCGTGGCTGCGGCCCCGGTGGTGTCCTCGCTCGCTTCTCTCGAGGAGGACGAGATGGATCTGGGCTGCGTCTGCATCGACATGGGCGGCGGTTCGACGTCGGCCGCGGTCTGGGGCGGCCGGTCCCTGCTCCACATCGAATCTCTCAATGTCGGCGGCGACCATGTCACGGCCGACATCGCGCGCGGCCTCTCGACCTCCCGGGCCGGCGCTGAAAGGCTGAAGACCTTGCACGGCTCGGCCATGGCGAGCGCGAACGAGGACCGCGAGATGCTGGAGGCCCCGCCGCGCGGCGAGGATGCCGGCGCCGGCCCCGTCATCGTCCCCCGGGCTATGCTGAAGACCGTCATCGCGCCGCGGGTCGAGGAGACGCTCGAACTGCTGCGGGACCGTCTCCGCAATGCCGGTGTCGGCCTCGAACCGGGCGCCGGCCTCGTTCTGGCGGGCGGCGCCAGTCAATTGAACGGCGTGCGGGAACTGGCGGTGCGGGTCTTCGACCGCCCCGTCCGTCTGGGACGTCCACAGCGCGCGCCTCACCTCGCGGATTCTGCGGCCGGTCCCGCCTTCTGCTCAGCGGCCGGCGTCCTGCTGCGCGCCGCCTATGGTCCGCGCGAGGCCGTGTCGGCCAGGAAGCTGATGTCGCGACAGATTACGGCCGCCGACGCACCGCGCGTCCAGAGTGGCAATCTCGTAGCGCGAGCTGCCGGATGGTTGCGAGACAACCTTTAGGTCGACACGCAATATCTCAAGCTGTGTCCGTGGTGTGTCCGAAGTGTAACAAATCCGCGTTCCGTTTGCCTCAGTCGCGCCCCAATGGTTGCCCAGCTGACATCTTCTGACTAGCAACGGTCCTGAACGGTCAGACTCGCAGAGGTCTGCCGCGCGTCATTCAGTCACCGGGGCCAAGCACCATGCTAACCAATCGCAAGTATCTCTTCGGAACCACCGTCCTCGCGGGGGTACTGACGCTGTCGGCCCCGGCGTTCGCTCAATCGTCCGCTCCGGCGCAGGATGAAGAGTCCGTCGAGGTTGAACAGATTATCGTCACGGGTTCGCGTATCCGCCGCGATCCGACCACGGCGCCGACGCCGCTGATCACGGTCAGCCGCGAGCAACTGCTTGAAACCGGCCAGGCGACAGTAATCGACTACCTCGCCACAATCCCGGCTCTTTCCAACTCCCTGGTCCCTTCCGATACGACGGGCGGCGGGCTGAACACGGGCGGTCTGGAGTTCGCGAACCTTCGTTCGCTGGGCACCGGGCGTACGCTGACGCTGGTTGACGGTCGCCGCCATGTGGGTTCGGCCGGGGGCACGCTCTCGGTGGACGTTTCGACCATCCCGCGTCTCCTGATCGAGAACATCGAAATCATCACCGGCGGCGGTTCGTCGGTCTACGGCGCCGACGCCGTCTCCGGCGTCATCAACTATATCCTCCGCAAGGACTTCGAAGGCCTCGAGATCGACGGTAACTTCGGACAGCTTGTCCAGGACGGTGCGGCCGATACCCGCCGCCTGTCGATCCTGGGGGGCATGAACCTTCTGGATGATCGCCTGAACATCTATGCTCATGCCGAGTATGAGCGTGCGGAGACCGTTTTCCCATCGCACATCAACTGGCTGCAGGATGGCCGGATCCGTCTCGGCGTTGACGCAGACCCGACCAACCCTGCGTTCGGACCGGCTGCGGACGGTGTTCTCGATCTCGGGCAGTTCTACAACGCGCGCCGTCTCGATCGCCCGCTCTGGGGCTCGTTGACGATTGCAAACATGCAGCGTCCGAGCCCGAACAATGATCCGGACGTGCCGTTTGCAAACTGCCCCGGTGCGTCGACTGCCGCCGCCTGCTTCAGTGTCGACCCCGCCTATACCTACTGGTTCACGGGGACCACGGCGCGCCTTGCGAACTTCGGCCAGCGCATCGGGAATACCGGCACCAACCGCCCCTGGAACATCGGCGGAGACGGTGAGGCTGCGAACCAGTCGTCCTTCGACCGGGGTGCGACCTTCCCGTTCCAGGAGAGCCAGCGCTACCAGGTTGGCCTGAACTTCGATGTCACCGAAGACATCAATCTGTCTCTTGAGGCAAAATACACCACCGAAGACGCCTTCTACGCCGGTCAGCTTTCGTTCTGGGACATCTTTGTCAGCGACTTCTCTCTCGCGAGCGGTACGGGGACGGCGACAACCCCCGGTCTGATTTCCGGCACGGCGACCTTCTCGACCCGTCTGGACAATGCCTTCCTGCCGGCCAACGTCAGAACGGCCATTCTGAACAACACCTTTACCGGCTACAATCAGCCCAGCACGGTCGATCCGACCCTGCCAGGTACAGCGGCCGGTCTACGGTCCGGAGCGATCGCAAACCACCGTGGCTTTGGTATTGCTCGTGACCAGACCAACACACGCGAGGTTGCTCGCTACGTTGCCGCCCTTGATGGCTCGCGCGACACGCTCGGCTTCATCAAGAACTTCAACTGGGATCTCTCCTATACCTATGGGGAGATGAACAACCTCAACATCGAGCGCGGGCCGGATGCAATCCGCTTCGGTCATGCGATGGACTCGGTCGTTGATACGGCAGGTATCGTCAATGGCCGGCCCGGCCAGATTGTCTGCCGTGTGCAACTGCTCAGAAGCCAGGGCCTGGCGGTCACCGAACAGAACCCGTTCACGGCTCGCACCACCTATGGCACCGGTGCGGCCATCAACGATCCTGAAGTCAACGGCTGCGTTCCCCTGAACGTCTTTGGTGCGGGCAACCAAAGCAAAGAGGCTCTGGACTACATCAGTGCCTTCGTCCGGGTCGAGGAGCAGAATATCCAGGAAGCCGCGGTCGCCAGCTTCGGTGGCGAACTGTGGGACTTCTGGGGTGCCGGTCCGATCGGCTTTGCTCTCGGGGCCGAATACCGCCGCGAGTACACCGAAGGTGTTGGCCGTAGCCGTAGTGCAAACAACCGCCTTCTGCAGCTGAACACAGGCGCAGACTTCATCGGCGTTGAATACGAATCGGAAGAGGTATTCGCCGAACTCGCCATTCCCCTGTTCCGGGACACTTGGCTCGGTGAGTATGCTGAACTCACGGGTTCCTATCGTGCATTCGACTACACGACGGCAGGATCGGGCGACGTCTATGGCGTGAACCTTGTCTACCGTCCGGTGCAGGACATTACGTTCAAGAGCAGCTTCAATACCTCTTTCCGTGCTCCCAACCTGACTGAAAACTTCCGTCCCGCCGCGCAGACGTTTGTCAACGCGTTCGTCGATCCTTGCGACACCCGCGTAATCACCGGCTTCTCGGGCGCGAATGCTGCGACGGTCCGTGCGAACCGGATCGCAAACTGCACGACATTGGCTGCAGCACGGGGTCTTTCGTTCGACTTCGGTAACACAACCGTGACGACGGCGGACGACTACCTTCCGACCTATGGCTCTGGCATCGCCTCGGTCCTGGGCGGCAACCCGGCCCTGAAGCCGGAAACGTCGGAATCCTTCACCTTCTCGACGGTTCTTCAGCCCCGCTTCATCCCTGACCTGAGCATCGTGCTCGACTACTACGAGATCACGATCTCGGATGTCATCATCACGCCCAGCGGCCAGTTCCTGGCAGATGACTGCGTCAGCAGCGGTTCCACGCCCAATCCCGTCACCTGTGCTTTGGTGTTCCGGCGCAATCCGGACAATGGCGTGGATCCGTTCAACAACTTCAAGGTCGGGGCCCCTAACGGCGATCCCACCGGCGGCTTCATCCTGGCCGGCATCAACAATGCCAAGCTGCAAACTCGCGGTCTGGACTTCACAGTCAACTATCGGTACGACCTGCCAGAACTGCTCGGTCAGGATCTTGGCCAGTTGAACTGGCGCGTTGGCGGTCTCTGGCTCATCGAGCAGAAGAACTTCACCAACCCGGCGAATCCTGCCGCGTTTACCGACTCGACGTCGGATGTGTTCTTCCCGCGGGTCGAGTTCGTTTCCACTCTGACCTGGACGCCGACTGACAAGTTGGCCGTGACCTGGACGGCAGACTGGCAGGCGTCGCAGGATCTGCGCAAATACAGAGACCTGCTCCCTACCGGAAACACCGACATCGACAGCGTGGATGAGTGGACGACCGGGAATTTTGCCCGTCATGACATCTCCTTCCGCTACGATGTGACCGACGAGGCAACCCTGCGCCTCGGCGTGACCAATGTGTTTGACTCCGAGCCCCCTCCCTATCTGGGCTTTGCTTCAAGCTTCGACCCGTACGGTCGCCGCTTCAATGTCGGCATCAACTACCGTCCCTGGTAAGGGGTTCGGTCAGAACCAAGACGGAAAGGGCGGCCCTCGGGCCGCCCTTTTCTTTGCCGGCAAGCCCGATTTTTGCGGCCACGCTTGGGGACAGGCCTCGCCAGCCGTCCGACTCACGCTATCCGGTAACCTTCCCTTAACGACGGTGAGCGATCCTTAACGCGCTCATAACCAATGCGAATCGGCGGGGACTTCGCACTGGACGTTCAAGGGGCAGGGTCGGAACAAAGGTCGGTTTGGAAATGTCTCTCTCGTTGGTGCGCCCCTCGGCCACGGAACTGAAGCCCCGGATCGTCGTGTTCGGCGTCGGCGGTGCAGGCGGAAACGCCGTCAACAACATGATCGACGCCGGCCTTGAAGGGGTCGAGTTCGTCGTCGCCAATACCGACGCGCAACACCTCAGCTTCGCCAAGACCGACCGCCGCATCCAGCTGGGCGAGACCATCACCCAGGGGCTCGGCGCCGGCGCCCATCCCGAGGTCGGCATGAACGCGGCCGAGGAGAGCGCCGACGAAATCGACGCGCACCTGGAAGGCGCGCACATGATCTTCATCACGGCCGGCATGGGCGGCGGCACCGGCACCGGGGCAGCACCGATCATCGCCAAGCGGGCGCGTGATCGCGGCATCCTGACGGTGGGCGTCGTGACCAAGCCCTTCACGTTCGAAGGCCGCCACCGCATGCGTCTGGCCGATGCGGGCATCGCCGAGCTGCAGCGCTACGTCGACACTCTGATCGTCATCCCGAACCAGAACCTGTTCCGCGTCGCCAACGAACGCACCACCTTTGCAGACGCCTTCGGCATGGCCGACCAGGTGCTGCACTCGGGCGTGCGCTCGATCACCGACCTGATGATCCTGCCGGGTCTGATCAACCTCGACTTCGCCGACGTTCGCGCCGTGATGTCGGAGATGGGCAAGGCGATGATGGGAACGGGAGAAGCGTCGGGCGACGATCGCGCCCTGCTGGCTGCCCAGAACGCCATCGCCAATCCGCTGCTGGACGAGACCTCGCTGAAGGGCGCCAAGGCCGTACTGGTCAACATCACTGGCGGTCTGGACATGACCCTGCTGGAAGTCGACGAGGCCGCCAACGCGATCTCGGCCGAGGTGGACGGCGACGCCAACATCATCTTCGGCGCGGCCTTCGATCCGGCCCTGGACGGCAAGATCCGTGTCTCGGTCGTCGCCACCGGCATGGATGAGGTTGCGACCGCCAAGATCGAGCCGATTGCGACCCGTCAGGCTGCCTTCCATGATCCGCGCCGCGCAGCGCCGGTCGCTGAAGCCCCGCGGGCTCCGGAACCCGTCTATCGCGAGCCGGCCCGCGCTGAAGCCTATCGTGCGCCGGAACCCGCCCCTGTGATCCCGACATTCCAGGCGCCCGAACCCGTCGCACGGGCGCCCGAGCCGGTGATCCACGTCGCCGAAGAGCGCACCCTCGCGCCCATCGTCGATCCGTGGGTCGAGGCGTTTGAGTCCGAAGGCCGCCGCTCTTCCGTCGCCTCCCACGCGGACCAGGGCGATCTTTATATGGATCGCGCCCCGACCGCCCCGCAGGGTCAGCAACCTGCAGAGTATGATGAGTCCGCCTACGACGACCGCGACCATCGCAAGTCTGGCTGGAGCCTGTTCGGCAAGAAGCCTCGCGCCCAGACGGCCTACGCCCCGGCACCCAACGCGTCGCGGGGCCAGCCTCAACTGCGCCAGACCGCCCAGCCGCTGCCGGAAGTGACGGCTCCCACCGCAGAGGATGATCTGGAGATCCCGTCATTCCTGCGCCGTCTGGCCAACTGATCCGGCCTGCCGCCGCCTTGAACGCCCCGGGGAAGCCCGGGGCGTTTTGCTTTGCGGCGAGGGTTACCAAGTTGGAAACAATTCGAAACCCGACTTTGGTTTTCGCCTTGCTGCACTGCAGCTAGAGATCGATCTTCCGCTCATGCGCGCCCCGGCGCGCCGGGCGTTCAGTGGATCAGACCTTGCCGCCACGCCACGATCATCGCGAACGGACGCTGGTCGCCCCCGCCATATGTGCGGGCGTGGGCGTGCACACGGGTCAGCGAGTTCGCCTCGCCATCCGTCCCGCCCCGGCAGGGACAGGCGTCGTTTTCGTCCGCACCGACATCACCGATCGTGACAATCGCATCGTCGTCTCCGGAGACGCCGTGGTCGACGCGCGCCTGAACACGATGATCCAGAACGAAGCCGGCGTGCGACTGTCCACGATCGAACACCTGATGGCCGCCTTCTGCGCCTTGGGCATATCGAACGTCATCGTCGAGGTCGACGGACCGGAGCTGCCAATCCTGGACGGCTCGGCCCTGCCTTTCGTTCAGCTGCTGGACCGCGCCGGTTTCCGCCGGCAAGAAGCGCCGGTCCGCTACATCGAGATCCTTGAGCCGATCCACGTTACGGACGGCGACAAGCATGCAGCGCTCTATCCCTGCGAGCGCTACGAGATGCGGTTCGAGATCGATTTCGACAGCCCCGTGATCGGCAACCAGGTTGTGGATTTCGTGGTCGACGAACAGACGTTCCGCGACGAGATCATGGCTGCCCGGACATTCGGCTTCGCCCATGAGGTCGAGGCCCTGCGCCAGGCCGGTCTGGCGCGCGGCGGCAGCCTCGAGAACGCGGTCGTCATCGACGGTGACGATATCCTGAACCCCGGCGGCCTGCGCATGGAACGCGAGTTCGTGCGGCACAAGGCCCTGGATGCGATCGGCGACCTCTATGTCATGGGCGCGCCGCTGCTGGGTCGGTACGAAGGCTACAAGGCCGGACATTCGGTCAACAACCTGCTGGTCCGCGCCCTTCTGGATGCCCCTCACGCCTGGCGCGAGGTGGTTCTGGAGCCCCAGCTGGCGAACGTCGGCTAAGCCGCTTCACCTTCCTCCTTGCAAGCTCTAGGGTCCCGGCCATCCCGTGATCTGGAGTTTCGGCATGTTCGTTTCCGCCCGTCGTTCGGCCATCGCCGCCGTGTCCGTGCTTTCACTGGCATCCGCGCTCGCGGGCCCCGTGATGGCGCAGGACGCTGCGACGATCCGAAACGCCGAACAGGTGCGCGACGCCGCGCTGAACGACACCGTGGCCATGGACTACGTCACCCAGCTGACGACCCGGTTCGGGCCTCGCCCGGCGGGGTCGGCGTCCGAGACCGCCGCCGCCGAATGGGCGGCCGGCTATATGCGCGAGCTCGGCTTCAAGAACGTCCATATCCAGGCGTTTCCGCTGGTCGGCTGGGAACGCGGCGAGGAGAGTGCCGCCATTGTCGGCGCCAACCCCCAGCGTCTCGCCGTAGCCGCCCTCGGGCATTCGCCGGCCACGCCGGCCGGCGGGATCGAGGCCGAGGTCGTGCGCTTCACCTCACTTGAGGACCTTTCCGCCGTTCCTGATGGGTCTCTCGCCGGGAAGATCGCCTATGTCGACGCCGGCCAGATGGTGCCCATGCAGTCGGGGGCCGGCTACGGCCCGCTGACGCGAATCCGCGGCGCAGGCCCGAGCGTGGCCGCGCAGAAGGGCGCCCTGGCCTTCATCATGCGGTCGGCCGGGTCTGATGAGCACCGGATGCCGCATACGGGAACGACGCGGTATGTGAACGGTGTCGTTCCGCTGCCCGGCTTCGCCCTGAGCGCGCCCGACGCGGATCAGCTGAGCCGGCTGGTGTCCTACGGCGATCCTGTGCGGATTCATCTGTCGTCCACGGCTCACACCTATGAGACGACCTCGCACAACGTCATCGGCGACATGCCGGGTCATGGCGACCGGGCTGACGAGATCATCGTCCTGGGCTCGCATATGGACAGCTGGGACCTGGGCACCGGCGCCATCGACGACGGAGCGGGCGGGGCGATCACGATCGCGGCCGCCAAGGCGATCGCCGAACAGGGTCCCACGGCCCGGACCGTCCGCGTGATCCTCTACGGTTCCGAAGAGGTCGCCCAGCCGACCAATACCGGCAATGGCGGCGGCGCCTATCTGCGCAGCCTGTCGGCCGAGGACATCGCCAACCATGTCTTCACCGGCGAGAGTGATTTCGGGGCGGACAGGGTCTATGCCCTGCAACTTCCCATCGGCGCCCAGACCGGCGCCTTTGCCGATGCGGCGAACCGGGTCCTCTATCCAATCGGTGTCCTGCGCACGAACGTTCCTGAGACAGAGGGCGGCGCCGATATCGGTCCGATCGTCGAGGCCGGGGTGCCGGTCTTCGGTTTGAAGCAGGACGGGTTGCGCTATTTCGACCTGCACCACACGGCCGACGACACCCTGGACAAGATCGACCCCGAGCAACTGCGCCAGAACGTGGCCGCCTGGGCCGCCCTGGTCTGGTTGGTCGCGGATAGCGACGTCGACTTCCGGGCGATGCGACCAACGCAGTGAGAGGTTGAAGCCGCGGGCGTGGCGAAACTGGTAGACGCAAGCGACTTAAAATCGCTCGACTTCGGTCATGCCGGTTCGACCCCGGCCGCCCGCACCAGCCTTGATCGTCCCCGGCGGGCGACCGTCAGGCCGTGAGCGCTCTGGGGAGCTTGAAGATTACGGTCTCGGGCTCGCCGGGATCGTCTGCAAGGGTGACGTCGAACCGGTCCTTCAGGGCCTGGACCACGGCCTGAACGAGGGGTTCCGGGGCGGAGGCCCCGGCGGTGACTCCGACGGTGGAGACACCCTCGAGCCAGGCCCACTCGATGTGAGAGGCATCGTCGATAAGACGGGCATCGCCGGCGCCGGCCCGCTGGGCCACCTCGACCAGTCGTACCGAGTTCGAGGAGTTCTTCGATCCAACGACCAGGACAAGGTCCGACCCGACGGCCAGTTGCTTGACCGCCTCCTGGCGGTTGGTCGTCGCGTAGCAGATGTCTTCCTTGTGCGGGTCGGGCAGTTCCGGGAAACGGCGCTTGAGGACACGCAGGATTTCGGAGGTGTCATCCAGCGAGAGGGTCGTCTGGGTGGCGTAGGCCAGGGGCAAGTCACCGGGGCGCTGGAAGGTTTCCGCATCCTCGACCGTCTCGACCAGGCTGATCGCGCCATCGGGCAACTGGCCGAGCGTGCCGACGACCTCCGGATGGCCGGCGTGACCGATCAGGATGATATGGCGACCATTGGCGTGGTGACGTTCCGCCTCAACATGGACTTTCGAGACCAGCGGGCAGGTGGCGTCAAGGAACAGCAGTTCGCGCGCACGAGCCGCCGCCGGCACTGATTTCGGAACACCGTGGGCGGAGAAGACGACCGGCCGATCATCGGGGCATTCATCCAGGTCCTTGACGAACACGGCGCCCAGGCCTTTCAGCCGGTCGACGACGTGCTTGTTGTGGACGATCTCGTGGCGGACGTAGACCGGGGTGCCGAACTTCTCGATGGCCCGCTCGACGATCTGGATCGCCCGGTCCACGCCGGCGCAGAAGCCGCGCGGTGTCGCCATGCGCACGGTCAGGGGCCGACGGAGCCCCGAGGGCGCTGAGACGGGAGAGGGGGCGGGAGCGTCCATGGCCGAAACCTAGTCGTTCCGGCGCCGCATCGCCACCGCGACGGGCGTCATTGGTTTGCGACGCCTCGCTTTAGCCGCTATCAGGCAGGAAGCCTGACCGCGTTCCGTCAGCGCCAGATTTCCGGATTTCTCAATGCGCCTTGCGACCGTCGCCCTCGCCGCCATGGCGGTTTTTGCCGCCACGAGCGTTCACGCCCAGAGCCCGAGCCAACGTGAGCGCGATCGGAACGGCGGCCAGGACGAGGAAGAAAGCCGTGAGAGCCGTCGCCCTCCGCGTATCGCTCCGCTGCGGTCGGTCGCCAACGCCGGTCCGTGCCCGTTTGTGAAGATCCTCTATGACGCCGCCCGGTTCGTGGAACTGGAAGGCGGTCGTGCCGCCGCCGCCAACGTCGGCTACACCGGTGAGATCGAAGGCGTCAGCGCCGGCTGCGCCTATCAGGCCGACGAGCCGATCACCGTTCAGATGAATATCCTGTTCAACCTCGGTCGTGGTCCTCAGGCCGATGGCGACCAGCGCACCTATCGCTACTGGATCGCCGTCACCGAGCGGAACGAGGCGGTCCTGGCCAAGGAATACTTCGACCTGCCCGTGAACTTCGAAGGCGCCGCGACCGCCTCGGTCACCGAGGAGCAGTCGGTGATCATCCCGCGCGCTACGGCCGAGACCAGCGGCGGCAATTTCGAGGTCCTGATCGGCTTCGAGGTGACGCCCGAGATGGCCGAGTTCAACCGCACCGGCAGCCGCTTCCGTATGACGGCGGGCCAGGCCGCGGCGACCCCTCCGGCCCAATGACTGACCTCAGGACCGACCTCGGCGAAGCGGTCGCGGCCGCCTTCGCCGCCGAAGGCGTGGACGCATCAGTCGCGCGCGTCACCGCCTCCGACCGGCCCGACCTTGCCGACTTCCAGTCGAATGGAGCGCTGGCCGCCGCCAAGGCGCTTAAGGCGAATCCCCGGGAGTTGGCCGGCCGCGTTTCGGAACGCCTGGCCGCCGACCCGCGCCTGTCGGGCGTGGAGGTCGCAGGACCGGGCTTCATCAATCTGAAGCTCTCCGACGAAGCCCTGGCGCACCGTGCCCAGGCCGTGGCCGATGATGCGGCGCTCGCCGGCGCCTCCAGGGTCGCCGAGGCGCGCAGGGTCGTCATCGACTATGCCGGGCCGAACGTGGCCAAGCCGATGCACGTCGGGCACCTGCGTTCCTCGATCATCGGCGAGAGCCTGAAGCGGCTGTTCCGCTTCCGGGGCGACACGGTCTGGGGCGACGCCCATTTCGGCGACTGGGGCTTCCAGATGGGTCTGCTGATCGTGGCCGTGGGCGACGAAGGCAGGGCAGACGCCTTTCTGGCTGAAGGCGAGGGTCCTTTCCCCGACAATAGCCCGGTGACGCTGGACGACCTCGAGCGCCTCTATCCGATGGCGGCTGCGAAGGCCAAGGAAGACACCGACTATCGGGACCGCGCCCGCAGGGCGACGGCGGAACTGCAGGGCGGCCGGCTCGGCTATCGCGCGCTGTGGCGGCATTTCGTGGCGGTGTCGAAGACGGCGCTGGAGCGCGAGTTCGGGGCGCTGGGAGTCACCTTCGACCTGTGGAACGGGGAGTCGGACGCCGATCCCCTGATCCCGGCCATGGTCGACAACATCAAGGCGCGTCGGCTGGCGGAGTTCGATCAGGGCGCCTGGATCATCCGCGTGGCCGAGGAGGGTGAGAAGCGCGAGCTGCCGCCCCTGCTGCTGGTCTCGTCGGAAGGCTCGGCCATGTACGGCACGACGGATCTGGCGACCATCCTGGACCGTCGCCAGCAGTTCGACTTCGACCTGGTCCTTTACTGCGTGGACCAGCGTCAGGGCGATCATTTCGAACAGGTGTTCCGGGCGGCCTACAAGGTCGGCTACGCGACGCCGGGCCAGCTGGAACATGCCGCCAATGGCACGATGAACGGGTCTGACGGCAAGCCCTTCAAGACCCGGGCGGGGGGCGTGCTGAAGCTGCACGACCTGATTACCCAGGCGAGGGAGAAGGCGCGGGAGAGGCTGAAGGAGGCCGATCTCGGAGCCGATCTGCCGGAGGCCGAGTTCGAGGATACGGCCTCGAAGGTGGCCGTGGCGGCGCTGAAATTCGCCGACCTGTCGAACAACCGGACCACCAGCTACGTCTTCGATCTGGACCGGTTCATGAGCTTCGAGGGCAAGACCGGCCCCTACCTGCTGTACCAGTCGGTGCGGATCAAATCCCTGCTGCGCAAGGCCGAGGCCCAGGGCGTGCTGGCCGGGCCGATCTTCGTCAAGGAGCCTGCTGAGCGGGATCTGGTGCTGACGCTGGACGCCTTCGACCAGGCCGTGTCGGACGCCTATGACAAGCGGGCGCCGCACCTGATCGCGGAACACGCCTACCGGTTGGCCCAGTCCTTCTCGAAACTCTACGCGGCCTGCCCGGTGCTGGCGGCGTCGGAGCCGGAGACGGTGGGATCGCGACTGGCCCTGGCCGGGGCGGCGCTGAGCCAGCTGGAGACGGCGCTGCGGCTGCTGGGAATCGATTCGCCCGACCGGATGTAGCGTCCGCGACACGGACTCCGCTGTTATCCACTGGTTAACTGTCCCGCTAAGGGCAGGAGACGAGGCCGGAAATGGCGCGGTCGGGGTACAGGGGAGGGCAGACGCCGGCGGTACGCCGCGACGGCTTCCGGCTGCCGATCTTCCGCAAACGCGCCCGGCTCTATGTCGACGGTTTCAACCTGCATCACGCGATCCTCGATCTGCAGCGGCGCGAGCTGCTGTGGCTGGATCTGAACGCCCTGGGGCGGGCGCTTCTGCCGCCGGGCGAGCGGCTGGCGGGCGTCACCTGGGTCAGCGCTCATCGACCGCAACGGCGGGACCGGATGGAAGCCCTGCTGGCCTATGAAGAGGCGCTCAGGGCGCGTTCTGTCCGCTGCCTGATGGGGCATTTTGTCATTCACGGGGATCACTGCCAGGCCTGCGGGCATCAGTGGATGGATGCGACGGAGAAGCAGAGCGACGTGAACCTGGCTCTGGCGATCGCCGCCGATGCGGCCGCGAACCGGTTCGACACGGCCTACATCCTGACGACGGACGGGGACCATGCAGCGACGACGCGGTTCCTGCACGAGGGCTATCCCGACAAGACCGTGGTCAGCGTCGCTCCGCCGGGGCGGGGGCATAACCGCCAGCTTCTGGAATGGGCCCACCTGCGGACCGAGATCGAGATCCCGATGCTGGAGCGGTCCGGTCTGCCCGAGCGTATCCTGACCCGGTCGGGCTTCGTCGAACGACCCCGGAGCTGGACTGCCGGGGGGAGCGCACCGCCGCCGCCCGCGCCGGTCCCGCCGACGCCCGAGATCCGGCGTGGACATCTGCGGCTGGTGGTGTCGAACTGACCGCGCTGGTAGCGAGGGACCATGACAGACCTGAACGCCTATATCGCCGGCCTGCCCAAGGCCGAACTCCACCTGCACATCGAGGGTTCGCTCGAGCCCGAGCTGATGTTCGAACTGGCGCAGCGGAACGGGGTCCAGATCCCGTTCGACAGCGTCGAGGCGGTGCGGGCGGCCTATGACTTTTCCAACCTGCAGGACTTCCTCGACATCTATTACGCCGGGGCAAACGTCCTGCTGACCCGCAAGGATTTCGAGGACCTGGCCTTCGCCTATTTCCAGCGGGCCGCCGCCGACAACGTGCGCCATGCGGAGATCTTCTTCGATCCCCAGACCCATACCGATCGGGGCGTGGAGTTCGGCGTGGTAGTCGAGGGGCTGATCGCGGGGATGGACCGGGCGAAGTCGGAACTGGGCGTGACCTCCGGGCTGATCCTGAGCTTCCTGCGTCACCTGTCGGAGGAGGAGGCCTTCGCGACGCTGGAGATGGCGAAGCCCTATCTGCATCACTTCATCGGGGTCGGGCTGGACTCGTCGGAGGTCGGGCATCCACCGTCGAAATTCGTCCGGGTCTTCGCCGCGGCACGCGACCTGGGTCTGAAGCTGTGCGCCCATGCCGGCGAGGAGGGGCCGCCCGCCTATGTGCACGAGGCGCTGGACCTGCTGCACATCGACCGGATGGATCACGGCAACCGGTCGATGGAGGACGAGAGCCTGATCCAGCGACTGGCCGCCGAGCAGATGACGCTGACCGTCTGTCCCCTGTCGAACCTGAAGCTCTGCGTGGTGAAGGATCTGAAGGACCACCCGGTGCCGGAGATGCTGCGCCGGGGCCTGCATGTGACACTGAACTCGGACGATCCGGCCTACTTCGGCGGCTATGTGAACGCCAACTACGCGCGGCTGGCGGAAGCTGTGGGTCTGAGCCGGGAGCAGGTGACGCAGATGGCGCGGAACAGTTTCGAGGGGTCGTTCCTGCCGGACGCCGACAAGCTGAAGCGTCTGGCCGAGATCGACGCCTACGCGGGCTAAGGTTTCGTCCGTCTGTCCGGACGAAAAACACCCTGACGAAACGGACGAAACGGACGAAATCCGTTTGCTCGCTCTCTCCGCGAACCGTGAGCGCGATTGTAGGTCAGCGGGACACCAAGGCGCACAAACAGGGCCGAACGGAGTTCTGGGCCAGGCGTGGCCGTGTTTCGTCACGCGCATAAGAAAATAGATGCGACATGGAAGCCGCTGGTCGCCGTTTCCCAAGCTCGCGCTTGACTCGGAGCCGGAGTCGGGGCCTTGGTGACCCGGCTCTCGCGGGAGAGATCGGGCCGTCCCTCCAGCTTTGGGGCGGACCCGGAGCCGAAGGCGCAACCGCCCCGGAAACGCTCAGGCAAACGGACCGCGAGAACATTCGGACGCTGGAAAGTCGATCCCCGGATCGCGCCGACGGAGCAAGACGCCTGACATCCCTGCCGGGATGGGCGGCGTTGGAATCTCTCAGGCTTCACAGACAGCGGGGGCGCGAGGACGGCGGAGCTTTCCGCCTCGAGACGCGACCCTGAAAGTCTGGACCCGCATGACCGACGAAACGCTGAAGACCACCGTCCTGAACGCCGCGCACCGCGCCTTGGGAGCCCGCATGGTCGGGTTCGGCGGGTACGACATGCCGGTGCAGTACGAAGGCGTCCTGGCCGAGCACCGCTGGACGCGCGAGCACGCCGGCCTGTTCGACGTGTCGCACATGGGCCAGTGCAAGATCACCGGCGCCGACGCGATCGACCAGTTCCAGCGGTTCGTGCCCGGCGACTATCAGGTGCTGAAGTCCGGCCGGCAGAAATACAGCCTGCTGCTGAACCAACAGGGCGGGATCATTGACGACCTGATGGCCGGCAAGCCCGATCACGACGGCCTGTTCGTCGTCGTCAACGCCGGCAACAAGGACGAGGACTTCGCCTTCTGGGCCGAGCATCTGTCGGGCGACGCGGTCCTGACCGTCCTTGACGACCGCGCCCTCATCGCGATCCAGGGGCCGGAAGCCGCCGAGGTCATGGCGAAGCATGAGCCGGTGCTGGCCGAGTTCGGCTTCATGGACTGCGCCCGGCTGATGCTGTTCGGGGTCGACTGCTATGTCTCGCGCTCGGGCTATACGGGCGAGGACGGCTACGAGATTTCCGTCCCGGCCGCCGACGCCGAGCGGGTGTGGAACACCATCCTGGAGGACAGCCGGGTCAAGCCGATCGGTCTGGGCGCGCGGGACAGCCTGCGTCTGGAGGCCGGTCTGCCGCTGCACGGCCACGACATCGATCCGGGCACGTCGCCGGTCGAGGGGGCGCTGACCTTCGCCCTTTCGAAGTCGCGCAAGGACGCCGCCGACTTCAACGGCGCCGAACGCATCCTGAAGGAACTGGCTGATGGGCCGTCGCGGGTACGCGTGGGTCTGAGCGTCAAGGAAGGCGCTCCGGCGCGCGAGGGCGCCGAGATCGCCGATCTGGACGGGAACGTCATCGGCAAGGTGACTTCGGGCGGGCCGTCGCCGACCCTGGGTCGCAACATCGCCATGGGCTATGTGCCGCCGGCGCACGGGGCGCTCGGCACGGAACTGAAGGTCATCGTGCGCGGCAAGGCCGCCGCCGCCGAGGTGATCGACATGCCGTTCGTCGCACAACGCTATTACCGCAAACCCAAGGCCTGATCCCCCGGTCAAGCCGGAGGATGACGAGAAAGAGGAACATAGCATGCACTTCACCAAGGACCACGAGTGGGTTCGCCTCGACGGCGACGTCGCCACCGTCGGCATCACGAAACACGCCGCCGACCAGCTGGGCGATGTGGTGTTCGTCGAGACTCCGGAAGCCGGCAAGACCGTCGGCAAGGGCGACAGCTTTGCCGTCGTCGAGAGCGTGAAGGCGGCTTCGGACGTCTACGCCCCGGTGTCGGGTGAGGTGATTGAGGGTAATGCCGTGCTGGCGACTGCGCCCGAGACGGTCAATGCCGACGCCGAAGGCGAAGGCTGGTTCGCGAAGATCAAGGTGTCGGACGCCGGCCAGATCGACGGCCTGATGGACCGCGCCGCCTACGACGCGTTCCTGGCGTCGCTTTAATCTGCCCGCTCACCCCGGCGGAAGCCGGGACCCAGTCCTGTCGCGAAACAGGGTGGCTGGGATGAGCGGTTCGTCCTCCCCGGCGACAGACTTCGCCCAAAGCACTGGCTCCCCGTTTGCGCGGGGATGAGCGGAACAGAATAGATGCGCTACCTGCCCCTGACCCCTGACGACCGGACGGCGATGCTCGCCGCCATCGGCGTGAAATCGATCGACGACCTGTTCGTGGATGTGCCCGAGGCGGCGCGGCGGGACGGGTTCGTCGACCTGCCCCACGTCATGGGCGAGCTTGAGGTCGAGCGGTCCCTGAAGTCGCTGGCGGGCAAGAACACGGTGGCAGGTGACGCGCCCTTCTTCTGCGGGGCGGGCGCCTATCGCCACCATGTGCCGGCGACGGTGGATCACGTGATCCAGCGCTCGGAGTTCCTGACCAGCTACACCCCCTACCAGCCCGAGATCGCCCAGGGGACGCTGCAGTATCTCTATGAGTTCCAGACCCAGGTCGCGAACCTGACGGGCATGGATGTGGCCAACGCCTCCCTCTACGACGGCTCGACCGCCATGGCCGAGGGCGTGCTGATGGCGACGCGGGTGACGCGCCGGAACAAGGCGGTCATCTCGGGCGGGGTGCATCCGCACTATGTCCGGGCGACCGAGACGGTGGTGCACGCGGTCGGCGTCGAGACCGAAGTCCTGGCCGCCGCCGTGGATGCCGAGGCCGACGTCATCGCCCGGATCGGGCCGGACACGGCCTGTGTCGTCGTCCAGACCCCGAACGTGTTCGGCACGGCGACCGATGTGACGAAGATCGCCGAGGCCGCCCACGCTGCCGGCGCCCTGTTGATCGTCGTGGTCACCGAGGCTGTGTCGATGGGCCTGCTGAAGTCGCCGGGCGAGATGGGGGCCGACATCGTCGCCGCCGAGGGCCAGTCGATCGGCAACGCCCTGAACTATGGCGGACCCTATGTCGGCCTGTTCGCGACGCGCGAGAAGCTGATCCGCCAGATGCCGGGCCGCCTGTGTGGCGAGACGGTGGATGCGGACGGCGAGAGGGGCTTCGTCCTGACCCTGTCGACGCGCGAGCAGCACATCCGCCGCGACAAGGCGACCTCGAACATCTGCACCAACTCCGGCCTGTGCAGCCTGGCCTTCACCATCCACATGAGCCTGCTGGGCGAGACGGGGCTGCGGAAACTGGCCCTGCTGAACCACGAGAAGGCGCTGGCGACCCGTGACGCCCTGGCCGCCATCCCGGGGGTCGAGATCCTGACCGGGCGCTTCTTCAACGAGTTCGCCGTGAAGCTGCCGAAGAACGCGGCCGAGGTGGTGGACCAGCTGGCGGCGCATCACGTGCTGGCCGGCGTGCCCTACAGCCGACTGGCCCCCGACGCCGGCATGGACGACGTCCTGCTGGTCGCCGCGACCGAGACGACGCTGGATGCCGATATCCAGATCCTCGCCAAGTCCCTGACCAAGATCCTGGGAGCCTGATCATGAGCACGATGAACACCGTCGGCCGCCCGACCGCTCCCACCGCCGGGGATCACGACTACAAGCATCCGACCCTGACGGGCGGGCGTGGCCTGTTGCAGGACGAGGCCCTGATCTTCGAGGGCGACGGCTGGGGCAAGACCGGGGTGGACCTGCCGCAACCCAAGACGGACGGCGGCGACCTGGGCGACCTGGTCCGGCGCGATCCGATCGGCCTGCCGGGCCTCTCCGAGCCCGAGACGATGCGCCATTATGTGCGGCTGTCGCAGAAGAACCACGCCATCGACCTGGCCCTCTATCCGCTGGGCTCGTGCACGATGAAGCATAACCCGCGCCTGAACGAGAAGATGGCGCGCCTGCCGGGCTTCTCGGACATTCACCCGCTGCAGCCGATCTCGACGGTGCAGGGCGCGCTGGAGCTGATGGATCAGCTGTCGCACTGGCTGAAGACCTTGACCGGCATGCCGGCCGTCGCCCTGTCGCCCAAGGCGGGTGCGCATGGCGAACTGTGCGGCCTGATGGCGATCCGGGCGGCGCACGAGGCTTCCGGTCAGCACGAGGTGCGCCGCAAGGTGCTGGTGCCGACCTCGGCCCACGGCACCAATCCGGCTACCGCCGCCTTCGTCGGCTATACGGTGGTCGAGGTGGCTCAGACCGACGACGGCCGCGTGGACGTGGCCGACCTGGCCTCGAAACTGGGTCCGGACGTCGCCGCCATCATGGTGACCAACCCTAACACCTGCGGCCTGTTCGAGCGCGATATTCTCGAGATCAGCCGGCTGACCCACGCGGCGGGCGCCTATTTCTACTGCGACGGCGCCAACTTCAACGCCATCGTCGGCCGGGTTCGTCCGGGCGACCTGGGCGTCGACGCCATGCATATCAACCTGCACAAGACCTTCTCGACGCCCCACGGCGGCGGCGGTCCGGGCGCCGGTCCGGTGGTGCTGTCCGAGGCCCTGGCTCCGTTCGCTCCGGCGCCCTGGGTCGTGCACGGCTCGGACGGCTATGAGCTGATCGAGCGGGAGGAGGGCGACGCCGCCCAGGCCTTCGGCCGGATGTGCGCCTTCCAGGGGCAGATGGGCATGTATGTCCGCGCCCTGTCCTACATGATGAGCCACGGCGCTGACGGCCTGCGTCAGGTGGCTGAGGATGCGGTCCTGAACGCCAACTACATCAAGGCCCGCCTGTCGGACGTGATGTCGGCGGCCTTCCCGGACGGACCCTGCATGCACGAGGCCCTGTTCGACGACGAATGGCTGAAGGGCACGGACATCACCACGCTCGACTTCGCCAAGGCGATGATCGACGAGGGATTCCACCCGATGACCATGTACTTCCCCCTGGTCGTCCATGGCGCCATGCTGATCGAGCCGACCGAGACGGAATCCAAGGCTGAGCTGGACCGGTTCATCCACGCCCTGCGTCTGCTGGCCCAGGCGGCGAAGGCGGGTGATGTCGAACGGTTCAAGGGCGCGCCCTTCCATGCGCCCCTGCGTCGCCTCGACGAGACCCGCGCCGCCCGCTCGCCGAAACTGCGCTGGACCGCGCCGGAAGGGACGAACATCGCGGCGGAATAGGTCTATTCAGCCAGCGTAAGGCGCAGGGCCGTGAACGCCGCCTTGCCGTGGACCTCTGGGCCGCTGTCGTCGTCCGAGGCCAGCCAGGTCTCGGTCGCCATGCGCAGGACGCCGATGGCGGTGGTGGCGACGACCCGGGCCTGAAGGTCGTCGGGGGACAGGCCTTTTCGCGCCGCCATGGCCTGGGCGAGGCGACGCTCCAGAGCCTCATATTTGGCCTGATCGCCGGCGCGCAGGGCGGGCGTGTCATGGATCAGGCGTGCCAGGGCGCGCGGACCCGGCCCCTGGAAGTCGGCCGCCATATCGGTCAGGGCGTGCTCGGCCATCTCCAGCAGGGGCTCTTCGGCCGGGCGACGCGCCACGGCGGCCTCGATCAGGTCCCCCAGACCCGCCTTGGTCGAGAGGACGATGTCTTCCTTCGACGCGAAATAGTGGAACAGGCTGCGACGGGACACACCGGCTGCATTGGCTATGTCGTCGAGGGTCGTGGACTCGAAACCCTTGCGGCCGAAGAGGTCCATCGCGGCGATGTGGACCCGCGCCTGGGTGTCAGCGCGTTTGCGTTCACGCAGGCCTGAAATCTTGTCTTGCACGTCTTGCATATTTGCATCGAGTGCAGATATTGCAACTCGATGTTCCTCCCTCACGTCAGACCCGCAGGATAGACCCGATGGCGAACTGGACCACTGCAAACATCCCCGACCAGACCGGAAAACTGGCGATCGTCACCGGATCGACCGGCGGGACCGGATACGAGACGGCGCTGGAACTGGCCCGCAAGGGGGCCGAGGTCATCATCGCAGCGCGCAACCCCACGAAGGGCGATGACGCGATCCGGCGGATCCGCCGTGCGCTCCCGGACGCCAATGTCCGGTTCGAGGCGCTGGATCTGGCCAGCCAGGCATCAGTCGCGGCCTTTGCCGATCGCCTGCTGGCGCAGGGGCGCCCTGTCGATCTCCTGGTCAACAACGCCGGGGTCATGGCGCTGCCGAACCGGGAAGTGACGGTCGACGGGTTCGAGATGCAGCTGGCGACCAACTATCTGGGTCATTTCGCCCTGACAGCGAGACTGCTGCCGCTGTTGAAATCCGGACAGGCGCGGGTGGTCCAGCTGTCCAGCATCGCCCACCGCCGGGGCCGTATCCGTTTCGACGATCTGAACCATGAGCGGCGCTACAGGAGCTGGCCGGTCTATGCGCAGTCGAAACTGGCCATGCTGATGTTCGGTCTGGAGCTGGACCGCCGCAGCGCCGCCCACGGATGGGGACTGATCAGTGTGGTGGCCCATCCCGGCTATGCCCGGACCGGGCTGATCGGCAACGGGCCCCTGACAGGCCGCCCGGTGTCGCGGGCCGTGATGAGCCTGCTGTATCGTCCGTTCATCGAACCCCTGATCAGCCATTCCCAGCGGGCCGGGGCTCTGCCGATCCTGATGGCGGCGACTGAGCCGTCCGTGAAGGGTGGAGCCTATGTGGGGGCGACGCGGATGAACGAGCTGAAGGGGCCGCCGGGGCCGGTCAAGGCCGAGCCCCAGGCCCTGGATGCCGACGCGGCGGCCCGGTTGTGGGATGCGACTGAGGCCCTGCTGGGCGTTCATTTTGCCTGAAGGCCTACCGCACCTGCGAAGCACGCGGTTGTGAATGTGGCGGAATAGCGTCCTGACGCAACAGGCGTAGAGTCCTCCCTGCGTTATCGGAACGAAAACACGCGTTGGGAGGCGCTGTCGTTATGATGTCACGCGTACAGAAGGGCGTGATCGCTGGCTTGTTCGCCACGGTCGCCGTCTCATTACTCGAAGCTGTGAATGTGTTTGCTGGTCCGTGGGTGGAGCCGTTTCCGCTGTTCGTGGCCAGTCTGATGGGCATGCCCGGAAACCTGGTCGTGGGCTGGATCGCCCACTTCGTCGCCGGGTCGGTGATCCTGGGGAGCCTGTTCGGGATCCTCTATCCGCGGATACCGGGCCAGACCGCTGAGACCACGGGCATTCTCTTCGCCGTCGGGGCGTGGGCGGTGCTGATGGTGATGGTCTTCCTGTTCGGCGACTCGCGGATCTTCCGCGGCTCGGGCGGGTTCGGCATGGTCGCCTGGATGCTGGTCAGCCACGCCGTGTTCGGCATCGTGCTGGGCAATGTCTACGCCCGGCTGGTGGCGCGCGAGAAGCGGGCGGCCAGGCTGATGGACGGGGTCGCCGCGGCTCACTAGCGCGATACCGCACAAGAGAAGGGCGGCGCACCGGTCCGGTGCGCCGCCCTTTTCGTTGTCGCTGCCGATGGGCCTAGTTCAGGCGTGTGCCGATCTGGGCGATGGCGGCGTCGAGCAGGGGGTCGGACTTCGCGCCGGCGATGCGGGCGGCCAGGATGGTCTCGGCGGCCTGGGCGGCGACCTCGGCGGCGGCGGCCTTGACCTCTGCCGTGGCCTGGACCTCGGCGGAGGCGATGCGACGCTCGGCCAAGGCCTGGCGACGGGCCAGGGTCTCTTCGAGGCGGACCTTGGCGTCGGCTTCCATGATGCGGGCGTCGGCTTCGGCGGCCGCGAGCATTTCCTTCGCCTGGGCTTCGGCGGCGGCCTTCTCGGCGCGGATGGTGGTCAGCAGGGCCTCGGCCTCGGCGCGCAGGCGCTGGGCCTCGTCGAGCTCGGCCTGGATCTTGGCGCCCTTGGCATCGAGCTGGCCGGCGACCAGCTTCGGCACGCCGACGAAGATGCAGATGCCGATGAAGATCAGCAGACCGATGCCGACCCACAGTTCGGCCTCGGCGAAGTTATAGAAGTGGCTGGTCAGAAAGGCGGGCATATCAGGCGGCTCCCTTGACCGCGGCGGTCGCCTCGGCGGCCGTGGGGGCCTTGCCGGTCAGACGCTCGACGATGGCCGAGGCGGTGTCGGCGGCGATGGTAGCGACATTGGCCATGGCGGCGTCGCGGGTCTTGCCGATGGCGGCCTCGGCCTCGGCGATACGGGCGCTGACGACGGCCTCTTCCTCAGCGGCGCGGGCGTTGGCGGCGTCGGTGACGCGGGCCTTGGCCGCGACGGAGGCGGCGCGGCTGTCGGCGCGAGCCTTCTCGACCTCGGCCTTGGCGGCTTCTGCCTGCCCGGCGGCCTCGGCCTGGACCTGACGGGCTGTCGCGATGGCGGTGGAGATGGTGCTCTCACGCTCTTCGAACACCCGGCGCATGCGCGGTGCGAAGACCCTGGCGATCAGCAGATAGAGGATGGCGAACAGGAAGATCAGATAGACGATCTGCCCGAACCAGTGCTGGAACTCGAACTGCGGTAGGCCGCCGCCCTCATGTCCGGCCGCCTCGGTCGAGGCATGCGTCTCGCCCGCAGCGTGGTTCGCAGGTGCGCCGTGAACGACGGTCGAGGGTTCGGTAGGATCAGCCATGGTCCATCAGGTCTGGAGAAATCGGTCGAGCAGGCGCGGCGACCGGATGCCCGGCGCCGCGCCCGATCGGAAATCGGCGCTTAGGCCGAGTAGATCAGGATGCCCAGAACGAAGGACAGGATGCCCAGGGCTTCGGCCAGGGCGGCGCCCACGAACAGGTTGCCGATTTGCGAGCCGGCGGCCGACGGGTTGCGCAGGGCGCCCGTCAGGAACGAGCCGAAGATGTTGCCGACGCCGATGCCGGCGCCGATCATGCCGGTCATTGCGAGGCCGGCGCCGATGAGCTTGGCGGCTTCTGCTTCCATAATCTTTAGTCCTAGTCTGAGGTTGGTTGGTTAGGGACGAAAACTGAGGTGGGGCTTTAGTGCCCGTGGCCCAGGTTGACCACATCGTTGAGGTAGATGCAGGTCAGAACGGCGAAGACGAAGGCCTGGAGGAAGGCCACCAGGAACTCCAGCGCGGTGAGGCCGACGGTCATGCCCATCGACAGCAGGGCGATCGGGATGCCGAGGCCGAGGCCGACAGATCCGCCGACGCCCACGACCACGAAGCCGGCGAAGACCTTCAGGGCGACGTGGCCGCCCATCATGTTGCCGAACAGACGAAGGGTCAGGGTGACCGGGCGCAGCAGGAAGGAGACGAACTCGATGATGATCACGAAGGGCAGGACCGGCCACGGCACGCCCGACGGCACGAACAGCTTGAAGAAGCCGAGGCCGTGCTTGGCGAAACCGATGGCCAGGACCAGCAGGATGGTCAGCACGCCGAAGGTGGCGGTGACGGCGATCTGCGAGGTGGCCGTGAAGGTCAGGAACAGGCCGATGAAGTTCATGGCCAGGATGAAGGTGAAGACGGTGAAGACGAACGGGAACAGCTTGCGCCCGTCGTGGCCGATGATGGAGTCGACGAGGCCGTCGATCATGCCGAACAGGGTCTCGCCCGCGGCCTGGGTCCGGCCGGGGACCACCTTGGCACCGGCCGTGACAAGCTGAAGGAAGAGCACAACCAGGCCGAAGGCGATGGTCATGGCCAGGTGCGAGTTCGTGAAGGCGATCTGCTGTTCGCCGACAACGGGCAGGGTCACCGTGCCGAAATCGACAAGGGGAACGATCTGGAACTGGTGAAGCGGATCAGCCATGGGCGCCTTTAGTCTTCTTCATCATCGTCAAAGGGAACCGACTTCGGCTCCACTCCGCTTGCTTTCGCCTGGGCCATCAGGCGTTGCGCCGTCGACCAGGCCATCCAAACCGAAACGGCGAAGCCCAGAAGGACACCGCCGATCAAACCCCAGGGATTGGTATGGAAATACCAGTCCACGATGGCGCCGAGCGCCAGACCCACGAACACTCCGCCGAACAGGTCGGCGATGATCCGCCACGCCTGACCGGCTGCCGCCTGACCCGCCGCTTCGTTAGAAGCCTCGCGAGTCGTGCGCGCCTCCAGAGCCGATGCGCTTTCGGTGAGGCGTTTGATCGCCTCTTCGCGCGATTCCGGGGGCAGGGACATGGGCTTTGTTGGTTTCGAACCCCGCCCGGCCACGCATGGATTTGCTGGCCCCGACAGGGGTCTGAATTCGGCGCGGAACCTATAGGCGAGGGGCCGGAAGGTCAAGGCGTGGGCAGATCGGGGTAAGGTGTTGAATTGTCGCGGGTCTGACGGGAGCGGGAGGTTGGTGGTCGAAGGATGAACGGGCGGGAGCGGCCAAGGCGGGCGAACGGCAAAACACAGTCCGAAGCGTCCGAAGCGTGCGAAGCGTTCGGGGCGTGCGACTTCAGAAAGCGACTCGACAGAGTCTACATCCGGGAGGGGGCTGGAGCGGCGATGTCAAAGACCGCGCCTAGTGTCGCACGGTTTCGAGGGGCGCCTGCGATAAGGGCTCTCGACAGAGCCGGGCGTTGAAATCGTTGGGGCTCTGGTTCGATCTGTTGATGGAGATGGGTGAGCTCTCCCTTCTCCCCTTGCGGGAGAAGGTGGCCCGGAGGGCCGGATGAGGGGTCACACCGCCGGTCGGAGTGAGGGCTGTCGGGGCTGAGCGGAACGGCCGGCGACACCCCTCACCCGCCGGCGCAAGAACGGTCGCTCCGCGCCCGTGCGCCGCCTCCCTCTCCCGCAAGGGGAGAGGGGCTTATGCCGCCATCCGCTCCCACGCCTGACCCACCGGCAGGATCTTCAGCCCGGCCGCCTTCGCCAGACGGATCACGCGGTCGAGGTCGGCGGGAGTACAGCCATAAGGCGTCGGGCCGTCCATGACGTCGTGGCCGTAGGCGATGAGCCAGCCGTTTCGGGCGGCGGTTTCGGTCATCAGGGCCTCGAGATCGTAGCCGGGGAGGCGGCGGCTTTCGAGACCGATGGCCTGGAGGTTGGCGCGGTCGGCTGACCCCGCGTTGACGCCGTCGCGGACGCCCCGGCCGAGGGCGAACCGGTCGGCGACCACGGTCTTGGCGCCGACGGACACATCGCCGTAGGGCCAGGCGAAGGTGGTCATGACATGGCCGTCCAGCCGTTCGGCGACCCAGGCGGCGTTGCGGTCGAGGTCGGCGGCGTATTCGCCGGGCGAGACCTTCAGGGCCGAGGTGTGGCCGAAGGTGTGGCAGCCGACCTCATGGCCGGCGGCGAACAGCTGCTGCAGGTGGTCGGTGGTGAACTGGGGCAGGCCGAGGTTCTCTCCGTCCGACAGGCCGCCGGCCACATAGTAGGTGGCCAGGACGCCGTGCTCCTTGAGAATCGGGCCGGCCTCGGTCCAGGCGCTCACCGGGATGTCGTCGAACGACAGGCTGAAGACGCCGCGCGCCGGGCGGACGGGCGCCGGGCGGACGCCGAGGTAGCGGCCGCCCCGGCGGCGCATCTTGTCGAGGAATGCGGACATGGGGCGATCATGACCCGATCGGCTTAAGGCCGGTTGAACGCCGCCCGCGTTCTTAACCTGGCGGCGCGTTTGAGATATCTCCGGTCGGAGTGAGGGCGACGCGGCAGGAGGGCGTCCGATGAACCGGCAGAAACGGCAGACCCGCGTCGCTGGCGGCCCGGCGCCGGGCGCGGCCATACTGGCGTTGCTGCTGGCCATGGGTGCGACATCGCCGGCCAGTGCCCGCCAGGAGCTCGACCTGACGCGCCGCTATGACGTGGGACAGAGGTTCCAGTATCGTCTGGTCCAGACGGAGACGCGGGGAGACCAGACGAGCCGGGTCGAGGCGGTCTCGGATCATGAGGTCGTGGCGGGCGCCGACGGCGGGTCGCCCTTCGAACGGGTCCGCTGGTTGAGCCTCGGCGAGGCGGGCGGGGCCGACGACACCGCAGCGCGCGCCCTGGCCCCCTACACCCTGGCTCTCGGCGCAGAGGAGCGGCTGGAGTCGCCACGCCCTGCTGGCTCGGTCGCCTTGCTGGGCATGGTGACCGATCTGCAGACCTTCTACGTGGCGGTCAGCCGGGGGCTGGGGCTGGACCAGTTGAAGGCCGTCGGGGACGCCCATGTCCGGCCGGAGCTGGTCATCGGCGACTTCGAGGACGGCCAGGCCATCCTGTCCGGGCGGG
Organism: Brevundimonas sp.; assembly: GCF_027484365.1. Lineage (GTDB taxonomy): Bacteria > Pseudomonadota > Alphaproteobacteria > Caulobacterales > Caulobacteraceae > Brevundimonas. The sequence goes on along the minus strand of NZ_JAIXTC010000003.1, from coordinate 8,390 downwards.
ACTGCACCCGGGCGACGCTTCGCCTGGTGGCGGTCGAGGAGAGCGAAGTCGTGGTCGAGGCGCGCTTCGAACCGCCGTCGCAATCCTGTCTCGACCCGGATGCGACCCCGGCCGCCGGGGAGGTACCGGAGAATTTCCGGATGGTGCGCAGGGCCGGCCCGGGCGTGCTGGATCTCCACGGCCACGAGAGCTTCGTCATCCTGTCCAGGCTGCGACGGAGCGACGGGCAGTTGCGGGCCGCGGACATGACCAATCAGCTGGATCTCGAGGGACGGATGTGCGCCGACGTCGCCCTCGCCGCGTGCAACGCCATCCCCCCGATCCACCGCACCCGCCGGGTGTCGCTGGAATTGATCGAGGCGCACTGACGCGCCGCCGCCCCGCAGCCTAGCGGGGTTTCGGCTTCAGCGCCCGGCCCGCGACGACGGCGGAGGCGCCGAATTTCTGGCGCAGGGCGTCGATGGTGGTCTCGGTCTTGAGGGTGCGGCGCTCGGCCGAGGCGAACAGCCCCTCGGGCAGGTCCTCGGCGTCCTGGATGTCGGCGAGGCCGATGCCGATGAGGCGGTAGGGGCGGCCCAGTTCGGGGGCCAGCAGGTCGCGGCCGATGGCGAACAGGGCGCGGGCCGTCTGGACCGGGTCGGGCATCGTGCGGCGACGGGTGATGATCCTGAAGTCGGTGCGGCGCAGTTTGAGGACGACGACGCGGCTGGCGACGCCGTCGCGCCGGGCCTTGGACGCGACCTTTTCGCACAGGGGCCAGAGCTCGGCCTCGAGGTCCTCGAGCGCGGTCAGGTCGGTGTTGAAAGTGTTTTCCGCGCTCATGCCGCGCCGGTCGTGCTCCGGGTTCACGGAGCGGGCGTCGCGGGCGTGGGCGAGGTCGTGGAGGCGCAGGCCGGTCTCGCCGTAGCGTTTGACCAGGTCGCGGACGTCGGCGGCGGCCAGGTCGCCGACAGTGGCGAAACCGTCCGAGACCAGGGTCTTGCCGAAGACGGGACCTACCCCGGGCAGGATGCGGACGGACCGCGGCGCCAGCAGGGCCCGGGCGTTCGCCGCGCCGATGACGGAGAAGCCGCGCGGCTTGTCCAGCTCCGAGGCGATCTTGGCCAGGAAGCGGTTCGGGGCCAGGCCGATGGAGACGCCCAGGCCCGTCTCGACCTCGATCCGCTTCTGGAGGCGGATCAGCTGGAGCGCCGGCGGGCCGCCGTTCAGGCGTTCGGTGCCCGACAGGTCGATCCAGGCCTCGTCCAGCGACAGGGTCTGGACCAGGGGGGTGAGCTCTCCGACGAAGCGGAAGATGCGCTCCGATTCGGGGACGTATTTGGAGAAGTCGGGTTTGAGGACGACCGCGTCGGGACAGGCCTTCAGCGCCTTGAACATCGGCATGGCCGAATGAACGCCGGACTGGCGGGCGATGTAGCAGCAGGTGGAGACCACGCCCCGCACCCCGCCGCCGACGATGACGGGCCGGTCGCGCAGCTCGGGGCGGTCGCGCTTCTCCACCGAGGCGTAGAAGGCGTCGCAGTCGAGGTGGGCGATCGCCAGCTGGTCCAGCTCCGGATCGCAGACGACCCGCGGGGAGCCGCAGGAGGGACAGCGCCGGACGGCGTCCTCCCCGGTCCACAGGCATTCGCGACAGATGGCTTTCATGGTGAAGGTTGGATTCCCGACTTCACCCCAACTTAAGACTGCGCAGGCACAATCCCAATCGAAGAAGGCCGCAAGCCTCAGTGCGCAGGGTGCGCGTCAATCGAGGCGGCCAGACCGGGTGAAGATGTCCAAGAAAGTCCTCATCGTCGAGGATAACGAGCTGAACATGAAGCTGTTTCATGATCTGCTCGACTCGCAGGGCTACCAGATCCTGCAGACCCGCGAGGGGCTGCAGGCGATGGCCCTCGCGCGCCAGCACATGCCCGACCTGATCCTGATGGACATCCAGCTGCCCGAGATCTCGGGGCTGGAAGTGACCAAATGGCTCAAGGACGACGAGGAGCTGGCCCATATTCCGATCATCGCGGTGACCGCCTTCGCCATGAAGGGCGACGAGGAGCGGATCCGGCAGGGCGGCTGCGAGGCCTATATCTCCAAGCCGATCTCGGTGATGCATTTCCTGGAGACGGTGAAGAAGCACCTGAACCAGCCAGTGACGGTGGGGTAGCAGTTCAATGACCGCGCGTATTCTTGTGGTCGACGACGTTGAGGCCAATGTCCGCCTGCTCGAGGCCAAGCTGACGCTGGAATACTATGACGTCCTGACCTGCCAGGACGGGGCGTCGGCGCTCAGAATGGCGGCGGCGGAACAGCCCGACATCATCCTGCTGGACGTCATGATGCCTGGCATGGACGGGTTCGAGACCTGCCGCCGGCTGAAGGCCGATCCGACCACCAACCATATCCCTGTCGTTCTGGTGACGGCCCTGGACGGGCGCGAGGACCGGATCAAGGGGCTGGAGGCGGGGGCGGACGACTTCGTCACCAAGCCGCTGGACGACGTGGTGCTGTTCGCGCGGGTGCGGTCGCTGACCCGACTGAAGCTGGTCATGGACGAGCTGCGCGAGCGCGAGGAGAGCGGGCGCCGGCTGGGGGTGACGACCGACGGGGCCGGGCGGCTGCGCGGGTCCGGTGGCCGGGTCCTGATCGTCGACGACAATGCGCGCCAGGCCGAGCGGATCGCCGAGGAGCTGACGCGCGAGCATCGCCCCTCGATCGAGACCACTGCGGGTGACGGCCTGATCGCGTCCAAGGGCGCCATCGACCTGATGATCATCAATGTGGCGGCGGCGGAGTTCGACGGGCTGCGTCTGGTCGCCCAGGTGCGTTCGGCGGAGCCGACGCGGCATCTTCCGATTCTGGCCGTGGTCGATCCGTCGGACCGGCCACGGCTGGTCAAGGCCCTGGAACTGGGCGTCAACGATATCCTGATGAAGCCGGTGGATCCGGAGGAGCTGGCGGCCCGGGCGCGGACCCAGGTCCGCAGGAAACGCTACACCGACTTCCTCAAGGAGAAGCTGGACTACAGCCTCGAGATGGCCGTCACAGACGCCCTGACCGGGCTGCACAACCGGCGCTACATGGCCGGGCAGCTTCAGGCCTTTGTCACTCGGGCGGCCCAGGGCGGCGAGCCCGTGTCGGTGCTCGTGCTGGACATCGACCACTTCAAGAAGGTCAACGACGGCTTCGGCCACGATGCGGGCGATGAGGTGCTGCGCGAATTCGCCGTGCGCCTGGCCACCAACGTCCGCGCCGTCGACCTGCCGTGCCGGCTGGGCGGCGAGGAATTCGTCGTCGTCATGCCGGGAACCCGGATCGAGGATGCGCACCGCATCGCCGAACGCATCCGCCGTGACGTCGGCACCACGCCCTTCCGCGTGATGGGCGGCCAGGAGCACCTGACGGTGACCATCTCGATCGGCGTGGCCGCGACCCTGGGGGCCGGGGATACGCCGGACGCCCTGCTGAAGCGGGCCGACGAAGGCGTCTACGAGGCCAAGGCCACGGGGCGCGACCGCGTCATCGCGCGGGCGGCCTAGGCCGGACAGCAAAACGCCCGGTCGTTGCCGACCGGGCGCTTCAGAACCAGCGTGGGATCAAGCCTTACTTGATCTTGCCTTCCTTGAACTCGACGTGCTTGCGCACGACCGGGTCGTACTTCTTGACGACCATCTTCTCGGTCATCGTACGGGCGTTCTTCTTGGTGACGTAGAAGAAGCCGGTGTCGGCCGTGGAGTTGAGGCGGATCTTGATGGAGGCGGGCTTTGCCATCGGAAATTACCTTTGCGACGGCGGTTGAGCCGTAAAATGAGAGGCGCGGAACATACTCAGGGAAGTCGCGAAGTCAACGGGCGACGTGGCGCATTGAGAATGTTGTCGTGGTGAGCGACGTTCGCGACATGAAAGTCGCCCTGATCGCCGCCTGCACCGTCCTGCTGTCCGGATGTGCAGGGACCTATTTCGGCACGAACCCGCCTTCCCCGGCAGAGGGGAACTTCATGGCCAATCTGAACGCCCTGTGCGGCCAGCGCTTCGAGGGCCGGGTGGTGTCGACGGATGCGGCCGACGCCAGGTTCGTCGGCGAGCGGCTGCTGATGCATGTGAGCGACTGTTCGCCGACCGAGGTGCGTATTCCGTTCAGCGTCGGCGAAGACCGGTCGCGAACCTGGATCATAACCCGCACGGAGGCAGGGCTCAGGCTGAAACACGACCATCGCCACCCCGACGGTACGCCCCATACGCTGCATATGTATGGGGGAAACAATGTCGGGCCCGGGTCGGCCGAGTGGCAGACCTTCCCGGTCGACGCCTTCTCCATCGCCCTCTTCAACGCCAATGACGCCGCCGTCTCCACGACCAATGTCTGGAACGTCGAGGTCTATCCGGGCCGGATGTTCGCCTATGAGCTGCGTCGCGCAAACCGGCACTTTCGGGCAGAGTTCGACCTGACAACACCGGTGACGGACCAGGAGGGCTGACGATGCGTACGAATCTCGGGCGCATGGCGTTGATCGCCCTTTTGGGCGCAGGTCTGTCGGGATGCGCCAGCGGGGGCCTCGTGAACCTGAACTGCGGCGTCGCTGCGGACGGTCTGCTATCGAACTGCCTGGTGGTTTCCGAGAACCCGCCGAATGAAGGCTACGGAGCGGCGGCCGCCCGGTCCGCTGAGGGGACACGGCTGTCGGAGGCGACGATGCGCGAGCCGCCGGCCTCCGGACGGATCAACTTCGTCGTCCGGAGCGTGCAGAAGACGCCGGCCGGGTCCTGAGGCCCGGTCTTGACCTGACGGCCCCTCACGCGTAAACGCGCCGGACTTTCGAGGCGGGTTCTTTCCGGGGCCCATCCTGATCGTCACAATTGAACGGACGGGCTGTGCCCGCCGGAACGCCCGAAGCGCGCGTTCCGGTTTTTTCGTTTGGTCGTGCCGCATCCGGTCTCGAACGATCCCGGGCGTCTCCGTCGGAGCCGTTCAAAAGAAGGAAACCGAGGCGCCCCGGCCGACAGGCACACGCCTCCATCAGAAGTCGAGACTGTTCTACCGATGCCTACGATCAACCAGCTGATCCGCAAGCCCCGCAAGCCCAAGCCCGTGCGCAACAAGGTGCCGGCCCTGGAAGGCTCGCCCCAGCGCCGCGGCGTTTGCACCCGCGTCTATACGACGACCCCGAAGAAGCCGAACTCGGCTCTGCGTAAGGTCGCCAAGGTCCGTCTGGCCAAGTCCGGCTATGAAGCCGTGTGCTACATCCCCGGCGAGGGCCACAATCTTCAGGAGCACTCGGTGGTCCTGATCCGCGGCGGCCGCGTGAAGGACTTGCCCGGCGTTCGCTACCACATCCTTCGCGGCGTGCTCGACACGCAGGGCGTCAAGGACCGCAAGCAGCGCCGTTCGCACTACGGCACCAAGCGTCCGAAGTAAGCGACCCGCATTTTCCAGATTCAGCCGGTTTCATCCGGCTTCTTCCAGACACCGATTTAGAAGGCCCAGCCCATGTCCCGTCGCCACCGCGCCCAGAAACGCGAAGTCCTGCCGGATCCCAAATACAAGGATCTGACCGTCACCAAGTTCATGAACTACGTCATGTACGAGGGCAAAAAGGCCGTCGCCGAAAACATCGTCTACGGTGCGTTCGAAATCCTGGCCGACAAGAAGAAGGACTTCGAGCCGGTCCAGACCTTCCACACCGCCCTGGAAAACGTCCAGCCGTCGGTCGAAGTCCGTTCGCGTCGCGTCGGCGGCGCCACCTACCAGGTGCCGGTCGAGGTTCGCCCCGACCGTCGCCGCGCCCTGGCCATCCGCTGGCTGGTGAACGCTGCGCGCAAGCGTGGCGAGAACACCATGACCGAAAAGCTGGCCGCCGAGCTGCTGGACGCCTCCAACAACCGCGGCACCGCGGTCAAGAAGCGTGAAGACACCCACAAGATGGCCGAGGCCAACCGCGCCTTCAGCCACTACCGCTGGTAGGCGCCTTCAAAGCGTCAAACAGCAGCACTATCTAGAGACTATCCGGCGCGGGCGGTTTGAGATAAATCGCCCGCGCTCGCTTATCCGCCACATCGACGATCTCCCGAGGACGCGGCCCGCGTCCTGAACATACTTTCAAGGCACGCTTTCATGGCCCGCACACACGCGCTCGAGGACTACCGCAACTTCGGAATCATGGCCCACATCGATGCGGGCAAGACGACGACGACCGAGCGGATCCTGTACTACACCGGCAAGAACCATAAGATCGGCGAAGTCCACGACGGTGCCGCCACCATGGACTGGATGGACCAGGAGCAGGAACGCGGCATCACGATCACGTCGGCCGCGACGACCGCCTTCTGGCAGGGCAAGCGCCTGAACATCATCGACACCCCCGGCCACGTGGACTTCACCATTGAAGTCGAGCGTTCGCTGCGCGTGCTCGACGGCGCCGTGACGGTCCTGGACGGCAACGCCGGCGTCGAGCCGCAGACCGAAACCGTCTGGCGTCAGGCCGACAAATATTCGGTGCCGCGCATCGTCTTCGTCAACAAGATGGACAAGATCGGCGCCGACTTCGACGCCTCGGTCCAGTCGATCCGTGACCGTCTGGGTGCCAAGGCGGTGCCGATCCAGTTCCCGATCGGCGCCGAGTCCTCGCTGACCGGTCTGGTCGACATCGTGGAAATGCGTTCGGTCGTCTGGGACAACGACGCCCTGGGCGCCAACTTCACCATCGGCGAGATCCCGGCCGATCTGGTCGCCAAGGCCAATGAAGCCCGCCAGTACCTGATCGACAACGCCGTCGAACTCGATGACGAGGCGATGGAAGCCTACCTCGAAGGCACCGAGCCCTCGGTCGAAGTGCTGAAGAAGTGCATCCGCAAGGCCGTGCTGACCGGCGCCTTCTATCCGATCCTGTGCGGCTCGGCCTTCAAGAACAAGGGCGTGCAGACCCTGCTCGACGCCGTCGTCGATTACCTGCCGTCGCCCATGGACATCCCGCCGACCCCGGGCATCGACTTCAAGACCGAAGAGCCGGTCGTGCGTAAGGCCTCGGACGACGAACCCCTCTCGATCCTGGCGTTCAAGATCATGGACGACCCGTTCGTCGGCTCGCTGACCTTCTGCCGCCTGTATTCGGGCAAGATGGAAACCGGCCAGAGCCTGCTGAACTCGTCGCGCGACAAGCGCGAGCGCGTCGGACGGATGCTGCAGATGCACTCGAACAACCGTGAGGACGTCAAGGAAGCCTACGCCGGCGACATCGTCGCCCTGGCCGGCCTCAAGGAAACCCGCACCGGCGACACCCTGTGCGATCCGCTGAAGTCGCCCGTCATCCTCGAGAAGATGGAATTCCCGGCGCCGGTGATCGAGATCTCGGTGGAGCCGAAGTCCAAGGCCGACCAGGAGAAGCTGGGCGTCGCCCTGGCCAAGCTGGCGTCGGAAGATCCGTCCTTCACCGTCTCGACCGACCACGAGTCGGGCCAGACCATCCTGAAGGGCATGGGCGAGCTTCACCTCGACATCAAGATCGACATCCTGAAGCGCACCTACAAGGTCGAGGCCAACATCGGCGCGCCGCAGGTCGCCTATCGTGAGTCCCTCGGCCGCAAGGTCGACATCGACTACACCCACAAGAAGCAGACCGGCGGTACGGGCCAGTTCGCCCGCGTCATGCTGACCTTCGAACCCGGCGAGCCGGGCTCGGGCTTCGTGTTCGAGAACTCGATCGTCGGCGGCGCGGTGCCCAAGGAATTCATCCCGGGCGTCGAAAAGGGTCTGAACTCCATCAAGGATTCGGGTCTGCTGGCCGGCTTCCCGCTGATCGACTTCAAGGCGACCCTGACGGACGGCAAGTACCACGACGTCGACTCCAGCGTGCTGGCGTTCGAAATCGCGGCCCGCGCCGCCTTCCGCGAACTGAAGGAAAAGGGCGCTCCGAAGCTGCTCGAGCCGATCATGGCGGTCGAGGTCGTGACCCCCGAGGACTACCTCGGTTCGGTCATCGGCGACCTGAACGGCCGTCGCGGCATGATCCAGGGTCAGGACATGCGCGGCAACGCCACCGTCGTGAACGCCTTCGTGCCCCTGGCCAACATGTTCGGCTATGTGAACACGCTTCGCGGCATGTCGCAGGGCCGCGCGGCCTTCACCATGCAGTACGACCACTACGAGCCGGTGCCGCAACACGTCGCCGACGAAGTGATCAAGAAGTATTCCGCCTAAACCCCACCATCCCGACGGGCTTCGGCCCGTCGGACACCCCCTGAACAACTAGGATATGCCCCCTCAATTCAGGGGACGGAGAGAAGAGAATGGCCAAGGAAAAGTTCGAACGTAACAAGCCGCACTGCAACATCGGCACGATCGGTCACGTGGACCACGGCAAGACGACGCTGACGGCGGCGATCACGATGACCCTGGCCAAGGCCGG